>NZ_JANHKS010000004.1 GCF_028682175.1 Pseudomonas putida | reverse complement strand
TCAGCGCAGGACCGATACCATCTCGCTCAGGGTCGTCAGCACGTCCTTGGCCAACTGTTTGGAACGCTTGCCCGACCAGCCGGTCAGCACGTCCGGGGCGTCGTCGTTGTCCTTGAACGGCATTTCCAGGGTCAGGGCCAGGCACTTGTAGCGCTCGCCGACACTGTTGCAGGCCAGGTTCATGTTGGCCTGGCCCGGTTCGGCCCGTGGGTAGCCGTAACGGGTCTGGAAATCCCGGGTGCGGCCACTCAGGCGTGCGCGGAAATCGGCTTCCAGTTCACGCTGCTTGTCGGTGTACCCCGGATTGCCTTCGCACGCAGCGGTGAACACGTAGGGAATTTCCTCGTCGCCATGTACGTCGAGAAACATGTCAACGCCGTACTTTTTCATCTGCTCCTTGACGAAAAACACCTCCGGGCTCACTTCCGGGGTCGAATCCTGCCAGGCGCGATTCAGGTCCTTGCCCTGGGCATTGGTGCGCAGGTGGCCATGGAAGGAGCCGTCCGGGTTCATGTGCGGCACCAGGTACAGGTCGGCGGACGCCAGCAACGCCTGCAATTGCTCGTCATCTTCCTGCAGGCGCTCGATCACGCCTTCCATGAACCATTCGGCCATGTGCTCGCCGGGATGCTGCTGGGCAATGATCCAGATCTTGCGCTTGCCTTCGGCGCCATCGCCCTTGCGCAACAGGGGGATGTCACGGCCTTCGATGCTCTTGCCGGCGGCGAGCAGTTGAGTGCCGGCCTTGTTCAGCGCCTGGTCGATCAGCCAGTCATGACGCTCGCGGCTGTAGGGTTCGAAATAGGCGAACCAGATCTGCGGCTGTTCGGGAGAAAGGGCGAAATTGAGGGCCTTGCCGTCGAACGTGCTGGGCACCCGGAACCAGGTTTTCTGGTCATAGGACGCGGCGGCGTTGTAGCCGGTCCAGGCACGGTTGTAGCTGGACTCGCTGGCGTTGGTCAGGCTGAACCCGTGAGGCTGGCCGACCTGCATGCCATCGACTTTGAAGTGGAACCACTGGAAATGCGCGCTGCGCGTGTCGGGGCGAATGGCCAGTTGGACGTTTTGTGGGTTGCTGGTGTCGAGCACCACGACGTTGCCACTGTCAAAATCACAGGTCACGGAAAGCGGGGTCTGAATCACGGGAAGATCCTGAGTACGTTAATGCCAACTCAACGCCCATCGGGTGGCGGTCACGGGGAGGCCGGACGACCACGCTGGGCTGTTATATGACGGGTACTTTACACGGATCAGGGTGTCGCGCCGCGACAGATTATTAAGTCAATGAGTCACGTTCAGGTGAAGGCTTCTGCGGTCACCAACAGGCTGCAAAGGAACGCCGTCAGCACCATCCAGGCGATATAGCCCCGGCGTTTGCGTCGGTGCCAGCCGTTGGCACCGAGGGCAGTGGCAGGGGCCTGGAGCTTGCACCACAGGCGCTCGGTATCCTGGAATGCACTCAGATGACGGCTGTCGGCATCGACCCAGTGACGAAACTCGATACGCTGGCTGGCGGTGGCCAGCGGGCTTTGCAGATGCACGTACCAGCGGCGGGCTTGCAGGCGGGCGGCCTCGGCATCTGCCGATTCGTCAGCGCATTGATCGAGCAAGCGGACCATGCAGCGCTCGACGGATTCGACATCGGTTTCCATGAGCTGGGCGATGTCGGCGTAGGGCATCTGGTCCAGACGGCTCAACAGGAAGACCTGTCGGGTCTTGCGCGGCAGTTTCTGGATGCGGCGACGATAAAGTTCGGTTTCAGGGCTGACAGGCACGCCCGATTGGCGCGTCGGCAAGGAAAGAGCAGGGGTGAGTGGATTAGTCATGGCATTTCACTCGCTTGTCATCCGTGGTTCATCCGCAGGGAGGAGTGGGGGCATCGTCCGTGACGCGCATCGATGTTAGTGCTTATGAGATTCATTCTCAAGTAAGCAATGTCGCTTTTTTCGACTTTTTTACCAAATATGTCGTTTTTGACCGTGCGGACGGTTCAGTGCTCATTTTTCTTTTGCTATCATGCGCGCCATCGAGCAGGCCGCAGATGCCAGCCAACCCTCTTCATTAGCCTGAAGACGCAGCAACAGACCGAACCCAGACCCTTGAAGGGCACGAAAAAAAAGACCCGGCAAAAAGCCGGGTCAAAAACCGTGATTAGCCTGATGAGGAGATAATCCGGAAGCCGACCTAAGGCTTCTGGGTTACCAGCCAGTCTCGCGACTGGTTGCGCTCAATAATAATCATTATCATTTGCACGTCAAATGTTTTTTCGCATTCTGGTGAAAAGATTTTTTCGTGTGCCCGTGATATACCCTGAACAATCCCCGTTTGCGCCATGAAGCGCTCAATCCAGCGGCAACTCGGTCGTGCGCTTGACCACACTCATCGCGATGTTCGAATGCGCCTCTTGCACGTGCGGGCTCTGCAGCAGGTGATCGCGCAGGAAGCGCTCGTAGCTGGCGATGTCCTGCACCACCACCTTGAGCATGAAATCCATGTCGCCGGCCATGGTGTAGCACTCCAGCACCTCGGGAAACCCGGTAATCGCCTGCTCGAACTCCGTCAGATAACGCCGCCCGTGGCCTGACAGCTTGACGTCCACGAACACCGTCATGGTCAGCCCCAGCTTCGCGGGGTTGAGGAGGGCGACCTTGCGTTCGATCACGCCTTCTTCCTGCAGGCGGTTGATCCGCCGCCAGCAAGGCGATTGCGACAACTCCACGCGCTCTGCGATTTCAGCGGCGGACAGGTCAGCGTCGCGCTGCAACAGGCGAAGGATTTTACGATCGATGGGGCTGAGTTTGACCTGCATGAATTGACCCTTTTTTATTCTATAAACGAAACAGGCATGCAGGATTTGAGCAGATACGGGCCAATTTAGAAAGAAAAAGCCTGCGCGCCACAGGCAGTATTGGCTCTGTGAATGCCGGGTCAACCGTCCCGGCATCCGGGCAGTTCGCGCACGGCTCACAAGGTCGCGCCAGCACCGCTCGCCACATTCAAAACGCACTAATAAAAACAAAGGAGTGCCTGAATGTCTTTGGCTGATATTCGTCTGGATGATAAGTACCGGCTCGCCACCGGCAATCTGTACCTGACCGGAACCCAGGCCCTGACCCGCCTGCCGATGCTGCAGAAGCAGCGCGATGAAGCGAGCGGCCTGAACACCGCCGGGTTCATTTCCGGTTATCGCGGCTCGCCACTGGGCAACCTCGACAAGAGCCTGTGGGACGCCAAGGATTACCTGCAAGAAAACGCCATCCATTTCCAGCCCGGGGTCAACGAAGAACTGGCCGCGACTGCAGTGTGGGGCAGCCAGCAGGTCAACCTGTTTCCTCACGGCAAATACGACGGCGTGTTTGCGTTGTGGTACGGCAAGGGCCCGGGCGTCGACCGTTGCGGCGACGTCTTCAAGCACGGCAACTCGGCCGGCGTCGCTGAAAATGGCGGCGTGCTGATCCTCGCCGGCGATGACCACGGCTGCAAATCCTCGACCATCGCCCACCAGAGCGAACACGCTTTCATCGCCGCGATGATCCCGGTGCTCAACCCGAGCAACGTCCAGGAAATCCTCGACTACGGCATCATCGGCTGGGAACTGTCGCGTTACAGCGGATGTTGGGTGGCGATGAAAACCATTGCCGAAAATGTCGACTCTTCCGCCGTGGTCGAAGTCGATCCGCTGCGCATCCAGACACAAATTCCCGAAGACTTCGAAATCCCCGAAGGCGGCCTGCACATTCGCTGGCCCGACCCGCCCCTGGCCCAGGAAGCGCGCCTCAACACCTACAAGATCTACGCTGCCCGCGCCTTTGCCCGGGCCAACAATCTGAACAAGGTGGTGATCGACTCGCCCACGCCGCGTCTGGGCATCATCACCACCGGCAAGTCCTACCTGGACGTGCGCCAGGCCCTTGAAGAGCTCGGCATCGACGAAACACTCTGCGCCTCCGTCGGCATCCGTGTGCTCAAGGTCGGCATGAGCTGGCCGCTGGAGCCGGTCTCCGTGCACGACTTCGCCGAAGGCCTGGACGAAATCCTCGTCGTCGAAGAAAAACGCAGCGTGATCGAGGATCAGCTCACGGGCCAGCTGTACAACTGGCCGGTGGATCAGCGCCCTCGGGTGGTTGGCGAGTTCGACGAAGAAGGCCGCTCGTTGTTGCCCAACCTCGCCGAACTGACACCGGCGATGATCGCCCGGGTCATCGCCAAACGCCTGGCACCGATCTACAGCAGCCCGAAAATCGAAGCCCGTCTGCAGTTCCTGCAGGACAAGGAAAAAGCCTTGGCCGCGCCGCTGTTCAAGACCCAGCGCACGCCGCATTTCTGCTCCGGTTGTCCGCACAACAGCTCGACCAAGGTGCCCGAAGGCAGCCGTGCGCTCGCGGGCATCGGTTGCCACTACATGACCATCTGGATGGACCGGGAAACCGATACCTTCACCCAGATGGGCGGCGAGGGCGTGACCTGGATCGGCCAGGCGCCTTTCACCGAAACGCCCCACGTGTTCCAGAACCTGGGCGACGGCACCTATTTCCATTCGGGTCACCTGGCCCTGCGCGCGGCCGTGGCGTCGAAGGTCAACATCACTTACAAGATTCTCTACAACGACGCCGTGGCCATGACCGGTGGCCAGCCCATCGACGGCATCCTGCGGGTCGATCAACTGAGCCGCCAGGTGTTCAACGAAGGCGTGCAACGCATCGCACTGGTCTCGGACGACCCTGACAAATACCCGAGTCGCGAGGCGTTTGCGCCGATTACCACCTTCCACCATCGTCGCGACCTGGATAGCGTGCAGCGCGAACTGCGCGAGTTCAAAGGCGCGTCGGTCATCATCTACGACCAGACCTGCGCCACCGAAAAACGCCGTCGGCGCAAACGCGGGACCATGGTCGATCTGGACAAACGTGCGGTGATCAACCCGGCAGTCTGCGAAGGCTGCGGCGACTGCGGCAGCAAATCCGGTTGCCTGTCGATTCTGCCCAAGGAAACCGCCCAAGGACGCAAGCGCGAGATCGACCAGAGCGCCTGCAACAAGGACTTCAGTTGCGTCGAAGGCTTCTGCCCGAGCTTTGTCACGGTACACGGCGGCAAACTGCGCAAACCGCAACGCCCTGACCAGAACCAGGCCTTCGCGACGCTGCCGGAACCGACGCTGCCCGGGCTGGATCATCCATTCAACATCCTGCTGCCCGGCGTGGGCGGCACTGGCGTGACGACCGTGGGCGCCATGCTCGGCTACGCGGCAAACCTTGAAGGCAAGGGCTGCAGCGTGCTGGACCAGGCGGGCCTTGCCCAGAAGTTCGGCCCGGTGGTGAGCCATATCCGCATCGCGGCGCGTCAGGAAGATCTGTTTGCCGTGCGCATCGCCGCCGGTGAAGCGCATCTGCTGCTGGGCTGCGATCTGCTGGTGGCTGCAGGCCCCGATGCGATTGCCAAGCTCAACAGCGATAAATCCTACGCTGTGGTGAACAGTCAACAGACACCAACTGCGGAATTTACCCGCAACCCGGACGCCGAATTCCCTGCCGAAGCCATGATGCAGACGATTCGCGAGGCGGTGGGCGCAGACAAGACGCACTTCGTCCAGGCGACCGATCTGGCCACCAAGCTGATGGGCGACAGCATCGCCAGTAACCTGTTCATGCTCGGCTACGCCTACCAGTTGGGCCTGATTCCGCTGACGTCCAAGGCGATTGAAAAGGCCATCGAGCTCAACGGCGTGGCGGTCAACCTGAACCAGCAGGCCTTCCTCTGGGGCCGTCGTGCGGCATTCGATCTGCCAGCGGTGCAGAAGGCTGCCAATCCTCAGGCGATTGCCCAGCAGGAACCGCTCGAGCTGACTCTGGAACAGCGTCTGGCGAAAAACGTGCAAATCCTTGGCGAGTATCAGAACCAGGCCTACGGCAAACGCTACCTGGCGTTGGTCGACAAGGTGCTTGAGGCTGAACGCCGACTGTTTCCCGGCGAGCAACCGGCGCTGACCGAAGCGGTGGCGTTCAACTACTTCAAGGTGTTGGCCTACAAGGATGAGTACGAAGTCGCACGTCTGTACAGCAACGGCGAGTTCACTCGCCAATTGCAGGCGCAGTTCGAGGGCGACTACCGACTGGAGTTCCATCTGGCACCTTCGTGGCTGGCCAAACGCGACCCGAACAACGGCGCACCGCGCAAGCGCAGCTTCGGCCCCTGGATGGTGAAGGCATTCGACGTGCTGGCCAGGTTCAAATTCCTGCGTGGCACAGCGTTCGACCCGTTTGGTCGTAGCCTGGAGCGGCGTCAGGAGCGCGAACTGATCGACAGCTACGTGGGTGATGTCGAGCTGATTCTCCAGCATCTGAATGCGGGTAATCGTCATACGGCGTTGAGTCTTGCGCGTCTGCCTGAGCGGATTCGCGGCTATGGTCACGTCAAGGAAAGCGCGATGAAGGCTGCTGCGTTGCAGGCAGTCCGCCTTCGTCAGAGCCTGGTGAGCGGGGAGGTGGCTATGCCGAAGTTGTATGAAGTAGCGGCGTAAGTGAAAGGGCACGCAGGGATGTCCCTGCGTGCCCTTATATGTACGTAGAGGTTAGTCAGCCTGAGAAGGAGAGCGTCTTGTTCGGTCAACAGGCTGCAAGGCTCATTACTTTCTGAATTGATTGGCGTAGATGCAGTTGTCCACCAGGCGGTTACGCAGGGACCAATCAGTGTTGATAATGTAATGCTTCATGATGGGGTGGTTGACATCACCGGCCGCGAACCAGGTCATGGTTTCTTTGGTAATGTCTTTTGGGACAAAAAATGGCATTGAGTATTTTGCTGCCTGAACCGCGCGAAGTTCTCCAGCGGGTTTGGTTTCGTTACCAACATTGCGAACAAAGTCCCGCAGCTTGTCATTGCTGGGGGTATTTTCACCAATCCAGCGTTGATTGACACCGGGCCAGAATGACCGGTCACGATCTGACGACTTGTACGCGATAACAGTGTTTTTATTTCGGCTCCAGAGTTGGTGAGCCAGCAGGTCTGTGTCAGACGGATCAATCAGTCTCGAACCGAATGCCGCCTTGATAATGGCTCCCAGTTCCTGATGCGCAGCCGTAGTAAAATTCTTGAATTCATGAAAATCAAGTATGACTATTTCTCTCGCATGCTCCCGATGCAAGTTGTTGACTGCACCGATGATATCTCCCTGTACAGTACGACCATTACTGGTCATGTGGAAGATGCTGAAGCGTCGCGGATCTCCCTTGGTATAGCCGGAATAGAACTGAACCCGTAAGTCTAGAGCGCGAATCCCGTATTGCAGCTGCACGTGGGGAGAGTAGTCCTGGCAGGTTTCCGAACTTGGGGAGCTGGGCGCTTGTTTGTCGCAACCAGAGTTGTGCGTGCCAGGAAGGATCATGTTTTCGATCTTCAAGTTAGCGACAGTCCGGTAGGTTCCCATCCAACTGGCTCGGTGGGCATTGTTGGGGGGAGCGATGCTGGCAAGCTCTGCGCCGGTGTCGTCTGTTGACGTCTCATCTTGCTCAGGGGATGTAACAAGCGAGTCCAGTGGTGGATGAGGTAGTGCCAGCTCTTCTTGGGTGTAAACGGGCTCGAATACAGGTTCCTGGTAAGGGACATGTTGACCTGAATCGTCAAGGTCACCGGGTGCGATGTCAAGTTGTTCGGCAAGTAGTTCCATTGTGTTCATGTCATTGACTCCATGTCGTGACAATAGGTTCGCTTTTAAAGTGATGAATGACGGGGTGCGTCAGACACAGGGGAGTTAAATACACTTTTAGGTGCGTGTCGACTGTAAAGAGTGTTAATCAGGCGGGATAGTATTGCGGATTGTGAGTTCGGCTTGATGAAGTGGCAACCATGTATGAGCACGGCGACCCTGAGCGGATCAACGGGTCGCCGTTCCGACTGCTGAAGTTATTCAGTCCTCAATGGAAATCAACACAGTGCCCTCGCTAACCATCTCGCCTTCGGCGCAATACAGCGCTGAGACCACGCCAGTGCGATTGGCACGAACGCTGTGCTCCATTTTCATCGCTTCGAGCACCACCAGAGGCGTGCCTGCCTCGACCTGTTCGCCAACCGCAACCAACACCCGGACAATGCTGCCATTCATGGGCGCACTGAGACCGCCTTGCTCGGTATGGCTGGCGTCGGCCTCGGCAATCGGGTCGAAACGGTGGATGGCGTGCATCTCGCCATCCCAGCGCAGGTACAGCGTATCGCTGCGACGGATTGCCGTGGTCTGGCGGGACAGTCCGTCATGTCTGATGCTGATTTGATCACCGCTCAGGCGAACCCCATGGGTCTCCTGAGCGCGCAGCTTGACCGTGCGGCTGTCCTGTCCGCAACTCAGGTGCAGATCCACCTCGTTCGGCAAGCCCATGCGCAGCCCGCTCCCGGTGGACCAGGGCGAGTGCAGGTCATCAGTGCGTTCCACTGCGGCGCTGCTGAGATGAAAGGCCTGGGCAGCCACGTGCCAGAACTCGTCGCCAAGCGCTTGGGCAGGAGGCAGAAGCTCGCTTTGGTAGCGCGGGATAAATCCGGTGTCCAGTTCGGCCTCGGCAAAGGCCGGATGCGCAATGATTCGCCGCAGAAACGCAAGGTTAGTGCGTACGCCGGCAATGGCGAATTCGTCCAGCATGGACAGCAGGCGCAGGCGGGCCTGTTCGCGGTCTTCGCCCCAGGCGATCAGCTTGCCGAGCATCGGGTCGTAGAACGGCGAAATTTCATCGCCTTCACTGACGCCGCTGTCCACTCGGCGCCCGGGGCCTTTAACCGACTCGCGATAAATCTCGAGCCGGCCGGTGGCTGGCAGAAACTCGTTGGCCGGGTCTTCAGCGTAGAGCCGCACCTCGATGGCGTGGCCGCGCAGTGGCACCTGCTCCTGGGTGATCGGCAGCGGCTCACCCTGAGCCACGCGAATCTGCCAGGCCACCAGGTCCAGACGGGTGATGGCTTCGGTCACGGGGTGCTCGACCTGCAGCCGGGTGTTCATCTCCATGAAGAAGAATTCGCCGCGTGCGTCCAGCAGAAACTCCACCGTACCGGCGCCGACATAGCCGATGGCCTGGGCCGCCCGCACAGCGGCCTCACCCATGGCCTGGCGCAGTTCCGGGCTCAAGCCGGGAGCGGGGGCTTCTTCGACGACTTTCTGATGGCGGCGTTGAATGGAGCAGTCGCGCTCATTGAGGTACAGGCAGTTGCCATGTTGGTCGGCGAATACCTGAATCTCGACATGACGGGGCTTGAGCACGTATTTCTCGACCAGCATCCGCGAGTCGCCAAACGACGAGAGTGCCTCGCGCTGAGCCGATGCCAGTGCGTCGGCCAGGTCCTCGTCGCGTTCCACGACTTTCATGCCTTTGCCGCCGCCACCCGCCGTGGCCTTGAGCAGCACCGGGTAGCCGATGCGCGCCGCCGCCTCGCGGAAGGTCGCAGGGTCCTGGGCCTCGCCGTGATAGCCGGGCACCAGGGGCACGCCGGCCGTCTCCATCAGGGCTTTGGCTGCCGACTTGCTGCCCATCGCATCGATGGCCGAGGCAGGCGGGCCGAGGAAGATCAGCCCGGCCTGTTCCACTGCGCGGGCAAAGCCTGCGTTTTCGGACAGGAAGCCGTAGCCGGGATGAATCCCCTGGGCGCCGCTGCTTTTGGCGGCGGCGATGAGTTTGTCGATCTGCAGGTAGCTGTCGGCCGCCTTGCTGCCGCCCAGGTCCACTGCGATGTCAGCCTCGCGCACGTGCCGGGCGTTGCGGTCGGTCGCGCTGTGCACCGCCACCGTGGTCAGGCCCATGGCTTTTGCGGTGCGCATAACGCGGCAGGCGATTTCGCCGCGGTTGGCGATCATCACGGACGTCAAGACAGCTTTCTTCGGGCCGCTCATGAACGTGGCTCTCCATTGGTGTTATCGATGCGCCAGGCAGGCTCGCGCTTTTGCAGAAAGGCGCGCAGGCCTTCCTGGCCCTCGCTGCTGACGCGAATGCGGGCGATGGCGTTTTCGCAGAAGCGGCGCAGGGAAGGGGACAGTTCGCCGTGGCCGACTTCGCGCAGCAAATCCTTGCTGACGCGCATGGCCTGGGGGCTATTGAGCAGCAGGTTGTCGACCCAGATCGTGACCTGGGATTCCAGCTGATCGGCCGGATAAGCCTCGGCCAGCAAGCCGATCTCCCTGGCCCGAAGGCCATCGAAACGTTCTGCCGTCAGCGCGTAACGCCGCGCATGGCGCTCGCCGATGGCCTGGATGACGAAGGGGCTGATGACCGCCGGGGCCAGGCCAATCTTGACCTCCGACAGGCAGAACTGTGCGTCACTGGCGCCGATGGCCATGTCGCAGCAACTGATAAGGCCCAGCGCACCACCGTAGGCGGCGCCCTGTACCACCGCCAGCGAGGGCAGCTTGAGCTTGGCGAGGTTGTACATCAGCTCGCCCAGTTCCTTGGCGTCCCCAAGGTTGGTGTTGTAGTCCAGATTGGCCGATTCCTGCATCCAGGCCAGGTCTGCACCGGCGCTGAAATGACGGCCCCGGGCGCGCAGCAGCAGGAAGCGCAGGCTGCTGTCACTTTGAATGCGGTCAAGTGCAATGATCAGTTCGCGGATCATCTGCGCGTTGAAGGCGTTGTTCTTTTCCGGGCGATTGAGCCACAGGGTGATGAAACCGCGAGGGTCGCGTTCGAGTTCCAGCGTGTCGAAGTCAGTCATGGGCAGTCCTGCGGTCACATGCGGAACACGCCGAAGCGCGTCGGTTCGATGGGGGCGTTCAACGAGGCGCTGATCGCCAGCGCCAGGATGTCGCGGGTCTGGGCCGGGTCGATCACGCCGTCATCCCATAGGCGGGCACTGGAGTAGTAGGGGTGGCCCTGGTGCTCGTACTGTTCAAGGATCGGCCGCTTGATCTCGGCCTCCTGCTCGGGGCTGAAGGGCTGGCCGCTGCGTTCGGCCTGTTCGCGCTTGACCTGCGCCAGTACGCCCGCCGCCTGTTCGCCGCCCATCACGCCGATCCGGGCGTTGGGCCACATCCACAGGAAGCGCGGGTCATAGGCGCGGCCGCACATGCCGTAGTTGCCGGCACCAAAGCTGCCACCGATGATGACCGTGAACTTGGGCACATTGGCGCAGGCCACTGCGGTGACCAGCTTGGCCCCGTGCTTGGCGATGCCGCCAGCTTCGTATTTCTGGCCGACCATGAAGCCGGTGATGTTCTGCAGGAAGATCAGTGGAATGCCGCGCTGGCAGGCCAGCTCGATGAAATGCGCGCCTTTCTGTGCGGCTTCGGCGAACAGGATCCCGTTATTGGCGAGGATCGCCACCGGATAGCCGTGCAAATGAGCGAAACCGCAGACCAGGGTGGTGCCGAACAGCGCCTTGAATTCGTCGAACACCGAGCCGTCCACCAGTCGTGCGATCACTTCGCGCACATCGAACGGCTGTTTCGGGTCGGCCGAAATCACGCCATACAGCTCATCGCTGGCGTACAACGGCGAGACCGGCGTGCGCAGTTGCAACTGACCCAGCTTGCGCCAGTTGAGGTTGGCGACGCTACGCCGTGCCAGTTCCAGTGCATGTTCGTCACTGTCGGCGTAGTGGTCGGCCACGCCGGAAATCTTGCAGTGCACGTCGGCACCACCCAGGTCCTCGGCGCTGACCACCTCGCCCGTGGCGGCTTTCACCAATGGAGGCCCTGCGAGAAAAATCGTCGCCTGCTGGCGCACCATGATCGCTTCGTCGGCCATGGCCGGCACATAAGCACCGCCTGCGGTACAGGAACCCATGACCACGGCAATCTGCGGGATGCCCTGGGCGCTCATGTTGGCCTGATTGAAGAAGATGCGCCCGAAGTGCTCGCGGTCCGGAAACACTTCGTCCTGCCGGGGCAGGTTGGCGCCACCCGAATCCACCAGATAAATGCACGGCAGGCGGTTCTGCTGGGCGATGGTCTGGGCGCGCAGGTGTTTTTTCACCGTCAGCGGGTAATAGGTGCCGCCTTTGACCGTCGCGTCGTTGGCGATGATCATGCATTCGACGCCTTCGACCCGGCCGATTCCGGCAATCACCCCGGCAGCCGGAACCTCTTCGCCGTAGACCTCATAGGCCGCCAATTGACTGATCTCAAGGAAGGGCGAACCAGGGTCGAGCAGCCGGTTGATGCGCTCGCGAGGTAACAGTTTGCCTCGCGAAGTATGGCGCTCCTGAGCCTTGGCGCCGCCGCCTTCATGGATGCGGGCAAGCAGAGTGTGCAGGTCATCGGTTTGACTGCGCAACGCCTGCTCGTTGACCTGGAAATCCGCAGACCGCGGATTGAGATGTGTTTTTAGAATTGTCACCTGAGTGTTACTCCGACCAAGGCCTGGAATCCGAAGTTGCGACCCGCGCAGACCGCTGTTGCTTGCGGCTTAGGGCTTGCAGCTTGCAGCTGCTTCACTTCGTTTCGTTGAACAGTTCGCGACCGATCAGCATGCGACGGATCTCACTGGTCCCCGCGCCGATTTCGTACAGCTTGGCGTCACGCAACAGACGTCCGGCGGGGAATTCGTTGATATAGCCGTTGCCGCCGAGAATCTGGATGGTGTCCAGCGCCATCTGGGTGGCGCGTTCGGCGGAGTACAGGATTACCCCCGCAGCGTCCTTGCGCGTGGTTTCGCCGCGCTCGCAGGCCTGGGCCACGGCGTACAGATAGGCGCGGCTGGCGTTAAGCTGGGTGTACATGTCGGCGACCTTGCCCTGGATCAACTGGAACTCGCCGATGCTCTGGCCAAACTGTTTGCGGTCATGAATGTAGGGCAGCACCACGTCCATGCAGGCCTGCATGATCCCGGTCGGGCCACCGGAGAGCACCACACGTTCGTAGTCCAGGCCGCTCATCAGCACCTTGACCCCGCCGTTGAGGGCGCCGAGCAGGTTCTCTTCAGGCACTTCCACATCGTCGAAAAACAGCTCGCAGGTGTTGGAGCCACGCATGCCGAGCTTGTCGAACTTGTTGCTGCGGGAAAACCCTTTCCAGTCGCGCTCGACGATGAACGCGCTGATGCCGTGTGCACCCTTTTCCAGGTCGGTCTTGGCGTAGATCACATAGGTATTGGCATCGGGGCCGTTGGTGATCCAGGTCTTGCTGCCATTGAGCACGAAGCGGTCGCCGCGCTTGTCGGCGCGCAACTTCATAGACACCACGTCGGAGCCGGCGTTGGGTTCGCTCATGGCCAAGGCGCCGATGTGTTCGCCGCTGATGAGCCTGGGCAGGTATTGGGCCTTCTGTTGCGGGTTGCCATTGCGATTGATCTGGTTCACGCACAGATTGGAGTGCGCGCCATAGGACAGGGCGACCGAGGCCGACCCACGGCTGATTTCTTCCATCGCCACTACGTGGGCCAGATAACCCAGGCCCGCGCCGCCGTACTCTTCACCGACGGTGATGCCCAGCAGCCCCATTTCGCCGAATTTGCGCCACATGTCGGCGGGAAACAGATTGTCCTTGTCGATCTGCGCGGCACGGGGCGCGAGTTCTGCGGCGACGAAGGCCTGAACCTGGTCGCGGAGCATGTCGTGGGTTTCGCCGAGGCCGAAATTGAGGGTGGGGTAGTTCATGAGACTGCGTTCCCTTGTTGTTTTTGGAGGGGCTGTCAGAAAGGGGTTGAATGACCTTTACGTTAACGTAAACCTGAGCGCAGTCGATGTCAACGCTGCCTGAATGAAGAAGTTTGCGGGGATAGGCACCGTAGCAGCACGGCTTGCCGGCGGGGGCGGCGGATCGGTGACTCATGTGCCGTCTGACACGCCGCTCCCGCCGGCAAGCCGTGCTGCTACGGGGGGAGTCGACAGTAAGGGAAAGTTTTCTGAACGCCAGACAGCATGAAGGGGAGCCTGGGCTCCCCTCCAAATCGTTGCATGCTCTTTTTTGTTTTTAGGCGGCCTGTTGTTGTTTTTGGTGGCCAGACCTTTTTTGCTTTTTGAGCGACCCCCATTCGGGGCCAAGAGCAAACGTATTTTTTTGAGCGCTGATGCTGCTTCGATCTTGCGATTCATCCGGTACGGTAGCTGCCTTGGGGCAGTTTTATTGTTCTCTGTCCGGTTGAGAGACCAGAGGCCTCACAAAGCGATCCACTCCAAAAAAATCAGTTAGCTGCGTCTCTGTCCGTGTTGTTCTTGTTATGTCAGAGCCGATACGTCTTGTTTTTATTGGGTTGTCACAATTTTTTATTTTTGTTGTACGTAAGACATAGCAGATGCCATGCCAATTTTTTCAGGTTCCCGGAAATCGGGGCTTTGCGGGAAATCAGGGATTTGGCCAGCGGCCGAAATCAGACCTGTGTGTTTCCGTGTTACCCGTTTCCAGCACCTCACTGCCGAGCAGGGTAACACTCTGTGACAAGTTGTCGCACATCAGCCCGACAAACGTGCCTTCGCTACTCTGGAGCCGTTGGCACGTCCCAGCACCTGGCTGATCCGTTGACCGGCGCCTATCAGTTTGTTCAGGTCGATTCCTGTCTCGATCCCCAAGCCCTCCAGCATGTACACCACGTCTTCACTGGCGACATTGCCGGTGGCGCCCTTGGCATAAGGGCATCCGCCCAGCCCGGCGACGGAGCTGTCGAACACCTGGATGCCTTCCAGCAGGCTGGCGTAGATGTTCGCCAGCGCCTGGCCATAGGTGTCATGGAAGTGCCCGGCCAGCCGCCCGCGTGGAATCTGCCCGGCCACCACATCGAACAGCTCGCGAGTCGCGCCCGGGGTGCCCGTGCCGATGGTGTCCCCCAGTGACACTTCGTAACAGCCCATGGCGAACAGCTCATTCGCCACCGCCGCCACCTGTTTGGGCGCAACGACGCCTTCGTACGGGCAGCCCAGTACGCATGAAACGTAACCGCGCACCCTGATGCCGTGCAGGCGCGCTGCTTCCATGATCGGCAGGAAGCGGTCGAGGCTCTCGCTGATCGAGCAATTGATATTGCGTTGGGAAAACGCCTCGGAGGCTGCTGCGAACACCGCGACTTCACGCACGCCGGCTGTCAGTGCATCTTCGAAGCCCCGCAGGTTGGGGGCGAGGGCGGCGTAGGTGACGCCGTCCTTGCGCTGGATGCCGTTGAATACTTCGGCAGATCCGGCCATTTGCGGCACCCATTTGGGCGATACGAAGCTGCCGGCTTCGACGTAGCTCAGCCCCGCGTCTGTCAGGTCATCCACCAGGCGGATCTTGTCGGCGACGCTGATGGGCTGCGCTTCATTCTGCAGTCCGTCTCGTGGGCCTACCTCGACCAGACGTACGCTTTGGGGAAGGGACATGGCAGTGCTCCTTGGGTGAGAGTGGTTCGAGATCTATCGCTTAACTCGTTGTTATATAGACGAATTGCCAAGCGCGATTTTGCAGCGTTCTTCGGCGGTATCCAGTTCCAGCTGCATCTGCTGGATGTCCAGCAACTGCTGATCGAGCTGCGCGCGGCGCTCGGCGATTTTCTGCAGCATCGTGGTCAGTTGTTTCTGGTTGTCGCCGGTGGGGTCGTACAGGCCGATGAGGTCGCGGCATTCGGCGAGGGAAAAACCGATGCGTTTACCCCGCAGGATGAGCTTGAGGGTGACTTTGTCCTTGGCCGAATAGATGCGTTCCAGGCCGCGGCGCTCGGGGCTGAGCATGCCTTGTTCTTCGTAGAACCGGATGGTGCGGGTGGTTATATCCAACTCGCGGGCCAGGTCGGAGATGCTGTAGGTCGGGTTGCTCATAGGGGGGCTCGAAGGAGGGTGCTTGGGGGGTAAGCTACGGCGACCTTAACGTAAACGTCAAGTCTGTGCGCGATAGCTTAGGCACCCCCATATCCCTCGTAGCAGCACGGCTTGCCGGCGGGGGCGTTTTCAAAATCGCCGACGCCGGCAAGCCGGACTGCTACGAGTAGGGCTTGCACCCGCCCCTGTAGGAGCGCGCTTGCCCGCGACAGCGCCCCTGAGACCGCCGCTGCCAGCAAGCCATGCTGCTACGGGACTGTAGCCTAGAACCTAAATTAGATATTTCTTATAACTCACTGATAAACAACTATTTAACCACTACTTCAAGTTCTTTCTCAAGTTTGCGCTCCTGAGCAGTCACCAGTTGGCACAGCTCGATGATCTGCTCGCGCATCCAGCGGTTCGCGGGGTCCTGGTCGGTGCTTTCGTGCCAGTACAAGTGGGTTTCCACGGTGGGCACGTCATTGACCGGCAGGTAGACGAAATGCAGGTCGTTGCGCCGTGCAAAACGTTCGGGGACGGTCATGACCATGTCGGTCTGGTGCAGCACCTGGGACGCCATCAGGTAATGCTGGGAGCGCAGGGCGATCTTGCGCTGGATGCCCATCTTGCCCAGTGACAGGTCCACATAGCCCAGGCCACTGCGGCGGCTGGAAATGTGGATGTGCGCCACAGCCAGATACTCATCCAGGGTAATGCTCTGCTTCTGCGCCAATGGGTGGCCGCGGCGCATGGCGCAAACGTACTGATCTTCCATCAGCTTGACATGGCGTACCTGCGGGTCAGTGTTCAGCGGCGCGTCCACGGCAAAGTCCAGGCGACCGGCTGCCAGTTCCTTGGTGGTTTCCCGGCGTCTTGAGAGAAAACTCTCAATGGTCACCGCCGGTGCCAGGCGGCGTAGGCGTTGAAACAATACTGGCAGAATCACCGCTTCGGTAAGGTCGGTCATGCTGATGCGGTAGTTCTTGACGGCCTGCAGCGGGTTGAAGATGCGGCTTTCCTGCACTGACACTCGCAGCAGAGACAGGGCATTGCGCACCGGACCGATGATGTTCTGGGCCATGGGTGTAGGCACCATGCCCTGGGCCGTGCGCACGAACAGCGGGTCGTTGAAGGTCTCGCGAAGCCGTGCCAGGGCGTTGGACACTGCGGGCTGGGTGATGCCGACGATCTGACCGGCGCGGGTCAGATTGGCTTCCGTATAGATGGCGTCAAACACAATAAAGAGGTTGAGATCGACCTTGCTCAGATTCATTGCTTTGCGCCTCTCGCTGATTTTTATTTTGGGACGTTCGTACAGGAACGGGGCAATCATATATCAGTGATGAATGTTTATACACGGCGAGAATAGGTTAGATAAATGGAAGGGCGTGATCTAGCATCCTCGGCATGTTTTGAAACACCTCATCAGAAGGTAGCTGCCCATGGATTTCGCTTACTCCCCCAAGGTCCAGGAATTGCGCGAGCGCGTCACGGCGTTCATGGACGCCTATGTGTACCCCGCCGAGTCGGTGTTCGAGCGGCAGGTGGCCGAAGGCGATCGCTGGCAGCCCACCGCCATCATGGAAGAGCTCAAGGCACGGGCCAAGGCCGAGGGTTTGTGGAACCTGTTTCTGCCGGAATCGGAACTGGGCGCGGGGCTGACCAACCTGGAATACGCCCCCTTGGCCGAGATCATGGGCCGCTCGCTGCTGGGACCGGAGCCGTTCAACTGCTCGGCACCGGACACCGGCAACATGGAAGTCCTGGTGCGCTACGCAAGCGAGTCACAAAAGCAGCAGTGGCTTAAGCCTTTGCTGCGTGGCGAGATCCGCTCGGCGTTCGCCATGACCGAGCCGGACGTGGCCTCCTCGGATGCCACCAACATGGCGGCGCGGGCCGAGCGCCAGGGCGATGAGTGGGTGATCAATGGCCGCAAGTGGTGGACCTCCGGTGCTTGTGATCCGCGTTGCAAGATCCTGATCTTCATGGGGCTGAGCAATCCTGACGGCCCGCGTCACCAGCAGCATTCGATGATCCTGGTGCCTGTCGACACGCCCGGCGTGAAGATCGTGCGGCCGTTGCCGGTGTTCGGTTACGACGACGCGCCCCATGGCCACGCCGAGGTGCTGTTCGAAGACGTGCGAGTGCCTTACGAGAACGTGCTGCTGGGCGAGGGTCGCGGTTTCGAGATCGCCCAGGGCCGCTTGGGGCCGGGGCGGATTCACCACTGCATGCGCTCGATCGGCATGGCGGAGCGCGCGCTGGAATTGATGTGCAAACGTTCGGTCCAGCGCACGGCCTTCGGAAAGCCATTGGCGCGGTTAGGCGGTAATATCGACAAGATCGCCGATTCTCGGATGGAAATCGACATGGCGCGCCTATTGACGCTCAAGGCTGCGTACATGATGGACACCGTTGGCAACAAAGTGGCCAGAAGTGAAATCGCCCAGATCAAGGTGGTCGCGCCCAACGTCGCGCTGCGGGTGATCGACCGGGCGATCCAGATCCATGGCGGTGCCGGTGTCAGCGGCGATTTCCCGCTGGCCTACATGTACGCCATGCAGCGCACCCTGCGCCTGGCGGACGGCCCGGATGAGGTGCACCGGGCGGCGATTGGCAAGTATGAAGTGGGCAAATATGTGCCTAAGGAGCTGATGCGTTCCTAAGCCCAACACAATTCCTGTAGGAGTGAGCTTGCTCGCGATGGCGGAGTGTCAGTCGGACTTTTGTCTGCTGACAGAACGCTATCGCGAGCAAGCTCACTCCTACAGGAGCGCGGTCACTCCACCCACACCTCAACCCGCCGATTCTTGATCCGGCCTTCATCGACATCATTCGCTGCCACCGGCATCTCATCCCCAAAGCCCTGCACATCGCGCAGGATCACCTGGCTTTTCAGCAGTTCCCGGCGCACGGCCATCGCCCGCAGCCTGGACAGCAACTGCGCCCGGGCCGGGTCACTCTTGGCATCGCCGAACCCCACCAACGTGACTTTCTGCTTCAGCTTGTCATGGGTCTTGAGGTAATCGACCACCCGCTTCAGATCCAGTCGGGCCTTGGAGTCCAGCGTGGCGCTGCCTTGGGCGAAGCGGAAGTTGACTGAAAGGCGCTCGGCCTCGCGGGTCAATTCCTGATACTGCGCCGGCATTTCCTGGGTAGGCCGTACCTTCACCGCCTGCACGGTCTGGGCGACGAAACCGTTCTGCGCGACGATGGACTGACCCTGCGGACTCTGGGCAAAGCGCACCAGCGCCTTGGCCCAGCGCTGTTTGCTGTCGGGCGCAAGGTACAGATACAACCTGCGGGACAGGGGGTAATCTTCGGTGGCAATCAGGCTGACGGTGGGCAGCATGGGTCTGGAATCGCCGTCGATGATCGCCACGGCCTTTGCCTTGCGCACGTAGGGCAGGCCGATGAAACCGATGCCTTGGCGGTCCTGGCTGACCTCGTCGGAAAGGTCTTCGCTGGATTCGAAACGTTTCGCCTGCGTGCTCAAGGTTTTGCCAAATTTGGCCAGTACCAGTTCGGCGAAGGTGTCATAGGTGCCTGACTGCTGGTCGCGGGCGTAAAGATGGATGGGGCCACCGGTACCGCCCACCTGTTCCCAGTCGTGGATCTCGCCGCTGAACATCCCGGCCAGTTGCGCGGTGGTCAGTTCACGGACGGGATTGCCCGGGTTGAGAATCACCGCTACGCCATCGATGGCGATCACCTGTTCAGCCTTGGCATTGCGCAGGTCGCCCAGTGCCGAGAGTTCGCTGGCCTCACTGTCCCGGATGGGTCGTGAAGACGCGGCGAGGTCTGCATGATTGTTTTTCAGCGCGCTGAAGCCTGTGCTTGAGCCGTGAGCGGCAATGTCGATGCGGACATTCTCACCGGACGGCAGTTGACCAACGACACGGCTTTCATTGGCGCGTGCACCCGGTTGCAGCTCGACGGCGCGTGCGCCTTGTTCGCCGAGCAACCCCATGACCAGCGCCGGACCCAACTGGGCGCCAATGGTGTTGGAACCTTGAATGCGCAAAGCGGGCGTGCCGTCAGCGGGTACGGGCAGGGCGCCAGCGTTTGCGAAGAAAGGGATCAGCGCCGCCAGGGAGGCCACGATGAGAGAGGAAAGTAAACCAGTGCGCTGCATGAGCGGCATCTTCTTGTAAACAAAAGTTGCCGGAGAATAAGACAGTCGCGTTGCATGAATATGACAGCGAAAAGACCGCTGACGCCGGCAAGCCGGACTGCTACGGATACGGCTGTACGCGACGGAGGCGTGCACCGCATAACCCGTAGCAGCACGGCTTGCCGGCGGGAGCGATCTCAAGGACGCCCCCGCGGGCAAGCCCGGCTGCTACGGGTTATGGTGTGCGCGGATCAATCGGGTACAGGAACTGGTGGGCTCAGGTTAATTCCAGCCAGATCGGCGCATGATCGGAAGGTTTTTCCATTCCGCGCAATTCGTAATCGACACCGGCTGCCTTGATCCGCGGTTGCAGGCCCTGGGACGCCATGATCAGGTCGATGCGCAGGCCGCGCTTGGGCTCGTCTTCGAAACCGCGGCTGCGGTAATCGAACCAGCTGAACTGGTCGATCACTTCCGGGTACAGATGCCGGAAGCTGTCCACCAGGCCCCAATTCTTGAGCTTGGCCATCCACTCGCGCTCTTCGGGCAGGAAGCTGCATTTGCCGGTTTTCAGCCAGCGTTTGGCGTTGTCCGGGCCGATGCCGATGTCGCTGTCTTCGGGGGAAATGTTCACGTCACCCATCACCAGCAACGGCTGATCATTGCTGAAGCGCGTTTCCAGCAACTGTTGCAGGTCGGCGTAGAACTTGGTCTTGGCCGGGAACTTGGTGGGGTGGTCGCGGCTTTCGCCCTGTGGGAAGTAGCCGTTCATGATCGTCACCGGCACGCCGTTACGATCGGCGAAAGTGCCCCAGATGAAACGGCGCTGGGCCTCTTCATCGTCGGTGTCAAAGCCCTTGTGCAGGCTCAGCGGTGGCAGGCGCGAGAGCAGGGCGACACCGTAGTGGCCTTTCTGGCCGTGGAAGTGAACGTGATAGCCCAGCGCTTCGATTTCCGCTTGCGGGAACTGTTCGTCCGAGACCTTGGTTTCCTGCAGGCCGATGACGTCGGGTTGGTGTTTTTCGATCAGCGCCGCCAGCTGATGCGGACGGGCGCGCAGGCCGTTGATGTTGAAAGAAACAATTTTCATAGACGCAAGTCCCGGCACAAAACAAAAAGCGATGCTAGCTGAGCACGCCGCCAACGGCCAGCGCCAACACACAATCTCGGACTGCGAGCCTGCTACGCTGTAGGAAACGCAGGTAAAACTCGCCGGAACTGTCGTGGGAGCCAGTCACTCGAAGTGTTGAAACCAGCAGACCGGCCAGTCGCGCCAGGTCGCCATGGAAAGGAACGGATCACATGCCTGAATCAACGAATGCCCCTGCCGAAATTCGTCAACTGGACAGCGGCTATTCCAGAGAAGCACGCTCCCTGTTGTATCAGGCGTATCGGCACGAACCCAGCTTCGAGTGGCTGTTCGAATCAGCACGCCCCGGCTATGAGCAGCGAGTGCGGGCGACCATCCGTGAACTGGTCAAGCAACACTTCCTTCAGGACATGCCAGCCCTGGGGCTCTTCGTCGAAGATCGTCTGATCGGCGTTGCCTTGATTGCGCCGCCGCAACGTCGTCTGGGCATCACCGAGAGCTGGGCCTGGCGCCTGCGCATGGTGATGGGTGCCGGTTTGCGCTGCACCCAACGCTATCTGGAGTATTACCAGTCAGTGCTGGCCTGCCTGCCTTCGGACGCGGTGCATGTCTTGCCACTGCTCGGCATTCGCCCGGACTTCCAGGGCCAGCACTATGGCGAACAGTTGCTGCAAGCGCTGCATGACTGGTGTGCCGTGGACGAGAATTCCCAAGGGGTGGTGCTCGATACCGGAAACGGTAAATATCTGGATTTCTATCGCAGACAGGGGTACGAGGAAATCGGTGAAATTGCTGTAGGACCTGTCCGAGAGCATGTGTTTTTTCACCCCAATCCACAGGTTTCACTGGGTTCCATGGCTTGACCGCGGATTAACTCTCAATTCCTGCGGGTTTCAGCATCGCCCGCCGCTCGTGTAGCATCCGCGCCTATGAAGTTTCCCGGTCGATTCACCAGTGGTTTTCTCCTGATGGTTTCCAGTTGCGCGGTTTTTGCCGATGCGCAACTGGATGTGAAGATAAAACCGTCCAATTCCGCGCTCAAATCCAACATTGAAGGGTACGTGGGCAGCCTCGGCGAGCGTGACGAACAGGCGCTCGAGCGTTTCAGCGTCGGGGCCGTCGAACAGGCGCAAAAGGCCGCGCAGGCCTTGGGCTATTACCAGGCCCAGGTCGACAGCGAAGTCAAACGCATCGACAAGAACCTGCATCTGATCCTGAGTGTGCAAGCGGGCGAGCCGGTGCACCTGCGCAACGTGACGGTACGCATCGAAGGCCCCGCCAGCCAGCTCAAGGCATTCAGAGTGCCCAAGAGTGACGCGCTGAAAACCGGCGCTGTGCTTAACCATGGCAACTACGAGGACGCCAAGAAACTGATCCAGAATCAGGCGGCGCGCTATGGCTTCTTTAACGGTCGCTTCGTGACCCAACGTCTGTCGGTCGATCCCCGTGCAGGGGTGGCCGACATCGAACTGGTCTACGACAGCGGCCCGCGTTTTTCCCTGGGCAAGGTCATTTTCAGCGGCGATGCCCCCTTCGACGAGGACCTGCTCAAGCGCATGGTGCCGTTCAAGGAAAATACCCCCTATGACTCCGAGCTGATTGCCGAGCTCAACCAGGCGATGCAGTCCAGCGGTTATTTCGAAGGCGTGCGCGTCGATGCATCGCCCACCGACGCCCAGGGGCAAATCATCCCGGTGGCCGTTCAGCTGCAGACCCGCAAGCCGCGAACCATGGGCCTGGGTGTAGGGTATTCCACGGACGTCGGGCCGCGGGTCAAGGCCAACTGGACCCGGCACTGGGTCAACCCGCAGGGCCACAGCTATGGCATCGAGTCGGAGCTGTCCGCGCCGAGGCAGAACGTCGGCCTGTTCTATGACATTCCGCTGGATCCTCCGCTGACCGATAAGCTGCGCTTTGCCGGCGGCTATCAGTATGAAGAGATCGCCGACACCGACAGCCTCAGCAAACTGCTGACGGTCGGCCCCGAATGGCACAGCAAGTTGCCCAGCGGTTGGGAGCGGGTCATTTCCCTCAAATGGCAGCGCGAAGAGTATCGCCTGGGGAACGATTCGGGCCTGAGCACGCTGTTGATGCCGGGTATCAGCTATTCCTACCTGCGCAGCGACAACCGCATCGACCCGCACAACGGCTATCGCTTGCAGTTCGACACTCAGGTCGCCAAGGAGGGCCTGGGGTCGGACGCCAACGTGGTGCACGGCACCGCACTGATCAAGGGCTTGACCACCATCGCCCAGAATCACCGTTTTCTGGGGCGCGTTCAGGTGGGCGGAACGGCCACCAACGGTTACAAATCCATTCCGCCTTCGCTGCGTTTCTTCGCCGGCGGCGACCAGAGCGTGCGCGGCTATGACTACCAGTCGTTGTCCCCCGAAAACTCCGACGGCGACAAGATAGGTGGCCGTTACATGGTGGCCGGCAGCGCCGAGTACCAATACTCGATTGCCGAAAAATGGCGGATTGCGGCGTTCATCGACGAGGGCAACTCCTTCAACTCACTTGACTTCCCCAGCCTGAAAACCGGTGTCGGTATCGGTGTGCGCTGGGTTTCACCGGTCGGGCCGCTGCGCCTGGACCTGGCACATGCACTGGATGATGACGGCGGTATTCGTCTGCACTTCTCGATGGGACCTGAACTGTGACGAGTACGGCTTTGCTGAAACGTATTGGAATCATTACCGGGCTCAGCCTGTTGGCACTGGTGCTGCTGGTGGTTGTGGCTGTGGGAATGATCCTGGGCACTCAGTCGGGTAGCCGTATGGTGCTGGGATGGGTGCCCGGGGTGCAGGTCGAGAACTTCAGCGGCCACCTGGGTGGGCGCTGGCAGGCTGATTCCCTGGTGTGGCAGAGCGGCGAGAGCAAGGTCGAGGTTGATGCACCGGTGTTCGACTGGTCGCCGTCGTGCCTGACCCGCATGACCCTGTGCATCGACACCCTGCAGGCAGGCGATATCCGCATGCACTTTGCGCCGTCGACTGAGCAATCGAACAGCGGTCCCATCACCTTGCCGGATCTGAAGTTGCCCTTGGCCATCGAGCTTGGCCAGGTGCAGGTCGGCAGCCTGCATCTGGATGGCAGCGAGCAGGTGCGCGACCTGCAACTGGCGGCCCACTGGACCGCTGACGGGCTGAAAATCGACTCGGTGCATGCCCAGCGCGACGATATCGTCCTTGACCTCAACGGCTTGCTCAAACCGGTCGCCGACTGGCCATTGACTGCCCAGGGCCAGGTCAAGCTTCCGGATATCGCCGGCAAGCCATTATCGCTGACGCTGGACGTCACCGGTGACTTGCTCAAGACCCTCAACCTCAATGCCCGGACCACCGGTTACATCGATGCGCAACTGGTGGGCCAGTTGCAACCGCTGGTGGAAAATCTGCCCGCGGAAGTCGCGATCACCAGTGACGCCTTCAAGCCTGCCGATGATCTGCCTGACACCTTGCAACTGAACAAGCTGACCCTCAATGCCAAGGGCGATCTGGCCCAAGGCTATGGGATTCTGGGTAATGCGACTTTGCCCGCCGAGCAGGGCCCGGTGACATTGGCGTTGCAAGGCAGGGTCGATGCCAAGGGCGCGCAGATCGGAGCCTTGGATCTGACCGCGAGCAACGAACAGCGCCTGAAACTGAGTGGCACGGTTGACTGGCAAAAAGGCTTGAGTGCCGAGGCTAAAATCGACTGGCTGGATTTCCCCTGGCGTCGCCTGTACCCGGTGATCGATGAGCCTCAGGTCAGCGTTCACAGCTTCAAGGGCGAGGTGTCCTACACCGATGGCAAATACCTGGGTAACTTTGCCGGCGACTTCAAAGGCCCAGCCGGGCCCTTCAGCCTGCAAAGCCCGTTCAGCGGCGACCTGCAGCAGATCTTCCTGCCGCAGCTCGAACTGGTGGCCGGGCAGGGCAAGGCCACGGGCCACCTGAATCTGCAGTTCGCCGACGGCATCGCTTGGGACACCGCGCTGGACCTTAGTGCCATTGACCCGTCTTACTGGTTGGCGGAGCTTCCGGGCTCGCTCGCAGGCCCGTTGCGCAGCAAGGGCGCGTTCAGGAACGAGCAGTTGAATCTCAACGCCGACCTGGACCTCAAGGGCCGCCTGCGCGGGCAGCCCGCCGTATTGCAGACCAAGGCCGATGGCACCGGGGACAAGTGGAACCTCAATACACTGGAGATTCGCCTGGGCGACAACCGCATCCAGGGCAGTGGCAGCCTGCAGCAAAAACTGGCCGGGCAGGTGGACATCAACCTGCCGCGCCTGGGGCAGCTCTGGCCACGCCTGCAGGGGCAGGTCAAGGGGCGGCTGGACCTGGCCGGTACGCTGCAGGCGCCGCAAGGGCAACTGGGCCTACAAGGCTCGCAACTGGCCTATGAAACCAACAAGCTGCAAAGCCTGAATCTGGCCGCGAAACTGGACAACGCCCAGCGCGCCAACATCGAACTCAAGACCACCGGCATCCAGGCCGGCGACACCGCGCTGGGCACGCTGACGGTCGATGGGCAGGGCGATATCAAGCGCCAGCAGGTCAAACTCGGCTTGCAAGGCCCGCTGCTCAAGCTGGCATTGGCGCTGGACGGCAACCTGGACAAGGGCAATTGGCGTGGACGCCTGGCGAGCGGCGATGTGCAGACGGGCGGACAAGACTGGAAGCTCCAGCAACCGGCGAAGCTTGAGCGTCTGGCAGATGGCAAGATCAACTTCGGCGCCCATTGCTGGCTGTCCGGCAACGCCAGCCTGTGCGGCGAAGACCAGCGCCTGATGCCCGACCCGCGCCTGCGCTATCACCTCAAGCAGTTCCCGCTGGACAGCCTGGCGCAGTGGCTGCCCAAGGACTTCGCCTGGAAAGGCCTGCTCAATGCCGACGTGCAACTCGACGTTCCGGCGTCAGGCCCCAAGGGCCAGATCGTTGTCGATGCCAGCGGCGGTACGCTGCGAGTCAGGGACAAGGGCCAGTGGCTGGATTTCCCTTATCAGACGCTCAAGCTGACCAGTAACCTGACACCGAAGAAAGTCGATACCAGCCTCGATTTTCGCGGCGGCAAGCTGGGTGAGCTGATCGCTCGCCTGAGCATCGATCCCTTGGCGAAAAACAAGACCGTCAGCGGCGACTTCAATCTCAGCGGGCTGGACGTTTCCGTGGCCCGCCCATTCGTGCCCATGGTTGAGAAGCTCAATGGCAAGCTCGACGGCAATGGCCGGATAACCGGTGGCTTGCTGGCCCCTCAGGTCAACGGCAACGTGACCTTGAGCGAAGGCGAGGTGTCGGGACCTGAGCTGCCGATCAGCCTGGAAAAACTCAATGTGCAGGCGCTGATCGCCGGCGAGAACGTGCAGCTCAAGGGTAACTGGAGCAGCGGCGCGGCCGGGCAGGGCAATATCGGTGGGCATGTGGCCTGGGCTCAGGGGCTGGACGTCGATATCGCCTTGCAAGGCTCGCGCCTGCCCATCACCGTGGAACCCTACGCCAAGCTTGAAGCAGCACCGGATCTGAAAATCACCTTGCTCAACGACCGCCTGGCGGTGTCTGGCAAGGTGCTGATTCCCAAGGGTGAGATCACGGTTCGCCAGTTGCCGCCATCGACGGTCAAGGTGTCCGATGACACGGTGATCGTCGGTGCGCAGACCAAGGAAGGCAAGCCGCCGATGGCCATCGCCATGGATGTGAATGTCGAGGTGGGTCAGGACAAACTGAGTTTCAGCGGCTTCGGCTTGACCGCCAACCTGGCCGGGCACGTGCACATCGGCGACAACCTCGACACCCGAGGCGAGCTGAACCTCAACGATGGCCGCTACCGCGCCTACGGCCAGCGCCTGACCATTCGCAAGGCGCGGCTGTTGTTCGCAGGGCCTTTGGATCAGCCGTATCTGGACATTGAAGCGATTCGTCAGACCGACGATGTGATTGCCGGTATTCGTCTGACCGGCAGCGCCGAGCAGCCCACCACCACGGTGTTCTCGGAGCCTGCGATGAGTCAGGAGCAGGCGCTGTCGTACCTGGTGCTGGGCCGACCGCTGAGCACCAATGGCGAAGACAACAACATGATGGCCCAGGCTGCACTGGCTCTGGGGCTGGCGGGCAGTTCATCGACGGCGGGCAAGCTGGCTTCGGGGCTGGGTATCAAGGACTTCGACCTGGACACCTCCGGCAGCGGCGACAAGACTTCAGTGGTCGCCAGCGGCAAGATTACCGACAAGCTCAGTCTGCGATATGGGGTAGGGGTGTTCGAACCGGCCAATACCATTGCATTGCGTTACCTGTTGAGCAAAAAGGTGTATCTGGAAGCGGCAAGCGGCGTGGCGAGTTCGCTGGATATCTTCTACAAGCGGGATTTCTGAGGCCGCCTGTAGGAGCGCGCTTGCCCGCGATTGCGGTGTATCAGACGCCTCCGAGGTGACTGACGGGACGCCGTCGCGGGCAAGCGCGCTCCTACAGGTGAAGAGGTTTGTCAGATATTGCTGAGGTGATGGACCTGACGCCATCGCGAGCAAGCTCACTCCTACAGGCGATGCGGTGTGTCAGGTGAGCGATCCGTAGCAGCACGGCTTGCCGGCGGGGGCGATCCTGAAGGCGCTCCCGCCGGCAAGCCGTGCTGCTAAATTTGGTTTACCCGTTGACGAGCTTCAACGCCGCCTCCGGATACCGTCCGCCGGCCACCGCGGTCATCGGGAAAAGGTCTTTGAGCGCCTGCAGTTCCGGGCCGCTGAGCTTCACGTCCAGCGCCGCGACGTTCTCTTCCAGGTACTTGCGCTGTTTGGTCCCCGGAATCGGGATCACGTCGTTGCCTTGCGCCAGCACCCACGCCAGCGCCAACTGTCCGGCCGTGACGCCTTTGTCCCTGGCCAGTTGCTGAACCTTCTCCACCAGCAACAGGTTCTTGCTGAAATTCTCCCCCTGAAAGCGCGGGCTGCTGCGGCGGTAGTCGTCGGCGGCGAAATCGTCCGGGCTTTTCAGTGTGCCGGTCAGAAACCCACGCCCCAGCGGGCTGTAGGGCACGAAGGCAATCCCCAGGCGGCGACAGGTTTCCAGTACCCCATTCTCTTCGGGGTCACGGCTCCACAGCGAGTATTCGGTTTGCAGCGCGGCAATCGGATGAACCTTCTGCGCCCGCTCCAGCGTCTTGGCCGAGGCCTCGCTGAGTCCCAGATACCGAACCTTGCCCGCCTTGACCAGATCGGCCAGCGCACCCACCGATTCCTCGATGGCGATGCTCGGGTCGATGCGGTGCTGGTAGTACAGATCCAGTGTGTCGATGTTCAGCCGCTTCAAGGTGCCGTCGATGGCCGCGCGGATATATTCCGGGCTGCCATTGACACCCCGTGCCGCAGCATCGCCCGGCGTGCGCACGATGCCGAATTTGCTGGCGATGAAGGCCTGGTCACGCCTGCCCGCCAGCGCCTTGCCCAGCAGCTCTTCGTTGGTGTGCGGGCCGTACATGTCGGCGGTGTCGAACAGGGTGACCCCCAGTTCCAGTGCGAGGTGGATCGTGGCCACGGCTTCCCGGGTATCGGTGCCTGTGGTGTAGAAGTCAGTCATGCCCATGCAGCCAAGGCCTAATGCCGAAACCTGTGGTCCGTTCTTGCCGAGTTGACGCGTTTGCATGTCGAGTTCCTTTTGCGGATTGAATACCCGCCCATTGTTGCGCCGCGAAAGAATCTTGATAAACCGCCTGAAAATGCTTTCACTATTGGTAATTTCTAAACAATGCCCCGCCGGAGCCCTCAATGGACCGCCTCAATGCCATGCGTGCCTTTACCCGGATCGTCGAACTGGGAGGGTTCGCCAAGGCGGCCGACAGCCTGCACATGCCCCGCGCCTCGGTGACCATCCTGATCAAGCAACTGGAAGCCTATCTGGGCGTGCAACTGCTGCTGCGCACCACGCGGCAGGTCACGCCGACGCTGGACGGGCAGGCCTACTATCAGCGCTGCGTCAGCCTGCTCAATGACCTGGATGACGCCGAATCCGCGTTTTCGTCGGTGGCCCGGCAGCCCCAGGGCGTGTTGCGGGTGGACATGCCCGCAGGCGTTGGCCGGCTGATCGTCATGCCTGCGCTGCCGGAGTTCACCGAGCGCTACCCGGGGCTTGAGCTGGAAGTGGGCATGAGCGACCGCCCGGTGGATCTGATTCGCGAAGGTTTCGATTGCGTCATTCGGGGTGGCCAGCCACTCGATCACTCACTGGTGGGAAGGCCTTTGGCGCAGATGCGTCAGGTGATCTGCGCCAGTCCCGTCTATCTGGCGCGCACGGGGGTGCCGCGAACGCTGGCGGACCTGGGCGGGCACAAGGTCATCGAATACTTTTCGGCGACCACCAATAAACGTTATGGCCTGGAATTCGTCATAGACGGCAGGGATCAGGAAATCAGCCTGGGCAAGACCCTGGCCACCAACAGCGCCGATGGCTATCTGGCCGCCTGCAAGGCCGGGTACGGGCTGGTGCAGACGCCGTACTATCATGCCGCCGGGCCACTGCGCCGGGGCGAACTGGTGGAGGTACTGGCCGACGTGCCGCAGCCGACCCTGGCACTGACCGCGCTGTACCCGGCACACCGGCAGATGTCGCGGCGGGTGAGGGTGTTCGTCGACTGGCTGGTGGAGCTGTGCGCGCGGCCCGGCCTGCTCGACAGGCCCGAACCAGAGCACATTCGCTGACAATAAATTCATGTATAGCGGTAGGTAGGTTACCGGTTTCGTGGTTAACTTCGTTTTTCTGCAACACCCTTGCGGCACCCTCAGAATCGCAACTTCAGAATAAGGACTCAGCTCATGGCTCAAGTGACTCGTCGAGGCTCCCCGGTACAGATCAGCGGCGAACTGCCAAAGGTCGGCAGCAAGGCGCCTGCCTTCAAACTGGTCGGTGGCGATCTGGCTGACGTGACCCTGGAAACCTTTGCCGGCAAGCGCAAAGTGCTGAACATCTTTCCAAGCGTCGATACCCCGACCTGCGCCACTTCCGTGCGCAAGTTCAACGCCCAGGCCAACGATCTGAACAACGCCGTGGTGCTGTGCATTTCCGCTGACCTGCCGTTCGCCCAGGCGCGTTTCTGCGGCGCCGAAGGCCTGGAAAACGTGAAGAACCTGTCGACCATGCGTGGCGCCGACTTCATGGAAAACTACGGCGTTGCCATCGCCGACGGCCCGATGGTCGGCCTGACCACGCGCGCCGTGGTAGTGCTGGACGAAAACGACAACGTCCTGCACAGCGAACTGGTACCGGAGATCGGCCAGGAGCCGAACTACGATGCCGCACTGGCTGTCCTGAAATAAGTTGTCCGTTGCGTATTGGCCGCGTTGTCCGGGCAATACATCGCAACACAAAACGGCCTGACTCGATCAGGCCGTTTTTATTTGCACGTCAGCACCTTACCAAAGTAAGCACTAGGTAAATTGCCGGTAAAGGCCCTTTGCTTGGCACGTATCTATGCTTATTGTTCAGCCTTCCGAAGACGCTCACGCGCACACTGGTTGACTTATTCATGCAATCGTCTGGTCCTCGCAACTCCCGTCGCTGGCTGTTCAGCCTGTTGGTTCTCTTGATCGTCGCAGGCGTCTGCTGGCATTACTGGCCCCGCCTGGGTGGAGAGTCGTCGGCGGGTAAAACCGACGCCACCGCGCAGAAAGGCGAGCAACCACACAAGGGTGCGAGCCGCAGTGGCGGGGCGGGCAAAATGACCGGCCAGCGTCCGGGCTTCGGCGGTTCCACCGGGCCGGTTCCGGTGCGCGTGGCGCCTGCGACCACCGGTGATTTCCCCATCTACTACAAGGCACTGGGCACCGTCACGGCGATGAACACCATCAACGTGCGCAGCCGGGTGGCGGGGGAACTGGTCAAGATCAACTTCCAGGAAGGCCAGCAGGTCAAGGCCGGCGACCTGCTGGCGGTGATCGACCCGCGCAGCTACCAGATCGCCCTGCAACAGGCCGAGGGCACGCTGATGCAGAATCAGGCGCTGCTCAAGAATGCGCAGATCGACGTGCAGCGCTACCGCGACCTCTATAAAGAAGACAGCATCGCCAAGCAGACGCTGGACACCGCCGAGTCGCTGGTCGGCCAGTATCAGGGCACCATCAAGACCAATCAGGCAGCCGTGGGCGATGCCAAGCTGAACCTGGACTTCACCCAGATTCGTGCACCGATCTCCGGCCGCATCGGCCTGCGTCAACTGGACGTCGGCAACCTGGTGGCGGCCAATGACACCACGGCACTGGCGGTCATCACCCAGACCAAACCGATCACCGTCAACTTCACCCTGCCCGAGAAAGACCTGGCCGACGTCATCAGCCACTACCGCAACGGCGACAAGCTGCCGGTGGAAGCCTGGGACCGTGGCGATGTGAAAATGCAGGCCCGTGGCGTGCTGGCCAGTATCGACAACCAGATCGACATCACCACCGGCACCCTGAAATTCAAGGCGCGGTTCGAGAACGAAAGCGAATCGCTGTTCCCCAATCAGTTCGTCAACGCGCGCCTGCTGGCCAACACCCTGAAAAACGTGGTGCTGATTCCTTCGGCAGCGGTGCAGTTCGGGGTCAACGGCACCTTCGTCTATGTCATGGACGGCGACAAGAAAGTGCGGATTCGTCAGCTCAAGGCCGGCCCCAGCGATGAAAACTCTACTGTCATCACCGACGGCCTGATCGCCGGAGACCGTGTGGTGCTTGAAGGCACTGACCGCCTGAAAGACGGCAGTGACGTGGAAGTGGTCAACGACAGCAAGGACGTCCCGGCCACCCCCGGCCAGAAGCTGCAGGGCAAGCCTTCCAAGGAATCCGGTGAGTCGGCCGGCGCCGACACCGAGCAGAAAGGCAACGTATGAACCTGTCACGCCTGTTCATCCTCAGGCCCGTCGCCACCACGCTGAGCATGCTGGCCATCGTGCTGGCGGGTTTGATCGCGTACACCCTGTTGCCGGTTTCGGCCTTGCCGCAGGTCGATTACCCGACCATCCGGGTCATGACCCTGTACCCCGGCGCCAGCCCGCAAGTGATGACCAGTGCCGTGACCGCGCCGCTGGAGCGCCAGTTCGGGCAGATGCCGGGGCTCACCCAGATGGCCTCCACCAGTTCCGGCGGCGCCTCGGTGATCACCCTGCGCTTCAGCCTGGACCTGAACATGGACGTCGCCGAGCAGGAAGTGCAGGCGGCGATCAACGGCGCCACCAACCTGCTGCCCAGCGACTTGCCCGCGCCGCCGACCTATAACAAGGTCAACCCGGCGGATACGCCGGTGCTTACCCTGGCCATCACTTCCAAGACCATGCTGCTGCCCAAGCTCAACGATCTGGTCGATACGCGCATGGCGCAGAAGATCGCCCAGATCAGCGGAGTGGGTATGGTCAGTATCGCCGGTGGCCAGCGCCAGGCGGTGCGGATCAAGGTCAATCCCGAGGCGCTGGCCGCCAACGGCCTGAACCTCTCGGACGTGCGCACGCTGGTCAGCGCCTCCAACGTCAACACCCCCAAGGGCAACTTCGATGGCCCGACCCGGGTCTCGATGCTCGACGCCAACGACCAGCTCAAATCCCCGGACGAATACGCCAACCTGATCCTGGCCTACGCCAATGGCGGCCCGCTGCGGCTCAAGGACGTGGCACAGATTGCCGACGGTGCGGAAAACGAACGTCTTGCCGCCTGGGCCAACGAGAACCAGGCGGTGCTGCTGAACATCCAGCGCCAGCCGGGGGCCAACGTCATCGAAGTGGTCGACCGGATCAAGGCGCTGTTGCCGAGCATCACCGACAACCTGCCCGCCGGCATCGACGTCACCGTCCTGACCGACCGCACCCAGACCATCCGCGCCTCCGTCAGTGACGTGCAGCACGAGCTGCTGATTTCCATCGTGCTGGTGGTGCTGGTGACCTTCCTGTTTCTGCGCCGCCTGAGCGCGACGATCATTCCTTCGGTGGCCGTGCCGCTGTCGCTGATCGGCACCTTTGGCGTGATGTACCTGGCCGGCTTCTCGGTCAACAACCTGACCCTGATGGCCATGACGGTCGCCACCGGTTTCGTGGTGGATGACGCTATCGTGATGCTGGAGAACATTTCCCGGCATCTGGAGGAGGGCCAGACCCCGCTGCAAGCAGCGCTCAAGGGCGCGAAGCAGATCGGTTTCACCCTGATTTCCTTGACGGTCTCGCTGATCGCGGTCCTGATCCCGCTGCTGTTCATGGCTGATGTGGTCGGCCGGCTGTTCCGCGAGTTCGCCATCACCCTGGCGGTGGCGATCCTGATTTCCCTGGTGGTGTCCCTGACCCTGACCCCGATGATGTGCGCGCGGCTGCTCAAGCGCGAGCCCAAGGAAGAAGACCAAGGCCGGTTCTACCATGCCAGCGGCGTGTGGATCGACTGGCTGATCGCCGCCTACGGTCGCAAGTTGCAGTGGGTGCTCAAGCACCAGCCGCTGACCCTGCTGGTCGCCATTGCCACGCTGGGCATCACGGTTGTGCTGTATCTGGCCGTGCCCAAGGGCTTCTTCCCGGTGCAGGACACCGGGGTGATCCAGGGCATTTCCGAGGCGCCGCAGTCGGTGTCGTTCGCCTCGATGAGCGAGCGGCAACAGGCGCTGGCGAAGATCATCCTGCAGGATCCGGCGGTGGCCAGCCTGTCTTCGTACATCGGCGTGGACGGTGACAACGCGACCCTGAACAGCGGGCGCATGCTCATCAACCTCAAGCCGCACAAGGAGCGCGATCTTTCCGCGACCCAGGTGATTCAACGCTTGCAGCCCCAGGTCGACCAGCTCCCGGACATCCGCCTGTTCATGCAGCCGGTGCAGGACTTGACCATCGAGGACAGCGTCAGCCGCACCCAGTATCAGTTCAGCATGTCGTCGCCGGATTCGGAGCTGTTGGCCCTGTGGAGCGACAAGCTGGTCGAAGCACTGGCCCAGCGGCCCGAGCTGAGTGACGTGGCCAGTGACCTGCAGGACAAGGGCTTGCAGGTTTACCTGAACATCGACCGCGATGCCGCCAGCCGCCTGGGCGTTTCGGTGTCGAACATCACCGATGCGCTGTACGACGCCTTTGGCCAGCGGCAGATCTCCACCATCTACACCCAGGCCAGCCAGTACCGCGTGGTGTTGCAAGCTGCGGCGGGCAACGATCTGGGGCCCAAGGCGCTGGAGCAGATTCACGTCAAGACCACCGACGGCGGGCAGGTCAAGCTGTCGAGCCTGGCGCGGATCGAGCAGCGGCAGGCGCAGTTGGCGATTTCCCACATCGGCCAGTTCCCGGCGGTGACGATGTCGTTCAACCTGGCGCCGGGTGTGGCGCTGGGCGAAGCAGTCAAGGTGATCGAGCAGGTGCAGCAGGACATCGGCATGCCGCTCGGCGTGCAGACCCAGTTCCAGGGCGCCGCCGAGGCGTTCCAGGCCTCGCTGTCCAGTACGCTGTTGCTGGTGCTGGCGGCGGTGGTGACCATGTACATCGTGCTGGGGGTGCTCTATGAGAGCTACATCCACCCGATCACCATCCTCTCGACGCTGCCGTCGGCGGCCATCGGTGCCTTGCTGGCGCTGATCCTGAGCGGCAATGACCTGGGCATGATCGCGATCATCGGCATCATCCTGTTGATCGGCATCGTGAAAAAGAACGCGATCATGATGATCGACTTCGCCCTGGACGCCGAACGCAACCGTGGCATCGATCCGCAGACAGCGATCTACGAAGCTGCGCTGCTGCGGTTCCGGCCGATCCTGATGACCACCCTGGCAGCGTTGTTCGGCGCCATTCCGCTGATGTTCGCCACCGGCTCCGGTGCAGAGCTGCGCCAGCCATTGGGCCTGGTAATGGTCGGCGGCTTACTGGTCAGCCAGGTGCTGACCCTGTTCACCACGCCGGTGATCTACCTGTACTTCGACCGGATGGGGCGCAGGTTCCGTCGCGCCGAAAAGACCGAGGTGGCCGTATGATCGGCACCCCTCATGCGCCGGACCTCAAGCTGACAGGCGGCGCGGCTTCGGCTTGCAGCTTGCGGCTTGTGGCTTGGAGCTGCTCATGAACCTCTCGGCCCCCTTCATCCGCCGCCCGGTGGCGACCATGCTGCTGAGCCTGGCGATCATGCTGCTGGGCGGGCTGAGCTTCGGCTTGCTGCCGGTCTCGCCGCTGCCGAACATGGATTTCCCGGTGATCGTGGTCAGCGCCTCGCTGCCCGGCGCCAGCCCGGAAATCATGGCCTCGAGCGTGGCCACGCCACTGGAGCGGTCCCTGGGCACCATTGCCGGGGTCAACACCATGAGCAGCCGTTCCAGTCAGGGCTCGACGCGGGTGATCCTGCAGTTCGACATGGACCGCGACATCAACGGCGCGGCGCGGGAGGTGCAAGCCGCAATCAACGCCTCGCGCAACCTGTTGCCCAGTGGGATGCGCAGCATGCCGACCTACAAGAAGGTCAACCCGTCCCAGGCGCCGATAATGGTGCTGTCGCTGACTTCCGATGTGCTGGAAAAGGGCCAGCTGTACGACATGGCCTCGACCATCCTGTCCCAGAGCCTGTCCCAGGTCAGCGGCGTGGGCGAGGTGCAGATCGGCGGCAGTTCGCTGCCCGCAGTGCGGGTGGAACTGGAGCCCAAGTTGCTGGACCAGTACGGCGTGTCGCTGGACGAGGTGCGCACCACGATTTCTGGCTCCAACGTTCGCCGGCCCAAGGGCTTCGTGGAAAACGCCGACCATAACTGGCAGGTGCAGGCCAACGACCAACTGGAAAAGGCCAAGGATTACGAGCCGCTGATCATCCATTACCAGAACGGCGCGGCGCTGCGCCTCAAGGACGTGGCCAAGGTCAAGGACTCGGTGGAAGACCGCTACAACAGCGGCTTCTTCAACAAGGACGCCGCGGTGCTGCTGGTCATCAACCGTCAGGCCGGGGCCAACATCATCGAGACCGTGGCCGCGATCAAGGCGCAGCTCCCGGCATTGCAGGCGGTGTTGCCCTCCAGCGTGAAGCTGGACCTGGCGATGGACCGCTCGCCGGTGATCAAGGCCACCCTGCACGAGGCGGAAATGACCCTGCTGATCGCCGTGGTTCTGGTGATCCTGGTGGTGTTCCTGTTCCTGGGCAACTTCCGCGCCTCGCTGATCCCGACCCTCGCGGTGCCGGTGTCTCTGGTGGGCACGTTCGCTATCATGTACCTGTGCGGTTTCTCCCTGAACAACCTGTCGCTGATGGCGTTGATCCTGGCCACGGGGCTGGTGGTGGACGACGCCATCGTGGTGCTGGAAAACATCTCCCGGCATATCGACGAAGGCGTGCCGCCGATGCAGGCAGCGTATCGCGGGGCGGAGGAGGTGGGCTTCACCCTGCTGTCGATGAACGTGTCGCTGGTGGCGGTGTTCATCTCGATCCTGTTCATGGGCGGGCTGGTGGAAAGCCTTTTCCGCGAGTTCTCCATCACCTTGTCGGTGTCGATCATCGTCTCGCTGGTGGTGTCGCTGACCCTGACCCCGATGCTCTGCGCCCGCTGGCTCAAACCCCATGTGCCGGGCACCGAAAATCGCCTGCAACGCTGGAGCCAGCGGGTCAACGACCGCATGGTCGCCGGTTACGACAAAAGCCTGGGCTGGGCCCTGCGTCACCGGCGCCTGACCATTCTCACGCTGCTGCTGACCATCGGCGTCAACATCGCGCTGTACGTGGTGGTGCCCAAGACCTTCCTGCCACAGCAGGACACCGGGCAATTGATGGGCTTCGTGCGCGGGGATGACGGCCTGTCGTTCTCGGTCATGCAGCCGAAAATGGACGTGTTCCGCAACGCGATTCTCAAGGATCCGGCGGTGCAGAGCGTGGCCGGCTTCATTGGTGGCAACGGTGGTACCGGCAACGCCTTTATCATCGTGCGGCTCAAGCCGATTGCCGAGCGCAAGATCGGCGCCGAACAGGTGGTCGAGCGTCTGCGCAAGGAAATGCCCCAGGTGCCGGGCGGGCGCTTGTTCCTGCAGCCTGACCAGGACCTGCAACTGGGCGGCGGCCGCGAGCAAACCACCTCGCAGTACCAGTACATCCTGCAAAGCGGCGACCTTGAGAGCCTGCGCTACTGGTATCCGAAGGTGGTCACGGCGTTGAAATCCCTCAAGGAACTGACCGCCATCGACGCCCACGACGGCGGCGGCACCCAGCAAGTGACCCTGATCGTCGACCGGGACGCGGCCAAGCGCCTGGGGATCGACATGAACATGGTCACCACGGTGCTCAACAACGCCTACAGCCAGCGCCAGGTCTCGACCATCTACGACCCGCTCAACCAGTACCAGGTGGTGATGGAGGTCAATCCGAAATACGCCCTTGATCCGGTGACGCTGGAGCAGGTGCAGGTCATCACCGCCGACGGTGCGCGGGTGCCGCTGTCGACCATCGCCCATTACGAGCGCAGCCTGGAAGATGACCGGGTCACCCATGACGGGCAGTTTGCCTCGGATAACGTCTCCTTCGACCTGGCCGACGGCGTGACCCTGGACCAGGCCACCGCCGCCATCGAGCGCGCCGTGGCGGCGGTTGGCCTGCCCGAAGACGTGATCGCCAAGATGGCCGGCACCGCCGACGCCTTCGCTGCAACGCAGAAGAGTCAGCCGTGGATGATTCTCGGGGCGCTGGTGGCGGTCTACCTGGTGCTCGGGATTCTCTATGAAAGCTACATTCACCCGCTGACCATCCTCTCGACGCTGCCGTCTGCCGGTGTCGGCGCGCTGCTGAGCATCTACCTGACGGGCGGGCAATTCAGCCTGATTTCCCTGCTGGGGCTGTTCCTGCTGATTGGCGTGGTGAAAAAGAACGCGATCCTGATGATCGACCTGGCCTTGCAACTGGAACGGGGCAGTGGCATGACACCTCTGGAATCGATCCGCAACGCCTGTCTGCAACGCCTGCGGCCGATCCTGATGACGACCCTGGCGGCAATTCTGGGTGCCGTGCCCTTGCTGCTCAGCAGCGCCGAAGGGGCGGAAATGCGCCGGCCGCTGGGCCTGACCATCATCGGCGGTCTGATTCTCAGCCAGATTCTCACGCTCTACACCACCCCGGTGGTTTACCTCTACCTCGACCGTCTGCGCCATCGCTTCAACAAGTGGCGCGGTGTGCAGACGGATGCCGCTCTGGAAACGCCGCTATGAACATTCGTCTGAACGCCTCTGTGACACAGCGGACCTTGCCATTTCGGCGCATTTTCAGCGTCAGCCTGTGCGCCTTGCTGCTCAGTGCCTGCGCCGTCGGCCCGGACTACAAAAAGCCGGACGCCGCCACCCCCGCGCACTTCAAGCAGGCCGAAGGCTGGACCCAGGCCAACCCCAGCGACGCCATGGCCCGTGGCGCCTGGTGGGAAGTCTACGGCGATGCGCAGTTGAACGGTCTGGTGGAGAAACTCAACACCTCCAACCAGACCATCGCCCAGAACGAGGCGCAGTACCGGCAGGCGCTGGCGCTGGTCAAGAGCGCCCGTGGTGCGTTCTTTCCGACCCTGGACCTGACCACCAGCAAGAACCGCTCAAGCCAGGGCACCGGCAGCAGCAGCTCCAGCCTGAGCAGTTCCAGCAGCGGGATTCGCGACACCTACAACGCGCAACTGGGCGTGAGCTGGGAAGCGGACGTCTGGGGCAAATTGCGGCGCGGTCTTGAGGCTGACAAGGCCAGTGCCCAGGCAAGCCTGGCCGACTGGGCGTCGATTCGCCTGAGCCAGCAGTCGCTGCTGGTGCAGAACTACCTGCAACTGCGAGTGATCGATGAGCAGAAACGCCTGCTGGAAGCCACGGTCCAGGCCTACGAGCGGTCGCTCAAACTGACCCAGAACCAGTATCGCGCCGGGATTTCCGGGCGCGATGCCGTGGCTCAGGCACAAACCCAGCTCAAGAGCACCCAGGCCGACCTGATCGATCTGGCCTGGCAGCGAGCGCAGTTCGAGAGTGCCATCGCCGTGGCCATGGGGCTGCCACCTGCGGATTTCAGCCTGGCGCCGACCACCGACATTCCTGCCTTGCCGCAGATTCCGGCGCAACTGCCATCGCAGTTGCTGGAGCGTCGCCCCGACATCGCCGCCGCCGAACGGTCGGTGATGGCGGCCAACGCCAATATCGGCGTGGCCAAGGCTGCCTACTACCCCGATCTGACCTTGAGCATGAGCGGCGGCTACAGCAGCAGTACCTTCAGCAACTGGATCAGCCTCCCGAACCGCTTCTGGTCCGTGGGGCCGCAACTGGCCATGACCCTGTTCGACGGCGGCCAGCGCTCGGCCGAGGTCGATCGCACGGAGGCGGTGTATGACCAGACCGTGGCCCAGTATCGCCAGACCGTGCTCGACGGCTTCAAGGAAGTCGAGGATTACATGGCGCAATTGCGCGTCTACGAGCAAGAGGCAGGGGTGCGCAAAGAGGCACTGGATGCCGCCCGTGAATCGCTGCGCCTGACCAGTAACCAATACAAAGCCGGATTGATTGGCTATCTTGATGTAGTGAACGTACAAACCACTGCATTGAGTAACGAGCGCAGCGTGCTGACATTGCTGCAAAGCCGACTGATTGCCAGCGTCCAGTTGATCGCGGCATTGGGTGGCGGCTGGAATACCGAGACAGATATTGCGCAGGAACCGGCGTTTTCCCGCCGCTGATCATAGGTAGAGGCCTATTGCCATGATTGCGACGGAATAACCGCGACATTCTTGCAGAAACCGGTAGAATCGCCGCCGAATTCCTGGGCTGTCAGAGCCTTTCCTGGTTGAGTTTGAGTCGCGCGCCATGCTGATTGGACACTACACGTTGTCGCTGGTCCTGGTTTCCATCGTGGTGGCTATCCTGGCGTCCTACACCGCCCTGGATCTTGCCGGACGCATCCAGGCATCGCGGGGGCGTTCGCGGCTGATGTGGATCGGCGGCGGTGCGTTGTCCATGGGCATCGGCGTGTGGTCCATGCATTTCATCGGCATGCTGGCGTTCCAGTTGCCTATCGACCTCGGCTTCGACCTCACCCTGACCCTGGTTTCCCTGCTGGTGGCCGTGCTGTCCTCGGGCTTTGCCCTGTGGCTGGTGAGCCATCGCCACGTGCCAGTGTTGCATGTGCTGTTTGGCGCGCTGGCCATGGGCACCGGCATCAGCACCATGCACTACACCGGCATGGCGGCATTGCACATGCAACCGGGCATCGATTACGACCCCACGCTGTTCGTCGCCTCTCTGGTGATTGCCGTGACCGCCTCGGGCGCCGCCCTGTGCATCGCGCTGCGCCTGCGTGGGCAGACACCCCACGTGCAGCTCTGGCGCGGCGGGGCGGCGGTGATCATGGGCTTTGCCATCGTCGGCATGCACTACACCGGCATGGCCGCGGCGAATTTCCCCGAGGGCAGTTTCTGCGGCTCGGCGGTCACCGGCCTGCGCACCGACGGGCTGGACAAACTGGTGCTGGTGACCAGCCTTGCCGTGTTGACCATCACCTTGCTCACCTCGGTGCTGGATGCGCGTCTTGAGGCGCGCACCGCGCAGCTTGCGCACTCGCTGAGCGAGGCCAACCGCGAACTCACTCAACTGGCGCTGCACGACACCCTGACCGGGCTGCCCAACCGCATCCTGCTGGCTGACCGCATCGAGCAGGCCATGCGCAAGGTTGACTCCCAGGGCGGCCTGTTCGCGCTGATGTTCATGGACCTGGACGGCTTCAAGCCGGTCAACGATGCCTTCGGCCATCACGTCGGTGACCTGCTGCTCAAGGAAGTGGCCGCGCGCATGCGCGAGAACTTCCACCGCCACGACACCCTGGCCCGCATCGGCGGCGATGAATTCGTGCTGCTGGTGGAGCTTGAAGAAGTAGACGACGCCACCACCGTCGCTTCGCGCCAGGTGGCGCTGGTGGGCAAGCCGTTCAACGTACAGGACCACGACCTGCAAGTGACGGTCAGTATCGGTATCAGCCTGTACCCCGGCAATGGCCGCACCCAGCAGGAACTGCTGATGAACGCCGATGCCGCGATGTACCACGCCAAGAGCGCGGGGAAAAACGGCTACAGCTTCTTCGATGCGTCGATGAACACCAACGCACGCAATCAGCTGCAACTGCTGCAGGACTTGCGCGTCGGCCTGCGCGAGGGCCAGTTCTGCCTGCATTACCAGCCGAAATTTGCCGCAGGCTCGGGCGCACCGGTGGGCGCCGAGGCCCTGGTGCGCTGGAATCACCCGGAGCACGGGCTGTTGATGCCGGACAAATTCATCGGCCTTGCCGAAAAGACCGGCCTGATCATCAACATCGGCGAGTGGGTGCTCAATGAGGCCTGCCGCCAGATGCGCGTCTGGTATGACGCGGGGTACACCCACTGGCGGATCGCCGTGAACCTGTCGGCGTTGCAGTTCTGCCACGCAGGGCTGGTGAAAACCGTCGCCACTGCGTTGTCGGCCCACGGGCTGCCGGCCAACTGCCTGACCCTGGAAATCACCGAAACCACCGCCATGAGCGACGCCGATGCCAGCATGACGGTGCTGCAGAAGCTTTCCGACATGGGGGTGGACCTGTCCATCGACGATTTCGGCACCGGCTATTCGAGCCTGATGTACCTCAAGCGCTTGCCGGCCAACGAGCTGAAGATCGACCGCGGGTTCGTTCGCGAGCTGGAACGCGACAGCGATGATGCGGCGATTGTCTCGGCCATCGTCGCCCTCGGCCAGGCGCTGAACCTGCGCATCGTCGCCGAAGGCGTGGAGACCACTAGCCAGCAGAGCTTCCTGACCCAACTGGGTTGCGACTCGTTGCAAGGCTATCTGCTGGGGCATCCATTGCCAGCGGACCGCTTCATGGCGGATATTAGCGCAGCGCAGAAACGGGTATCCGAGAGCACTCTCTGACGTTTACGTGTGACACCCCTCTAAGAAGCTTGGATTTTTAATCGGAAATTCCATGGATAAAAACCTCCTCATCACTGGCGGCTCCAGAGGTATCGGAGCGGCCACGGCAGTTTTGGCGGCATCACTGGGTTATCGCGTCTGCATCAACTACCTTTCCGATCACGCGGCGGCCGAACGGGTCTGCGGGCAGATTCGCGAAGCGGGCGGCCACGCCATTGCGGTCCAGGCCGACGTCAGTAACGAAGATGAAATCATTCGGCTGTTCTCCCGCGTGGACGCCGACCTTGGGCGCATCACCGCGCTGGTCAACAACGCCGGTACCGTGGGGGAGACGTCTCGGGTCGACACCATGTCCGAGTTCCGCCTGCTCAAGATCATGATGAGCAACGTGGTCGGCCCGATGCTGTGCAGCAAGCACGCGCTGTTGCGCATGTTGCCCCGCCATGGCGGGCACGGCGGCAGCATTGTCAACGTGTCCTCGGTGGCGGCGCGGCTGGGCTCTCCGGGCGAATACGTCGACTACGCGGCGTCCAAGGGTGCGCTGGATACCTTCACCATCGGCCTTGCCAAGGAAGTGGCGGGCGAGGGCGTGCGGGTCAATGCGGTGCGTCCGGGGTACATCTTTACCGAGTTCCACACCCTCAGCGGCGACCCGCAGCGGGTCAGCAAGCTGGAGCCGACCATCCCCATGGGCCGCGGCGGGCTGGCCGACGAAGTGGCCGAGGCGATCGTCTGGCTGCTGTCGGATAAAGCGTCGTATTCCACCGGCACCTTCATCGACCTGGGTGGCGGCCGCTGACCACCCGTGCCGCAACTCACATGAACTCGCAGATCCCTGTGGGAGCGGGCTTGCCCGCGAAAGCGTGAGATCAGTCTCCATCATGGTGCCTGACACACCGCTTTCGCGGGCAAGCCCGCTCCCACAGTCGTACGGCGCTCATGCCGGCAAGCCGGACTGCTACGGCGCGGTGTGGCTTCCCATCATCGAGCGGATAATCTTGCCCAGAGTTTCCATCGCCCGCTCGCACGTCTCGTTCCAGGGGCTGCCGTAGTTCAGGCGGATGCAATTCTTGAAGCGGCGGGTGGGTGAGAACATCGGGCCGGGTGCGATGCTGATGCCTTGGGCCAGCGCAATCTGGAACACCTTCAGCGAATCGATCTGCTCCGGCAACTCCAGCCACAGGAAATACCCGCCTGACGGCTGGCTGACCCGCGTCTGCGGCGGGAAGTGCCGGGCCACGGCGCCCAGCATCGCCCGCAACTGATCTTCCAGGCTGTTACGCAGTTTGCGCAGGTGCCGGTCATAACCGCCATGTTGCAGGTAATCGGCAATCGCGGCCTGGGCGGGCATCGAGGCGCACAGCGACGTCATCAGTTTCAGCCGCTCGACCTTCTGCGCATACCGTCCGGCCGCCACCCAGCCCACGCGATACCCCGGAGCCAGGCTCTTGGCGAACGACCCGCAATGCAACACCAGCCCTTCGGTATCAAAGGCCTTGGCAGGCTTGGGCGCGTTCTGTCCGTAATAGAGTTCTGCGTAGACATCGTCTTCGATCAGCGGCACCTGATGCCGGCGCAGCAACTCCACCAGGTCCCGCTTGCGGTCCTGAGAGACGGTCGCCCCGGTGGGGTTCTGAAAGCTGGTCATGCTCCAGCAGGCCTTGACCGGATGGCGTTGCAGGGTCTGCTCCAGCACGGCCAGGTCAATGCCGGTCTGGGGATGAACCGGAATTTCCACCGCCTTGAGTTTCAAACGCTCCAGCACCTGAAGGCAGGCGTAAAAGGCCGGGGCTTCGATGGCCACCAGATCACCGGGCTCGGTCACGGCCTGCAGGCACAGGTTCAAAGCTTCCAGTGCACCATTGGTGATCAGCAATTCCTCCATGGGCAACACTTGTCCGGCGACCATGTACCGCAGCGCAATCTGCCTACGCAGCACCGGATTGCCCGGCGACAAGTCGCTGACCACCATGCTCGGGTCCATGTCCCGGGTGGCGCTGGCCAGGGAGCGCGCCAGGCGTTGTAGCGGGAACAGCCCGGCGCTGGGGAATGCCGAGCCGAACGGAACAGTGTTCGGATCCTTGATCGATTCAAGCACGGAAAACACCAGCTCACTGACATCCACTTCGGTGCTTTCACTGACCTGATTCGCCGGCAGAGCCTCTGGGACTGCGGGTATTTCAAAGCGCTGGCTGGCGATACTTTCATTGACGAAGCTGTCGTTGACAAAATACCCCGAGCGGGGCCGCGCCCGAATCAGGCCGCGCCGTTCCAGCAGGTAATAGGCCTGGAACACCGTGGACGGGCTGATCCCGTGGGTCTGGCTGGCGTAACGCACCGAAGGCACGCGCTGGCCGGCGGCGAGCACGCCGGAACGGATCATTTCGGCGATGTCGTCGGCAAACTTTTCATAACGCTTCATGGAGGGCTCGCGAATATTCGGTGCAGATGAGCACGGAATATGCGCGTCAGACTGTTTTCAGTACAGATGCAGTCTTAGCGATTAATACCGGATCAGTTCACGCCCCGCATGTTCGCCATATCCCCTGTAGGAGTGAGCTTGCTCGCGATAGCGGCAGATCAGACATAAATGCGCCTAACGATCCGGCCCCATCGCGAGCAAGCTCACTCCTACAGGTAAGGTGAACGGCATGGGATTTAGATCACCGGCGAATCCTCACCCGGCTCAACACCAATGGTGTGATGCCGCAGATCCTTGGCCTTGTACACCGTCAATGCATCCGCTTCTGCCTCGGTGATCGGCACCTGCTTGCCGCCGATGTCTGCCTGGGACATGTGGGTCGCGTCGTTGGTGGTGATCACCACATCCACCACCGCGCTGCGGTGTTGCACGCCGTCGATGTAGGCGGCGCAGTACTCGTGAGTGCTGTCGAATTCCAGTGGCATGGTCGCGCTCCTTCAAGGTGTATCTAGGTGCGACTGCCAGGGTTTTGCATCGTTTCCGGATTCCGACCGCCAGCACTCCTGACGCTGGATGCGGTCCATTGTTCAACAGCATCAGAAGGAATGGCGATGAATACCTGGTGGAACGAGGTCGTCGACACGCTGCAATCAGAGTTCTCGGACATTACCGATGCCAAACAGCTGACCCAGGTGGTGGTGCGTCTGGTGATCGCGGCGGTGCTGGGTGGCATTCTCGGCTTCGAACGTGAACACAAGGGCAAGGCTGCCGGAGTACGCACGCACATGCTGGTGTGCATGGGCGCGGCGCTGTTCGTGCTGGTGCCTCGGCTGGCCGGTGCCGATGATGCAGCGTTGAGTCGTGTAGTGCAGGGGCTTGTTGCAGGGATCGGCTTTCTTGGCGCCGGCACCATCCTCAAGGGCGAGAAGCTCCGCACGGCCCAGGTCAAGGGCCTGACCACCGCGGCAGGTTTGTGGATGACCGCAGCCATCGGCATCGCCGCAGGCATGGGGCGGGAAATGACAGCGGTGGTAAGCACCGTTTTGGCGCTGGGGATCTTCAGCCTGGTGCCGTTGATTACCGATCGGTTCGAGCCGCCGCAGGACAGGGATTCACATCAACCTTGAGATCGCCACCGCCCCGTAGCAGCCAGGCTTGCCCGCGGGGCGATTCCAGATGCGCCCCGCCGGCAAGCCGTGCTGCTACACCACGCTCACTCCCACAACACCGCAGGCGGCTCCTGGCTGGGCGGATCGCCCTTGGGCGGTTCGATCACCGGTGGCATGGTCGGTGGCGGCGGCTCCTCGGGTTTGGGCACCGGCAATTCGGGGTCATCGATGTTCGGGTCGGGCGTTTCTGCGGGAATGGGAATGTTCATTGCTTCACCTTCCTGAGAGCGCAGGTTTGAACAGGCGGGAATACCGGATTTCAGCGCGCTTGCAGGGTTCGACAGCGGGTCTGTTTGAAGATTTCCGGCGATTTGCACGTGCTTTTCGATCCTGCGGCTAAGCTGGGCAACGGATCGAATTTTTGCGTCGCAAGCTCTTTGAACTTTTCCCCAAGGCAGGCTTCGGAACCTATGCGGCCAATTCCGGGCGGGTTCAGTCCGGTGGCCTTCCTTTACGTATCAAGGATTGGATGTCGATGGAAAGGACTCTTAACAAGGAGCGTCCCTGGGGCGTGAGGAGTGATGCTCGATGAATGTGACTGCTGATCAGCCATACGGCCCGGACTCTCTGGCCACCGATGTTCCCCACCCAACCCAGCCTTTACCCCTGACACAGGCCCTGCAACTGCCGCGCATTGTCATCGAAGACACGCAGCCGGTAATCGAGGCCGGCACGCTGGCGGCCAAGGCGATCATCGGCCAGCCGGTCACCGTGACCAGCAAGGTGTTTGCCGACGGCCACGACAAGATGTCGGTGCGCATTCGCTATCGTGCGGCAGACGAGCAGGACTGGCACAAGGCGCCGATGCGCGACCTGGGCAACGACAGCTGGATCGGCGAGTTCACGCCCACCAGCGTCAGCCGTTACCTGTTCCGGCTGGAAGCCTGGATCGACCTGTTCGCCAGCTATCGCTACGAGCTGGAGAAAAAATACGCAGCCGGTGTGCCCATCGGTCTGGAACTGGAAGAAGGGCGCCTGCACCTGGTGCATGCCGCCGAGCGCAGCCAGCATGAATTGCGTGGGCAGATCGACAGCCTGTTGCAGCGTCTGGGCGAAAATACCGACCATGAGGCACAAGTGGCCTTGCTGCTCAACAGCGAAACTGCCGCGATCATGTCCCATGCCGACAACCACGCGTTCCTCAGCCGCAGCCTGGAGTTCCCGCTGGACGTGGAGCGTGAGCTGGCGCAGTTCGCCAGTTGGTATGAGCTGTTTCCGCGCTCGATCACCGACGACAAGCAGCGCCACGGCACCTTCAACGACGTGCACAGCCGCCTGCCGATGATCCGCGACATGGGCTTCGACGTGCTGTATTTCCCGCCGATTCACCCCATCGGCCGCGCGCACCGCAAAGGCCCGAACAACTCGCTGAAGGCCGGGCCTGACGATCCGGGCAGCCCGTACGCCATCGGCAGCGCCGACGGCGGCCATGAAGCGATTCACCCGCAACTGGGCAGCCGGGAAGACTTCCGTAATCTGGTCAAGGCCGCTGCCGACCACGGGCTGGAAATCGCCCTGGACTTCGCCATCCAGTGCTCCCAGGACCACCTCTGGCTCAAGGAGCATCCGGGCTGGTTCTCGTGGCGCCCGGACGGCACGATTCGTTACGCGGAAAACCCGCCGAAGAAATATCAGGACATCGTTAACGTCGATTTCTACGCGCCGGATGCCATTCCCAGCCTGTGGCTCGAGCTGCGCGACGTGGTGCTGGGCTGGGTGGAAGAGGGCGTGAAGATCTTCCGCGTCGACAACCCGCACACCAAGCCGTTGCCATTCTGGCAATGGATGATCGCGGACGTGCGCGCCCAGCATCCGGAGGTGATGTTCCTTGCCGAGGCGTTCACCAAGCCTGCGATGATGGCCCGCCTGGGCAAGGTCGGGTACTCCCAGAGCTACACCTATTTCACCTGGCGCAACACCAAGGCCGAGCTGGCCGAGTACTTCACCCAGCTCAATCAGACGCCGTGGCGCGAGTGCTACCGGCCGAACTTCTTCGTCAATACGCCGGACATCAACCCGTATTTCCTGCATGACTCGGGTCGCGCTGGCTTTCTGATTCGGGCGGCGCTGGCGACCATGGGTTCGGGCCTGTGGGGCATGTATTCGGGCTTCGAACTCTGCGAGTCGGCGCCGGTTCCGGGCAAGGAGGAGTACCTGGATTCGGAGAAATACGAGATCCGTCCAAGGGACTTCACCGCGCCCGGCAACATCATCGCCGAGATCGCCCAGCTCAACCGTATCCGTCGGCAGAACCTGGCGCTGCAGACTCACCTGGGCTTGCGGATCTACAACGCCTGGAACGACAACATCCTGTTCTTCGGCAAGCGCAGTCATGACGGCAGCAACTTCGTGCTGGTAGCCGTCAGCCTCGATCCGCACAACGCGCAAGAGGCGCACTTCGAGCTGCCGCTGTGGGAAATGGGCCTGCCCGATGATGCCGCAACCTTTGGCGAGGACCTGATGACCGGCCACTCCTGGACCTGGTACGGGAAAACCCAGTGGATGCGCATCGACCCTTCCTATCAGCCGTTTGGCATCTGGCGAATCAAAGCCACACACCAATAACAGGACGCGAGTGGCCATGGCGAAGAAAACCCGGAACGCAGCCTTCATCGACGATCCGCTCTGGTACAAGGATGCGGTGATTTACCAGGTACATGTGAAGTCGTACTTCGACTCCAACGACGACGGGATCGGCGACTTTCCCGGCCTGATCGCCAAGCTGGACTACATCGCCCAGCTTGGCGTCAACACCATCTGGCTGTTGCCGTTCTACCCGTCACCGCGGCGCGACGATGGCTACGACATCGCCGATTACCGTGGCATCCACACCGATTACGGGACGATGGCCGACGCGAAGAAATTCATCGCCGAGGCGCACAAGCGTGGGCTGCGGGTCATCACCGAGCTGGTCATCAACCACACTTCGGACCAGCACCCGTGGTTCCAGCGGGCGCGACATGCGAAGAAGGGTTCCAAGGCCCGGGATTTCTACGTCTGGTCCGATGACGACCAGAAGTACGACGGCACGCGGATCATCTTCCTCGATACCGAGAAATCCAACTGGACCTGGGACCCGGTCGCCGGGCAGTACTTCTGGCACCGTTTCTACTCCCATCAGCCGGACCTGAACTTCGACAACCCGCAGGTGATGAAGGCGGTGCTGGAGGTGATGCGCTACTGGCTGGACATGGGCATCGACGGCCTGCGCCTGGACGCCATTCCGTACCTGATCGAACGCGACGGCACTAACAACGAGAACCTGCAAGAAACCCACAACGTCCTCAAGCAGATTCGTGCCGAAATCGACGCCAATTACCCGGACCGCATGCTGCTGGCCGAAGCCAACCAGTGGCCCGAAGACACCCAGCTGTATTTCGGCGATCGCAAGGGCAAGGACGGTGACGAATGCCACATGGCGTTTCACTTTCCGCTGATGCCGCGCATGTACATGGCCGTGGCTCAGGAAGACCGCTTTCCGATCACCGACATCCTGCGCCAGACCCCGGAAATCCCGGAAAACTGCCAATGGGCGATTTTCCTGCGCAACCACGATGAGCTGACCCTGGAAATGGTCACCGACCGTGAGCGCGACTATCTGTGGAACTACTACGCGGCCGACCGCCGTGCGCGCATCAACCTCGGCATCCGTCGGCGATTGGCGCCGCTGCTCGAACGGGACCGGCGCCGCGTGGAGCTCCTCAACAGCATGTTGTTGTCCATGCCAGGCACGCCGACCCTGTATTACGGCGACGAAATCGGCATGGGTGACAACATTTATCTCGGCGACCGCGACGGCGTACGCACGCCCATGCAGTGGTCCATCGACCGTAACGGCGGGTTCTCCCGGGCTAATCCGGCAAGCCTGGTGCTGCCGCCGATCATGGACCCGCTGTACGGCTTCCAGTCGGTCAACGTCGAGTCCCAGGACCAGGACCCCCATTCGCTGCTGAACTGGACGCGGCGCATGCTCGCCGTGCGCAAGCAGCAGAAGGCCTTCGGGCGCGGCACGCTGAAAATGCTCTCGCCGAGCAACCGCCGGATCCTGGCCTACACCCGTGAATACACAGGGCCCGACGGCAAGACCGAAATCATCCTGTGCGTTGCCAACGTCTCGGCGGCGTCCCAGGCTGCCGAACTCGAGCTGTCCCATTACGCCGGCACGGTGCCGGTGGAGATGCTCGGCGGCAGCGCCTTCCCACCCATTGGCCAGCTCAATTACCTGCTGACGTTGCCTCCTTACGGCTTCTACTGGTTCTTGCTGGCCGCGGAGAATCAGATGCCCAGTTGGCACGTCGAGCCGGCCCAGAGCATGCCGGACTTCCCGACCCTGGTGCTCAAGCAGCGCCTGGAAGAATTGCTCGAAGAACCCCTGCGCCAGACCATGGAGCAGACCTCGCTGTCGGTCTACCTGCCCAAGCGCCGCTGGTTCGCGGGCAAGGGCACGGCCATCGACAAGGTGCACATTGCCTACGCGGTGCGCTTCGGCACCACCCAGCGGCCGGTGCTGCTGAGCGAGATCGAAGTTTCTGCGGGCGGCGAAGTGGCCCGCTATCAGTTGCCGTTCGGCTTCCTCGCCGAAGATGATTTCAGCAGCGCCTTGCCCCAGCAACTGGCGCTGGCCAGAGTACGTCGCGGGCGGCAGGTCGGTCTGATTACCGATGCCTTTACCCTTGAGCCGTTCATTCGCGCAGTGATCGCGGGCATGCAACAGCAGACCGTCCTGCCCACCGGCGACGGCGAACTGCGCTTCCAGCAGACCTCGCAACTGGCGCCGCTGGGACTCAACGACGAGTCCGAAGTGCGCTACCTGTCGGCCGAGCAATCCAACAGTTCGGTGGTGGTCGGCAGCAGCCTGGTACTGAAAATGATTCGCCGGGTCAGTGCCGGTACCCACCCGGAACTGGAAATGGGTGCCTACCTGACCGAAGCCGGCTACGCGCACATCTCGCCGCTGCTGGGCGCCGTGGTGCGGGTCGACAACGAAGGCCAGAGCAATCTGCTGATGATCGCCCAGGGGTATCTGAGCAACCAGGGCGATGCCTGGGAGTGGACGCAGAACAACCTGGAACGCGCCGTGCGTGACGAAATGGCCCACGGGCGCTCGGACCTTGAACAACACTCCAATGCGTTGATCGAACTCAAGGATTTTGCTGCGCTGCTGGGGCAACGTCTGGGCGAAATGCACGTGGTGCTCAGCGCGCCGACCGACAACCCGGACTTCAAGACCGAAGTCACCTCGGTCAAGGACGCCCAGGCCTCGGCGAAAAGCGTCTCGGCCCAGGTCGAGCGGGCGTTGGGGCTGCTTGAGCAGCATCGCGATTCGCTGGAGGCGGACGATCAGCAACTGGTCAGCGAGTTGCTCGGCCAGCGCAAGGCGCTGCTTGCACAGGTGCAGACCCTGGCCAAACAATCGGTCGGCGGGCTGCGCATGCGCGTCCACGGCGACCTGCACCTTGGGCAGATGCTGGTGGTCAAGGGTGATGCCTATCTGATTGATTTCGAGGGCGAACCTGCCCGGCCGCTGGAGGAACGACGGGCCAAATACAGCCCGTTCAAAGATGTCAGCGGCGTGTTGCGATCTTTCGACTACGCTGGCGCCATGGCCATGCGAAATGCATTGGCGGCCGACACATCGCCCGCCGCCAATGCTGCGCGCGAACAGGTCGCACAGATCTATCTACAACAGGCGCGGGAAGCGTTCCTCGGTGGCTACAACACGGCCACCGCCGACGTCGCCCACGCCTGGAAGGATGCCAAGGGAGAGGCCGCTGCACTGGCGTTGTTCACCCTGGAAAAAGCCGCTTATGAAGTGGCCTACGAGGCCGAGAATCGGCCGACCTGGTTGTCGGTACCGCTTCAAGGCTTGCGCGGGCTGTTGAACTTGTCTGATGGAGAATGAAAATGAGTGCGTCTGACCAATTCGGCAAGGGCAACCGGGATGTGTTGCCAACCGCCGGCGATATGGACGCGTTGATCCGCGCCGAACACCCCGATCCGTTCTCCATACTCGGCCCCCACAGCGACGGCAAGAATGGCCAGGTGATCCGTGCCTACCTGCCACAGGCCCTGGGGGTGCGCGTGCTGTCCCGCGACGGGGAACGCGATCTGGGCGAGCTGACGATGAGTGACAAGCCCGGCTTTTTCGCCGGGCACTTCGAGACTCGCGAGCCTTATCTGTTGAAGATCAACTGGGCCACGGGCGAGCAGATCACCGAGGACCCTTACAGCTTCGGCCAGTTGCTGGGAGAGATGGACCTCTACCTGTTCGCCGAGGGCAATCACCGCGACCTGAGTAGCGCCTTGGGGGCACAGGTCAAGAACGTCGATGGCGTCGATGGCGTGCGCTTCTCGGTCTGGGCGCCGAACGCCCGCCGGGTGTCGGTGGTGGGGGATTTCAACAGCTGGGACGGGCGCAGGCATCCGATGCGTGCGCGACACCCAAGCGGCGTCTGGGAAGTCTTCATTCCTCGCATCGGGCCGGGCGAGGCCTACAAGTACGAGATTCTGGGGCAGCACGGCGTCCTGCCGCTCAAGGCCGACCCGATGGCCCTGGCCACCAAGCTGCCGCCTGACACCGCTTCCAAGGTGGCCGCGCCGCTGAGCTTCGACTGGCAGGATCATGACTGGATGCAGGCCCGTGGCGACAAGCAGGATGTGCACCAGCCGCTGTCGATCTACGAACTGCATGCCGGCTCTTGGCGTTGGCACCACGGCGGCGAAGACGAGCCGGATCGCCCGTTCAACTGGCGCGAACTGGCGGACCAGTTGATTCCCTACGTCAAGGATCTGGGCTTCACCCACATCGAGCTGATGCCGATCATGGAGCACCCGTTCGGCGGTTCCTGGGGCTATCAGTTGCTCTCGCAATTCGCTCCGAGCGCGCGCTACGGCTCGCCTGAGGACTTCGCGGCCTTCGTCAACGCCTGTCACCAGAACGACATCGGTGTGATCCTCGATTGGGTACCGGCGCATTTCCCTACCGACACCCACGGCCTCGCGCAATTCGACGGCACCGCGCTGTACGAGTACGGCAACCCGCAAGAAGGCTTCCACCAGGACTGGGACACGCTGATCTACAACCTGGGCCGCACCGAGGTGCATGGCTTCATGATTGCCTCGGGCCTGCACTGGCTCAAGCATTTCCACGTCGATGGCCTGCGGGTGGATGCTGTGGCGTCGATGCTGTACCGCGACTATTCGCGCAAGGCCGGGGAGTGGGTGCCGAACCGCTACGGTGGTCGCGAGAACCTGGAAGCGATCGATTTCCTGCGTCACCTCAACGACGTGGTGGCACTGGAGGCCCCGGGTGCGCTGGTGATTGCCGAGGAATCGACGGCCTGGCCGGGCGTCAGCCAGCCGACCCAACAGGGCGGCCTGGGGTTCGCCTACAAGTGGAACATGGGCTGGATGCACGACACGCTCAAGTACATCGAACAGGACCCGATCCATCGCCAGCATCACCATGACCGGCTGAGCTTCGGGCTGGTGTACGCCTGGTCCGAGCGGTTCATTCTGCCGATTTCCCACGATGAGGTGGTGCACGGCAAGCATTCGCTGATCGACAAGATGCCCGGTGACCGCTGGCAGAAATTCGCCAACCTGCGGGCTTATCTAACGTTCATGTGGACCCACCCGGGCAAGAAACTGTTGTTCATGGGTTGCGAGTTCGGGCAATGGCGCGAGTGGAACCATGACACCGAGCTGGACTGGCATTTCCTCAACTACGCCGAGCACAAGGGTGTGCACACGCTGGTGGGGGACTTGAACCGGTTGTATCGCTCGGAGAAGGCGCTGTACGAGCAGGACTGCCAGCCGCAGGGCTTCCAGTGGGTGATTGGCGACGACGCTGGCAACAGCGTGTATGCCTACTTGCGCTGGAGTCGCGAGGGCGAACCGCTGTTGGTGGTGGCGAACCTGACCCCGGTGCCGCGTCATGGCTATCGGGTGGGCGTGCCGTTCAGTGGCAAATGGGCGGAACTGCTCAACACCGACGCCGGGGTGTATGCCGGGTCCAACGTCGGCAACGGCGGGGCGGTGACGGCCGACGAGATCAAGAGCCACGGGCAGGCGGTTTCGTTGGCGTTGAATCTGCCGCCATTGGCCGTGGTGGTGTTCAAACCGGTCCGCGAGGAATAACCCCGCCCCGTATCGACTATCCAATGCTGCATTATCAAGGAAGTCCTGTGGGAGCGGGCTCGCCCGCGAAAGCGGTGGGTCAGTCACCATAAATGAGTCTGGCCCGACGCATTCGCGGGCGAGCCCGCTCCCACAGGATTGTGCTGGCGCAGCGGATGCGGGTGCGCACGTGAAATCGCTCGTTGATACCTGGCCCGCCAACCGTCCTTTTTCACAATCCCGCGCGCAATCTGAACTACGCTGAAACGGTCGATGCTGCGCTGTCGACACCGTGATCGAACACTCTCCCGGCCATGTACCGGGATCATTCCCTGATGAGGAGTGCACGATGGACCTCAATCGTCGGCAGTTCTTCAAGGTCGCCGCAATCGGCCTTGGAGGCTCGAGCCTGGCGGCGTTGGGCATGGCGCCCGCGCCGGCATTCGCCGAGCAGATACGCCACTTCAAGCTCGCCCACACCCATGAAACCCGCAATACCTGCCCGTACTGCTCGGTGGGCTGCGGGCTGATCATGTACAGCCAGGGCGATGCGGCCAAGAACGTGGCGCAAAACATCATCCATATCGAAGGCGACGCCGACCACCCGGTCAATCGCGGCACCCTGTGCCCCAAAGGCGCGGGCCTTCTGGACTTCATTCACAGCCCCAGCCGCCTCAAGTACCCGCAGGTGCGCAAGCCAGGCAGCAAGGAATGGACGCGCATTTCCTGGGATGAAGCCCTGGACCGCGTGGCCGAGCTGATGAAGGAAGACCGCGACGCCAACTTCATCGAGAAGAACGCCAAGGGCGAAACCGTCAACCGCTGGCTCACCACGGGCTTTCTCGCGGCATCGGCGGCTTCCAACGAAGCAGGCTACATGACCCACAAGGTCATTCGCGCAACCGGCATGCTGGGGTTCGATAACCAGGCACGTGTCTGACATGGCCCGACGGTGGCAAGTCTTGCCCCGACGTATGGCCGTGGAGCCATGACCAATACCTGGACCGATATCGCCAACGCGAACCTGATTCTGGTAATGGGTGGCAACTCCGCAGAAGCGCACCCGTGCGGCTTCAAATGGGTGACCGAAGCCAAGGCGCACAACCAGGCGCGGCTGATCGTGGTCGACCCGCGTTTCACCCGTACCGCTTCCGTGGCCGACTATTACGCGCCGATTCGCACCGGCAGCGACATCGCGTTCATGGGCGGGCTGATCAATTACCTGCTGACCCAGGACAAGATCCAGCACGAATACGTGCGCAACTACACCGACGTCTCGTTCATCGTCAAAGCCGGTTATGGCTTTGAAGACGGCATCTTCAGCGGCTATGACGCGACCAAACGGGTCTACACGGACAAATCCGGCTGGGGCTACGAGCTGGGCGAGGACGGCTTCGCCAAGGTCGATCCGACCCTGCAGGACCCGCGCTGCGTCTATCAGTTGATGAAGCAGCATTACAGCCGCTACACCGCCGACATCGCCAGTCTGACCTGCGGCATGCCTCAGGATCAGATGATGAAGATCTGGGAGGAAATCGCCACCTGCTCGGTCCCCGGCAAGACCATGACCATCCTCTACGCCCTGGGCTGGACGCAGCACTCCATCGGCGCGCAGATCATCCGCAGTGCGGCCATGGTGCAGCTGTTGCTGGGCAACATCGGCATGCCAGGCGGGGGGATGAACGCCTTGCGCGGTCACTCCAACATCCAGGGCCTGACCGACCTGGGGCTGCTCTCCAACTCGTTGCCGGGTTACCTGACCCTGGCCAGCGACGGCGAGCAAAACTACAACGACTACATCACCAAGCGCACGCAGAAACCGCTGCGGCCGGGGCAACTGTCCTACTACCAGAACTACAGCAAGTTCCACGTCAGCCTGATGAAATCCTGGTACGGCGCCAACGCCACGGCCGAGAACAACTGGGGCTATGACTGGCTGCCCAAGCTGGACATTCCCGGCTACGACGTCCTGAAGATGTTCGACATGATGGGCAGCGGCAAGGTCAACGGCTACCTGTGCCAGGGCTTCAACCCGATTGCCGCGCTGCCGGACAAGAACCGCGTGATGAAGGCCCTGGCCAAGCTCAAGTGGCTGGTGGTGATGGACCCGCTGGCCACCGAGACCTCCGAGTTCTGGCACAACGTGGGGCCGTACAACGACGTGCAGAGCGAAAACATCCAGACCGAAGTGATTCGCCTGCCCACCACCTGTTTTGCCGAAGAGGACGGCTCGCTGGTCAACAGCAGCCGCTGGTTGCAATGGCACTTCAAGGGTGCCGAGGGCCCCGGCGAGGCGATCACCGACGTGCGCATCATGAGCGAGCTGTTCCTGCGCCTGCGCAAGCTGTATCTGGAGAAGGGCGGGGCCTACGCCGAACCTTTGCTCAAACTCAGTTGGCCGTACAAGATCCCCGAGGAGCCTTCGCCGGAAGAGATCGCCAAGGAGATCAACGGCGCGGCCACCACCGACTTTACCGACGCCTCAGGCGCGGCGGTCAAGGGTGGGGCGCAGTTGACGGCCTTTGCGCAGCTCAAGGATGACGGCAGCACGGCATCGGGTTGCTGGATTTTCTGCGGCAGCTGGACCGAGGCCGGCAACCAGATGGCAAGGCGCGACAACAGCGACCCGTTCGGCATGCATCAGCATCAGGGCTGGGCCTGGGCGTGGCCGAACAACCGGCGCATTCTCTATAACCGCGCTTCGGCCGACGTGCAGGGCAAACCCTGGGATCCGAAGAAACGCCTGATCTGGTGGAACGGCAAGGTCTGGACCGGCACCGACGTGCCGGACTTCGTGCCCACGTCCGCGCCCGAGGCGGGCATGAACCCGTTCATCATGAATCCCGAGGGCGTGGCGCGGTTCTTCGCCGTGGACAAAATGAACGAGGGGCCGTTTCCCGAGCACTACGAACCCTTCGAGACGCCCATCGGCATCAACCCGCTGCACCCGAACAACAAGCAGGCCACCAGCAACCCGGCCGGGCGCGTGTTCGATTCGGTGTGGGACACGCTGGGCGTGGCCAAGGACTTCCCGTACGCGGGCACCAGCTACCGGCTGACCGAGCATTTCCACTACTGGAGCAAGCATTGCACCCTCAATGCGATTGCCCAGCCGGAGCAGTTCGTCGAGATCGGCGAGGCGCTGGCCAAGGAGAAGGGCATCGTGGCGGGGGATCGGGTGCGGGTCAGCAGCAAACGCGGCTTCATCGAGGCCGTGGCGGTGGTGACCAAGCGCATTCGCCCCTTGCAGGTGAACAATCAGGTGGTGCATCAGATCGGTATCCCGATCCACTGGGGCTTCACCGGCACCACGCGCAACGGCTACCTGGCCAATACCCTGGTGCCGTTTCTGGGTGACGGTAATTCCCAGACCCCGGAATCCAAGTCGTTTTTGGTCAACCTGGAGAAAATCTGATGGCCATTCAGGATGTGATTGCCCGTTCGGCCACCACCACGGTGCCGTCTTCGGTGCGCCAGCTTGAGGAAGTCGCCAAGCTGATCGACACCACCAAGTGCATCGGTTGCAAGGCCTGCCAGGTCGCGTGCTCGGAATGGAACGAGTTGCGCGACGAGGTCGGCCACAACCACGGCACCTACGACAACCCGCAGGACCTGAGCGCCCAGACCTGGACCCTGATGCGCTTCACCGAACACGAAACTGCGGATAACAATCTGGAGTGGCTGATCCGCAAGGACGGCTGCATGCACTGCGCCGACCCCGGCTGCCTCAAGGCGTGCCCCAGCCCCGGGGCGATCATCAAGCACGCCAACGGTATCGTCGATTTCAACCAGGACCACTGCATCGGTTGCGGCTACTGCATCACCGGTTGCCCGTTCAACATTCCGCGCATTTCGCAGAAAGACCACAAGGCGTACAAATGTACTCTTTGCTCGGATCGAGTCTCGGTGGGGCTGGAACCGGCCTGTGTGAAAACCTGCCCGACCGGCGCCATCGTCTTCGGCACCAAGGCCGACATGAAGACCCACGCCGCCGAGCGGGTGGTGGACCTCAAGTCTCGTGGCTTCGAGAACGCAGGCCTGTATGACCCGGCAGGTGTTGGCGGCACCCATGTGATGTACGTCCTGCACCACGCTGACGATCCGAAACTCTATGCGGGACTGCCGCTCAATCCGGAAATCAGCCCGTTGGTGGGCTTGTGGAAAGGTGTGACCAAGCCGCTGGGCCTGCTGGCCATGGGGCTGGCGGTGCTGGCCGGGTTCTTCCACTACGTGCGCATCGGCCCGCAGCGGGAGGAAGACCCGCACAGCGAGCACGGCAAGGACCCGGACGTTCACGAGGTCGATCCGGCGGTGCACGTCTACGATCCACGCAGCGGACAGCCAAACCAACCGGGACCTGATGGGGAGCGCCGGCCATGAACGAGAACCGCGAACCGGGCAAGACCATCCTGCGCTACAACGCCAACGAACGGACCAACCACTGGATCGTCGCCATCCTGTTTTTCATGGCCGGGCTGTCGGGCCTCGCGCTGTTTCACCCGGCGATGTTCTGGCTGACCAACCTGTTCGGCGGCGGGCCGTGGACGCGCATCCTGCACCCGTTCATGGGCGTGGCAATGTTCGTGTTCTTCCTGGGGCTGGTCCTGCGTTTCTGGCGCGCCAACCTGTTCATCGCCAACGACCGGCTGTGGCTCAAGCGTATCGACCGGGTGATGAAAAACGAGGAAGAGGGCGTGCCCCCGGTGGGCAAGTACAACCCGGGGCAGAAACTGCTGTTCTGGACCTTGCTGCTGTGCATGCTCGGGCTGCTGGTCAGCGGATTGATAATCTGGCGGGCGTATTTCAGCGAGTACTTCGACATCACGGTGATTCGCCTCGGCGCCCTGGTCCATGCGCTGGCCGGATTTGTGCTCATCACCAGCATTATCGTGCACATCTACGCCGGGATCTGGATCAAGGGCTCGGTGAGTGCCATGCTCCATGGTTGGGTCAGCCGTCGCTGGGCGAAGAAACACCATGAATTGTGGTATCGCCAAGTGGTCGATAAGGATCAGACACCCACCCGCGTGACGAAAAAAGGATGAGCCGTTGAGCCAGATTCTCGAACCCGGGCAAATCGAAGCGGCTGCCGGCTCGCCGCCATTCCTGCACCTGCCGCCGCCGGATCTGTTCGCCCTGCGTGCTGCCCGCCTGGAGCAGCTTGCCCAGGATCACCCGCTGGCCGGTTACCTGCGGCTGATCGCAAGCCTGTGTCGGGTGCAGCAGAGCCTGCTCGACCAGCCTCCGGCGCAGTGGGCGCTGGACGCCCAGAGCCTGGAGCTGTGCCGTCAGCGCGGTTTGCCACCCCTGGCCGCCGACAGCATGGTGCGTCAGGTGCAATGGCAGGTCTGGCTGGACGCGCTGCTCGAACGCTATCCAGCGTCGGACTCGACGCTGGTGGGCCAGGCCTTGACCCGCCTGCGCGAGGCTGGCGAGGGGCAGCGCAGGGCCTGGGCGCTGATGTTGCTGGGCGGTCAGTTCTCAGGCCTGCCGCCGGCGCTGGTGCCGTTTCTTGGTGCAGCCTTGCAGGCAGCGTGGACTCATTGGCTGCTCATGCTGCCGACCCATGAACTGAAGGCCTGCGATGCCCTGAGCCTGTGCCCGGCCTGTGGCTCGCCGGCCATGGCCGGGGTGTTGCGTCATCGCGGCAAGCACAATGGCCTGCGTTATCTGGCCTGTTCGCTGTGCGCCTGCGAGTGGCATGTGGTGCGGATCAAGTGCGTGTATTGCGAGCAGAGCAAGGGCCTCAAATACATGAGCCTGGACAGCGATCGCGTGGCCGTGGACAAGGCGCCGTTGCGGGCCGAGGTCTGTCCCGGGTGCAACACCTACCTGAAGCAGATCTACCTTGAATGCGATGCCTACGCCGAGCCGCTGTCAGCGGATCTCGCCAGCCTGGCGCTGGACATGCGCCTGGACCTGGAAGGCATCGCCCGCATGGCGCCGAACCTGATGCTGGCGCCAGGAGGGGAGTGAAATAGGCGGCTAGACTCATGCCATGCCGTTCTCCGTAGCAGTCCGGCTCGCCGGCGTCAGCGGTTTCAAGGGTGCTGACGCCGGCAAGCCGGACTGCTACGACGCAGACCTGTAGGAGCCTTGAATGCCGCAAACCCTCGCTTCGATCCCGCCGCGCTTGCCTTCCATCGACAGCCTGTTGCGTCACCCCGCCTGCCATCCGCTGATCGAGCGCTATGGCCGGGACGCGGTGCTGGCGACCTTGCGCCAGTTGCTGGACGATCTTCGCGAGTCGACCCGCCTGGGCCAGCTCAGCGCCAGCGAACTGGGCAGCGAGGTGCTGGCGGGCAGGGCGGCCGAGCGTCTTGCCGCAGCCCATCAAAGCCGGGTGCGCCGGGTGTTCAACCTCACCGGCACCGTGCTGCACACCAATCTGGGCCGGGCGCTACTGCCCGAAGAAGCCATAGAAGCCATCCAGATCGCCGCCCGCTATCCCTTGAACCTGGAGTTCGACTTGGCCAGCGGCAAGCGCGGTGACCGCGACGATCTTATCGAAGGCCTGATCCGCGAGCTGACCGGCGCCGAAGCCGTCACCGTGGTCAACAATAACGCCGCTGCGGTGCTCCTCGCGTTGAACAGCCTTGGGGCGCGCAAGGAGGGGATCATCTCCCGGGGCGAACTGATCGAGATCGGCGGCGCCTTTCGCATCCCCGACATCATGGCCCGGGCCGGCGTCAGACTGCATGAGATCGGCACCACCAACCGCACCCACGCCAAGGATTACCAAGAGGCGATCAACCCGCGCACCGGCCTGCTGATGCGCGTGCACACCAGCAACTACAGCATCCAGGGCTTCACCACCAGCGTATCGACCGCCGAGATCGCCGCAATCGCCCATCAGCACGACCTGCCACTGCTGGAAGACTTGGGCAGCGGCAGCCTGCTGGACCTGACGCGCTGGGGCCTGCCCGCCGAACCCACGGTGCGCCAGGCGCTACTCGACGGGGCGGACATCGTCACCTTCAGCGGCGACAAACTGCTGGGTGGCCCGCAAGCCGGGTTGATTGTCGGCAGCAAGGCGCTGATCGCCAGGATCAAGAAAAACCCGCTCAAACGTGCCCTGCGCGTGGACAAACTCACGCTTGCCGCCCTTGAGGCCGTGCTGAGCCTGTACCGCGACCCGGACCGCCTCGCCGCGCGCCTGCCCAGCCTGCGCCTGCTGACCCGCCCGCAGCACGAAATCCTCGCCCAGGCCGAGCGCTTGCGGCCTCTGCTGGCACGGGTGCTGGGTGAGGGCTGGGGCGTTGCGGTGCAGCCGAGCTTGGGTATGATCGGCAGCGGCAGCCAGCCTGTGGCGCGGCTTCCCAGCGCATCGCTGTGTTTACGACCGATCGTCTCAAAAAAGCTGCGAGGGCGGCAGTTGCATGGGCTGGAGGCGGGTTTGCGCAAGCTGCCGATCCCGGTGCTGGGGCGTATCGATGATGACGCCTTGTGGCTGGATCTGCGCCAACTGGATGACGAAGCGGGCTGGATCGCCCAGTTGAATCAGCTGCAATGGGAGGGCGAGGCAGGGTGATTGTCGGCACGGCGGGGCATATCGACCACGGCAAGACGGCGTTGCTTGAGGCGTTGACCGGGCAGGCTGGTGATCGTCGCCGTGAGGAACGCGAGCGCGGCATCACCATCGATCTGGGTTACCTCTACGCGCCGCTCAAGCCTGGGGCGCCGCTGACCGGTTTCATCGATGTGCCGGGCCATGAGCGGTTCATTCACAACATGCTCGCTGGCGCCCAGGGCATCGATCTGGTGCTGCTGGTGGTGGCCGCAGACGACGGCGTGATGCCCCAGACCCGCGAGCACCTGGCGATAGTCGAGTTGCTGGGCATCCCCGAGCTGTTGGTGGTCATCAGCAAATGCGACCGCGCTGAGGCTGCGCGGGTGCAGCAGGTGAGCACGCAAATCAGGCAGTTGCTGGCGCCCGGGCCTTACGCCGATGCCTTGCAGTTCGAGGTGTCCAGCCACAGCGGCGATGGTGTGGAAACCTTGCGCCAGGCGCTGCTGCTGGCGCAGGAGGACGTGGCTGAGCGCAGTGATCGGGGCGGGTTTCGTCTGGATATCGACCGGGCGTTCACGGTGGCAGGGGCGGGGATTGTGGTCACCGGCACCGCGCTGGCCGGGCAGGTGACGGTGGGTGACACCCTGGCACTGGGTCAGGCCGGCAGACAGGTGCGAGTGCGCGGGCTGCATGCGCAGAACCAGAGCGCCGCCCAGGCCTGGATCGGCCAGCGGGTGGCGCTGAACCTGAGTGCGGAGAAGCTCAGCCTCGAGCAGATTCACCGGGGCGACTGGCTGTTGGCGCCGTGGCTGTTCGCGCCCACCCAGCGCATGGACATCTATTTGCACTTGCTCGCCAGCGAAACCCGCGCCTTCGAGCATTTCAGTACAGTCCACGTTCATATCGGCACCCAGGACGTCACCGCCCGGGTCGCGCTGCTGGAAGGCAGCACGCTGCAGCCCGGCCAGCGCATGTTCGCGCAACTCTTGCTCAATGCCCCGGTACACGGGGTGCATGGCGACCGTCTGGTGCTGCGGGACCAGAGTGCCCAACGTACTCTCGGTGGCGGGCGCGTGCTGGACCCGTTCGCGCCTTCACGTCAGCGCCGAAGCGAAGCCCGGCTTGGGCAACTGCGGATTCTGGCCAGCGCCGACAGCCTGGAACAGGCGTTGCCCGCACTGATCGCCAACAGCGAAACAGGGCTGGACCCACAGCGGCTGGAACGTCAGTTCAATCGCCTGCGGGCCACTTGGCGCTTGCCCGGTGACATCCGCATCATCGCCACGCGCCAGGGGCAATTGCTGTTCAGTGAGGCGCGATGGCAGGTCCTTCGCGACGAGATGCTGGCTCATCTGGGGCGCTTTCATCAGCAGGAGCCTGACCAGTTGGGTCCTGATCGCGACCGCTTGCGCCGGTTTGCCGCGATGGCGCGGGATCGGCCTGCGTTCATTGCGCTGGTGGATGAGTTGCTGAGCTCGGGCCGGATCTGTAGCAGCGGGCCCTGGCTGCATCTGCCGGATCACCAGGTCAAACTCAGCGAGCAGGACGATGCACTCTGGCAGCGCATCGAGCCGTTGCTGGCGAACGCCGGGTTCGACCCGCCCTGGGTGCGCGATCTGGCCGCCGCCACCGGCCATCCCGAGGCCGACGTGCGTTTGCTGCTGCGCAAGCTCGCGCGCATAGGCCAGGTACACCAGGTGGTGCGCGATCTGTTCTATCTTGAGTCCGTGACCGCACACATGGTGGCTATGCTTGTGCAGCTGTCGGCGGTTGACCCGGTGATCCAGGCTGCGGAGTTTCGCGACAGGCTGGGCATCGGCCGCAAGCGCAGCATTCAGATTCTCGAGTTTTTCGACCGCATCGGTTTCACCCGGCGTATGGGCGATCAACGCCGGATTCGCCCGGATAACGCCTTGGCACAAGGGGCGTCAGGCGCGGTCTGATCGATCATGGAAGGCAATCGCGCCCGGTGGCGCGGCCGGGCTTCAAACCCGGTTGGGGACGGCAGCCGTTCCCGGGCAGGTTCGACTCCCGCTGCCTTCCGCCATTCTTGTCAACACACATACCCCGTAGCAGTCCGGCTTGCCGGCGTCGGCGATCTCGAGGACGTCCCCGCCGGCAAGCCGTGCTGCTACGGGGTAGGGGTTGTCCTCAGGTGGCGGGCGCGCACCGATCCCGTAGGAGCGCGCTTGCCCGCGAATGCGCCGGGTCAGGTACCTCTATGTCCACTGGCACATCGCCGTCGCGGGCAAGCGCGCTCCTACAGGCATCGGCCATCCACCAGACGAACGTCACCCCCCGACACTGAACCTGACACCATTTGAACTGTCAGTAGACCACTGTGCGCGCAGCGCCGCCCGTTTTTTGTCCATTGCACGGGGCCCGACCATCCGGCCTTTCTTTTTTATTTTTTGTTGAAGATCATCCATGCCTCTATCTCCTGATCGCGCCTCCACCCCTCACGTTTCCCCGCAGCCGGGCGCTCGTCGCCGCGCGCTCGGCATTGGCCTGGTGAGCACGCTGCTGTCCCTGGGGCTGGCGGGCCAGGCGCTGGCGGAAGGCAAGGATCGCTGGGTGGCCGACACCTTGAGCACCTACGTGCGCAGCGGCCCCACCGATGGCTATCGCATCGTCGGCACACTCAAGTCCGGGCAGAAGGTCGAGCTGTTGACCACCCAGGGCGACTACAGCCAGGTCAAGGGCACTTCCGGTGACACCGTCTGGATTCCGTCCTCCGAACTGCAGGAAGTGCCGGGCCCTGCCGAGCGTGTGCCGCAACTGACCCAGCAGGTCGCTGATCTCAGCGCACAACTGAAAACCATCGACGACGACTGGAAAACCAAGGTCCAGGGCATGCAGGAAACCCTCGACTCGCGCAAGAAGCTGGTGGATGAGCTGGAATCGCGCACCAAGGACCTCAACGCCCAGTTGACCGACGCCCAGTCCGAATTGCGCTCGACCCAGGCCAAGCTGGGTGACGAGAACAATCAGGTGCTGATGCGCTACATGGTCTACGGCGGCAGCATTGCCGGCGCGGGGCTGCTGCTGGGGTTGATCCTGCCTTCGCTGACCCGTGGTCGCAAGCGCAACGATCGCTGGTTCTAATACGTAATCGTACTTCCTTGAGATCGCCCCGCCGGCAAGCCGTGCTGCTACGGACCGCGTGGACAACGAAATCCCCGTAGCAGCCGGGCTTGCCCGCGGGGACGTCATTGAAATCGCCCGCACCCGCAAGCCGTGCTGCGATGAAATATTCTGTCAAACTCTCTTTCAGCCGCTACTTTTACAGGGCCTCAATCGAACATTGATGTTCCTATCAAAAAGAAGAAGAGAGTTGCCCCATGAAGTACGAACCCTTGGCCAAGTCGCTCGTCGCGACGGCACTGACCCTGGCTGTCTCCTGTTCCTACGCTGCCTCCGTGGCGCCGGTTGCCGCTGAAAACGGCATGGTGGTCACCGCTCAACACCTGGCGACACACGTGGGTGTCGATGTTCTCAAGTCCGGTGGCAACGCGGTGGACGCCGCTGTTGCCGTGGGCTACGCGCTGGCGGTGGTGTATCCCGCAGCGGGTAACCTGGGCGGTGGCGGTTTCATGACCGTGCAATTGGCCGATGGCCGCAAGACCTTCCTCGATTTCCGCGAAAAGGCGCCGCTGGCGGCGACCGCGAACATGTACCTGGACAAGGACGGCAACGTGGTGCCGGACCTCAGCTCCAAGGGCCACCTGGCGGTAGGGGTGCCGGGCACGGTGTCTGGCATGGAGCTGGCGCTTAGCAAATACGGCACCAAAAAGCGCGCCGAAGTCATCGCACCGGCGATCAAGCTGGCGGAAAACGGCTTCGCGCTGGAGCAGGGTGACGTCGATCTGCTGGACTACGCCACCAAGGAGTTCCAGGCCGACAAGGACCTCTCCGGAATCTTCCTGAACAAGGGCCAGCCGCTGAAAGTCGGCGACAAGCTGGTGCAGAAGGATCTGGCGAAAACCTTAAAGGAAATTTCCGCCAAGGGCAGTGACGGTTTCTATAAAGGCTGGGTCGCCAAAGCCATCGTCGATTCCAGCAAGGCGGGCAAGGGCATCATCGTCCAGGCTGACCTCGACAAGTACAAAACCCGGGAACTGGCGCCCATCGAGTGCGATTACCGTGGATACCACGTGGTTTCCGCGCCACCACCCAGCTCTGGCGGCGTGGTGATCTGCGAGATCATGAACATCCTCGAAGGCTACCCGATGAAGGATCTGGGCTATCACTCAGCCCAGGGCATGCATTACCAGATCGAGGCCATGCGCCACGCCTACGTGGACCGCAACAGCTATCTGGGCGATCCGGATTTCGTGAAGAACCCCATCGCCCACCTGCTGGATCGCGACTACGCCGCCAAGCTGCGTGCCGCCATCGAGCCGCAAAAAGCCGGTGACTCCCAAGCCATCAAACCGGGGGTTGCACCCCACGAAGGCAACAACACCACCCATTACTCCATCGTCGACAAATGGGGCAACGCGGTTTCGGTCACCTATACCCTCAACGACTGGTTCGGTGCGGGCGTGATGGCGAGCAAGACCGGGGTGATCCTCAACGACGAAATGGACGACTTCACCTCCAAGGTCGGCGTCCCGAACATGTACGGCCTGATCCAGGGCGAAGCCAACGCCATCGCACCGGGCAAGGCGCCGCTGTCGTCGATGAGCCCGACCATCGTCACCAAGGACGGCAAGACCGTGATGGTGGTGGGTACGCCGGGCGGTAGCCGGATCATCACCGCGACCTTGCTGACCATGCTCAACGTCATCGACTACGGCATGAACATCCAGGAAGCGGTGGATGCGCCACGTTTCCACCAGCAGTGGATGCCGGAAACCACCAATCTTGAAAACTTCGCGGTCAGCCCTGACACGCAGAAGCTTCTCGAAAGCTGGGGTCACAAGTTCGCCGAGCCGCAGGATGCCAACCACCTGGCCGCCATTCTGGTCGGCGCGCCGTCATTGGGTGGCAAACCGGTGGGCAACAACCGTTTCTACGGGGCTAACGATCCGCGTCGTAATACCGGGCTTTCGTTGGGGTATTGAGGCCTAACCGTAGCAGTCTGGCTTGCCGGCGGGGGCGTCCCTGAAATCGCTCCCGCGGGCAAGCCGTGCTGCTACGGGACCGTGGGATGGCTGCCTGGATCGGATCTGTGGGAGCGGGCTTGCCCGCGAATGCGTCAGGGATGACGCTTCGATGTAGCTTGATACACCGCATTCGCGGGCAAGCCCGCTCCCACAGGTTATCGACACCCCCCCGTCCTTTGTGAATACCCCGATCCCGTAGCAGTGGGAAGTCTGCATTTGAAATGTTATGTTATAACTATCAAATGCGCTTCGAGACTTCATCCTTCCCATGAACAATCCGCTTCCCGACGTTGCTTCCTCCGAATTGTCCCAAGCCCTGCTGCCGCTCGACTGGGTCGGCATGCAGGGCATCGACATTCCCCTGACCCTCGACGAGCCCGGCGCCGCCGCTCCGGTTCATGCCCGTGCCGACCTGCATGTCGATCTGCCGGTGCCGCAGATCAAGGGCATTCACATGTCGCGGCTGTACACGCTGCTCGACCGTTTCGCCGAACATCAGGCGGTAAGCCCGGCCAGCCTTGCCGCGCTGTTAGAATTGATGGTGGCCAGCCACGCCGATTGCCATAGCTCCCAGGCCCGGCTGCGCCTGACCTTCGATCTGCTGTGCAAACGCCCGGCGCTGGTCACTCAGGGTTTGAGCGGCTGGAAATCCTATCCGGTGGTGCTCGATGCGCAATGGCAGCAGGGCCGTCTGTGGCTCGAAGCGGGCGTCGAGGTGACTTATTCGTCTACCTGCCCATGTTCGGCTGCGCTGTCCCGGCAACTGCTGGAACAGGCATTCATCCTGCATTTCGGCGCAGGTCCCGTGGACAGCGCGCAGGTGTCTGCGTGGTTGCGCCACAACGGTTCCCATGCCACGCCCCACAGCCAGCGCAGCGTGGCCCGGGTTCAGGTGCGGATCGACCAGGACGCCGATCACCTGGGCTTGCACAGCCTGATCGACCTGATCGAAGACGCCCTCGGCACACCGGTGCAGACGGCGGTCAAGCGCGCCGACGAACAGGCCTTCGCCCGGCTCAACGGGCAGAACCTGATGTACGTCGAGGATGCGGCGCGCAAGGTTCAGCAGGCGCTGGCCATGGGTTTTCCGGTAAGCAGCGTGTCGGTCAGGCACCTTGAAAGCCTGCACCCCCATGATGCCGTGGCCTGGTCATCCATCGGCCGCGCGCCGACGTTCGGGGCTGTGAATGAGGGGCGCCGCCCATGAGTCGCTTCCAGTCCGTATTGCCGGCGATCCACACCCGTTTGCAATCGATCGACGCCTTACGCGGCCTCATCATCGTTTTCATGCTGCTGGATCACGTGCGCGAAACCTTCTTCCTGCATCGCCAAGTGTCCGACCCGATGGATGTCGCCAGCACCAGCCCGGAATTGTTCGTCAGCCGCACCCTGGCGCATTTCTGCGCGCCGCTGTTCGTGTTTCTGACCGGCCTTTCGGCGTTTCTCTACGGCGAGCGTTATCCGGGCCGGGGGCAGGTCAGCCGTTTCCTGTTCGTTCGCGGGCTGGTGCTGATTGCGCTGGAGGTGACGCTGGTCAACTTCGCCTGGACCTTTGAGTTCCCGCCCGCTGTGATCTACCTGCAAGTGATCTGGGCTATCGGCCTGAGCATGATCGCACTCGCGGCGCTGGTCGCCTTGCCGCGTGTGGCCCTGGCCGCCTTGGGCATCGCGATCATCGCCGGGCACAACATGCTGGATACCCTGCATTTCGGGGCCGACTCGCTGATGCACATTCCCTGGGCCGTGTTGCATGACCGAGGCTGGATCGGGGTCGGCGACAGCCTGCGTCTGCGCACCTCATATCCATTGTTGCCGTGGATCGGCGTCATCGCGGTGGGCTACGCCGCCGGGCCGTGGTTCGCCCGTAACGCAGATGCCATCAGGCGCCAGACCAATCTGGTCGCCTGGGGCGTTGGCCTGCTGGCGCTGTTCCTGGCCTTGCGCGGTATCAACGGTTACGGCGAGAAACCCTGGGCGCCCGGCGACACCCTGACTCTGACCTTGATGTGCATTTTCAACATCACCAAGTACCCGCCATCGCTGCTGTTCCTGAGCCTGACGCTGGGCGTGGGCCTGCTGATGCTGGCGTGGCTGGAGCGCGCCGGGTCGTCGAAATGGCTCAAGCCGCTGGTGATCTTTGGTGCCGCCCCAATGTTTTTCTACCTGCTGCACCTGTACGTGCTCAAGGTGCAGTACCTGATCGCCGTCGCGTTGTGGGGGCAGAATCAGGGCCGTTACTTCGGCTTCGATTCGGTCGCGGCGGTGTGGTTGTGCGCTGCGGTGCTGATCGTGGCGCTGTTCCCCGCGGTGCGCTGGTTCGCCGAGCTCAAGGCCCGGCGTCGCGACATCTCCTGGCTCAAGTATTTCTGACGGGCAGGCTGCGCTCCATCCGCGCCAGTGCTTCTTCGAGCATTGGCCGCGGGCAGCCAAAGTTCAGGCGCACGAACTGCCCGCAATCGTCGCCGAATTCCAGACCCGCGCTCATCGCCACCTTTGCCTGCTCAAGGAAAAACCGCTGTGGGTTCTCCAGACTAAGCCCCGAGCAATCCAGCCAGGCCAGGAAGGTACTTTGCGGCAGGTTCATGGCAATGCCGGGAAAACGGGTCTTGATGGCGTGGGCCAGATAGTCGCGGTTGTCCTGCAGGTAGGCCATGATCTGCGCAAGCCACGCGCCGCCTTCGCTGTAGGCCGCCTGGGTGGCTTCATAACCGAGCACGTTGACGCTGTCGACCAAGCCGCGCTGGCCGCGGTTGAAGCGCTTGCGCAGCTCGGGGTTCTGCACGATGGCGAAGGCGGTCTTCATCCCGGCGATGTTCCAGGCCTTGCTGGCGGACATCAGCGTGACCGTGCGCGCGGCGATCTCTGGGCTCAAGGATGCGATGGGGGTGTGCTTGCGCCCGTCGAACAGGATGTCGGCGTGAATCTCGTCGGAGATGATCAGCACATCACGGTCCACACAGGCCTGGCCGATGGCGCGCAACTCATCGCGCTCGAAGACCTTGCCCAGCGGGTTGTGCGGGTTGCTCAGCAGCAGGCAGCGGGCGTCGGACAGGGTGTTTTGCAGAGCGTTGATGTCGGTGGGATAGGTGCCATCTGCATCGGCGTGAAACGGCAGATCAATCCGCGCCAGGTCCCAGTTTCCGGGGGCATCCAGCAGCGGCGAGTAGTTCGGCGTTTGTACCACGACGGCGCTGTCAGCCTGGACCAGCGCATTGAGCGCCATGTTCACCCCAGGCTCAACGCCCGGCAGGAACACCAGGTCTTCCGGCGCGATGTGCCAGCCATACTGATCGGCCAGGCGCGCCACCAGCGTCTGCCGCAGACGGTCCTGTGCCACCGAATAACCAAGCAGCGGGTGCTCCAGACGATTCTTCAGCGCCTGCATGATCGGCTCGGCCACCGCGAAGTCCATGTCGGCCACCCACATCGGCAACACGTCCTGCGGGTACTGGCTCCACTTCTTGCTGCCGGTGTTCAGGCGCTGATAAACGCTGTTCAGGTCCATGCTCATGACTGTCTCGGAAAAACGGATGCGCGATTGTGCCAGAGAGCGGAGTGGTTGTGTGATGGCCGGGCCCCTGTTTTCACGGGGTTTGGCAGGGTTTGCGCGGCTTGAGGTGTAACCTTTTCAGGTTACATTTTCGAAAGTAACCCAAAAAGGTTACTTTTCTGCAATTTGGCCTATAGTGGTCGCTATCGCACTTTCCTTGTGGGGCGCCCATGACCACCAAAGCCGTGTTGACCGGGGATCTGATGCATTCCCAGACCGTCAGCGACACCCATGCCTATCTTGACGGGCTCAAACGCGTGCTTGCGACGCTGAAGAAGCCCTACGGCCTGACCATCGACACCTTCCGTGGTGATGGTTTTCAGGTGGAGCTGAAACATGCTGCCAAGGCGTTTGAATGTGCGCTGGCGATTCGTGCCGGTCTGATTTCGGCAAGCCCGGCGGGCGAGCGTTGGGATGCGCGGATTGCCATCGGCATTGGCGGCGCGGCATCCGGCGGGCGCTACGGCGAAGCTTTCGTGCTGTCGGGACAAGGGCTCGATGGCATGAAAAAACTGACTCTGGGCCTGTTCAGTCATGACCCGCTGTTGCAGCGCGGCGCCGGGCTGGTAACCGAGTTTGTCGCCGCCGTCGTCGACAAATGGACGGTGGTGGAGGCTCAAGCCTATTACGCGCATCTATTGGACGGCGGCGACCAGCAAAGCATCGCCGAGCAACTGGGCAAGTCCCGCGTCGCGGTCAACAAGGCCTTGCAGCGGGGGCAGGCGCGTTTGCTGGATCGCTACCTGGCTTGTACCGGGCAATGGCTGCTGGAGGTGGTCGATGCGTGATGCCTCTACCGTCTTGCTGGCGTTGATTCTGCTCAATCTGCTGCTTGAGTTCGTTTTCGGCAAATGGCAAGAGCATCGCGGCCAACCGGCGAGCCTTGCGTTCAGGGGACTACAGGCGCTGGTGCAAGGTGCTGCGGTCGCTGCCGTGCTGTTTGCGTTCGATCGCCACGGGCTACCTGCGCTTGGCGCAGGCCTGGGGTTTGCGCTGATTCGGGCGCTGATCGGCTGGCTAATGACGAAGGTTAGATCGGCATTTGCCTTCGTGCTGCAGTTCGGCTTGCAGGTTGGTGCATTGACGGTGATCTGGCTCAGTGCCGAAGGGTACTGGAACTGGGCCTGGGAGCTGTGCAAAACCCTGTTCACCGGCCATAACCTGTTGGTGCTGCTGGCGTATGTCCTGGTGCTCCGGCCCGCCTCGGCGTTGACCGGCGCGGTGCTGACGCCGTTCATGGCGGCCGTGGAGGCCAGTAGCAAAGACTCGCTGAAGAAGGCCGGCACCTGGATCGGCTATCTGGAGCGAGTGTTGATTCTGACGTTCGTGCTGCTGGAGCAGTGGTCCGCCATCGGCTTTCTGCTCACAGCCAAGAGCATTCTGCGGTTCAACGACATCAAGGGCGCCGACCAGCGTCCGCTCAGCGAATACGTGCTGCTCGGCACGCTGGTGAGTTTCACGGTGAGCATCGCGATTGGCTTGGCGGTGCTCAAACTGTCAGGAAAGTAACCTCTAGGGGTTACTTTCCGAAATGTAACCTCTGGAGGTTACACCTCACCAGAAGGTCGTGGCCTGGCTGTTCAACCGCTGGGCGATCACGGCGATGGCTTTTTCAACGTCTGCGGCCTGGGTGTAGCGGCCCAGGCTCAGGCGCAGGCTGCTGCCGGCCTGCGCCTGGGTCAGGCCCAGCGCGAGCAGCACATGGGAAGCGCCGCTGCTGGCCGAATTGCAGGCCGACGTCGAAGACACCGCAATGTCAGCCGCCAGGCTCAAGGCGTTGAAGCCGGCCTTGTCGACGCAGATGTTCAGCGTGTGGGGCACGCGCTGCAGCGGATCGCCATTGAGACTGACCCCCGGCAATTGCAGCAGACCTTCGCGCAATTGCGCCGACAGCTCGGAAATACGCTGAACCTCTTCGGCCATCTCGGCGCTGGCCAGGGCATACGCCGAGCCCATGCCGACAATCTGGTGGGTGGCCAGGGTGCCGGAACGGAAACCCTGCTCATGGCCGCCACCGTGGATCTGCGCTTCGAGCAGCGGTCGGGCCCGTTCACCTACATACAGTGCGCCAATGCCCTTGGGGCCGTAGATCTTGTGGGCGGAGAACGACATCAGGTCCACGGCCAGCGTATTCAGATCAATGGCCAGTTTGCCCGCGCCTTGCGCCGCATCGACGTGGAAAATCGCGCCATGCTCACGCACCAACTCACCGATGGCGGCAATGTCGGTCAGCGTGCCCAGTTCGTTGTTGACCATCATCAGCGACACCAGCAGGGTGTCTTCGCGCAGTGCCTGGCGCACGGCTTCGGGCTGGATCAGGCCCTGACGGTCAGGCTCGAGCCAGGTCACCGGGAAGCCTGCCTGTTCGAGTTGCGAAACGGTATCGACCACCGCCTTGTGCTCGATGCGGCTGGTGATGAGGTGGCGGCGCGGGCCCTTGGCGCTCTGGGCCATGCCCTTGATGGCGAGGTTGTTGGACTCGGTGGCACCCGAGGTCCAGATGATCGATTCGGCGCCGCAGCCCACCAGTTCAGCGACCTGACGCCGTGCCAGTTCAACGGCCTGGCGGGCCTGGTTGCCGTAGCCGTGGGAGCTGGAAGCCGGGTTGCCAAAGGTGCCTTCGCGGCCCAGGCACGTGACCATGGCCTGGATGACGCGGTCATCGACAGGGGTGGTGGCGGCGTAATCGAAATAACAGGGAAGGGTGCTCATTGGAGGAAAATCCGTGCTGTCCATAATGCAGAAAATACTACTAGCGCCGGCCTGAAAAAAAATTGATAACTCGACGCAGAATCGCAGACCGAATAGATTATTTTTCTCCTGTGTCCATCTTTTTGAGAATAAGATTTCGCGGGTCCTTGATAATGGGCTTATCCTTATCGCATTCGGCAATAACGCTTTGTAAGGGTGACCTTTGACCATGGACAAGTTCGACCAGGCGATTCTCGGGATTCTGCAAGCCGACTGCACGCGGCCCATTGCCGAGATCGCAGACAGCATCGGCCTGGGCAGTACCGCCTGCTGGCGCAGGGTGCAGAAGCTCGAAGAGCAGGGCATGATTCGCGGCCGGGTGGCCTTGCTCGACCCGGCGCAGTTGAACGTCGCGGTCACGGTGTTCGCCGCCATTCGCACCAACCAGCACAACGCGCAATGGCTGGGCAGCTTCCATGACCTGATCGCGACCTTGCCGGAAGTGGTGGAGTGCTACCGCATGGCCGGTGATACCGACTACATGCTGCGAATCGTGGTGCCGGACATCGCCGGTTACGACGCGGTGTACAAGAAGCTGATCCAGCTGTCGGGCATCACCGACATCAGCTCCAGCTTCGCCATGGAGCAGATCAAGTCCACCACGCAGTTGCCGTTGACCTATACCACCTGAACCGCATCACACATCCCCGTAGCAGCACGGCTTGCCGGCGGGAGCGTCGTATCAGGCAACGCATCTCTGTCTGATCCACCGCTCCCGCCGGCAAGCCGTGCTGCTACGGATCTTTGGTGTGCCCATCACGAAGATTGGCTCGAGCGCACTAACCTTATAAACAAACGGTATTTCACAAGCGGCTCTTAGGTTCATAACATCACGTCATAACTCGTTATAACAAGTGATCGCCATGACCGACGCCGCCAAGACCCTTTCACCGCTTTCCAGCGTGCCCTTGCACACCCAACTGCACGATCTGCTACGCGCCCGCATCCTGGATGGCGAGTACCTGCCCAACAGCCAGATGCCCTCGGAAAGCGAGTTGGGGGCGGTGTTCAAGGTCAGCCGCATCACCGTGCGCCAGGCGCTGGGCGACCTGCAGAAGGAAGGGCTGATCTTCAAGATTCACGGCAAAGGCACCTTCGTCTCCAAACCCAAGGCGTTCCAGAACGTCAGCACCCTGCAAGGCCTGGCCGAATCCATGACCGGGCGCGGTTATGAGGTCATCAACCGTTTGCGCAGCCTGCGTTTCGTGCCCGCCGACAAGCTCGTCGCCGAGCGCCTGAACCTGGAAGTGGGAGAGACGGTGGCGCAGATCAAGCGGGTGCGGCTGATCAATCGCGAGCCAGTGTCGCTGGAAGTGACCTGGCTGCCCAAACACCTGGGCGAGCGGCTGGAGAATGCCGATCTTGTCACCCGCGACATCTTTCTGATCCTGGAAAACGACTGCGGCCTGTCCCTGGGGCATGCGGACCTTGCCATCGACGCAGTGCTGGCCGACGAGGACCTGACCGGTGCACTGAACGTCGAGGCTGGTTCGCCAATCATGCGCATCGAACGCCTGACCCACACCGCAGACGGCGCGCCCGTGGATTTCGAACACCTTTACTACCGCGGCGATGCATTCCAGTACCGCCTGCGCATCGACCGTCAGCGAGAGGCCCAGTCATGACGCGCCAGACCCTTGAACAGGAATACGACATCGTTGTAATCGGCGGAGGCACCGCCGGCCCCATGGCCGCGATCAAGGCCAAGGAGCGCAACCGCGAACTGCGGGTGTTGCTGATCGACAAGGCCAACGTCAAGCGCAGCGGTGCGATCAGCATGGGCATGGACGGCCTGAACAACGCCGTGATTCCCGGCCACGCCACACCTGAGCAGTACACCAAGGAAATCACCATTGCCAACGACGGCATCGTCAACCAGGCGACGGTGCATGCCTACGCGACCCACAGCTTCGAAACCATCGAGCAACTGGACCGCTGGGGTGTGAAATTCGAGAAGGACGAAACCGGCGACTACGCGGTGAAGAAGGTCCACCACATGGGCGCCTACGTGCTGCCGATGCCCGAGGGCCACGACATCAAGAAGGTGCTTTATCGCCAGTTGAAGCGGGCGCGGGTAAACATCACCAATCGCGTGGTCTGCACCCGGCTGTTGACCGACGCAGAAGGCGCGGTCAACGGGGTGATGGGCTTCGATTGCCGAACGGCGGATTTCCATGTCATCAAAGCCAAGGCAGTCATCCTGGCCTGTGGTGCGGCGGGGCGCCTCGGCCTGCCGGCGTCGGGTTACCTGATGGGCACCTACGAGAATCCCACCAACGCCGGGGACGGCTACGCCATGGCGTACCACGCAGGGGCGGAGCTGGCGAACCTGGAGTGCTTCCAGATCAACCCGCTGATCAAGGATTACAACGGTCCGGCCTGCGCCTACGTCACCGGCCCGCTGGGCGGCTACACCGCCAATAACAAGGGCGAACGCTTCATCGAGTGCGACTACTGGAGCGGCCAGATGATGTGGGAGTTCCATCAGGAACTGGAAAGCGGCAACGGCCCGGTGTTCCTCAAGCTCGATCACCTGGCCGAAGAAACCATCCAGAACATCGAGCAGATCCTGCACAGCAACGAACGCCCCAGCCGTGGCCAGTTCCACGCCAATCGCGGCACCGATTACCGCAGCCAGATGGTGGAAATGCACATCTCGGAGATCGGCTTTTGCAGCGGTCACTCGGCGTCCGGGGTGTGGGTCAACGAGCGCGCAGAAACCTCGGTCAAGGGGCTGTATTCGGCAGGCGACATGGCCGCGGTGCCCCATAACTACATGCTGGGGGCCTTTACCTACGGCTGGTTTGCCGGCAACAACGCGGCCGACTACGTCGCCGAACGGGCCTTTACCACTCTGGATGCGCAGCAGATCGAACGCGAGCAGGCGCGGGTCTATGCGCCGCTCGACCGCGAACACGGGCTGCCGCCAGCCCAGGTCGAGTACAAGCTGCGCCGCTTCGTCAACGACTACCTGCAACCGCCCAAGGTGACCAGGAAGATGCAACTGGGCCTGGAGCGTTTTGCGCAGATCGAGCGCGATCTGGACCAACTCAAGGCCAACACCCCCCATGAGCTGATGCGGGCGATGGAAGTCAGCGTGATTCGCGACTGCGCGGAAATGGCCGCCAGGGCTTCGTTGTACCGCGCCGAGAGCCGCTGGGGCCTGTACCACCATCGGGTGGATCACCCCCTGCGCAACGACCGTGACTGGTTCTGTCATTGCCACCTGAAAAAGGGCCAGGACGGACGCATGGAAAGCTTCAAGAAGCCGGTCGAGCCCTACATCGTGGCGCTGGATGCCGATGAAATGCAGGCCTATGACCGCCTGCGCGTAGGCGCCGACGCTGCTTGACCCATTCGCCACACCGCCCGTTCAAAGACAGAGCGCGATACGCGCCAAGGATCCCGTGAAATGGCCTACCAGCCCCAGGAAGTGTTCTTCCGCTCCAACGCCCCGGTGACCATCGACGAAGACAAGTGCATCGCCGAAAAAGGCTGCACGGTCTGTGTCGACGTATGCCCGATGGACCTCCTGGCCATCAACCCGGCGACGCAGAAAGCCTACATGGCCTTCGACGAATGCTGGTACTGCATGCCCTGCGAGAAAGACTGCCCCACCGGTGCGGTGAAGGTCGAGATCCCGTATCTGCTGAGTTGAAGAACATGACTGACCTGACCTGTAACTTTGACGATATCGACCATCCGGACATCCTGGCCCTGCAACCGCGCCTTCAGGATCCCGACGCGGGCGTGCGCCGCATTGCCCTGATCGAACTGGCCGATCTCGAAGAACTGGATGGACTGCCCTGCCTGATCGACCGCCTGGCCCATGACACGGCCGAGACGGTGCGCGCCCAGGCGGCCGCGCTGCTGGAAGCCTGGGAGGAGCGCGAAGTCGTGCAAGCCTTGTGCGAGGCCTTGACCGACCCTCAGACGTCGGTGCGGGAGGCGGCTGCGCAAAGCCTGAGCGTGCTCAAGACGCAAGAGGCGGGCAGGGTGATCTTGCCCTGGACGACCCATCCGGACCTCAGCGTGCGAGTGGCTGCTTTTCGCGCCTTGCGCGAATTGCGCCTGGACGAAGCCGCACCCGTTGCACTGCACGCCCTGGATGACAAACACGCCGAGGTTCGGCGTGAGGCTGTGGGTGTGCTGGGATGGCTGAAGAAGACCGATGCCCTGGAGGCGTTGGCGACACTGGCCAGCCACGACCCGGACAGCGAGGTACGCCGCGCTGCCACCGGCGCCCTGGGCCTGGCCAACGATACGCGCGTGCTGCCGGCGTTGTGCACGGCGTTGCAGGATGACATCTGGCAGGTGCGCGAAGAGGCCGCCACAACCTTGGGCAAGGTCGGGCAACAGCAAGCCGCCGGGGCCCTGATTGCCGCGCTCAATGATGAATACTGGCAGGTGCGCCTGCGTGCCGCTCGCAGCCTGGGGCGCTTACGCCATCCCGAAGCATTGGGCCCGTTGATCGAGGCGCTGAATCACAGCATCAGCAACCTGCGCAAGGAAGCGGCGCTGGCGTTGGGCGAACTGGCGGACAAGGCTGCCCGTCCCGCATTGCTGCAACTGGAGCACGACGCCGACCCGGAAGTGCGTAAGGCGGTGCGCATTGCGCTGGGGCAGTTGCAATGAGCGCGGTGCCGGTCGCTATCGGTAACTCCCGGGAGCGACAGACTCTGCGCCTGAACTGGCAGGACGGCAGCGAGCAGCACATCGACCACGTGCTCCTGCGCAAGCAATGCCCGTGCTCGCAATGCCGGGCATTCCGGTTGCGCGGGATGAACCCGGTGGTGGCCGGGTCGATTCGGGTAGTGGGTGTGCATCCCCAGGGCTACGGCCTGCAGCTGGTGTTCAGCGACGGGCACCAGCGGGGGATTTATCCGTGGGCGTATCTGGCGGGGATGAGGGCGTAACGCGGAATGTCATGTTCGCACGATCATTGTAGGAGTGAGCTTGCTCGCGATTGCGATTGACATTCACCATCGTGGTGTCAAACCGACAGCGATCGCGAGCAAGCTCACTCCTACAGGTCAGGTGATGTCTCAGAAGCGCGCTTTATCGATCCATTCAAGCGAGGTGCGCCAGATGCAGATCCCCAGGAAGTACGCCGACATCGCCAGCCACACCCAGAGCACGACCGAACCGTTGTAAGGGTGATTGAGCACCAGCAGGAAACTGCACAGGAACCAGATGCTGGTCACGGCGATGTTGATCGGCATGAAGCGGCGCACGCGGAACGGATGCAGGAATTTCATCCGGGTCACAGTCAACAGCGCCAGGCAAATCACCGTGATGAACGTCAGCCACGGCGCCGGCGACAGGATGTAGACACACAATACGACAACGTTCCAGGCCGCGGGAAACCCCTGGAAATAGTTGTCCTTGCTCTTCATCTCCACGTTGCAGAAACAGAACAGCGACGACACGAGAATGATCGACACACTCAGCAGCAGGGTGTAGTCCGGCACCGGAATATAGCGATACATGAACAGCGCCGGGATGAACACGTAGGTGAGGTAGTCGATCACCAGGTCCAGTACCGAACCGTCGAAATTGGGGAGCACCGACTGCACATTGACCTTGCGCGCCAGCGACCCGTCCACGCCGTCCACGATCAGCGCGATGCCCAACCACAGCAGGCAGGCCTTGGGCTGGTTGTCGAGCAGGGCGATGGTGGCCAGGAAAGCGAGCACGACGCCGGTGGCCGTGAAGCCATGGGCGCCCCATGCCTTGAGCCAGGCGATGCGTTGAATTGGAATCATGGACGGTCCTTCAGAAGATATGGCCAACCTGACGGGCCCGTCGCATAAGGGTGCCGACAGACCTGGCCAGAGGTGCAACTATCGACAGGTTCATCAGCGATAAGGTTCACCACCAACTTCTACACGGTAGCAGGCGGCGCGGGCTTTGGTTGCCAAATTGTCACCTTGGTGTGCAGGTTTTTCCCGAGCGCAGGTGCCGTTGGTCGCCTGATCGGCAAAGGCGGCACTATGCTGGCCCCCGGGGCAAATCAATCTATGCACAATCCTCGGCCTATCAATCAGTTAGGCAAGGATCTGCATGCAAACTATCAGGGTTGTGTTGGTGTTCTGTGCGGTGGCCGGTACTTCATCCTTCACGTTTGCGCGGGACTTGAGCAAGAACGAACACGATCTTTGCAGTTGGGGCGCCGGGATTGCTGGCACGGCGCAGCAATACAAGTTGTCAGGGCTGACCCTGTACGGCGCGCGCAAGAAGCTCCAGGCCCGGCATTTCCCCCAGCAGTGGATGCGCATGAGTGCGCTGGGCATCGCCGAGCAGACCTACGACAGCCCCTCGCGCATGCGCCCGGACAGCGTGCGACAGGTGTATTACGAAGGGTGCACCCGCCACGAATTGGCCCGCCGATGACCGCCCCGTGGCAGCCGGGCTGCTACAAGAATGGGGTACATCAGCTAAGCCGCTGCATCAAATACGCCTCGCCCGTCACCCGAATCATCGGGTGCGGCGTGATCTGGCACGTCTTGATCACTGCAAAACCGTGTCGCTCATAAAACCGTCGCGCACCGGTGTTGGCGGCGTAATCGATCAGGCTCAATCCTTTAAGCCCCATGCTATCGGCGCGAAGTTGCGCACGTTCGAGAAAATCGAGGCCCAGGCCCTTATTGCGCCAGCCCTCGTGCAAGGCCAGGCTTGAGATGTACAGCGTATCCGGCACTTCCATATCGGCATAAGGCGCCAGCACCGGGTCGGTGACCGCTACAGGCTCAGGGTCCTCGCGCATGGCGTAGCTGTGCATCATGCCGATCACCAGCCCTTCGGCTTCGGCAATCAGGCAATTCTGGAAGGAAAAATCCACGTCCTCACGGGCATAACGCCGGGCGCCAACGTCGAGCAGTTCCTCACCCGGTTCGGCCAGCTGGCTCCAGATGTAATCGGATGCACCTTCGGAAGTGATCTGGAACAGGCGGGCAATCTCCCGCGCGTCCCAACGTGTGGCCGGACGAAACTCGACAGTCATGGACAAGGCTCCAGTAGCAAACGGGGGCCTGTTATAGCGTGGAAATTCAAGGCCTCGCCAATGCCGGGCGCAGGCGGGTCGCAATCAGGCCAGCCGTCGTCGCTATAGGTCACAAGCGAGAGGTTTGCAGGCCGTGCGAACAATTACAGGTCGAATTCAGGCACGTCCGGGCTGCGTGTTGCGCCGACAATCAAGCTCCGTTCGACGTCCACAGGATCGAGGTCATGGCGCAGGGCTCCAAGGATCGTTCTTCCGCTCAAAAAGTGCTTCGCATCGGCTTCTGGCTGACCGATGCCTTCGACTTCTATGCCCTGGCCAGCGCGCTGGAGCCCCTGCGCGTGGCCAACGAGACGGCAGGTGAAACGGTGTGCGAATGGCAGATGCTCAGTCTGCAAGGCGCACCGCTTCGGGCAAGCAACGGCGTGACCATGGCCACCCAGGCGCTGGATCAGGCGCAACCCTTCGATGTGCTGATGCACCTGACCTGCGTCGGCCCGCACGGCGCCCGGGGCCTGATTCGCGAGCTCCTGGCCCGCAACCAGCGCGAGCATGCGGCCCCGCATACACAGGCGGATGCCCGACGCCTGCACTGAAACGCTTCGCCCACGCACACAAGCACGATGCCCCGGCTCGCGGTCTGTTCCGCCGACCGGGGCATCGTGCTATGTGCGTGGGGCATCGACAAGGAGACGGGCGGCGCAGCGGATCCAGTCAATTGCAGGTCGGATTCGCGCAAAAAAGCCCCAGGGCCTTCTGTTCGAATGGTCTCCAGCGGCCCGATCAACTGGCGCGCTCCGGTCAATCACTGAAGGATAGAAGTCATGCAAATGCCGAAGACCATCCAGATCAAGAACGGCGAAAAAGTCGCACCCACGTTCTCGGCGCAGGAATACGCCAATCGCCAGGCCAAACTGCGCGGCTATCTGGCGCAGAACGACATCGACGCTGCGGTATTCACCTCGTACCACAACGTCAACTACTACAGCGATTTCCTGTATTGCTCGTTCGGCCGGCCTTATGCCCTGGTCGTGACCCAGGACAGCGTGGTGACGATCAGCGCCAATATCGACGGTGGCCAGCCATGGCGCCGCACGGTTGGCACCGAAAACATCGTCTACACCGACTGGCAGCGCGACAACTACTTCGTCGCCATCCAGCAGGCGCTGCCCAAGGCCGGACGCATCGGCGTGGAGTTCGACCACCTGAACCTGCTCAACCGCGACAAGCTCGCCGCCCGCTATCCGCAGGCCGAACTGGTGGATATCGGCGCGCCGTGCATGCGCATGCGCATGATCAAGTCTGCTGAAGAACATGCGGTCATTCGCCAGGGCGCACGGATTGCCGATGTCGGCGGTGCGGCCATCGTCGAAGCGCTGCGCGACCAGGTCCCGGAATATGAAGTGGCACTGCACGCGACCCAGGCCATGGTGCGCGAAATCGCCCGTACTTTCCCCGATTCCGAGTTGATGGACACCTGGACCTGGTTCCAGTCAGGCATCAACACCGACGGTGCGCACAACCCGGTGACGTCGCGCAAGGTCAACAAGGGTGACATCCTGAGTCTGAACTGCTTCCCAATGATTGCCGGTTATTACACGGCGCTGGAGCGCACGCTGTTCCTGGATCACTGCTCCGACGACCATCTGCGCCTGTGGGAAGTCAACGTCAAGGTGCACGAGGCGGGCCTGAAACTCATCAAGCCGGGCATGCGTTGCTGCGACATCGCGGCAGAGTTGAATGAGATCTTCATGGCGCATGACCTGCTGCAGTACCGCACCTTCGGCTACGGCCACTCGTTCGGCACCCTGAGCCATTACTATGGCCGCGAGGCGGGGCTTGAGCTGCGCGAAGACATCGACACGGTGCTGGAGCCGGGCATGGTGGTGTCCATCGAGCCGATGATCATGCTGCCTGAAGGCCTGCCGGGCGCTGGCGGGTACCGTGAGCACGACATCCTGATCGTCAACGAGCACGGCGGGGAGAACATCACCAAGTTCCCGTATGGCCCGGAACACAACATCATCAAGAAATAAGCTGTCACGCCGCACTTTCCCGTGCGGCGTTTTGTTTTGCCTTCAAGTGCATGCGTGCCCAGACGCGCAGCACTTCCTGACTTTTCGCCCTGCCAAGTACAACAATAGAGGGTATCCGTCATGACCATTCCAAGTGCAAGCATGCAATCTCCAGTCGATGCCCAACGCGAGCAAAGTGCCGAGCGCAAGGCGCTTAGACGTGCGGCGGGCGCCAGTTTCATGGGCAACTTCGTCGAGTGGTTCGACTACGCAGCCTATGGCTATCTGGCGACTGTCATCGCCCTGACGTTCTTCCCCCAGGCTGACAAGGCCACGGGGCTGCTGGCGACCTTCGCGGTGTTCGCTCTGTCGTTCATCGTCCGCCCAGTGGGCGGGCTGATCTGGGGCCACTTCGGTGATAAATACGGGCGGCGCAGCGCGCTGTCCTGGTCGATCCTGATCATGTCGGTGTCGACCTTCTGCATCGGCATCCTGCCCACCTACAACCACATCGGCCTGTGGGCGCCGGCATTGCTGTTGCTGATCCGGCTGTTCCAGGGTTTTTCGGCATCGGGTGAATACGCAGGCGCTGCGGCCTTCCTGGCCGAGTACGCACCGCCCGGCAAGCGCGGGCTGTTCACCAGCATCGTGCCTGCCAGCACGGCGGCGGGGCTGTTGTTCGGTGCGCTGTTCGTGGCGGGCCTGCATGCCTGGCTCACCGTCGAGGACCTGCACAGTTGGGGCTGGCGTCTGCCATTCCTGCTGGCCGCGCCGTTTGGCCTGGTGGGCCGTTACATCCGCATGAGCCTGCAGGACACACCCAAGTTCCTGGAGATGGAGAAACGCCTGGAAGAAAAGGAAGGCGGCCAGCAGGCGCCGGTGCGAGAACTGCTCACCGTGCATCGGCGCAGCGTACTGATCGGTATCGGCGTCACCTGCCTGAACGCCGTGGCGTTCTACCTGCTGCTCAGCTACATGCCGACCTACCTGTCCAGCGAAATGGGCATGAGCGAGGGCGACTCGTTCCTGGCTTCGACCGTGTCGCTGGCCACCTACATCGGCCTGATCTTCCTGATGGGCACGCTGTCGGACCGGTTCGGCCGCAAGACCATGCTGTTGATCGCTTCGGTGCTCTTTCTGGGGCTGACGTTGCCGCTGTTCGGCATGCTCGATCACCAGCCGTTGCTGATGATTCTGGCGATCCAGCTCATCTTCGGCGCCATGCTGGCGATGAATGACGGCACGCTGCCGTGCTTTCTGGCGGAAATCTTCCCGACCCGCGTGCGCTTCAGCGGTTTCGCCTTCAGCTTCAACCTGGCCAACGCGCTGTTTGGCGGTACCGCGCCGTTCATTGCGACCTGGTTGATCCAGTTGACGGGCAACAAGATGGCGCCGGCCTGGTATCTGCTGGCGGCAGCGTTGGTGGCGCTGGTCGCGATGCTGCTCAGCCGCGAAACAGCGCACAAGGCGTTGCAGGATTGAAATGGTCAGACTGAAAAGGCATTGATCGAGGCCGGCGCATTGCCGGCCTCGTTGCATCTGCCGTCAGTGCAGCGACGCAACCTGCTTGCGCTCGCCCATGGGCGATACGCCGAAGAAGCGGCTGTAGCATTTGGAGAAGTGCGCGGGGGAGACAAAGCCGCAGGCCAGGGCGATGTCCCGCACCTGGGATTCGCTGCGCAACAGCAGCTGCCGTGCCCGTGACAGGCGCAGTTCCAGATAGTACTGGCTCGGCGTGCGTTGCAGGTGCTTGTGGAACAGGCGCTCCAGTTGGCGCACCGACACCTCGTTGAGGCTCGCCAGTTCCTCGAGGCCCACCGGTTCTTCGAGGTTGGCCTCCATGATCGCGACGATCTGGCTGAGTTTGGGCTGCGATGTCCCAAGCTTTTGCCGCAGCGGCACACGCTGGCGTTCCTGGGCGCCGCGCACCCGGTCACACAACAGCAGCTCGGCGGCATGGGCGGCAATGTCGCGCCCGCCTGGCTGGCGAGCGATCAGCTGCAGGGTCATGTCCATGGACGCCACGCCCCCGGAACAGGTGTAGCGATCGCGGTCCAGCTCGAACAGCTGATTGGAAATGATGATCCCCGGAAACCGCTCCTTGAGCGCCTCGATGTCTTCCCAGTGAATGGTGCAGCGATAGCCCTTGAGCAGGTCGGCGCGGGCCAGCAGGTGGCTGCCGGTGCATATCCCGCCCAGCGGCACCTGATCGTGGGCCAGCTTGCGCAGCCAGTTGAGCAGGGGGCGGGTGCTGTGATCGGAGACGATGGGGTTGGAACCGACCACGAACAGCACGTCCAGCCTGGGCGCGGTGGCAATGCAGTAATCAGGCAGCACGCGCATGCCGTTGCTGGCGCTCACCGGCTCCATGTCGGCGGCGATGATAAGGGTCTGATACAGCGTCTTGCGCGCAGCGAGGTTGGCCATGCGCAGGGTTTCCACCGCCGAGGCAAAACCGATGGTGGTGAAATTGGGGATGACCAGAAACCCGATGACCTTGGCTTTGGGGTTGAGCGCCGGGGCCAGGACAGTTTCGTCATCCCCTGGCGTAAGGTGTTGTGGCATCTCGACTTTCAGCATTTCCAGCTCCGCCATCTCTCTCACTCCTCAACGACTACAACGACGCACGATGCGTCTTGGGGCAATGCCTGCGGGTCGGGGAGTCTGGGCGGATCTTACACCCAGGCCGGCATGGACAGGCATTGGCTTTGAAAAACAAAAAAACCGGCCCGCTCTGTGGTCAAGAGCGGCCGGAAAGAGGTGAACCGTTAAAAAAACTGCAACTGCGTGACCCTGGTGGTTCTAGACGGGTTTGGTGTGCTGGACGGCCTGCCGCCTGCCGGAAAAGATCGCGCTCATGCAGATGATCGACAGGGCCAGCCCGCCAGTAGCGACGACTTCCATGCGGTGTTCAGGCAGTACCAGCATCACCAGCAGAATGCTCAGGATCGACAGGATCACGGCGTAGCTGAGCCACGGGAACAGCCACATGCCGAAGGCGATGGGTTCGCCGCTGGCCTGCATGCGCTTGCGCAACACCAGCTGCGAGAGGGCGATGGCCAGGTACACCAGCAGCGCCACGGCGCCGGAGCTGGCCAGCAGGAAGGAGAACACCTGCTCGGGGGCGAAGTAGTTCAAAGCCGTGGTCAAAAAGCCCACTGCCGTACTGGCCAGCACCGCGATGCAGGGCACGCCGCTGGCGTTGGTCTTCTGCAGGAAGCGCGGGCCGTCGCCGCGTTTGCCCAGCGAGTAGACCATGCGCGAGGCGGTGTAGATGGCCGAGTTCAGGCAACTGGCCACGGCGATCAGCACCACGATATCGACGATCAGCTTAGCGTAGGGAATGTTCATCAGCTCCAGGGCGCGCTGATAGGAGCCCACCTGGGTCAGCATCGGGTCGTTCCAGGGCACGATCGACACGATCAGGAACACCGAGACAATGTAGAAAATCCCCATCCGCCACACCACCGAGTTGGTCGCGCGGGTGATCTGTTTCGACGGGTTTTTCGATTCAGCAGCGGCGATGGTGACGATTTCGGTGCCCATGAAGCTGAACACGGTGGTCAGCATGGCACCGACCACTGCGGTCATTCCGTTGGGCATGAAGCCGCCGAACTCGCGGCTCAGGGTCAGCACGCCGCTGACCTTTGTATTGGGCAAGCCGCCCGCCAACGCCAGCGCACCCAAGGCGATGAAGCCCAACACCGCAATAACCTTGAGCATGGCGAACCAGAACTCGAACTCGCCGTAACGGGCCACGCTGAACAGGTTGGTCAGGGTCAGCAGGCCCGTCACGGCCAGGGCGAATTCCCAGGTTTGCACGGCGGGAAACCACGCATGCAGGATCGCGGCGGCGGCGATGGCTTCGATGGGAATCACCAGCACCCAGAACCACCAGTACAGCCAGCCGATGGTGAAACCTGCCGTGCGTCCCATCGCCCGTTCGGCGTAGGTCGAGAACGAGCCGGTATCGGGTGAGGCCACGGCCATTTCGCCGAGCATGCGCATCACCAGCACCACCAGGGTGCCGGACAGGATGTACGCGATGATCGCAGCCGGCCCTGCCGCCGCGATGGCGTGGCCGGAGCCGATGAACAAGCCGGCACCGATGGCGCCGGCGATGGACAGCATGGTGACGTGGCGCTGCTTGAGGCCTGGGGAGAGACTTGAGCTGGACATGAGAGTGACCCTTTTTATTGTTGTGGAGCCGTTTTGATGTCGCTGGACCGTGACGCTGGGGAGTCATGTTCGATGGCGGGGTTTACCGCTCAAGGTTGAAGGCTTCGCGCACCGCGCCGCTGATGCCTTGCACACAGACCTGCAGGATCAGCTCGCCTTTCTCGCGGCTGGAGCCCTTGGGCGAGGACAGGGTGCCGCAGGCCGGGGTGCGCTCGGGGATGACGGGGAACACGTCATAGGGTGGAAACTTGGCGGGTGGGTGATCGACGGCGCGGCTCAGGTCGACCTTGTCCGGGTGCAGGGCAAGCATCAGCGAGGTTTCGAAGACCCCGCCATGCTCGATGTCCCAGCCGAGGAATCCTTCGGGGTACAGGGTCTGGATCACCTGCGGGTCGTTGACGAAATCCCAGTACGAGAGCACCACCACCCGGAAGTCGTGGATGCCTGCGTAGCGCAACTCCCGCAGCGCCAGGTCGATGCCCTCGACGATGAACATCGAATTCTCGAAGTGCCCGTTCATCACCACCAGCTTGCGCGCGCCATGGCGGGCGAGTTCGCGGATGATGTCCTGCACCGTGCTGGTGAGCGTTGCACCGTCAAGGCTGGTGGTGCCGGGAAAGTGATTGCCACCGCCTGATTTCTGCTGGGATTTGTAGCCGTAGGCGAGGGCGGGCAACACCAGGCCGTCTACGTTCTGCGCCACCGCCTTGCAGATGGCGGTGGGCAGCAGCACGTCCACTTCCATGCACATGTGATGGCCATGCTGCTCCAGAGCGCCTACCGGCAGGAACACCGGGCCGCCGTTCTTGACCCGCCGTGCGTAATCCGGCCAGGTCAGTTCTCCAATCATTACGCTGTCTTTCACAGGAGCATCCTCGGCGTTTTCCAGGGTCAGAACCGGGGTATTCGCAGTGCGAAACACCCGGTTGTGCATGGAGCGATTCGATCAGATCGAAACGACGCCCAGTTGTCTGTTTCCGACCTGTAGTTGGCAATATCCATGGTCGCGAAAAATCGCCACAGCGCAGGCGAGACGGCGGTTGCGGGAAGTCAGGGAGGGGAAAATGCAGGTCGGATATGCACAACCGGATTCCGGCCGTTAACGTGTAGGAGCGCGCTTGCCCGCGACGGCGGTGTGGCAGGCATCATCGAGGTGTCAGGTGTAACGCCATCGCGGGCAAGCGCGCTCCTACGGGAAGCGGTGCGCAGATGACCTTGAGAACGCCCCCAACCCCGTAGCAGCACGGCTTGCCGGCGGGGGCGTCCTCAAGATCGTCCCGCGGGCAAGCCCGGCTGCTACGGGTTTTGCGGTGTTTGGGATTTGCGTCTACCACAGTACCGTAGCAGTCCGGCTTGCCAGCGGGGCGATCTTGAGAACGCCCCAGGCAAGCCCGGCTGCTACGTAGAGGTCAGCCCATCAATGCGGTGCGCGGGGGATGGTCTTGAGCAAATCCGCCGGGCTGATGTGACCCACCACCGGTGCACTGCCCGGTTGCGGCGAGTGCAGGATGTGGCCTTTCATCTTGCCGATGATGTGCATCTCGCACGGCTTGCAATCGAACTTGAGGGTCAAGACTTCATCGCCATGCACCAGTTGCATCGGCGCAACCTTGGTGCGCACGCCGGTGACGCCCTTGGCCTGTTTCGGGCACAGGTTGAACGAGAAGCGCAGGCAGTGCTTGGTAATCATCACCGGCACTTCGCCCGGTTCCTCGTGGGCCTCGTAGGCGGCGTCGATCAACTGCACGCCATGGCGGTGATAGAAATCCCGCGCTTTCTGGTTGTACACGTTGGCCAGGAACGACAGGTGCGACTCAGGGTACACCGGCGGCGGGCTGGTCTCGGCCTTGCGGGAGCCGCGCGGATGGGCCGCGACGCGGGCGGCCGTCAGCGCCTCGATCACCTCGCGGCGCAGGGCCTTGAGTTGCGAGTTCGGAATGAAGAACGCCTGCGGGGCGTCCAGCTTCACGTCAGTGGCGTGGTACTGGGTTGTGCCCAGTTGACCCAGCAGGTCGCGCAATTGCTCAAGGGCCTGCTCAGGTTTGTTGGCCGGACCAAAAGGGCCGTCCAAAGCAACGCTCGCACTGATGCCTTCTTCACTGGTTGCCACCAGCTCAAGGCGCTCTTCGCGCAAGGTGGCCTGCCAGGTCAGACCAATGCGGCGTTCGGCGGAGGTCTTGAGCAGCGCCTGTTGCCAGTTGTGGTCCAGGTTGCGGCTCAGTGGATGGTTCGGGCGCACCTTGTACAGGTCGGCCGGCATCTCGTTGGGCTCGACGCGATAGCGATAGCGTTTCTCGCCATCTTCCTCGAACTCGCCCTTGGCTTCGGCGATATTGGCGCGGAAACCCACGACTTCGCGCTTGATTTGCACATTGAGGCCGTCACCGTTGGACAGCGGTTCATGGGTCACCACTTGCAGGTCGCGTTTGCCGACTTTCTCCACCACACCCACCGGCAGGCCGGTGAAGGTCGGGGTGTCGAAAGCGCCGATGTCGATCTTGCGGTCGGTGACGAAGTAATCGGTGCTGCCACGGTGGAAAGTCTTTTCCGGGTCCGGCACGAAGAAATGCGCAGTACGGCCGCTGGAAGCGCGGGCCAGGTCCGGGCGGTCTTCGAGCACGTCGTCCAGGCGCTGGCGATAGTAGGCCGTGATGTTTTTCACGTAGCCCATGTCCTTGTAACGCCCCTCGATCTTGAACGAGCGCACGCCGGCTTCCACCAGAGCGCGGATGTTGGCGCTCTGGTTGTTGTCTTTCATCGACAGCAGGTGTTTCTCGAAGGCTACTACGCGGCCCTGATCATCTTTCAATGTGTAGGGCAGGCGGCAGGCCTGGGAGCAGTCGCCACGGTTGGCGCTGCGGCCGGTCTGGGCGTGGGAAATGTTGCACTGACCGGAAAAGGCTACGCACAGCGCACCGTGGATGAAGAACTCGATGGCGGCATCGGTCTCGTCGGCGATGGCACGGATTTCCTGCAGGTTCAGCTCACGGGCCAGCACCAGTTGGGAGAAGCCTGCCTGATCGAGGAATTTGGCCCGTTCCAGGGTGCGGATGTCGGTCTGGGTGCTGGCATGCAGCTCGATCGGCGGGATGTCCAGTTCCATGACGCCCAGGTCCTGGACGATCAGCGCGTCGACGCCTGCGTCGTACAGCTGGTGGATCAGCTTGCGCGCCGGCTCCAGTTCGTTGTCGTGCAGGATGGTGTTGATCGTGGTGAATACCCGCGCATGGTAGCGACGGGCGAACTCCACCAGGTCGGCGATCTCGCTGACTTCGTTGGCAGCGTTATGGCGTGCGCCGAAGCTTGGGCCGCCGATGTAGATGGCGTCGGCGCCATGCAGGATGGCCTCGCGAGCAATGCTTACATCGCGCGCAGGGCTGAGCAATTCCAGGTGATGCTTGGGTAGGGACATGTTTTTTTAGTCAGGATCGTCACGGTCAAGCCGCGCATTGTACCGGCGAAATGCCTGGGCGGCATCCTTGTGCTGCCGGGTGGTGAGAAACGGCGACTTGCCGGCGAGTGTCTCAAGGACGCCATCGCGGGCAAGCGCGCTCCTACGGGATCGGGTACATCCGCCGGCAAGCCGGACTGCTACGGGTGTGGGCTACCTCAACAGCGACGAACTGGATCAGCCCTTGGCCGCCATCGCCGTCACTTCCACGCGCATGCCTTCAACGGCCAGCGCCGCGACGCCTACCGCCGCACGTACCGGCCATGGCTTGGCGAAGAAGCGTTTGTAGACCTCATTGAAAGCCGCGCGGTCGGCCATGTCGGTCAGGTAGATGGTCAGGTGCATGACCCGGTCCATCGAGCTGCCCGCTTTCTCCAGCGCCACTTTCAGCGCTTGCAGGGTGCATTCGCTCTGCAGCGTGATGTCGCCCAGTTCAAGGCTGCCATCGGCGCGGGTCGGAACCTGGGTCGAGACTAGAATGCCGCCGAAACCGGCCACATCGGAAGAAATGGAATCCGCATCGGGATCGGGAGTGAAGACGACGTTTTCGCTGGACATAGGCATCTCTTGCTTGAAGTGAGTCGATAAACCGCCGGCCATGATAAGGCACTGCGCCGCGCTTTCAACCTTGCCCGCTGCTCCCGAAGGCCGTTCGCCCGACATTTCAGTGGCTGGCCCGCAAAGCCAGTGAAATTAGCCAGCCTGTCATTCTGCCCGGTCGGGTGCGCGCTATGATCGACCCGTTCTGCCAGGATCATCGTCGGCATGGAGGTGTGTCATGGGCTTCACGATTTTTTACACGTTCGAAGGTAACGAGCGGGCGCTGGAATGTCACGACGACAACCTGTGCTCTCACGATGCGGTGTATTACGCCTTGATCCACTCAGGCGCCGAGATGGGCGCCAGCGGACGCGAGTGGCAGGGCAGTTACCATTCGATGGTCGAGGCTGCGGAGCGTTCCGGGGTCAGTCAGATTCGCTGGCACCGTTCGGCGGGGCAGTAGGCTCTCAGGCTCGCTGGACGGCGATCAAATCGCCGCCCGGCTAGACACCCGGCATGAACCCTCAAGTCGCCCCATTGCAGGGCGACCCGGTGCGTAGCGCTTAACGATAGCGTTCAAGCCAGTGCGCGTAAGGGGCGGGCAGGGTCCAGGAGGCTTTGTCCACGCCCAGTTCCTTGGCTGCGAAGTACGGCCAGTGCGGGTCCGCCAGGTGCGCGCGCCCGATGGACACCAAGTCCAGGTGACCGGACTTGATTGATTCTTCCGCCAGTTGCGGCGTGCCGAAACCCCAGGCTGAGGTGACCGGCAATCCGGCTTCGCGGCGAACGCGCTCGGCAATCGGCCCCATGAACGCCGGACCCCACGGAATGTTGGTTTCCGGAATGGTAAAGCCGACGCTGACGCTCAGCAGGTCCAGGCCGCCATCCTTGAAGCGGCGCGCCAGCTCGATGGACTCGGTGAGGGTCTGCTCGTCGCGACCGTCATATTCCAGCACGCCGAAACGCGCGGTCAGGGGCAGGTGCTCCGGCCACACTTCACGCACGGCGGCCAGGGTTTCCAGCAGGAAACGGCTGCGGTTGTCGAAGCTGCCGCCATAGGCGTCGGTGCGCTGGTTGGAGTGTTCGGAGAAGAAGCTCTGGCCCAGGTAGCCATGGGCAAAGTGCAGTTCGATCCATTCGAAACCGGCGTCACGGGCGCGGCGGGCGGCGTCGGCGAAGTCCTGGCGAACCCGGGCGATGTCTTCCAGGGTCATGGCCTGGGGCACCTTGGGCAGGCCTGCACCAAAGGCGATAGCCGAAGGGGCGATGGTCTGCCAGCCACGCGGGTCGGACTCTACGATATGGTCGTCGCCTTCCCAGGGGCGGTTGGCGCTGGCTTTGCGGCCGGCGTGGGCGATCTGGATGCCCGGCACCGCGCCTGCGGCCTTGATCGCCTTGACCACCGGCACGAATGCCTGGGCCTGTTCATCATTCCAGATGCCGGCGCAGCCCGGGGTGATCCGGCCTTCCGGTGCCACGGCGGTGGCTTCGACCACCACCAGACCCGCGCCGCCACGGGCCATGCCGGCCAGGTGAACGTGGTGCCAGTCGTTGATCAGACCGTCTTCGGCCTTGTACTGGCACATCGGCGGAATGGCAATGCGATTGCGCAGGGTGACGTCTTTGAGCTTGAAGGGTTCGAACAGTGCCGACATGGTCGCCTCGAAAGGTGTGATTTACGATTGTTCGATAGTATTCGAACAATGGCTTTTTTAAAACCCCCTCGCTATCATGCCGACCCATGCGAGCCTACAAACACCCCGATCCCGAGAGCTTCGAACTCGAGCGCATTCTCTACGCGCTGAGCGATCCTGTTCGCCTGGAAATCGTTCGCCACCTGGCCGGCGTGGCCGAAGCCACTTGTGGCGAACTGGACGGCGGACGCCCCAAGTCCAGCGTCTCCCACCATTTCCGCGTCCTGCGTGATTCAGGGCTGGTGCATACCCGCAACGTCGGCACCACGCACATGAACTCGCTGCGGGGAGAGGAACTCGACGCCCGCTTTCCGGGGCTGTTGGCCGCGATTCTCGGGCAGTCCTGAATTCAGCCGGGAAGCGTCTCGCTGCCTACGGCCATCGGCGCCGCATCCTTGCCGGTCAGAATCACCCGGAAGATCTCCACCAGCGCCCGCAGGTTCACCCGATGCCAGGCCGCCCACAGCGGCATGCTGAACGTCAGCCACGGCAATTCCCTGAACACCACACCCGGGTGCGCCGCCTGATCAAGACTCTTCTGGGTCATGGTGATTCCCAACCCGGCCGCCACCAGCCCCAGCGCAGTGTAAGGCTCGGCGGCTTCCAGCCGAATCTGCGGGGTGAAGCCTGCACGAATGCAGGCGGCCACGAATTCGCCGTGCTGGTCCTTGCCCTGGCTGGATTTCACCCCGATCCAGTCCTCATCCTTCAAGTCCGCCGGGGTCAGGCGCTCCCTGGTCGCCAGCGGATGGTTGGCCGGCAATGCCAGCAGCATCGGGTCCTCCAGCAACTGGCGGCAGAGCAGGTCCGGGTCGTCGTCCCGTGGCGGCTCGCTGACCAGCGCCACGTCCAGGCTGCGCTGGCGCAAGACCTCAAGCTGATCGCCCGAACTCATCAGGTACAGCGCCACGTGCACGGCCGGGCGGTCGGCGCGCACGGTGCTCAACGCCTTGGGCAGGATGTTGGCGTGCATGGCGTGCTCGATGTAACCGATGCACAGGCCGCCTTCTTCGCCACGTCCCAGGCGCTTGCCCAAGGATTCCAGGCGGTTGGCGTGGGTCAACAGGCTGCGAGCTTCGGTGAGAAAGGTGCGGCCATCGCTGGTCAGGCGGATACGCTGCTGGCTGCGCTCGAACAGGTTCAGGCCCAGGCGTTCTTCCAGTTGGGCGATCTGCCGGCTCAAGGGCGACTGGGAAATGTGCAGGCGCTCGGCGGCGCGGCCAACGTGTTCCTCCTCGGCGGCGACGACGAAATAGCGCAGTTGGCGGAGATCGATCATGTGATGCTCGCTAGGTCTTAAGTCTGACTCATTATGTCTTGGACGGTCTTGAGGCGGCAATCTAGGATCTGCTCAACGGTCGCAACAGCGACCCCTCAACTGGAGATCAGAGCCATGAGCTTGAAAGACAAACTGCCAGGCGTCCTCGGATTCGGCACCGCACCGCTGGGCAACATGTTCCGCAATATCCCTGAAGCCGAGGCAGAAGCCACCGTCGATGCCGCCTGGAATGCCGGCGTGCGTTACTTCGACACCGCACCGTTCTACGGCGCAGGCCTCTCGGAAATCCGCCTGGGCGAGGCCCTGCACAAATACAAGCGCGATGAATACGTGCTCAGCACCAAGGTCGGCCGGGTGATCCTCGACGAACTGGACAACAGCGCCCGCGACCTGGGCGAGAAAAGCGGCGTGTTCGAACACGGCCTGCGCAACAAGATCGTCAACGACTACAGCGCCGATGCCACCTTGCGCTCCATCGAAGACAGCCTCAAGCGCTTGAAGACCGACCGCCTGGACATCGTCTGGATTCACGACATCGCCCAGGACTTCTACGGTGACCAGTGGCTGCAAGACTTCGAACAGGCGCGCACCGGGGCCTTCCGCGTGCTGGACCGCCTGCGTGACGAGGGCGTCATCAAGGCCTGGGGTCTTGGGGTGAACAAGGTCGAGCCTATCGAACTCACCCTTGGCCTGGACGAACCCAAGCCCGATGGTTTCCTGCTGGCCGGGCGTTATTCGCTGCTGGACCACGAACGCGCGTTGCAGCGGGTAATGGCCGAGGCGAAGGCCCGCAACACCGACATCGTGGTGGGCGGCCCGTACAGCTCGGGGATTCTGGCCGGTGGCGAGCATTTCGAGTACCAGAAGGCCAGCCCGCAGATCATCCAGAAGGTCGAGCACATCAAGCGCATCGCCCAGGCTCATGGGGTTGATATCAAGGCGGCGGCTCTGCAATTCTCGCTGGCCAACCCCGCCGTTGCGGCAGTCATTCCGGGCGCCAGCCGTCCGGGCCGGATTGCCGAGGATGTGGCCGCGCTCAATGCGGTGATTCCTGGCGCTTTCTGGACCGCACTGCGCGAAGCCGGGCTAATCTCGATCAACGCGCCGGTGCCGGCATAACCCTTGTTGCGATTTACCGGCCGCTGCTCGACGAACCGGCGGCCGGAACCCATCGATTCATTTCACTGGAGAACTCCAATGTCCCAAGCCTCAGCCTACATCGACATCCCGGCTTCACCCGACACCGTGTGGCAACTGATCGGTGGCTTCAATTCACTGCCTGACTGGCTGCCATTCATTCCAAAGAGCGAACTGAGCGAAGGCGGGCGGGTGCGTACGCTGGAGACTGCCGATGGCGAAGTCATCATCGAACGCCTGGAAGGTTTCGATAATTCGGCGCGCTGGTACAGCTACACCATCACCCAGGCGCCATTCGCCGTCACCGGGTACAAGGCAACGCTGGGCGTCGCGCCGCAAGCCGATCCAAAGGTTTCGCGGGTGACCTGGTCGGCGAACTTCACACCAGCCGGTATCAGCGAAGCCGAGGCGATTGCCTTGTTCGAAGGCATCTTCACTGGCGGCCTGGCAGCAATGCGCGCCAATTTCCCTGTGTAAACGGCCCGTACTTGAGAGCGGCTCGCGCTGCTCTCAAGGTATGCAACGCTTTCAATCTATCCACTGAACAGTTTCATCCGGCATCGATTGACAGCACGGTAATTCTGAATATGATGACCACCATCCAAAACGGCAAAGCGCCATTTTTCGAGGGTCATCGCATGAACATCAATGGATCAGTGGTTTTCGTTACCGGTGCAAGTCGTGGTCTGGGCCTGGCCTTTGCCAAGCTGGCAGTCGCCCAGGGAGCAGCGAAGGTATACGCCGGCATGCGCAACCCGGAAGGCTTCGATGTGCCAGGTATCATCCCGGTCAAGCTGGACGTGACCGATGACGCGACCATCAAGGCCGCAGCAGCGCAGTGTTCAGACACCACCTTGCTGGTCAACAACGCCGGCATCGCCAAGGTGATGGAGAGCGCGCTGGCCGAGAATATGATCGAGCTGTCCAAGGAGCTGATCGACACCAACGTGTACGGTCTGGTGCGGGTCAGCGCGGCGTTTGCGCCGATCCTCAAGCGCAACGGGGGTGGCGCAATCATCAACGTGCTGTCCAACATCACCTGGTTCAACGCGCCGGCGCTGGCGGCCTATGGTGTGTCCAAGGCCGCTGCCTGGGGTTTCACCAACGCACTGAGGGTGCAACTGCGCGCCGATCAGACCCAGGTGCTTGCGCTGCACGTCGGCTTCATCGACACCGACCTGGTCAAGGATTTCGACGTGCAGAAGACCAGTCCGCAGGACGTGGCAGCACGCACTTATGCGGCGCTGGAAGCGGGTGAAGAGGAAGTATCGGCCGATGAAGGCACCCGCCAGATCAAGGCCAGCCTGTCGTCGAGCGATGCGTTCTACTTCAACCCGGTCGGGTTCTGATACCCCGAGCAATTTTAGGGCGAGGTGTTGTGGGAGCGGGCTTGCCCGCGAAAGGGGTGGGTCAGCCGCTGTCAATGCGTCAGGTCCAGAGCATTCGCGGGCAAGCCCGCTCCCACGAAATGTGCGTTTGATCCATATGCGGCGGCGCATTTGATATCGCTCCCGCCGGCAAGCCGTGCTGCTACGGATTTTGCGGCGGATGCAAAATTTCCAAACACCCCCACACCCCGTAGCAGCCGGGCTTGCCCGCGGGAGCGATCTAGAGCATGTCCCCGCCGGCAAACCGTGCTGCTACAGCATCAGACCAACCGGTCTATTCCTTGATGAACCTGTCAGTGGCAAACGAGGAATAGTCAGGCAGCACTTTCTCGATCTTGCCCTGATCCTTCAAGAACTCAGCCGTTTTCGCAATGTCCGCGACCGTGCCACCGCCCAGCAGCGCAGGGGATTGCTGTTCGGCTGCGGTCGGGAAGTGCGAGCCGTCGAGCAGTTCCGGCACATCCGCAGCGTTGGAGCCGGTGAAGCGGGCGATGGTCTTGACCGGTTCCGAATCTACCGTCCACTGCGATTTGTGCGCCGTGTAATCGGCAATCGCAGCCAGGCTGACCTTGGCGAAACTGGCGACGACCTCAGGGTGTTTCTCGGCGAAATCCTTGCGCGCCACCCACACTTCGAACGTTGGCGATCCCCATTGGGAGACCTGGCCTGCGTCGGTGAGAATCTTGCCGGTCTTGCGAATTTCCCCCAGGGCCGGGGACCAGGTGAACGCGCCGTCGATGTCGCCGCGTTTCCAGGCAGCGGTGATCTGCAGCGGCGTCAGGTTGAGAATGGTGACCTGCTTCTGATCGATGTTCCAGTGCTTGAGTGCGCCCAACAGGCTGTAGTGAGAGGTGGACACGAACGGCACGGCGATCTTCTTGCCGATCAGGTCTTCGGGCTTGTTGATGCCGCTGCCATTGCGCACCACCAGCGCCTCAGAACTCTGGATTTGCGAGGTGACGATGAACGCCACCAGCGGCAGGTTTTTCGAGGTGGCGGCCGCCAGCGGGCTGGAACCCAGGTTGCCGATCTGCACGTCCCCCGAGGCCATCGCGGCAACCACCGCCGGACCCGCTTCGAATTGACGCCAGTTGATTTTCGAGCCAATTGCCTTTTCGTATTCGCCATCGGCGATGGCGCGTTTGACCGGGTCGATTCCGGTGATGTAGCCGATGGTCAGGTCAGCGGCGTGGGCCGCCACCGACAGCGTGAACACACCCAGCGCCAATGTAGCTTTTGCCGTCCAGTGCTTGATCGTCATTCTCTAGATGCCTTGGGTTCAGCGCGAATTCGAGGATGATTCGCGACCTGAAACCAAGCATAAGGTTCTATTAAATTAGGTTTAAATACCGTTTGGGAATTAGCTTAGGCTGTGAAATCAGCCCGCAGGTTGCCGGTGCGGGCGGCTGGCGTGGCCCGGCACCGGCGTGCGGAGGAGGGACGTCAGTCGCCGCCTTTCATGCGCCGGGCGATCAGGTAGATACCCAGGCCCGCCAGGGCGGTGGCTGCCCCGATGTAACCGGTGCTGGTCCAGCCCAGCCCCGCGCTGATGGCGATGCCGCCGAACAGCGGGCCCAGCGCGTTGGCCAGGTTGAACGCCGCATGGTTGGACGCCGCCGCAAGGCTTGGCGCTTCATGGGCGATGTCCATCAGGCGGATCTGCAGCGGCGCGGCCAGTGCGACCATGGTGCCGACCAGACCGATGCCCAGCAGTACGCCCGGAAGCGAACTTGCCGCCAACGGGAAGAACAGCAGCACGCCCATCGACCACACCAGCAGCACGCCGACCGCGCGGAACTGCATGCGGTCGAACAGCTTGCCGCCCACGATGTTGCCGATGATGCCGCCCACGCCAAACGCCGCCAGCCCGAACGGAATCCATTGCGGGGTGACGCGGGTGACTTCCAGCATGGTCGGCGCCAGGTAACTGAACACGCAGAACATCCCGGAGAAACCCACCGAACTGATACCCAGCGCCATCCACACCTGAGGCTTGGTGAACGCACGCAGCTCCTTGCGGGGATCGCTGCGCGGCTCGTCGTGGCGGTCAGGCACCAGGTGCCAGATCAGGGCGATGGTGGTGACGGCGATCACGCCCACCAGGCCGAACGCCGAGCGCCAGCCCATGAACTGCCCCAGGAAGGTGGCGATGGGGTTACCCAGCAGCATCGCCAGTGTCAGCCCCATCATCACCCGCGCCACTGCCCCGGCGCGCTGATTGGACGGCACCATGCTGGAGGCGACCACCGCTGCGATGCCGAAATAGGCGCCGTGGGGCAGGCCGCTGATGAAACGGAACGCCACCAGTGAGGCGAAGGAGGGGGTGAACGCGGTGGCAATGTTGCCCAGCGCATAGAGCACCATCAGCAGCATCAGCATGTTCTTGCGCAGCAACTTGGCGCCAAGGATGGCCAGCAGCGGAGCACCGACCATCACGCCCAGCGCGTAGGCGCTGATGGCATGGCCGACCTGGGGTTCGGTCAGGTGCAGGTTGTTGGCGATATCGGGCATCAGGCCCATGATGGCGAATTCGCCGGTACCGATGGCAAAGCTTCCCACTGCCATCGCCGCTTCCATTTTCGCTGCGGCGCGCCCCGGCAGCACATGCCCGGGCGTTTGTTGGATGGACATGCGTCGCTCCGTTCAAGGGTTTCATAGAGAACCCACCATGCTAACCAACGGATGGCGCAAGCGTCTAGGACAACGGTCAGGCAATGCCCAGCGTAGCAGTCCGGCTTGCCGGCGACAGCGATCTTGAGGGCGCCTCGCCGGCAAGCCGGACTGCTACGGGGCCTTGGGTGTACGCAAATCCCCCGAACGCCACAAATCCCGTAGCAGCCGGGCTTGCCCGCGGGAGCGATCTTGCGGACGCCCCCGCCGGCAAGCCGTGCTGCTACGGTTCGGTGGCGTAGGCTTAAACGGCGACCTTCAGGACCTGAGCCGGCGTTGCCATCCGTCCACCCACCCCGGGGATCGCCGCCAGCAACTCGCGGGTGTACTCACTGGTCGGTCGCTCAAATACCTGCCTCAGCGCTCCCTGCTCGACGACCCGGCCCTGACGCAACACCAACACCTGATCGGCCATCCGCGCCACCACTGCCAGGTCGTGGGAAACCAGCACATAGGCAATATTCGACTCGCGCTGCAACTCATCCAGCAGGTCCAGAATCTGCGCCTGCACTGACACATCCAGCGCACTCACAGGCTCATCGAGCAGCAGCACATCCGGATTCAACGCCAATGCCCGGGCAATCGCCACACGCTGACGCTGCCCGCCGGACAACTCATGGGGCAGGCGATCAAGAAAGTGCACCGGCAACTGCACCCGGCCCATCAGTTCGACTGCGGCCTGTTCAAGCGCTGCGCCCTTCAACAGCCCAAACGACACCAGCGGCTCGACAATGCAATCGAACACCGTGAACCGCGGATCCAGCGCCGAAAACGGATTCTGCTGCACCAGCTGTATCCGCCGGCGCAGAGGCCTAAAGGCTTTCCAACTCAACCCTGTGACATCCTGACCTTCGAACAACACCCGGCCTCGGGTCGGCTGCTCAAGGCCGAGGGCGATGCGCAGCGTCGTGCTTTTCCCCGAACCGGACTCGCCGACAATCGCCAGGGTCTGGCCCGCAGACAGGTCAAAGCTCAACCCCTCAAGGGCGGCAAACTGTCGGCCCTGGCCTTTTAGACCAGGCAGTTCAAATGTTTTGCCCACGCCTTGCAGGCTCAGAATCGGCCGCCCGGGTTTTACGGGAAAGCGCCTCGACGCAGTCGAAAATGCCGGAGCAGCTGCCAGCAGCGCCCGGGTATACGGATGCTGTGGCGTATCAAGGATCTGCCGTGGCGTGCCTTGCTCCACTAACTCGCCCTGTTTCATCACCAGCAATCGGTCGGCGCGGTCCGTGGCGACACCTAGGTCGTGGGTGATAATCAACAGGGAAATCCCGCGTTCGGCCACCAGACGTTGCAGATGGTCGAGGATCTTGCGCTGCACCGTCACATCCAGCGCGCTGGTGGGCTCGTCAGCGATGATGAGTTGCGGATTGCCGGCCATGGCAATGGCGATCAACACACGCTGGCGCATGCCACCGGACAGCTCATGGGGATACTGCCGGGCGCGCAGTACCGCGTTGTCCAGCCCCACCAGCCCCAGTAATTCCACGACACCGGCATCGGCACTGCGATAACCCCGTCCGTTGGCCAGCTTCAGCGCCTCGCCGATCTGCTGGCCGACCCTCAGCGTAGGATTGAGGCTGACCATCGGGTCCTGCGGCACCAGGCCGATGGTGCGCCCGCGGATCAGGCGTTTCTGGCGTTCACTGGCGTTTCGCATCTCAACATCGCCGACTCGCAGTTCGCCCTGATCGATAGAGGCAGCCACCGGCAACAACCCGAGCAGGGCGTTGGCGAGGGTCGATTTGCCCGACCCGGATTCCCCGACGATGGCCACGGTCTCACCGCGTTGCAGGGTAAAGGACAGGCCTCTTACCGCCTGAGTGACCAGGCCCTTGGAGCGATAGCTGACGGACAGATCGCGCACATCCAGCAAATGGGACTGGCTCATCGCTGATGCTCCTCGAATGTGCGGGCGATATGGTTGAGGCTGAACACCACGGCGACGACAAATGCGCCGGGCAGCAATGAAACCCAGGGCGCGGTCACCAGAAAGTGCCGACCATTGGCGATAAGCGTTCCCCATTCGGCCGCCGGAGGCGCGGCGCCAAAGCCCAGGAAGCTCAAGCCTGCGGTGGCGAGAATGGCGGCGCCGAAGTCCAGGGTTGCCAGCACCGCAACCGGGCTCCAGGCGTTGGGCAACACATGGCGCAGCAGGGTGCGCCGCCAACTGGCACCGCCCAGGCGCGCCGCTTCTACGTAGGGCAGCGTCTTGATGCGCAATACTTCGGCGCGGGTGGTGCGGGCGAAACCTGGAACGATTCCGACGCCCACTGCGATGGCAACCGGGACCGTGCCGAAGCCAATCGCGGTGACAATGGCCAGCGCCAGCAGCAGGCCGGGCAGGGCGAGTTTCACATCGATGACGCGCATGATCAGCGCGTCGAGACGCCCGCCAGCGAAACCTGCCAGCACACCCAGCCCAAGCCCGCCGCTCAAGGCGATCCCAACGGCCAGCAGCGCGGCTTGCACCGACAGGCTGGAACCGTAGATCACTCGCGTATACAGGTCGCGCCCCAGTTCATCGGTGCCGAACCAGTGCAGCGTGCTCGGCCCGAGCAGTTTTTCCCGAGGAGAGGTCGCATAGGGGTCGAAACCACTGAGCCAGTGCGGTACAAGGGCCGCCGTCAATGCGAACAACACCACGAACAGCGCCAGGCTGAAACCCGGTTTGCGCAGCAGGGGTGTCCAGGCATCCAGCGCGCGGCGCAGGCGCGAGCGCCGCCGCCAGGTCACCGGCGCAACACCAGAAAAAGAAGGGATATCCGTCGCCATGATTCAGGCCACCTTGGGTGAATGAGTGATACGCGGATCGAGCCAGGGGTACAGCAGATCGACGATCAGGTTGATGACCACAAAAGCCGTCGCCGATACCGCCACAATCGCCAGCACCACCGGGATGTCCTGACGCAGTACGGCTTCCTGGGCCAGGCGGCCCACGCCGTTGCGCGAGAATATGGTCTCGACCAGCACCGCGCCGGAGACGGTGTTGCCGACTTGCAGGCCCACCAGCGTCAGAATCGGCAGTGCCGCGTTGCGCAATCCGTGACGGGCCTGCACCTGGGCACGGCTGAGGCCCTTGGCAAAGGCGGTCTGGATGTAAGGCTCCTGCCAGACGTTTTGAAAACCGCGCTGCAAGACCTGGGCATACACCGCAGCACTGGGAATCGCTAGGGTGATCGCCGGGAGCACGAGGCTGTCGACGCCCTTGCTGCCGGTGGCTGGAAACCAGCCCAGGCCAAAGGCGAACACCTGAATCAGCAGCAGGCCCATCCAGAACACCGGGATCGAGAACCCGAATGAGGGCACCCGGGTCAGCGCCACCTTCAACGGCCGCCATTGCACGTAGGCCGTCAGGTAGGCCAGCCCCACGCCGCCCACCAGCGACAGGAGGATGGCCAACCCGGCCAGCGACAGGGTTTGCGGCAGCCGTTCGGCGAGCAGATCAACCACCGGGCGATTCAACGACAGCGACTGCCCCAGATCGCCGTGCAGCGCCCGGCCGAGCAGATCGAGATACTGCGCGATCAGGCCCTTGTCCAGACCGTAGTAGGCCCGCGCCTTGGCCAGGTCCGCAGGCGACAAGGCATCGGCTTCCATGCCCGATGCGCTGAGCATGATCGACAGGGTGTCGCCGGGCAGCAGGTACAGGATGAAATAGGTCACGGTGTAGGCGCCCCACAACACCAGCAGCGCCTGCCCCACGCGGCGAATCAGGTAACCGCTCATGGTTTGCCGACCTCGATGTCGCTGAGGAAGGCAAAGCCCTCGGCGGTCCAGCGGAAATCCTTGACCCGTGGTGACGTCGCCGCCTGCCAGACCCGCTCATAGATCGGGAACGCCGAGCCCTCGTCGGTCAGCAGGTCCTGCAATTTTCCGTAGGCTTGCTCGCGCTGGGCGCTCTGTGTCGCGGTAATGCCGGCATCGAACAGCGCCTGGGCGGTGTCCAGGGTGTGGGGCTCGTAGGTGTTGGTGGCCAGGGTCGCGCTGTTGGCCGAACGCGGATCGAGGATGGTCTGCAGGATGATCGGATCGGCGCGGGTCATGTAGGTGGAGGTCAGGTCGTAGTTGCCCTGGGAATTTCCGGCCACCCATTCGGCGCGAGTCAGCACGTTGATCTTGAGCTCGATGCCTACCTTGCGCAGTTGATCCTGAATCAACACGTCGCCAGCGGTTTCGGCGGGTGTCAGGTTGTAGCGGATGCTCAGGCGCTTGCCGTCCTTGTAGCGATAACCGTCAGCCTGTTTCTGCCAGCCTGCCTGGTCCAGCAGGACTTCGGCGCCTTGGGGGTCATAGGCCAGCTTGTCGGTTTGCGCCTTGAAATACGGCGTGGTGACGTCGTAAATCCCGCTCACCACCGGGAAATCGGCGTTGTAGATGGTGTGCGCGTAGGACACCCGGTCGATGGATTTCTGCAACGCCAGGCGCACCTGCCGATCGGCCAGCACCCGCGCATTGCGCGTGTTGGGGTACAGGTTCAACGCAGGGCCTGGCAGCGAGCGGCTTTGCAGCGTGGCGCCCTTGGACTGGAACAGTTTGGAGTCCACTTCGGAAAACGGATTGCGCGGCCAGAGGATGTCGGTCTTGCCTTGCAGGAACAGGCCATTGCGCACGCTTTCTTCGGGCACATAGCTGATGTCCACCACATCGACGTGGGCAGCGCCCTGGTTTTTCACGTTGGCCGAGGCCCAGGCGTAATCGGCGCGCTTGACCAGCCGGGCGCCCACTTCAGGAGTGTAGTGATCGAGGGTAAAGGGGCCGGTGCCGATGATCTTGCCCAGCGAACGCTCCTTGGCGGTCAGCTTGTACGAGGCCGGCGCCAGTATCGCCAGGTTGGTGGTGGAGGTGGCTTGCAGAAAGCCAGCGTTGGGGCGCGAGAGGACCAGGCGCACGGTGAAATCATCGATGACCTCGGCATGGTCATAACCGGCCAGATAGGTCGCGCCGAAGGTCGCTGGCAGCTCCTTGGCAAATGCCTTGTTGCTGTCGAATGCGGTTTTCACGGCCTGGGCATCGAAGCGCTCACCGTTGCTGAAGGTGACGTCCTTGCGCAGGTGGAAGGTGTAGCCCAGGGCGTCGTCACTGACCTCCCAGCTACTTGCCAGCCAGGGGATGATCTTGCCGCTGGTTGGGTCCTGGTCGGTCAGGGATTCGGCGACGTTGCGCAGCAGGACGCGATGCTCCAGCCAGTACACCTGGAACGGATCGACACTCACCAGCGTGGTGTTGTCGCCAAAGAAGGTGATGTTCAGGGTCTTGCCGGTGGTCTGTTCATTGGAAGCCGAGCACGCGGCCAGGCCCAGCGCCAGGGCGCACGAAGCCAGCAACGCCCTCGTGATACGGGGTGCATTCATGGTGGCTTACTCCTGATAGTCCAGACCTTCACGATTGAGCTGGCGGATCAGCGCATCCCAGTGGCGTTGAATGCCTTCGCCCTTGCCATCGGAATAGCGTTTTGACTGCTCATGGACCTTGGCGATGGCCGCCGGCGAGGCATGCTGCAGGGCGTCATTGCCGCCGGCCTGTGCCGCGATCTGGATGTTGCAGGCGCGCTCCAGGCCGTGCAGTTCGCGAAAGGCGTGCTCCACGCTGATGCCACCGGTCAGCAGACCATGGTTGCGCAGGATCAGGATGTTGCTGTCGCCCAGATTCGCCACCAGCCGCGATTGCTCGTCCAGATCCAGCGCCACGCCTTCATAGCTGTGATAAACCACCCGGCTGTAGAAGCCCAGCGCATGCTGGGAGATGGGCAGCAGGCCCTCACGCTGGGCCGACACCGCCGCCCCATCGCGGGTGTGGGTGTGCAGCACGGCGTGAAGGTCGGGGCGTGCGCGGTGAATCGCGCTATGGATGACGTAGCCGGCCTGGTTGATGCCAAGCCCCAGCGGGTCGTCGATGATGGTGCCGTCAACGTCCACTTTTACCAGGTTGGAAGCGGTGATCTCATCGAACAGCAAGCCGAAGGCGTTGATCAGGAAGTGCTCGTCTGGCCCCGGCACCCGCGCCGAAAAGTGGGTGTAGATGTGGTCGGTCCAGCGAAACAGCGCGGCCAGCCGGTAAGCGGCGGCGAGCTTGACGCGTACTTCCCATTCCTCGGGGCTGACACGTTGGCGGACGGTGTTCTGGCTGGCGTTCAAAACAGAAACGGAACTCATGGGTGTTCTCCTGAAAAAGTCAGTAACCGCGCTGCACGTCGACCAGGTTGCTCAACGGCAGTTGGGCGCGGTAGCGGGTGAAGTTGTCGATGAATCGGTCCAGAAGCCCCTGGGGGCCTTCTTCGGAAATGGCCGAGGTGTGTGGCGAAATGAATACCCGGGGGTGGCTGTACAGCGGGTGGCCGGCGGGCAGGGGTTCAGGATCGGTGACGTCCAGGCTGGCGCGGCCCAGGGTTCCGGCGTCCAGTGCGTCCAGCAGCGCTTCGTGATCCAGCAGGCCGCCACGGGCGATGTTGACCAGGTGCAGACCGGGTTTGGCATGGGCCAGCTCGGCGTGGCCGATCATCCCGCGAGTGCCTGCGGTCAACGGCGCGGCGAGTACCACGTGATCGGAGTGGGCGAACAACTGCTCGAGCGACTGCGCCTGCTCGACACCCGCCGCCGGCTCGATGGCCTGCCCGGGTCTGCCGACCGCCAGCACCCGCATTCCCAGCGCCGCGGCCTTGCGCGCCAGGCTCTGGCCGATATGGCCGAAGCCGACGATGCCTAGCGTCCTTCCGCTCACAGGCGCCAACGGCGTGAGTTGCCAGTGGGCATCCTTGACCCACAACCCGGGCAGTTGCTTGGCGGCGGCGAACACCAGCGCCAGGGCGAACTCGGCCACCTGGTCGGCATTCGAGCCCTTGCCGCTGGTCACCGGCACACCTTGAAACAGCCAGTGGGGAAAGAAGTCGATCCCGGATGACGACAACTGCACCCAGCGCAGGGACCAGGGCCAGCCCACTGGCGCGGTGAGGGTCTCTTTCACTTTGATCGGCCGGATGAGCAGCACGTCGGCCTGGGCGGGCACCTCAAGGGAGCCCGGCGCAAGATCGATCACCTCATGCTGCGGCAGGCGGCTGCGCAGGTAGGCATTGGCGGCGGCGTCCAGTTGGCTGGCGATAATCGAAGTGCTCATGCAGTCTCCTGAAGCAAAGCGTTGCGGCCGACCTGGGTAAAGACCACGTCGTCCTGCGGGGTATGAATGCGGCTGCACAGCACGTCGCGGTAATGGCGTTCCAGAGGGTTGTGCCGGGACAGACCGGGATTGCCCGCAGCGGCGATGGCCAGTTCCACGGCGCGTATGGCGTTGGCGCAGACCGCCTGTTTGATCTGCGGGGCTGTCGCGGGGTCTGTATGGCCCAGGACTGCGGCATCCAGCACGCTCTTGTTGGTGAACAGCAGGGTGTCGATTTCGCCAGTCACCCCTTGAAAACGCGGCAGGCTGGCCAGGGGTGTACCCAGATTCGAGGGTGTGCGGGTCTGCAGGAAGGACACCCACCAGTCCCGCGCCGCCCGGGCCACGCCGTCATACAGCGCCGACAGCAGCACGGCCATCCACAGCAGGCCTTCGTCGTCCAGCGCGGGGGCAGGTTCGCTGGCGGGGCTGACGCTGACTGCGTGATCCAACGGGATCAGCGCGTCCTCGAAATCCACCCGATGACTGCAAGTGGCACGCATGCCCAGATGGTCCCAATCCTCGACAATGCGCACGCCCGGCGTGTTTTTGTGCACCAGGTAGCCGCCGACCAAGGGGTCTGCGTCATCGCTGCGCGCCCAGACCAGATACCAGGTCAGCCCGACGCTACCGGTGGAGTAGATCTTGCTCCCCGACAGGCTCCAGCCCTCAGGCGTTCGCCGCGCGACAGTGGCCGGAAGCCCGCCGCGGGAAGGCGAGCCCAGTTCCGGCTCGACGCGAAACGTGTTGAACAGCGCGCCGTGTTCGACAGCGTCTCGGGCGACCTGAATGCGCAAGTGTTCAGGCCAGCGCGGGTCCTTGTGCAGGCGACCGTGTTGCAGGTACTGCATGACCAGGATCAGCGCAGTGGAAGGACAACCCTTGCCGACGGCGGCGATCACCCGGCGCGCGGTCTCGAGATCCGCACCACCGCCGCCCAGATGTGTGGGCACGGTCAGGGCCAGCAGGCCGTGGCGGTGCAGGAGTTTGAAATTGTCGGTGGGGAACGCACCGCTGCGGTCCGAGCGCTCGGCGCTGGCAGCCAGTGCCTGGGTCAACTCGGCCAGGGTGCCATCGGAAGGTGGGTGGCTCATGGGGCGTCATCCTTGGAAATCGGTTTGAACAGGTTCGGTCGGTGAGGCGACGTCGAACGTGGTCAGAACTTATTCGTATGGATGAACGGTGTAAAAGGCCTGTTGGCTATAAGCTAATATTTATAAATTGCATTTAGCTAGGGGTTATTATGCTGTTTGTGGATATTTTCCTTTGTGTGGCACCCTAAAACCGCTGACGCCGGCAAGCCGGACTGCTACGTCGGTCTGCGGTGCTCAGGTGATCTACGTTCTACCACTTGATCCCGTAGCAGTCCGGCTTGCCGGCGAGGCGGCCTCAAGATCGCTCCCGCCGGCAAGCCGTGCTGCTACGTAATTCGGCGGCGTTCTGGATATCCCGTTCAACCACATAACCCGTAGCAGCACGGCTTGCCGGCGGGGGCGTCCTTGAATCCGCCACACACCTACTGGCTGGCCACATCACCACCATGGGCCGCCGCCAGTTTCTGCGCATGAGCCAGGTGCTCCTTGAGCTTGGGCAGGGTCTGGGCGGCGAAGGCCTTCAACTGCGGATCCTTGCCATCAGCGGCTTCCTTCTCGAACAGCGCAACCGCCGCTTCATGGGCCTTGACCTGATTGTTGGCGTACGCCTGATCGAACGACTTGGCGCTTCGTAGCTCCAGAATCATGGTCTTGATCTTGTCCATGACCTCCGGATAAGTGGACACCTCAAGCTTCTGCGCCTGGGCAATGGTTTTCAGTTTCTCGTTGGCGGCGGTGTGATCGGTGACCATCATCTGCGCAAAGGCTTTCACGTCTGCGCTGACCGCTTTTTCCTGAGCGAGCTTCCCGGCTTCGATTTCGGCGACGCCCTTGGCGGACGCATCGTCCACGAAGCCATCGGGATCCTGGGCGGCAAATGCGCCCTGGCAACCGAATGCGAGGGCGAGTGTCAGCGCGCTGATCTGTAAGTACCTGGCCATGTCGAATCTTCCTTCTTGTTTGAGGGGCGCTGTCCTTCAGGGACATCGTAATGAGTCGACTGGCCTGCAAGGCCGAACGTTCAGCCTTTCAGCTGTCCGGCGTCGGCGCCCATGGCACCCACCGACGCACTCCAGACGAAACACGCAAGAAAAAGACCGATCGCGCAGCCAATTTCCGCCTGCATCGTTTTGTCACAATCAGGTCCCGACAGACGCAGATAGTAGCCAGCCCAACCTGTATTCAAGGAGGCTACACAGTGTTTCCCCGCATCTTGCCGACGCTCTCTGTCCTGACCCTTTCCATCAGCGCCGCCCACGCCGCCGACACTCTGGGTACGCCACGCCTGGCCGGCATGGACAATTTCCGTGATGTCGCAGGCACCACCACGGCCTACAGCACCGCACTGGACGGGACCATGCGCGCCGGTGTGTTCTACCGCTCCAACGCGCTGACACCGACAGCTTCCGACCTTGCCATCCTCAATGGCCTGGGCATCAGCGCGGTGTACGATCTGCGCACCGCGAGTGAAATCGCCGCGACGCCCGACACGCTGCCAGCCGGCGCCACTTACACCAACATCGACATCATCGGCAGTGGCGTCTCGGGAGCCAATGCCACCAATATTTCGGTCAGCAGTGCGGCCGAGGCGGTGGCCATGATGCAGCAGGCCAACCGCAGTTTTGTCAGCGACTCCGGCATGCGCAGCCAGTTCTCGGTGCTGTTCAACGACCTGGCGGGTGTCGACGGCGCGGCGTTGTTCCACTGCACCGCCGGCAAGGACCGCACCGGCTGGACCGCCGCCGTGCTGTTGAGCATCGCCGGAGTGGACAGCGGCACCATCATGAGCGACTACCTGGCGACCAACCAGTACACCGCTGCGCGGATCGCCGCGACCCTGGCCGCGATGCCTGCGAGCATGGCGGCGATCTACGGACCGTTGCTCACTGTCGATGCCAGCTACCTGCAAGCCGGCCTCGATGAAGTGACCGCCGAATACGGCTCCATGGACAACTACCTCAAGCAGGGCCTCGGGCTGTCTCAGGAAACCATCTACGTGCTGCGGGCCAAGATGGTCTATTACAACAGCCTTCCCGGACAGGCCGAGTTTCTGGGCAACGATGCCGCCGGCGCCCGTTTGCTGCAGCAGTTGCAGAACAGCAGCCTCTCGGGAAACTACAGCGCCTACAACTTCTACCTGCAATCGGCGCTGGACGCCGGGAGCCTGGGTGGCGTGCAGTCCACCGTCGGGGGCCAGGTGCATGCCGATGCCGCCAGCTACCTGTTGCGCCAACCCGGCGTGGTGGGCCAGGCCACGGCCGCCTACACCAGCGGCGTGGGGCTGAAAGAAGGGCAGAGCCGGGTATGGACCACTGGCCTTGCAGGCTATCTGGGGACCGACGGTTCTAGCCGCGCTGCCAGCAGCAACGAGCACACTCAAGGCACGCTGTTCGGCATCAGCCAGCGCTTCTCCGAGCAGTTGAGCGGCTATGCCGCCTTTGGCTACAGCCGGGGCACTGTCGGCGGTGCGGGAGGCGAAGTGGACACCGACCTGACCCTGGGCACCCTCGGCGGGCGTTTCGCACCGGACGGGCTGGAGCATGGCCTGTTCCTGGCGGCGGACCTCAGCGCCGGGTACGTGGACTATCACAGCAAGCGTGAGATCGGCGGCGGCCTGGGTGATGCCAAGGGCGACACCCACGGCAACCTGGCGAGCGCAGGTTTGGCCTTGGGTTACCGTGTGCCGATGAACAGCGTCACCCTGGAACCAAGCCTGGGCGTGCGCGCCACGCGCCTGGACCTTTCAGGATTTCAGGAGAAGGGCAGCGAACTGGCGTTGCAGGTGGATGCCACCCAGCAGACCCGGCGCAGCGCATTCGGCAACGTCAAGGCGACCTTCGCACCCATCGGCCAGAGTGGCGGCTGGCAACTGGTGCCTGGGGTCGAGCTGGGCTACGAACACGTACTGGGTGACCACAAGACCGAGAGCGATGCAGGGTTGCTGGGGTTGAGCGTCCAGCAGCAGGCGGCCTACGCCAGCCGCGACCAGTTCAATGGCGCGGTGAACATGATGGCGACCCTGGGCGCGTTCAGCATCGGTGCCGAGGCCGGGGCGATCGGGGGCGGCGACAGCCACGGTTTCAGCGGCAGCCTCAAGGCCAGCTATCAATTCTAAGGCGCCGCTTGAAGCGTCAACGACGGTGCAGCCCCAGCTTCACATCCTGGGGCTTTACCCCATAGGCGCTCTGAAAATACTGGCTGAAGCGCCCGGCATTGGAAAAGCCGAGACTCAGGGCCACCTCACGCACCGAGGAACACGGCTCGCCTTGCAGCAACCGCCAGGCGTGCTCAAGGCGTACCTGACGCTGGTATTCCACGATGGAGGTGCCAGCAAAACGGCGAAAACCCTCTTGCAGGGCGCGAAGGCTGACATGGCTCAGAGCCGCGAGCTGCGTGCCGCTGACCATGGACTGCGGGTGTTGCCGAAGATAATCCATGGCCAGTTTCACGTGCCGGGGTGCAAGGCCCGGGGCAGGGCGGTGCAGCGCCTCGCTGTAGGAGTGCGGCCATACCTGTAATACAGCATCGATGAGCATTTCCTGAAGGCGCTCAGGCATCAGGCCGCGAGCGTTGATCAGCGAGTCGGCTTCGACGCTGGTGGCAAATTTCACCAGCGCCTTGAGCCCGTCGAAGGCGGCGTTGTGCAGATCGACCCTGCGCTGAAATCTGAGCGGTTTGACCGCAGGCTTGCCCAGCAGCAAGGCCAGACGCTCGACAAACAGCCCCCGACGCACGGAAAAGCCGTACTGGCTGTGCCCCTCGACCATTCTCACCGAGCGCATCTCGCATTTCTCCACCGCCAAGCCCACTGAAGCGTTGCCAATGGCTTGGTCCGCAAGGTCGACGATCACCTGGCCCGCCGTGGGCAGGATGAAGCTGATCTCGTCGTCCATGTCCGGTGTTTCGAAGGCGAAGTCACCGCCGTAACTCATCTGCCTGAAGCTCGTGCCCTCATAGCGGCCGTACACGCCGGATATGCGGATCGGCATCTGTGGGGTTGGGAAATGGGAATACAGGTTGCCGAACGCACGGGTGAACAACGCGCCGAAATCATCGGAGTTCATGTCATCGGAGCGGATCACGATTTGCTGACGCAGCGCGGCAGAGGTCATTGTCTGTCTGTACCAAAATGAGAGGCAGCTGAAGGGCGTTGGCACGCTAGCAATCCTCTGTGACGCAATTGTTACATGTGTACACAGTGGAGCTGCTGCGAAAGCGTTCAAACCTGCTTCATGAAAAAATCGTAGCGCTGCGATAGTTTCTGCAATATGCTTCCGGCACATTTCGCAGCGCTGCGAATTTGCAGAAATCGAGGGCATGACGGGCGCTGTTCCTATAAAGACAAGAAGGAGACACGCCATGTCCGCAGGAAAACTGCACACCACGTTCGCCAGCCAGTTGGGCGGCCTCAATGCGCCGATTGGCACCTGGTTGATGTCCGCCTCGGCCAGCACCGCCGAGGCGCTGGGTTATGCCGGGTTCGACTGGTTGCTGGTGGACATGGAGCACGTGCCGATCGAATACCGTGACCTGTGGCAGCTCCTTCAGGCCGTGCAATGCACCGGCGCCCAGCCGATCGTGCGCCTGGCCGCCAATGACCCGGTACTGCTCAAGCGTGCGCTGGACCTGGGCTCGTTCAATGTCATGGTGCCGTTCGTGGAGAACGCCGAGCAGGCCCGGGCCGCCGTCAACGCCGTGAAATACCCGCCATTCGGCACTCGCGGTTTTGCCGCCGTACACCGCGCCAGCCGCTACGGCACCTGGGCCAATTACGGCAACGAAGCCAACGACGCCGTGACCTGCATCCTGCAGATCGAAACCCCGAATGCACTGAACAATCTGGAAGAGATCGCCGCTGTTCCAGGCGTTGACGCGCTGTTCCTCGGCCCTGGCGATCTCTCGGCGGCGTGCGGCCACATCGGCAATCCGGGCCACCCGGAGATTCAGGCGATGATCAGCGACGCCATCGTGCGGGCGAAGAAAATCGGCATGCCGATGGGCATCGTCGGCGGCACCCCGCAACTGGTGCAGAGCTATCTGGAACAAGGCTATGCGTTCGCCGCGGTGGCCTCGGACATGGCGATGATGATGAACAAGGCCAACGAATTCCTGAAGGCGCTCAAGGCCAATCAGGCCCCGGCAGCCGTCGCGACGCCTTACTGACCCGGCAGGCGGACGAACAATGATGAGTGTCAGCGCGCATCTGGGCTTTCTGTTCTGTGTCGCGGTGGCGACCTTCGCCCAGAACACCACCGGCTTTGCCTTCGGCTTGTTGCTGCTGGGGCTGACCGGCCTGTTGCAACTGGCCCCGGTTGAAACCGTGGCCAACGTCAGCTCGGTGCTGACCCTGGTCAATGCCTTCGTGATGTTGCGCCGCCGCCCGGACCTGGCGCCGAAACTGCTGGCGCTGATTCTGCTGTGCAGCCTGCTGGGCGTGGCTGCCGGGGTGGAATTGCTGGGGTTGCTCGGCACCCATGAGCGCGATCTGCTGCAACTGCTGCTGGGCTCGACCATCGTGCTGTGCAGTTTCCTGCTGGTGGTGCGCTCGCGCCATCTGCAGCGTCTGTCGGGCTGGACCAGCTTTTCCTGTTTCGCCGGGTTGTCCGGCGTGATGGGCGGGCTGTTTTCCAGTGCCGGGCCGCCGCTGGTCTATCAACTCTACCGCCAGCCGCTGCCGACCAACGTGGTACGCGACACCCTGATCGTGGTGTTTGCCGTCAACGCGCTCATGCGCCTGATCCTGCTGACCAGCACCGGGCGTTTCGACCTGCAATCGGGCTACCTGACGCTGGAAGCGGTGCCGGTGGTGTTCGCGCTGACCTGGTACATGCGCCGTCGTCCGCCGGCCATTGCCCCGAAAATCTTGAAGTACGGTGTGTTCGCCTTGCTATTGCTGGCCGGCGCGAGCCTGGTGGGGCAAGCGTTGCTGGCCCTTTAGCCATTGCGCCCGAACCGTTGAAAACAGCCTTTTGAATCAATCAGTGGAAGCTAACTTCATGTCCGAAAAAACCAAGAAACTGGAAGAACTGCGCAGCCAGCGTTGGTTCGCCCCGGACACCATCCGTGCGTTCGCCCATCGCCAGCGCCTGCAACAGATCGGGTTGCGCCGCGAGGAGTTCATGGGCAAGCCGGTGATCGCCATCCTCAACACCTGGAGCGAAATGTCACCGTGCCATTCGCATCTGCGTGAGCGCGCCGAAGCGGTCAAGCGCGGCGTGTGGGCCGCGGGCGGCTTTCCGGTGGAACTGCCGGTGCAATCGGTGGGCGAGGTGATGGTCAAGCCCACCACCATGCTCTACCGCAACCTGCTGGCGATGGAGGCCGAGGAACTGCTGCGCTCGCTGCCCATCGACGGCGCGGTCTTGCTCGGCGGTTGCGACAAGTCCACCCCGGGGCTGTTGATGGGTGCCCTGAGCATGGACCTGCCGATCCTCTATTGCCCGGCAGGCCCGATGTCCAACGGCAAGTGGCGCGGGGTGAAAACCGGCGCCGGGACGCACACCAAGAAGTATTGGGACGAGCGCCGCCTGGGCCTGATCGACACCGTGGCCTGGGAAGAACTGGAAGGGGCGATGACCCGTTCCATCGGCACCTGCAACACCGTGGGCACGGCGTCCACCATGACCAGCATCGCCGACGCCATCGGGTTTACGCTGCCAGGCGCTTCGAGCATTCCGGCCGCCGATGCCGCGCACCCGCGCATGGCCTCCCAGTGCGGGGAGACCATTGTCGACCTGGTCTGGCGTGATCGTCGCCCGTCCACCTGGCTGACCCCGGCGCACTTCGCCAATGGCGTCGCGGTGTACATGGCCATGGGCGGCTCGACCAACGCCGCGATTCACCTGATCGCCGTCGCGCGCCGCGCAGGCATCGACCTGACCCTGGATCAACTGGCTGAAACGGCGGCGAAGATTCCGGTGCTGTTGAACCTGTTCCCGTCCGGCAACGCGCTGATGGAGGACTACCACTTCGCTGGCGGCCTGCGCGCCTTGATGCGTGAAATCACGCCGTTCCTGTCCCTGGATTGCGCCGGTGCCACCGGGCAGACCTGGGACAGCCTGCTGGCCGACGCCAAGTGCTACGACAGCGACATTATCCGCAGCCTCGACAACCCGGTGGTCGGGCTGGACCAGGGTTCAACCCTGGCCTTGTTGCGCGGCAACCTGTGCCCCGATGGCGCGGTGATGAAGTCGTCCGCCGCCAACCCCAGCCTGCGCAAGCATTCAGGCCCCGCGCTGGTGTTCGACGATCACGAAACCCTGAGCCGGATGATCGACGACCCGGCGCTGGAGATCACCGCCGACACCGTGTTGGTCCTGCGCAACGCTGGCCCCGTGGGCGCGCCGGGCATGCCGGAGTGGGGCAACCTGCCGATTCCGAAAAAGCTGCTGGAGGCTGGCGTGCGCGACATGCTGCGCATTTCCGACTCGCGCATGAGCGGCACCCACTACGGCAGCTGCGTCCTGCATGTGGCCCCGGAAGCCGCCGTGGGCGGGCCGCTGTGCCTGGTGCGCACCGGCGACATCATCGACCTGGACATCGCCGCCGGCACCCTGAACATGCGCGTCAGTGACGACGAACTGGCTCGCCGTCGCGCAGAACACGTCCCGGTCCACCGCCAGTACGGGCGTTCGTTCGCCGCGCTCTATCAACAGCATGTGACCCAGGCCAACGAGGGCTGCGACTTCGACTTCCTGCAAGCCGGGGAAGTGGTGCCCGAGCCGCCGATTCACTGATGCCGCCGATTTTTCTGACCTTCACAGGAGTTCGCTTTTCATGATCCATCTCAAGGATTCATCGTTGTTCCGGCAACAGGCCTACATCGACGGCAAGTGGGTCGGCGCCGACAACGGCCAGACCTTCGACGTCACCAACCCGGCCACCGGCGAGGTCATCGCCAGCGTGCCGCAAATGGGCGAAGCCGAAGCCGAGCGCGCGGTGGTCGCGGCGCACAGGGCGTTCAAGCAATGGAAGCGCAAGACCGCCAAGGAGCGTGCCGAACTGCTGCAACGCTGGTACGCGCTGATGCAGGAGAACCTGGACGACCTGGCGCAGATCCTCACCGCCGAGCAGGGCAAGCCCCTGGCCGAGGCCCGGGGCGAACTGGCCAATGGCACCTCGTTCGTGCAGTGGTTTGCCGAGGAAGCCAAGCGCATCTACGGCGACACCATCCCTCAGCCCTCGGCCGACAAACGCATCCTGGTGACCAAGGAGCCGATTGGCGTGACGGCAGCGATCACGCCTTGGAATTTCCCCCACGCGATGATTACCCGCAAGGTCGCGCCGGCCCTGGCGGCAGGCTGTGCGATGGTGCTGCGCCCTGCGAGCCAGACGCCTCTGTCAGCCTTGGCCTTGGCCGTGTTGGCAGAACGCGCAGGCATCCCGGCCGGGGTGTTCAGCGTAATCACCGGCAGCGCGACGCAGATCGGCAGCGTGCTGACCCGCCATCAACTGGTGCGCAAATTCAGCTTCACCGGTTCCACGCCAGTGGGTCGCCTGCTGATCGGCCAATGCGCCGACACGGTCAAGAAAGTGTCGATGGAGCTGGGCGGTAACGCGCCGTTCATTGTCTTCGACGATGCCGACCTGGATCAGGCGGTCGAGGGGGCGATGCTGTCCAAGTTCCGCAACGCCGGTCAAACCTGCGTTTGCGCCAACCGCATCTACGTGCAGGACGGCATCTATGACCTGTTTGCCGAGAAACTGGCTGCGGCAGCACGTTCGCTGTTGCTGGGCGACGGCACCCAGCCGGGCGTGACCCAGGGCCCGATGATCGACGAGGCGGCGGTGCGCAAGGTCGAGGAACACATCAGCGACGCCCTGGAAAAAGGTGCGCGGCTGGTCACCGGCGGCAAGCGGCATGCGCTGGGCGGCAGCTTCTTCGAGCCGACGGTGATGATAGGTGTGACTGCCGAGATGAAAGTCGCCCAGGAAGAAACCTTCGGCCCGCTGGCGCCGCTGTTCCGCTTCAGCAGCGAAGAGGAGGTGATCCAGCAGGCCAACGACACCGAGTTCGGCCTGGCCAGTTACTTCTACGCACGGGATATCGGCCGGGTGATGCGCGTCAGCGAAGAGCTGGAATACGGCATGGTCGGCGTCAACACAGCGCCCATTGCCAACGAGATGGCACCGTTCGGTGGGGTCAAGCAATCGGGCCTGGGCCGCGAAGGCTCGAAATACGGCATCGAGGATTACCTGGAAACCAAGTACGTGTGCCTTGGCGGCATGGATCGCTGACCCCACCACCGCCCCCGCCGGCAAGCCGTGCTGCTACGGTCTGGCGGCGGATCTGTGACCCTCGTCTAACCCGGAGCTGTGGGAGCGGGCTTGCCCGCGAAGGCGTCAGACCTGACACATTGAGGGTGACTGACCCACCACCTTCGCGGGCAAGCCCGCTCCCACAGGTTATTGGTATTGCCCCCGGACCTCATAAATACTCCGATCCCGTAGCAGCCGGGCTTGCCCGCGGGGCGGTCTCGAGGCCTACGCGCGGGTGCTCTCGCGCACGATCAGCTCGAACCCCAGATCCACCGTTTCAGGCTCTGCCGGCAGGGTGCCGGTTTCGATCCAGTGCAACAGCCGGCTGGCCACCGTACGCCCGATTTCCACTGGATACGGGCGTACCGTGGTCAGGCGCGGAGCGCTGAGTTTGCTCAGGGGCAGGTCGCCAAAGCCTGCAATCGCAAGCTCGCCCGGCACATCGATGCCACGGCGGCGCGCTTCGAACAATGCGCCAATGGCCAGCACGTCGTTGGAGCAGCACAGGCCCTGGGGCTCGCTGGCCGTCAGCGCCAGTTCGTCGAACACTTGGGTCAGCACCGCATCGGAGGTGCCTTCCTGCAACGCAATCACCCGGGCCTCGCAGCCTTTGTTCGCCAGCCATGCCGTGAAGCCTTCGGCACGCTTGCGAGCGCGGTGGTCAAGGTGCATGCGGGCGCCGACGTAGGTGAACTGGCGCAAACCCAGGTCATAGAGGTGTTCGGCCAAGGCCGCGCCGACGTGCTCGTGGAAGAACCCCACTTGCAAGTGAAACGGCGCGTCGCCCAGTTCCCACATCTGCGCCACGGGAATGCCGGTGGCCTGCAGCAGGGTGCGCGCGGCTTCATGCTGGCTGCCAGTCAAAACCAGCGCCGCCGGTGACCAGGACAGGTGCGCGCGCAGCAGTTCAAGCTCGCGTTCGGGGTCGTAGTTGCTGTTGCTGATGAGCAACTGATAGCCGCGCTCTTCGAAAACGTCCTGCATGGCCTGCAGGGTTTCGGAGAAGAAGGCGTTTATCATCGACGGCACGATGACCGCCACGGCCCGACTGTGGGAGGCGGCGAGGGCGCCTGCCAGGCGGTTGACGGTGTAGCCGGTTTCCTCGATGGCCTGGCGGATGCGCTCGGCGCGCTTGCTGGACACCGCTTCAGGGTCACGCAAAAAGAGTGAAACCGTGCTGGGCGACACCTTGGCCCGTTCGGCGACCACATCCATGGTCACGCGATTGCCCTTGCGACGGCCAGCATTGAGGTTGGCCACGGTGGCCGGTAAGTCGCTCATCTGCTACCTCAGGTGCAAAAGCTCAAGAGAATGAAAGCAGCCCGCGTGCAAGTCAATCGTGACCATCGCGATGTTCGAAATTTCGAATGCGAACAAAAATGCGCCGCAAACGAATGAAAAATCGTAGCGCTACGATTTAGCTTGGTTTATTCTCGCCCTACAAGATTTAGCAGCGCTGCGATTTTGCCGTGCTGCTGCCCAACCCACGTTGGAGAACAACTATAAAAATGACTACGTCCCTGTTCACATTCCTCAGCATGCTGTTTTTCACTGGCCTCGTCGCTGCCATTTCCTGGTCCTTCACCCGCAAGGCCAAGGACGTAGGCGCCCACGGCTATTTCATGGCCAGTGGCGGACTCAATGGCTGGTTTATTGCCGGCTCCATGATGCTTACCAACCTGTCCATCGACCAGTTGGTGGGCCTCAACGGCGACTCCTACGCGCACAACCTGAGCTCCATGGCCTGGGAGGCGACTGCCGCCGTATCGACCATCGCCCTGGCGCTGTTCTTCCTGCCGCGTTACCTGCGCGGCGGTTTTTCGACCCTGCCGGAGTTCATCGAAAAGCGCTATGACGTGACCACCCGGCGCGTGGTCAGCGGCCTGATGGTGGCAACCTACACCCTGGTGCTCAACCCTGCGTCGCTGTACCTGGGGGCGATCACCTTCAACCAGATCTTCGATTTGCAGACCATCCTCGGCTGGTCGTATCCGGCGACCATCTCGCTGCTGATCGTCAGCACCGGTGTGATCGGCGCGGCCTACGCGGTGCTGGGCGGCCTGCGCGCGGTGGCGGTGTCGGACACCATCAACGGCGTCGGCTTGCTGGTCGTCGTGGTGCTGATTCCGGTGATCGGCCTGTGGACCCTGGGCAACGGCGACGTGCTGTCCGGCGCCCAGACCATCATGCATGACACCCCCGAGAAGCTGAACGCCATTGGCGGTCCCCAGGACAAGGTGCCGTTCGGTGCGCTGTTCACCGGGATGATCTTTGCCAACCTGTTCTACTGGTGCACCAACCAGGCCATCGTGCAGAAGAGCATGGCGGCCAAGAACCTCGCCGAAGGGCAGAAGGGCGTATTGCTCTCCGGTTGCCTGAAGCTGCTGGTGCCGCTGGCGATGCTGATGCCCGGCGTCATTGCCTGGCACCTGTTCCGCGACCAGCCGCTGGCCAACTCCGACCTCGCCTATCCGGCGCTGGTCTCGGCGCTGATGCCATGGTGGATGAAGGGCTTCTTCGTGGCGGTGATCTTCGGCACCGTGATGAGCCACTTCAACGCGATCATCAACGGCACTGCGACGCTTTTGACCTACGACTTCTACAAGGCCCTGCGCCCGCTGGCCGATGACCAGGCGCTGGTGCGCTTCGGCAAGCGGGTCAGCATCATCGCCGCGCTGGTGTCACTGGTGGTCGCGCCGATGCTGATGTACGCACCGGAAGGGATTTATGCGGTGCTGCGCCGCTTCACCGGGTTCTTCAACATGCCGATCATCGCGATCATGCTGTTCGGTTTCTTCAATGCCCGTGGCGGCGCATTCCCGGCCAAGCTGGTGCTGGGCCTGCATGCCTTCTGCTACGCGGTGTTCGTGCTGGGCTTGAAGATCGACACGCGCTTTGGCATCAGCTTCATCCACGTGATGGGCATCATGTTCGCCATCGAAATGCTGATCCTGATCGCGCTGCGCAAGCGTTTCGCCCGCGCCGAACCCTACGTGGTGCAGGTCGCGACCCGCACCATGGACCTGACCCCATGGCGCCACGCCGGCAGCTTCAGCATCTTCCTGCTGGCGGCCCTGGTGTCGATCTACCTGACATTTTCCGGACTGGGTGTGGCCAGCGCCACCGGCCCAAGCCCTTGGTACGGACCACTGATGGCCGCGGTCTGGGCTCTGGCACTGGTGGCTGCAAGCGTCAGCCGCCGTCGCTGGAACCGCCGTGAACTGGCCAACAAGTCCGCTCTGACAACCTGCGAGGCACATTCTTGATGACAGCGTTCAATTCTATCGCCCAGGCAGGCTTTCAACAGATTGACGATGAAGTTCAACTGACGGTCGGCGGCCGCGTGCTGCTGCGTCACAGCCAGGCCAACCCTGGGATTTTCATCGGCCATGGCGATGCCAGCATCAGCATGCAGCGCGGCAACTTCTCCATCACCGATTACGTGCAGGAGCGCATTGCCCTGCGTCATGCATGGCTGGACACCGCGACCAATCGCCTGGATTTCCGGGTCTGGGCCGACGGACCGGTGATGCTCAGCCTGAACCTCGAAGTCCAAGGCAACCTGTTGCGCCTGGTGCCTGTGAACGTAGATGCCGGGATCAACCGCTTCTGGCTACGGGTGCCGGCACTGGTCGATGAGCACGTATGGGGCTGCGGCGAGCAGATGTCGTATTTCGACCTGCGCGGCCGGCATTTCCCGCTGTGGACCTCGGAGCCAGGCGTGGGCCGCGACAAATCCACCTGGCTGACCCTGCAGGCCGACAACGAAGCCAACGCGGGCGGTGACTACTACCACACCAACTACCCGCAGCCGACCTACATCTCGTCGCAGCGCTACTGCCTGCATGCGGTCACCACCGCCTATGCGGATTTCGATTTCCGCCACGACGATTTCCATGAGCTGCAATTCTGGGCCGTGCCTGAGGCGTTCGAATTCATGCTGGGCCAGGACTTCCCGGATCTGGTGGGTCAGCTGTCGAGCCATTTCGGGCGACAACCGCGTCTGCCGGAGTGGGTGATGCAGGGGGCGATCCTGGGCCTGAAAAACGGACTTGAGCACGCCCAGACGCGTCTGGACGATGCATTGCAAAAAGGCGTTGCGGTCAGCGCGCTGTGGTGCGAGGACTGGGAAGGCCTGCGCATTACCTCATTCGGCAAGCGCCTGTTCTGGGACTGGCAGTGGAATGCCGAGCGCTACCCGGATCACGCGGCCTGGGTCGATAAACTGCAGGCCCAGGGCATTCGCTTCATGGGCTACGTCAACCCGTACCTGTGCAACGACGGCCCGCTGTTTCTCGAAGCACAGGAAGCAGGATACCTGGCGACCCGCGTCGAAGGCGGAACCTACCTGGTGGACTTCGGCGAGTTCCTCTGCGGTGTGGTCGACTTTACGCTACCTGCGGCGGCGCAGTGGTTCGAGGAGCGCATCCTGCGTCGCGAGATGCTCGACAAGGGACTGTCCGGCTGGATGGCGGACTTCGGCGAGTACCTGCCGATCGACCTTAAGCTGGCTGGCGACGCCGACCCGATGCTGGAACACAACGCCTGGCCGGTGCGCTGGGCCGAGGTCAACGCGCGTGCCATCGAGGCTGCCGGCAAGACGGGCGATGCGCTGTTCTTCATGCGCGCCGGTTATAGCGGCGTGCAGCGTCACTGCCCGTTGCTCTGGGCTGGCGACCAGTCGGTGGATTTCAGCCGCCATGACGGCTTGCAAACCGTAATTTGCGGCGCCTTGTCGTCGGGGCTGCTGGGCAATGCCTATCACCACAGCGACATCGGCGGCTACACCAGCCTCTATGGCAATTGCCGCACCGCCGAGCTGTTCCAGCGCTGGGCGGAAATGGCGGCGTTCACCCCGGTGATGCGCACCCATGAGGGCAATCGTCCGGACCAGAACCTGCAGTTCTGGGACCACGACGAAACCTACGCGCATTTCGCCCGCATGACCCGCCTGTACGTCGCGCTGCGGCCGTATCTGCAAACCTTGGTCGAGGAAGCGCAGGCCACCGGGTTGCCGTTGCAGCGACCGTTGTTCCTGCATTACGAAAACGACCCGGACACCTACGCCATCCAGGACCAGTACCTGTACGGCCGTGACCTGCTGGTGGCCCCGGTGCATGCCGAAGGCCAGCGCGAGTGGTCGGCGTACCTGCCCCAGGGCGATCAGTGGCAACACCTGTGGAGCGCCGAGCGTTTCGAAGGCGGCCAGCGGGTCCGCGTCGCTGCGCCTTTGGGCCAGCCGCCGGTGTTCATCCGCGTCGGCAGCGCCTGGCAGGAGCGCTTCGAAGCGCTGGGCCGCAACGCCTCATGAGTTGATTCCCACCGCAGTGCGCACGTGTCTGTGCGCCTTCCAGAGAGAAGGCGCCGGGTTCGTGCGCGCCCAGGAAACACCAACACCTGCGTTATCCGAGTAAGTGAACATGCATAACAAGAAAAATCACTGCTTTGCTGCTTTTGCGCTGTCTGCCGGGCTTTGCTCGGCCACCCAGGCCCAACCGCTGGTCTTCAAGGAAGGCAACTGGCAGGTCAACCCCTACGGCATCCTCGATCTGTCGCTGCAGACCGGCAAGTTCACCGACGATCATCCTGCACACGGCATGGTGTCAGACGGCAACCTGCAGGCCTCGCGCATCGGCCTGAAGATCGACTACAAGCTGGGCGACTCAGGCTATGGCCTGCGGGCGTTCGGGGAGCGCGGCCTGGTGCTGCGCAACATCTGGCGCACCGGCTACAACGAAGGCAAGATTTCCACCAACCGCGGCTATGGCGCAGGCGTGACCGGGCCCTTCGGTTCGGTGGATGTCGGCAGCCTGTACATGCCCATCTACTGGGTGTTCCTCGATTCGGACGTCGCCTTGTACGGCCTGTCGAACATGGCCTCGATCATGAGTCTTGAGCACACCACGACCCTGGGCAAGAGCGGCACCGGCGGCTTCTACGACACCACTGTGCGCTATCGCTCGCCTGAGGTGGCAGGCTTCTCCACCGAGCTTGGCTATTCCTATGGCAACTCCGACGTTGAAAACGGGCCCAAGGAGAACCGCACCAGCGGTTTCAACCTGCGCTACCGCGATGGCGACACCCGGCTGGGCTACGGCTTCAACCGCCACGACTCGATGCCATCGCTGACCACCGGCGAAACCTACACCCAGAACACCCACGTCATCACCGGCACCTACCGGCTGGGCAAGGTATTGTGGGGCGCCAACTACATCTATTCGGACCGCGACACCGACGCCCGCTGGTTCGCCTCGGCGCAGATGATCAATGCGCGCATCACCTTCGGCCCCGGGGATGTGACGCTCGGGGTGTCGCACCGCATCGAAGCTGAGGGCGCGCGCGCCTGGGCGACACACGCCGGGTATCTGTACTCACTCAACACCGACACCCAGCTCTATACCTACGTCTCGCACATCGTCAACAACGGTGACTCGACCCAGGGCTTTGCGCTGCTCAGCGAAAGCTACCCGAGCGTGCCCAAGGGTTACGATCCGTGGGCGATGACGGTGGGCATTCGCTGGGGATTCTGACATTGAAGGCCATGCATGGACATTCTTGAACTCGACAGCGGTGATCTGCACCTCGGCGTGCTGCCCGAACTTGGCGGTGCACTGGCCTTCCTGCGCCATCGCCAGACGGACCTGCTGCGGCCCTGGGACCAGACGCCAACGGTGCGCCGTACCGCGTGCTATCCGCTGGTGCCGTACTCCAACCGGATCGCCTGGGGGCGCATGGTCGTGGAAGGTCGTGCCCATGAACTGGCGCGCAACTTTGGCGATCATCCGCACTCGATTCACGGGGTGGGCTGGCAACGTCCGTGGGCGGTTGTCGAGCTATCGAAGACGCATTGCGTGATGCGTCTGACCCATGCTCCGGACGAGCATTGGCCTTTCGCATTCCAGGCGGAGCAAACGCTGAGCCTGGACCAACAGGGCCTGTCGCTGGTCATGAGCCTGCGCAATGACAGCGCGCACACCATGCCCGCCGGGCTGGGGTGGCACCCGTATTTCCCAAGGTTTGCGGGCATCGAGCTGCAATTCGATGCCGCTGCGGTCTGGCTCAGCGACCAGCAGGCACTGCCCGCCGAGCGCGTGGCAATACCGCCGCCGTGGCAGTTCGCGCAGCAGCGTGAGGCGGGCTACGTGGGGCTGGACAATTGCTTCGAGGGCTGGGGAGGGCAGGCGCGTGTCTTTTGGCCGCAATCGGGCCTGGAATTGCACATGGACGCAGGGCCAGGGGTGAGCCATCTGGTGGTCTTCACACCACCCCAGCCACAGGATTTCATTGCGGTGGAGCCGGTCAGTCATTTGAACAACGCGATCAACACGCCGTCGCCCGAGGCGAACGGCATCGTCCTGCTCGCAGGTGGTGAGCAGATCGAACGCCGCCTGCGCATGAACGTCAGGCAGCTTGCAGCAGGAGCAACAGCATGAGTTACACCGTCAATTGCGTGGTCACGCGCACCAGCGAACTGGGCGAATGCCCGGTGTGGTCCGTGCGCGAACAGGCGCTGTACTGGACCGATATCCTGGGCCGGCAGTTACATCGCCTCGATCCTGCGACCGGCGCGGTGACCAGCCTCACCTTGCCCGAAGACCTGGGCTGCTACGGCCTGCGCCGTGGCGGCGGCTTCATCGTCGCCCTGCGTAGCGGCATCTACCTGCTCGACGAACAAGGCGTGCTGGGCAAAAAGCTCGCCGACAACCCGGGTGGCGTGGAGAACAGCCGCTTCAACGATGGCCGGGTCGACCCTTGGGGGCGGTTCTGGGCGGGCACCATCTGGCAGCCACGGGATCGCAACGGCGGCGTGCTGATGCGCGTCGATGAACACTTGAAGGCACAGGTCATGGCCGACGACGTGATGGTGTCCAACGGCCTGGCCTTCAGCCCCGACCGCGCCTGGGCCTATCACAGCGACACACCCAACCACGTGCTCTACCGCTACCCGCTGGATGCCAACGGCCAGCCCGGACCTCGGCAACTGGTGCGCCACTTCGAACGCGGCAGCGGCGGGCGGCCCGACGGCGGCGCATTCGACAGCGAGGGCTGCTACTGGAGCGCTCAGTTCGACGGCGGCCGCATCCTGCGCCTGGCTCCGGACGGTACGCAGCTGGACGAGATCCGCGTGCCCACGCGCTGGCCGACCATGGTCGCCTTCGGCGGACCGGGGCTGCGCACCCTGTACATCACCAGCTCCAGGGAGAACCGCAGCGCCGAGGAGCTGGCCGCCTGGCCGCTGTCGGGATGCGTCTTCAGTGTGCAAGTCGGCGTGGCCGGTTGCCCCGAACCGCTATTCCTGGGTTGAACTTCAATACTTTCTGGCAAGGACATCGTCATGACGCATCACACTGACACCCGTTACCCGTCGCTCGGCGGCAAGGTCATTCTCATCAGTGGCGGCGCCTCGGGGATTGGCGCAGCCTTTGTCGAAGCCTTTCATGAGCAGGGCGCGCGGGTCGCGTTTCTGGATCTGGACGAGGCCGGTGGTGTAGCGCTGGCAGGATCGCTGGAGCCGGAGCGGGTATTTTTCGCGCCCTGTGACGTTCGCGACATTGACCGGCTCAAGGCGTCGATTCAGGCAGTCGAGGAACGCTGGGGCGCCATCGACGTATTGATCAACAACGCAGCGCGAGACGACCGCCACCCGATCCAGGACGTCAGCGTCGAATACTGGGACGAACGCATGCAGACCAACCTGCGGCATGCCTTCTTCGCAGCACAAGCAGTTGCACCCGGGATGGCGCGCCGGGGCAGCGGCGTCATCATCAACATGGGCTCGATTTCGTGGATGCGCGGCCGGCCGGGCATGGTCTGCTACACCACGGCCAAGGCTGCATTGAACGGCATGACCCGCACCCTGGCGCGGGAGCTGGGTGACAAGGGCATTCGGGTCAACAGCCTGGTGCCGGGCGCCATCCGTACCGAGCGCCAGGACGCGATGTGGTCCAACGACCCGGCAGGATTGCAGGCTGCCAGCCAGCTGTTCATCGACCAGCAGATGCTCAAGTTCCGCCTGGATGCCAGTGACTGTGCACGCATGGCGCTGTTTTTGGCCAGTGACGACAGCCGTGGCTGCACCGGGCAGAACTTTGTGGTGGATGCCGGGTTGTCGATTCAATAAAGCGTTCCAGACGCTCGGTCTATTTCCTGTCCAGCAGGTCCAGGCACTGCCTGAGCACCGGCGACACGTCCCCGGCACGGTAGCTCACGACAATCGGCGAGGTGGCGCTGCTGTCGAGCAGCCGGGTGTAGCCGATGTCGTCGCGGTGCAGCCGCTGGACCGAGGCGGGCACCAGGGTGATACCGATGCCGGCGGCCACCAGGCCAATGGCGGTCTGCAGTTCGTTGACGGTTTGCGCCACGCGGATGCGCAAACCTTGGGCGGCAAAGATGCCCAGCACATGGTCGGCGTAGCTGGGGCGCGGGCTGCCCGGATACAGCACGAAGGGCTCGGCGGCCAGTTGCGCCAGGGTCACAGGCCCACCGAGTAGCGGGTGCCCGGCAGGGAGCGCCGCGACCAGTGGATCCTCGCGCAGGATTTCCTGGGTGATGGCCGGGTCGTCAAACACGATTCGGCCGAAACCGACATCGATCCGCCCGCTTTTCAGCGCTTCAAGCTGTTGCAGGGTTATCAGCTCCGACAGCCCCAGCTCCACATCCCCCAGATTGCGCAGCCGACGGATCAGCTCGGGCAGGGCGCCATACAGCGTCGACGGCGCAAAGCCGATCCCCAGCCAGCGCTTTTCCCCAGCCGCGACACGTTGGGTGTCATCGCCGATGCGTGCCAGTTGTTCGAGCAACTGGCTTGAATGCTCGTGAAAGAACCGTCCTGCCTCAGTCAACCGTAACGGTCGGGTGCGCTCGATCAGCGCGACGCCCAGTTCATCCTCCAGTTGCTGGATCTGACGGCTCAGCGGCGGCTGGGCGATGTTCAGTTGCTCGGCGGCGCGGGTGAAGTTCAGGGTCTGGGCGAGGACCCGGAAATAACGCAAATGTCGAAGCTCCACGATACCTCCAAGGTATTAAGCGAGACCTATTCAATATTGGACGGTGGCAAGCCGGGGCGTCAATCTGCACCCAAGAACAAACACAAAGCAGACGGAAAGCCCATGACTGCCATCACTATCGAACGCTTCGATATCCAGATCGTCGATCTGCCCACCATCCGGCCGCACAAGCTGGCCATGCACACCATGCACGGCCAGACGCTGGTGATCCTGCAAGTCCTGTGCAGCGACGGCATCATCGGCATCGGCGAAGCCACCACCATCGGCGGGCTGGCCTACGCAGGGGAAAGCCCGGAAAGCATCAAGGTGAACCTTGAGAAATGGTTCGCACCGCTGCTGATCGGGCAAGACGCCACCAACCTCAACGCGGCCATGCAACGGGTCGACCGGGGTATCCGGGGCAATACCTTCGCCCGTTCTGCCGTGGAAACGGCCCTGCTCGATGCCCAGGGCAAGCGTCTCGGGCTGCCTGTGGCTGAACTGCTGGGCGGGCGGGTTCGCGACGGCGTCGAAGTGGCGTGGACACTGGCCAGCGGCGACACCGGCAAAGACATCGAAGAAGCCGAGCGCATGCTCGACATTCGTCGCCACCGTCATTTCAAACTGAAGATCGGCGCAGGTGACCCTGCACGGGACATCGCCCATGTCGCGGCGATCAAGCGCTCCCTGGGCGACCGTGCCAGTGTGCGGGTGGACATCAACCAGGCCTGGAGCGAGGCGGTGGCCGTGCGTGCCTGCCGTCTGCTGGCCGATGCCGGTGTCGAACTGGTCGAGCAGCCGCTGTCCCGCCATGACCGTGCAGGTATGGTGCGCCTGAGTGCCCACAGCCCGATCCCGCTGATGGCAGACGAGGCCATCGAGTCGGTGCAGGACAGCTTTGCCCTGGCGCAGATGGGCGCGGCGTCGATCTTTGCCCTGAAGATTGCCAAGACCGGCGGCCCCAAGGCGGTCCTGCGCACGGCGGCGATTGCCGAAGCGGCGGGGATCGGCCTGTACGGCGGCACCATGCTCGAAGGCAGCGTCGGCACCCTGGCGGCAGCTCATGCATTTGCCACGCTGGACAAACTGGAGTGGCACACCGAGCTGTTTGGTCCATTGCTGCTGACCGCAGACATTCTGGTGGAACCGCCGGTCTATCGCGACTTCCAGCTGATGATCCCCACCAGCCCCGGCCTGGGTATCACCCTGGATGAAGAGCGCCTGTCGCGCTTCACCCGCCGCTGATCCTGCTCCCTTACTGACAGAGGACCCGACATGCTTTTCCACGTACGCATGACCGTCAAACTCCCGGTCGACATGCCGGCCGAAAAAGCCGCGCAGCTCAAGGCCGACGAAAAAGAACTGGCCCAGCGCCTGCAACGCGAAGGCGTATGGCGCCACCTGTGGCGGCTGGCCGGGTTGTACGCCAACGTCAGCATCTTCGATGTGGCCGACAACCAGGCCCTGCATGACACGCTGATGCAACTGCCGCTGTACCCCTACATGGAAATCGAAGTCACTCCGATGTGTCGGCATCCATCGTCCATTCACGCCGACGACCGTTGAACGCGCTGCATCAACGCACTGACATCAACAAGACAAATAAAAGTGATGAGGATAGAAAAATGACCGTTCGTATCTCGCAGACCGCCGACGTGCAGCAGTTCTTCGAACAGGCCGCAGGCTTCAACCAGCCCGGCGGCGACCAACGGATGAAAACCGTCGTCCACCGGGTGCTCAATGACTCGATCAAGATCATCGAGGACCTGCAGATCACCCCTGAAGAATTCTGGAAGGCGGTGAATTACCTGAACGATCTGGGCCGCCGTCAGGAAGCCGGCCTGCTGGTGGCGGGCTTGGGCCTGGAACACTACCTGGACCTGCTGCTGGACGCCGAAGATGCTCAGGCCGGCCATGTGGGCGGCACGCCACGCACCATCGAAGGCCCGCTGTACGTGGCCGGCGCGCCGGTTTCCGAACACTTTGCGCGGCTCGATGACGGCCAGGACCCGGGTACCGTGCTGTACATGACCGGCCAGGTGCGCGACACCGAAGGCCAGCCGCTGGCCAACGCGGTGGTCGATGTGTGGCACGCCAACACAGGCGGCACCTATTCCTATTTCGATCCGTCGCAGTCCGAATTCAACCTGCGCCGCCGAATCCTCACCGACGCAGACGGGCGTTACCGCTTCCAGAGCATCGTGCCGTCCGGCTACGGTTGCCCGCCAGATGGCCCGACCCAGCAATTGCTCGATCAGTTGGGGCGTCATGGCCAGCGTCCGGCGCACATTCATTTCTTCATTTCGGCGCCGGGTCACCGTCACCTGACCACCCAGATCAACCTGGCGGGCGACAAGTACCTGCACGATGACTTCGCCTACGCCACCCGTGACGAGCTGATCGCCGAGATTCATTTCAGCGAAGACGCCAAGGGCCCACGGGCAGACATCGATTTCGACTTCGTGCTGCAGCCCACCGCCGCGCCCGAAGACCAGACGCGCCGCGAGCGGGTGAGGGCGCTCGAAGCCTGATGCCGCCCATGGCTTGATACCTCAGCCTCCCCAGCGCACGCTGGCGGGGGCTTTGTGGTTTCTCGCAGCCTTGAATACAACAACAAGAGAGGCAACACATGACCGTGTTATTGAGTGAGCGCAGTCAGATTTTCGACCGTGCCGATGCCTATGCCGTGTCCGAATACGTGAACCAGCACGTGGGCACCCACTGCATCCGCCTGCCGCCCAAGGGGCGCCCGCAGGCCAGCATCAGCCACCGGACCTTTTCCAGCCTGGACCTGTGCCGCATCAGCTATGGCGCGCCGGTGCAGGTCACGTCCACAGCCCTTGAGACGATCTATCACCTGCAGATCCTGCTTCAAGGCCATTGCCGCTCGGCGTCTCGCGGCAAGGAGCAGGTCTTTCGCGCAGGCGAAGTGCTACTCATCAACCCTGACGATCCGGTAGACCTGACGTACTCGGCCGACTGCGAGAAATTCATCGTCAAACTGCCGGTCAGACTGTTCGAGAATGCCTGCCTTGAGCAGCACTGGGCGCTGCCCCATCAGGGCATTCGCTTCGTTGCCGAGCGTCAGCACCTGGACGACATGAACGGTTTTGCCCAGTTGCTGGGGCTGATCTGCCATGAAGCGGAGAACGCCGCAGACCTGGAAGTACAGACGCTGTATGAGCGCATCGTCGCCAAGAAGCTCCTGGCACTGCTGGCCAGCAATGTGCTGCGGGTCATTCCCCGGCAGGAGGAGGGCAGCGGCTTTGAGGCGGTGCGCCAGTTCATCGAGGCGCACCTGACCGAAGACATCAGCGTGGAGCAGTTGATGGCGGTGTCGCGGGTCAGCGAGCGGTCGCTGTACTTGATGTTCGAGCGCAATGTGGGCCTGTCGCCCCGTGACTACACACGCCAGCGCAAGCTTGAGCGGGTGCATGCCGAGTTGCAGAAACAGGCGGCGCGCAGCGTGACCGAAGTGGCGCTGGATCACGGTTTCGTGCATCTGGGGCGGTTCTCGGAGGCGTACCGCAAACGCTTTGGCGAGCTGCCGTCGCAGACCTGGCGTCGCCAGCGCGAGCCGATTGCGCTGGGTGGATAGCGATTTGCAGTAGGCGGATATTGACGGCGGGGGCAAGGGAATAGGGTGAGGGGGCCTGATAAAAGAACAACGGAGGGCCCGCCCCATGTCCAATACTCTCGACCGCCTTGCCCGTCAACTCAGTGAATCGGTCCAGGATGACCCCGCCACTGGCGTCTTTCGCTGCCGCCGCGACATCTTCACCGACCCTGACCTGTTCGCGCTGGAAATCAAACACATCTTCGAAGGTGGCTGGGTGTACCTGGCCCATGAAAGCCAGATCCCTGCGATCAACGACTACTTCACCACCTACATTGGCCGCCAGCCGGTGGTCATCACCCGCGACAAGCAGGGCACGCTGCATGGCCTGGTTAACGCCTGCGCCCACCGTGGCGCGATGCTGTGCCGGCGCAAGCAGGGCAACAAAGGCTCCTTTACCTGCCCCTTCCATGGCTGGACATTCAGCAACGCCGGCAAGCTGCTCAAGGTCAAGGACGCCAAGACCGGCGCCTACCCCGACAGCTTCGATTGCGACGGCTCCCATGACCTCAAGCGCCTGGCGCGGTTTGAAAACTACCGTGGTTTCCTGTTCGGCAGCCTGAGTGACGCCGTGCCTGAGCTGAGCGACTACCTGGGCGAGACCCGGGTCATCATCGACCAGATGGTCGATCAGGCGCCCGAGGGCCTGGAAGTGCTGCGCGGCAGTTCGTCCTACATCTATGACGGCAACTGGAAGCTGCAGATCGAGAACGGCGCCGACGGCTATCACGTCAGCTCCGTGCACTGGAACTACTCGGCGACCATGGGCCGTCGCAACTACGAGGCCGAAGGCACGCGCACCGTCGACGCCAACGGCTGGTCGAAGAGCCTGGGCGGCGTCTATGCGTACGAGCATGGCCACATCCTGCTCTGGACCCGGCTGCTCAACCCTGAAGTGCGCCCGGTCCACGCCCATCGCGCCGCGCTGGCAGAGCGTCTGGGCCAGGAACGTGCGGACTTCATCGTCGATCAGACGCGCAACCTGTGCCTGTACCCCAACGTTTACCTGATGGATCAATTCTCGACGCAGATTCGCGTGGTGCGGCCGATCTCGGTCAACCAAACCGAAGTGACCATCTACTGCATGGCACCCAAGGGCGAAAGTGCTGAGGAACGTGCGACCCGCATCCGCCAGTACGAGGACTTCTTCAACGTCAGCGGCATGGGCACCCCCGATGACCTGGAAGAATTCCGCGCCTGCCAGACCGGCTATCAAGGCGCGACGACGCTGTGGAACGACCTCAGCCGCGGTGCCACCCAGTGGATCGAGGGCGCTGACGACAACGCCCGGGCCATGGGCATGAACCCGCAGCTCAGCGGGATCAAAACCGAAGATGAAGGCCTGTTCGTCAAGCAACACGCGCACTGGGCAGCCAGCCTGCAAAAAGCCCTGGAGCTTGAACAACAGACGCTGATCGCAACCGACAAGGAGGCCCGCCCATGAGCCTCTCAAGAGAGAACCTGCTGGCGTTTCTCTACCGTGAAGCCCGGCTGCTCGATGATCGCCAGTGGGACGAATGGCTCGAATGCTACTCGCCCAGGGTCGAGTTCTGGATGCCGGCCTGGGACGACCAGGACACGCTGACCGAAGATCCGCAAAGCGAAATCTCGCTGATCTACTACCCGTCCCGCGACGGCCTGGAAGACCGCGTGTTCCGGATCAAGACCGAACGCTCCAGCGCCAGCACCCCCGAGCCGCGCACTGCGCATTTCGTGGCCAATATCGAAGTGCTGGGCGAAGACGCCGGGCACATGGACGTACGTTTCAACTGGCACACCCTCAGCCACCGCTACAAGACCACGGACAGTTACTTCGGCACCTCCTTCTACCGCCTGGATGTCAGCGGGGATACACCCCTCATCACGCGCAAGAAGGTCGTGCTCAAGAACGACTACATCCATCAGGTCATCGACATCTATCACATCTGAGGACAGCCCCATGACGTACTCCATCGCCCTCAATTTCGAAGACGGCGTGACCCGCTTCATCGACTGCAAACCAGGCGAGAAGGTGCTGGACGCCGCCTTTCGCCAGCGCATCAACCTGCCGATGGACTGCTCCGACGGCGTCTGCGGCACCTGCAAGTGCCGTTGCGAAACCGGTGCCTACGACCTGGGCGACGACTACATCGAAGATGCGCTCAGCGAAGACGAGGCCCAGCAAGGGCAAGTGCTCACCTGCCAGATGGTGCCGCAATCCGATTGCGTGATTGCCGTTCCGGTGCCGTCCAGCGCTTGCAAGACCGGCACCAGCCGCTTCGCCGCCAGGGTTGCGAGCATCACCCGGCATGCCGATGCGGCGCTGGAGATCAGTTTCGATCTGGACCAGGCGCCGGTGTTCCTGCCGGGGCAATACGTGAATATCGAGGTGCCGGGCAGCGGGCAAACCCGCTCCTATTCCTTCAGTAGCCGCCCAGGCGAGACCCGCGCCAGCTTCCTCATAAAGCACGTACCGGGCGGATTGATGAGTGGCTGGCTGGAACGCGCACAGATTGCCGAGCAGGTCAGCATGACCGGCCCTCTGGGCAGCTTCTACCTGCGTGAAGTGAAGCGCCCGCTGCTGTTTCTGGCAGGGGGCACCGGGCTTGCGCCATTCCTCTCGATGCTTGAAGTGCTGGCCGAGCGCAACGATAGCCAACGGGTATCGCTGATCTACGGCGTGACCCGCGACCAGGACCTGGTGATGGTCGAGGCGCTGCAAGCGTTCGCCGCGCGCCTGCCCAACTTCAGTTTCGTGACCTGCGTGGCCGACCCCGCAACCCTTCATCCGCAGCAAGGCTACGTCACGCAACACATGGCGGCCGGCGTGCTCAATGACGGCGACGTCGATGTGTACCTGTGTGGGCCGCCGCCGATGGTGGATGCAGTGCGCAAGCACTTCAAGGATCAGGGCGTCACGCCTGCGAGCTTCCACTACGAGAAGTTCACCCCCAACGCCATCGTCACCGGCAACGCGGCCTGAGGACAGTCCAATGAACCCACGTTTCAAGCAAAAGGTGGCGCTGGTGACCGGCGCAGCCCAGGGCATCGGCCGGCGTGTCGCCGAACGTTTGCTGGAGGAGGGCGCCTTGCTGGTCGCGGTGGACCGCTCGGAGCTGGTGCACGAGATCGTCCATGAGCGCGCCCTGACCCTGACCGCCGACCTTGAGCAGCACGCCGAATGCGCCCGGGTCATGGCCACCGCGAACGAGCAGTTTGGGCGCATCGACATTCTGGTCAACAACGTCGGCGGCACCATCTGGGCCAAGCCCTTCGAGCATTACGCCGAAACCGAAATCGAAGCCGAAGTGCGCCGTTCGCTGTTCCCGACCCTGTGGTGCTGCCACAGCGTCTTGCCGTACATGCTCGCGCAAGGCAGCGGGGCCATCGTCAACGTTTCCTCGATTGCCACCCGCAGCCTCAACCGCGTGCCCTACGGCGCCGCGAAAGGCGGGGTGAACGCCCTGACCGCCTGCCTGGCGCTGGAGACGGCCGGGCGCGGGATTCGGGTCAACGCCACCGCACCCGGTGGCACCGAAGCACCGCCGCGGCGCATCCCGCGCAACAGCCAGCCACAAAGCGAACAGGAGCAGGTGTGGTACCAGCAGATCATCGACCAGACCCTCGATAGCAGCCTGATGAAGCGCTACGGGACCATCGATGAGCAGGCGGGCGCGATCCTGTTCCTGGCCTCGGACGAGGCTTCGTACATCACTGGCGTGACCCTGCCGGTGGGAGGCGGCGATTTGGGCTGACTTGATGCATCGGTTTTATCTGCGGATCTCACACACAAAAATAACAATGAGAGTAATGCCATGCGAATCATCGACGTTCATGCGGTTGTCGAGGGCGCCCGCTTCGGGCGCTTTCACGGGATGGTCATGGGCCTGTGCGCCTTGCTGTTGATTTTTGACGGCTATGACCTGTTCATCTACGGCGTGGTACTGCCGGTCATCATGAAGGAATGGGGGCTGACCCCGCTGCAGGCCGGCGCATTGGGGAGCTATGCGCTGTTCGGCATGATGTTCGGTGCCCTGGTGTTCGGCAGCCTGGCCGACAGGATCGGTCGCAAGAAGGGCATAGCCATCTGTTTTGCGTTGTTCAGCGTGGCGACGGTGATCAATGGATTTGCCACCTCACCCAGCGAGTTCGGCATGTGCCGTTTCATCGCCGGGCTGGGTTGCGGCGGGCTGATGCCCAATGCCGTGGCACTGATGAACGAATACGCGCCCAAGCGGATGCGCAGCACCCTGGTGGCGCTGATGTTCAGCGGCTATTCACTGGGTGGCATGCTTTCGGCCGGGGTCGGCATCTTCATGCTGCCGCGCTTTGGCTGGCAGTCGATGTTTTTTGCTGCCACGTTGCCCTTGTTGCTGCTGCCGGTGATTCTTCTGCTGCTTCCCGAGTCCATCGGTTTTCTCATCCGCCAAGGACGTGTCGAACAGGCGCGCAAACTCTTGATGCGCCTGTCACCGGACAGCGAAATCAACCCCGAAGACAGACTTCAAATCAGCGATCCGCAAGGCAAGGGTGCCTCGGCCATGGCGTTGTTCCGGGCAGGCCTGGCGGTCCGGACGCTGGCGATCTGGGTGGCATTCTTCTGCTGCCTGTTGATGGTCTACGCACTCAGTTCCTGGTTGCCCAAGCTGATGGCCACCGCCGGTTACAGCCTGGGTTCGAGCCTGTCGTTCCTGCTGGCGCTGAACCTGGGCGGCATGGCGGGTGCCATTTTGGGGGGCTGGCTGGGGGATCGCCTGGATCTGGTCAGGGTCACCATCGGTTTCTTCCTGGCGGCTGCGATTTCCATCAGCCTGCTGGGCATCAACAGTCCGATGCCGGTGCTCTACCTGCTGATTTTTGTTGCCGGGGCCACCACCATCGGCACACAGATCCTGCTGTACGCCGCCACCGCGCAGCTCTACGGCCTGCACATCAGGTCCACCGGCCTTGGCTGGGCCTCGGGCGTGGGCCGCAATGGCGCCATTGCCGGCCCCATGCTGGGCGGTGCGTTGATGGGGATCGAACTGCCCCTGCAACTCAACTTCCTGGCCTTCGCCGTGCCGGGCGCCATCGCCGCACTGGCCATGACCGCGTTCGCCTTCAATGAACGCCGTGGTGCCCAGGTTCCGGAGCCGACGCCACCTGCCCAAGCCTGACCCAACGCAGCAAAACCCGAGCGCCCAGGCGCCGGGTTGTCGATAACAATAATTAAGAGCGACAAAATGAATCAGCAGACCACTCAGCGTTTCTGGCTATCACTCCTGGGCGTTCCTCTGGCGGCATCGGCTGCCGACCCGGGTGCGAACACAGGTTTCATCGAGGGTTCGACCGCGACCCTGCAAGCGCGCAACTACTACTTCAGCCGCGATTTTTCCGACATCGTTGGCGCAAGCAAACAATCAAAAGCCGAGGAGTGGGCGCAGGGCTTTATCCTGAACTTCAAATCCGGCTACACGCCTGGCCCCATTGGTTTTGGCGTAGATGCACTGGGCACGCTTGGGCTCAAGCTCGACAGCAGCCCGGATCGGGTCAACACCGGCCTGTTGCCGGTCAAGGACGATGGCCGCGCGGCTGACGAATACAGCCGCCTGGGCCTGACCTTCAAGGCGAAAGTCTCGAAGACCGAACTGAAGGTCGGCGAACTCCAACCCAACATTCCGGTGCTCGCCTTCAGCGATATCCGCCTGCTGCCCCCCAGCTATCAGGGCGCGAGCATCAGCTCAAGCGAGATCAGTGGCCTGACGGTGCAGGCCGGGCATCTGAGCACGACGCACCTGCGCAATGAGGCCGGCGATGAGAAAATGATCGCCATGCTCGGCCACGTCCCACAGCGCAAGGCTGACAGCGATGCCTTCAATTACCTGGGCGCCGACTACAGTTTCAACAGCAACCGCACCAGCGTCAGCCTCTGGCACGGCCAGTTGAAGGACATCTACGCGCAGAACTTCATCGGCTTCAAGCACAGCCAACCCGTGGGCGACTGGGTGCTGGGCGCTAACCTGGGCTACTACGACGCCCATGAAAACGGTAGCCAGAAGCTGGGCAAAATCGATAACCAGGCGTTCTTTTCGTTGCTCTCCGCCCGGCGAGGCGGCCACACCTTCTATGCCGGTTATCAGGCGATGTACGGGGATTCTGCGTTTCCTCGGGTCTTCGCCAACATCACGCCGCTGGGCAATGAGGTGCCCACCTATGAATTCGCCTACACCGATGAGCGTTCGTGGCAGGCGCGTTACGACTACGACTTCGCGGCCATGGGGATTCCCGGCCTGACTGCCACAGTGCGCTATATCACGGGGGATAACGTCGATACCGGAGCAGGCTTCGAGGGCAAGGATCGCGAGCGCGATCTGGACATCGCTTATGCGTTTCAGCGCGGCTGGTTGAGTGGGCTGGGCGTGCGGGTCCGCAACGCCATGGCCCATTCGAACTACCGAAGCGACATCGACGAAAACCGACTGATCCTGAGTTACACCTGGAAGCTGCTGTGAGGTAAATCGCAGCTTCTGGTGAATCAGGATCGTCGGTTACCGGTGCATCAAGGACTGTCAGACTTGAGCCTGGCCGCCGTCGGCGAACAGTTCACTGCCGTTGACGAAGCTCGAATCACCGGAGGCCAGGAACAGCGCGGCCTTGGCGATTTCTTCAGGCTCGCCCACGCGGCCCAGCGGGATCTGCGAGGCCAGGTAGTCGAGCAAGCCTTGCTGCTGGGCAGCGTCGGGGCCTGCCAGGTCGACCAGGCCAGGCGTGCGGGTGGCACCAGGGCTCAGGGTGTTGACTCGCACGTTGCGGTCCTTGAGGTCCAGAATCCAGTTGCGGGCGAAGGAGCGGATCGCGGCCTTGGAGGCGGCATATACGCTGAAGGCCGGGGTGCCGGTGCTGGCAGCAGTGGAGCCGGTGAGAATGACCGAGGCGTTTTTCGCCAGCAGCGGCAGCGCTTGCTGCACGGTGAACAGCGTGCCTTTGACGTTGCGGTCGAAGGTGTCGTAGTAGTGGGCTTCGGTGATCTCGCCCAGCGGCAGCATCGACCCGCCGCCGGCGTTGGCGAACAGCACGTCGATGCGGCCCTGTTCGGCTTTGACGCGCTCGTAGAAGGCGTTCAGCTGTTCCACTTTCGAGGAATCCACTTGCACGCCGGTGGCGTTGCCGATCTGCGCGACGGCGGCGTCCAGTTCTGCCTGACGACGGCCGGTGATGTAGACCGTGGCGCCTTCGCTGGCGAAGAGTTTGGCAGTGGCCAGGCCGATGCCGCTGGTGCCGCCGGTGACGATTGCAATTTTGCCTTCAAGTTTGCCGATCATGGTGATTCTCCTGATTGAGTAAGTTGTTGCGTTGGGAGAATCCTATCGACCCTCAGATCTTTTCAAAATAGAATTGTCTGAAACTCATCGTTGCAGAAATGAAATGAGCAGACTTCCGGATTTCGAAGGGCTGGCGATGTTCGCCAAAGTGGCTGAAGAAGGCTCGTTCGCCGCCGCAGCCAGAGTGATGGGCGTGTCCGTGCCGACGGTTTCGCGAGCCGTGGCCCGGGTTGAAGAGCGACTGGGCGGGCGCTTGCTCAATCGCACCTCGCGGCAGTTGTCGCTGACCGAGTTCGGCCAGAGCATGGCGGCCCGTGCCGGTGAGATCTATCGCCAGGCCGAAGCGGTCGAAGGCCAGGCCATGGAATTGTCGGTGCAACCGCGCGGGCTGGTGCGCCTGGCCGTGCCGATGTCGTTCGGCGTGCGATGGGTCGCGCCGCTGATGCCCAGCCTGATACGCCGTTACCCTGAGCTTTCGGTGGACCTGCACCTGTCCGACGCCTCGGTGGACCTGATCGGCGAGGGCTTCGATGCCGCCTTGAGAATCGCCGCCTTGCCGGACTCGTCACTGGTGGCCAGACGGCTCTGTTCGGTCACCCAGTTTCTGGTGGCGTCCCCTGAGTATCTGGCGCGGCACGGCCACCCCGGGCATCCACGGGAACTCGCAGGCCGGCCATGCCTGAGCTACGCCTACCGAGCCCGATCACAGCTCTGGCGCTTCACCCATGAAGATGGCGAAGAAGCTGACGTCGAGCCCAAAGGCCCCCTGCGCATGACCAACTCCGAAGCGGCAATTCCGGTACTGCTCGAAGGTCTGGCCATCGCCGAACTGCCGGAGTTCATGGCCAGCCAGTACCTGGCCGATGGGCGTCTGGAGCGGGTTCTCCCGGAGTGGAGCATGACCAGGGGCGGCTTGTATTTCGTCACGCCCTCGGCGCGCACACGCTCGATGAAAATCACCGCGCTGTCAGATTTCTTTCATGAACATCTGTCACAACCGGTGTGGCAATGGAGCGGTAACCCACCTGTTCGTACAATCTGATAGGCCTGTGTATGATAATGAGGCGCGTTAACGTGGCCATACGCCCCATCACATTATCCAGACGTTGAAACAAGGGCTCTACTGCATGGCCTATATGTCGCCCAAGCTCAACGGCAATTCGCCTGACGTGTTTCATCTGGAAACCACTGATGGCAGTGGCTATGCCGTCGATTGGCATGCCCACGACTGTCACATGCTGCTCCTGCCACTGCAGGGCGGGCTGTTTCTTTCCACAGAAAGCAGCCAGACAGCGCACCTATCAAGGCAGTCGTTTTCGTTCGTGCCCGCAGACTTCGCCCACGCCACCCAGGCAGCGCCGGGCCGCGAAAAGCACATGACGTTGTATGTCGATCCTTCGTGGGTGACGCGCCAAGGGCGAATGAACGGTTACCGCAGCTTCGCCAAACAGGTCCAGCGCACCGGCATCTGGCAGGGCACCGAGGCGCTGGACAACATCCTGCGCCTGCACGACCAACTGCAGGGCAGCACCTCCCCGGAGGCTTTTGAGCGTCAACTGCCGCACCTCAATCACCTGATGTTCGAAGAGTGCGCGCGGGTCATCGCCTGCCAGGAGACGCAACCCCAGCCCACCGAGCACCAACAGCATGCTGCGCTGGTGCGCGATATCCAGCGTTATGTGCGGGAAAATCTGGAAACCGACCTGAGCATCGAATCCATCGGGCATCAATTTCACCTGTCGCGGCGTCACCTCACGCGGATTTTCAAAGCCGTGACCAACGAGACGCTGCTGGACTTCACCAACCGCACCCGTGTGGAGACGGCCGCGCGGCTGGTGTCCAATACGGCATTGTCGATACTCGACGTCAGCCTGGCGGTCGGCCTGCATTCCCCCTCGTATCTGACCCGCCTGTTCCATCGCCACCTGGGTCTGAGCCCGGGGGAGCTTCGCAAGCCCCGCTGAGGCGATGGCCCAAACGGGCACATGCGCGGCCCGATCGAGCCGTTGCGCCCGGTCAATGCTCGGCACAATAGACCTCGTCCCCAGCACTTCAGAGGTCACGATGAGCCATGTGAGCGTTGCAAAAGCCGCTGCATCCATAGGCATCGATTTCGCCCGGCTCAGCCATGAACAACTGATCGTGCTCGACCGCTGCCTGCGGCGTCTGCAGCCAGGCAGCGATGCGGCCAGGCTCAGCCCCTGGCAGGAGAGGGTGGCCAAGCAGCTGATGATGGACAACCTCGATGGCGGTATTCAGATTGCCGACGTAGCACGAGAATGTTCCTTGTCACGCAGCCATTTCTCCCGCGCGTTCAAAAACAGCACCGGGCAGACCCCACGTGACTGGCTGCAACTCGCGCGTTTGACCCAAGCCAGAGAGCTGCTCGAGCAAACGGATCTGTCCATCTCGCAGGTGGGTCTGGAGTGCGGGTTCGCGGATCAGCCGCATTTTACCCGGGTGTTCTCAAGGCAGTTCGGCATGACGCCGGGACGGCTCAGAACAGAGCAGCGCGGTGTGACAGCGGGGTAAATCGCCCTACGGCTTGTTGCGGCGGCATCGCTCGGAGCAGTACTTCACTTCGCTCCAGCAGCGTGCCCATTTTTTGCGCCAAGTGAATGGCAGGCCGCAGGTGGCGCAGATCTTTGTAGGCAACTCGTTTTTCTTCAAGCGGGCTCCGGGCAATCACAAAAAAGGGCCTTCCCATGATACGGGAGGCCCTTCGATTATGGTGCCTGCGCAAGCCCGACTCACTGCACCTGTTTTTCCAGCGCCGTCAGCGAGGTACCCGCAACAAAAATGGAAGCCGCCAGCAGCCCGAGGTCTTTGAGCAGGAACTGCCCCGGCACTACCGAGATGGCCGGGAAGCCAAGAGATGGCTCGAACACGCCCGGCGTTGTCAGCATGAACGACAGCGTGGTGAAGAACAGCCCGGCTGACAGAATTCCGCCCAGAAGGGAAAGTTTGGGCGAGATCAGCCGTCCAGCGATCAGCACACCCACGGAGATTTCCAGCACACCCAGGAAGTTGGAAAAGCCCTGAATGCTCATGAAGCTGTACATCCAGGACAGCAACGGGCTGTTGCTGACAAAACCGTGAATCCCGTTCGCTTCGTAACCTGAGAATTTCATCCCGCCGAACCACAGGTAAATCAACGTCATCGCAAAGTAGAGGGCGCCGATTCCAAGTCTGGTTACCTTATCGCCCAAACCCTTCTTGAGCAGGCTGACGGAACCCGTGTTGTTGCCAGTTGTGAAGGTACTCATGATGTCTCTCCAAAGGTGCAGCGCGTTGTGCGCTGTGTATGGCGAGATCATGCGCTGGAACTTCATCGCATTGGACGCAGAGGGTCGATACTATGCTGCAGATCGTCCAGAGTAGGTGAACACCATGGATCGCCTGTCCACTTTACTGTCGTTGTTCGGCGTGCGCGCCAACATGTACTACAGCGGCGAGCTGTGCGGAGTGAGCCCCCTGTACGGCGCTGTCCAGAGAGGCTATCTGCACCTGCTGCAACAGGGAGAACTCGGGCTGGCCATCTCGGGCAAACCGGTTCAGCGCCTGACCCAGCCCAGCCTGATCTTCGTGCCTAGGCCCAGCCGTCATCATCTGATCGGCGACGAGGAGGGCGGGGCACATCTTCGATGCGCCTCCCTGGAATTCGCAGGCGGGGCGAACAACCCTCTGGCGGCGTCGTTGCCGGACCTGATCGTGCTGCCACTCGCCGAATTGCCGATGCTCGCCGACACCCTCAAATGGCTGTTTGCCGAAGCTGAGGCCGATCATCATGGCCGTCATGCGGCGCTGGATCGCCTGTTCGAGTTGGTCGTCATTCAGCTGCTGCGCCATCTACTCGAGCAGCAACAGCTCAAATCCGGAATGATGGCGGGCCTTGCGGACCCTCGTTTGGCGCGCTCGCTCATGGCAATCCACGAGCAGGCGCAGCACCCGTGGTCAATTGCCGAACTGGCCGCGACATCCAACATGTCGCGAGCCAGTTACGCAGCGCATTTCAAAGAGGTGGTGGGCCAGACGCCGGCTGAATACCTGCTGGCATGGCGGATAAGCCTTGCGCAGAAGCTGTTGAGGGAAGGGCGTTCAATGGCCTTGATTTCTGACCAGGTGGGTTATGAAAGTCCGTCAGCTTTGGCGAGGGCCTTTCGGCGCAGGACGGGGTTGAATCCTCGGGATTGGATGAAGTCGGTGGATGCGGATTCACCGCCTGACTGAAGTACGACCGTGACCAATCGCAACGGTCAGGCTTTTATGGAACACGATATTTTTCACAGAGCTCGATGTACTTATCGTTAAATAAGTATTTGTTATATTCATTCAGATTGATGCTGACTTCAGTGCCTGTTTTCGCAGCAATGAAGGTAACAACCTCGGCAATCGAAATCCTCCATTGCTTTTCATAAAATCCATTGCCGCTAACCTGAACCACTTTGTCTGATGTCGACAGTGCTTGCAAACGGTCATCCCGGAAGCGTATAACCAACCAGCCCGCAGCCTGAAGTTTTGTATCTTTTATTTTGTCGGCCTCAAGCTTTGTCTCATGCCAACGAAACCCATCAACTTCGATGGCAATCTTTTTGTTATTATTTTCAAACGATATATCTATCTCGATTTTCGCTCCATCAATGTCGTACTTTTTTGAATGCTTAACTACAACACCCAGCAAACCCTCGATCTCGCTAGCGAACCTTAGCTGCATACGGCTAATGTTGCTATTACATAGAGGACATCCTGGATTTGTCATGCGAGCATCAATAGAACGCTTCCAAGAGTGATCTGGATGCAGAGGGCACTGCCACAGAACCTGCAAGCGCGAGTTGGGAGGGACGTCTGCCGGTCGCAAGCTCGGATACTTAGGGCAAACCTGCCACTGGTTCGCAATGTTAGGGTTTACCTCAGCGAGGTTGCCTCGTTTAGCGATTCGAGTCGCCCAGTTTTTCCGCATTGAATGTGCTTTACGAAGTGTGACACATTCGTGGTCAGCGCAATAGAGCTCGCTATCTTTTGTAGCGCTTTGCAATTGGCGACGGACGGGGCCGCTACATCCATCACAGCTGAATATGCCATAGCGATTCGATTTTGGCTTAACGGTAGCCAAATCTACCATGCAGGTGGCATGCTGCTTGGCCGCCAGATTGGGATATTTATCTTTTAAGCTTTTACCAGGACCAGCTAGCTTCGCGTAAGATTGTCGACCTGACGAGACGGTTTTCTTGTTGGTTTTGTAGGCGGCTCTGCAGACTGTCTCTTCGCAGAAGAGAGCGTATTCATCATCCTTAATCGATAGCGGACTGCAGACAATGTTAGGCTTATTACAACTCCTGCAGCGAAACACAAGCTGTGCCTTAGACTTACGGGACGTGGTTGCGGCCAGATGGGCATCATACAACTGATCTGCGAGCTGTGGCCTGTATTCTAGAAGAGACTGAAAATTCTTGCCCGTCCGCGGCGGAAGTTTCTCTCTGCGCTCTTTCTGGCAGGATTCTTTATCGCAATAAATCAAAGATGCATCACCAGTGCGCGCAAGATTATAAATAATCCTTTCTACAAAATTTCCGCAACTTACCCCCATACACTCAAATCTGAGTCGCTCATGAGAATTCCGCGCCACAGCACTAGGGTCCACGGTAGGGTCAAGACGCTTGCTCAATCTGGGATAAGCATCCAGAAAACTCTGTTTTATCGCTGCCACGTTCTATTCCTTGAGCTTTTAAAAATTGCACTCATGCAGAGGGCAGTAAAGCATCTTCAGATGCCTAAGGAGAATCATCCCCCCGGAGTTCTTGAATAATTGTATAACGATCTTTGATGGGAAGTCTGCATAGGGAGCAGGGGGATGGCTGCCAATTTCAACTTCTGGCGAAGGGACGATGGAGGCGAGCGCAATCGCCGCAGCGTCCTAGTGGGGCTATGGTGAAATCGGTGTGCGTCGATTAGATAGCGGTGACTGCGCAAAAAAATGCCGACTGCTTGATTGCCACCAATCGCATTTTGGGTAATGCCTCCGAACGATGTACCGTTAATGCTGGCGCGAGATACAGGCTGTGTGTCCAGTTAACTCATGGCGAACATCGACCGAGTCATGGCGGCCAACGAGAAGAACCGTGGAAGGAAGCTAGGGTGAGAACTGCCACAACGTGCAATATCCGGGTCTGACAGTTATCGGATATTGCAAATGTGTCTTTCCACGCTCCAGGGCTCTAAACCAAGCCTTTTCGCTGATTAGCGTCAATCTGGCCGTGACTCGCTCCATATGTAGATCAAATGCCTTTCATGCACTTGCGGACATCGTCGTCGATCACATTCCCAGGCTTGATGCAGTCCCTTAACGGCTTCTCATCCTGCAACGCCTCGAACTCAGCTCGCTGCCTGTTCTTACAGTTCTGATTCATGGCCTTGCCAAGCGCCGAGGTGTCGCCTTTGTAGGATTCGCACATCGATGCATTGGCGAGCCGTTGCATCTGGATGACCATAGGCAGCGTCACGGGATCTGCAGCCCATGTGCTGGAATGAATGCAAGCCAGGAGAATGAGCGCCGCGTGTTTCATTGTTCGTCCTTGAGTTGGAAAGTGAAGCTGGTGATCTGGTGGGTGCGGATTGTAAGTGGGTCTGGGTGGTGAGAGACAAGCGTCGTGATTGGCATGGCGATGATGGAGAGCGTTGGGATGGGATTGGTCAGTATGTGGGTGTGGTGAATGGGATGAACTGGGTGCTGACAGGATTGGGGGTTTTGGAGCCTTTCAAAGCGAGACACCCAGCCTCGGGAAACGGATACGCAGTTACGTATAATGTATATTATGTTAAATAGCGTATTAGACACGTTCGCTCATCGCGTGTCCAAATCCACTAACCCCCGGTCGGTTTTGCACAAAACCCCGTTTCCACGAAAATCGGTCATTTGCTGCCCCATCCTCACGCCTTCTCTCAGATGGTCGTTTCACTAAGCTCCGTTTCCAACCACCACCGCCTGAAACGTCCTGCTGACTGGCTAGCCCCGCATACGTCTGCTAAACAAGGTTTTCATCAGCATGGAGAGATGTGTCTTCCATGCTGATGAATTGCGGCCATGCTTCAGAACGTTTTTCTTACGTTTTCAGCCTTCAACCCCTTCACAGATCATCCAGCTCCACCGAGCACCGATGGCTTCAAAAATGATATTTCTGCAGTCGACGGCGGAACGCTTCCTCAGACCCCTCCATGATGTCCAATACGGCCGATGACGTTTCTTTCCGATCGAGGCCGCCTTGAGCTCTCACTCGCCCCTTCCCTTGATGCGAGTCCAAGGCAAACACAAACTCAGCATCAGCGTTCACCGGCAGGTTCGCGTTGTGGGTCGCCAGGATGAGCTGACGCGCCTGTTTTGCCTGGCGCAACAACGGCACGAGCTCCTTGTAGATGAAACTGGCGTCCACCTCGTCTTCGGGTTGATCAATCACTATAGGGCCGTCCCCCATCACCAGCAGCATGTGGAGGATCGCAGTATTACGCTGGCCTTCGGAGAGTTGGCCACCCTCCAGATTTCCCACCAGCGTTTTATCGGCCCGGTAAAGCTCAATGTCTACGACATCCGGAATCCGGCTCAGGCAAAAGTTTTGCCAAACCTCATCCTGCTTGAATAGATAGTCACCAATTTCACCCTGGAACTGCTTCAACACTTCAGGGCCGTTCTCGGGGTGCCTCAAGACATCCTCAATGTGCACCCAAGGAGAAACGGGCTTGTTCGGTTCGGCAACAAAACTGTTGAGCAGCTCAATACCGATGGTGAACCACTCCTTGCCGATGCGAGTGCGCCTATCCGGCTCAATACTCATCCAAAGGGTTTCAAAGGCCGGCTGGTAAGCCATTGGTCTTACCGAAACCCGTATAGAGCCTCCCGTCTTACTGGTGAGCTCGGTGGCAGCTGCCACGCGACTTTGGGTCTGCGCCTCCCAGACAGCAAAAAGTTGCGCCAGGGAGGCGTCCAAGGCTTTCTCGGTACCGTCCAGGACATGGCGCTGGCGGTTCTTTTCATCAAGAGCAAGCTGTTTGGCCTGCTTGCTACGATCAAGATCTTGCAGGCGGCTCACGTCCTGCGGCTGAATACCCTTCTTCGCACAGGCATCAATAAACGCCCGTTGCGCGGTGTCGAGGGCCTGAATTGCCTCATGCCGCTCCACGTTTTGACCGAACAGCGTCTCAGTCTCGGCGGCCAATTCACCTAGAATGACGGAGAGCTTCTCCTTGAATCGACTCCGTAATGCCTCAGCCTCTTTTGCGTGACCGGCAATCCAGCTGGAGTGAGGCCAGGCCTCGGCAATGACGGTCTCATTGACAGGAACAGCATCCAAGGACGTGCCGGCTGCCTTGAGGATATCGAGATCAGCATCTGCTCGATCACGGAGGTCTTGAAGGAAGCGCTTTGCGCGTTGTGCTTGCTGGTACGCGAACGCCTCTTGTTGCACGTCTTTACGTGCCTGCCACTGACGCTCAAGCTCCACCAGCTCCTGTGAAAGCGTGACGACCTGTTCGGTGATGGCGTTTACCTGACTGCGAGCTGCAAACAGCCTTTTGATCTCAGCAATGAGCGTGCGCTCTTCTCCGGCCAACCTGTTCAGCTCGTCGATGCACGCCTCGTCCAGCATCGTCAGCAACTGAGGTTGACCGTTTGGGGCGGTGAGGTCGCTCAGTTGTTGCTGGCTGTAGAACTGAACCGGAATATGGCGCAAGTACGTCGTAAGGTCGTGAGCCTCACCTTGGATGAGGGAAATCCCTGCTGCAGGTGAGAATTGAAGTGTATCGACCTGGCCGGGGATGCCTTCCCATTCAACCTGAATCACGGCACTGTCCAACAGCGTATCTTTTGCCCGATTCGCCTTGGTAACCGTTTTCTCCGAGAGTGAGCCCCCCTGCTCACGAGCAAACATCATCCGAAGCAGTTCCAGGATTGTGGACTTGCCCGTACCACGAGCGCCAATCAACGTATTCAGGTTCGGGGAGAAGACCAGTTGCTGATCTTGGAGATAGCGGGTGTTGGATACGCTGATCGAGCGTATGCGAGGGTGCCGTTCCAAATCACTGGGGCGACTGTCCTCAAGGCAAATTCTGGAATCTGGATCAAGGAACGCCTGTTTCAGTGCGGCAATCGATGGCTTCGAACACTTAACCCAGCTGTGACGGTAGCCCAGGGAGTTTGCCTTTGGGCTTCCGTGCTCATCCGTCTTGAGTGATTTAGCATCCGACGACCGCACGAACGCTGGCTGTTGACCTGGCCGCGACCACTGAGGATTACTTCCATTCAAGATGCTGGCGGTTTTAGGCCCCAGCGGATACTGAGTGAGCTCGACGGCATACAGGTCGGGATTTTCGTAGTCTGGACGATGTGAGGCGTCGGCAAACATTCCGTCATTTTGGTCGGCGTGAGCAGGAATGACGAGCCCGCCATATTCCTTCTGAACAATATCGATCAACTCCGCGAGGCTCACGGTACTGTTACGGTGACGAAGAGGGCGAGGTTCACCACGGTCAAACCGGTCAGGCTCCGCGAGCCCGAGCTTGGTCAGCACCCGATTGACCTCAATCAAATCTAGAGCATTGCTCGTAGTCTCAAACAGGCAAAGAACGTGGTACCCGATGTCCACCTCAAAGCCTGGGAAGAACGAAATCGGCGACCGACCCACCTCTCTTGCGACCGATTTGTTCTGCCTCAGCAAATGGGTCAAAAACCAGTCATTGGGGTCAGACTGCTCAGAAAAATTGTGATCCGTTAGGCCGATGATCTGCAGTTCGAGTTGATGGCACCGACGAAGGAAGATCCGAGCCTTGTCTTGAATACCTTCTTCAGAGATCACCCCGTTGACTTTGGGTCGCCTGGGATTGCCCAGCCGCAGGTCAACGTCGTCCCAGTTCTTGCTGTCCTCAGGAGTCTGAACCTGAAAGTCAGCCTTGAACCACCGCATCCCTTGATAATCACTCACTGCCCTACTCCATTGAATTCTATATACCGGACGTATTCTCGGCTCTGCTGCAATCCGTGCACGCCCCGGCCAAGCACGGGCCGGTTCTGCTCTCCACTCAATTGAACCACACGCGTCCGGACGGACTAATACCGCTGACTGGCACGATGAGATGCAGGGCTAAGTTCGCTCGCTATCTACACATAGCGATAGGCATCACCTGCAGCAGCGGCAACACCTATCCTCCGGGTGTCGGATTAAAAAACCCAGCCCCGTTCAGCGTGGTGCTTCTCAATGAATTCGGAACCCGGCGCCAGTTCTAGCTTTGAGGGCAAGCGCATTTTTTTGAGATGCAGGTCTACCGAGATAACTTTATCAAAGGGGGTGTATGGTTCTTCCGTCATCTCAGGGTCAGCGAATCGGATACGGTGCTCCAAGTCGATAGTAATCCAGTCCTTGTCGAACAGTGAGTGATGTAGGCTGTTCAGGAGGATGCCATTTCTGACGTCTAGGCGATGTTCCGGCGCACAGACTGACCATGGAACGATGTGACACGCCTCTAGACCCTCTAGAAAGGTGGCCTCCGTGAATGCACAGCGGAAGTCGTAGCACCTTAGGAGCGCATCGCGAAACATCACCTGAGCCATGCCACGCGATTTCACCAGCCGCATGACCGCCCCTGAGCTGCTCGGGTTTGTCGCTAGCTCATCGATCAAACTGCCATATACGCTGCCATCTGCTGCGAACGCAAAAGGATTTTCGATGGACTGCCAGGCAAACCCAAATACAGCATCAAGCCCCTCCGCCAGGCGGTTGAGGTCGTATGCCGAAAAACCGGAGCCTATCTGGCCTTTTCGATCAGTTACCAAGATCGTCAATGGAAGAAGCTTTTCCGTCTGGCAATGCTCTTGGATCAACCCAAGAACGTATCTTATGGGGCGGTGATGAATGCCGATGGCGGCAGCTAACTCCCCGTATGTGATAGAGCGGCGAGCCCTCGCGTGCTCTATCAACACATTCCAGGCATAAAAGGCGCGTTGGGCTTGATTCACCAATTTGAGATTTCCTATGTCCATATCGGGATTAGATGATGACAAGGTACCGAAGGGAACGCAGCCCCCAGCCTCATGGTTTCCACGGTGGTCACGTCGAATCTGCCATATTGCTGCTGCATCCCAACCGCTTTCGTCCGGCCACTCGCAACGTAAATGTCACGCCTTTTTGAAAACGGCTTCTACACTGCTAAGTACCCAGCCGCTCATGAGGTGTGCCCATGCCCCACATTGAGCACCATGCCATCGATAGCCTCAAGTATCTGCGGGTCGTTCTGATTCTGGCCGGCCTCGCGTGCCTTGCCCTCTACCCACTCATGTTGTTTTGGCCTTCCGGCTGGGCTTGGCATAACGGTCACTCGGACTACCCGATGATGATCGTTGGCATCTACGCCACACTTGGCGTGTTCTTGATTTTGGCCGCACGTGATCCACTCGCCAATCTGAGTCTGATCTGGTTCACCGTCTGGTCTAGCGCCATACACAGTGGAGTCATGGCCGTCCAGGCGCTCACCCAGCCGGCGCAGATGGGACACTTGGCAGGTGACGTGCCGGCACTCTTCATTGTGACGGTGGCCTTGGCCATCTTGACGCCTCGTCATCCTCCGGAGCCCGGGGTACCTCATCACCGGGCAATCGGTCGAAATGGCGAATAGCAAGCTGGATGGATGTGATGGCATCGAACCCGCTTCGTTCGTTGCTGCTCATCCTGTCGAATGAGCAGTCATTCCTCATCAAAAGGCAGAGGGGAATCGGAATCACGTCGGACGTCAAAGACATTCAAGGTCATCGCCACCAACGCGTAATACCCGTACACCCCGACAAGTTCGACCATCGCTGACTCTCCAAAAAGCGCGACACCTTGCTCATACAGTGCAGCATCCACTCGCCGGGTTTGATAAAGCGACTGACCGATCTCATACACGCACTGTTCGTCAGCACTGCTGAAGACCGGTGTCTGCTGCTGCCTGAGAGACTCGATCACAGCGTCGGAGATTCCAGCGTCTCGGGCGATGGGTTCATGAATCTGCCACTCGGCCTGGGAGCGCCACCAGGCAGCCGTTGTGAGAATGGCGAGTTCAGTCAGCCGGAGTTCTAACGCAGTGCCGTATCGACAGAACGCTCCTAAACGCTGCGCGTGGTCGGCCAACTCCGGGCTGTGGATCCAGGCCAGGAACGGGCCATCCAGATTACCGCGAGGCCCTTTCAGAATGTCGGCCAACACGCGCTTCTGGTCTTCGCTCATCTCGTTCGGCTGCAGTGCTGAAAGACGTGATTGAATGTCCATCGTTTACTCCTTACAGATTTGAGTCGCTACATCACGCTCGAACCCAGGCCTGGCGCAGTCGGCCAATCGAACCTGCATACAAAAGGGATACTGGGCTGCAGCCTCGCTATCTCGATTCACCGCAGACAGTCTGTCAAGCACCAGGAGCCGCTGCCTTCAACCGCAAGAACGACCAATTGTTACTGGCAAGAATGCACGATGCAAAAATCAAAACTCCCCCTATCCAGCTTTGTAAGGTGATCGGCTCATTGAGCCAGAGCATGGCAAAGATCCCGCCGAATATGGGTTCGCTACCCATCAGCAACGAGACTCTCGTGGGGTTGCTTCGCTTTATCGCGTAATTCTGGGCAAAAAAAGCAAACAGCGTGCATGCCATGACCAGGTAGCCGATGTAGCCCCAGAAAGCCGTGGGGTCGGAGATCTGGGCAAGGCTTTCCAGTGGCGCAGCCATGGTGAGAAACGTCAGCAATATGCAGCCCAATGCCACGACCCCAGACTGCAGTGCAGTCACGGACAATGCTGGAATCTGGCTGCTTTGGACGACGCGCTTGATCAGGCAAACCTGCACTGCCCTACCCAACGCAGCCAGCAAGATCAGCGCATCACCCGCGTTGATTTGGAAATGACCGTGCTGGGTCATGAGTACCGCACCGATTACGGATATGCCTACCGCCAGCCACTCTAGTTGGGTCGGCCTTCTTTTCAGCCAGAACCACTCGACCAAGGGCGTGAGCATTACGCAAAGGCTGATGAGAAATGCCGCATTTGTGGCGGACGTGTAAAGCAGTCCGAATGTCTCGCTCAGAAAAATCGCCAGCAGCAGAAACCCCGTGCTCAGCAGTCCCAGAAATCCCTGCAGTGATAATCCAGCCAGTTGCCGTAGCGCTGGGCTCAGGATGATGAAGGTGATTCCGAATCTCAGGGCCAACAACCCCAGCACTGGGTAAAACACCAGAGCGGACTTCACTACGCCATAGCTTGTGCCCCACACCACGGCTACGGCCAAAAGCATGAGGTCGCTGATGAATAACGTTTTACTGCGGTTGATCATTGGTACGCCCCTTTGTCTAGGCGGGCAGTATTGAGCCGCACCCAGGGCAAGACAACGCATCTGCGCGACACATGAGTTATGCTGCGGTTGCACAAATCACACTAGTGAAATGATCATGACCCCTGCCCAGCTACATGAATCTCTAGCCGACATGGCGCTGCTGGTGCGTGTCATCGATGCGGGTAATTTCTCGGAGGCGGCCCGCCAGCTCGGTAGCCTGCCCTCCTCGGTGAGCCGGCAGATCAAGCGCCTGGAACAGTCCTTGGGCGCACAACTGCTGGAGCGTACAACGCGGCGGCTTCGTCCGACTGAGGCCGGGATGGAGGTCTATCGCCACTGCAGCCGCATGCTTGAAGCCGCCAACAGTGCAGTAAACGTCGCGGGAGAGCTCGCCTCCTCGCCCAGAGGCCGGGTCAGGCTGAGCGCGCCTACGCAGTTTGCGCGGACAGTATTGCACCCGCTTGTGCCGACATTTCTGGGCCTCTATCCGCAGATTGACGTGCAGTTGGTCTACAACGACCTTGACGCCGACCCTCTGGCGGATGATGTGGACCTTGTGATTCGTCTCACCAATCGCCCGCCGCAAGGGCTGGCTGGGCGTCCGCTTGGAAGGGTTCGCTGGCTTCTTTGCGCTTCACCCGGGTATTTGCAGCGCCATGGCCTCCCGACGGTTCCATCGGACCTGGCGCAGCATCAGTGCGTGTATCTGGGGGAAACGCCTGATGACAATCACTGGAGGCTCCGACAGGGAGATCGAACTCAGTCTGTCCATGTCAAAGGTCGCTACATCGCAAATCACGCCGGCGCGCGATTGAGTGCGGCGGAGCAGGATCTGGGTATCGCAAATCTTCCAGATTTCATCGCCAGAGACGCCCTGCAGAGTGGGAGAGTTATTCACGTATTGCCTGAGTGGGAGCTGGATCCGGGCAAGTATCATGGTGAGATCTGGTTGCTCTACCACCCGACGCGCTTCCTGCCTGCGAAGGTGCGCGTACTCATTGACTATCTGATCGCTCGTGTCAGTCAACAGTCATACCCTTCAGGGGCCGAGCGGTAGCCTGTCTTCTAACGGCTAACATGGACGCGGCGTTGTCGTCTGCCCAGCGTTCAGAAAACACCCTGAATTCATACCCAACCCCGCAGTCCTAAACCAAAGCCCCTCAGAGTGCCAACCATGATCAGGATTGCGTTACGCATATGTGTTGTCGGCGGGCTGTTGGGCCTGTTGCTGGGCTGTTCACCTCTGAAAGTGCTAAACGCCTTCACGCCCGGTGGCACTTTCAGCAAGGCATCGGACTTGAAGTACGGTGACGATCCGCGCAACCGGCTGGATGTCTACACGCCGATCAACCTCGCGGCCGACGCGCCGGTAGTGGTGTTCTTTTATGGCGGCAGTTGGAACAGTGGTTCGCGCAGTGACTACAGCTTTGTCGGCGAGGCGCTGGCGGCACGGGGTATCGTGGCGGTGCTGGCCGACTACCGGCTGTATCCTCAGGTCCACTACCAGGGCTTTCTCGAAGACAGCGCGAGCGCGGTGGGCTGGGCTCGCGAACATATTCGCCAGTACGGCGGTGATCCGGGCCGGCTTTACGTCATGGGTCATAGCGCCGGCGGCTACAACGCCGCGATGCTGGCGCTCGACCCCAAATGGCTGGCCGCCGTGGGCATGAAGCCTTCGATGCTCAGCGGCTGGATCGGTCTGGCCGGGCCCTATGACTTTCTCCCCATTGAGAACCCGGAAGTGAAACCGGTCTTCTACTTTCCGAATTCACCCCCGGATTCTCAACCGATCAACCACGTCAGCGCCCTCTCGCCGCCTGCGCTGTTGATAGCCGCGAAGGATGACACACTGGTCAACCCCGAGCGCAACACCGGCGGCATGGCCCGACTTCTGCGCGGCCAGGGTGTGCCCGTGCGCGAGCTGTATTTCTCCAAGCCTGGCCACGGCACGTTGATCGCTGCATTCTCCCGCCCGATGCGCGGACTGGCACCGGTGCTGGATGAGGTGGTGGCGTTCATTCACAGCCGGGATCAGACATTGGTCTACTGACTCACGCCAATGCGCGCCATGAACGCGCGAGTCAATCCCGCCATCTGCTCGGTCTGCTCATCGAGGGCAAAATGTCCCGCCTCTAGAATGTGTACTTCTGCGCCTGCCACATCGTCCTTGTAGCGCAGGGCCCCGGGCACAATGAACGAGGGGTCGAATTTGCCCCACATGACCAGCATGGGCGGCTGATTGTCTTTCAACCACCGCTGCCATTTCGGGTACGAGGCGACGTTGTTGCGGTAATCCAGCAGTAAGGCTGACTGTATCTCGCGCTGGCCGGGCCGAGACAAAGCCGCAAACTCGTCTTCCCATGCATCAGGGTTGTAGCGCTCGGGATGAGGGCTTGTGCCCAGGTGACGTTGTTTCGTGCCCTCGTATCCGGTGAACCCATCGACTTGCTCGGGGTGCTCCGAAGGTGCCTTCCAGTATTTGGCAATGTTTACCCACTTGGCGCCAAGCCCTTCATCATAGGCATTGGCGTTCTGAATGATGATGCCATGGAGTTTCTGCGGGGCGTTGAGAATCATCCGAAAGCCCACCGGACCGCCGTAGTCCTGCATGAACAGCGTGTACTTGTCGATATGCAACTGCGTCAGCAGCGTTGCCATGGTTTCGGCCAGGTGGTCAAACGTATAAGCGTAAGCCGCCGGGGAAGGCGCGTCGCTTCTGCCAAATCCGGGGTAATCGGGTGCAATCACGTGATACTTGTCAGCAAGCAGCGGTATCAGCGAGTCCCACATCCGTGAGGAGGACGGGTACCCGTGAAGGAGCACCAGCACGGGGGCATCGGCAGGGCCGGCCTCGCGGTAAAAAACCCTTACGCCGTCTACGCTGGCCCAGTGATAGGACGCGGACTTGCTGGTGTACGGGATGGAGGCCACGGGTTCTGCCGCTTGCGCTGACTGGGTAAGGGTAAACGTTGTCACGAGGGCACCTAGCAGGCTGAGGGTTCGGAGGTTCACTTGGATCGATCTCGACTGTTTGCATTTCCCGGCGAAATGCACTTGCCGTCAGCGTGAACGCATTGCCGGTTCGACACCATTGGCCCAATTACCCTTTTTCATTATTATTGGGCCAACATCGATCAGGCCACCTCCCGTGACAAAAACACTGAACGTCTGCGTCATTGCCTTCAACGGGATCAGCCCCTTTCACCTTTCCGTCCCTTGCCTGGTGTTCGGCAAAGACCGGCGAGTGGGTGATTCGCCCTGGTTCAAACTGGCTGTCTGTGCAGGTGAGGATGGGGTTTTGATGACCAACGCTGGCTTCGCCATCCAGTGCGATCATGGGCTGGACCAGGTCAGCCGTGCTGACATCGTCGTGGTTCCGAGCTGGAGAGACGTCAACGCCCGCCCACCGGACGCGATTCTCGACGCGCTCAATGCAGCGCACGCCCGAGGCGCGCTGGTGGTCGGGCTTTGTCTGGGCGCGTTCGTCCTCGCGCATGCAGGTCTGTTGAACGGCAAACAGGCCACCACTCATTGGGCGTGGGCGGCACAGCTGGCGCAAGACTTCCCACAGATCGACGTGGATGCCAAGGTGCTCTACGTCGAACAGGACCAGGTCCTGACCTCGGCAGGCGTGGCCGCAGGGCTCGACTGCTGCATCCATATCGTCAGGCGAGCCTATGGGCGTGAGATTGCCAACACCCTCGCCCGTCGCCTGGTCGTGTCGCCACACCGCGAAGGCGGCCAGGCGCAGTTCATCGATCAACCTGTCCCTCAGGGTGCCAGCGATCAGCGCCTGAGCCTGCTTCTGGACTGGCTGCGGGCGAACCTTGGAGAGGCGTTGTCAATCGACCAGGTGGCGCAGAGGCTAGCGATGAGCCGGCGTAGCTTCACGCGCCACTTCAAGCAGATCACCGGTTCGACGTTCGGCAAGTGGCTGACCAATGAGCGAATCAAAGCCGCCCAGCAGCAGCTTGAAACCACCCACGACAGTGTCGAGAAAATTGCCACCGTTTGCGGATTTGGTACAAGCCTTTCTCTGCGCCAGCACTTCTCGGCAGTCGTGGGAGTGAGCCCGACGAGTTACCGAAAGACGTATCGGCGGTAGGCCGGAGGCGTCAGCCCCTACTCAGCAACTCCGCCACCCTGGCCGTCAACGCATCCAGTGCAAACGGCTTGGTGAGCACGGCGGTCGGTGGCGATGCGGGCATGTGGACTGGCATCGCTGGCTCGGCGTATCCGGTCATGAACAGCACGGGAAGGCCAGATCGACACCCGCGGCCTTCTTTTGCCATCTGACGGCCGTCTGCACCGCCAGGCAGGCCGACGTCGGTTACCAGCAAATCGATTGGCGTGTCGGAGCGCAACAGCTTGAGGCCGGCCTGGCTGTCGGCCGCCTCGATCACGACGTAGCCCAGGCTGCTCAACGCCTCGCTGACAAACAGGCGAACTGTAGGCTCGTCATCGACCACCAGCACGGTCTCGCCCGATGCCACCGGGCCCATCTGAGCCGCTGGCTGCATCTGATCAGGGGATTTCAGCTCGGCCGGATGATACGGCATCTGCAAGCAGACCCGGGTGCCCTTGCCTTCCTCGGACTCGATCCTGACCTGCCCGCCCGACTGCTTGGCAAAGCCATAGACCATGGAAAGCCCCAGCCCTGTCCCCGCCCCGACGGGCTTGGTGGTGAAGAAGGGTTCAAACGCCTTCGACAGGGTTTCAGCACTCATGCCCGTCCCGTTGTCGGCCACGGTGATGGTCAGGTAGGTGCCCGGCGCCAGGTCCGGGTCCAGGCCATCGCCCTCCTCCTGGACCTGATTGGAGGTCTGGATGGAAATCTTCCCGCCGTCCGGCAGCGCATCTCTGGCGTTGATGCAGAGGTTCAGCAAGGAGTTTTCGACCTGGGCCTGATCGACCAGGCAGGTGCTGAGCGCTGCATTCAGTTCGACGCTCAGGTCGATGCCAGGCCCCACGGTGCGGCGGATCAACTCTTCCATCTCGGCGATCAGCACATGCACGTCGGTGTGTTCGGGAAGCAGGGTCTGCCGGCGGGAAAACGCCAGCAAGCGGTGAGTCAGTGCCGCTGCGCGCTGGGCCGCGCCATAGGCCACCGACACGTAGCGTTCGACGTCAACCGTGCGGCCCTGATTGAGTCGCAGCTTGATCAGGTCCAGGCTGCCGGTGATCCCGGCCAGCAGGTTGTTGAAGTCGTGGGCGATGCCGCCGGTGAGTTGGCCGATCGCTTCCATCTTCTGCGACTGGCGCAACGCAGCCTCTGCCGCCTCGCGCTCCGCGACCGCTTGAGCGACGCGCACCTCCAGCGTCCGGTTGAGCTCCAGCAGCGCGTTCTCGGCGTGTTTCCTGTCGCTCACGTCGATCGAAGAACCCACCAGGCCGATGACCTCGCCCGCGTCGTTCAGCAGCGGGGCCTTGGCAGAGAGCCAGGTCGTTGCCGACCCGTCGGGCATGTCGACCCGTTCCTCGATCTGTTCGGCCACACCGCTGCGCATGATGCGCTGATCGGTCGCCATCACCTGCCGGGCCTGGGCCTTGTCTTCGAGGATTTCCAGGTCCGTCTTGCCCAGGTAAAACTCGGGCGGCTTGCCGATCAGCTCGGTGGTGCCGTGGTTGGCCACCAGTAGCCGCCCTTCCAGGTCCTTGGCGTAGATAACCCCCGGAACCGCTGCAGTGAAGGTGCGCAGCATGGCCGACATTCTGTCGCGCTCGGCTTCGGCGGCTTTGCGCGACTCGATGTTCATCAGCACGCCGGGAAAGCGGATTGCTTGCCCTTGGGGATTGAGTTCGGCGCGACCGTTGGCCTCGACCCAGCGGTAGAATCCGTCGTCCTGGCGAACGCGATATTCACAACGAAACGCGCCGCCTCTGGCCATGGTGGCCTCGATTTCAGAGGCCAGGCGATCAACGTCCTCGGGGTGAATCGAGGAAAACGCTTCGGCGATGGGAATGCCGGATTTGCAGCGCTCCACCGGCAACCCGAACGAGCGGGCAAAGCGTTCGTCCGCCGTCACGCGGTCGCTGAGAATATCCCACACCCAGGTGCCGATGATGGCCCCCGCATCGAGGGCCAGTTGAAGACGCTCGGACGCATCTGCCGGGAATTCGCAAGCCTCAACCAGAGCGGACGTACCCGCCGGTTGAACAAGCGGCTCAGAGTTGCCTTGTTCCATTCCCAACCTCGTTCCCGCGTCATCTGCAAAACGTGCAGGATACGCGCTGGAGCCGGTCAGGCGAAGGCATGGCAGATGAAATGCCTTGTTGCGGGCATCACTGCGGCGGCCTGATTGTCGCCGCCATCCCGGCCTGCGCGGCAGGTTGGCGCACCAGGGTGATGCTCAGCAGCATGCCGGCGCCAAGGCAGAGGGCGATGCACGCCAAGGCGATCTTGAAAGCCTCGGTGATGGCTGCGGGGTCCGTGTCGGTACCCAGTGCGCTGTAGAAGATCCCGCCGATCACGGCCACGCTCAGCGCCGTGCTGATTTGCAGCGTGGAGCTGACCACGCCGGCGATCATCCCCGAATAGGCCGGCGCTACCCGTCCTGTGACCATGCGCATGAGGGTCGGCAGCGCGAGCCCCTGGCCGAAACCGATGGTGAACAGCAGCGGCGCCAAGAGCATCGAGGCCGGGTGCATACCGATGGGCGTCGTCGTGATAAGCCACAGCAGCCCGAGCAAACCGGCCGACTGCAGCCCCATGCCGAAGGGGTTCACGTACACCCCGAATGCGCGGCGAAACAGTGGCGTGAGCAGCGGCCCGAGCAGAAAGCCTGCGCCGAAGGGCAGGAACACCAGCCCGGCGCTCAGTGCCGAGGTGTGCAGCGCGCCTTGCAGGAACACCGAGAACAGCAGGAAAAATGGCGCGATTGCGTAATACAGCAGTGCAACCACCAGCGCCCGGCCCAGACCTGGCGCCTGCAACACGGCCGGATCCACCAGGGGCGATCCACCGGCACGGCCGAGACGAGTTTCATACCGCCAGAACAGCAACGCCAATACCGGCATCGCGATCAACAAGACCCAGGCCCACAGCGGCCATCCGGCCTCCCTCCCCTCGATCAGCGGGACGATCAGCGCCCCCAGGGTCAGCACCGACAGCGCCATGCCGCCCGGATCGAGCCGGGTGGCGTTGCGCGCGCGGGTTTCTTTGAGCACCCGGATGCCAAACAGCAGCACCAGCGCCGCAACCGGCAGGTTCACCAGAAAGATGACCCGCCAGCCCAGGCCGAACAGGTTCAGCGAAATCAAGACGCCTCCCAGTGCCTGCCCGACCACCGAAGCCAGGCCGAACACCGCGCCATACAGGCTCAGCGCCAGCGGCTTTTCAGCTTCGGGGAAGATGGCCTGCACCGACGCTAGCGCCTGGGGCGCCATCACTGCCGCCGTGATGCCCTGCAAGGCGCGCCCGATCACCAAGGCCCAGGGCGACCCTGCGCAACCGCAGAGCAGCGACGCGGCGGCAAAGCCGATCAGGCCGATGAAAAACATCCGGCCACGGCCATAGATATCACCCAGTCGTCCGCCGGTGATCAGGGTGACGGCGTAGAGCCCGGCATAGGCTGAAATGACCAGTTGCTCGGTGGACGCTGAAGCGCCCAGGTCCTGCCTGATCGATGGCAGCGCGACATTGATGATGAAAAAATCCAGCGGCGGCAGGAACGCGCCCACTAGCAGGATCACGAACATGGCCCAACGGCGCGGGTCAGGCAGGGAAACATCTTCCCGGGACATGGAAAGCCTCCATAGGCAACGGTGGCGAAACAAGGGGGGTGAATCGAGGCGGCGCATCGCGGGATGCGCCTTTGGATGCGCAACGTCTAGGTGCGCTCGAACGCTTCGGAGCCGGCGACAGGCTTCCAGTTCACCAGCGGTGTCAGGAAGTGCAATTCGAACCGCCGCGCGGTGAATCGCCAGTGCCCGTCGCGCCGTTCGAATCGGTCGTGATACAGGCCGCTGACCTGCACCGGCCCCTGCTCGACATCATGAAACAGACAGTCTGCGGCGACGGTGGCCGTCGCTGATCCCCCGTCGATGGTGATCATCGGGTTGGACATCCAGTGGTGCATGTGAGGCATCCGTTGCCAGTTCCTCTGGGCCATCGCCAGGATGTCCTCGGGACTTGTGCCGCCACCGAACCCCGGCAGGTCAAGGATGGCGTCGTCATGCCAGAGGGTGAGCAGCAGTTCGCTGTCCATCAGGTCGAAGGCGTTGGCGTAGCCGGAAATCAATGATTCGATTGCCGCGCGGCTTTCCAGTGCTTCCAGCCGTGCAGCCAGATGTTCAAGGGTCATGGTCAGGTCCTTGTGTGGGTGTTGGTGCAGCTGGACTGGATTTGTCTGCTGGCGGGGACCATTGTGAAAGCGCCGGGGTTGCGACGGGACTGCCATTGCTGCATCTTCGCCGTTCACTTTTGTACGAGGTACGCCATGGATTGGAATGACCTACGCGTCTTTCTGGCCATCGCCCGCGGCGGCTCCCTGGGCGCTGCCGCGAAACTGCTGGGCGTCAGCCACCCCACCGTGGGGCGGCGCCTGCATGTGCTTGAACAGGCCAGCGGTGAAGTGTTCTTCCGCCGCACGGCCACGGGGCTGGTGTTGACCGACAGCGGCGAGCGGATCTTCGAGCTGGCCGAGGACATGGAGCGCAGCGCCCTGACCATCGAGCGGCGTATCGCCGGTGAAAGCGACCAGCCGGAAGGCCTGTTGCGCATTTCATCGGCGGACTGGTTCGCCTGCTACGTGCTGGGACCGGTGTTGAGAGAGCTGCTTGTGCGTCATCCGCTGATCGTGCCCGAAGTGATCGCCGGGCACCGGCTGTTCGACCTGACACGCCGGGAGGCAGACATCGCCTTCAGGATCGTGCCATTCACCGAGCCCGACATCGTGCAGCGGCGATTGACCACCCTGAGCTACGGGCTGTACACAGGCGCCGGGCAAGCGTTCGAACCGGGTGCCGAGGGTGAAGGCATCGGGTTGATCACCATGAACACCGCCCAGGCCCACTACCCCGACGTGCTCTGGCTGCAGGAGCGGTTTCCCCAGGCCCGGATCACGTTCACCAGCAGCAGCCGCACGGTGCAGGCACGGATGAGCGCGCTGGGGCTCGGGGTGTGCGTGCTGCCAAGGGTGTTGGGGGATCAGTTGCCAGCCCTCAGAAGGCTGGACATCGGCCTGACGCCGCCAGGGCGCGACATCTGGATGGGGTATCACCACGACATGCGCCAGATGGACCGGCTGCGTGCGTTTGCGGATCTTGCGGGGGAGATGGTTGGCGAGGATCCGGGGCCTTCCTTGTAATGCGACAACGCTGCAACACCGTGCGCTGTGACAACGCGCACCTGTAGGAGTGAGCTTGCTCGCGATGGCAGCGTGTCAGTCAACATCTCTAACGCTGACACACCTCAATCGCGAGCAAGCTCACCCCTACAGGTTTAGGCTGGAGAATACCGCACGCCCCGTGCCCGCCAGGCGAACCCCAGCACCATCAACAACCCCAGGGCCGCCATCAGCGCACCCGCCAGCGAGATCGCCGGATAACCCAGCCCGGCATTGATCACCGCGCCACCGAGTGCCGCGCCGATGGCATTACCGAAGTTGAACGCGCCGATGTTCACCGCGGACGCCAGGTTCGGCGCATCCTTGGCCGCTTCCATCACGCGCATCTGCAGCGGCGGCACCAGGGCGAAACTGGCGACGCCCCAGATCAGAATCGCCACGGCGGCGGGCACAGGCCACTGCATCAGCACCGAGAACGCCAGCAGGACCAGGATCAGCACCACCAGTGAAACGATCAGGGTACGGTCGACCGAACGGTCTGCCGCCTTGCCGCCCCACATGTTGCCCAGCGTCAGGCCCACCCCGAACAGCACCAGCATGGCCGTGATGAAGGGGGTGGAAGCATGGGTTTCGCTGCTCAGGATCGGCGCGATGTAGGTAAACACCGTGAACATGGCGCCCGAGCCGACCACCGTCAGCGCCAGAGCTGCCAGCACAGGACCGCGGCCCAGCACGCGGATCTCGGCCAGCACGCCATCGCTTTTCGGCAGCGGCAGGTTGGGCAAGGCGTACCACAGCGCCGCCATGGCGACGAAACCAAGACCGGCAATGCCCCAGAACGCCGTGCGCCAGCCCAGCAACTCACCGAACCAACTGGCCAGCGGCACACCGCCGATGGTCGCCAGGGTAAGCCCCATGAACATGGCCGCCACGGCCCCTGCCCGTTTCTCGGGCGGCACTACGCTTGCGGCAACGATGGAACCGATGCCGAAAAACGCGCCGTGGTTGAGCGACGTTACGATCCGCGCGACCAGCAGGCTTTCATAGCTGGTGGCCATGGCCGACATCAGGTTGCCCAGGGTGAAGATCGCCATCAGGCCGATCAACAGGTAACGCCGTGGAATCTTGCCGGTGGTCAGGGTCATCAGGGGCGCGCCGATCAGCACGCCCAGTGCATAGGCGCTGACCAGCAGCCCGGCAGTGGGGATCGAGACGCCGAGGTCGGACGCAATACTGGGCAACATGCCCATGGGGGCGAACTCCGTCACGCCGATGCCGAAGGCACCGATCGAGAGGGCTACAAGGGGTGGATTGATTCGCATGAAATGGCTCCTTATCTATGCCGCAAATGCTACGATCATGGCTTTCGAGGCGGTAGAGCCCTTTCGGTACAAGCACTTTTGCGCACGAGGCACAAATGGACTTCAACGGCAGGTCAGGAGAAATGGAAGTGTTCGCCAGGGTGGCGCAGGCCGGAAGCCTGTCCGCCGCGGCGCGGGCACTGGGGCTGACACCCTCGGCAGTGAGCCGGATCATCGCGCGCACCGAGCAGCGCATTGGCACGCGCCTGCTGTTGCGCACCACCCGCGCCATCACCCTAACCGCCGAAGGTGAAGCGTATCTGCGAGGCGCGCGGCGCATCCTCGCGGACATGGACGAAGTCGAGCAGGCCATCGCCAGCCAAGGCGTGCCCCGTGGCCGGCTGCGAGTCAGCGCTTCATTGGCCCACGGTCGGCTGGCCATCGTGCCGCTGGTGGCGGCCTTCACTGCGCTCTACCCGGAAATCCTGGTGGATTTGACCCTGGGCGATGAAGTCGTCGACATCCTCGCCGGCCAGGCCGACGTCGCGGTGCGCTTCGGCTATTTGCCGGACAGTCCCTTGAGCGCCCGCTGCATCGGCGAAACCGGCCAGGTGATCGTCGCCTCGCCCGAATACCTGGAACGCCACGGTACGCCCCGGGAGCCCGAAGACCTGATCGGCCACAACTGCCTGCGCTTCAATTTCCGCAGGGCCGCGCCGGACTGGCCATTTCGGCGCGATGGTCGCGACTTCTCCCTGAAAATCTCCGGCACCATCGCCTGCAGCAGCGGCGAAGCCCTGGCGCAGATGGCCAGGCTCGGCGCCGGCATCGCCCGGATTGGCGCGTTCACGGTGGTCGACGAGATCGAACGCGGAGAGCTGGTGCCGCTGTTGGAAGACTTCAATCCCGGCGACCGTGAGCCGATTCACGCCGTGTTCGTCGGCGGCTCTACGATGAGCGCCAGGGTCAGGGTGTTCGTGGACTTTCTGCTGGAGCATCACCGGGACGGTCGGTATTCCATCATCACCTGATACCCAGGATCCATTCCCGGCAACGTCCTCAGTCACAGCTAAGTTTCACCCCGTAACTTCTCCCCTGCGCCACTTGCAGCGCAGTCCATGGAGAAGTGATCCCGATGAATCCCTCAATAGCCGGTTGGCTCAATAAAGTCCCCGAAGTCACCCTGTCGTTCTGGGTCATCAAGATCATGTCGACCACGGTCGGCGAAACCTTCGCTGACTTTCTCGCCGTCGATGCCGGTCTGGGTGCGGGTGTCACGACCGTCGGGATGGCGACGCTGCTCGCCATTGCCCTGTTCGCCCAACTGCGCACTCGTGCCTACACCCCTTGGATCTACTGGCTCACGGTGGTGCTAGTGAGCATCGTCGGCACCCAGATCACCGATGTGCTGACCGACATGCTAGACGTCAGCCTCTACACCAGCACAGCGGTGTTTTCGGTGCTGCTGGCCGCGACATTCACGGTCTGGTACCGGACTGAACGCACACTGTCGATCCACGAAATCGTCACCCCCAGACGCGAGTTGTTCTACTGGGCAACCGTGCTCTGCACCTTCGCCCTGGGCACGGCGGCCGGGGATCTGGCCACCGAAGCGTTGGGTCTGGGCTTCACCCTGGGCGTCGGCATTTTCGGGGTGCTGCTGGCTGCGACATTCGCTGCCTGGCGCATGGGCGGCAACGCCGTGCTGACCTTCTGGATCGGCTACATCCTGACCCGCCCCTTCGGCGCCTCCCTGGGTGATCTGCTCACCCAGGCCAAGACCTACGGCGGCCTGGGCATGGGCGCCACCTGGACCAGCGCCATCTTTCTCTGCGTGATCCTGATGCTGGTGACCGTTGCCCAGATCAGCGTCGGCAACCGTAAACACGTCACTCAATAACCCGCTCTATCCACTCTTACGCCCTTCAAAGGAAATACCATGCGCTACATCAAAAACGCTATCCGCCATGTCGCCATCGTGACTTCTATCTTCCTGCTGACTGTTGCAGCGGGCTGCTCCAAGCCTGCCGACAAGCCCACCCCTGCGCCGAACGCCAACGCTTCGCAGACCGGTACCGGGCAAAGCAGCGCTTCGAAACTGGGGGATCTGTCCGGCTTTCGCGCCATTGCCGCCGAGGTTGCGGACCTGGTAGACAAAAATGACCTGCCAGGGGCGAAAACCAGAATCAAGGACCTTGAATCGAGCTGGGATTCGGCCGAAGCCGGCATCAAGCCTCGCGCCGCCGGTGACTGGCACGTACTGGACAAGGCCATCGACCGGGCCCTCTCCGCACTGCGCGCCAGCAGCCCGAACCAGGCCGTGTGCAAGGCAGCGATGGATGACCTGATGAAGGCGTTCGACTCCCTGCAGGGAAAACCATAAGCTGCGTAATCCCCTCTCGCCCATCATCGGAGACACACAGTGCGGATACTCCTGGTCGAAGACGATCCGATGATTGGAGAAGCCATCGAGGGCGCGCTCAAGGACGCAAGCTACGCGTGCGACTGGGTCAGGGACGGCCTGATCGCCCTCGCCGCCCTCAACACCCAGCACTACGATCTGGTGCTGCTGGACCTGGGCCTGCCGGGCAAGGACGGGCAAGCAGTTCTGGCCAGCATCCGTGGCCAGAACAACCCGGTGCCCTTGCTCATCATCACCGCCCGCGACAGCCTCGATGAACGCCTTCGCGGGCTCGATGGGGGCGCCGACGACTACCTGCTCAAACCCTTCGAAATGGCGGAACTGCTGGCCCGCATGCGCGCCGTATTGCGCCGCAAAGGCGGTAATGCCATGCCGCTGCTGGGTAACGGGGTCGTGTCACTGGACCCCAGTTCCAAAGAGGCCTGCGCCGAAGGCTGCGCCCCCGTGCAGCTTTCCAACCGGGAGTTCGCCCTGCTCCACGCGCTGCTGATTCGCCCCGGCGCTATCCTTTCCCGTGCCGATCTCGAAGACCGCATCTACGGCTGGGGCAACGAAGTGGAAAGCAACGCCGTGGAATTCCTGATCCACTCCCTGCGCCGCAAACTGGGCAGCCACGTCATCAAGAACGTCAGAGGTGTGGGATGGATGGTCTCAAAAAACGCCTGAGTGAATCGGTACAACTCAGGCTGTCGATGGCCCTGTCCGTGGCCATTCTGCTGGTCGCCATCGCCGCCGGGGTGTTCGCCTTTGTCTCGGCGTTCGATGAAGCCCATGAAATGCAGGACGACACCCTGCGTCAGGTGGCGGTGCTGTTCGACCGCCAGCAGATGACCCTGCAGTACCCGCTCCATGGCGTTATCGAGGGTGACGACGAAGAATCCCGGGTCACCATTCAGTACCTCGCCGACGGCAGCAAGGCGCCTGCCAGCAGCGACGCTGGAACCCCCTTGCCGTTGCCGACGACATTGCCCGACGGCATCAGCACGCTGGACGTTGGCGGCGAGCCGTTTCGCGTGCTGGTCAGGACCACCACCCGCGGCGAACGCATCGCGGTCGCGCAGGAAACCGGCGCCCGTGACAGCGATGCTCGTGAAAGCGCCTGGCGAAGTCTGCTGCCCTTTCTGATCCTGTTTCCCGTGTTGCTGCTGGTGGTGAGCGATCTGGTGCGCAAGCTGTTCCGCCCCATCGCCACCCTCTCGGCGGAAATCGACCAGCGCGCCGAGCAGGCCCTGCATCCCATCGACGAACAGCATTTGCCGACCGAAATCAGGCCGTTCGTGGTCGCGATCAACCGCCTGCTGGGCCGCGTCAGGCAATCCATGGAGGCCCAGGGCAGATTCGTCGCCGATGCCGCCCACGAACTTCGCTCGCCACTCACCGCGCTTTCGTTGCAGGCCGAACGACTGGCCAGCGCCGAGATGCCAGAGCTGGCCCGTGAACGTCTCACCACGCTGCGCCGTGGCATTGAGCGCGGGCGTAACCTGGTCGATCAGTTGCTGGACCTTGCCAAGGCGCAAACAGGCTCGACGCCGCAGCCTTCGGTGGTTTCGGTACATGCGGTATACCGGCATGTACTGGAGGACTTGCTGACACAGGCAGAGGCCAGACAGATCGATATCGGCGTCGAAGGTGAGCAAGACGCACAGGTTCTGATACCTGAAATCGAGCTGACCATGCTGGTGAAGAACCTGGTCGATAACGCGATTCGCTACACGCCCGCCGGCGGCCGGGTCGACCTCTCGGTAAACTTCGAACAGGGCTTCGCGTGTTTGCAGATAAAGGACTCAGGCCCGGGCATTGCAGTTAACGAACGCGAGCGCGTCTTCGATCCGTTCTACCGCACCCTGGGCAGCGAACAGCGCGGATCCGGGCTTGGCCTGTCCATCGTCCAGGCCATCGCCCAACGTGCCGGCGCCATCGTTACCCTGGGGTTTTCCAACGAGCAACTGGGCCAAGGCCTGTGCGTGTCGGTCCGCCTGAAGCTGCATGGTCAGGCGCGCTGAGGTTTGGCGCCAGATGGCACGCCTTGCCAGCCTTTTCGCAGAAACACCACCTGGGCCGCCACGCCAACGATCAGCACAAGGGCGATCAACCCCAGTGCGCCTTTGAGCAACGGCGAATTCGGGTCGGTGACGATGGGATGACCATCTGGAACCCGGCGCAGGGTCTCCGAGACGGTCGGCACCATCAGGAAGAACACTGTCAGGCTCAGCAGGATGGTTTCAAGGTATATCCCCGCACGGCCCAGCCAGGCAATGAAGCCCACTCCGTAACCCGCGAGCAGCAGCACCAGTGTGACCGCGCCGATCACCGGGCTGATGGGTTGATGCGCCACCAGAAACACCGTGCAGGCGCCGATCAGCATCGAGACGAAGTAGGCAACGCCTGCGCCCGAGCGCGGCACGATGCGCCCGTGCCGAATCAGCATCCAGGCGGCCAGAGGGATGGCAGGCAGGCTGCCCAGTGTGTGTACCCAGCCAAGGGCAGAGATCCCGAACATTCGATTATTCCTTTTTTGTCTGGATGATAGGCATAGCGCACGGAGCGGTGTGCAGTTGCCGATCAGCCCTGCGAAAGGGTTATGATTTCACGGTTCAGACTATTGAAGACGCGGCCGGACTGACATGACGGATTTACTCGAAAACTTGACCATTCTTCCGGAAATGCAGTTGGAAGGCCTGGCCACCGGCGATCTGCTCTCGCAGGTACTGGCGCAGATTCGCCTGACCGGGGATCGCGTCTACTCCACCACACAGGCTTTGGGTCAGCGTCTGGAGCTGGACGAAAAAAGCTCGCACATCTGCGTCTTGCAACAGGGCCAGTTGCGCATTGAAGGCCCCGACGGGCATGGGCAGTTGATCGAGCAAGGCGACATTCTGCTGCTGCCCCATGATCCGTCATCCCTGAGTATTACCACCACAATGGGGCCGGCCGCGCTGGTGATCTGCCGCTTCTGGTTCGACGCCAGCAGCTTCCAGGCCATGCTGTTCGCCATGCCGTGGCTGATCCACGTCAGGCGCGCCGAAGCCGCCGCCTGGTCGGACGGCATCCTGCATTTCATGCTGATCGAGGCCAACGACACGCAACCTGGCGGCGCGTTGATGATTTCCCGTCTGATCGACCTTACCGTCATTCGCATCCTGCGCACCTGGGTGCAGCACGGCATGGCCTCGGGCTGGCTGGGCGGTTTGTCCGATGCGCGCATCGCCAGAACCCTCAAAGCCATCCACGAAAAACCCGGTCAACAATGGCGCATCGACGCACTGGCCAGCGTCGCCGGCATGTCACGCTCAAGCTTCTGCGAACGCTTCACCGCGCTGGTGGGGCGCTCACCGCTGCGCTATCAGAATGAGTGGCGACTGACCCTGGCGAAAACCATGCTGGCCCGGCACGACAGCCGCATCGGCGAGGTGGGGTTCGCTATCGGCTACGAATCCGAAGCGGCATTCAGCCGCGCCTACAAGGCGTTTTTTGGCCGCTCGCCACGGGACGACAACAACCAGGCCCTGCCCTAGCGCTGCTGAAAAGCGATCTTCAGTCCCAGTGCCATGAACATCGTGCCGATGATTTTTCCCTCCTATCGACGCAGCCCGGCAAGGCCCTGGATCGCCTGGCTCAAGGGGCGAATGGCGAGGGCCAGGAGGCTGGTGTAGGTAGCGCTCAGACCTGAAAAGATCAGACCAAGCACTGCAAATTGCAGGAACGACGAACCGGAAGCCGGGTGGATGAATTGCGGCAGGAACGCCAGGAAAAAGATCGCCGTCTTGGGGTTCAGCACCTCGGCGCCGATTGCCTGGAAAAACGCCTGGGCCGGCGTCACCGCGCTCAGTTGTGCTTTGGAATCTCCGCCTGATCTGGACATGAACGCCCGCACGCCCAGATAGATCAGGTAGCAGGCGCCGACCAGTTTCACCACGTTGAAGGCGGTGGCCGAGGTCATCAGGATCGCCGACAGCCCCAGTGCCGCGCAGAGGGTGTGGATCAGATCGCCCGCGGCAACGCCCAGCCCGGTGGCGATACCCACCTTGCGCCCACCCTGCACGGTGCGCGTCATCACCAGCAGCACCGCCGGCCCGGGTATCAGGAACAGTCCCAACACGACGGCTACGTAGGTCAGCAAGGAGCTCAGGTCGAACATGGCGGGTGATCTCGATGGGGGGCGCGAACGCCAGTAATCCTGATCCGAACACCGAACGCAAGCTGTCTGTAATTCCCGGTTGATCGGGTGTCCTGGCACACGTATTCGGTGGGATCAGCCGATCCTTTCAATCCAGTCGTTTCTGCATGAAAAACCGCTGATGCCCCGGCGGAAAATCATCCAGCGTTCCAAACTTGCTGAAGCCCAGTCGCTCGTAGAAGGACGGTGCCTGGAAATCAAAGGTGTCGAGCCAGAGACCGACGCAGCCTCTTTCCCGGGCGACCTCTTCAGCCATCGCGATCAGCCGTGAGCCAGTGCCTTGACCTTGGGTTTGCTCAGGTATCGCAAGCAGTTCGATGAAAAACCAGCGATAGAATATCTCTCCATACAGGCCTCCGATAATTTCTTCGGTCTCCTCATCACGGACCACCAGAGCGATTGTCTCGGGCTTCGGATCACCGGCCCGAGACAGGTTATGCGCCCGCAATGGCTTGAGGATGGCTGCACGTGCGTCATCTGCCGGATCGACCATCATTTCTATACGCGTCATCATCGCTAATCCTTTAGGTACTCACATTGATAGGGTAAAACGGCCCGCAGCTGCCTGCGCTTCTCGCGATGCGCTCGCAACCTTGAAAAGATACAATAAATTCAATGATTTATTTCTGTTGTTCATTTCCCATATGTCGCCCCAGCCAAGGGAATCTCAATGTCTGCGCCTGCCACTCCCCACCCGCTGTTTGAAACCTATGCCCGGTTCGGCGAGCTGAATTTCAGCTCCCTGAAAGAAGAACTTGCGGCCATCACCGATTACCTTGGGCAGTTTCCCGAACAGGCGCAGGCGGTCGAGGGCTACCGGGCGGTGCGCAGTTTTCTCAAATCCTATGCGGGCAACGAGGCAACGTTCAATTCCTACCGCACCCACGTCGAGCGCTTGCTGTTGTGGGCGCTGCTCAAGGCGCGGATTCCCTTGCTGGAAATGCGCCGTACCCACGCCGAGAGTTTCATGGAGTTTTGCCTGGCGCCTGACCCCGCCTGGGTCGGCCCGGTGGTCAAGTCGCGTTTCAATCGTATCGGGGCGCGCAAGAAATCGAGCAGCGATACCTACGTGCTCAACCCCGAATGGCGCCCGTTCAGCCAGACGGTGTCCAAGGAAGAACGCAAACGCGCCAAGGAACAGAATCGCCCTGCGCAACTGGACGCCTACAAGCTCGCCCAGGGTTCTATCGCGCAGATTTTTGCGGTGTGCGGGAGTTTCTTTCAGCACGCCACCGATGAGGGCTTCTGCGAGCAGAACCCGTTTCGGGCGGTCAAGCAGAAGAGCAAATACAAGCAGCGCAATACCGACGACCAGGACACCCGCATCCTGACCTCGCTGCAATGGGATTTCGTGCTGGAAACCGCCGAGCAACTGGCTGCGGCCGATGCCCGGTACGAGCGCACGCTGTTCATCGTTGCAACGATTTTCGCCATGTACCTGCGGGTTTCCGATCTGGTCGGGCGTGACAACTGGAAGCCGACCATGGGCGACCTGCGCAAAGACAACGCGGGCAACTGGTGGTATCACGTGGTCGGCAAAGGCAACAAGGCGGGCAAGATCAGCGTGCGCGACGACTACGTCGAGAACTATCTGAAACGCTGGCGGCTGCACCAGGGCCTCTCGCCCCTGCCCGGCTTTCGTGAAAGCACGCCGCTGATCGCGACCCAGCGTGGCCGTGCGGGGCTGTCGGACCGGCACATCCGCGTTTTATTGCAAGAGGTGTTCGACCGTGCGCTTGCGCGCATGCAGGCCGAGAACTGGGCGGACGAGGACGTCAGCCGGCTGCGCGCGGCGTCGCTGCACTGGTTGCGCCACACCTCGGCTACCTTCGATGCGCCCCATCGCGACATGAAGGATTTGCAGATCGACCTGCGCCACAACAGCCTGAGCACCACGCAGAACGTCTACTACAACTCCGAAGACGAAAAACGCGCCTACTCGGTCAAGCGCCTGGCGATGAAAGAGCGATAGCCGGCGTTATCGCTCCCGGGCCGGTCTTCAGCCCTTCTTGCCGCCAGAACCAAAGGCGGCGAAGCGCTTGTTGAAACCTGCGATACGGCCTTCGGTGGTGGCCTGGCGCTGCTGACCGGTGTAGATCGGATGCGAGGCGCTGGACACATCGAGGGCGACGTATGGGTAGGTGTTGCCGTCGGTGTGCTGGTGGGTACGGTCGGTGTCGGCGGTCGAACCAATGAGGAAGTACACATCGGCGGCGGTGTCGTGGAACAGCACGGTGCGGTATGCGGGGTGAATATTCGGCTTCATGATGGTCTCCAGGATTGGATATCGATAGATACGTTATACTGTATCTTTTTGATATTTTCAAGGCGCCCCCCCCCGGGTGGGTGGTTGCGCCGTTTGTGTACATCCGGGCGTTAGTGGCGCCGAAAGACGAAGCTGTCGCTGCCGTCTGGCTCGACCGCTTGAAGAGTCTCCACCTGCGTGAAGCCGACGGACTTTGCCAGACGCTGGCTTGCGGTGTTGGCGCTGGCGGTGGTCAGATACAGAGACTGGCCCTCAAGCAACACCAACAACGCCGCCAGGGCCTCCTTCATCAGGCCTTGGCCGGCATGGCGCTGGTTGGCCCAGTAGCCGATTTCGAAATCTTCATTCGCAGTCGGCCCGGGCATCAATCCGATGCAGCCGACAATCTCCGGGGCGCCGTTGCGCGGCAGGACGAGGTAGCGCTTTTCGGCACCGCAGCGGAAAAAATCCCTGGCGGCCAGTTCCAGGCTTTCAGCGGCTTGTTCCAGCGTCCAGTGGGGCTGGCTCCAGGCGAGGAATTCCCGGTGCAGGGTGTAACTGGCGTTCAGGGCGCAGGCCAGGGCCTCGGCGTGGCGGACGTCAGCCGGCACCAGGCGCAACCGTTCGGTGACGAGGGTCAATGGCACCCGTACTTCGGGCGCCAGGCTGTGCGCCCAGATGACGCCCGGATGTGTCAGGGCGGGGATAGATGAAGGTGGTGAATCCATGCTCACAGAAGCTCCTTGGGTTAGTCGCCCCTAATGTAGGAGCGCTCGCCTTCGGCTGCAATGGACCTGACACATCAACCCTGAGCACGCCGCGAAACTGTAGGAGCGCGCTTGCCCGCGACAGGGCCGTGTAAGGCGCCGGCGATGCGACCGGTACACCGCAGTCCCGGGCAAGCGCGCTCCTACAGGGCGATGGCCGCAACCGCTCGCGGTGGCTTTGCGGTGATTACCGACTCATGCATCGCCAACCGGGCTCGCAGCCGGCGCAGTATCCACCGATGCCGAACGCCGCCGCGTCAGGTACCAACCTATGGTCAACCCCACTGCCAGCACCGGGATCATCGCAATGGTCCAGGTCCCGCTCGGATAATCGAACGCCATCAGCACCAACACTGCCGCCAGGAATCCCATGGTGGCCCAGGAGGTATACGGCGCCCACGGCATCTTGAAGGTCACATCCGGCAGTTCACCGCGCTTGACCGCCTGGCGAAAGCGGATCTGACACATCACGATGAAGCCCCAGGTGGTCACGATCCCCAGCGAGGCCACGTTCAACACGATCTCGAACGCCTGGGCCGGAACGATGTAATTGAGCGGCACGCCAATCGCGATCACCGCGACGGTCACCAGGATCCCGCCGTAAGGCACACCACGGCTGTTCATTCGCGAAACGTACTTGGGTGCAGAGCCACCCATCGCCAGGGAACGCAGGATGCGACCGGTCGAATACAGCCCCGAGTTGAGGCTCGACATGGCTGCGGTGAGCACCACGATGTTCATCACGCTGCCCATGTACGGCACGCCCAGCTTGCCGAAAAAGGTCACGAACGGACTCTCTCCTGCGCTGTACGCCGTCCACGGCAGCAGCAAGGTCAGCAGCACCACGGAGCCCACATAGAACAGGCCGATTCGCCACATGATGGAATTGATCGCCTTGGGCAAGACCTTGCGCGGATCCGCCGTTTCTCCGGCAGCCACGCCCACCAGTTCGATGCTGGCATAGGCGAAGATCACCCCCTGAATGATCAGCACCGCAGGCACCAGCCCGTGAGGAAACACACCTCCGTTGTCGGTAATCAGATGCAGCCCCGTGGCGTGCCCGTCAATCGGGTGGCCGCTGGCGAGAAAGACCGTCCCTACGATCAGAAACAGGCTGATGGTGAGCACTTTGATCAACGAGAACCAGAACTCCATCTCGCCGAAGTACTTGACGCCGATCATGTTCAGGACCGTGACAATCCCCAGTGAGCCCAGCGCAAACAGCCACTGCGGCGCGTCGGCAAACGCGCCCCAGTACTTCATGTAGATGGCAATCGCCGTGATATCGACGATGCCGGTGGTTGCCCACACCAGGTAATACATCCAGCCGGCAACGTAGGAGGAACGCTCGCCGAGAAACTCCCGGGCGTAGGATACAAAGCTGCCCGTGGTGGGGCGGTGCATCACCAGCTCACCCAGTGCACGCATGATGAAAAAGGCAAACACGCCGCAGACCAGGTACACCACCGCCAGCGCCGGCCCGGCCATTTGCAGGCGTGCCCCTGCGCCCAGGAACAGGCCGGTGCCGATGGCGCCGCCCATGGCAATCATGTGTACGTGTCGGGATTTGAGCTTCTTTTCGTATCCGCTTTCGTGGGAAGCGAACAGGTCTTCATTGCGGACATGCTTCATGAGCGTCTCCAGGTGCGTGCTTCTCGGGAAGCGATTTTTGTAATAGTCAGGGAGGCATGTTGAGCATGGTTCGGTGATGCAATCGGCGGGTTGCAAGGTCGGTAGCCCGCCCGTCGAATCACCTGTTCTTCCTTGATGATGTTGCGCTTCTAACGACTTCACCTGCGTTGCGCCGATTCTATATCGTTGCGTAGAATCAGGGTTTTTCGCAAAATCAAAACCTGTTTTGCAACCAGCGCAAAAAGAAGCCAGCCATGAAATCGAAAGCAAAAGATGCAGGCCCGGATGATCTCGGGGCGATGAGGACCTTCGTCAAAGTCGTCGAAGCTGGCAGCTTCTCGGCCGTCGCGCGGGAGGCACGCCTGTCCACCTCTACGGTGGCGCGCAAGGTGTCGCAGATCGAGGAGTCGCTGGGTGTGGTGCTGCTGCATCGCTCGACGCACAAGATCAGCCTGACCGAAGCCGGCAGCCTGTACCTTGAGCGCGCCACCACGCTGATTGCCGATTTCGATGACACCATGCGGGTAGTGGCCGAACTGGACGCCCAGCCTAGCGGCCCGCTCAAGCTCACCGCGCCGGTCGCGTTCGGCCGCCGCTATCTGGCGCCTCTAGTCGCACCCTTCCTGGCGCACTACCCCACCATCCAGCTGGATGTGCGCCTGACCGACAATCACAACGATCTGGTGGCCGGCGGCTTCGACCTGGATATCCACGAAGGCGAGAACTACCTGGACAACCTCATCGTCCAGAAGCTCTCACGTAATGACAGCGTGCTGTGCGCGGCCCCCGCCTACCTTGAACGCCGGGGGCGGCCCCTGCATCCGGACGATCTCAAGGCGCACAACTGCCTGCGCTACGTTCACCCCGAGGGCGACCCGCGCTGGCACTTGGTGTCCGGGAAGGACCGGCACAGCCTGCTGCCGACCGGCAACCTGGTGTCCGACCACTCCGAGCTGCTGCTGGAGGCCACCTGCGCGGGGCTGGGCATTGCCGATTTCGAGATCTGGCTGGTGCGCGACTATCTGGCGACAGGCCGCCTGGAAGTGGTGTTGCCCCAATACCGTCTGGAGAACACCCTGACCGGGCGGAACATCTACCTGGCCTATCTGGCAAACCGGCGCGGGTCCACCAAGCTTCGTGTATTGCGCGATTTCATCGCCGAGCAGTTGCAGCACATCGGCAGTTTTTCCGATGAGGAATTGCGAAAGATGCGCCGCGATGACTTCTAAAGGTAGCGCTCCATCACTCAGGGCTTCTGAAGCTCGAAGCTGAACTCGGCGTGACCAATCTCGCGCTTCATGGTGTTGATCATCTTCGGGCGATGGAAAGCCGACAGCAGGCCGCGCTGTTGCGAGGTGCCAATCTGCAGGCGCTCGAGGATTTCACAGACGAGCATGTACAGCACCTCGATATTGCCGTCCTCGACTTTGACCGAGAACCCCAGCGCGCCATCCGAACCCAGCCGCAGTGTCTGTTCCGACGCACGAATGCCAATGCCGTATGAACCGTCGGCACCGAGCTTGCCGACCACGTCGCCATCAAATGCCTTCATCAGTTCGGTGCAGAACCGCCCTTCGCCGGCGACCATTTCAGGGTGACGGGTCATCGCCCGGTAGATCTTCGCCAGTGCCTCGGTGCGTTCGCTGGCGGTCTCGCCCGATGCGGTCAGGTCCGCCGCCGAAGCAAGCCTTGCGTACATCCGTGCCAGGCGGTCGAGGGGGAATGCCGGGGTCGGCAGGTTGCATCCGTCGGTGGCCCACTCCACGCCGTCCACCGGCAAGTCGCACAGGTCCGCGACAACAGCCTTGACGTGGCGCTGCAGCGGGTGATCGGGGGATTCGTAGTTCTCGGCCGTCTGCCCCAGGGCCAGCGCTGCGCCGAGCATGCCCACGTGCTTGCCGGAGCAGTTGCTGCAGGCGGCCGTGGGTGTGAAATCGCGCTTGATCCAGTCCTTATAGACCGCATCGGAAATCGGCGGGTGACCGCCGCAGCGCATGCTCGATTCGGTGAGGTCGATCTTGCCCAGCATCGCCAGGGTTCGCTCGATGTGCCGCGGCTCGCTGCTGTGGGAGGCGCACATCAAGGCAAGGTCTGCCTCGTCGAAACCAAAGCGCTCGAACGCACCCGCTTCCAGCACCGCCAGCGCCTGGGCAGGCTTGGCGGCTGAGCGCGCCAGGGTCATGCGTTGAGGATTGCCGAAGCCATACAGCATCTTCCCGGAGGCATCCACCACCGCCACATTGGCGTAATGCAGGTTCTCGACAGAGCCTCCACGGTACGTCACCACCGCAGCTTTATTGTTGTTCATTCATGTCATCCTCAAACCGGTCGAACTGATTCCTGAATTCGGTGCCTAGTGTATGAGGATCGGTCATTAATGGGCTGTCCAGCCTGTGAAAAGGGGTATTGCGTCAGATGCAATACCGGATGGCTGCCGCTCATGGCGGGAAGCTCCACAGCGTTTATGCCCACGGATCGGGTGAATACCAACTACATTGCCTCCAAACCTTGCAGGAAAATGCCCCTTGGCCCTCAACCCACTGACACCAGGTATCACCCAGGAAGACGCCGGTTCCACCGCGCTTGGCGTTTTGCTGCAAGCCTGTGCCGCCGGTAACCGACTGGCGTTCGAGGCGCTGTACCGCGCGACTTCGGCAAAGCTGTTCGGCATTTGCTTGAGGTACGTCAACAACCGCGCCGACGCCGAAGAAGTTCTTCAGGAAGTCTTCACCACGGTCTGGCTCAAGGCTGGCAGTTTCGATCCAAGACTTGCAGGCGCGATCACCTGGATGGCGACCATCGCCCGGCACAAGGCGATCGATCGACGACGGGCACAACATCGCCATGAAGATATGGATGACGTCACTGAATGGCCGAGCCAGGTGTCGGTGGTTGAAACCGTCGACGCCCAGCGCCAGAACAGCCAGGTCGACCGCTGCATGGATACGCTGGGTGAGCAGCAGCAAACCTACATCCGCGTGGCCTTCTTCGAGGGCTATTCCTATGCCGAACTGGCAGCGCGTCACAGCATCGCGCTGGGGACGATGAAAAGCTGGATTCGGCGGGGCCTCTTACAACTGCGGGCGTGCCTTGGACTATGAGCGAACATGACACTACACCCGGCGATGAGCATGATCTGCTGATCGCCGAATATGCATTGGGCGTGCTGTCTGCCCAGGAGCGTGCGCAGGTTGAGTCGATGCTGGTGCAGAGTGCGCCGGATCGGGCGTTATTGGCGGCCTGGCAGTCTCATTTTGCCGGTTGGCTCGCTCGTTTGCCCGCTGTCGAACCTCCGGACGGGGTCTGGCTGGCGATTCAGCAAGAGCTGTTTCCCGCAGAAGTTTCGCCGAACCAGCGGACAACGCCGGGCAACAATGCCGGGATCTGGCGCTGGACGACGGCCATTGCGCTGGCCGCTTCGCTGCTGTTGGCGGTGTTCATTCTCGTGCGGCCTGCCCCGCTTGCGCCGCCATCCATGATCGCACGCCTGGCGCAGGACGACGGCGCCGTGCTGTTCACCGCCACGGTGCAATCCCAAGGGCGGCAAGTGTTGCTGGTGCCTACGCGCAAGGCAGACTGGCAGGACAAGAGCGCGCAAGCCTGGGTCATCGGCGGCGACGGCAAACCGCACTCGCTGGGGCTGCTGCCGACCGACAATGCCGTTGCGCTGTCGGTACCCGCAGATCTGGCGGCGTTGTTGGCAAGCGGCGCGGTGCTGGCGGTGTCGCTCGAGCCCCCAGCCGGCTCACCGACAGGATTGCCGACCGGCCCCGTCATCGCCACCGGCAAGATAACCGCCCTCTGATAATGCCCCTGTAGGAGCGCGCTTGCCCGCGACGGCGGTGGGTCAGGCACATCATCGTCGTCTGACACACCCAATCGCGGGCAAGCGCGCTCCTACGGGTGGCGTTTGGGCGATGGAGCAACAGGCTCAGATTTCGCCCGGATGCTCCGGCATCGGCGAATTGTTGCGCTCGACCTTTTCGACGTCCTTCTCCAACGGCGCCTCATCGTCGGGATCGAGGGGGATATCGTCGTCGCCGCCCACGGTGTCGGGCGGCATAGGAATGACATCCGGTCTGCCGGGTTCCAGTGGCTGGATGGAGTCCACTGCGTTTTCTGTACCGCCGGGTATGCCTGATGAAGCGTTCATGTTCACCTCGCCTGGTCACGAATCAGTCGCAACCTTTAAGGTTCGAATTCGCAGTTCACCCAGGGTTCGATGATTTTCCCGAACGGACTCCGGGCACGCCTCACCCGACAGCCCCGTCAGAAGTTGGCCGGGGTGTTGGCGCTGATGATTTCCGCTTCGTCCTGGCCGATGTTGCGAAACCGGTGCGGCAACGTGGTCGGGAAATAGTAGCCGTCACCTGCGGTCAGGATGCTGATCTGGCCATCGACGGTAAGTTCGATGGTGCCGCGCGTCACTAACCCGCACTCCTCGCCCTGGGCATGCACGATGGGCTCTGCGCCGGAGCTGGCGCCGGGGGCGTACTGCTCGCGCAGCATGCGCATCTGGCGGCTGGGAACCGACGCGCCGATCAGCAACAGACGCAGGCCATCGCGGCCCAGGTCCGGCTGCTCACCGGCGCGGAAGATGTAGCGCTGTTCCTGCGGCGGCTGGTCGAACGAGAAAAAGTCCGCCAGGGTCATGGGGAAGCCTTCGAGCAGTTTCTTCAGCGAACTGACCGAAGGGCTGACGCGATTCAACTCAATCAACGAGATCGTGCCATTGGCGACGCCGCTGCGTCTGGCCAGCTCTCGCTGGGACATCTTGTAGCTTTCCCGCACTAACTTGAGTCGTGACCCCGTATCCATGACAGCCCTTTGTTAAAGCCCGAGGGTATCGAGGGACGCGCCTTGACCGGGCACCTCCCCCACTTGATTGGGGGTGATTAGAGCACGTTTGGGCGCCGTGAACCTATACGCGCAAGCGACATCCACAGGTCGCTTGCGCACAGGCCCTACTCCACCTGCGGCGGATACTCGGCGATGAATTGCCCGATCACGGAGGCGAAGTCGTGGTCGGCGGTAAAGCCCAGATCCTTGGCGTATCTGGCCGTGAATGACCCGGGCCAGGAGCCGACGATGCGCTCGATGGCCGGGTTGCGCTCATGACGAACACGGCTGACGACCTCGTCCCCTGCGGTGCGGCGCAGGGCGTCGATCATCTGCTGAACCGTGATCGACAGGCCAGGCATATTGATGACCCGACCCTGGGTCAACAGCTCAGCCTTGAGTTCATGCCCATGAATCAGGTTGGCAATGGCCTGGGCGGGCGACATCAGCCACAACGGCATGTCCAGCGCCACCGGGCAGACGCTCTCCTGTCCATTGAGCGGCTCGCGGATGATGCCGCTGGCAAAACTCGACGCCGCCATGTTCGGCTTGCCAGGGCGCACCACGATGGTCGGCATGCGCAGGCTGCGTCCATCGACGAAACCCCGGCGGCTGTAGTCGGCCAGCAGCAGGTCGTTCATGGCCTTTTGCGTGCCGTAGGAGCTCTGCGGCGCCCAGACATGATCGTCCTCTACCTGCGTCGGCAGTTGCCCGCCAAACACCGCCACAGAACTGGTCATCACCCACTTGGGGCACATTCCAAGGTGACGGACACGCTCCAGTAATTGCTGCGTGGCGCTGAAGTTGATGCGCATCCCCAGGTCGAAGTCCTGCTCGGCCTGGCTTGAAACCACCGCTGCCAGATGGAAAATACTGTCGGTGTCGGCATCGACCAAGCCTTCGAGCACCTGCGGGTCGGCGATGTCGCCGCAGACCACTTTCACCCTGGATTCATCGATGCCAACCAATGGCACCACATCGAACGCCACAATATTGCTAATGCGCTGTGTCACGCCCTGACGGTCGGTCAGGGTGCCACGCTCAAGCAGCGCTTCGATCAGGCGACGGCCCAGAAAGCCGGCCGCGCCGGTCACGAGAATATTCATCGGTTGCTCCTAATGCTCAGCGGTTTACCAGTTTTGCAGGAATGCGGAAGACCAGTGCCGCGCCCAGAAACAGCGCGCTGGCCATGACGTACATGCCGATGGTGGTGCTTTGCGTCATGTCCTTGAGAAAGCCCATCAGGTACGGCGAGGCGAAACCGGCCAGGTTGCCGCAGGAGTTGATCAGCGCGATGCCCGCCGCGGCCGCGGTGCCACCCAGAAACGCAGTGGGCAACGGCCAGAACAGCGGCAGCGTACTCAGCGCACCCATCGCCCCCAGGGTCAGCCCGATCATCGACAGGGTGAAGTTGTCGCTCCAGGTCGCGGAAATGATCATGCCGATGCCGCCCACCACCGCCGTCAGCGCCAGGTGCCAGCGACGTTCGCGCAGCCGGTCGGCGTTGCGCGAGACCAGCAGCATGGTGACCACCGCCGCGCCATACGGAATGGCGGTGAGCAGGCCGATTTGCAGGACATCGGTCACCCCGGCCTGACGCACCAGGGTCGGCAGCCAGAAGCCCACGGTGTAGAAACCGGCAATCAGGCAGAAGTAAATCGCGGTCAGCAGCCAGATGCGTGGCTGGCGGAACACCTCACGCACGCTGTGCGCCTCGTGGCCATGGCTTTCGGCGTCGATGCGCGATTGCAACAGGTTCTTTTCTTCCTGGCTCAGCCAGCCGGCATGGGAAATCCGGTCGCTGAGGCAGAAGATCACCATGATCCCGACGAACACCGATGGCAGGCCTTCGATGAAGAACAGCCACTGCCAGCCGGCAAACCCGTGGGCGCCATGGAAGGCCGTCATCAGCCAGCCCGAGAGTGGCGCGCCGATCAAGCCGGACAGCGGCACGGCGGTGGCGAACAGCGCGAACATCTTTCCGCGCCGGTGCGTGGGGAACCAGTACGACAGGTACAGGATCACGCCCGGATAGAACCCCGCCTCGGCCAGGCCCAGCAGGAAACGCATGATGTAAAAGGACATCGGCGTGGTGACGAAAGCCATGCACGAGGAAATCACGCCCCAGCTGATCATGATCCGGGCGATCCACAGGCGTGCGCCGACCCGGTGCAGGATCAGGTTGCTGGGGATTTCCACGAGGAAGTAGGCAATGAAGAAGATGCCGGCGCCCAGGCCGTACACCGCTTCGGAGAAATGCAGGTCATCGGACATTTGCAGCTTGGCAAACCCGACGTTCACCCGGTCCAGATAGGCCACCAGGTAGCACAGCAACAGCAGCGGCAGAATCCGCCAGGCGGCCTTGCGGTAGGCCGCGTCTTCCGACACGACGGCCGAGGAGCCTATCAGGTCCTGAGTCAATGATTCACTCATGTCTTTCCCATCCCGTTGTTTTTGTAGTGGGGGTGATTTTTGGGGGTAGAACGGTGCGCGACGAAATAAGTAACATAATACGTCATACGAATTCAACAAGCGGTTGATGCGGGACGCTGGGACCGAAATGCAGTAACGTGCGCTGATTTGAAGCATGAGATCGCTATGGCTCACGTCGACCCTTTTTCTCTGCCCCCGCTCGCGCCGGCCCTCAAGGACGCATCCAAAGGCACCTTGGCCGATCAGGTGACGGCGGCGCTGAAAGCCCATATCGCCAGCGGCGAGGCCCTGCCCGGCTCGCGACTGCCGACGGAACCGGTGCTGTGCGAGCGCTATGGCGTGAGTCGCACGGTGGTGCGCGAGGCGATTTCCCGACTCAAGTCCGCAGGCCTGGTCGAAGTGCGCCAGGGCAGCGGCACCGTGGTGTCGGAAGGCGCGCACATCAAGGCCTTCACCATCGATCTGGACGTGAGCGGCTCTATCGAGGCGGTGTTGCGGGTGACCGAACTGCGTCGCGGCATCGAAGGCGAAGCGGCGTCACTGGCGGCACAGCGTCACACCCCTGCCGGGCTTGAAGCCATCGAGCGCGCCCTCAAAGCCATCGACGAGGCAGAACAGGCCGGCCGTGACGGCGTCGAGGAGGACCTGGCGTTTCACCTGTCGATCTCCCACGCCACGGGCAACCCGCTGTTCCCGTCGCTGCACGACTTCATCGCCCAGTTCATCAAGGAAGCAATCCGCATCACCCGCTCCAACGAAGAGCGACGCAGCGAACTGGCCAGAACCGTGCGCATCGAGCACGTGGCGATCTACGACGCAATCGCCGCCAGCGACCCCAACGCCGCGCGCTTCGCCGCCCTCACTCACATCCACAACGCCGTCGAGCGGCTGAAAAGCGCGGACCCTGCTTTCTGGCAAAATCCAGGCTCGCGGGGGAGCTAAAAGACCGGAAATGACCGTTCGTCGTCATTTTCCAAATGAGAATTAGTTATACATTGGTTTTCACACAATCTTCACGTCCGAGGGTCCAGTCTGAACCCACTCCTTTTGATCCTCTTTAAAGCCCGTCTTCCCCAGCGGGCTTTTTTTCTGCGCGTTTTTTGCTTCATTTCCCAACGCTAAGCCCGCCCCGCCGCCTGTTTGCGCTCACCGATCAATGTTGTGCTACACCTATCAGCACGCACTGTTCAGCTATCAGGGATGACACGGTCTTATGCGTTTGAATATGCCGGTTACACAGCAGGAAAGGACTTTCGCTGCACATGAACGCCTGATCTCGACCACGGATCTGAGCAGCCGCATCACCTACTGCAATGACGCCTTTGTCGCCCTGAGCGGTTTTACCCGCGAAGAGCTGATCGGCCAGCCGCACAATCTGGTTCGTCACCCGGACATGCCGCCGTCGGTGTTCGCCCACATGTGGGAGACCATCAAACAGGGCAAGCCGTGGATGGGCGTGGTGAAAAATCGCGCCAAGAATGGCGACTTCTATTGGGTCAGTGCCTACGTCACCGCGATCTACGAGGACGGCAAGATCGCAGGTTTCGAATCGGTTCGCTCCTTGCCTACCCGCGATCAGGTGCGCCGCGCCCAGGCCCTGTACGCCCGGTTGCGTGACGGCAAGGCCGCTGTCTCCAGGGCGAGCACGGTGCGTTTTCACCTGCTGCGCCAGTTGCCGTTGCTCATCGCTGCGGTGGTGCTCGGCTTCTCGAATTACCTGCTCTCGGACCACGTCGAACTGGTGGTGATGCTGTTGACGCTGATCGCCCTGAGCGCCGTGCTGGAAATGCGCCAGAGCAAGTCCTTGCAGACCATCCTCAACGATCACCCCAAAGCCTTCACTGACCCCTTGATCGCCCTGACCTACAGCGACAACCGCGGGCCCCAGGCGCAACTGGATCTGGCGATGATCAGCGAAGAAGCGCGGTTGCAGGCGGCCTTGACCCGGCTTGCCGACGCCGGAGAAGGTGTCAAGCAACGTGCCGGGCAGTCGGCGAGCCTGTCGTTGCTTCAGGCCGAGGCGCTGGATCAGCAGCGCAGCGAAACCGATCAGTCGGCCACCGCCATCACCCAGATGGCGGCGACCATTCAGGAAGTCACGCACAACGTGCAGAACACCGCCCATGCGGCGCAGGAAGCCGACACCCTGGCCCAGCAAGGTCGCGGGCTGGCCGATGACAGCCTGCTGGCGATCCGGCACATGGCCAACTCCGTGACGGAGATCGGTCAGGCGGTGGGCGAACTGGCGGGCGCAACCCAGTCCATCGGCAGCGTGGTGGATGTCATCAACTCCATTGCCCAACAGACCAACCTGCTGGCACTCAACGCCGCCATCGAGGCGGCCCGCGCCGGTGAGCAAGGCAGGGGTTTTGCGGTGGTGGCCGATGAGGTGCGTTCCCTGGCCTCGCGCACGCAGACTTCTACCGAACAGATTCAGGGCATCATCGGTGAACTGCGTGAAGGCGCAAGCCGTGCAGTGGCCACGGCAACCCGTGGCCAGGCGATGTCTCAGGAAAGCGTGGCGAGCGTCGAGGCGGTGCAACAGGCGCTGAGTGGCATCAGCGAGGCCGTCACCCGCATCACCGGGATGAGCCAGCAGATGGCTTCGGCGTCTGAGCAACAAACCCATGTGGCCGAAAGCATCAACCAGCAGATCAACCGCATCGCCCAGTTGTGCGACCAGAGCGCAGGCCAGGCGCAGCAAGGCTCGACCATCAGCCGCGAGCTCGAGCAGATGGCGCAGTATCTGCACAGCCTGGCCGAGCGTTTTAACCGCTAACTGCGCAGTTGGGCGATGGACCTGGCCAGTTCCGCCTGGCTGAACGGCTTGGGAAGACGCGAGAACCCGGCAGCCGATGCCGGCGGTGTGTCGGTGAATGCCGAGCAGATGACGATGGCCAGCGCCGGAAACAGCTCACTGATCTGCGCGGCCAGTTCCGAGCCGCTCATGCCGGGCATGACTTGATCGGTGATGACCAGGTCGAAATCGTGCTCTTGCCGGATCAGCGCCAGCGCCTCTGCACCGTCGCCTGCGGCCATGGCCTGATGCCCGAGGTCTTCGATCATGGCCCGGGTGCTCAACAGCACCAACGGGTCATCGTCCACCAGCAACACCTTGAGGCTGCGTGACGCCTCGGCGGTTTCGTCCGGCGCGGGCGCCCCGCTCCCGCCCTGCCCCAGCACGATGGTGGAAATCGGCAGCCACAGTTGCGCCGTGGTGCCCTTGCCCGGTTCGCTGCTCAGCACCAGTTTGCCACCGGATTGCGCCGCCAGCCCGTGGATCATCGACAACCCGAGCCCCGTGCCCTTGCCCAGCCCTTTGGTGGTGAAGAACGGCTCCATGGCCCGTTGCAGCACGGCCGGTTCCATCCCGGTACCGGTGTCGGTGACCGAGATGCAGACGAACGGATCGGCACACGCAGCAGTTGGCTCAAGGACGGCCTCGTTTGCGGATACGGTGATCTGTCCACCGTCGGGCATGGCGTCGCGGGCGTTGATCATGAGGTTCATGATCGCCATCTCCAGTTGCCCGGCATCGACGAACACCGGGCGCAGCATCAGCGGGAAACGGGTTTCCACACTGATGCGCGGCCCCAGGGAGCTGCCCAGCAGTTGCGACATGCCACGCACCAGCGCGACCACGTCCACGGGCTTGGGGTCCAGCTCCTGACGGCGGGCGAACGCCAGCATGCGCTGGGTCAACGATGAGCCGCGATGGGCCGCTGCCATGGCGTTGTCCAGCAGCGAATGGCTCTTGGGATCCTCGCCCAGGCGTTTCTTGACGATGCCCAGGCTGCCGAGGATCACCGTCAGCAGGTTATTGAAGTCGTGGGCGATGCCGCCGGTAAGCTGACCGATGGATTCCATCTTCTGCGCCTGGTACAGGGCTTCGCGGGCTTCCTTGAGCGCGGTCTGGGCCTGGACGCTGTCGGTGATATCCCGGGTGATCTTGGCAAAACCGATGATCTGGCCGGCATCGTTGCGAATCGGGTCGATGACCACGTGCACCAGAAACCGCGTGCCGTCCTTGCGCACCCGCCAGCCCTGGCCTTCGTAGCGCCCTTCGCGCTCGGCGATGTCCAGCGAGCGCTGGGGCATGCCGGCCTCGGCGTCGGCAGGCTCGAAAAACAGCGAAAAGTGCTGGCCAATCACTTCGATCGGCTCATAGCCCTTGATCCGCTGCGCACCGGCGTTCCAGGTGGTGATGATGCCCGTGGGGTCGAGCATGTACAGCGCATAGTCGGTCACGCCCTGTACCAGCAGGCTGAATTGCTGCTCGCTGTGGCGCAGTGCCTCCTGCGCCGCCCGGCGTTCGGTGAGGTCACGGGTGACCTTGGCGAAGCCGATCAGCGCGCCGTCCTGGTAGATAGGGTCGATGACCACCGACGCCCACAGCCGGGTGCCATCCTTGCGCACGCGCCAGCCCTCGCCCTCGAACCGCCCCGAACTGGCAGCGATCCCCAGCGCCCGCCCGGGCATGCCGGCCTGGCGGTCTTCATCGGTGTAGAACAGGGAAAACGAACGCCCCAGGATCTCGGACTCGTCGTATTGCTTGATGCGTCGTGCGCCGGAATTCCAGCTGCGCACCAGGCCGTCGGTGTCGATCATGTAGATCGCATAATCGAAGACCGCATCGACCAGCAGGCGATAGCGGTCCTCTTGAGAAACCAGTACGGGTGACTCGGCTTGCTGCATGTCGGCCTCGGACAACGGGAATGGCGCGTGTTCGGTAGGTTGGCCTGATCCCGGACCGCTCCGGGATCAGTTCTTGTGACCGTCAGGCTTGACCAGCGCCGCGATGCTGGCCAGAACCGCCTGTATATCGAACGGCTTGTCGAACACTTCCACGAACAGGTCAGGCCGGGCGACACCCAGATGGCCCTGGGCACCGCTCATCAGCATGATCGGCAGCGACCCGAGTTTCTCGTGCTTGCGCACCTGTTCGGCCAGCTCGATGCCGTTCATGCCCGGCATCATGTAATCGGTGATGATCAGCTGCGGCTGTTCCCGCTCCAGGATACTCAACGCTCTCGCGCCGCTGCCTGCCGTCACGGTCAGATAGCCGACATCCTCCAGCGCGAAGCTCAGGATATCGGCAATCAGGTACTCGTCATCGACAATCAATATCGTGGTCATGGCGCCCTCTTTCCGCTCAATCGGTGACGAGCGTGCTGGCGAGCGCGACGGTTACGCGTTTGTGCTATCGCCAAGGGCATGGGTATCAACCTTCTTCACGTCCAGGCCTCGCGTACCGACGGTGACTTCAAGCAACGCGGGGTCGTAGGGATTGTCCCTGATTTTAAGAATGGAAAGCTGGCGCTTAAGTTCACGCGATGTCTGAACGAAACGCAGGAGCATCAGGTTATCGACGATGCACGAGAGGTCCGGGGCCGGGGCATCGATCTCCGAACCCAGCAACGTCAGCACTTCCCAGGAGGCGACGACGGTGACGTCCCGGGCCCGCAGCTCGTTCATCAGCGCCGTGTACAGGTCCAGCACCCGGGACTTGTCGGCGGCCGCGCGAGCCATGCCCGCCAGGCTGTCGATGAACACGCGCTTGACCGACTTCGCTTCCACGGTGCGCAGCAGGTCCAGTGCGATCTTGTCGATCGGCTCGGTGGTGATGGATTTCCAGACGATCGACAGAGCCCCGCTGTCTTCCAGGGCCTTGAAGTCCACACCCAGCGAGGCGGCCTTCATGCGCAGGCGCTGGGGCGACTCATAGAAGCCGAAATACAGCCCCGGCTCCTCAAGCGTCGACTGCCCCAGGAAGCTGATGCCGAAAGAGGTCTTGCCTGAGCCCGATGGCCCGACCAGCAGCGATACCGAAGAAGTCATCAGCCCGCCGCCGATCAGCGGGTCCAGGGAGATCAGGCCACTGGAGACCATCGAAAAGGTCTCGCTGTCGCGAATCCCCGAGTGGGTGACCGTGCTTTCCAGCCGTGGGTAGACCACCAGGCCGTCTTCGGTGATTTCGCATTCATGGGCGCCGGAAATTGCGCCGCTGCCGCGGGTCTTGCGCATCTTGATGCGGCGCACCGCCCTGCCGCCGACCAGCTCTTCGCCCAGTTCCAGCACGCCGTCGACCATGGTGTGCTCGGGGCTGCCGTCGTCCAGTTGCGAACTTGTGAGGAAAAACACCGTGCAGCCGGCGAAGGCGGCATGCCCCTGCAGATCGGAGATGAAACGCTTGGTGTTCAGCGGCGAGTCGGCCCGGGAGCGGGCGTTGAGCAGGCCGTCGAGAATCAGCACCGTGGACTTCTGCCGCACGATCTCGCGCCGCAGCAGCTTGACCACCTCGTCCAGACCGTCGTTTTCCATGGTGTCGAAGGCACTGACGAACTGGATCTGATCACCGACCTTGTCCTTGTCGAAGAAACTCAAGGTCGACAGGAACTGGAACAGGCGCTCGTGGGGCTCGGCCAGCAAGGTTGCAAACAGCACTCGCCCGCCGTTGCGGGCATGGTTGAAGCCTATCTGGTTCGCCAGGATCGTCTTGCCCGATCCAGGGCGCCCCTGAATGATGTACGAGGACCCTGCGACGAACCCTCCTTTCAACAGCTCATCCAGCCCTTCAATCCCGCTCTGAAGGCGTTTTAGCTGATTCAAATTTGCGTCCTCCACGTGAGGCGTTCGGCACGTCGTATCGTGCGGATCATGCGCACGCGTCATGCGGCCATTCTTTCGCGTTTGGAGGCGTATTCCAAGAACAATTATCTTTCGTGACGCAGGGTTGCGCGCGTTCAGGGCGAATGGCGGCTACCCGGGCGGGCATCAGGGGAAATCCGGCTTACATCGATTCGCCTAACGCCAGCCGGCAACTTTTCAACTTTATGTTGCACCGTAACAAGTAGTGTGAGGCCAAGCGATACACTCCGCTCATCTGTATTACTTTGCGATCCTCTCTGTAACGGCTTTGTTATTTCGACGCATTTTCAGTTTTCGTTCAGCTTCATCGGCGTAGGCTCAATCGCATAACCGAAAGAGGCCCGAGCGCATTCCAACGCCCTTTCGAAACCGCGCCCTGAAAGCTTGCAGGCCAGATAAACCGTGCCCTCAAGAAAAGCGGCGTAAAAGAATAGCCTGTTTTTATGACTTTTCCATTTCACTCGGCACAGTTGAGAAATACTTCGCAAAAAAATGGATTCTGGATGAAAAACCAACGCCCACTAAACGGAATTTTCATAAATAACCTTCTATCGTCTTAACCACAGTTCGGGATCAGCCTAATCCTCGACACGGATGTAACAGCAGTAATCCATGGAGCGGTCACTATTCACAGTTCTATTGCCTGGGCCTTCATTGCGCCCGCCTCATACCTATAACGAGCACCCTGATCACAGTGGCGCACGCGGTCTTCGTGCGCGCTGATTTTGAAGAACTGGCGGAGGATTTACATGAGTCTGGATTTTCTTCCTTTTTCCCGCCCCAGCATGGGCGACGAGGAAGTCGCGGCGGCAACCCGGGTCTTGCGTTCAGGCTGGATCACCACCGGCCCCGAATGTCAGCGCCTGGAGCAGGAGTTCGCCGAGCACTGTGGCGCGAAGCACGCGGTGGCGCTGTCTTCGGCCACCGGCGCCATGCACATCACCCTGCTCGCCCTGGGGATTGGCCCGGGCGATGAGGTCATCACGCCTTCGCAGACCTGGGTCTCGACCGCCAACATGATCTGCCTGCTGGGCGCCACGCCGGTGTTCGTCGACGTCGACCGCGACACGCTCATGACCGACGCCGCGCGCATCGAGCAGGCCATCACGCCACGCACCAAGGCCATCGTACCGGTGCACTACGCAGGCGCGGCCCTGGATCTCGACCCGATCTACGCCGTGGCGCGCAAGCATGGCATCGCCGTGATCGAAGACGCCGCCCACGCAGCAGGCACCCGCTACAAGGGCCGCCCGGTAGGCAGCGCCGGCACGGCGATCTTTTCCTTTCATGCGATCAAGAACATGAGCTGCGCCGAAGGCGCGATGTTCACCAGCGACGACGAGCAACTGGCCGACCGGGTGCGCCGGCTGAAATTTCACGGCCTGGGCGTGGACGCCTATGACCGCCTGACCCACGGCCGCAAGCCCCAGGCGGAAGTGATCGAGCCCGGTTTCAAGTACAACCTGGCCGACATCAACGCCGCCGTCGCGCGGGTGCAACTGGAACGCCTTTCGGCGATCAACGCACGCCGAGCCGAGCTTGCCAACCGCTACCTGGAGCGCCTGACGGGCAGCCCGGTGCTGCCGCTGGCGCAACCGCGCTACGTCCAGCAGCACGCCTGGCACCTGTTCATCCTGCGCATCGACGCTGCGCGCTGCGGCATTGACCGCGACGGCTTCATGAAAGCCCTGCAGGCGCAGAACATCGGCAGCGGCATCCATTTCATCGCCACCCACCTGCACAGCTACTACCGCCAGCGCTTTTCCGATGTGCACCTGCCCGACACCGAGTGGAACTCGTCGCGGCTGTGCTCCATTCCCCTGTTCCCGGACATGACCCTCGCCGATGTCGACCGCGTGGTCAGTGCCATTGAATCGATTGTGGAAGCCCGCTCGTGAAACCTTATCCCATCCAGCTCGTGTCGATCGTCATTCCGGTCTACAACGAAGCGCAAAGCCTTCCCGAACTGCTGCGCCGCACCGAAGCGGCCTGCGCACAGGTCACCCAGCCCTGCGAAATCATCCTGGTGGACGACGGCAGCCGCGACGACTCCGCCGACCTGCTGCTTGAAGCAAGCCAGCGCCCGGGCAGCCCGGTGGTCGCGGTGATCCTCAACCGCAACTACGGCCAGCACGCTGCGATCATGGCCGGCTTCGGTCAGTGCAAGGGCGATCTGGTCATCACCCTGGATGCCGACCTGCAAAACCCGCCCGAAGAGATCCCGCGGCTGGTCAAGGTCGCCGAACAAGGCTACGACGTGGTCGGCACGGTGCGCGGCAACCGCCAGGACTCGGCCCTGCGTCGCTGGCCCTCAAAGCTGATCAACCTGGCCGTGCAGCGCTCCACCGGTGTTGCCATGACCGACTACGGCTGCATGTTGCGCGCCTATCGACGCAGCATCGTCGACGCCATGCTCGCCTGCAGCGAGCGCAGCACGTTCATCCCTATTCTCGCCAACAGCTTCGCTCGTCACACAACGGAAGTATTGGTGACACATGCTGAGCGCGAGCACGGGGAATCCAAGTACAGCGCCATGAAACTGATCAATCTGATGTTCGACCTGGTCACCTGCATGACCACCACGCCCCTGCGGCTGTTGAGCATCATCGGTTTCAGCATGGCCTTTCTGGGCATCGCGTTCGCCACGCTGCTGATCGTGTTGCGCCTGATGTTCGGTGCTTCATGGGCCGGCCACGGCACCTTTGTCCTGTTTGCGGTGCTGTTCGTGTTCACCGGCGGCCAGTTCATCGGCATGGGCCTGCTCGGTGAATACCTGGGCCGCATGTACAGCGACGTGCGCGCCCGCCCACGGTTCTTCATCGAAAAAGTCGTGCGCAGTCAACCGGCTGCCGTCGCCACCACCGTCGATTCCCCCGCTCCTATTTTGAATAAGGTCGCACCATGAGCCTCAAAGCCGTAGTTTTTGCCTACCACGATATCGGTTGCGTCGGTATCGAAGCCCTGCTCAAAGCCGGTTACGAGATCTCGGCGGTCTTCACTCACGCCGATGACCCTGCCGAAAAGACCTTTTTCGCTTCCGTCGCGCAACTGTGCGCCCAACATGACATCCCCGTGCATGCCCCCGAGGATCCCAATCATCCGCTGTGGATCGAGCGGATCGGCAAGCTGGCCCCTGACTTCATCTTCTCGTTCTATTACCGCCACCTGCTGGGCGAGCCGCTGCTGGCCTGTGCCAAACAGGGTGGTTTCAACCTGCACGGCTCGCTGCTGCCCCGCTATCGTGGCCGCGCACCGGCCAACTGGGTGCTGGTCAATGGCGAAACCGAAACCGGCGTCACCCTGCACCGCATGGTCAAACGCCCGGATGCGGGTGCCATCGTTGCCCAGCAGCGCATCGCGATCAGCGCCACCGACACCGCGCTGACCCTGCACGGCAAACTGCGCGCCGGTGCCGCCGACCTGCTGTCCGAAACCCTGCCGTTGCTGGGCAAGGGGCAATTGCCCGGCGTTGAGCAGGACGAATCCAAGGCCAGTTACTTCGGCCGTCGCACCGCCGCCGATGGCCTGATCGACTGGCAGCAGCCCGCCTCTGCCCTTTACAACCTGGTGCGCGCCGTCACCCAGCCTTACCCCGGCGCCTTCTGCCCGGTGGGTGAGCACAAGCTGGTGGTCTGGAGCGCCAAGGTGCAGGCTGGCAACGACGGCCAGGCACCGGGCACGGTCATCAGCTGCGATCCGTTGCGCATTGCCTGCGGTGAAGACTCCCTGCTGATCACCGCCGGGCAACGAGGCAGCGAAGGCCTGTACCTGAGCGGCCCGCAACTGGCCCGGGAATTCGGCCTGGTGGATGGATCGCGTTTGCTGGGCAGCGAGAAGCGCAAGTCGGTGCGCCGCACGCGGGTGCTGATCCTGGGCGTCAACGGCTTCATCGGCAACCACCTGTCCGAGCGCCTGCTGCGCGACGACCGCTACGAAATCTTCGGCATGGACATCGGCAGCGACGCCATCGAGCGCCTGCGCAGCCATCCCAATTTCAACTTCATCGAAGGCGACATCAGCATCCACACCGAGTGGATCGAGTACCACATCAAGAAGTGCGACGTGGTCCTGCCGCTGGTGGCCATCGCCACGCCTATCGAATACACGCGCAACCCGCTGCGGGTGTTCGAACTGGATTTCGAAGAGAACCTGAAGATCGTTCGCTACTGCGTGAAGTACAACAAGCGGGTGATCTTCCCTTCCACGTCGGAAGTCTACGGCATGTGCCAGGACAGTCATTTCGACGAGGACACCTCCAACCTGGTCGTCGGCCCGATCAACAAGCAACGCTGGATCTACTCGGTGTCCAAGCAACTGCTCGACCGGGTGATCTGGGCTTACGGCCAGAAAGGCCTGCAGTTCACCCTGTTCCGCCCCTTCAACTGGATGGGGCCGCGGCTGGACCGCCTGGATTCGGCGCGCATCGGCAGCTCCCGCGCCATTACCCAGTTGATCCTGCACCTGGTGGAAGGCACGCCGATTCGCCTGGTCGATGGTGGCGCACAGAAGCGTTGCTTCACTGACGTGGTCGACGGCATCGAGGCGCTGGCGCGGATCATCGAGAACCGCGACGGCCTGTGTAACGGGCAGATCGTCAACATCGGCAACCCGGACAACGAAGCCAGCATCCGCCAGTTGGGCGAAGAACTGCTGCGTCAGTTCGAGGCGCATCCGCTGCGTGATAACTTCCCGCCGTTCGCAGGATTCCGCGAAGTGGAGAGCCAGTCGTTCTACGGCAAGGGCTATCAGGACGTCAGCCACCGCAAACCGAGCATCGACAACGCACGGCGCCTGATCGACTGGCAGCCGACCATCGAACTCAGTGAAACCATCGGCAAGACCCTGGACTTCTTCCTGCGCGAAGCCATGGCCGAGAAGGCGGAAGCGAACTGATGCGGGCCGGATTGCGCATCGACGTCGACACCTATCGCGGCACCCGTGACGGTGTGCCGCGGTTGCTCGACCTGCTGGACGAGGCGCGGATCAAGGCCACGTTCTTCTTCAGCGTCGGCCCTGACAACATGGGGCGCCATCTCTGGCGCCTCGCTCGCCCGCAGTTTCTCTACAAGATGCTGCGCTCGAAGGCCGCAAGCCTCTACGGCTGGGACATCCTGCTGGCCGGCACCGCCTGGCCGGGCAAACCGATCGGCCGCGACCTTGGGCCCTTGATGCGGCGTGCCCAGGAGGCCGGGCACGAGGTTGGCCTGCATGCCTGGGACCATCACGGCTGGCAGGCCAACGCCGGGCACTGGACGCCCACGCAACTCACCGCCCAGATCGCCCGTGGCGTGGATTGCCTGAATGACATCCTCGGCACGCCGGTCACCTGCTCGGCAGCGGCTGGCTGGCGCGCGGATGAACAGGTGGTGCAGGCCAAGCAGTCCTTCGGCTTTCGCTACAACAGCGATTGCCGGGGCCACAGCCTGTTCCGCCCGGTGCTCGCGGACGGCCGACCCGGCACGCCACAGATTCCGGTGGATCTGCCCACCTTCGATGAAGTGGTGGGCCCCAGGGTCGCCCCAGAAGCGTTCAACGATTACCTGCTCGATCAGTTCAAGCCCGATCACCTCAACGTCTACACCGTCCATGCCGAGGTCGAAGGCATCGTCATGGCCGGTCAGTTCCGCCAGTTGCTGAGCCAGGCCAGTCTCAAGGGCGTCGAGTTCCAGCCCCTGGGCGAACTCCTGCCGCCAAGCCTGCAGTCCATCTCCCAAGGGCATCTGGTGCGCGGCGCGCTTGCCGGGCGCGAAGGCTGGCTGGGAGTGCAGCAACCATGAGCCGCCATCAATCCATCCTGTGGCTGGTGGCCGCGTTCGTGCTGGCCTACCTCCTGCCGCTGGGCACCCACGGCCTGTGGATTCCCGATGAAACCCGCTACGCGCAGATCAGCCAGGAAATGCTCCACAGCGGCAACTGGGTCGCGCCGCATTTCATGGGCTTGCGCTATTTCGAAAAACCCGCTGCCGGTTACTGGCTGATTGCCGTTGGCCAGGCCATTTTCGGCGAGAACCTGTTTGGCGTACGGATCGCCTCGGCGCTGGCCAGCGGCCTGACCGTGCTGCTGGTGTACCTGTTCGCGCAGAAGCTCTGGAGCGACCCACGCAAGAGCTTCACCAGCGCTCTGCTGTTCATGAGCTACATGCTGATCGCCGGGCAGGCAGGCTACGCCAACCTCGACCCGCAGTTCATGTTCTGGGTCACGCTGTCCCTTGTCGCATTCTGGTACGCCACCCACAGTGTCGGCAGGCAGCGCCTGTTGAGCTGGGCGTTGCTGGGCCTGGCCTGCGGCATGGGCTTCATGACCAAGGGGTTCCTGGCCTGGGCACTGCCGGTGATCGTCGCCCTGCCCTACATGGTCTGGCAGCGTCGCCTGCGCGAATTGCTGACATTCGGCCCGCTGGCGATCCTGGTAGCGGCCATTGTCTGCCTGCCCTGGGTACTGGCAGTCCACGCGCGGGAGCCCGATTACTGGCGTTTCTTCTTCTGGCATGAACACATCCGCCGCTTTGCCGGCGATGACGCCCAGCATTCGCGGCCGTGGTGGTTCTACCTGCCGTTGCTGTTCGCGTCCAGCGCGCCGTGGGCCGTGTTGCTGCCCGGCACCCTGAAACAGGCCTGGCAGGAACGGCGCATGCCGCAAACCGGCTTCCTGCTGCTGTGGCTGGCGCTGCCGCTGGCGTTCCTGAGCATGAGCCGGGGCAAGCTGCCGACCTACATCATGCCGTGCATGATCCCGCTGGCCTTGATGATGGGCCACGTGCTGGTCGAGCGCCTGCGCCAGGCCCGCAGCGGGACGTTGCGCACCAACGGCGTACTCAACGCGGTGGTCGGTGTTGTCGCGCTGGTGGCACTGCTGGTCGTGCAGCATCGCCAGGATCTCTACGATCAGCAACCGCTGCACCTGACGCTGGCGGTGCTGATCCTGGTGGGCTGGATTCTGGCCAATGCCCTGCAAGGCCTGAAACCCCTGCGCTTCTGGGCCCTGCCTGCGGCAGGTGCGTGGCTGGGCATCGTGCTGATTCCCATCGCCCTGCCCGACAGTGTGGTGTTCAACAAGACGCCGGACCAGTTCGTGGTGCGCCACATCGATGAACTGACCTCGGCCAACCAGTTGCTGAGCAACGATCTGGGCGCCGCGGCCGCGCTGTCCTGGCGCCTCAAGCGCAAAGACATCGTGCTCTACGACACCCAGGGCGAACTCAAGTACGGGCTCAACTACCCGCAGGCCAGCACCCGTGCGGTGGACTGGAATCAGGTTCAGGCCTGGATGACCCAGGCGCGCCGCGAGGGATCGGTGGCGGTACTGATGCGCGGCGACGAAGCCGACAACGCCCACGAGTTCAGCCTGTTGCCTGCGGACGGCAAACGTTACGAGGAAGGCAACCTGACGTTGCTGATCTTCGACAGGACGCCGTCATGACGTTCGCCCTCCTGCTGTGCGCCAGCCTGCTGACCTGCCTGGGCCAGATCGCCCAGAAACTGGCGGTCGAGCAATGGCAGGGCCAGTTTCCCGGAGTTGCGCTGATGCTGCGCACCCACTGGCTGTGGCTGGCGATCGCCCTGCTCGGCGCCGGCATGCTCCTGTGGCTGCTGGTGCTGCAGCGCCTGGAAGTGGGCATCGCCTATCCGATGCTGGCGCTCAACTTCGTGCTCATCACCCTGATTGGCCGTTACCTGTTCGACGAGGTCGTTGACCGGCGTCACTGGATGGGCGTGGCCATGATCCTGGCGGGCGTGATGCTGCTGGGGCAACAGTCATGAGTCTGGGCAGAGGCCTTGCCCTGGCCGCCGGCAGCGTGGCGCTGGTCAGCGCGGCACAACTGGGCATGCGCTGGAGCATGCTCAGGCTGCCGCAACCGGCGCAATGGCTCGCTGCGATACAGAGCGGCAGCGTCGACACCCAGGCCCTGGGCGTGGTCATGGCGGCCATCGTCGCCTATGGCCTGTCGATGCTCTGCTGGCTCGGCGCCCTGAGGGATCTGCCGCTCAGCCGGGCCTACTCGCTGCTCAGCATCAGCTACGCGCTGGTGTACCTGGCCGCAGCGTTCCTGCCTGTTTTCAACGAATCGCTCACCCCTGCAAGAACGGTGGGCGTCACCCTGATCGTGCTCGGTGTGGTGACGATCAATTACCGGCGTAGCCACAGCAATATCGCTCACAGCGACAAGGAGTTTTCCCGATGAAAATCAGCGTCTTCGGTAGTGGGTATGTGGGTCTGGTGCAGGCCACCGTGCTGGCGGAAGTCGGTCATGACGTGGTGTGCATGGACATCGATCCGGCCAAGGTCGAGCAACTGGGCAAAGGCCACGTGACCATCTATGAGCCGGGTCTCGAAAACCTGGTGCGGGAGAATCTGGAAGCCGGGCGGCTGCACTTCACCACCGACGAACGCCGTGCGGTGGTGCACGGCGAGGTGTTGTTCATCGCTGTCGGCACCCCTTCCCAAGCCGATGGCTCGGCAGACCTGCGCGGCTTCTTCGCGGTGGGTGAAGCCATTGCCCGGCATCGCGAGGCCCCGGTCATCATCGTCGAGAAATCCACCGTGCCAGTCGGCAGCGGCGACGCCCTGCGTGCCCACATCGAGCAGCAGTTGCGCCAGTCGGCCCGGCTGCTGAAATTCGATATCGTCTCCAACCCCGAATTCCTCAAGGAAGGCTCGGCGGTCAAGGACTGCCGGCGCCCGGACCGCATCGTCATCGGCTGCGGCAACCCTGATGTGTTCCCGGTGATGCGCGAACTCTATGCGCCTTTCAACCGCAACCACGACCGCATGATGTTCATGGACCTGCGCAGCGCCGAGCTGACCAAGTACGCGGCCAACTGCATGCTGGCGACCAAGATCAGCTTCATCAACCAGATCGCCGAGCTCGCCGAGCACCTGGGGGCGGACGTGGAGTCCGTGCGCCTGGGTATCGGTGCCGATTCGCGCATCGGCTATGACTTCATCTACCCAGGCTGCGGCTATGGCGGCTCGTGCTTCGGCAAGGACATTCGCGCGCTGATCCACAGTGCCCGCGAAGCCGGCTGCTCGAACGACCTGCTCAACGTGGTGGAAGACATCAACGAGCGGCAGAAACACAAGCTGTTCGACCGGGTCAATGCGTTCTTCAAGGGCGAACTCAAGGGCAAGACCTTCGCCCTGTGGGGCCTGGCATTCAAACCCAACACCGATGACATGCGCGATGCACCCAGCCGCGTGCTGATGGAAGCACTATGGGCCGCAGGGGCAACGGTACGCGCATTCGACCCCGAAGCGATGCAGGAAACCCAGCGCCTGTACGCAGAGCAGCCGAACCTGATCCTGATGGGCACGCCTGAATCCGTGCTGCTGGGCGCCGATGCGCTGATCGTCTGCACCGAATGGCAGCAGTTCAAGGCGCCGGACTTCGACCTGATCGCCCAGCGTCTCAAAGCGCCGGTGATCTTCGACGGCCGCAACATGTATGACACCGAGCGCATGGCCAAGCGCGGCTTCCAGTATTTCCCGATCGGTCGCGGGGATTCCTGCAACCTGCCGATCCCGCAGCAGCAATGGGCGCCCTACGAGTTGCTGGCCAACCACCCGGCTGTGTGACCTGACCCTCCCCTAAAGCGCGGCCTGATTCTGTCAGGCCGCGCTTTTTTCATTGCCCTTGCACCCGCAGCAACACGTAGTCTTCCTTGTCGAACCGCCCGGTCAGGGACACCGGCAGCCCGGCAAACCGCGTGCCTTGCAGGCGCTGGAAGTCACTGTTGCTCATCACCACGTTGGCCGGCCCCTGCACGGCGTTGAGCTGCTCGGGCGTTTCGGTGAACACCGGTAGCAGGTCCTGATCGACGTTGACCATGAACTTGATGGCCTTGGCATCCTTGCCCATCGAATGCAGCACCAGAGGCGCGTTGTCCCCTTGGGTCACTGCACGCACCGCCTCAGTGAAACGATGGGTGTCGTACAGGTTGCGCTGGACCTTCTCGTAGACCCCGATGTAGCAGATCCATACCGCCAGCACCGCGCAGGCCGGCAAGCCGTAGAGCCGCAAGCGCGGACGCATCAGCAGCGGCAATGCGATCAGTTGCAGCATGCCCAGCACCACCAGCACCGGGCCGATATCGCCCAGGGCTTCGGGAAACCTGGGGCGTACCGCCAGCAGCCCTGCCATCAGCGCCCCCGGGATGAAGCAGTAAAGGGTCAGGGTCATGCCGCGCAGCCACCAGAACTGGCGGCCGATACGCATCTGGAACGGGTAGCCGGCGATGATCGCCGCCATGGGTGCCATGGACAGGATGTAGCGCGATTTCTTGGCTTCGGGAATCGACAGCCCGACCATCACCGTCAGGGCGGCGAAGGCGCACAGCCATAACAATTGCTGGGCGGAACTGCGTTCGGCCCTGGCGGTGATCGCGACGGTTACCAGCACCAGCAGCGCCAGCGGGTACGCCAGTGCATAGTTGCCCAGTGAGCTGCTGAAGTACCACAGCATGGGGCTTGCACCTTCACTGCCGTCCATGCGGCCAGTGATCTGCATGCGGATCACCTCGGCCACCAGCGCCTGTCCGCCCTCGACGCGCGCCATCAGCAACAGCGCCAGCATGCACACCCCCAACAGCACCAGCGCGGCCACACCGGACAGCCACATCCGCTGGTATTGCCGGCTCAGCAGGTAGTAGCTGCACACCACTCCGGTAGGTACCACCAGGCCGATCGGCCCGCGGATGGCAAATCCCAACACCAGCAGGACGACCAACAGCCACAGCCGCCGGGACGAGCCGAAGTGGTCCCTGGCATAGGCCAGGTAGAACGCCGCGAAAGCGACGGTCGCCAGCATCTGGTCCAGGGACACGGCGCGGGTTTCGCTGATGAAGGTGTTGCTCAACAACAACGCCGCGATACTCAGCCACGCCCAGCGCCGGGAATAAGGTGCGAGCAGCCGGTACATCAGGCCGACCATGACGGCGCTGGCAATGCACGTGGGCAACCAGGCGGTAAAACTGGTGACTTGCCCCACGGGCAGTGAAGCCAGGTAGATCAGCCAGGTCGAGAATGCCGAATAGTCAGGGTAAGGCTCGCCATAGGTGGTGGGAAAAAAGCCAGGGCCGTGGCGCAGCATTTCCTGGGCAAACATCACGAACCGGGAATCGAAACCAATGATGGTCAGATGCCAGCTGGCGGCAATGAACAGCACAAAGGCCAGGCCACCGGCACTCCATGCCTGACGCCGGGCCTGCGCGGGGGTGACACCCGATAAAAACTCGGAAACGATCGATGTCAACGCAGGATCCTCTTGGCGGTTCGGCGGCACGCAGGGTGTTCAATGAATGACAGCATAGTAGACGGGGTTCTGGCGCCGAACCGGGGCAAGCCCGTTGAAACGGATAATGAAGCGGATGGTGGCATGATGATTACTACAACGTTTTGAAGAGTCGGCATAATAAAGTTGAATCAATTGCATTACACCTTCTTCAACTTATTAATTATTGCATCCGATGACAATGTAAAACTTTCGTGAAAATATCCTGCACAGTCCGTTGAATATTTAAACATTCATATTCGCTGCCCGTAACATGCCGACCCAGAAAAGCTTGAAGCCGCCCCTGGACCGCGTTGCCCCTTGCAGATCAGGGCCTGCGCGGGCGATGCGGCAAATGTGAAAGCGTTTTTCACATGCACTTCACCCCGTCTTGACTCTTGGCTCTATAACCTGCGCTCACAATTCTGTTAGTGCCTGTCTTGTTCGACCACAGCACACTTTGCGTCGCGCGTACTGAAACAGTGTCAGTGCGAATCGTTTATAAAACCCAGACGGACCGATCATGAATTCATATTTCAGTCACACGCTGAACATGCTGACAGCGCGCTATTACGCGCGAAAAAAAACCGTGCGACTGCTGGCCCTGGTACTGGGGAGCCTGTTACTGGTTGGCGCGACAGTCTTTGCCGTGCGTCCGGCCCCGGTGACTGACCTTGCGGAGGCCCACCACGCCCTCAAGGCAGATTTCTATTCGCTCTGGGATCAGGGCAATCTGGTGGTGCTGATGCGCCATGTCGAGCGCTGCGATCGCTCCAGCAACCGCTGCCTTGACGAGCCCGACGGCATCACGGTCAAGGGGCGCGCAATGGCAGAACGGGTCGGGCAGTCCTTGCGCCAGTTGGGCCTGGGCCAGGTCGATATCTTCAACAGCCCGCTGCAACGCACCGAACAGACCTCCCGCTACGCCTTCAGTCAGAAGACCCAGGCCCAGGACTGGCTGATCAACTGCCGCCGCTCGATGCTCGATGACGTGCTCAAGCACAAGCTCGATCACCGCAACCTGGTACTGGTGACGCACAGCGAATGCATCACCGAGCTGCAGAAGTCACTCAAGGTGAGCTCACCCTGGTCTGCCGAGTACGGCTCGTCGCTGGTGGTCGAGGTCAACCCGGGCGACCACAGCACTCGAGTGCTGGGCTATGTCGAAGCGCAGGACTGGGGCAAGGTCCTGGCCCGACGCCCATGAATCCATCTTTCAACCACCCGACGGACGACCCAACCGTGTCTGACAGCAAAACCCGTTTCTATCTCAACCACGCCGGCGCCCCGCTGCTGCTGGCCTTGCTCCTGTTTGTCAGTTTCGACCTGACGGGCCTTGACGTGATTCTCAGTGACTGGATGTACAATACCACCACTCACGCCTTCCCGTTGCAGCACAGCAAGCTGTTCGAAACCATAACCCACAAATGGGCGCGGATCATCCCCAACTGGACCGGCGAAGCGGCGGTTGTCGGCGCGGTGCTGTCGTTTATCTGGCCGCTGCTCAAGGCCGAGAAACACCCGAGGCTGCTGGCCTGGCTTGAGAAAACCCGGATCGGGCCCGTGTTGCGCTTCTTGAGCCGCCATCGTCGGGATCTGCTGTTCGTGGTGTTCGCGTTCTCCATCACGACGGGCGCCATTCACTATTTCAAGAGCCACACCAGCATCTATTGCCCGGTGGAAACCACGCTGTATGGCGGCACCGAGCAGAAAAAGGAATGGTTCGAGAACTTCAACCTGCTGCACGACGCCGGCAAAGGCCGCTGCTGGCCGGGCGGACATGCGTCAGGCGGATTCACCATGATGGCGCTGTTTTTCGTGGCCCGTCGTTATCGCTGGCGCCACGCCCGCAAGTTGCTGGCGTTTTCCCTGGCGCTGGGCATGGTCTATGGCACCACACGGGTCCTGCAGGGCTGGCACTTCATGTCGCACACGTTCTGGGCAGGCATCATCGTCTGGTTCTCGATGTTCCTGACGGCCATGGCCTTTTATGGCCGCAGGCGGCTGGATCCGGCGATCCAGCCGTCACCTGCGGACACTGCCAGTTCCGCCTTCAAACGGGCAGCGTGCCCGGTGCCTCAAGCACAACCGTAAAGCAGCAGCCTGCCGGCTCACGGCTGGTCAGTGTCACGGTCCATCGCTGGTTGGCGCAGATGCGCTGAACCAGCGACAAGCCCAGGCCCAACCCCTCCCCGCGCTGCTCGTCACCCCGCACGAAAGGCTGGAACATCGCCTCCTGCTTCTCCAGCGGAATGCCGATGCCGCTGTCTTCGACCTGAAAACCGTTGGCGTTGAGGGTCAGGCTGATCGCGCCGTGATCGGTGTAGTGCCAGGCGTTGCGCAGCAGATTGCCCATCACCGAACGCAACAGCGGCGCGTTGTACAGCGTCTCGTCCCCCGCTTCACAGCCGTGATAGACGAAGTGCAGACCCTTCTCTTCGATAGGCTGGCGCCAGGTTTCGATCAACTCTTCGGCGATCTGCGACAGCGTCGCTTGCTGGCCCTGCGGGGCGTTCTTGCCCTCGGTGCGCGCCAGCAGCAGGAACGTCTGAACCAACTGATTCATACCCGCCGTCGCCTTGCTGATGCGTTGCACCTGGGTGCGCGAACGCTCGTCCAGCCGCGGGTATTCCATCAGCAGTTCACAGGAGGTGGCGAGCACCATCAGCGGCGTGCGCAGTTCATGACTGACATCACTGGTGAACAGCTTTTCTCGCCCCAGCGCCGCCCGCAGGCGCCCCAGGGTATCGTCGAAGGAACGGGCCAGCGCACCGACCTCATCCTGGGCGTAATCGTTGGCGAGCACGGGGGCGCGCTCGAGCACCTGATCGCGATGGCGCACCTGCCCCGCAAGGCGAGACACCGGCGCCATCACCCGCGAAGCCAGCAGACGGCCCAGCAGGATGGCCAGCAACACGCTGAGAATGAACCCCACCAGCACGATCCCCAGCAGGATGCGCTCGCGCTTGGCGGATTTACGCTGGTCACGCAGCAGCACATAGCGGCGTTCACCGACCTGCTCGACCAGGGCGTAATAGGATTTCTTGCCGCGCTCGAAGGTCTGGAATCCCGGCTGCAGGCCCTTGAGGTCATCGCTCATGGCCACTTCATCCAGGCCATCGTCGGCGTAGAACAACTCGTCCTTCTCGGGGCGGTGACGCCAGTCTTCGATGCGGTCCGAGGTCAGTTGCCGATGCAGGTTGCCGCCCATGCTGATCATCGTGAGCCGGTTGCCCACCACATGCACGGTGGCGATGATCCCGACGGCGAATACCCCGGCCACCAATGCGCTCATCAACGCAAAAACGATGACAATCCGCTGTTTCAAGCTGTGTTTGATATCCATCAGTGTGCGCACATACCCAATGCCGACTTCGTGTCCTTATAACGAGGCGCCATTATCAAGGGCGGTATGTCATGGTTTTGTTAATTGCTGGATCGGAAGATGAAACAGCGGCCCCGGAACACATTCATGCCGAATCGAGTGATATATAAAACACTTTTTTCACGGCTCTTTGACTGATTTTTCATCTTTGCCTGATTGGCTGCCACGCCCCGGTTTCTGCGGATTGTGACCGTTTGAGGAAGGCTGCCCTGGTAATCAATTCCGGATGTTTCAGCGCATGCCGCCGTACTCGAATGAATGGCACTATCCGCCGCTCTTGACCCGGCGCTTCATTCACGAATCGGAGCCCGATGGATGCTCGACAGCATGCAGGCCCCGGGTTGTTGTTCCAGGCCCAACCCTCGATGAATCAAGGGACTTCCCAATAACAAGGACCGTTCGATGCATTTCTTTCGTTTCGCGCCCGTGCGTTTTCTCACGTTGCTTGCCAGCGTCTGGCTGACAATCTTCCTGATCACCCGATGCGTGCTGTGGCTCACCCACATGGATGATGCCGGCGGTGCGACCCTGGGCACCTTCGCCACTGGTTTGCTCTACGACCTGGCGTTTCTGGCCTACGCGCTGTTGCCACTGGCGCTGTACCTGCTGCTCTGCCCTGCCAGGCTCTGGAAGACCAGGCTGCATCGCTGGATGTTGCAGGGCCTGACCTGCTTCAGCCTGTTCGTCATGCTGTTCACGGCGGTGGCCGAATGGTTGTTCTGGGACGAGTTCGGTGTGCGCTTCAACTTCATCGCCGTGGACTACCTGGTCTACTCGGACGAAGTGCTGAACAACATTCTCGAGTCGTATCCCATTGGCAAATTGCTCAGCGCCCTGGCGGTTATCGCCATTGGCTTGAGCCTGCTGCTGGCGCGCTATGTTCGCCGGGCAGCACAGGCGCCGATGCCTGCCGCACGCATCAAACTTGCGATGGGGCTGGGTGCCCTGGCACTGGCCGGGGTGTGCGGGTTGGCCGTCAATCAGGACACGCCCCGGGGTCAGGGCGGCAATGCTTACCAGCGCGAACTGGCGAGCAACGGTCCTTATCAGTTCTTCGCTGCATTTCGTAACAATGAACTGGATTACGCGCAATTCTATGGCACGCTTCCCGCCACCCAGGCAGGCAATCAATTGCGCAGCGAGCTGCAGAGCGCGGACGTTTCGTTCGTGGGGCAAGACCCTCTGGACAATCGCCGGGCCATCGACAACCCGGGCACGCCACGCACGCCGAACATCGTGCTGGTGACCCTGGAAAGCTTCAGCGCCAAGTACATGGGCAGCAACGGGGACGCGCGCAACCTCACGCCCAACCTGGACGCACTGCGCAAGCAGAGCCTGTACTTCAACAACTTCTACGCCACGGGCACCCGTACCGACCGCGGCCTGGAAGCCATTACCCTGTCGATCCCGCCCACTCCGGGGCGCTCCATCGTCAAACGCACCGGTCGCGAGAGCGGCTATGCCAGCCTGGGCCAGCAACTGACTGCCAAAGGCTATGACGCCGTCTTCGTCTACGGCGGGCGCGGCTACTTCGACAACATGAATGCGTTCTTTTCCGGCAACGGCTATCGGGTTGTGGACCAGAGCAGCGTGGAAGAGTCGCAGATCTCGTTCAAGAACGCCTGGGGCATGGCCGACGAAGACCTCTATCGTCAGGCACTGAATGTGGCCGATGAAGACTTCGCCAAAAACCAGCCGTTCTTCCTGCAATTGCTGACCACCTCCAACCATCGCCCCTACACCTTCCCTGACGGTCGCATCGACATCGCTTCGGGCAATGGGCGCGACGGGGCGGTGAAGTACACCGACTGGGCCATCGGCGAGTTCCTGGCCCAGGCGCGCAACAAACCCTGGTTCAGCAACACCCTGTTCGTCTTCGTCGCCGACCACACCGCCGGCAGCGCGGGCAAGGAAGACCTGCCCATCGCCAACTATCACATCCCGCTGTTCATCTACGCCCCGGAGCTGTTGAAGGCCGGCGAAATGTCGCAACTGGCCAGCCAGATCGACCTGGCGCCCACCCTGCTGGGGCTGCTGAACCTGGACTACACCTCGACCTTCTACGGACGCGATCTGTTCCGCGAAGACGGCCTGGCGCCCCGCGTGCTGGTCGGCAACTACCAGCATCTGGGCCTGTTCGACGGCAAGGACATGGCCATCCTCAGCCCTCGCGCCGGCTTGCGTCGCCATGACGACGCCAAGGGCCAGAGCATCGAGCGTCACGTGCAGATCGACGACCCGCTGATCCTGCGCGCCATTGCCTACTATCAGGCGGCCAGTCATGGCTTCAAGCAGCAGCTCCTGAGCTGGAACGCCGGGAACTGACTGCCTGATTCGTTACACGGCGTGTTTCAGGCGGTGGATTAACGCCCTGTACACGCCGTTTTAACGAATTTTTCTCGCCGGCAACCCTAATTTGCCACTCCCTCCCATGCGCTAATGATTCGCATTGAGGGAATGAGGCCTACACTCACTGCACCGCCGCTTCAGGCGCCGGTTTCACGACTCCCACACTTCTTCGGGAAGCATAACAATGACTCGGCACACCCCCTCGTTCATCAAAGTCTCTCTGGCAGCCGCGCTGGCCTGGTCCTGCGCCAGCGCATATGCCGATGACGGTATCGTCGTGTACAACGCCCAACATGAAGGCCTGACCAAGGCCTGGGTCGAAGGCTTCACCAAGGACACGGGCATCAAGGTCACGTTGCGCAATGGCGACGACAGTGAAATGGCCAACCAGATCGTCCAGGAAGGCAAGGCGTCGCCGGCCGATGTGTTCCTGACCGAGAACTCGCCGTCGATGGTGCTGGTCGACAACGCAGGCCTGTTTGCGCCAATCGCACCGGCCACGCTGTCCCAAGTGGCCGCGCCTTACCGCCCGGCCCATGGCAATTGGGTAGGCATCGCCGCGCGCTCGACGGTGTTCGTCTACAACAAGGAAAAACTCTCCGAAGACAAACTGCCTAAGTCGATGCTCGATCTGGCAAGCCCTGAATGGAAAGGCCGCTGGGCTGCATCGCCTGCCGGTGCCGACTTCCAGGCCATCGTCGGCGGCGTGCTTGCGCTCAAGGGCGAAGCGGCCACGCTGGACTGGCTCAAGGGCATGAAAGCCAACTTCACTGCCTATCGCGGTAACAGCGCAGTGCTCAAGGCGGTGAACGCCGGGCAGATCGAAAGTGGCGTGATCTTCCACTATTACAGCTTCGTCGATCAGGCCAAGACCGGTGAAAACAGCAAGAACACCGCCCTGCACTACTTCAAGCACAAGGATCCGGGCGCGTTCGTGAGCATCTCCGGCGGCGGCGTGCTGGCTTCCAGCAAGCATCAGGAGGAGGCCCAGAAGTTGATCGCGTGGATCACCAGCGCCAAAGGCCAGGCCGTGCTCAAGGATGGCAAGTCGTTTGAATACGCGGTGGGCCAGGGCGCGGCATCCAACCCCAAGCTGGTGCCACTGGCTGACCTGGACGCCCCGGCCGTTGACGCCTCCAGGCTCGACAGCAAGAAGGTGGTGGACCTGATGACTCAAGCAGGGCTGCTGTAACCGTGCAATCGGAACATTTGCCCACCCTGGCAAACAAAGCCACCGCAGGCGTGATTTCACCTGCGGCGGCCTTGCGCAGACGCCACGGACGGCGGATGGCGGCGTGGATCACCAGCAGCTCGCTGGTGGTTTCGCTGCTGGCGCTGTTGCCCCTGGGGTTCGTCATTTATATCGCCTTCGTCAGCGGCTGGGACAGCATTGTCCAGTTGGTGTTTCGTCCCCGGGTCGCCGAACTGCTGGTCAACACCCTGTTGCTGGTGCTGATTTCGTTGCCACTGTGCATCGTGCTGTCGGTGGCGCTTGCCTGGCTCACCGAGCGCAGTGATCTGCCTGGGCGTCGCGCCTGGTCGCTGCTGGCCACTGCGCCGATTGCCGTTCCGGCGTTCGTTCACAGCTACGCCTGGGTCAGCCTGGTACCCTCCCTGCACGGTTTGCCCGGAGCGGTGCTGGTGTCGGTGCTGGCGTATTTCCCGTTTCTTTACTTGCCGGTGGCCGCGACCCTGCGCCGGCTGGATCCGGCCATCGAAGACGTTGGCCAATCCCTGGGGCTCAAGCCTGTGGCGGTGTTTTTCCGTGTGGTGCTGCCGCAACTGCGACTGGCCCTGTGCGGCGGCTCGCTGTTGATCGGCCTGCACCTGCTCGCCGAGTACGGACTGTTCGCGATGATTCGCTACGACACCTTCACCACGGCGATCTTCGATCAGTTCCAGTCGTCTTTCAACGGGCCTGCGGCGAACATGCTGGCCGGCGTGCTGGCCCTCCTGTGCCTGGCGCTGTTGACCCTGGAAGCTGGTGCGCGAGGCAAAGCACGTTACGCCCGAGTCGGTTCGGGCAGCGCCCGGCAGCCGCAGATTCAGCGCCTGAGCCGCGTTGCCGCGCTGATCTGCCTGACATTGCCCTTGAGCGTGACCTTGTTGGCCCTCGGCGTGCCGTTGCTGACCCTGACCCGCTGGCTGATCGCAGGCGGCAGCGAGGTCTGGCAGCAGGAAGGGTTGCTCGATGCCGTGCGCCAGACACTGGTGCTGGCCTCGACCGGTGCGATCCTGATCACCGCAGCGGCGTTTCCCGTTGCCTGGTTATCGATTCGCTCGCCGGGACGCTTCAACCGCTTGCTCGAAAGCTGCAACTACATCACCAGTTCCTTGCCCGGTATCGTCGTCGCGCTGGCACTGGTAACCGTCACCATCAAGGTCGCACGGCCCATTTATCAGACTGCGATGACCGTACTGCTGGCCTATTTGCTGATGTTCTTGCCGCGCGCGCTGGTCAGCTTGCGGGCCGGTATTGCCCAGGCGCCGGTGGAGCTGGAAAACATCGCCCGTAGCCTGGGCCGCTCTCCCGCCCAGGCCCTGTGGTACGTGACCCTGCGCCTGGCCGCGCCGGGTGCGGCAGCAGGCGCGGCACTGGTGTTCCTGGCCATCACCAATGAACTGACCGCCACCCTGCTGCTGGCCCCCAGCGGCACGCGAACCCTGGCCACCGGCTTCTGGGCCATGACCAGCGAAATCGACTACGCCGCCGCAGCGCCCTATGCCCTGATCATGGTGCTGTTGTCGCTGCCCCTCACCGCCCTTCTCTATCATCAATCCAGACGCACGGCAGGCCGATGAACGCTCTCGAATTGCACAACCTGCACAAAACCTTCGGCAACGTGGTTGCCCTGGACAACGTCAGCCTGTTGATTGCCCCCGGCAGCCGCACCGCCATTGTCGGGCCTTCGGGCTCCGGCAAGACCACCTTGCTGCGCATGATTGCAGGCTTCGAGTTTCCCGACAGCGGGCGCATCGCCATGCACGGCAAGCCGCTAGTAGATGACACCCGGGAGGTCGCGGCCCATCAACGCAATATCGGTTATGTGCCGCAGGATGGCGCGCTGTTCCCGCATTTGTCGGTGGCGGCCAACATCGGTTTCGGCCTGGCGGGCGATCGCGACAGCAAGCAACGACGTATCGCCGAGCTGATGGAGATGGTGTCGCTGGAGGCCTCGATGAGCCAGCGCTGGCCCCATGAGTTGTCCGGCGGCCAGCAACAGCGGGTCGCCCTGGCACGTGCGCTGGCGCAAAATCCGGCAATCATGTTGCTGGACGAGCCCTTTTCGGCGCTGGACACCGGCTTGCGCGGCAACATGCGTCGCACCGTCAGCAAGCTGTTGTCCGATGCCGGGATCACCACCGTGCTGGTCACCCATGACCAGGCCGAAGCGCTGTCGTTCGCCGATCAACTGGCGGTGATGCGTCAGGGCAGACTGGTACAGGCCGGCCCGCCGATGGAGTTGTATCGTCACCCGGTCGACGAACAGACTGCCGTGTTTCTCGGCGAGGCAATCATCCTGCCGGCGTGGATTGAAGGCGATGTCGCCAACTGCGAGCTGGGGTCGATCCCGGTGCTCAAACCCCGTCGCCAGGGCGCGGCGCAGATTCTGCTGCGCCCTGAGCAACTGACCGTCTCCACCCAGGCGCACGCCCAAGGCACCGCCGGCTGCGTCACCGACGTCGATTTCGCCGGTGGCACCTGCGTGCTCACCCTGGAGCTTGCGCCCCGGCTCGGCGCCAATGGCGAGCAGATTCCCCACCGAACACTGAACGTGCGCAACCCCGGCATCGACATCCCGGCCATGGGCAGTGCTGTCAGCCTGTCCGCCGCCGGGCATGCCCATGTGCTGTGAGCGTCAGGCCTTGATCGTCACCGGGCGCATGACCAGCATCACCACCGCGCAGCCCGCCATCAGCACGCAGGTGACGATGAACACGATCGGCATGCCGAAATGCCCACCCAGGTATCCGCCGGTCAGCGGCCCCAGCACCTGGCCGACGTACTGGCTGGAAGTGGAATAGCCAAGCATGCGCCCTGCCACGATGTCTGGCACCGAATGCCGGATGATCGCGGCAATGCACGGCAACAGCCCACCCAACGCAACGCCCATCAGAAAGCGCAGCACCACCAGTTGCCATTCGTTGGTCGCGAAAGCCTGCGGCACCAGCAGAACGGCCGCGGCCGTGAGGCAGCCCATGACCACCTTCCAGTGGCCGACGCGGTCCGCCAGTTTGCCGATACGCGAGGCCGACAACACGCTGGCCAGCGCCGTGGCCGACATCACCAGCCCCGCCATCAGCGTCACGTTTTTTGTGTGCAGTTGCGTCAGGTACACCGTGATGATCGGCTCGATGGACATGATCGAGAACATCACGAGGCTCGCCACCACGAACATGGTGATCACCGGTCTCTTGTCCGGGATCACGTCCCAGGCGCGTACCGTGACCTTCTTTGCGGCTCCGGCTACAGGTCTTGGACGCGGCGCCTCTTTCATCAGAAACAGCGTCGCGAGGAAGGTCAGGAAGATCACCCCGCCGGCCAGGAAGAACGTGTTGCGGATCCCGATCAGCGGCGGCAGCAGCCCGCCGATCAAGGGGCCGGTGAGGTTGCCGGCCATGATCCCCGACGACAGCATGCCAAGGGCCCAACCCGAGCGCGCCTTGGGTGTCTGGGTGGCCACCAGGATCGTGGCGCCGGAGGCATAGCCGCCCAGCAGACCGGCGAGCAAACGCAAACCCACCAGTTGATAGATGTTTTCCGCAAGGCCGATCAGTGACATGGCGATGGCCATCCCCAGGCTTGCACGGATCAGCATCAGCTTGCGCCCGTAGCGATCACCCAGCCGGCCCCACAGTGGCGCGGTGAGTGCGGCCGACAGAAAGGTCGCACCAAAGGCCACACCCGACCATTGCACGATGGCCGCAGGATCGCTCACGCCGAGATGCTCGACGTACAGCGGCAGAAATGGCAGCAGCAGGGTCATGGCGATGATCGTGGTGAACGAACCCAGCACACAGACCAGCAGGTTGCGCTTCCAGTGCTCTTCGGCGGGGTTGTCGGTACGTGCCTCTTCTAGGGCGGCAGGCTGCTGGACGGTCATGGTGGCTCCACGGGTTCGGATGCACCTACGGTAAGACGCTGCACACCATAAATAAAATTCATGTTTTTCATGCAGTGGATTCCAGTCAGGAATACGGCCAATGCCGCAGTCCTCTCCCGGAACGTTTAAACGCCGCACATCAGCGCCAATGATGACGCCTATCGACAGACAGTATTTCTGTGACAACGACCGCCCTACTTAAACTTCTCCCATCAGCAAGCCCCGCCCTCGACCGCTTGCTCTAACCGGTAAGTTGGGAGTTCGTCATGAAATACGCATTGTTTGCCGCACTGTCGATGTTCAGCCTGTTGGCGTCGGCCAATGATTCTGCCGGTTCGACCGTCGCAGCCTCCGCCCAGAACAGCCAGTACGACTACACCCAGGACCTGGACATTGCCAAGGTCGTGCGTATCAGCAATGGCGCCAATGCAGGCAACGCCTGCGGTCCGCTCAAGGCTCAGATGGAATACGTGGACAGCAAGGGCGTGACTCACAAGCTCGAATACACACGGCTTGGCGACAGTTGCGAGAACGGCTGAACCGGTCTGGCGCTGGTCGAAACTGGACCATTGAGGCGTATTTTTGCAACAGTCAATTACTGTGCAAGAAACAATTAACCTCAAAGTAACGAGCAAACGGCTTTTATCACTAATCGTGATTGCGCTAATCATTAACGACCATTTTTATCAATGGAACGACGCTCCTAAGATGCCCCCTAACAGCAAGACACCTGGCAGTTTTGCTTGAAACTTTTGTGGAGTGAAATGATGAAATACGCACTGTTTGCCGCGCTGTCGATCTTCAGCGCACTCGCCTCGGCCAACGCGAGTGCTGACGCAGCGCCTGAGTCGACTCCCCCTGCCGTCGAGTACAACTATTCCCAGCATCTGGACATCGCCAAGGTCATCAGCATCACCAATGCTGGCAACATCGCGACCGAGTGCGGCCCGGTTGAATCGCACATGATCTACGTCGACAGCCAGGGCGTGACTCACAATCTGGAATACACCCGTTTGGGTGAAGGCTGTCAGAATGGCTGATGCCTTGCACCGCGATCCAATCGCAAGCAACAAGCTGAAATAAAAAACCGCTGCCTGCCCCGCAGCGGTTTTTTTATGGCCCGCAGGCCCCGCAGACCGGGACATTGAGCGTTTGAGGCAAGATGAGGGCTGCGCTGTGCCGGGCATTTGAGGTTAGAGTAAGGAATGCTGGCTTCGCGCAGATACCCCGGTCTAGCGTGGAGCACTCTCCATTCAACTGCCTGAAGGAAGTCCGCGTGAATCTACCGACCCAACCTGCGAACATTGCCGAACTGATCGTCGACGCCATGCGCCAAGGTCAGAAAATCTCCGAGATTCGCCCCGATTACGTGCCAGCCGACAGCGCCAGCGCCTATGCCTTGCAGCGGGAAATCCTGAAGCTGCGCGAGACGACGGTCGGTGGCTGGAAGGTCGGCTCCAAATCCACCAGTGGCGGCCCTATCAACGGCGCCCTGTTGCCCGAAGACGGTCTGTTTGCCAGTGGCAGCCAACTGGAAAGCGTCGATTACCCCTCGCCGATCCTGGAGCTGGAAATTGCCTTTCGCCTGAACCGCACCTTCGAGGCACGCCAGGAGGCGTATTCAGACGAGGAAGTGTTGAGCAGCATTGGCTCGATGGGCGCGACTATCGAGGTGGTCAGCAGTCGTTTCATCGCCTGGCCGAAAATCGAGCCGCTGCTGGCGCTGGGTGACCTGCTCAACCATGGCGCGCTGATTGTCGGGGATTTCATTCCCTACGACGAAAGCTTCCCTTTCCTGGAGCCGGCGCTGACCTTCACCTACGCCGACCAGGACATCGTGCCGGGCGACGGCGCCAACCCCGCCGGCGACCCGCGCCGCCTGCTGCCGTGGGTGGTCAATCACCACACCCAGAACGGCCAGAGCGTGTCGCCGGAACTGGTGATCACCACCGGATCGTACACGGGCATGTACCTGACCAAGGAGCCGGGCCTGGCGGTGGGCGAGATCCGTGGCTTGCCACCGGTGTCGGTGGAGTTGATCTAACACGACCTGTAGGAGCGCGCTTGCCCGCGACGGCGATTTTTCCAACACCCATGTGGGGAATGACACACCGCTGTCGCGGGCAAGCGCGCTCCTACAACGGCCCGGGGCCTACTCCTGCTTCCAGTACCCCGGCCGGTTGTACACCTCCTTCAGAAACGCGATGAAAAACCGCACCTTCGCCGGCAGGTAATGCTGCTGCGGGTACACCCCCTGAATGTCGTAACTGGGCAAGGCAAACTCGTCCAGCACGGTAATCAACGCCCCGCTGTCAATCTCGTTCTGGATCTCCCAGGTTGAGCGCCAACACAGTCCCAGCCCGCGCTTGGCCCAGTCATACAGCAGCTCGCCATCGTTGCAGTAGAGGTTGCCCGCCACCTTGATCGCCACCGGCTTGCCGTCGCGCTGAAACGTCCATCCACGGTGCTGGCCGCCCTGCAGGTTGAACGTCAGGCAGTTGTGTTCGGCCAGGTCTTCCAGGGTCTGCGGATAGCCGCGCTCGGCAAAATACTGCGGTGAACCACACACCACCCGTTTGTTGGCGAACAGCTTGATGGCCACGTAGTTGGGGTCGAGCACCTCGCCGATGCGAATGCTCATGTCGTAACCCTCGCGCACCAGATCGACGACGTTGTCGGTGAGGTTGAACGACAGTTGCAGGTCCGGGAAACGCGCCTGGAATTCCGGCGCATGGGGCGCCACGTGCTGGCGGCCGAAGCCGGCCGGCGCAGACACCACCAGATGCCCGCGCACGCTGCTTTCGTTCTCGCTGATGCTGGCGTCTAGCTCTTCGAAAGACTGCAAGACAGCCTTGGCGTTTTCCAGATACGACTCCCCGGCATCGGTCAGGGTCAGGCCGCGAGTCGAGCGGTGAATCAGCTTGACCCCCAGCCGCTCCTCCAGCGCGCTCAGGCGCCGGCCCATGATGACCGGGGTCACTCCCTCCACCAGTGCCGCTGCGGCAAAACTGCCGCGCGTGGCCACCAGCACGTAGCTGCGAATTTCTGTATAGCGGTCCATTCGATACTCCTGATACCGATAGAACCGATAAAAACAGCCATTCACAAAAACTTCAATTCAAATCAGTCTGGATGTGTACAAAAACTACCGAGTTTCAGGAGAACAACAAAAATGACCATCATGAGAGCCATCGAAGCAGCCGTTCTGGTGATGCGTCGCGAAGGGGTCGATACCGCCTTTGGTATCCCCGGCGCTGCGATCAACCCTCTGTACGCCGCATTCAAGAAAATCGGCGGCATCGACCACGTGCTGGCCCGCCACGTCGAAGGCGCCTCGCACATGGCCGAGGGTTACACCCGCGCCATTGCCGGCAATATCGGCGTCTGCATCGGGACTTCCGGCCCTGCCGGCACCGACATGATTACCGGCCTCTATTCCGCCTCCGCCGACTCGATCCCCATCCTCTGCATCACAGGGCAGGCACCCCGCGCCCGCATGCACAAGGAAGACTTCCAGGCCGTCGATATCGCTTCGATTGCAGCCCCTGTTGCCAAATGGGCCACCACCGTCATGGAACCGGGCCAGGTGCCTTACGTGTTCCAGAAAGCTTTCCAGTTGATGCGCAGCGGTCGTCCGGGCCCTGTGCTGATCGACCTGCCGTTCGACGTGCAGATGGCCGAAATCGAATTCGACATCGACGCCTACGAGCCGCTGCCGGTCATCAAGCCGCAGGCCAGCCGCAACCAGGTCGAGAAGGCTTTGGCCATGCTCAACGCCTCGGAGCGTCCGCTGATCGTTGCCGGTGGCGGCATCATCAACGCCGATGCTTCCGATGCGCTGGTGGAATTCGCCGAACTGACTGGCATTCCGGTCATCCCGACCCTGATGGGCTGGGGCACCATCCCGGACGATCACCCGCAAATGGCCGGCATGGTGGGCTTGCAGACTTCGCACCGCTACGGCAACGCGACCATGCTTGAGTCGGACATGGTGCTGGGCATCGGCAACCGTTGGGCGAACCGTCACACCGGTACGGTTTCGGTCTACAGCGAAGGCCGCAAGTTCATCCACGTAGACATCGAGCCGACCCAGATCGGTCGCGTGCTGACGCCAGACCTGGGCATCGTTTCCGACGCAGGCGCGGCGCTGGCGATGTTCCTCGAAGTGGCCCGCGAGTGGCACACCGCTGGCAAGCTTAAAGATCGCAGCCAGTGGCTGGCCAGTTGCCAGGAGCGCAAGCGCACCATGCAGCGCAAGACCCACTACGACAACGTGCCGGTCAAGCCGCAGCGCGTCTACGAGGAAATGAACCAGTTCTTCGGCAAGGACACCTGCTACGTCAGCACCATCGGCCTGTCGCAGATTGCCGGCGCGCAGTTCCTGCACGTGTACAAGCCGCGTCACTGGATCAACTGCGGTCAGGCAGGCCCGCTGGGCTGGACCATTCCGGCAGCACTGGGCGTGGCCAAGGCCGACCCGAGCCGCAAGGTTGTCGCGCTGTCCGGCGACTATGACTTCCAGTTCATGATCGAAGAGCTGGCCGTGGGCGCGCAGTTCAAGCTGCCGTACATCCACGTGGTGGTGAACAACTCGTACCTGGGCCTGATCCGTCAGGCGCAGCGCAACTTCGACATCGATTACTGCGTGCAACTGGCGTTCGACAACATCAACGCCCCTGAGCTGGAAGGCTACGGCGTGGACCACATCGCCGTCGCCGAAGGGCTGGGCTGCAAGGCGATTCGTGTCAGCGATCCAGCGCACATCCAGGCGGCTTTCGCCGAGGCGGCGAGCCTGATGCAACAGTACAGCGTTCCGGTTGTGGTTGAGGTCATTCTTGAGCGTGTCACCAACATCGCCATGGGCACCGAGATCAACGCGATCAACGAGTTCGAATCGCTGGCCGAAAGCCGCGACGACGCCCCGACCGCCATCAGCCTGCTGGACTGAACAGCCGCTCGCACGAGCCAGAACAAGGAGCCACCCATGCCACGTTTATGCGCCAACCTGTCCATGCTGTTCACCGAGCAGGACTTTCTGCAACGCTTCGAAGCGGCCGCCAACGCCGGTTTCAGCGGGGTCGAGTATCTGTTTCCGTACGATTTCAGCTCGGCGCAGATCAAGGCCGAACTCGATGCCCACGGCCTGACCCAGGTGCTGTTCAACCTGCCCGCTGGCGACTGGGCCAAAGGCGAGCGCGGGATTGCCTGCCATCCGGACCGCGTCGAGGAGTTCTACGCCGGTGTCGATCTGGCCATTGCCTACGCCAAGGTGCTGGGCAACACCCAGGTCAACTGTCTGGCCGGGATCAAGCCACAGGGTTTCGATGATGCGCTGATCGAAAAGACCTTCATCGACAACCTCAAGTATGCCGCTGACAAGCTGCAGGCCCAGGGTATCGATCTGGTCATGGAAATGATCAACACCCTCGACATCCCCGGCTTCTACCTCAACACCACGGCCCAGGCCCTGGACATCCGCGAGAAGGTCGGCAGCCGCAACCTGTCGTTGCAGTACGACATCTACCACATGCAGATCATGGAGGGCGACCTTGCCCGCACCATCGAGAAAAACCTGCCGGTGATCCGTCACGTGCAACTGGCGGACAACCCGGGCCGGCATGAGCCGGGCACCGGGGAGATCAACTACGGCTTCCTGTTCGGGCATCTGGACAAGCTGGGTTACCGCGGCTGGATCGGTTGCGAATACAAGCCGCTGACCACCACCGAAGCGGGCCTTGGCTGGCTCAAGACCCATAACCTGATCTAACACCAAGCCCTGTAGGAGTGAGCTTGCTCGCGATAGCGATTGGTCTGTCACATCAATGCCCGATGACAGACCGCAATCGCGAGCAAGCTCACTCCTACAAGTGCTAACAAGACATAAAAAGAGGAACATCTCATGGCGAACATCGGCTTTATCGGCACCGGCATCATGGGTCTGCCCATGGCAGAGAACCTGCAGAAGGCAGGCCATCAACTCTTCCTGTCCAAACACTTCGTGGCACCGCCCGCCTCGCTGGTCTCCGGCGGCGCAACGGTGCTGGCCAACCCGCGCGAAGTGGCTCAGGAAGCCGAATTCATCATCGTCATGCTGCCCGACACCCCGCAGGTCAACGACGTACTGTTCGGCGAGAACGGCCTGAGCGAAGGCACTGGCGCAGGCAAGGTGGTGATCGACATGAGTTCGATCTCGCCTTCGGCGACCAAGGCATTTGCCGAGAAAATCAACGCCACCGGCGCGCAGTACCTCGACGCCCCGGTATCGGGTGGTGAAGTCGGCGCCAAGGCTGCGACCCTGAGCATCATGGTCGGTGGCAACCAGGGCACCTTCGACCGCGCCCTGCCCCTGTTCCAGACCATGGGCAAGAACATCACCCTGGTCGGCGGCAACGGTGACGGCCAGACCGCCAAGGTTGCCAACCAGATCATCGTCGCCCTGAACATTCAGGCGGTGGCCGAAGCGCTGCTGTTCGCCTCCAAGAACGGTGCCGATCCTGCCAAGGTGCGTGAAGCGCTGATGGGCGGCTTCGCGTCCTCCAAGATCCTGGAAGTGCACGGCGAGCGCATGATCAAAGGCACCTTCAATCCTGGTTTCCGCATCGCCCTGCACCAGAAGGACCTGAACCTGGCGCTGGAAGGCGCCCGCGAACTGGGCCTGAACCTGCCCAACACCGCCAACGCGCAACAAGTGTTCAGCACCTGCGCGGCGCTGGGCGGCAGCGGCTGGGATCACTCGGGGCTGATCAAGGGGCTGGAACACATGTCCAACTTCTCGATCCGTGGCGATCACAAGCCTGAATGAGATCCGGATGCACGAACAAGAACGCCAGGCAGATGCCTGGCGTTTTCGTTTGCCTGCAGACGATCAGAACACGTTGATCGGGTAATCGGCGATCAGACGCAATTCGTTGTTATCGCCTTCAGCCTGATCGGCGTTGGCGCGGTGGAAAGACTGGCGCAAGCGCAGCGACAGGTCTTTGGCAGGGCCTGCCTGAACCACGTATTTGGCCTCGATATCAGTCTCGTGGTGTTTGCCGTCATCGCCGTAGCCGTAGTTCACGTAGGTGCTGTTGGCTGGCATGTGCGAGCCGTCGATATCATCACCGGTGATGTAACGCGCCATGAAACTGAGCCCCGGAACACCATAACTGGCCATGTTCAGATCATATCGGGCCTGCCACGACTTCTCGCCCGGGCCGTTGAAGTCCGAATATTGAACCGAGTTGGCAAGGAAGATCGAGTCGGCAGTATCGCCCGGGCCGTTAATCCCGAAAGCCACATAATCGAAGGGGGTATCGCCATGAACTTTCTGGTACGCAAGTGTCACTGTGTGCGCGGTGAGGAATGAATAAGCCGCTGCCAGCGACCAGGTGGTGTTGCTGATATCCCCGGCCTTGGCGGAACCGGCATCGTTGGTGCGGTAGATATTGAAATCGAAGTTCAGCGACTGATCGCTGGTGATCGGCTGGGTGTAATTGATATTGCCGTAGTACTGATCCCAGACATCCTTGAGGTTCGAGCCATAGAGGCTGGCGGTCAAGTTGTCGTTGAAGGTGTATTTGCCGCCCGCATAATCGATGCTAGATGCCGTAACGCCAGCATAGGATGCATAGATATCGTGATCATGGTTGGTGGTGACCGGGCCGTTGCCGCCGGTGAAGTGACCGCCATCGAGTTCCAGTCCGGCGATATCGCTGCTCAACAGGTTGAAGCCGGTGGCCGTTTGCGGGAACAGGCGCGAACCACCCGCTGCGAAGACTGGCGCGGCAGGCATCAGGTCGCCGTAGCGCAGTTCTGTCTTGGAAATCCGCATCTTGATGGCACCGCCCGCCGTGCCGTATTCATCTTCCGGGTCGCCGTGGCGGTCGACCGGCAGGTTACCGGTGCCCGCCGTTCCCGCACCGCCGTCCAGCTTGATGCCCCAGTAGCCGTAGGCGTCAACGCCGAAACCGACGGTGCCCTGGGTAAAACCGGAGCTGAAATTGCCCAGCACACCCTGGGTCCAGTCCTTGCGGTCGCCACCGCCGTTCTTGCCATCGCGGTTGAAGTAATAGTTCTTCAGATGCACGGTCAGGCTGCTGTCTTCGACAAACCCCTTGGCTTCGGACTGGTCGCTGACAACACCCGCCGATGCCAGTTGACTGACGCCCAGCGACACCGCGAGCGTCACCAGATTCCATTTTACGAAGGTCATTATTATCCCCTGTCTCAATTATGGCCCAACGTTCCGCGAACCCGGAATACGGGGCATCCCCCTGAATTCAGGCGAAGTTCGAAACGTGTGGAATACGCGCTATGGCAGATGGGCTAAATACATCGAACCGTATTGACAAACACGGCAAAACTACAGGCTTTCAGCCCATTTCCTTATTGTTTCATGAGGCGCTGGACGCCCCGTTCTAGCGGGGTTGCTCCCCCGACGCGAAAAACTTTTAGCATTTTTCAGCCGGGCGGTTGATAAATGAGGGGTGATAGTCACTATCGATCTTCATAATAGTGAGATGCGCCGAACCGGTGTTACCGTTGTCGGCGATGAGGCAGTTGGCTCTATCGCCTGATGACTCCGCAGCATCAGGCAATCGAATCATGCTCCACTTCATCATTCCTTTGGTAAGACTTTTTAGCCACCTCACGTCAGTGCGGTGGCTTTTTTTATTTTTAAATTATTGTTCATGTTCGCTGCACTATCCGGTTAATTCACCCTGAACTAACACAGTTGCCAGCTTAGTTCAACAACCTGAAATCCCCCGCTTACCTGTAGGAGTGAGCTTGCTCGCGATAGCTCTCGTCGAGGCGGCAATTCTGCGTCGTCTGGCACAGAGCATCGCGAGCAAGCTCACTCCTACAGGGGCTGCGTCGTACCGGAAGATTCAACCGGTGCAAAATACTTTGCAACCTTGCGAATAACCCTCCCCCCTGAGGTGTTCATTTCGTGACACCCACAGGGATCTTTCATGAACAGTACGATTTCCGGCCTCGGCAGTGCCGTTTCTCAACGTTATGACCGTCTGACCCGCGCCTTTCACTGGCTGACGGCCGCCCTGGTGGTTTTCATGTTCGCCAGTGCCCACATCTGGGAAACCCTGCCCAAAGGCACGCCGCTGCGCAAAGGGTTGCAATCGGTGCATATCTCGCTGGGCATCGCTATGGCGGTGTTGATCGTGGCGCGCATTGCCTGGCGTCTGCTGGGTACTCATCGCCCGCCAACCAACATTCATCCGGCGCTCAATCTGGCGGCCCGCCTCGGCCACGGGGCGCTGTACCTGCTGCTGGTGGCGCAAGTGGTGCTGGGATTTGCGTTTCGCTGGGCGCAAGGCGAGCCGTTCAGTTTTTTCGGGCTGTTCCCAATCCCTGCACCGTTTGCCATCAGGCACGATCTGCGCGGCACCCTGGGCGGCCTGCATGACAACGTTGCCTGGGCAATCATCCTGCTGGCCGGTCTGCACGCCGGCGCGGCGCTGTGGCATCACTACATCGTCGGCGACAGCACCTTGCGCAGCATGCTGCCGGGGCAACGGGGCGACATCCGAGGCTGAAGATTCAAATGCCGGGAATAAACCGGACCGATTGACTGTTTCATGTATGGCTGCTGCAGTTTTCCCGATCTGATTGGTTACGGAGCATGACAACAATGAGAACCTGCTACCCACACGCTTTCAGCTACCGCACATTGCTCGTCGGCGCCTGCATGGCCATGGCGCTGCTGAGCGGCCAGGCCCTTGCCTCTGGCGGGGGCAGCGACGATGAGGCACCGCGCAAGCCCAACTGCCCCAAAGGCCAGGTGTGGGACAGCAAGACCCACAAGTGCACGATGCAGACCAGCAAGGCGACCTCCGATGAGGATCGCACCGACTACGCCTACCGCCTGGCCAAGGACGGACGCTACGAAGAAGCGCTGTCGCTGCTCGATACGCTGAAAAATCCGGACACCGCCAAGGCGCTGAACTATCGTGGATATGCAACGCGCAAACTGGGCCGCACCGACGAGGGCATCGGCTACTACCTCAAATCTGTCGCGCTGGACCCCAAATACGCGCAAGTGCGCGAATACCTGGGCGAAGCGTATGTGATCAAGGGGCGCGTGGATCTGGCCAAGGAGCAACTGGCCACGATCGAAACGCTGTGCAGCAGGACGTGTGAAGAATACGAGGACCTGGCTGCGGCAATTGCCGCCGCGCCCAAGACCTGAGTCCCAGACCACTGGCGAGATTTCGGGAGGCTGCTATAGCCACAGACGCTGATTTTCGAAGCGAACTGGGCCAGTTGTTGCCACGTTTGTGGCGCTACGGGTTAGTGCTGTCCAGACAAAAGCACCTGGCCGACGATCTGGTACAGGCCACCTGCGTCCGGGCGCTGGAGCGTGCCGACCAGTTCATGGCTGGCACCCGCCTGGACCGCTGGTTGCTTTCGATCATGCATTCGATCTGGCTCAATGAAATCCGCTCGCAGCGGGTGCGTCAGGGCCAGGGTTTCGTCGATGCCGAGCAGGAACTGTCGTTTGACGGCGAAACCCTGGCGCAGGATCAGGTGTTGGCGGCGCAGGTGATCAAGCGCGTCAACGCCCTGCCCGAGGCACAACGGGAAACGGTCTTTCTGACGTACGTCGAAGGGCTTTCATACAAAGAGGCTGCCGAGATTCTGCATATCCCGGTCGGCACGGTGATGAGCCGGCTGGCCGCTGCACGCTTGAAACTGGCTGAAACCGCAACACAACGCGCCATGTCGGATAAATCGACAGGAGAACGGCGATGACTCACAGCAACGCGCACTCCCCACCTTCGGACGAACTGCTGGTGGCCTATCTGGACGGCGAACTGGACCGGGAACAGCGCCAGGCCGTCGATCAATGGTTGCGCACAGATGCGCCGGTTGCCGAACGCCTTGACCAGCTCAAGGGCGGGGATCTGCCATTTCGGGACGCCTTCGACTCGCTGCTAAAGGAAGCACCGACCGACCGCCTGCAGGCCATGCTCGATTCACTGCCGCCTGCAGCAGCGCCACAGCACAGGGCAACCATGAGCCGTCGGGGTTTCCTGGCCACCGCGGCCAGCTTCGTGGTGGCCGGCATCGCCGCCGACCGGCTGTTTCTCAACTGGCAGAATGCCGAGCCTGATGACGGCTGGCGTGCGTCGGTGGCGGAGTACATGGCGCTTTATACCCCGCAGACGCTGGACAACCTCAACCTCGACGAGCGCACCCACAGCGCCCAGCTCAGTGCGGTGGGCAATCAACTGGGGCTGCCTTTGACGGCTACGGCGGTAACCCTGCCGGGCGCGGAATTCCGCCGCGCACAGATTCTCGACTACGAAGGCGTACTGATCGGCCAGTTGACCTACCTGGACCCGCGCCATGGCCCGTTGGCCCTATGCATCACCACCACCAAGGGCGGCACCGATTCGCTGACCAGCGAGGAGCGCTCCGGCATGCATGTGGTGTACTGGTCCAACCAGACTCACGCCTTCATGATCGTGGGCCGCAACCCGTACGAAGACCTGCGCATCATGGCCCGCAGCGCGCAGAAAGGTCTGCCGGCCTGACAAATGAGGTGATTCACTGGAGTCGGCAGTCCGTTTCTGGTCTAGTAGCGTTCGAATTTCGAGAATCGATGCCCATCGGTTCCTGCCATGAACGTTGCTGCAACACGCTGCCGCACAACCAGAGGTCCCCTTGATGTCTGCCCATCGCGTAAAGCAAGCCCTTTCCTGCCTCTCTCTGCTGGCCTGCCTCACCACCTCTTCCGCCTTCGCCCATGCCCATCTGGAAAGCCAGTTGCCTGCCGCCGACAGCGAGGTCACGTCGCCCAAGGAACTGCGTCTGAATTTTTCCGAAGGCGTGGAAGAGAAATTCACCAAGGTCGCCATCAGCCTCGACGGCCCCGGTGAAAGCACCGAAATCATCCAGACCCAGAGCGTCGCCACCGACCCTGCCAACAAGAAGGTGCTGATCGTCGTCCCGGCGGTGCCGCTCGCGCCGGGCAAGTACAAGGTCGAATGGCACGCGGTGTCGGTCGACACCCATAAGAGCGAAGGCACCTATCGCTTCAAGGTGACGCCATAACGCCATGCAAGATGGATTGATCCTGTGTCGATTCGTGCATTTCGGCGCAGTCCTCCTACTGTTTGGTATCGGCCTGTTTCGCCACCTGCTGTTCACCAGGGCCCTGCCAGCGTTCGAAGCCAGCCCCGCAAGCCGGCGCCTTGACCGGGCGCTGGGCTGGATGGCGGGGGTGGCGCTGCTCAGTGCGCTGAGCTGGCTGATGCTGACCGCTGCCAACATGACCGATAGCTGGCACGATGCAACGGACCCGCACACCCTCGCCCTGGTCCTGACCCACACTTTTTTCGGGCATGTGTGGGTCCTGCACCTGTTGCTGAACGTACTGTTGGTGTTCTGTGGCTTTGCCTTGCGCAACCGGCCCCGGCTGTCGCTGCTGTTGGCCGGCCTGCTGCTGTTGACGCTGGCCCCGGTCGGCCATGGGGCCATGTATGACGGCATTACCGGGCAACTGCTGATTTTCAACCAGATGTTGCACCTGATCGGTGTCGCCACCTGGCTCGGCGGCCTGATTATGCTGGCCACGCTGCTCCTGGGTTCTGCTACGGTGGACCTGCGGGCCGTGCTGGGGCGATTCAGTGGCATCGGCTATGGCCTGGTGGCGCTGATTGTCGCCACCGGGATGATCAACGTGCGCGCCCTGAGCGGTGCGCTGTGGCCTGCGCCGGCCCTCTCGGGCTTTGGCCTGGTGCTGGGCGTCAAGGTCGCGATGGTGCTGTGCATGCTGGTTCTGGCGGGCATCAATCGCCAACTGGCGCGCAATCAGGTGCTGAACCTGGGCTGGCTTCGCATCAGCGTGCTGCTGGAATGCCTGTTCGGCGCCGCAGCGCTGGGCGCCGTGTCACTGTTGGGCACCCTGCCACCGATGCTGGCCTGAATTTGAGCGCAAGACTCGGAGTTTCACCCCCGGCGACCGGCGCTAAGCTGCGGCACATCAGGACCAATGCGGAGTAACACAGCGATGGGACGCAGCAAACCACAGCCAGCAATGAACGCAAAAACCCACGAAACCCAGCACGATCCGCGCTGGGCCGCAGTGCTCGCCCGTGACCCGGCCGCCGACGAACAATTCGTCTACGCCGTGCGCACCACGGGCATCTACTGCCGGCCCAGCAGCGTTTCGCGCCTGCCTCGGCCCGAGAACGTGGTGTTCTTCGACAGCGCCGAGCAGGCCGAGGCCGCAGGCTTTCGTCCGAGCAAACGCGCGGCCACCGACCAGACCGATCTGGCCCGCCAGCACGCCGCGTTGGTCGAGCGTGTCTGTCGGCAGATCGCCCAGGCCGACCAGCCTCCAAGCCTGCATGAACTGGCCCTTGAATCGGGCATGAGCCCCTGGCACCTGCATCGCATCTTCAAAGCCGTAACCGGACTGACACCCAAGGCCTGGGCCAACGCCAACCGGGCTGATCGGGTGCGCAGCCGACTGGTCCAGCCCCAGGCACAGTCGGCCAGCATCACCGATGTCATGTATGACTCAGGCTTCAACTCCAACAGCCGGTTTTACGAAACCAGCGGCAAGTTGCTGGGCATGAAGCCATCGGACTACCGCAAGGGCGGCGCCAACGCCGATATTCATTTTGCGGTGGGCGAGTGCTTTCTCGGCGCGATTCTTGTCGCCCAGAGCCAGCGCGGCGTGTGCGCAATCCTGCTGGGCGATGACCCCAACCAACTGGTGCAGGACCTGCAGGACCAGTTCCACAGCGCCCGGCTGATCGGCGGCGATGCGCAGTTCGAGAGGCTAATCGCTCAAGTGGTCGGGTTCATCGAAGCGCCGGGCATCGGCCTGGATTTGCCGCTGGATCTGCAAGGCACGGCGTTCCAGCAGCGGGTGTGGCAGGCCCTGGCGCAGATTCCACCGGGCTGCACGGTCAGCTACGCCGAGATTGCCCAGCGCATCGGCGCGCCGAAATCGTTTCGCGCTGTGGCTCAGGCCTGTGGGGCGAACAGCCTGGCCGTGGCCATCCCTTGCCATCGTGTGGTGCGCAGCGACGGCGGTCTGTCGGGTTATCGCTGGGGCGCGGAGCGCAAACGCCAGTTGCTGGACCGCGAAGCACGGGAAAATGCCTGTAACAGCTTGGCGCTTGAGAAACCCTGACAGAGGCGTAACGTCCGGTGTTCTTGATACCTGCATCGAGGACTACGCAAGTGCCCGCCATCTCCCAAGCAGTGAACAACGAGGCAAGCTCGGCATTCTGGCTGATCGCCGACCAGCTCAACAACCGCAACGAAAGCGAACGCCTGGCCTATATGCGCACCGGCTTCCCGCCGGGATGGGTCAAGGCGGTGCGCAACGCCTTCCACCTTAGCAACGGCCAGCTCGAAGCGCTGCTCAGCAGTTCGGTTTCAACCCTCGAGCGGCGCCTGCGCCAACACCGGCCGCTGGACCTGGTGGGCTCCGAACGGCTGGACCGGGTCGCCGCCCTGGCTGTCCGGGCGGCCGAAGTCCTCGATGATCAACACGCCGCGCAACGCTGGATGGTGACGCCCAACCGGGCTCTGGACGACCAGATCCCCATCGTGTTGTGCATGACCGAAATCGGCGGCGCCCAGGCCAGCCGTGTGCTCGCGGCGCTGGAACATGGCGGAGTGCTCTGATGCTGGCCTGGAAAATCGGCAAGGCGGCGCAGATTCACGACCTGTCCGGCGCGGGCCCGGCTGTCATTGGCGGGCGCTGGAATCTTCCCGATCATCCCGCGCTCTACCTCAGCCTGAGCCCCGCCGCAGGTGCTCTGGAACTGTTCATGCTGGCCGGCGAGATGCCGCGCCTGCCTCTCAGACTCATGCACCTGCGACTGCCCGAGGATCCGGCGCTGTACCAGCACATCGCAGCCGAATCTCTGCCAGCGGGCTGGAACGCGTCGCCGGCGGACCAGCCCAGCATGGATTTCGGCACGCAGTGGCTGGAGCGCCGCGAACAGCTGGGTCTGATCCTGCCGTCGGTGGCGATGGAGCAGAACCGTTGTCTGCTCGTCAACCCGCTGCACCCGGCTGCAAGCCTCATCGAGGTGCTGCGCATCGACGATGTCGACCCGGGTCGGCATTGCATCGCCAACAGCGGCTGAGGGTGTCAGCGTTGCAGATTGACCACGACCCGGCCGCGTACTTCGCCCTTCATCAGGCGCTCTGCGGTCTGCACCACGTCCTCCAGGCCGATTTCCTGAGTAATCAATGCCAGCGCGTCGCGATCCAGGTCGGTAGCCAGACGCGCCCAGGCGTCGATGCGGTCCTGACGGGGGCGCATCACACTGTCGATTCCCGCCAGGGTGACGCCGCGCAGGATGAAAGGGGCAACGGTGGCCGGAAACTCCATGCCCTGAGCCAGGCCGCACGCCGCGACCACACCCCGGTAGCGCGTACTGGCGCAGATATTTGCAAGGGTGTGGCTGCCCACCGAATCGATCGCCCCTGCCCAGCGCTCTTTGGCCAAAGGCCGGCCGGGCTCGGACAGGGTCGCCCGGTCGATGATCTCGGCAGCGCCCAGTTGCCTGAGGTAGTCGGCTTGCTCCGGTCTGCCGGTGGAGGCAACCACGCGATATCCCAGCCGCGCCAGAATCGCGATGGAGAAACTGCCCACGCCGCCGTTGGCGCCGGTGACCAGGATCTCGCCCTTGTCAGGCGTTACCCCGTTCTTCTCCAGCGCCATCACCGCCAGCATCGCGGTGTACCCGGCCGTACCAATCGCCATGGCCTGCGACGCAGTGAACGCCTCGGGCAGCGGGATCAGCCATTTGCCCTCCAGGCGCGCCCGTTGCGCCAAGCCGCCCCAATGGCCCTCACCCACGCCCCAGCCGTTGAGCAACACCTGATCGCCAGGCTTGAAATCCGGGTCGCTGCTCTGCTCGACTGTTCCCGCCAGATCAACGCCCGGCACCATGGGAAACTTGCGCACGATCGGGCCCTTGTTGGTAATCGCCAGCGCGTCCTTGTAGTTGAGCGTGCTGTAGGCCACGTTCACGGTCACATCGCCGGAAGGCAACTGCGCGTCGTCGATGGTGCTGAGTTTGACGCTGTAACCGGCGTCGTCCTTGTCGATCAGAATTGCCTTGAACATATGAACCTACCTTTTAGACCGATCGTCTATAACCATCCGTTAAAAAACAGGGCCGTGATATCAGCGCGGCAGACCGCGCAGGAACCCGGCGATGAAGGTATTGAGTGGACTGTCGTTCTGCACCAGGCGCGCGCGCAACACTGCACCTTCCCAGCCAATCCAGAAATAGGCGGCCAATTCCGCGCAGTTGGCACTGCGCGGCAACTCACCCGCCTGCATGGCTGCGTCAAAACACGCGCTCAAGCGCCGTTGCCAGTCCAGAAAGATGGTTTCCAGGGCATCACGAAAGCCTTCGGGCAGCACCGTGACTTCCTGCCCCATATTGCCCACCAGGCAACCCCGGCGGTACCCGTAGCGCGCCATGCTGACCTTCGAGTGCTGGACGAAACCGGCCAGGCGCTCCAGCGGCGACAGCGTCTCATCGAGCAGCCAGCGGTCGAGGCGGCGAGCGAAATACCCGGCGTAACTGTCCAGAACGGCCAGACCGTAGACTTCCTTGCTGGAAAAATAATGGTAGAACGAGCCTTTGGGCACACCGACGCGCTTGAGAATGCCGTCGATGCCGGTGGCCATGAAGCCCTGCTCGGTGAGCACTTCAACACCGCAACGGATCAGCGCTTCGCGGGTATCGAAGTCGTCAGGGCGAGCGGTTTTCGGGGGGCGCCCCGGGCGTCTGGGTTTTGCGATCATGTCATTCATGGGGTTGCATATTAGACCGACCGTCTATTAAATCAACCCGAACGTTTGAAATGACCACAAATCATATTTGCACTCTTTCACTGCCCCGGAGAACCTGCCCATGATCGCCTGGCCTGACACCCGCATCCTCAAGCTGCTCGGCATCGAAGTCCCGATCCTGCTCGCGCCCATGGCGGGTGCCGCCGGGTCGGCCCTGGCGATTGCCGTCGGCAAGGCTGGCGGCCTGCCATCCCTGCCCTGCGCCATGCTCAGCCATGAGCAGATCCGTGAAGAAGTCGCGCTGATCCGGGCCGGGACCCATGCGCCGCTGAACCTCAACTTCTTCAGCCACCAGAATCCGCAAGCCAACCCGGCGGCCGATGAGGCCTGGAAACAACTGCTCAAGCCCTACTACCAAGAGCTGGGCGCTGACTTCGACGCGCCGACACCCAAGTCCAACCGCGCGCCTTTCGACGAGGCCAGTTGCGCGCTGGTCGAAGAGCTCAAGCCTGAAGTCGTCAGTTTCCACTTTGGCCTGCCCAGCGAGGACTTCGTACGCAGGGTCAAGGCGGCTGGTGCCATCGTCATCTCCTCGGCGACCACCGTTGACGAAGCGATCTGGCTGGAGCAACGCGGTTGCGACGCGATCATCGCCATGGGCAACGAAGCAGGCGGACATCGCGGCATGTTCCTGAGTGACCAGCTCTACACCCAGGTCGGCACCATGGCGCTGGTACCGCAGATTGCCGACGCCGTGAGCGTGCCGGTGATCGCTGCCGGCGGCATTGCCGACAGTCGCGGCATCGCTGCAGCCTTCATGCTCGGCGCCTCAGCCGTACAACTGGGCACGACGTATCTGTTCAGCCCTGAGGCCAAGGTCTCCAAGCTGCATCAGGCCGCCCTTGCCAATGCCAAGGACAGCCAGACCGCCGTTACCAACCTGTTCACTGGCCGCCCTGCGCGGGGCATCGTTAACCGCATCATGCGCGAAATCGGCCCGATCAGCGCCGCTGCACCGGCCTTCCCTACCGCAGGCGGCGCACTGATGCCGCTGCGCGCCCAGGCCGAGCCTCAGGGCAACGACGGCTTCATGAACCTGTGGGCTGGCCAGGCGGTGGGCATCAAACACCAATTGCCTGCCGAGGAGCTGACCCGTCAGTTGGCGGTGCAAACCCTGGAGAAACTGGGTGGCCTGCGAAACTGATTGAAAAGCGCAACTGATTGAATGCGCAAAAGAACAGGCTTCCTTGAAGTGATGACTCGCTATATATTCGGGTGTATAGCGTTTGGCCGGTATCTGGCCGACATGAGTCATCACTTCATAAAAAACAACACGGAGCCGTTCCATGCGCGTCACATCCCTTCGCGTCACCCTCAACACCCTCGCCCTCACCTTTGCGGCCCTCTCGGCCAGCAGTGCCTTCGCTGATGAAGTCCAGGTGGCCGTCGCCGCCAACTTCACCGCCCCCATCCAGGCCATCGCCAAGGATTTCGAAAAGGACACCGGACACAAGCTGGTCGCCTCCTTTGGCGCCACCGGCCAGTTCTACACCCAGATCAAGAATGGCGCGCCGTTCGAGGTTTTCCTGGCGGCTGATGACACCACCCCGGCCAAACTGGAAAGCGAGAACGAGATCGTCAAGGGTTCGCGCTTCACCTACGCCGTCGGCACCCTGGCGCTGTGGTCGGCCAAAGACGGCTACGTCGACGACAAGGGCGAAGTCCTGAAGAAGAACGAATACCAGCACCTGTCCATCGCCAACCCGAAAGCTGCGCCTTACGGTCTGGCCGCCACTCAGGTCCTGGAAAAACTCGGCCTGACCGACGCCACCAAAGCGAAAATCGTCGAAGGCCAGAGCATCGCCCAGGCCTACCAGTTCGTGCAGACCGGCAACGCCGAGCTGGGCTTCGTCGCCCTGTCCCAGGTGTACAAGGATGGCAAGCTGACTGGCGGCTCCGCGTGGATCGTCCCGGCCAACCTGCATGAGCCGATCAAGCAGGACGCGGTCATCCTCAACAAAGGCAAGGACAACGCTGCTGCCAAGGCGCTGATGGAATACCTCAAGGGCCCGAAAGCCGCTGCCGTTATCAAGTCGTTCGGATACCAGCTGTAAATGCCGCTGGACAGTGCCGACCTCGCTGCGATCTGGCTGACGCTGAAACTGGCGTCGCTGACTACCGTGATCCTGTTGATCGTCGGCACGCCCATCGCGTTGTGGCTGGCGCACACCCGGTCCTGGCTCAAGGGACCGATTGGCGCGGTGGTGGCATTGCCACTGGTTCTGCCACCGACCGTCATCGGCTTCTACCTATTGCTGTTGCTCGGCCCCAACGGTGCGCTGGGTCAGTTCACCCAGAGCATTGGCCTGGGGACCCTGACCTTCAGCTTCACAGGGCTGGTGATCGGATCGGTGCTGTACTCCATGCCGTTCGTGGTGCAGCCGCTGCAGAATGCCTTCGTCGCCATCGGCCCGCGACCGCTTGAAGTCGCAGCCACCCTGCGCGCCAGCCCCTGGGACACGTTCTTTTCGGTGGTCCTGCCGCTGGCCCGCCCCGGCTTCATTACCGGCGCGATCCTTGGCTTTGCCCACACCGTGGGCGAGTTCGGCGTGGTGCTGATGATCGGTGGCAACATTCCGCAGAAAACCCGGGTCGTCTCGACGCAGATCTACAACCACGTCGAATCCCTGGAGTATGCCCAAGCTCACTGGCTGGCCGGTGCCATGCTGGTGTTCTCCTTCCTTGTTCTGTTGGCGCTCTACTCCAGCGGCAAGACCAAATCGGCCTGGAGCTGACCCATGAACACGGCACTCGAAGTCCGCCTGAAAGTGGACTTTCCTGAATTTTCCGTTGACGTCGATCTGCACCTGCCCGGGCGCGGCGTCACGGCGCTGTACGGCCACTCGGGCTCGGGCAAGACCACCTGCCTGCGCTGCATCGCCGGGTTGGAAAAAGCTTCGCAAGCGTTCATCCGCGTCAACGGCGAGGTCTGGCAAGACAGCGCCAAAGGTATCTTTCTGCCCACCCACAAGCGCCCGTTGGGCTATGTGTTTCAGGAAGCCAGCCTGTTCCCGCACCTCACTGTGCGCAACAACCTGACCTTCGGCCTGAAACGCATCGCCCCCGGCGAACGCAAGGTCAACCTGGAACAGGCGACGACACTGCTGGGGATCGATCATCTGCTGGAGCGCCAGCCTGACAAACTCTCTGGCGGCGAACGCCAGCGCGTCGGCATCGCCCGCGCGCTGCTGACCAGCCCTCGCCTGCTGTTGCTCGATGAGCCACTGGCCGCACTGGATGCGCCGCGCAAGCGGGAAATCCTGCCGTATCTTGAGCGGCTGCACGATGAGCTGGATATCCCCATGCTCTACGTCAGCCATTCCCAGGACGAAGTGGCGCGGCTGGCCGATCATCTGGTGCTGCTCAGCAACGGCCAGGCGCTGGCGAGTGGGCCGATTGGCGAAACCCTGGCACGGCTGGACCTGCCCCTGGCGATGGACGATGACGCCGGGGTCATCATCGAAGGCGCGGTGAGTGCCTACGACAGCGCCTACCACCTGGTGACCGTCAAGCTGCCGGGCAGCGACCTGACGATCCGCGTCGCCCACGCGCCCCTGCAGGCAGACAAGCCCCTGCGCCTGAAAGTCCAGGCCCGCGACGTCAGCCTCAGCCTGCAACCCGACAGCCAGAGCAGCATCCTCAATCGCCTGCCCGTTACCGTGGTCAGCGAGGCCGCCGCCGACAATACCGCCCACGTGCTGGTACGCCTGGATGCCCAAGGCACCCCGCTGCTGGCGCGCATCACCCGCTATTCCCGGGATCAGTTGCAACTGCATCCGGGGCAAATGCTGTGGGCGCAGATCAAGTCGGTGGCGTTGTTGGCGTAAAGACCGCTACCGACCCCCCGTAGCAGCACGGCTTGCCGGCGGGAGCGATTTCAGAAGCACCACCGGATTGAAGAATACTCGGCACTGCGGCGCCCCTGCATGGTCAACGTTAAGACCAGCCCCAAGGATTGCCGCCCATGCCCGACGCCACCTACAGGGAAGACCTGCCCAAGGATCTGCACTACGTCGACGACAGCCAACCGGGGCTGACGCGTAAGATCCTGCGCGGCAAGTTTGTCTACTTCGACCGCGACGGCGAGCGCATCCGCGATGAGGCCGAAATCAAGCGCATCAACGCTCTGGTGATCCCGCCTGCCTACACCGATGTGTGGATCTGCGCCGACCCGCGCGGGCATTTGCAGGCCACCGGTCGCGATGCCCGGGGCCGCAAGCAATACCGTTACCACCCGCGCTGGCGTGAGGTGCGCGACGAGAACAAATACTCGCGCATGATCGCCTTCGGGCTGGTGCTGCCCAAGGTGCGCAAGCAACTGGAAGCGCAACTGGCCGCACCCGGCATGGGCCGCGAGAAAGTCATGGCGGCGGTGGTGTCGCTGCTGGACCAGACCCTGATCCGCATCGGCAACAGCCAATACGCCCGCGACAACCGCTCCTACGGCCTGACCACCCTGCGCAACAAACATGTCGATGTCCACGGCAGCAAGATCCTCTTCGAATTTCGCGGCAAGAGCGGCGTGGAGCACCGGGTCAGCGTCACCGACCGGCGCCTGGCCAACATCATCAAACGCTGCATGGAGCTGCCCGGCCAGAACCTGTTTCAGTACCTGGACGACGAAGGCCAGCGCCACAGCGTCAGCTCCTCGGACATCAATCAGTACCTGCACGACCTGACCGGCGCCGACTTCACCGCCAAGGACTACCGCACGTGGGCCGGCAGCGCCATGGCCCTGGCCACGCTGCGCAAACTCGACTGGGAGCCCGAGGCCGATGCCAAGAAGCACATCGTCGCCATGGTCAAGGAAGTCGCCCGTCTGCTGGGCAACACCCCCGCCGTCTGCCGCAAGTGCTATATCCATCCGGCGGTTCTGGAGGCCTTCGTGGTGGGCGAACTGGCTAAACTGCCCCGCCTGCGACAACGCAAGGGCCTACGCCTTGAGGAGGCGGCACTGGCCGGGTTTCTCAAGGGCTTGCAGGCCGCCGAGGCACTGCAAATAGCCAGCGAAAAGAAAACATGAACCTGCACGCTGCCCACTCAACCGGTAAGCTGCCTGCTGAAATCCTTCGACACTGGGCCCTTCGATGACCACTGCGCCACACCTGCCTGACGACGCCACCCGAGCATCCGCTTCCTTCACCGTGGCCCCTGACCTGCCCGGTTTTGTTCGAGTGCGCGGCGCCCGGGAGCACAATCTCAAGGACGTGGACATCGACATTCCGCGCGATGCGCTGGTGGTGTTCACCGGCGTTTCGGGCTCGGGCAAGTCATCGCTGGCGTTTTCGACGCTGTACGCCGAAGCCCAGCGCCGCTATTTCGAATCGGTCGCGCCCTATGCGCGGCGCCTGATCGATCAGGTCGGCGTACCCGACGTGGACTCCATCGAAGGCCTGCCGCCGGCCGTCGCGCTGCAACAGCAACGGGGAACGCCCAGCACGCGCTCCTCGGTGGGCAGTGTGACGACCTTGTCGAGCCTGATTCGCATGCTCTACTCCCGCGCCGGTCAGTACCCGGACGGCCAGCCGATGCTCTACGCCGAAGACTTCTCGCCCAACCTGCCCCAGGGCGCATGCCCTGAGTGTCACGGCCTGGGCCGGGTCTATGAGGTGCCGGAAGAGCTCATGGTGCCCGATGATTCCCTGACCATTCGCCAGCGGGCCGTGGCTTCCTGGCCGCTGGCGTGGCAGGGCCAGAACCAGCGTGACATCCTGGTCACCCTCGGCTACGACGTCGACATCCCCTGGCGCGATCTGCCGAAAAAACAGCGCGACTGGATTCTGTTCACCGAAGAACAACCCACCGCTCCGGTCTACGCAGGCCTGACACCGGCAGAAACACGTACCGCCCTCAAGCGTAAATTTGAGCCCAGTTATCAAGGCACATTCATCGGCGCCCGACGCTACGTCCTGCACACCTTCACCCACTCGCAAAGCGCGCTGATGAAAAAGCGCGTATCGCAATTCATGCGCGGCAGCCCCTGCCCGCTCTGCGACGGCAAGCGCCTGAAACGCGAAGCCCTGTCAGTGACCTTCGCCGGGCTGGACATCGGCGAGCTGTCGCAGATGCCGCTGCTGCGCCTGGCCGAAGTGCTGCGTCCGGTGGCCATGGAAAGCGCCTGCGACGACCCGGCCAACCCCAGCCTGTCTATCGAGAAACGCCTGGCGGCCCAGCGCATCGCCCAGGACTTGCTGGCGCGGGTCAGCACCCTGACCGACCTTGGCCTGGGCTATCTGGCGCTGGATCGCAGCACGCCGACGCTGTCATCGGGCGAGCTGCAGCGTCTGCGCCTGGCGACACAATTGGGCTCGCAGTTGTTCGGTGTAATCTACGTGCTCGATGAGCCCTCCGCCGGCCTGCACCCGGCCGACAGCGAAGCCCTGTTCGCGGCACTGCAACAACTCAAGGCCAGCGGCAATTCGCTGTTCGTGGTCGAGCACGATCTGGAAACCATGCGCCGCGCCGATTGGCTGGTCGATGTCGGCCCCGCAGCTGGCGAGCATGGCGGTCGGGTGCTGTACAGCGGCCCGCCGGCAGGTCTCGCACAGATCGAGGCTTCACGCACCCGCCTGCACCTGTTCGCCGAGCACAGCCAGTTGCGCACAGAACGGCGCAAAGCCAGGCAATGGCTGCGCCTGGAAGGCATCACCCGCAACAACCTCACTGACCTTTCTGCCGAGTTTCCGCTGGGCTGCTTCACCTCGGTCACCGGCGTTTCCGGTTCAGGCAAGTCCAGTCTGGTCAGCCAGGCCCTGCTGGAACTGGTCGGCGCCGCACTGGGCAGCACCAATGCCAGCAACGACCAGGAAGAGCCGAGCCTGGAAGACGACACGCCGCAACCCACAACAGGTCGCATCGCAGCCGGCCTTGAATCGATCAAGCGCCTGGTACAGGTCGACCAGAAACCCATTGGCAGAACGCCGCGCTCCAACCTCGCCACCTACACCGGACTGTTCGACAACGTGCGCAAACTGTTCGCCGCGACCGACGATGCGAAGGCTGCCGGTTACGACGCCGGGCAGTTCTCCTTCAACGTCGCCAAAGGTCGTTGTGAAGTCTGCGAGGGCGAAGGCTTCGTCAGCGTCGAACTGCTGTTCATGCCCAGCGTCTACGCACCCTGCCAGACCTGCCACGGCGCCCGTTACAACCCGCAGACACTGGCCGTACGCTGGCACGACCTGAACATTGCCCAGATCCTGCAACTGACCGTCGATCAAGCGGTGGAAGTATTCGCCGAGCAACCCGCAGTGCTGCGCTCCCTGACCGTACTGCGCGACATCGGCCTGGGCTACCTGCGCCTCGGCCAGCCCGCGACGGAGCTCTCCGGCGGCGAAGCCCAACGCATCAAACTCGCCACCGAACTGCAACGCAACCCTCGCGGCGCCACCCTCTACGTGCTCGACGAACCCACCACCGGCCTGCACCCCAGCGACGTCGACCGCCTGCTGGTGCAACTCAACGCACTGGTCGACAACGGCCACAGCGTCATCGTCGTCGAGCATGAAATGCGCGTCGTCGCACAGAGTGACTGGGTGATCGACATCGGCCCGGGCGCAGGCGACCAGGGCGGCAACATTGTCGCCAGCGGCACGCCGGAGAAAGTCGCCAAGGCCAAGGCCAGCCGCACAGCGCCATTCTTGCGTGCAGTGTTGGCAGGGATCTAATTCCCGCCCACGCGGTCCGACGATACACGCAAACCACCCAAGGACAGATTCATGAAACGGATTTCCACCGCTGCACTCCTGCTATTGATGCTCTGCGGCTGCACCACCCCCGGCTCAAGCGTGAAAGACAAGATCTGGTACGCCGAAAAAGAACAGCCGGCGCGAGTGCCCTGGCACGTCTACCTGATGTTCAAGGACGATAACCATTTCATCTGGTGGCGCACCGTCGAAGGCCCCGACGCGGTGCTGAAGAAGTTCGATGCCTACACCCACGACAACGGGCCCGGCGTCGATTCACCGGTTAGCTACGTTCGCACAGGCGACCGCATCACAGCGCAGTCCCGCGACTCCGTGCACAGCAAGACAGGCGAAACGATCTTCACCGACATTCGGACATTCGATGGCCGATTCGTGGGTGACAGGCTGGAGATGGACTATCAGATGACCACCGTACGACCCGACCGCCCTTCGACTGAGGAGCGGGTGATTCGGTGGTCGTTGAAGCGGTTGAGTGGCGTGGGTGGGGAGTGACTCTGAGGACAATCAAAGCCCCCCCCTACTGCCCCATGATGATCCGGTACCGCCGCTGATACTCCTCGTACGAGACGTTCTCCTGCGTCAGCTTTTGTACTTGCTCGCGCTGGAAGTCCTCTTTGCTCATCGGGGCGGAAGCCATCGGCGTGCCAGACCCAAGGTAATTCACAGGTTGCGACACCTGCCCAAGATTGCCCAGGCACTGGTACTTGATCGAAACCTGCCACGCCGAACACTCGCCAAACCCTCGTCGAGCCTGACAGGTTTGCGTCTTTCCACCGAAAGGCTCGGCGTCGGCATAGCCCCTCAATCACTTCGCAGCACGAAACTTCCGGATTAGTCATATGGTTCAGTCGTCAAGCCACTTGTACGCGCTTACAGTTGAGGCGTTTCAACGAAGCACGTAAGAAGGAGGCCCCATGCCGTTCAACAACAGATCTCAGCGCCAAGTCCAGAGCCTGCGACGTATGCGCGAGTGGCACCTCAGCCAGGCCGTGAAGGCGAAGATTGACGGAAAAATCGAGGAATCGGATTACCACTACCGGTATTACGACCTGCTCGGCCCGGCGGTCGAGGTGGCGACACCGGCAAGCCGCTGATCAATGCCTTTTAGGGCCGGACTGCTCAGTGAATCGAATGCTCGCTCGCAGGCGAGGCCGGCCATTCTGGATTCCAAAAGCTTTAACCAGCTCTCCCGCACGCTTTTCAGAGCGCTGGAGCAGGTGGGAGAGCATCGTTGGCGCGAGTGGCTGACGCGCCTCACTGGGCAGTTCCGGCCTTCGCGGCTTGGCCTGCTTGACGGCCGTGTCAGGCAGGACATTGGTACATCACCTGGGCAATCGAACTCAACATGTGCTGGTGAATGCACTAAACATTGCGCGTAGGCAGGAGAGGAGTTGGTAAGCATTGATTGCAAAAAGCCCCGCGTGGCATAGGCCAGCGGGGCTTTTTGAGAAGGACTTAGCGCCCTTGGGAATCGCAATTGGTGCCCCGAGCCGGAGTCGAACCGGCACATCCTTTCGGACGACGGATTTTAAGTCCGGTGTGTCTACCAATTTCACCATCAGGGCGGTAGCACGTGTGCGTTGTCAGAGCAGCCCAACTGATAAGCTGTGGGTGCCGACAAGAGGTGGGAATATATACATCCCTACCCGGTGAAGCAAGCTTGAATGGCGTCTAAATGCGTCTGGACCTAAATTTCATGCGGATAAAAAAGCTCCGCAAAATCAAGGCCCTACTGCATCAGCGAAAGCATCATAGTCATGGGTGAAAGCTCAGGACAAGGAACGAAGCCTGCATGCCTGGCATAGTAGGTCACAAGGCTTTCGTTCAAGGGATGCACAATCACGGCGACTGACCCGATGATCTCGGAGGCTACGATGCAGCGTTCGATGGCGTCCGCCAACAGCGCGAGCGACAGACCACATCCACCCGCCCTTAGCGAAACGCCCATTCTCCCAAGAATTGTCACAGGCAATGGATCTGGAGCGTGACGGCGCATCTTTGCGGTTGTGCCATGCCGACGATCCACTGCTCCATTGGAGAGCGTGTAGTAACCGGCGATGTTGTGAGTACCTTTGAAACAGACCACGTAAACCATAGCGTGTTTCGCCTGCTGCGCCTTGAGCGCTTTGGCTCGCAGGTATTCGTTGATCGAAGCTTCACCACAGTCGAAGTCATCGGTGATGTGAAGCGCATTCAGTTTTTCCGGTGGGCTCAGCTCCAGGGCTTTGGCCTTGCGAGCAGTTTCTTCACGCATTCGTTGCCCCCCAACGGGTTATCTGCAAGCGCCCTCTCGAATCGGTCAAACGCCTCATCGCCCAGTAAAAATAGCCTGCGATCCAGCAGGACCTCCTCGGCACGCTTACAAGCGGCGTCGATGATGAAACTGGTCCGGTCAGTACCGAGCAGTTCAACCGCAGCATCGATCAGGCTTCTTTTCCTGGTATCGACCCGCATGTTGATTGGAACGGGTTTCTCACGCTCTAACGGTTGGTTCATGGTCTGGTTTCCTCTCCAGGGTGTTGCACGGCCGTGCACACAGATGGCTGGTGACTTGGCACAACGGGGGTGTCCTTCCATTGACACAGTGACGGGCAAATCGCAGTTGGATGCTAACATCCTGTATAGCTATCGTATAGCTGTATAGCAAATGCACTTACGATCTGCACGCGACTAGCAAAAAATGCACAGTGGACTCGTTCAACGACCTGACTAATCCGACTACTAAAATCAGCAATTTCAATCAGTGACACGATTTTTCATTCCACAGGCAAGAAAATTCCCACCCCTTGGACGTCCCTTTTTTCAAGGAGGCGGGTTGGGTTGCAGAAGCGATTTCAAATGTTGTTTTGTTACTAATTGGTCTTTAACCACCTACACTTCGAGGTCGCAAAAATACGTACCGTATGGCAGAGTATTGCTATGTAATACATTTTCATACAAAGGTGAAATCATGTCGATGATGTCGCTACGCATACCCGATGAACTGGCTGAAACCCTGGCTTCGCTCGCCAAAGCCACAGGACGAAGCAAATCCTTTCTGGCCATTGATGCTCTGCGTGAGTATCTGAGCCGAGAGGCCTGGCAAATCGCAGAAATCCAAAAAGCGGTAGCAGAAGCGGATGCTGGCGATTTCGCCACAGACGAAGAAGTAGACGCGGTCTTGAGGAAGTGGTCCAACGATGCGGGTTGAGTGGCTAAGGACTGCTTTAAAAAATCTGGATGATGAAGCTGCATACATTGCGAAAGATAATCCCCAAGCCGCCTCAGAGTTCGTGAGGGCCATAGCGGCAAGCGTGGATCAACTCTCAACATTCCCAGCCAGCGGAAGGACCGGGCGTGTAGCCGGAACAAGAGAGTGGCCCGTTCCAACCTTCCCCTACCTCATCCCCTACCGTGTTCGATCAGGACGACTTCAAATCCTGCGTATTTTTCATACAAAACGATTACCCCCATCCCAATGGTGATGGTGCCTACCAGACCATTAATAACAGCTCTTTTTTTGGTTGGGCATCAGGCTAAGCTAGCTGGGAGTTCCATGCTCGCTGCCTATTCATAAGAGATCCTGCAGTACCGCAGATGATCATTGGCCGTCACAGGATTTTCTTCGAGATTCATGAAGAACAGCGCGCCGTTGGCGTACTTGGCTTCCTCCAGGTTGAACATGCCGTTGCGGGTGCTCACCCTGACCTTCTTGCACATCGAACCCTGGGCGCGGATTTTTTCGGTCGCACGTTGGGTGTAAGTGCCCACCGCCTCGCGAATGGGCTCGATATCGGTCACGCGCTTGCCGAACATCCGGCTGCAGCAGATCTCCTGCTTCGGAGGATCGGCCTCGCTCAGCTCCAGGCACGGCGTGCCAGCCAGTTCCCTCGCGGTTTTCTCGATGACCACGCTGAACTCCTGTCGTAGCGTCCAGGCGTCGGCTTTCGCCAGATCCATTGCCGTCTTGATACCCAGCACTTCCAGATGCGCCTTCATGCGCTTGCCCACGCCCCAGACCTCTCCGACTTCAGTGTTACGCAGGGTACAATCACGCTTGAAAGGGTCACAGATATCGCCCACGCCGCCGGTCTGGCCCAGCAAGCGCTTCGCGGTGTGGTTCGCCAGCTTCGCCAGCGTCTTGGTACGAGCAATTCCTACTCCAACCGGGATGCCGGTGTCCTTGTGGATGCATGTGAGAATCGCGCGTCCAAACTCAGTAAGGTCGCCGGGAATGCCAGTCAGATCGGCAAAGCACTCGTCAATCGAGTAGATCTCGGTGGCCGGCACCATCAACTCGATGACTGACATCACGCGCTCACTGATATCGCCGTAGAACGCATAGTTGCTGCTGGACGCCACCACACCATTACGCCGAAGTTGATCCTGTATCTGGAAATACGGTTGCCCCATCTTCACGAACGGCTTGGCGTCGTAGCTGCGTGCGATCACACAGCCATCGTCAGTGGAGAGCACCACGATTGGCGTTTTCGCCAGATCCGGTCGGAATACCCGCAAGGCTCATCACAAACACATCGGGTCTGCGTATGAGCATGGCCATGATGAGCAATCGGTGGGTCGAGGCGAGACATAAGGCTGTAGCTCAGGCTACTGTTGACGTTGATAGTGACCTGGCGGCCAAGATCAGAGCGTTCCAGTTTCGGGATATTCGACCGAAGGCGGCATCGGAAATCGAGGATCTCAGCCAAGCAAGCAGGCTGCTAGGACACTCAAATGAAAAAATCACGAGAGACGTCTACAGGCGTGTTGGGGAGCTTGTCAGTCCAACCAAATAGAAGGGGGTTGCGGAAACGATCACCAAAGTTGCGGAAACGATGGCCGAAATGCCGCCCACAAAAAAACCCGTAAGACGTTGATCTTACGGGTTTTAAATGTGGAGGCCGAGGTCGGAATCGAACCGGCGTAAGCGGATTTGCAATCCGCGGCATAACCATTTTGCTACTCGGCCCCAAACGTACAGTACCCTTACAACTGACACTGAACGCGTTACAAACTGGAGCGGGAAACGAGACTCGAACTCGCGACCCCGACCTTGGCAAGGTCGTGCTCTACCAACTGAGCTATTCCCGCTTGGTGTGGGCGCCATTCTATAGATTCAAATGACGCCGTCAACCCTTTGATTTAAAAAAACTTATTTTTCTTCTGCGGTCGTGCGCAGATGCGGCCATGCGGCGCGCAGATATTGCAGCATCGACCAGAGGGTCAGCCCCGCCGCGACCATGAGCAGGATGTAGCCGAGCACCACCCAGAAGGTAAAGGCTGGCGGGTTGGCCAGCAGGACCACCAGCGCCAGCATCTGCGCGGCGGTTTTCCATTTGCCCAGGTTCGACACGGCGACCTGGGCGCGTGCGCCGATTTCGGCCATCCATTCGCGCAATGCCGAGATCACGATCTCGCGACCGATGATGACGGCGGCGGGCATGGTCAGCCAGAAATTGGCGTGAGCCTGCACCAGCAGTACCAGGGCGACGGCCACCATCAGCTTGTCGGCCACAGGATCCAGGAACGCGCCGAACGGTGTGCTCTGCTCCAGGCGGCGGGCCAGGTAGCCGTCGAGCCAGTCGGTGGCTGCGGCCAGCGCGAACACCGAACTGGCTGCCATGTAGCTCCAGTGATAAGGCAGGTAGAACAACAGAATGAAGATCGGAATCAGCAGGACACGTAATACGGTAATCAGATTAGGGATATTCATCGGCACAACTGGCTACGAGGTGAGCGGGCATTCTACTCGCTGTGCAGGTTTGCATAAATCGACTCTGCGAGCTTTTTACTGATTCCGGGTGCCTTGGCGATCTCTTCGACGCTGGCCCTGGACAATTCCTGCAGGCCACCGAAGTGTTTGAGCAGATCACGACGTCGGGTCGGCCCTACTCCCGCCACGCCCTCAAGGGTCGAGGTGCGGCGGGTCTTGCCGCGTCGGGCGCGGTGGCCGGTAATCGCGAAGCGGTGGGCTTCGTCGCGTATCTGTTGAATCAGGTGCAGCGCCGGCGAGTCACCGCGCAGGGTGAACTCGTGGGCGGCATCATTGAGGTACAAGGTCTCGAAGCCCGCCTTGCGGGTCGTGCCCTTGGCCACGCCGAGCAGGATGAGGTCCGGCACGGCCAGTTCGTTCATGACGTCACGCGCCATGTTGAGCTGCCCCTTGCCGCCGTCAACCAGCAGGATGTCCGGCAGCTTGCCCTCGCCGTCCTTGATCTTGCCGAAACGTCGGGTCAGCGCCTGGTGCATCGCCGCATAGTCGTCCCCCGCCGTCACGCCTTCGATGTTGTAACGACGGTAATCGGACTTGATCGGGCCTTCAGGCCCGAACACCACACAGGAGGCCACGGTGGCCTCGCCGCTGGAATGGCTGATGTCATAGCATTCAAGGCGCTGCGGTGGCTCGTCGAGTTTCAGGACGTCGGCCAGCGCTTCGAAGCGCGCGGCCATGTGCTGACGGTTGGCCAGTCTCGCAGCCAGCGCCTGTTCGGCGTTGGTCACCGCCAGTTGCTGCCAGCGCGCCCGGGTGCCGCGCACGCGGTGGCTGATGGTGATTTCCCGCCCGCGGGACGCATCGATGGCCTCGATCAGCGCGGGGAAGTCCTCGTTGACCACGTTGACGATGACTTCGCTCGGCAGCTCGCGCTCGCCGCCGCCCAGGAAATACTGGGCCAGGAACGCCGACATGACTTCGCCGACCTCTTCCTCGATACCCACCTGCGGGAAGAAGTTCTTGCTGCCCAGCACCCGCCCGCCGCGCACGCTGATCAGGTGCACGCAGGCGCCGCCCGGGTTGACGAACGCGGCCACCACATCGACATCGCCGGTGCCGCTTTCCATGCTCTGCTGGTCCTGAACCCGACGCAGCAGGCCGATCTGGTCGCGCAGTTCGGCGGCATGCTCGAAGTTGAGGTCCATTGCCGCCTTTTCCATCAGCGCGTTCAACTCATCGGTCAGCGCATTGCTGCGCCCCTCGAGGAACATCACCGAGTGGCGTACGTCATCGGCGTACACCTGCGGCTCCACGAAGCCGACGCAAGGCGCCTTGCAACGCTTGATCTGGTATTGAAGGCACGGCCGGGTGCGGTTCTTGTAGAAGCTGTCTTCGCACTGGCGCACGTGAAAGGTCTTTTGCAGGATCGCCAGGCTTTCGCGAATCGCTCCCGCGCTCGGGTAGGGCCCGAAATAGCGCCCCTTGGCCTTCTTCGCACCGCGGTGGATGCTCAAGCGCGGAAACGGCCCATCGGACAGGTGCACGTACGGGTAGGATTTGTCGTCGCGCAGCAGAATGTTGTACGGCGGGCGCGACTCCTTGATGAGCGTCTGCTCCAGCAGCAACGCCTCGGTTTCGTTGGCGGTGATGGTGGTTTCGATCTGGCTGATGCGCCCGACCAGTGCGCTGGTCTTGGGTGCATGGCCGGTCTTGCGGAAGTAGCTGGCAAGACGCTTCTTGAGGTTTTTGGCCTTGCCCACGTAAAGCAGCCGCCCCTCGATATCGAACATGCGATAGACGCCGGGGCGGCCACTGCAGGTGGCGAGAAAGGCACTTGGATCGAACGGTTGGGTCATTTCAGGCGCTGGCATCGACCATGCCGTGACGTACAGCCAGCAAAGCCAGCTCGACATCGCTGCCGATGGATAGCTTCTCGAAGATACGGTAACGGTAGGTGTTCACGGTCTTGGGCGACAGGCACAGCTTGTCGGAGATGGTCTGCACCTTCTGGCAGCCGACAATCATCAGGGCAATCTGGATTTCCCGCTCGGACAGCAGGTCGAACGGCGAATTACTGGTTTGCGGCTGGAAGGACTTGAGCGCCAGCTGCTGGGCGATCTGCGGGCTGATGTAGCGCTGGCCGGCGAACACCAGGCGGATGGCCTGGACCATCTCGGTCAGCCCCGCGCCCTTGGTCATGTAGCCTGCGGCGCCGGCTTGCAGCAATCGGGTGGGGAATGGATCTTCTTCGCAAACCGTCACCGCGACCACTTTGATTTCGGGGTGGCTGCGCAGCATCTTGCGAGTGGCTTCGAGGCCGCCGATGCCTGGCATCTTCACGTCCATCAGCACCACGTCGGGTTTGAGTTCCCGGGCCTTCTTCAGCGATTCCTCGCCCGAATCCGCCTGCCCGACAACCTGCAGACCGTCGATGTCAGCCAGCATCCGCGTGATACCTGTGCGCACCAGATCATGGTCGTCGACAACCAGCACCCTAATCAAGCAAACACCTCACCAAACGATTTATGACGAACGCTCGTCACCTTAGCAAAAAGAAAATGCAGGACCTAGCTCGAAACATTGTTCCAGTGACGAGTTTTCAGAGGCCGTGCGAATGATCTACAACGATGCTGACAAGCTATCATCATCGACCATGAAACTTGCAAAAAATCTTCAAACGTACGCTTGCAGCCAGACAGGACTGTCAGTCCTCCTCTGAAGTGATTTTCTTTTCGGGGCTGTACGTCCCTTTGTATTCCGCCAGGGTCGTGGTCAGGCGCAGGATCGCGTCCCGATCCTCCTTGACCAGCGACCGGTAGCTGCCCAGTACCCACTCCTCGACTTCACTGAGGTTTTCGATGGGCGCAGGCGTGCGCGAACCGGTCAGCACGTACAACACGTCGACGCCCTTGGCAGCCACGGCAGCCAGGTAGTCTGCCTTGGGCGTGCGGTCGCCGCTCTCGTACTTGCCCTGCGCATTGGGCTCCACGCCACCAATTTCTCCGAACGCTCGTTGCGACAGCCCCAAGCGCTCGCGTTCTTCCCTAAGCCGGGCACCAATTCCACTCATTTGAATGCATAACCTTGTTGACCCCATCCTTACGAATGGTAGAATCGAGATAAATTTAAACAGACTTGAACGGTTTTGAACTATGCCCGGAATACGCACCGCAGCACAAGCCAAGGCCTGGCTAGAACAACAAGGTAAATCTGTTCAAGAGTTTGCTCGGGAAAACAGCGTCGATCCGGCAACGACTTATCAGATTCTTTCTGGCCGCAAGAAAGGTCGCAGAGGCGAGTCGCATAAAGTGGCCGTGCTGCTGGGCATGAAAGTCGGCGTGATTCCCGCCGAGCCGATTAAGGATGATGATGCGGCAGAGGCCGTTATTTAACCTTTAGTTGTAAGAAGTTTCTTTAAGAGTTGAAGGCTCATCACTGTCCCGGAGCGCTTCTTCTATCTGTAAGGGTGCCGTCTGTTTCGCACGTTCAGCTCCACCGACGCGTCTTCACCCCGCCTCCACGGCTCTCTCCATGCAGTAAAGCTCAGCGTCTTCATGCACATGGGCATAGCCCAGCCTGCGGTAGAGCTGCGTCGCCGGGTTGCTTTTGAACACTTTCAGACGAATGTGGGTGCAGCCCCGCTCCCGGGCGATACTCGCGATGCATCGCATCAGCCAGCCGCCCACACCCTCAGCTCGATAGGCTTCTATCAACTGCACGTCACGCAGGTAGAGGTAGCCGCCTTCGATGGTGAACCCCAGAAAACCGATCAGCCGGCCAACCTTGTGCACCCGGTAGCTTTCGCGCTCCGGCCATTGAGCGTCGAAGGCGTCCGCTTGCCAGACCATCCCGTGCCGTGCGTAGTAATCACGCATGTTGACCCGCGTCAGCTCCCGCGCGAACGGCAGGTCGTCGTCCGTCGCCGGGTGCAGGCGCAGATCCTCTTCTCGCGCGGTCGCCATGTAAGCCCCTCATCTTCCTTGCGGTGATGTCATTCTACTGACCGATCGCAGATTGACCAGCCCGGGCCCGGAATAGAGCGGCGCAAGTGTAACTTTTGATGAGGGCGATTGAATTTTCCAATTGAATTAGCGCACCTGCCTGAAGTAAGCTCGGTTTCAACTTACGGAGACAGACCATGTTGCCTTCCACCCTTTCCCAGCCTTGCCGCTCTGCCGACGCCTCGCGCCTGGTAGCGGACACTGCTGTGTGGAACGCGACCGCAGTCTGCTCGCCTGTTTCTTATTTTTATGGGTATTGGTTTAGCCACTGGCGCGCCTGATACCCAAACGGCGCCCACAACCACGGGACGCCAACCAGAGATAACTCTACCCCCGGTCGGCCTCCCGACCGGGGGTTTCGTTTTTCTGGGCCCCGTAAAACCTGACTAACGCTTCACACAGAGGATCAAGACATGAACTACAGCACCTATTACCGCAACGACATCGACTTCGCATGGCGATTTAGCAGCCTCCGTTCGGGACAGTCAGCCGCCTCCGACCGGTCACTTGCAGGTGGCAAATCCGTAAATCGAGCCAATACGGCACATTGTCGAACACCCCAGTAGGCCCGCGCGGGATATTGCCCGCCGGCCAGGAAGCCCTGAACATGAATTCGTCCGTCGCTGCAAAAAATCTGTCTGACATGCCGGTCAACACCGTGACCCTGATCGACAGTCACCCTGCCCCACAACGCTTGCCCAGCACCCTGGCGCTGAAAAACCAGTTGCCGCTGGACGCCGCCCTCACTGCGCAGATCCAGGCCCATCGCCAGTCGGTGCGCGCCATCCTCAACGGTGAAGACTCCCGCCTGCTGGTCGTCGTAGGCCCCTGCTCCATCCATGATCCGCAATCGGCCCTGGAATACGCTGGCCGCCTGGCCGAGCTTGCCACCGAAGTCAGCGACCAGATGCTGCTGGTGATGCGCGCCTATGTCGAGAAGCCCCGCACCACCGTTGGCTGGAAAGGCCTGGCTTACGATCCGCACCTGGACGGCAGCGATGACATGACCGCAGGCCTGAACCTGTCGCGACACCTGATGCGCGAAATGACCCGCCTCGGCCTGCCGATTGCGACCGAGCTGCTGCAACCCATGGCCGCCGGCTACTTCGACGATCTGCTGAGCTGGGTGGCCATCGGCGCACGCACCACCGAATCGCAGATCCACCGGGAAATGGCCAGCGGCCTGCAGATGCCGGTCGGTTTCAAGAACGGTACCGACGGCGGGATTTCCGTGGCTTGCGATGCGATCCGTTCGGCGACCCATGCCCATCGCCATTTCGGTATCGACCGCCAGGGCCACCCCGCGATCATCGAGACCCAGGGCAACCCGGACACGCACATCGTGCTGCGCGGCGGCCACAACGGCCCGAACTTCGATGCCGCGAGCGTTGCGCAGGTCAATGCAAGCCTGGACAAGAACCGCATCGCCGCGCGCATCATGGTCGATTGCAGCCATGCCAACAGCGGCAAGGACCCTTTGCGTCAACCGCAGGTGTTCAACGACGTGTTGCAACAACGCCTGGCCGGCGACACCACGCTGATCGGCATGATGCTGGAGAGCCACCTGTTCGAAGGCTGCCAGCCGCTGAGTGATTCGATGCGCTACGGGGTTTCGGTCACCGATGGCTGCCTGGGCTGGGATGGCACCGAACGCCTGTTGCGTGAGGCGGTCAACCAGTTGCGCTACCGTTAACGGCCGTCAGACTGACAAGCCGGAACTTTCTCGGGAAAAGCCTTCCTTAATCCGGTAGGCTCTTTCTTTTTTTTGACAGGAGTAACTCACATGGCCAGAGCTACCGCTCGCCACATCCTTGTTTCCAGTGAAGAAAAGTGCAACGAACTCAAAGCCCAGATCGAGAACGGCGCCGACTTCGCCGAAGTCGCCAAGGCCAACTCCAGCTGCCCTTCCAGCCGCCAGGGCGGTGACCTGGGCTCGTTCGGCCCAGGCCAGATGGTCAAGGAATTCGACACTGTCGTGTTCAGCGCTCCGGTGAACGTCGTGCAGGGTCCGGTGAAGACCCAGTTCGGCTATCACCTGCTGGAAGTGACCAGTCGTCAGGACTGATCCACAGGTCACCCCACAAACGGCCCGCCCTCAAAAGCGGGCCGTTTTTATTTGGTGCGGCGTATTTCGTTGCTGTATCGATTCCGGCAAAGAATTTGCTTTAACTTTTGTTCGGCCCGCAAGGCCGGTACATTGGCACGATGGTGCAAGCTGTTTATCCGGGCTGCGCTGCCGCTGCGTCATGATCCAGCCGTATTGTGCGGTTACAAACACACAGCCGTTGCGGTACCTTGCCACCACAGGTAACGAATAAAAATATAGGGACGGGCCGCAATCGCCCGCCCATGACCTCAAACCCTGATGCCCGCAAACGGCGTCAGTCAGGATTCGTGTAATGCGTTTTGTTTTTTCATCGCTGATGGCCGCAACACTGGTCCTGCTTACAGGTCTGCAACCTCTGTCCGCTGCTCCTCAATATGCCCTGACCGTCTACGGCGAGGCGCCTCGTTACCCTGCCGATTTCAAGCATTTCGACTACGTCAATCCCGATGCCCCAAAAGGCGGCAGCATGCGCCGCTCGGCACAGGAAATCGGGCAGTTCGATCACATCATGCCGTACATCGACAAGGGCACCGGGGTGTCTCAGGTCAACGGCTTGCTGTACTCACCGCTGGCGGTCAAGTCACTGGATGAGCCCTACACCGTCTATGGCCTGATCGCCGAAAAGATGGAGCGCGCCGCCGACGGCATGTCCCTGCGTTTCTACCTCAATCCCAGGGCGAAGTTCTCCGACGGCACCCCGATCACCGCCCAGGACGTGCGCTTTACCTACGATTTGCTGATGACCCAGGGCAGCCTGTCCTATCGCACCGAGTTCGGTGACGTCAAAGGCGTCGAGGTCGAATCGCCGACCCAGATCCGCTTTGACTTCAAGAGCAACGAAAGTCGCACCCTGCCGCTGGACCTGGCATCCCTGCCGGTGTTTCCGGAGCACTGGTGGAAGGACCGGGATTTCGCCAATGGCGGCGGCTTCGAAGCGCCTGTAGGCAGCGGTCCGTACCGCGTCGGCAAGGTAGACCCGGGGCGCAGCATCACTTTCGAGCGCAACCCGGACTGGTGGGCCAGGGATCTGCCGGTCACCCGGGGGACGTACAACTTCGATCACTTCAGCGTCGAGTACTTCGGTGACACCGACGTCGCCCGGCAGGTGCTGCTCGGCGGCGGCTATGACTACAACCGCGAGTATTCGGCCACGGGTTACTCGGTGCGCTACGACAGCCCTGCCCTGACCGAAGGGCGCCTGCAGCGTGCGCATCTGGCGCCGGGGATGGTGCAAAGCTCCCAAGGCTTCGTGTTCAACCTGGACCGGCCCAAGTTCCAGGACCGCCGGGTGCGCCAGGCCCTGGCGATGCTGTGGGATTTCGAATGGACCAACCGGCAGATGATGCGCAACGTGTACGTGCGCCAGAACAGCTACTTCTCCAACAGCGATCTGGCGGCGACGCAATTGCCGACCGAATCGGAGCTGAAGATCCTCGACCCCCTGCGCGACCAGATCCCGCCAGAGGTCTTCACCACCGTGTTCCACACACCCAAGACCGACGGCACTGGCTTCATTCGCGACAAGCAACTGCAAGCCCTGGCCTTGCTGGAGGAAGCCGGCTGGATGCCCAAGGGCGACAAGCTGGTGAACGCCGAGGGCGAACCGCTCAGCTTCACGTTCCTCAACGGCCAGAGCGGTTTTGAAAAGATCCTGCTGCCCTACAAACGCAACCTGGCACAGATCGGCATCGATTTCGAAATCCGCCGCATCGATTCGGCGCAGTACCTGAACCGGGTCATGGCCCGGGACTACGACATGATCGTGACCGGCTACAGCGTCTCGACCTCACCGGGCATGGAGCTGTACAACAACTTCGGCTCCAAGGTGGCCAAGGACTCGGGCTCCAGCAACTACATGGTGCTGCGCGACCCGGCCATCGACACGCTGATCTACGGCCTGGCCAAGGCCGACAGCAAGCCTGCGATGATCGACTATGCCCATGCGCTGGATCGCGTGCTGCAATGGGGCTTCTACTGGATTCCCAACTACTACCCGCCGGGCTCGTCCACGGTGTGGTGGAACCGCTTTGGCATTCCCAAGGTTCAGGCCAACAACAGCGAGGCCATCGACACCTGGTGGGAGCTCAGCCCACAGGCCTTGAGCCGTGAGCAATTCGCCCAGCAACGGGGTAACTCGGCGCTACCCTGGGAGGTGAAGTGATGTTTGGCTACCTGATGCGGCGCCTGCTGCTGATTATTCCGACCCTGCTGTGCATCCTGCTGGTGAACTTCTTCATCGTCCAGGCCGCGCCCGGCGGGCCGGTCGAGCAGGCAATCGCCAAGTTGCAAGGTGTGGCGGGCGGTACCATTGGCGCCGGACACACCGAAACCATGAATGTCGGCCAGTCCCGCGCCAGCCGCGGGCTGGACCCCAAGCTCATCAAGGAGATCGAGCACCAGTACGGCTTCGACAAACCGCTGCATGAGCGCCTGTGGCTGATGCTGAAGAACTATGCGCGGCTGGATTTCGGCAACAGCTTCTTTCGCGGCGCCAAGGTCACCGACCTGATCCTGCAAAAGATGCCCGTGTCGATATCACTGGGCCTGTGGGCGACGCTGATCACCTATCTGGTGTCGATCCCGCTGGGCATTCGCAAGGCGGTCAAGCACGGCAGTCATTTCGACATCTGGAGCAGCACCGCGATCATCATTGGCTACGCCATGCCCGCATTCCTGTTTGCCATGCTGCTGGTGGTGCTGTTCGCCGGCGGCACCTCGCTGAGCTGGTTCCCGGTGCGCGGGCTGGTGTCGGAGAACTTCGACTCATTGACCACCCTGGGCAAGATCGCCGACTACTTCTGGCACCTGGTGCTGCCGGTCATGTCGCTGGTGATCGGTGGGTTCGCGACGCTGACCATTCTCACCAAGAACTCCTTCCTCAACGAGGTGACCCGCCAGTACGTGATCACCGCCCGGGCCAAGGGCCTGAGCGAGCATCGCGTGCTGTACGGTCATGTATTCCGCAACGCGATGCTGCTGGTGGTGGCGGGCATTCCCCAGGCGTTCATCAGCGTGTTCTTCGCGGGATCGCTGATGATTGAGGTGATCTTCTCCCTCGATGGCCTGGGGCGCATGAGCTATGAAGCGGCCGTTTCCCGGGATTACCCGGTGGTGTTCGGCACGCTGTTCATCTTCACGCTGTTCGGGCTTCTGATCAAACTGGTCGGGGACATCTGCTACACCCTGGTCGACCCCCGAATCGACTTCAGCGCGAGGAATGCATGATGCGCAGGCTGTCTCCGGTGGCTCGCCGACGTTTCGAGCGCTTTCGCAACAACCGCCGTGGCTGGTGGTCGTTGTGGCTGTTCTGTGGGCTGTTCGTCCTCAGCTTGTGCGGTGAATTGATCGCCAATGACAAGCCATTGGTGCTCAGTTATAAACACGAATTGTACTTTCCTGCCTTCAAACGCTACACCGAGGTGGAGTTTGGCGGCCAGCTGCCTTTCCAGCCCGATTACCGCAGCGATTATGTGCGCGAGCTGATTACCAAGGGCGATGGCTGGATGTTGTTCCCGCCGATCCCCTTCAGCGATGACACACCCAACTATGACCTGAACAAGCCAGCTCCCAGTCCGCCCTCGGAAATCAACTGGCTGGGCACCGACGACCAGGCCCGCGACGTGCTGGCGCGGGTCATCTTCGGCTCCCGGGTGTCGATTCTGTTCGCCCTGGCACTGACCGTCATCAGCGCCTTGATCGGCATTGCGGCGGGTGCGCTACAAGGCTATTACGGCGGCTGGGTGGACCTGATCGGCCAGCGGCTGCTGGAGGTCTGGTCCGGCCTGCCGGTGCTGTACCTGCTGATTATTCTCTCCGGGTTTGTCGAGCCCAACTTCTGGTGGCTCCTGGGGATCATGGCGCTGTTCTCATGGCTGGCACTGGTCGATGTGGTGCGAGCCGAGTTCCTGCGCGGGCGCAATCTGGAATACGTCAAGGCCGCCCGCGCGTTGGGCCTCGATGACCGCAAAGTCATCATGCGGCACATTCTGCCCAACGCCATGAACGCCACCTTGAGCTACCTGCCGTTCATCCTGACCGGTGCGATCTCCACCCTGACGGCCCTCGATTTCCTAGGCTTCGGCATGCCCGCCGGCAGCGCCTCGCTGGGCGAACTGATCGGTCAGGGCAAGCAGAACCTGCAGGCGCCGTGGCTGGGCTTCACGGCATTTTTCACCCTGGCGCTGATTCTGTCGTTGCTGGTGTTCATTGGCGAGGCGTTACGCGACGCCTTCGACCCGAGGTCCTGACATGTCTGAAAATCTGATTGAAATCCGTGACTTGTCAGTATCTTTTAATGGAAATACTGTCGTCAGGAACCTGAGCCTGGACATCCCCGCTGGCCAGTGCCTGGCGCTGGTTGGCGAGTCCGGCTCGGGCAAGTCCGTCACCGCGCACTCGATTCTGCAACTGTTGCCCCAGGCCGGCACCGTCAGCACCGGCAGCATTCGCTATCGTGGCCAGGAGCTGCTCGGCGCCGATGGCAAGCTGATGCGGCGCATCCGTGGCAACCAGATCGCGATGATCTTCCAGGAGCCGATGACCTCGCTGAACCCGCTGCACACGGTGGCCAAGCAGATCGGCGAGACCCTGTTGCTGCACAAGGGCATGAGTGGCAAGGCCGCACAGGTACGCATTCTCGAATTGCTGGAGCTGGTGGGCATCCAGCACCCCAAGAAGCGCCTGAAGGCCTATCCCCATCAATTGTCGGGTGGGCAGCGGCAACGGGTGATGATCGCCATGGCCCTGGCTTGCGAGCCCGAGTTGCTCATCGCCGACGAGCCGACCACGGCGCTGGATGTCACGGTACAGCGAAAAATTCTGTTGCTGCTCAAGAACTTGCAGCAACATCTTAATATGTCACTTCTACTGATCAGTCACGACCTCAACCTGGTTCACAGCATTGCCCAGCAAGTCTGCGTGATGCGCGCCGGTGAAATAGTCGAGCAGTCCAATTGCCACACCCTGTTCAAAACCCCGCAACACCCCTACAGCCGCCTGCTGCTTGACGCAGAACCCGCAGGCGAGCCGCTTCCCCGGGATACACGTGAGAAAGTACTTGAAGTCGAAAACCTGCGCGTCTGGTTCTCCTTGGGCGGCGGGATCTTCAATCGCCATCACGAATACCTCAAGGCCGTGGATGACATCAGTCTGAGCATCGAGCGTGGCAAGACCCTGGGCATCGTTGGCGAGTCCGGCTCCGGCAAATCGACACTTGGTCAGGCAATCCTGCGCTTGCTCGAATCGCGTGGCAGTATCCGCTTCAAGGGCCAGTCACTGGACACCCTGAACCAGAAGCAGATGCGCCCCTGGCGCAAGCAGATGCAGGTGGTGTTTCAAGACCCTTATGGCAGTCTCAGCCCGCGCATGTCGGTGGCGCAGATCATCAGCGAGGGGCTGGAAGTCCACAGCGAACTGGACAAGGTGTGCTGTGAGGCCGAAGTGATTCGTGTACTGGAGGAAGTCGGCATCGATCCGTTGAGCCGGCATCGTTATCCCCATGAATTTTCCGGCGGGCAGCGGCAGCGTATCGCCATTGCCCGGGCGTTGGTGCTCAAACCTGCCCTGATCCTGCTCGATGAACCGACGTCCGCACTGGATCGCACCGTGCAGAAACAGGTCGTCGCGCTGTTGCGTCAGTTGCAGGAAAAACACGGCCTGACCTACCTGTTCATCAGCCATGACCTGGCGGTGGTGCGTGCGCTTGCCCATGACCTGATCGTGGTCAAGGACGGCAGGGTGGTCGAGCGCGGCGCCAGCCATGACGTATTCGATGCGCCTCAGCACCCCTATACCAAGGAACTGCTGGCGGCGGCGCACCCGGGCTTCAACTGAGACAGGCATTGAATAACAGCGAAAACCAGCAGTCTGTGCGGCCAGTTGCCGGAGTAACAGGAACTACGGAACAGTGCATGAAAGACAGTGACAGCCTCAAGGATTACCGACGCGTGCGGCGACTGGCGATCCGTTCGCTGTTCGAAATCATCGAGCAGTCCAGTGAAGGTACTGTGATCGTGGACAAGGAAGCGCGGATCGTCTGGATCAACGAGCGCTATGCCAGGCGTTTCGGGCTGGAAGATGCCAGCCGCGCGGTCGGGCAGCCCTGTGAAAAAGTGATTCCCGGCAGCCTGCTGCGCCAGGTGGCGAGCAACGGCCAGCCGATCCTGCTGGACATGATGGACACCGCCAAGGACCCGCTGGTGGTGATGCGCCTGCCAATCCACGACGACGTCGGCGGTGTGATCGGCGCCATCGGCTTTGCCCTCTTCGATGAGCTGCACGCGCTGTCGCCGCTGCTCAAGCGTTACCTGAGCATGCAGCAGGAGCTGGCCTCGACCCGCTCGCTTTTACGCCAGCGCCAGGCCAAGTACAGCTTTGCGCATTTCATCGGCACCAGTGCCGCGAGCCTTGAAGTCAAGCGCCGGGCGCGGCGCAGCGCCAGCACGGAATCGCCTGTATTGCTGCTGGGCGAAACCGGCACCGGCAAGGAGCTGTTGGCCCACGCCATCCACAACACTTCGCCACGGGCGCACAAGCCGTTCGTGAGCATCAACAGCGCGGCAATCCCCGAGACCCTGCTTGAAGCCGAGTTTTTCGGCACCGCACCGGGTGCGTTTACCGGCGCGGATCGTCGTGGTCGCCAGGGCAAGCTGCATCTGGCCGAGGGCGGCACACTGTTTCTCGACGAGATCGGCGACATGCCCCTGCCTTTGCAGAGCAAGTTGCTGCGGGTGTTGCAGGAGAAAGAATACGAACCCGTGGGCTCCAACCAGATGGTCAAGAGCGACGTGCGGTTGATCGCGGCGACCTCCACCGACCTTGAAGCGGCGATCAAGCGCGGCGAGTTCCGCGCTGACCTGTATTACCGCCTCAACGTGCTGCCGATTGCCGTGCCGCCCTTGCGCGAGCGGCTGGATGATCTGCCGGCCCTGAGCGAGGCGATTCTGGAGGAGCTGCGCAGCCAGCATGATCTGACGCCCTCGGGAATGGCGATGCTTGGGCAGCACGCCTGGCCGGGCAACATCCGCGAACTGCGCAATGTGCTTGAGCGCGCCGCATTGCTCAGTGACGACCCACACCTTGAAGCCGAGGACATCCGGGCGGCCATCGGCACGCTGGTGCCCGTGGTGAGAACTGCTCCTGCGCTGTCGGCCTCAGCCAGCCAGGAGTCCTACAGCGATGCCCGGCAGCGCTTCGACCGCGATCTGATCCAGACTCGCCTGGCGCAATGCAAAGGCAACGTGGTGCTGGCGGCGCAGCAGTTGGGGCTGGGACGGTCGACGCTTTACAAAAAGATGGCGGCGTTGGGGATTGTTGAGTCTCAATAACGAGACACGTCCAGTAATAGAGACTATTTGATACGCACCCCGCCCGTAGCAGTCCGGCTTGCCGGCGTCGGCGATCTTAAATCCGCCCCCGCGGGCAAGCCCGGCTGCTACAAAGAGCCACACCGCCCACCCGTAGCAGCACGGCTTGCCGGCGGGAGCGATCTTGAGAATGTCCCCGCCGGCAAGCCGCGCTGCTACGGGTCGGGTGTCTCAATAATGAGACTTTAACGCACGCCGCTGAGGTTCTCATCTAAAATAATTGATATAAATCAATTACTTAGCCAACTGGCACAAAACTGGCTATACCTCCTGTTACGCGGCTCGACCGCTTCCATAAGAAAAACAACAGGAGACACTCGATGAGTGTGATCATCGCCTTGGCAGCCCTTGCGCTGTTGATGCTTGCTGCTTACCGTGGTTACAGCGTTATTCTTTTTGCCCCCATCGCCGCCCTGGGTGCGGTGCTGCTGACCGACCCTTCCGCCGTGGCCCCGGCCTTCACCGGCGTGTTCATGGACAAGATGGTGGGCTTCGTCAAACTCTACTTCCCCGTGTTCCTGCTCGGCGCCGTGTTCGGCAAGCTGATCGAGCTGTCCGGGTTTTCCCGCTCCATCGTCGCCGCCGCCATCAGGCTCTTGGGCACCCGTCAGGCGATGCTGGTGATCGTGCTGGTCTGCGCCTTGCTCACCTACGGCGGCGTTTCGCTGTTCGTGGTGGTGTTCGCGGTGTACCCCTTTGCCGCCGAGATGTTTCGCCAGAGCGACATCCCCAAGCGCCTGATTCCCGCGACCATCGCCCTGGGTGCGTTCTCCTTCACCATGGACGCCCTGCCCGGCACGCCGCAGATCCAGAACATCATCCCCTCGACCTTCTTCAACACCACCGCGTGGGCCGCGCCCTGGCTGGGCCTGATCGGCACCGCGTTCGTGTTCTGCGCTGGCATGCTGTTCCTCCAGCGCCAGCGCAACAAGGCCCAGCGCGCCGGTGAAGGTTACGGCACCGAACTGCGCAACGAACCGGAGACCGCCGAAGACATCCGGCTGCCCAACCCCTGGATCGCCCTGGCGCCCTTGCTGTTGGTGGGCGTGATGAACCTGCTGTTCACCCAGTGGATTCCCCAGTGGTACGGCAAGACCCACACCCTGGCGCTGCCGGGCATGGCGGCGCCGGTGCAGACTGAAATCTCCAAGATCACCGCAATCTGGGCCGTTGAAGCAGCTTTGCTGGTGGGCATTGTGTTCGTGCTGCTGTTTGCCTTTAGTGCCGTGAAATCGAAGCTGGCCGAGGGCAGCAAGGGCGCGGTCAGTGGCGCGCTGCTGGCGGCGATGAACACGGCGTCCGAGTACGGCTTCGGCGCAGTGATCGCTTCCCTGCCAGGCTTTCTGGTGCTGGCGGACTGGCTCAAATCCATCCCCAATCCGTTGGTCAACGAAGCGATCACCGTGACCTTGCTGGCGGGGATCACCGGCTCGGCCTCGGGCGGCATGAGCATCGCGCTGGCGGCGATGTCCGACAGTTTCATCAGTGCCGCCCACGCCGCCAACATTCCGCTGGAGGTCCTGCACCGGGTCGCGGCCATGGCCAGCGGCGGCATGGACACCCTGCCCCACAACGGCGCCGTCATCACGCTGCTGGCGGTCACGGGGCTCACCCACCGCGAGGCGTACAAGGATATCTTCGGTATCACCATCATCAAGACCCTGGCGGTCTTCGTGGTGATCGCCACGTTCTATGCAACCGGCATCGTATGAGGAATCGAACATGAGTCTGCAAGGCAAAACCGCATTGGTCACCGGCTCCACCAGCGGCATTGGGCTGGGCATCGCCCTGACGCTGGCCAAGGCCGGGGCGAACCTGGTGCTCAACGGCTTCGGCGATGCGTCGGCGGTGATCGAGCAGGTCAAACAGTACGGCGGCAAGGTCGGCCACCACCCGGCGGACGTCAGCGACGTGGCGCAGATCGCCGACATGATCGCCTATGCTGAGCGCGAGTTTGGCGGCGTGGACATTCTGGTCAACAACGCCGGCATCCAGCACGTCGATGCGGTGGAAGACTTCCCGGTGGAGAGCTGGGACAAGATCATCGCGATCAACCTGTCATCGGTGTTCCACAGCACCCGCCTGTGCCTGCCGCGCATGAAGGCCAAGGGCTGGGGGCGCATCGTCAACATCGCTTCGGTGCACGGCCTGGTGGGCTCGACCGGCAAGGCGGCCTACGTGGCAGCCAAGCACGGGGTGATCGGGCTGACCAAGGTGGTCGGCCTGGAAACGGCGACCAGCAATGTCACCTGCAACGCCATCTGCCCCGGCTGGGTGCTGACGCCACTGGTGCAGAAGCAGATCGACGATCGCGGTGCTGAAACCGGCGACCTGGAGCAGGCCAAGCATGACCTGCTGGCCGAGAAACAGCCTTCGCTGGAGTTTGTCACGCCGACGCAGCTGGGTGAGTTGACGCTGTTTCTGTGCAGCGAAGCCGGCGCGCAGGTGCGTGGCGCGGCGTGGAATATCGATGGGGGGTGGTTGGCGCGCTGAGATTGCCTTTGCGGCTGACTCATGCGTAATCCTTGAAATCGCCCCCGCCGGCAAGCCGTGCTGCTACGGTTTCAACGTCGTCCACAACATCGGCGATCACATCGAACCGTCGTAGCAGCACGGCTTGCCGGCGGGGGCGTCCTGGAAGCCGCCATTGCTCTAGGAACCCGGCTCGTCCCGCTCGTCCACCAACCCCCAGTCCTTCACGTCTACCTGGGCCGCAGGCTGTGGCGCCGGGGGTGGCGTGGTGATGGTGCTCGGGCCGTTTTCGTTGTGCAGCTTCAGGCGCAGGCGCACGTTGTTCGCCGAGTCGGCATTCTTCAGCGCTTCGTCTTCGCTGATCGCCCCTTCGATGGCCAGGTCATACAGCGCATTGTCGAACGTCTGCATGCCCAGGTTCGTGGACTTCTCCATGATGCCCTTGAGTTCGGTCAGCTCGTTGCGGTGAATCAGGTCGCGGATCGTCGGCGTGCCGAGCATCACCTCCACCGCCGCCCGGCGCTTGCCGTCCTTGGTCTTGACCAGCCGCTGGGACACGAACGCCTTGAGGTTGTTGCCCAGATCGTGCAGCAGCTGCGGGCGACGCTCTTCGGGGAAGAAGTTGATGATGCGGTCCAGCGCCTGGTTGGCGTTGTTGGCGTGCAGGGTGGAAATCGCCAGGTGGCCGGTGTCGGCGAACGCCAGGGCGTGCTCCATGGTTTCGCGGTCGCGAATTTCGCCGATCAGGATCACATCAGGCGCCTGGCGCAGGGTGTTCTTCAGCGCGGCATGGAAGCTGCGGGTATCGACCCCTACTTCGCGCTGGTTGATGATCGATTTCTTGTGCCGATGGATGAACTCCACCGGATCCTCGATGGTGATGATATGCCCGCTGGCGTGGCGGTTGCGGTGGTCGATCAACGCCGCAAGCGACGTGGACTTGCCCGAGCCGGTCGCGCCGACGAACAACACCAGCCCGTGTTTTTCCATGACCACGTCCAGCAGCACGGGCGGCAGGTGCAGGTCTTCGAACTTGGGGATGTCGAGCTTGATGTTACGCGCGACGATGGACACCTCGTTGCGCTGCTTGAAGATGTTGATCCGGAAACGGCCGACACCCGACAGGGAAAACGCCAGGTTCATCTCAAGCTCGCGCTCGAAATCCTGCTTCTGCTCGGCATCCATGATGCCGTCGGCAATCAGCGCCACGTCGCCAGGCTTGAAGGCCTCGGTGCCCAAGGGCTTGAGCACGCCATTGAACTTGGCGCACGGCGGCGCACCGGTGGAGAGATAGAGATCCGATCCGTCCTGGGTGGCAAGAACCTTCAACAACGCCGGGAAATCCATAAGTCACACCTTGTAAGAAGACTGCAGGTCGACACAACGTGCGACCATCGACTCGTACCAACGTTCGCGATCATAAGACTAGACGCATGACGCAGGCTCGACGAAAGTGAAGGAAATTACCTGAAATCCCGCCGCAAGGGCATAATGCGCGGCTTTTTTATCGAGGCATTTTCATCATGAAAGCTCAAGCCCGGCACATTCTGGTCAAGACCGCCGAAGAAGCCGAGAAGCTCAAGCAACGCATTGCCCAGGGCGAAGCGTTCGATGTACTGGCAAAGAAGTACTCCACCTGCCCGTCCGGCAAGCGCGGCGGCGACCTGGGCGAGGTGCGTCCAGGCCAGATGGTATCGGCCATCGACCAGGTCATTTTCAAGAAACCGCTGCGCACGGTGCACGGGCCGGTGAAGAGCAAGTTCGGCTACCACCTGGTGCAGGTGTTTTTTCGGGATTGAGCTTGCGTGTCGGTGCCGTATTGCAACGGGGATGAGCTCACATCTCACATGCACACCACGCTCCCTGTGGGAGCTGGCTTGCCAGCGAAAGCGTGCGTTCAGTCTCCGACAGCGCTGAATGACACACCGCTTTCGCGGGCAAGCCCGCTCCCACAGGCGCAATGCGGGAGCGACACGGGGTAGGTCAGGCAGGCATCACGCTGCGCGGGATCAAGGCCCCCGGATGCTGGATCACCAGGCTGGCCAGCCGGTGCCCCGCCTCTGCCGCTTCCTGCGGGCCACCACCACGCAGACGCCTGGCAAGATAACCCGCACTGAACGAATCCCCCGCCGCCGTGGTATCAATCACCTTGCTCACCGGTTGCGCCGCAATTTCATATCGGCGATTGTCGGCGCGCACGAGGCAACTCTGGGCGCCGCGCTTGACCACCACTTCCTTCACACCCATGTCGCGGTAAGCGCTCAGGATCTGCTCGCTGTCGGTGTAGCCGAACAGCGCCTGCTCATCGTCTTCGGTGAGCAAGGCCACATCGACCTCGTGCATGACCGAACGGTACGCCTGGCGGGCCTGATCGACGCTGCGCCACAGACGCGGCCGGTAGTTGTTGTCGAACACCACGCAGGCCCCACGATCCCGGGCGTCGCCCAGGGTCGAGAGCAGCCGCGCCCGTCCGACTTCGCCCAGCACCGCCAGGGTGATGCCGCTGAAGTACAGGACGTCGTATTGCACCAGCGCCTCCAGCACAGCGTCGGCGGACGGCGTGGTGAAACACTCGCGCACCGCCGCCTCGTTGCGCCAGTACAGAAAGCGCCGCTCGCCGTTTTCGTCGGTCTGGATGCAATACAGCCCAGGCAAACGCCCCGGCAAGCGCTGGACCTGACTCAGGCCGATGCCCTCCTCGGTCCAGATCGCACACATGGCATCGCTGAAACTGTCGTCGCCCAGCGCGGTGACGTAATCGACCTGCGCCGCCGAACCCAGCAAGCGCGACAGGTAGACCGCCGTGTTCAGGGTATCGCCACCGAAGCTCTGCTTGAGGGTGCCGTTGGCGTGCTGCTGCAACTCGATCATGCATTCGCCGATCAGCGCCACCCGCGGGTGGCTGTGGCTGACAAGTTCACTCATCGCCCATCTCCGTCAGAAGCAGGTGTCGAAGGATTCGATCACGCTCAGGTCATCACCTACCAGGCAGCCGGTGCGCCATTTATCGAAGGTCAGGCACGGGTGCGAAGTGCCGAAGGAAATGATGTCGCCCACTTTCAGGTCGCAGCCCGGCGCCACGGTCATGAACGCGTGCTGATCCATTACGGCAGTCACCTTGCAGGCGCTGACATCGTCGCCCACGGCAGGCACCACGCCGGCCTTGTAACGCTTGATCGGGTTCGGCATGCCGGCGTCGAACGCCACGTCACGCTTGCCCAGGGCAATCACCGCAAAGCCGGGCTCGGGCATCGACTGCACGTGCGCCCAGACTTCCAGGGCCGGTTGCAGGCCTTCGGAGAGATCTTGACGGCGGTCGAGCACACAGCACTGCGCCTCTTTGTAGATGCCGTGGTCGTGTACCACATAGCTGCCGGGGCGCAGCACGCCGAGGAAGCGTTCGCGAACCTGCTGCTTGTCGAACTCCTCGGCGATCAGGTCGTACCAGGCCGAGCCCGACGCCGTGACGATCGGGCGGTCAAGCGCGAAAGCGCCCTTGTCTTGCAGGGTCACCGCCAGGCGCACCAGCGAGGCTGCAAACGCACGAATCCCGGCGATGGCCTTGTCGCCGTGGATCACGCCTTCGTAACCTTCGATACCGGTCAGTTTCAGGGCCGGTTGCGCGGCGATGGCGTCGGCCAGATCCATGACTTCCTGCTCGGTGCGGCAACCGCAACGGCCACCGACCACGCCGTATTCGATCATCACGTTGAGCTGCACGCCCTTGGAGGCGAAGAACTCACCCAGCGCCTTGACGTTGTCCGGATGGTCGACCATGCAGTGGAAATCGAACTGAGTGTCGGCCAGCATCTGGGCAATGATCGCCATGTTCGGCTCGCCCACCAGTTGGTTGGCCATCAGCACACGGCGCACACCGTGGGCATAGGCGGCGCGGGTCTGGGTGGCAGTGGCCAGGGTGATGCCCCATGCGCCTTGCTGCAACTGACGCTGGAACAGCGCCGGGACCATGCTGGTCTTGCCGTGGGGCGCGAGTTCCGCGCCGCTGTCGCTGACGAATTTCTGCATCCAGCGAATGTTGTGTTGCAGTGCCTTGTCGTGAATGACCAGCGCAGGCAGGCTGACATCCCTGACCAGGTGATCGCCAGGCTGGGTGGAGCCTTTTTCCAGTGCGGCAGTGCTCATGTGTTGTCTCCTGAATTCTTGTTCGATGGCGGATCGGGAACCGCGCAGTCTTTGAACCGGTTAATCGTTGACCCGACGGGCCAGGCCGTTGGCGCTGTCGATCAGCACCTTGCGGTAGTGTTCGTAATGGGTCTTGGCGTCCGCCCGGGGCGCGACAATGCACAGGGTCGCGATGCAGATGCCCTGCTTGTCCCTGACCGGTGCGGCGAAACAATGGGTAAAGGTATCGGCGATACTGTTGAAGGAAAAAAAGCCTTCTTCATGCGCCTTGCGGATCTCGCCGAGAAAGGTCTCGATCGGCAGGCGCTGGCCGTCCGGGAGAATGAAATCGTCTTCGTCGATCAGGTCGATGATCGACTGATCGCTCAGATGCCCCAGCAGCAGGCGGCCCGAGGCCGTCCATGGGATCGGGGCGTCTTCGCCGATGTCCGAGGAAATCCGGAAATGCCGGGCGCCCTCCTTCATCAGCGCCACGGTGTACTTGCGCCCGTTGAGCAGGCACATCTGCGCGGTTTCGCGGGTCTGCTCGACGATTTCGTTCAGGCTGACTTCAGCCTCACGGGTAAAATCGAAATGCCGCAGATGCGCCTGGCCCAGAAAATACAGCTGGCGCCCCAGGTACACATGGCCCTCCTTGCCCACGGTCTCGAGGATCCGCCGCTCGAGCAGCGAACTGACCAGCTCATAGACCGTCGATTTCGGGCTGCCGATGCCGCTGGCAATTTCATTGGGCCGCAACGGCGTGCCCTTTTCCTTGAGGAAATCGAGAATATCGAACGCCCGGTCCAGACCACGGGCCCGGCGTTTGATGGTGTCTTCGGTCATGGTTGCGTTGTCCATTGAGCAGGTTATTGCGCTGATTCTACAGACCCCACCGGCACCGTAGCAGCACGGCTTGC
>NZ_JANHKS010000039.1 GCF_028682175.1 Pseudomonas putida | reverse complement strand
AGTGGAACGTGAGCTTTAGCATCCCTTCACCCGACCATTCATCGGCGTTCATCTGAAGGTTGGGAAGTAGTTTTGACAAGCATTCTCATTAACATTAGTATCCGTCCATATCGCAAATAACTCAGCGACGGTCCTTTTTTTATGTATGTCTGCCTCTGCACAGGTGTCACCGACGGACAAATCCGCGAAGCGATCATGGAAGGATGCTGCAGCTATCGTGAAGTGCGCGAGACCTTGGGTGTCGCCAGTAAATGTGGGAAATGTGCCTGCCTTGCGAAGGAAGTGGTGCGTGAAACCCTGACTGAACTGCAAACGACCCAGGCGGCCCTTGCCTACCCTGCAGAATTTTCTGCTGCCTGATTCAGCGAATTTCAAAGAACCGGACCCAGTGTCCGGTTTTTTTATGCCTGTAATTCAACTAGTTAGCGATAAGATGCGGAACAAAAACATTCTTATTCCTATTAATTTTCACTTATTATTCAATAACTTAGGTTTGACAGGCGATTGTTCGAAGCTCAGACTTGCGGCTTATATACGAACATCTTCGACAGGACCTCGATCATGAAAGGCGACATTACAGTCATCCAGCATCTCAACAAGATCCTCGGAAACGAGCTGGTCGCGATCAACCAGTATTTTCTGCATGCACGCATGTACGAAGACTGGGGCCTGAACAAGCTGGGCAAGCACGAGTACAAAGAATCCATCGACGAGATGAAGCACGCTGACAAACTGATCAAGCGCATCCTGTTTCTGGAAGGCATCCCGAACCTGCAAGACCTGGGCAAGATCCTGATCGGCGAACACACCAAGGAAATGCTGGAGTGTGACCTCAAGATCGAGCGCAAGGGTCATGCAGACTTGAAAGCGGCCATCGCCCATTGCGAAACCGTTGGCGACTTCGGCAGCCGTGAAATGCTCGAGGACATCCTGGAGTCCGAGGAAGAGCACATCGACTGGCTGGAAACCCAGCTGGGCCTGATCGACAAGGTCGGCCTCGAGAATTACCTGCAATCGCAAATGGGCGAAGAAGACTGATTCCAGCCTTCCCCCAAAACGCCCCGCCCGGTGTTCAGCCCGGCGGGGCTTTTTTATGCCCCGGGAAATCGGGCGGGTACCGGATTGGGTTCGCCGCAAAACCGTAGCAGCACGGCTTGCCGGCGGGGGCGGCCGCGGGATCGCCGACGCCGGCAAGCCGGACTGCTACGGGCGGTGGGCGCCAATGAAATGGACGCCCACAAAAAAGCCCCGCATCTCGCAAGAGACCGGGGCCTTTTTCAACAACCTGGATCAGGCAGTCGCGTTCTTCTCGACGGCAGCCTTGATCAGCGGCTGCAGTTCGCCTGCGGCGTGCATCTCGACGATGATGTCGCTACCGCCGACCAGCTCGCCATCAACCCACAGCTGCGGGAAGGTTGGCCAGTTGGCATATTTTGGCAGGTTGGCGCGGATTTCCGGGTTCTGCAGGATGTCGACGTACGCAAACTTCTCGCCGCATGCCATCAGCGCCTGGGAAGCCTTGGCCGAGAAGCCGCACTGAGGGGCATTCGGGGCGCCTTTCATGTAGAGCAGAACGGTGTTTTTGGCAATCTGGTCTTTGATCGTTTCGATGATATCCACGGAGCACCTCGGCTGAACTTTACGACTCTAAATGTCGACACGGTGGCGCATTGTAACGGAAAGCCTAGCGTAACGCTCGGTCTTGGCTTTAATTGCGACGATAGATATGACGCCCATCATGCCGCCGCTACCGTCACGGGTACTCCGTTGAGCGCCGCGTTGCCGGAAATCGCATCCAGCTGCCGTTCGTCGGTCAGGTCGTTGGCGCTCTCCCCCGGCTGCCCCTGGGCGATCTCCATCTGCACGCCCGGCCGGCCGTGGCCCCAGCCATGGGGCAGGCTGACCACGCCCGGCATCATGTCGGTGCTGCCCATCACCTCCACCTCGATCATCCCGACCCGCGAACTCACCTTCACCCGCTGCTCGTCACTGAGCCCGCGCGCGGCCATGTCCTGCGGGTTCATCAGCAACTGATGGCGCGGCTTGCCCTTCACCAGCCGATGATAATTGTGCATCCAGGAGTTGTTGCTGCGCACATGCCGCCGACCGATCAGCAACAGCTCTTCAACCGAAGGCGCCGGCTGCATGGCGAACCGCACAAGGTCGGCGAGGATCACTTCAGGCGCCGCCTGTATCCGCTGATTGGCGGTGCGCAACCGGGACGCAAGGTTGGGCCGCAGGGCGCCCAGATCCAGACCGTGAGGGTGCTCATGCAGCGTCTCAAGGCAAAGCTTGAAGTCCGATGCATCGCCGTACAGCCCTGCGCGCAAACCGCGATCGACCATCTGCGCCGGGGCGATGGTCGGTTTCAACTCCCGCTCGGCACGGGTGGCGAATGCGCGGGCCAGGCCCACGAAGATTTCCCAGTCGTGCAGCGCCCCTTCGGGCTTGGCCAGAATCGCGCGGTTGAAACGGGTGACGTTGCGCACCGCGAACATGTTGAACGTGGTGTCGTAGTGATCGTTTTCCAGCGCCGAAGTGGACGGCAGGATCAGATCGGCATGGCGGGTGGTTTCGTTGATGTAGAGGTCAACGCTGACCATGAACTCCAGGCCGTCGAGCGCCTGATCCAGTTGGCGGCCGTTTGGCGTCGAGAGCACCGGGTTGCCGGCCACCGTGACCAGCGCCCTGATCTGCCCCTCGCCCTCGGTGAGCATTTCTTCGGCCAGCGCCGACACCGGCAGTTCACCGCCATATTCGGGCAGCCCCGAGACCCGGCTCTGCCAGCGATTGAAGCCGCCGCCCGAAGTGGACGCCACCATATCCAGCGCGGGCGAGGTGCACAGCGCGCCGCCCACGCGATCAAGATTGCCGGTGACCAGGTTGATCAACTGCACCAGCCAATGACACAGCGTACCGAACGCCTGGGTGGAAATCCCCATGCGCCCGTAACAGACCGCCTTGTCAGCCGCCGCAAAATCCCGCGCCAATTGCCGAATCTGCTCGGCCGGGATACCGCAGCGCAGGCTCATGGCGTCGGCATCCATCTGCGCGATGGCCGCGCGCACCTCTTCGAGGCCATCCACCGGCAAGTGGCTTTCGCGGGTAAGGCCCTCGGCAAACAAGGTATGCAGCAGGCCGAACAGCAGCGCCGCGTCGGCGCCGGGGCGAATGAACAAATGCTGATCGGCGATGGCGGCCGTTTCGCTGCGCCGCGGATCGATGACCACCACCTTGCCACCGCGGGCCTGAATGGCCTTCAGGCGTTTCTCGACATCGGGCACGGTCATGATGCTGCCGTTGGACGCCAGTGGATTACCGCCCAGTATCAGCATGAAATCGGTGTGGTCGATGTCGGCAATCGGCAGTAACAAACCGTGGCCATACATCAGGTAACTGGTCAGGTGATGGGGCAACTGGTCGACCGAGGTCGCCGAAAAACGATTGCGGGTTTTCAGCAGGCCCAGAAAGTAGTTGCTGTGGGTCATCAGGCCATAGTTATGGACGCTGGGGTTGCCCTGATACACCGCCACTGCGTTCTGGCCATGACGCGCCTGAATGTCCAGCAGGCGCTCGGCTACCAGATCGAACGCCGCCTGCCACTCGATGGCCTGCCACTGATCGCCCACGCGCAGCATGGGCTGGCGCAAGCGGTCCGGATCGTTCTGGATATCCTGCAGGGCCACGGCCTTGGGGCAGATGTGCCCACGGCTGAAGGTGTCCAGGGCGTCGCCCTTGATCGAGCTGATGCGCACCGAGGCATCGTCTTCGCGGGTGGTTTCGATGGTCAGGCCACAGATGGCCTCGCACAGGTGGCACGCACGGTGGTGCAGAGTCTTGGTCATCGCCAGTCTCATATTCTTGTTCGGCGACCGGGGTGATCGCGCAGACAAAACTATGGCGCCTGGGGCAGCACTTCGCCAGAAACGTCAGTGCCGTGAATCGGACAGCATCAGGCGAGCCGATGGCCCGCCTGCGCAAACAGAAAGGAGATCAGGAGGCGGAACCGCCAATGGGGGTGACCACCTTGCGCTGCATCTGGATCTCGTGAACGGTCTCGACCTGTTCCTGGGAAACCTGAACGCCGGTGAGTTCACCGATCAGACGCCAATGATCGTCAAGCCCGGCACTGATAGTGGCCATGCGGTCGATCATGCGACGACCTGCCGAGCGGGTCACCTCATCCTCGCTGCGCATCAGCTCGAACGACATCGACGTCATGGAAGCCGTGAGGTGCGTGAGGGTACGGGCGGTGAGCCCGAGCAGTTCCGTCAGTTGTTTCTCTTTTGAATCCATTCCCCACCTCTTCTGGAGGACATAAGCGGCCTTTATAACCCACGCCACAGGTTTAGGAAACGTCCGGGTTTCCGGGGCGTGAAGCATGTCGCAAGGTTTGCATCAATTTGAAACTATTACAGAATCGGCAGTAATTGCGCATTCTTTAGAGGCCGGTGTACAACCTCTGGCGTTCGACAACGCAGAGATGGCGAAGTGCCTCTCCTGCCCGAGCAACTGTAGCACTTCGTTACATGAAAAGCGTCCTGACAGCGCCGTTTTCAGGCTACCGAACGTCTGACGAATATTTTCCAGCAAGCCGGGCCTTGGCACGAGGCGACATTTTCTTATACCCTCGCGCCTTCCCTATCCGTCGCCCCGTGCGGCTTTTGCCGCAGGTCTCGCCCGTTTTCCCGATAAAACCCGGCTTTGAGGATCTGCGGTCTGTTGCAGACAAGGTAGTTAATGATGAGCGCAAGGCACTTTCTCTCGATGATGGACTACACGCCAGATGAGCTCGTCGGCGTGATTCGTCGCGGCGTGGAGCTAAAGGACCTGCGAAATCGAGGGGTGCTGTTCGAGCCGTTGCGCGGCCGCGTGCTGGCGATGATCTTCGAGAAATCTTCGACTCGTACCCGTGTTTCGTTCGAAGCCGGCATGATCCAGCTGGGCGGCCAGGCGATCTTTTTGTCGCCCCGTGACACGCAACTGGGCCGCGGCGAGCCGATTGCCGACGGCGCGCGCGTCATGTCGCGGATGGTCGATGCGGTGATGATCCGTACCTTCGCCCACAGCAACCTCACCGAGTTTGCCGCCAATTCCCGCGTGCCGGTCATCAACGGCCTGTCGGATGACCTGCACCCATGCCAGTTGCTGGCCGACATGCAAACGTTCCTCGAACATCGCGGCTCGATCAAGGGCAAGACCGTGGCCTGGATCGGCGACGGCAACAACATGTGCAACAGCTATATAGAAGCGGCGATCCAGTTCGACTTCCAATTGCGTGTCGCCTGCCCGGAAGGCTACGAGCCTAACCCGCACTTCATGGCGCTGGCCGGCGACCGCGTTACCCTGACCCGCGACCCGCGCGAAGCGGTCAAGGGTGCGCACCTGATCAGCACCGACGTCTGGACCTCCATGGGCCAGGAAGACGAAACCGCCAAGCGTATCGCCCTGTTCAAGCCGTTCCAGGTCACCCGCGAACTGCTCGACCTGGCCGCCGATGACGTGCTGTTCATGCACTGCCTGCCGGCGCACCGGGGCGAAGAGATCAGTGAAGACCTGCTCGACGACGCCCGTTCGGTCGCCTGGGACCAGGCCGAAAACCGCCTGCACGCGCAGAAGGCCTTGCTGGAATTCCTCGTGGCCCCTGCCCTGCAACCTGCCTGAGTGAACTGATGCTGCTCAAACTGCGCAACCTCGCCTGTGGTTACCAGGACCAACGTGTGGTGCAGAACCTCGATCTGCACCTCAACGCAGGCGACATCGGTTGCCTGCTGGGCTCCTCGGGTTGCGGCAAGACCACCACCCTGCGCGCCATTGCCGGATTCGAGCCGGTGCATGAAGGCGAGATCGTGCTGGCCGACGAAGTCATCTCCCGGCCCGGATTCACCCTGGCCCCGGAGAAGCGCCGCATCGGCATGGTGTTTCAGGATTACGCGCTGTTTCCGCACCTGACCGTTGCCGAGAACATCGCCTTCGGCATTCGCAATCACCCGCGCCAGGCGCAGGTGGTCGAAGAGATGCTGGAGATGGTCAACCTCGGCGCACTGGGCAAGCGTCATCCCCACGAGCTTTCCGGCGGCCAGCAGCAGCGCGTGGCCCTAGCCCGTGCGCTGGCGCCCGAACCGCAATTGCTGCTGCTGGACGAACCCTTTTCCAACCTCGACGGCGAACTGCGCAGACGTCTGAGCCATGAGGTGCGCGACATCCTCAAGGCCCGTGGCACCAGTGCGATCCTGGTAACCCACGATCAGGAAGAAGCCTTCGCGGTCAGCGATCATGTCGGTGTATTCAAGGAAGGCCGGCTGGAGCAGTGGGACACGCCCTACAACCTCTATCACGAACCGGCGACGCCTTATGTCGCAAGCTTTGTAGGCCAGGGCTATTTCATTCGTGGGCAATTGCTCGACGGTGAAACCGTACAGACCGAACTCGGCCTGCTGCGCGGCAATCGCGCCTATGCGGGCGTCAATGGCACCCCGATGGATGTGCTGCTGCGCCCCGACGACATCGTCCACGCCCCGGACAGCGAGCTGAAGGCCAGAGTCGCCAGCAAGACCTTCCAGGGTGCGGCAACTCTCTACCGCCTGCGCATGCCGACCGGTACCCAGCTTGAAGCACTGTTCCCAAGCCACGTGGACCTGCGCGCCGGGGATGAAGTGGGGATTCGGGTTTCGGCTGAGCATCTGGTGTTGTTTGCGGCGGTGGGTAGTGTGCCGGCGCACATGAACACCTTGGCCTAACAAACGCCACAAACCCTGTAGGAGTGAGCTTGCTCGCGATTGCGGCGTGTCAGTCACCTCAACAGCGCCTGAAAAGACGCTATCGCGAGCAAGCTCACTCCTACAGGTGATTGGGTTGCCTGGCGGGGTCAGCCGAGGGTCAGCGTGCCGCTTGCCACCAGCGTCGCATACCCGCCGATCTTCACCCGGTCGCCTTCCAGCCGACAGAACAGCTCCCCGCCGCGTCTCGAACACTGAAACGCCGTCAGGCTGAATTTGTTCAGCCGCGCCGACCAGTATGGAATCAGGCTGCAGTGGGTCGAACCTGTCACCGGGTCTTCAGGAATGCCGTTGCCCGGCGCGAAATAGCGCGAGACGAAATCGTGCAACTCCCCATCCCCTTTGGCGGTGACGATCACCCCCGGCCACGGCAGCCGGGCGATGGCGGCCATGTCAGGCTTGCACTCGCGAACCGCCTGCTCCGACTCCAGCACCACCATCAACGCGGCGGCACCCAATGCGTCTACCACATCGGTGTTCAGCGCCCGTTCGATGTCCACCGTCACCCCGACCTCGCTCGGCGGCATCGCCGGGAAGTCGAGCCACAACCGGCCGCTCTCCCGAGTGACGGTCAAGGGGCCTGACTTGCTGAGGAATTCGATGGTGTCGGCTGTTTCTGCATATTTTTCGAATAACACGAACGCACTGGCCAACGTCGCGTGCCCACACAGCGGCACCTCGTTGGTGGGCGTGAACCAGCGGATGTGCCAGCCCTGGGCCTCGCGCACGACAAATGCCGTTTCCGACAGGTTATGTTCGGTCGCAATGTGCTGCATCAACTCATCCGACAGCCAGGCATCGAGGCGGTAGACCATCGCAGGATTGCCCGCGAAAGGTCGGTCACTGAACGCGTCGACTTGATGGAATTCAAGCTGCATGGAAGGCATCCCCAATCGTTGAAGGTGGCGCGGCTCATTCACGACCAATCTGAGCAAAGATCGCACTGGTGTGTTGTGCGAGTACCGCAGCGGACAACTCGACCTCAAGCCCGCGTCGACCAGCGCTGACAAAAATCGTCGCGAACGGTTGAGCCGACTCATCGATAAAGGTTCGCAGTCTTTTCTTCTGCCCCAACGGACTGATGCCGCCCAACAGATAACCCGTCGCACGCTGGGCCGCCGCTGGATCGGCCATTTCGGCCTTCTTCGCACCGGCAGCATGGGCCAGGGCCTTGAGATCCAGCGAGCCCACCACCGGCACCACCGCCACCAGCAATTCGCCCTTTTCGGTACTGGCCAAGAGCGTCTTGAAGACCTGGGCCGGTTGCAGGTTCAGCTTCTCGGCGGCCTCCAGGCCATAGGAAGCCGCCTTCGGATCATGTTCGTAACTGTGGACACGGTGTTCGGCGCGGGCTTTCTTCAGTAAATCCAATGCAGGGGTCATGCAGCACTCCAGACGACCAGGGTGTTTCTTGTTGGCAGTCATTACTTTAGGCCATCGGCCCTGTAAACGCTGCAAGCGCGCACACTCCTGGCAACGAATTTTCGCGGACGATGCAAAACCCGGTGACAGTTCGCTTTCGACCTTTGACAATGTTCGTTTACGTCTATATTTTTTCGAATACGAATATTGCGCGCAGGCACCCCTGTTGCCTGCGCAACCGGGGCGCTTGCACGTAAACTGATAGCAGCCCCCAGGATACCGGCTTCATTACCAGGCAACCGACATGACCGATAACGACAAGAACTACATTATTGCCCTCGATCAAGGCACCACCAGTTCCCGTGCCATCATCTTCGACCGCGACGCCAATGTGGTCAGCACCGCCCAGAGCGAGTTCGTACAGCATTACCCGCAGCCGGGCTGGGTCGAGCATGATCCGATGGAGATCTTCGCCACCCAGACCGCCTGCATGACCAAGGTCCTGGCCCAGGCCAACCTGCATCACAACCAGATCGCCGCCATTGGTATCACCAACCAGCGCGAAACCACGGTTGTGTGGGAGAAGGACACCGGCCGCCCGATCTACAACGCCGTGGTCTGGCAGTGCCGTCGCAGCACGGAAATCTGCCAGCAACTCAAGCGCGACGGCCTTGAGGACTACATCAGGGAGACCACGGGCCTGGTCATCGACCCGTACTTTTCCGGCAGCAAACTCAAGTGGATTCTCGATCACGTCGAAGGCAGCCGCGAACGCGCCCGTCGTGGCGAGCTGCTGTTCGGCACCGTCGATAGCTGGCTGATCTGGAAATTCACCGGCGGCAAGGTCCACGTCACCGACTACACCAACGCCTCGCGCACCATGATGTTCAACATCCACACCCTGGAATGGGATCAGCGGATGCTGGACGTGCTCGACGTGCCTCGGGAAATGCTCCCGGAGGTCAAGTCTTCATCTGAAGTCTATGGCCACAGCAAAAGCGGCATCGCCATCGCCGGTATCGCAGGCGACCAGCAATCGGCGCTGTTCGGCCAGATGTGCGTGGAGCCCGGCCAGGCCAAGAATACCTACGGCACCGGTTGTTTCCTGCTGATGAACACCGGCAAGAAAGCGGTCAAATCCAATCACGGCCTGCTGACCACCATCGGCTGCGGCCCTCGGGGCGAAGTGGCCTATGCGCTGGAGGGCGCGGTGTTCAACGGCGGCTCGACCGTGCAATGGCTGCGTGACGAACTGAAAATCGTCAATGACTCCATGGACACCGAATATTTCGCCACCAAGGTGAAGAACAGCAATGGCGTGTATCTGGTCCCGGCGTTCACCGGCCTTGGCGCGCCCTACTGGGACCCCTACGCCCGTGGCGCGCTGTTCGGCCTGACCCGTGGCGTGAAGGTCGATCACATCATCCGTGCGGCCCTGGAGTCCATCGCCTACCAGACCCGCGACGTGCTCGATGCCATGCAGCAGGACGCCGCCGAGCCGCTCAAGGCCCTGCGCGTGGACGGCGGCGCGGTGGCCAACAACTTCCTCATGCAATTCCAGGCCGACATCCTCGGCACTCAGGTCGAACGTCCGAAAATGCGCGAGACCACAGCGTTGGGCGCGGCGTATCTGGCGGGCCTGGCCATAGGTTTCTGGAGCGGGCTGGACGAGTTGAAGGACAAGGCCGTGATCGAGCGCAGGTTCGAGCCGCAGTGCGACGATGCCGAGAAGGAAAAACTCTACGCGGGCTGGCGCAAGGCGGTGGACCGCACGCGGGACTGGGAGCCCCACGAAGACGCCGAATAACCCACATACCCCGTAGCAGCACGGCTTGCCGGCGGGGGCGGTGTATCAGTTGAATCATTTTTACCTGACCCACCGCTCCCGCCGGCAAGCCGTGCTGCTACGGGAACGCATCTAACTCCAGATTCTTTTTCCGGCTGACAGGTAATGGCCGCCTGCGGCATCATGGGCGCTCTTGCCCGAAGGAAAAAAAATGAATCTGCCACCCCGTCAACAGCAGATCCTCGAGCTGGTCCGTGAGCGCGGCTATGTCAGCATCGAGGAAATGGCCCAGTCGTTCGTCGTTACCCCGCAGACCATCCGCCGCGACATCAACCAGTTGGCGGAGATGAACCTGCTGCGTCGCTACCATGGCGGTGCTGCCTACGACTCCAGTATCGAGAACACCGCGTACGCCATGCGTGCCGACCAGATGCGCGACGAGAAACAGCGCATCGCCGAGGCGATTGCCGCGCAGATTCCCGATCATGCCTCGCTGTTCATCAACATCGGCACGACCACCGAATCCATCGCCCGCGCCCTGCTCAACCACAATCACCTGAAGATCATCACCAACAACCTGCACGTGGCTTCGATCCTGAGCGGCAAGGATGACTTCGAAGTGCTGCTGGCCGGTGGCAACGTGCGCCGCGACGGCGGTGTGGTGGGTCAGGCGAGCGTCGATTTCATCACCCAGTTCAAGGTCGATTTCGCCCTGGTGGGCATCAGCGGCATCGACGAAGACGGCAGCCTGCTGGACTTCGACTACCAGGAAGTGCGCGTCTCTCAGGCGATCATCGCCAACGCCCGCCAGGTGATTCTGGCCGCCGACTCCAGCAAGTTCGGCCGCAACGCCATGGTCCGCCTGGGCCCGATCACCCTGATCGACTGCCTGGTGACCGACCAGCCGCCGGTGCCGGCCCTTGCGCAACTGCTGACGCAGAACAAGATTCGTCTGGAAGTGGTTTGAAGTGGCAGTCGCTCCGTAGCAGCACGGCTTGCCGGCGGGGGCGGCGTGTCAGACACCCACTTTTTGACTGACACACCGCCCCGCCGGCAAGCCGTGCTGCTACGGGACGAAGCGCCGTCTATGTTCGCTTTTGTTCCTTTACTTTCCCTTCAATCAGTATTTTCAATCGATACTGAGTGGTTAGACCTGTCTTATTGGTTTATCATTTTCGAAAATGAACTCAAATGTTCGATTTCGCCAAAAGCGAACATGATCGAATTCCAGACAGGAGGCCCCGATGGCCCACTCAGCGTTCCCTGCTCCACCCCTTTCAGAGGTCTACGACATCGCCGTCATCGGTGGCGGGATCAATGGTGTCGGGATCGCGGCGGATGCTTCGGGCCGTGGCCTTTCGGTGTTCCTCTGCGAAAAGGACGATCTGGCCAGCCACACCTCCTCGGCCAGCAGCAAGCTGATCCACGGCGGCCTGCGTTACCTGGAACATTACGAATTCCGCCTGGTGCGAGAAGCCCTGGCTGAACGTGAAGTGCTGCTGGAAAAGGCCCCGCACATCGTCAAGCCGATGCGCTTCGTGCTGCCCCACCGCCCGCACCTGCGTCCGGCGTGGATGATTCGCGCCGGCCTGTTCCTGTATGACCACCTGGGCAAGCGGGAAAAACTGCCGGCCTCGAAAAACCTGCGCTTCGGTGCCAACAGCCCGCTGAACAGCTCGATCACCCGCGGTTTCGAATATTCCGACTGCTGGGTCGACGATGCACGCCTGGTGGTGCTCAACGCCATGGCCGCCCGCGAACACGGCGCGCACCTGCACACCCGCACCCGCTGCCTGAGCGCCCGTCGCAACGGTGGCCTGTGGCAACTGGAAATGGAACGCAGCGACGGCACCCAGTTCTCGGTTCGCGCCAAGGCGCTGGTGAACGCGGCGGGCCCGTGGGTCGCCAGGTTCATTCGCGAAGACCTGAAACTGGAATCCAAGTACGGCATCCGCCTGATCCAGGGCAGTCACCTGATCGTGCCGAAGCTGTACGAGGGTGAAAACGCCTTCATTCTGCAGAACGAAGACCAGCGCATCGTCTTCACCATTCCTTACATGGAACGGTTCACCATCATCGGCACCACGGACCGCGAATACACCGGCGACCCGGCGAAGGTGGCGATCACCGATGGCGAAACCGATTACCTGCTGAAGATCGTCAATGAGCACTTCAAGAAGCAACTGAGCCGCAGCGACATCATTCGCACGTACTCAGGCGTGCGTCCGCTGTGCAATGACGAATCCGATAACCCGTCGGCCATTACCCGGGACTACACCCTGGCCCTGTCGGGCGATGCCACGGAGGCGCCGATCCTCTCGGTGTTCGGCGGCAAGCTGACCACCTACCGCAAGCTGGCCGAATCGGCGATGCAGCAGTTGGCGCCGTTCTTCCCCCAGATGAAGGGAAGCTGGACCGCCAAGACCAGCCTGCCTGGCGGCGAAAACATGACCATCCCGGTGCAACTGGCCAGCGACCTGCAACAACGCTGCAGTTGGCTGCCCGCTGAAATCGCCAGGCGCTGGGCCATCACCTACGGCTCGCGCAGTTGGCAGATCGTCGATGGCGTGCAAAGCCTGGCCGACATGGGCGAGCACCTGGGCGGCGGGTTGTACAGCGCCGAAGTGGATTACCTGTGCCGGGCCGAATGGGTGACTCAGGCCGAGGACATCCTGTGGCGCCGGACCAAGCTGGGCCTGTTCACCACGGCTGAAGAACAGCAGAAGGTGCAGGCGTACCTGGACAAGATCGCTCGCCATAAAAGCACCATAGAAGCCGCCTGACCTCCTACACCGCCCCACTGTAGGAGCGCGCTTGCCCGCGACCGCAGTGTGTCAGACGTCATCAACGTCACAGGCACACCGTCATCGCGGGCAAGCGCGCTCCTACAAGCGCCCCCTCCCATTCGGATTTCCGAACGCAATACTACTGGCCATTCGGCATCCCGGACGGCCACAGCCCTCCTCGCACTCATCTCAAAATAAATTCCCTTTATTTTCAATCTGTTATCAGCTGTCACGTGCTTGGCATGACTCATGCTCTACACTCATGCACGATTGCTCCGATGTAGCGTGCCGCCTGTCTGGGCCGCCGTTGTAGCGTTCTGAAACGATAGGGCCGACCCAACACCGGACCCATAAGAAAAACAAAGTCGAGGATTAACAGATGCGTATCGTTCCCCACATTCTGGGCGTGGCCATTGCTGCAGCCGCTTTGATCAGCACCCCGGTTTCCGCCGCCGAACTGACCGGCACCCTGAAGAAAATCAATGATTCGGGCACCATCACCCTGGGCCACCGCGACTCGTCGATTCCGTTCTCCTACATCGCGGATGCCTCCGGCAAGCCAGTCGGCTACTCCCACGACATCCAGCTGGCAATCGTCGAAGCCATCAAGAAAGACCTGAACAAGCCTGACCTGAAGGTCAACTACAACCTGGTCACTTCGCAGACCCGTATCCCGCTGGTGCAGAACGGTACCGTCGACGTTGAATGTGGCTCGACCACCAACAACGCCGAACGCGCCCAGCAAGTCGACTTCTCGGTCGGCATCTTCGAAATCGGTACTCGCCTGCTGACCAAGACCGGCTCGTCGTACAACGATTTCGACGACCTGAAAGGCAAGAACGTCGTGACCACCGCTGGTACCACGTCCGAGCGCATCATCAAGGCGATGAACGCTGACAAGCAGATGGGCATGAACGTCATCTCCGCCAAAGACCACGGCGAATCCTTCCAGATGCTGGAATCGGGCCGCGCTGTCGCGTTCATGATGGACGACGCCCTGCTGGCAGGCGAAATGGCCAAGGCCAAGAAGCCAACCGACTGGCACGTGACCGGCACTCCGCAATCCTATGAAATCTACGGCTGCATGGTTCGCAAAGACGACCCTGCCTTCAAGAAAGCCGTGGACGACGCGATTGTCGGCCTCTACAAGTCGGGCGAGATCAACAAGATCTACGCCAAGTGGTTCACCCAGCCAATCCCTCCAAAAGGCCTGAACCTTGAATTCCCGATGAGCCCTGAACTCAAGAAGCTGATCGAGAACCCGAACGACAAGCCAGCGCCAGAGAAGAAGGCATAAGCCCTTCCCTTTCTATGCTTCACAAGTGAAAGCCTGACTCCCGGGGAGGTCATCGACCTTCCCGGAAGCCGCTGCAAAGCGGTGTGCGTGCATAACGATCGATCAGAGGGGAGACCCTGATGAATTACAATTGGGACTGGGGCGTGTTCTTCAAGTCCACTGGCGTGGGTACCGAGACCTATCTGGACTGGTACGTTTCCGGCCTGGGCTGGACTATCGGCATCTCCATCGTCGCCTGGATCATCGCGCTGATTCTGGGCTCCGTGCTCGGGGTGATGCGTACGGTGCCCAACCGCATCGTGTCCACCATTGCCACGGTCTACGTGGAAATTTTCCGTAACGTGCCACTGCTGGTGCAGTTGTTCATCTGGTACTTCCTGGTACCCGACCTGCTGCCCGAGAACCTGCAGGAGTGGTACAAGCAGGACCTGAACCCGACCACCTCGGCTTTCCTGAGCGTTGTCGTGTGCCTGGGCCTGTTCACCGCCGCACGGGTTTGCGAACAAGTGCGTACCGGTATCCAGGCGTTGCCTCGCGGCCAGGAATCCGCCGCACGCGCCATGGGTTTCAAACTGCCGCAGATCTACTGGAACGTGCTGCTGCCGCAGGCTTACCGGATCATCATTCCGCCGCTTACCTCCGAATTCCTCAACGTGTTCAAGAACTCGTCGGTGGCCTCGCTGATCGGTCTGATGGAGTTGCTCGCCCAGACCAAACAGACCGCCGAATTCTCTGCGAACCTGTTCGAAGCCTTCACCCTGGCCACCCTGATCTACTTCACGCTGAACATGAGCCTGATGCTGCTCATGCGTCTGATCGAGAAGAAAGTCGCCGTGCCGGGCCTGATTTCCGTGGGAGGTAAATAATGGACTTCTCTGGAATCGTTCCCGCCATTCCGGGCCTGTGGAACGGCATGCTCATGACCCTCAAGCTCATGGCGATGGGCGTTGTGGGCGGCATCGTGCTCGGCACGATCCTGGCCCTGATGCGCCTGTCACCGAGCAAGTGGATGTCGCGCATCGCCGGCGCCTACGTCAACTATTTCCGTTCGATCCCGCTGCTGCTGGTCATCACCTGGTTCTACCTGGCGGTGCCGTTCGTGCTGCGCTGGATCACCGGCGAAGACACCCCGGTCGGTGCGTTCACCTCCTGCGTCGTGGCGTTCATGATGTTCGAGGCGGCGTACTTCTGCGAAATCGTGCGTGCCGGCGTGCAGTCGATCTCCCGTGGCCAGATGGGCGCAGCCCAAGCCCTGGGCATGACCTACGGCCAGATGATGCGCCTGATCATCCTGCCCCAGGCGTTCCGCAAGATGACCCCGCTGCTGTTGCAGCAGAGCATCATCCTGTTTCAGGACACTTCGCTTGTGTACACGGTCGGTCTGGTCGACTTCCTCAACTCGGCCCGCGCCAGCGGCGACATCATTGGCCGTTCCAATGAGTTCCTGGTCATCGCAGGTCTGGTGTACTTCACGATCAGCTTCGCGGCCTCGCGTCTGGTCAAGCTCATGCAGAAAAGGTTAGCCGTATGATTTCCATCAAAAATATCAACAAGTGGTATGGGGACTTCCAGGTGCTGACCGATTGCAGCACCGAGGTCAAGAAAGGCGAAGTGATCGTGGTGTGCGGGCCGTCCGGCTCGGGCAAATCGACCCTGATCAAGTGCGTCAACGCCCTTGAGCCGTTCCAGAAAGGCGACATCGAGGTCGATGGCACCTCTATCGCCGATCCGAAGACCAATCTGCCGAAACTGCGTTCGCGTGTGGGCATGGTGTTCCAGCATTTCGAGCTGTTCCCGCACCTGACCATCACCGAGAACCTGACCATCGCGCAGATCAAGGTGCTGGGCCGCAGCAAGGAAGAAGCCACCAAAAAAGGCCTGCAGTTGCTTGAGCGCGTCGGTCTGTCGGCCCACGCCCACAAGCATCCGGGCCAGCTCTCCGGCGGCCAGCAGCAACGTGTGGCGATTGCCCGCGCGCTGGCGATGGACCCGATCGTGATGCTGTTCGACGAACCGACTTCGGCACTCGACCCGGAAATGGTCAACGAAGTGCTCGACGTGATGGTGCAGCTTGCCCACGAAGGCATGACCATGATGTGCGTGACCCACGAAATGGGCTTCGCCCGCAAGGTGGCCGACCGCGTGATCTTCATGGACAAGGGCCAGATCATTGAAGACTGCCCCAAGGAAGAGTTCTTCGGCGACATCAACGCTCGTTCCGAACGCGCCCAGCACTTCCTGAACAAGATCCTGCAGCACTAACAGCCTTTTCGTTTTTAGCCTCACGAGGGCATAGCCCCACAAGGGCACACAACCACCGGCCGTGCGTGTTCACCATCAATGACACGCACGGCTGGTCGGTCCAGGACGACTGTGATGAAATGCGATCCACCTCTTAGCGCGCCACCATCACTTGCCGTGAAACCCCGCCTGATCCGCCAACTGTTCCTGCCGCCGCTGGTCATCCTGCTGATGATCGCGCTGGGCTACTTCACCTATCTGTACAGCGAAAAGAACGGCATCCAGGCTCTGGGCGAGAACGGCCAGCGCCAGCTTGAGTTGCACGCGCGTACCGTCGAAAGCGAAATCAACAAATACAACTACCTGCCCAGCGTGCTGGAGCTCGAATCCAATGTCTCCGACCTGCTCAACGATCCGTCGCCCGAATTACGGGTCAAGGTCAATGACTACCTCGAAGGGCTGAACCGCCGCAGCCGCAGCCGCGCCATCTATGTGCTGGACACCACCGGCCGCGTGCTCGCCACCAGCAACTGGCGTGACGCTGACAGTTACCTGGGCGAAGACCTGTCCTTCCGTGCCTATTATCAGGACGCGATTCGTGGCCTGCCCGGCCGCTTCTACGGCATCGGCAGCACCACCGGCGAGCCCGGTTACTACCTGGCCCACGGGCTTGAAGAGAAAGGCAAGATCATCGGCGTGGCGGTGATCAAGGTGCGTCTGGAAGCGCTGGAAGAGCGCTGGCAGCGGGCGCGTCTGGAAGCCTTCGTCAGTGACGAGAACGGCATCATCATTCTGTCCAGCGACCCGGCCCGACGTCTGAAATCGGTGCGCCCGCTGACAGCTGACATCAAGGAGCGCCTGGCGCGCAGCCTGCAGTATTACTGGTGGCCGCTCAACGAGTTGGTGCCGCTGGAGCGTGAATCGATTGCCGACGGCGTGGAGAAGCTGACCTTCCCTGCCAACGTCAGTGTCGATCATGAACACACTGTGGTCAGTTACCTGGCCCAGACCCGCGACCTGGCCGACACGCCCTGGCACCTGACCCTGCTGACGCCGCTTGAAGACCTGCGCCGGGAAGCCGCCAACCAGGGGATGCTGGTGGCCGTGGCCTTTGCCCTGGTGACCTTTCTGCTGATTGCCTGGAACGAGCGGCGCAAGGTGATTTCCGTGCGTCTGGCCGCCCGCGAAGCGCTGGAGCAGGCCAACAACGAACTCGAGCGCCGGATTACCGAACGCACCGCCGACCTGCGCGCCAGCAACGAACGCCTCAAGGGGCAGATTCGTGAGCGGCGTCAGGCCGAAGAAACGTTGCGCCAGGCCCAGGACGAACTGGTACAGGCCGGCAAGCTGGCTGCCATCGGTCAGATGTCCACCAGCATCGCCCACGAACTCAACCAGCCCTTGGCCGCGTTGCGCACCTTGTCGGGCAACACCGTGCGTTTCATTGAGCGCGGCGCGCTGGACACCGCCAGCACCAACCTGCGCACCATTAACGATCTGGTGGACCGCATGGGCCGCATCACCGCCAGCCTGCGCGCCTTTGCCCGGCGTGGCGAAGACAAGGGCCAGGCGTCGCTGGGCAAGGCCGTCGATGCCGCGCTGCAATTGCTGGCCGGGCGTCTGGAAAACAGCGCGCTGGACCTGCATCAGGAGTTTCAGGATGTCGAGCTTGCGATCGATCAGACTCGCCTTGAACAGATTCTGGTCAACCTGATCGGCAACGCGCTGGACGCCATGCAGGCACAGCCCCTGCCCGTGCTCTGGTTGCAGGGCGACATGTGCGAGGGCCGTTATCGGCTGCGGGTTCGCGACAACGGCCACGGCATCGACGCCGAAGCGCGCAAGCACCTGTTCGAACCGTTTTTCACCACCAAGCCGGGTGAGCAGGGGCTGGGGTTGGGCTTGACCCTGTCGGCCAGCCTGGCAGCCGCCGCCGGTGGCAGTCTCAACGCCGAGGATCCTGCCGAAGGCGGCACGATGTTCGTGCTGGTTTTGCCGTTGGTTGATCGTCCAAAGGCCAGCGCATGAAGGGGATTAGAGCCCCCGTAGCAGCACGGCTTGCCGGCGGGGCGGTGGATCTGTGAAAGATGCATCGCCTGACACAACGCTCCCGCCGGCAAGCCGTGCTGCTACGGGGTCGGAGTATGGCCGCAGCAGATCCAATAAGGATGAGAGTTTCGAATGAACACTGAACTGACCGTCCTCATCGTCGAAGATGACCCGCACGTCCTGCTCGGCTGCCAGCAGGCGCTGGCGCTGGAAGACATTCACAGCCAGGGCGTGGGCAGTGCCGAGGAGGCGCTGGCGCTGGTGGGCGACAACTACGCCGGGATCGTCATCAGCGACATCCGCCTGCCGGGCATCGACGGCCTGGAACTGCTCAAACGCCTCAAAGCGCGCGACCGCAGCCTACCGGTGGTGTTGATCACCGGCCACGGCGATGTGTCGATGGCGGTCGGTGCCATGCGCGACGGTGCCTACGATTTCATGGAGAAGCCCTTCTCCCCCGAACGCCTGGTAGACGTCGCCCGCCGCGCGCTGGAACAACGCGGGCTGGCGCGGGAAGTCTGGTCGCTGCGCCGGCAACTGGCCGAGCGCGACTCGCTGGAAGGCAAGATCATCGGCCGCTCCCCCGCCATGCAAAACCTGCGAGCGCTGATCGCCAACGTCGCCGACACCTCGGCCAACGTGCTGATCGAAGGTGAAACCGGCACCGGCAAGGAACTGGTCGCCCGCTGCCTCCACGACTTCAGCCGCCGTCATTCCAATCAGTTCGTCGCGCTGAACTGTGGCGGGTTGCCGGAAAACCTGTTCGAAAGCGAGATCTTCGGCCACGAAGCCAATGCCTTTACCGGCGCGGGCAAGCGGCGCATCGGCAAGATCGAACACGCCCACGACGGCACGCTGTTTCTCGATGAAGTGGAGAGCATGCCGATCAACCTGCAGATCAAACTGCTGCGGGTGTTGCAGGAGCGTACCCTCGAACGCCTGGGCTCGAACCAGAGCGTGGCGGTGGATTGCCGGGTGATCGCGGCCACCAAGTCGGACCTCGATGAACTGAGCCGCGCCAACCAGTTTCGCAGCGACCTGTATTACCGCCTCAACGTGGTGACCCTGGAGTTGCCGCCACTGCGCGAGCGCCGCGAGGACATTCTGCAACTGTTCGAGCACTTCCTGCAGTTGTCATCGTTGCGCTTTGACCGCGAACCACCGGAGCTTGATCGGCAGACCATGTCGGCGCTGATGGGCCACGACTGGCCGGGCAACGTGCGCGAACTGCGCAACGTCGCCGAGCGCTATGCGCTGGGCTTGCCGGCCTTCAAGAAAACCGGATCTGCGGCCACTGCCCAGAGCCTGGGCTTCTCCGAGGCGGTGGAAGCCTTCGAGAAAAACCTGCTCAGCGATGCGTTGCAACGCAGCGGCGGCAACCTCAGCCAGGCCAGCCAGGAACTGGGCATGGCCAAGACCACGCTGTTCGACAAGGTGAAGAAATACGGTTTGGGGTGATTCGTCTTGTTAGCCTGGTCCTACCTCCCTGGCCTTCGCAAACTCCTGTAGGAGTGAGCTTGCTCGCGATGGCGTCCTTCCAAGTACCACATATGTGCCTGGATTACTGCAATCGCGAGCAAGCTCACTCCTACAGGACGGTGGACGCAGAACCGGCCTTGCTCCCTGTTCAGGTCTCGTTCAAACCCTTGGCCCACCCTTTGCAATCCCCCTGAAAGGCCCGCCCGGCCGGTGTTCATGGCCATGGACCCGGTGTCCGGGGCGGCATTTGATGGGTGAAGGCAACCTTGAACATTCTCGATCTCGATCACAGCCTCACGCAGCAGGCACCGATCAAGGACCGACTGCAGGACGGACGTGCCACGCGGCTTGACCTGCTGGCCCTGGGGCCGGTATTGCGGCTCTGGTCCACTGAAAACAATTACCAGCGCTTCGCCGGGCATCTGGACCACCGCGCCAGGCCATTGGGCAACCGGCCGGAAATCTTCTTCGTCGGCTCCGGCGACTATCACCACCTGACCCCTGCCCTGCTCACCGACCTGCCCGAGCCGGTCACGCTGATCCACTTCGACAACCACCCGGACTGGGTGCACTTCGCGCCCCGCCGCCACTGCGGCTCGTGGGTCAATCGCGCGCTCAAGCTGCCCAACGTACAACGCGTCATCACCCTCGGGCCTTGCAGCGATGACCTGCAAAGCCCGCAGCTCAAGGGCGGCAATCTCGGCGCACTCAGGCGCGGTGACCTGCAATTGTTCCCCTGGCGCCATCCGCCCTCGAAAGTCTGGGGCAGGATCGGCGACGGACCCGGTCATCGGCAAATCGACGGTCACCTGCACTGGCACAACCTGGCCGAGGTGGACTGGCCGGTGTTCCTCGAACAACTGGTCGCCAGCCTGCCCACCGATGCGGTGTGGATCACCATCGACAAGGACGTGCTCGCCTGCGAAGACGCCGCCACCAACTGGGACCAGGGCGGCATGCGCCTGAGCCATCTGCTCGACGCCATCCGCACCTTGGCCGCTAGCACCCGGGTGCTGGGCATCGACGTCTGCGGCGAGTTCGCGCCCCCGGCGTTCAGCAATCCGCTCAAGCGCTGGGAGGCGAAATCCGATCAGCCGCCTGCAGAACGCTGGAGCGAAGCGGACATTGCCCGCAATGCCCAGACCAATGCCGCCCTGATCACCCTGTTCGAGGAGCTGTTCCCATGACCCTGACCGTGGTGCTGCTGACGGCCTTTTCAATCCTGCTCGACGTCATTGGCCAACTGGCATTCAAGCTCGGCCTGGACCGGCTGCCTGCACAGGAAGGCGGGTTTCGCCTGCGCAGCTTCTGGGTGCAGATCGCCGGCGCGCCGATGCTCTGGTTTGGCGTGGGCGCCTATGTGGTCGAGTTCATCACCTGGCTGCTGGTGCTGTCGCTGGCGCCGCTGTCGCTGGTGTTTCCGGCTGCGAGCCTGAGTTACGTCGGCGTGGTGCTGGGCGGGAGGCTGGTGCTTGGCGAGCGGGTCAGCCGGCGCCGCTGGCTCGGCACGATGGTCATTACGTTCGGCGTCATGCTGGTGTGCGCCACCGGCGCGTGAGGTGTTCATGACACAGATTCAATCGATTTACGCCCAAGGGAACCCGGTCACGCTCAGTGACACTTCTGCACTGAGCGTCGAGGTCAGCCACAGCATTCATCGGGTCAGGCGCAGCGACTGGGCGCAACTCGACAGCGACGAGCTTGAAGGCTACGACTACTACGCCGCCATCGAAGACGCCGGATTACCTGGCATCGAGCCGCGTTATTTCATGATCCGCGACGGCCAGCGCCTGATCGCGGTGGCACCGGCCTATCGCCATCGGCTGCCGCTGAACCAGGTGCTCGACGGTCTGCTGGCGAAGCTGTTCGGGCAGCTATCGCTGCCGATCCTGGCGGTGGGTTCGCCCGTCACCGAAACCTGCTCCATCGCCTGCGCCCCGGACTGGCTGGCGCGCACGCCTGAAATCCTGCCGGTGCTGATAGACGCCCTGGATCGCCAGTCGCGACTGGACGGCACCTGGCTGTACCTGTTCAAGGACGTAGCCGAAGAGCGTGTGACTTTGCGCAGCGCGCTGGAACATCTGGGCTTTGCCCGCGTGGCCGGAATGCCGAGAACCCTGCTGCCGTTGCCCTACGCCGATCTGCAGGGCTATCTGGCGAGCCTCGGCCGGGTGACGCGCAAGGGGCTCAAACGCAAGCTGGCGGCGCCATCGAACCTGCGCATCGAAGCGCGGCAGCATCAGGTCGATGACGTGATCGAAACCATGCTGGCGCTGTATGCCGACACCGTGGGCCGTAGCGGCGAGGAGATCGAACCGCTGACCGCCGACTATTTCCGCTCGGTGCTGGCCATGCTGGGCGAGCGTGCGACCTGCTACCTGTTCTGGTGTGGCGACCGGCTGATCGGCTTCAACCTGCTGCTGGGCGACGGGTTGAGGCAGATCGACAAGGTGTTTGCCTCCGATGGCGCAGCCGCCCGTGAGCACAACCTCTACCACCGCACCTGGCTGGCCCATGTGCAGCGTTGCATTGCCCAGGGCATTCCGGCGTTCGAAGCCAGCCAGGCGGCCTATGACGAGAAGCTGCGGCTGGGTTGTCGGCTGCTGGGCAATGACCATTATCTCCATCACCGCCGTGCGTGGGTCACCCGATTGCTGGGCTGGCTGGTGCGCAAGGCCGGGCTGGATCAGTCGAATGTTGTGGCCAGGAAATCCATAGATGAATGAGCAAATCCTGAATGAAAAACCGGCCTGGCGCTGGCTGGAAAGCCGCGCCGCGAGCATCGGGCTCTGGGGGCTGTTGATTGGTTTCGAGAGCGCGGCGCAACTGGCGCTGAAGGTCGGTGGCGATGGACTGTCAGCGATGCCGTTCGGGCTGGACTGGCTGCTGGCGGCGATGGGCAATGTGGCGGTGCTGGGGGCCGTGGGCTGTTATGTGGGCTCGTTCCTGAGCTGGATGCTGATCCTGCGACGTAGCAGTCTGTCGCTGGCCTTTCCCTTGAGTTCGCTGGTGTTCGTGGTGGTGCTGCTGGGGTCGTGGCTGGGGCTGGGCGAGCACATCAGCGCCCTGCACTGGCTGGGGGTGTGGGTGATTATTGGCGGGATAGCGTTGTTGGCAGAGAAAGAACATTAACCCTGTAGGAGTGAGCTTGCTCGCGATGGCGGTGTATCAGGCAAAGTTCAGGTGTCTGACCGAATGCAATCGCGAGCAAGCTCACTCCTACAGGTCCGTGTGAATCACATAAATCCATTCGTAGCAGCACGGCTTGCCGGCGGGGTCGGTGTGTCAGTCGAATAATCCTTGTCTGACACACCGCTCCCGCCGGCAAGCCGTGCTGCTACGGGGCCGTGTTCCAGTTCATTGATTGGTGTGATCCAACAAAAACCCCAACCCATGGGACACCGGTATCTCCTTCACGCCCATCATCCGCTGCTGCTCCTTGATCTCCCGGTGAAAGGCCTTGACCTTGGTCCAGTGCATCTTGGGGCGGTAATGGTGTTCGGCGTGGTAGCCGTTGTTCATCCAGATCAGGTTATAGAGCGGGCTGTACGAACTCACGCCCCAGGCAATTGGCAGGTCGGGGTTGCCGCCCAGGTGCTCGTAATAGCCGTTCAACGACGACAGCGACTGCCCCAGGTACCAGAACGGCAGCAACAGCAACACCGCATGCCAGTCATGGAACGCCAGCGCGATGTAGGCCGCGACGGTCACGTAGATTTCCACCTTCGCCCAGCGCGCATCGTCGGGGTGCTTGCGCTTCATGTCCTCGTAATAGCTCTTGGGCTCGTCACGAAAGGCACTCAGGAACACATAGCGCCATAGCGCCTCTGGCTCGCCGTTGTGGCCGTAGCGGTAGATCGACAGCGGGTCGACGGTTTCGCCCTTGTCGTTGGGCCGGTCGGAGTTGCCGCGATGGTGACGGTTGTGGATGTCGCGGTACATGGTCTGGGAGAAACCGATGGTCACCGACAGCAGCAAGTCGAACGCGCGGTTCATGCCCTTGTGAGTGAAATAGGCGTTGTGGATCTGGTTGTGGGAGATGCTGTTGATGCTCCACGACAGGCTGACGGCATACAGCAGCGCCAGCGGCACGATGGCCCACCATGACAGGCTGTGAAAGGCCATGACCAGCCACAGCACGAAAGCGAAATGGGCCAGCGCCATGGCAATCGGGACGATGTCCCAGAGCGAGTACGCGAGCCAGCGGTAAACGGGACGAGCCATGAAGAACTTCCTCGAAAACGATGAGTGCTTCGGCTCATTGCAAGGCCCAGACCAACCCGCCCGCTACTTGAAGTGATACGCCACGGCGACGTCCAGTTCGCCTTGATTCACACGGCCTTGCTGGCGAACGATGCTGCTGTCGGCGGCCGGTCCCACCAGGTGAATCCAGCTGGCGCTGGTGATCAGCGACCAGTTCGCAGCTATCGGGAAGGCTACGCTCTGGGTCAGGGTCAGGTTCTGGAAACCGCCGCTGGCGTTGTAGGCGCGGATGCCGGAGGCCTGTGACTCGGCGCCGCTGACGCCGAAGAAGGTCTGCGCCTGTTCCGCGTTGGCGTAGTGCGCAGCCAGGGTCGTGCCGCCGAATATCCCGCGGCCCAGCGGGTAATCCAGCTCGCCGCCGACCCGCCCCAACACCCCGCCCTGCCCGTTGCTGCCGCCGAAGGTGCGGCCCACTTCAGCGAAAACACGCCAGGCGTCCGATGGGCTGTATTCGACGAAGCCACCCACCTCGCCCATGTCCGACACGTCATGCAGACCGTGCAGCGCGCCATTGGCCGTGCGGCCCTCGACATAATTGACGAACGGCCCGGCGCTCCAGCCGTTGGCCTTGAGCGCATCCCAGGACAAGCCCTCGTCGGAGCTGAGATTGACCCGCCCCCAGGACAGGTCCAGATAGGGAATCGGCCGGGTTTCGTAGCGCGTGCCAGTGGGGTCATGGGGCTGGTAGGCGACGCCCACGCCCGCATCGCCGGTCAGCGGATCGGCATGGCACGCCGGGCTGAAATACGCGGCGCAGAGCAGCCCGGCGATGCACAGGCGGCGTTTGAAACAGATCGGCAGAAGAGTCATCGCAGAGGTCTCGGGGCAGCGAACATGCGCGCATCAATCCCCAGAGGCGACCACCAGCGCAAGCACTGATGTTGTTTGTAGCAAGCTACAAAAATTGTAGCTTCGCACCCCTCCAGCCACCTCCGGCGACTGCCACAACCCCGGCCCTGCGGGCTTTCATACCCTTGGCACAGTCCCTGCTCTTGCCCTGCCACGAGCAACACGGCGAGCCCTTCGCCCCGCTCTCTCTTTGGACAAGACAGGCAAACGCAGATGATGCATTGGCATATCGTGTGTGATTTCGACGGGACGATCACCCCGACCGACGTGATCGACAACATTCTCGAACGCTTCGCCGATCCCAGTTGGGTAGACATCGAAGACGAGTGGCTCAACGGCCGCATCGGCTCGCGGGAGTGCCTCAGCCGCCAACTGGCGCTGGTCAAGGCGTTTCCGGCGCAATTGCTGGACTACTTCGACAGCGTCAGCATCGACCCCGACTTCCCGGCGTTCGTCGAACACGTGATCGGCCTGGGCGCCACCCTGGACATCGTCAGCGATGGCCTGGAACAAGGCATCGCCCGCATCCTCTCGCGCCACCAGGTGCCGCTGCTGCCGATCATCGCCAACGGCCTGCGTCAGGTGGACCAGAACAGCTGGCGCATCGTCTTCCCCCACGCCAGCGACGCCTGTCGCGCGGCCTCCGGGAACTGCAAATGCAAATCCACACCCGCTGACAAACGCGTGCTGGTGATCGGCGACGGCAAGTCCGACATGTGCGTAGCCAGCACCGCCGATTTCGTCTTCGCCAAGGGCCGGCTGGCCGACCACTGCGTGCACAACGGCATCCCCCATGCGCGCTTCGACTCTTTCGCCCAACTCCCTGCCTTGCTGGCCCTTCTGCCCCACAGCCTGCCGGCTCCCGTCGTTCACCTCTCCAACGAATCCCAGGAACTCTTCCACCATGTCTGATATCCGCATCGCCACCGCCGAAGACCAGATCCTTCTGGAAAAAGAAGCCAAGTACTGCTCCTTTGGCGACACCGTCCACTACATCGACCCGCCGCGCATTTTCAGCCGCTGCGAAGGCTCGTACGTCTACGACACCAGCGACCAGGCCTACCTCGACCTGCAGATGTGGTACTCGGCGGTGAACTTCGGCTACGCCAACCCGCGCCTGAACAATGCCTTGAAACAGCAGATCGACACCCTGCCGCAAATCGCCAGCCAGTACCTGCACAAGGGCAAGATCGAGCTGGCGGAAACCATCGCGGTGGACGCCAAGAACAAATTCGGCCTGGACGGTCGCGTGCATTTCAACGTCGGCGGTTCGCAGTCCATCGAGGACTCGCTCAAGGTCGTGCGCAACGCCAGCAACGGCAAGAGCCTGATGTTCGCCTTCGAAGGCGGCTACCACGGCCGCACCCTGGGCGCCTCATCGATCACCTCCAGCTACCGCTATCGCCGCCGCTACGGCCACTTCGGCGAGCGCGCGCAGTTCATCCCGTTCCCGTACCACTTCCGCGGCCCCAAAGGCATGACCAAGGAAGAATACGGCAGCTACTGCGTGAAGCAGTTCGCCCGCCTGTTCGAGACCGAATACAACGGCGTCTGGGACCCGAAAGTCGGCCAGAGCGAATACGCCGCGTTTTACGTCGAGCCGATCCAGGGCACCGGCGGCTACGTGATTCCGCCGATGAACTTCTACAGCGAACTCAAGCACGTGCTCGACCAGCACGGCATCCTGATGGTGGTCGATGAAATCCAGATGGGCTTCTATCGCACCGGCAAGCTGTGGTCGATCGAACACTTCGACGTCAAACCCGACGTGATCGTGTTCGGCAAGGCGCTGACCAACGGCCTCAATCCGCTGGGCGGCATCTGGGCCCGCGAAGAGCTGATCAACCCGAAAATCTTCCCGCCAGGCTCGACCCACTCCACCTTCGCCTCCAACCCGCTGGGCACGGCAGTGGGGCTGGAAATGTTCAAGATGACATCGGAAACCGACTACGGCTCGATGGTCATGAACAAAGGCAAGTACTTCCTCGAAGGCCTGCGCGACCTGCAGAAACGCTACCCGATCATTGGCGATGTCGATGGCCTGGGCCTGGCCCTGCGTGCCGAGATCTGCGCTCCGGACGGCTTCACCCCGGACAAGGCGACACTGGATTTCATGGTCGAGGAAGGCATGAAAGGCGACATCGAAATCGACGGCAAACGCCTGGGACTGGTGCTGGACGTGGGCGGTTACTACAAGAACGTGATCACCCTCGCGCCGTCGCTGGAAATCAGCTACCCGGAGATCGACCTGGGCATCGCCCTGCTCGACCGCCTGCTGCACCGGGCCATGAAACGATGAGCCCGACGCCCTCGCACACTGCGATCGACATGGGCGAAGGCGATGCCGGGTTCATTCTCGGCAACGGCGCCGTGGGGGTGTTGCTGATCCACGGCCTGACCGGCACCCCGACGGAGTTGCGTCGCGTGGCCCAGGGCCTGGCCGACCGGGGCTGCACGGTGTACGTGCCGACCCTGGCCGGGCATTGCGGCGACAACGACGACCTGCAGCGCACTCGCTGGGACGACTGGTACCAGAGCGCGTTGCGCACCTTCGTCGGCATTCGCCAGCGGCACCGCCAGGTGTTCGTCGGCGGCCTGTCGATGGGCGCCGTGATGTCGATGCACATGGCAGCGGAGCACCCCGGTGAAATCGCCGGGCTCTTGCTGTATTCCACGACCTTGCGCTACGACGGCTGGAACATGCCGTTCGTGGCCAAGTTCACTCACATTTACATGATGGTGCCGTTCGGCGTGCATATCTGCCGCTTCAACGAAAAGCCGCCCTACGGCATCAAGAATCCGCGCCTGCGCGCCATCGTCGAAAAGCAGATGAAGGAAGGCGAAAGCAGCAACGCCGGGCTTCTGACCATGTCCGGGGTCAGCGTGCGCGAACTGCATCGGCTGATCGCCGTGGCCAAGCGCGGCATGCCCTACGTAGACGCCCCCGCGCTGGTGCTGCATTCCCTTGAAGACGACATCACCAGCCGCTGGAACGCCGATTACGTCGAGCGTCACCTGGGCGCACCGGTGGTCAAGGTGCTGCTCGACAACTGCTATCACATGATCACTGTGGACCTGGAATACCGGCAGGTCATCGACCTCAGCGCCTCCTTCATCGAGACTCAGGTGCAGGCCGGATCACAGCTGGACCCCGCACCAGCGAGTCAGCCGCTCGGCGTTGACGATCAACCTCAACTGGCATGAATCATGATCAGCACCCATGCCTTTTCCAGCATCCGTTTCATCCCCCGTGAGGAATGGAACGACTGCTTTCCCGGCCAACTGGAGGACTGGGACTTCTATCTGGCGGTCGAGCAGGCCGGTATCGAGCGTTTCACCTGGCGCTACCTTGCGGTGTTCGACGGCCCGCTGCTGCTGGGCGTGGCGCCTGCGTTCGTCACCCGCTACAGCCTCGATACCACCATGCAGGGCGTGGGCAAGCGCCTGACCGAACAGCTCAACCGCCTGTGGCCTGGGGTGTTCGATCTGCAGCTGTACGCCGTCGGCTCGCCGGTGGCCGAACGCTGCAACGCGGGGATCGCCAGCCACGTCCCCGGGCATCGGCGTCAGGAGGTGTTCAACCGGCTGTTGCAGCGGGCGCGACAGGACGCCGACAGCCTGGGCGTGGGCCTGCTGGCGGTGAAGGATGCGCCCGGCGAGGAGCCGGTCTGGGCCGAAACCTGCCGCCGTGCAGGGTTGCAGGCGATGCCCAGCCTGCCCAGCGCCCTGCTGCCGGTGACTTACCCGTCGATGGATGCCTACCTGGGGTCGCTGGGCAAATCCACCCGCAAGGATTTGCGTCGCACCTTGCGCGCTCCGGCACCGCGTATCGAGTGGCGGCGAGAGATCGACGACGTGCTGCCGGACATCATGCAGCTCTATGAAGCGACGCTTGCGCGCAGTGATCTACAATTCGAACGGCTCGGGCCTGGCTACTTCACCGGCATCCTCGAACAGCTCGGCGAGCGCGCGGTGTGCGTGCTGTACTGGATCGACAACCGCCTGGTGGCGTTCAATCTGATGCTGCTGAACGAGCAACGCCTGATCGACAAAATTTTCGCCCACGACCTGGAACGCACCCGGGAGCACAACCTCTATGCACGCAGCTGGCTGGCCAATGTCGAGTACTGCATCCACAATCGCATTCCGGTGTACGAGGCAGGCCAGGCGGGGTACGCGAGCAAGATTCGCTTCGGGTGTCGCTTCGAGCCCAACCTGCTGTTCTTCCGCCATCGCAACCGGGTAATGAACACCGTGCTCAAACTGGTCAAACGGGTCATCCGCCCCGACCGTTCCGATCCTGCCATGGCTGCGGCACTAAGCGAACATCGATGACTGAATTTCCGGAACGCTCCGCCCGTTCACTGTTTTCCCTCTCGCGCTGGAGCGTGCAGCGCAAGCTGGTGCTGGCGTTCTGGCTGGTCAGCGTGATCCCGACCATGATCGCCGCCGAGCTGGCCGCCTCCACCCTGTCGCAGATCTTCGAGAGCAACGTGCGCATCTGGTTGCAGGAATCGACCAAGATCGTCATCGACGAAACCACCGAGATCATGCACAACAACGCGCGTGTGGCGCAGTTGTTCCAGGCCTACGCACGGCCCGACGCCGAGACCGGCGGCAAGCGTGACAAGCTGATCGCCGATGTCGCGGACGCCATGGGCATCGATGTGGTGGCGCTGATCCGCAGCGACGATCACAAGGTCATGTTTTCCACCGCCGCCGACGACATTGTCAGCCAGATCAGCCTTTCGCCCAAGGCGGTGCTGCAGACCATCCACGAAGGCGGCAGCGCTGTCGGTACCGTGGTCTCGACCTTTCACACCCTGCAGGGCGGGGTCGATTACGAGCTGGTGATCGCGACTTACCTGGACAACAGTTTTCTCACCAGCGTCGCCGATGTGCACTCCCTGGACCTGCGCCTGTACCTGCGCAACAGCGAAGGCTTCGGCGAGATTTTCTCGACCCAGCGCTTCGAAGACCACCCGCCCCAGGTGCCGCCGCGCATCGAAGCCATCCTGCGCGACACCAAGGCCGCCAGCGAGCAATCGACACCGCGCTACAGCGGTCTGTACTCGCCGATTCTCAACGACAACGGCGAGCTGCAAGGGGTGATATTCAGCGGCCTGCTGCGCCATTCTTCGCTGGTGGGGCTGGTCAACCAGACCAACCTGTTCCTGGCGATTTTCCTGGTTGGCTCGGCATTGTCGCTGGGTGTCGGCTCGCTGGTTTCGCAGCACCTGACCCGCCCTTTGCGCGGCCTGCGCGAAGGCGTCCGGGCGGTTACCGCAGGCGATTACCATCGTCAGGTCGAGGTCATCGGCGGCGACGAACTGGCCGAACTGAGCGTGACCTTCAATCACATGACCGAACGCCTGCGCGAGCTGCAGCATCTGGAAGCGCAGCTGCGCAGGCGCGACCGGCTGCATACCCTGGGCGAAGTGGCGATGGGCCTGGCCCATGAAATCCGCAACCCGCTGGGCATCATCAAGACCGCGACCCAGTTGCTGCACCGCCGCGCCAGCCTGCCCGAAACTGATATGCGGCATCTGGAGTACGTGATCAGCGAGGTCACGCGCATCAACGACCTGATCACCGAATTCCTCGACTTCGCCAAGCCCAGCGCGCCGATCCGCTCGACGCAATCTGCACGCGGCCTGCTGGAAGACGTACTGGGTTTCTGCGCACCGGAACTGGCGACCCACAACGTGCAGGCAGTGATCGATGAGCAGACGCCAGGCGCCACGGTGTACGCCGATGCACGGCAACTGACCCAGGCCTGCCTGAACCTGATCCTCAACGCCATCGACGCCATGCCCGAAGGTGGACGGCTGACCTTATCCATCGCGCTGGAAACGGCGGACAGCGAGCGCCCCATCACCCGGATCAGCATCACCGACACCGGCCAGGGCGTCGATCCGGAAGTGATCCAGCGCATCTTCAACCCCTTCGTCACCACCAAGGCGTCGGGCACCGGGCTTGGGCTGGCGAAGGTGTTTTCGATCATGGAGAACCACGACGGTCGTGTAGAGTGCATCAGCGAACACGGCGCTGGCGCGACATTCAATCTCTATCTGCCGGCCGATGAAGGAGAACAGGCATGAGCCACAACGTGCTGGTGGTCGACGATGAACCCAAGCTGTGCGACCTGCTGGCCTCGGCCCTCGGCCAGAACGGCATTCAGGTGTTCACCGCAGGCAACGGGCTGCACGCGCTGACCGTGCTCGAACGTGAAGAGATCGATCTGGTGATCAGTGACTGGCGCATGCCCGGCATGGACGGCCCGCAACTGCTGGCCGAGATCAAGCAGCGTTTTCCGCAATTACCGGTGATCGTCATGACCGCCTACAGCACGGTCAAGAACGCCGTGCAGTCGATGCGCAACGGCGCCTATGACTACATCAGCAAACCGTTCGACATCGACGAGCTGGACATCACGGTACAGAAAGCCCTGCAGTTTCGCGACATCCTGCGCGACAACCAGCGCCTGCGCGCCGAACTCAATGAGCACCAGCAGATCGACAGCCTGGTGGGTGAAAGCCCTGCGTTTCGCCGCGTCTTGCAGGCCGTGGATTCGGTGCGTGAAAGCAGCGCGACGATTCTTCTGACCGGCGAAAGCGGCACCGGCAAGGAGATGGTCGCACGGGCCATCCACAAGCATGGCAATCGCGCGGACAAACCCTTCGTGGCGGTGAACTGCGCGGCTATTCCCGAAGGCCTGCTGGAAAGCGAGATGTTCGGCCACAAGAAAGGCGCGTTCACAGGCGCTGTGTCCGACCGCATCGGGCGCTTTCAACAGGCCGACAAGGGCACGCTGTTTCTCGATGAAGTGGGCGACATGCCGCTGGCGTTGCAGGCCAAGATTCTGCGTGCCTTGCAGGAGCGGGTGATCGAGCCGGTGGGTGATCCTCGCGAGCGCAAGGTCGATGTGCGGGTGATCGCGGCCACCAACAAGAACCTGCTCGATGCCGTGGCGCGCAAGGAGTTTCGCGAGGACCTGTACTACCGCCTCAACGTATTCCCGATCCCGTTGCCCGCCTTGCGCGAACGGGTCGAAGACATCCCCGCCCTCGCCCGCCACTTCGCCCACGTGCTCGGCGCCACGGCCGGTAAGCGCATCACCGGTTTCAGCCCCGAAGCGCTGCTGGCGATGGCCCGCTATCCCTGGCCGGGGAATATCCGCGAGCTGCAGAACTGCGTTGAACGGGCGACCATCGTCGCCTCCTCACAGACCATCGAAGAATCGGATCTGCCAGCGTACCTGTTCGGCTCCAAACCGCTGGACAGCTCGGCCGCCAGCATTCTCAGCGAAGGGCCGGGCATCCCCAAGGACCTCGACGCCGCGCTGGCAGAAGTCGAAAAGGCCTACATCCTCGCCGCGCTGCACGAGACCAACGGGGTGCAGGCCGCGGCTGCGCAGTTGATCGGGATATCCGAGCGCAGCCTGTGGTACCGGCTCAAGAAGCTGGAGATTCACGTGGACAAGATCGTGCGCTGATTACCATACAACTGGCGCCTGCGACCTTTTCGTCGACCTCGGCCGCGAGGGGCGCGGTTGCCGGGCCCCAGCGGGTGACGGCAATGGCCGCTGCGGCGTTGGCGCGCAAGGCGGCCTGTTGCGCAGAGAGGCCAGACGCCAACCCCGCCAGCAACACCCCGGCATGGGCATCGCCCGCGCCGTTGGTGTCGATGGCCGTGACCGGAAAACCGCGTACATGCTGTTCATCGCTGCCCTGCCGGATCCAGCAACCTTGTGGGCCGTCCCGCACGACAATCAGCGCATCATCGTTGAGCCATTGCGCCAGCTTCACAAGCGCATCGGCTATCGCCTCGCACCCGGTGAAACGCAGCGCCTCCTCGCAATTGCTGGTCCACAGCGTAATCAACGGCAACACCGCCTGCATCTCGGCGCCGTCCGGCGAGTTCACCAGCGGGCCCGGATCGAACACCACGTCCGCGCCTTGCGGTAGTTCGCCCAGCCAGCTCAGCAGTGTCGATACCTTGTTCTTGTGCAGCAGGCTGTAGCCACTGACAAACACGAAGTCATCCGGCTGCACGACAACGCTTCGCAGGTCCTGGGCCGACAACCCGCCCTCGGCCCCGACATAGGAGATGAACGAACGCTCCGCCGACGGCTCGATAAGCGCCACCGACAGCCCGGTGTCCTGATCGCTCGACGCAGCCGTGGCGATTTCGATGCCTTCAACAGTCATGGCCTGACGCGCCAGATCACCGAATCGCCCCTGGCCGTGACGACCCAGATAAACCGTCTGCAAGCCATTGCGACGGGCCGCGGCCATCACGTTGAAACCGCCACCGGTCTCGAACGCCGCCGAGCTGGCAAGCACATCGCCTCCCGAACGGGGCAGCGCATCGAGGGCCATGACCAGGTCAACCACAACCTGGCCGGTGTACAGCAATCTAGCGGGCATGAGCAGCCTCTTTGGCAACGACGCGGCGGTCGCGGGAACCACCGAGAATGGCGTACAGACCGCCCGCGACCACGAAGGTCACGATCCAGCCCAGGCCGTTATGACCGAACCAGGAATCGGACAGGAAGCCCTTGAACAGCACGTTCTCCGGCGTGGTGGCGACGGTGGTGAAACTGAAGCCCAGCACGATGGCCAGCGCCCATGCACCCAGGGCGCGCCATTCCACGCCGCCGCTGTACCAGTAGGCGCTGCTCGGGGTGACGTCCATCAGGTCCTTGGCCGAATAGTAGTGGCGGTGAATCAGATCGACCACAAAGATCCCGACCCACGCGGTGATCGGCACGGCGAGCATCGAAATGAAGGTAATGAACGGGCCGTAGAAGCTATCGGCGATCAGCATGAAATAGATGGAGCCGGCGAAGATCGCCACGATGTCGACGATCACCGCATGCACGCGCTTGATCTTCAGCCCCAGGGTCAGCGTGGTCAGGCCCGCCGAATACACCGACAGGTTGTTCGACAGCAGCAGGCCACCGAAGGCGGTAATCAGGTACGGCACGGCCATCCAGGTGGGCAGCAGTTCGCGAATGGCGATGATCGGGTCAGTGGCCGAGGCCAGGTGATCGTTGCCCACCGACAGCAGGCCGCCCAGGGTAATCAGCAGCACCAGCGGAATGCCCGCGCCGAAGGCGGCCGAGGCGACCAGGCGCGTGGCCTTGACGCTGGCGTGCTGGTAGCGCGACATGTCGGCGCCTGCGTTGGCCCAGCCGATGCCGGTGCCCGCCGCCATGGTGCCGACGCCGATGATCATCGCGCTCAGCGGTGCCGGGGTGGCATTGAACACGGCGGTCCAGTCGATGTGAGCAATCAGGAAGCCGCCCACCACGATGTTCAGCGCGCCGAAGATGTAGGTGGCCCACTTCTGGATGACCAGCAGCGTGGCATGGCCCAGGCCGGATACGGTCAGGGTCATCAGCACGAAAATGGCGATGAACAGCAGGGTCAGGCCCGGTGAGTTCTTCGCCTCCACCGCAGTGCCAAACAGAATCGAGCACAACGACAACAGCACGAAGGCCGCGGTGGTGGTGTTGACCGTTTCCCAGCCCAGGCGCGACATCAACGAAACGATGGTAGGACCGATGTTGCCGCGCACACCGAAAATGGCGCGCGAGAGCGTCAGGCTTGGCGCACGGCCGCGACGGCCAGCGATGGAGATCACCCCCACCACGGCGAAGGAACCCGCCGCGCCGAGAATCGCCACGATGATGGCCTGGCCGATGGACAGCCCGCGAAAGGCCACCAGGGTCGCGCCCAGGGGCAAGCCGAGAATGCTGATGTTGGCCGCAAACCAGACCCAGAACAGTTGCAGCGGATGGCCGTTGCACTCGTTTTCCGGAACCGGCTCGATGCCGCGTGTTTCAAGCTGTCCTGCGCCTTGATTGGCGTTGGATGACGTCATGGGAAATGCTCCTGTTGCCATTTGTTCTGGTTGTGGGCAGTACGCAAAGCAAGTGACGTCCGTGTCGATTGGGCCATTCACACCGATATCGGCGCGAATCGACCCCGGATCACCGCTGAGTTCAGGGGCGATGCATGTTTCTCTTGTTCGGTGGTGCAGTGGTCAGATCAGGCTGATTCAGACTGCACGCAGGGACAGCAGGTGTTCGACCAGCTCATCGAGGTCCAGGCTGTTCACGGCCTTGATCTGTTCGATCAGCCCGTGAGGCCAGGCGCCCATACCTTGGCAGGCGCCGAGCATCGCCCCCAGGATCGCTGCAATGGTGTCCGTGTCGCCGCCCAGGCTTGCCGCCGTGCACAGCGCATCGAAGGCCGGCAACTGGCCGGATGCGACCTGATGGGCCAGCGCGAAGGCTGCGACCACCGATTCCTGTGAGGCCACCGAGGTGCCGATGACGTCGTAGATCAGGTCGGCGAGCTGGTGATTGTCCGCCGTCTCGCACAGTTGCTTCGCCCAACGGATCCGCGCCGAAATGCGGCCGCCGGCAATCCAGTGGCCATGGCCTTCGGCGCGCGAGGCGATGCGCACGCCGATGTCCAGTGCGTCGACCAGGCTTGCACCGTTGATGCCCGCCGATACCACGGCGGCCACTGCGGCGGCGCTGGCGATCCCCAGCGTAGTGTTGTGGGTGACCTGGCAGGCCTGGATCACCGACTCGACGAACGCGCCTTCGTCCAGCACGTCCGCCGCGATGCCCACCGGCGTGATGCGCATGGCCGCGCCGTTGGTGGTGCCGAAGCGCCCTGCCTCTTCGGGGCTGTGGCCGGCCAGAATCATTTCAATCGCGCGCTTGGTGGATGGCCCAAGCAAGTCCTGTGAGCCCTTGGCCTGCATCACCGCTTCCCAGTCGATCAGGCTCTGGGCCAGGTCCGACGGATCGATGCGGCCGCCACCGGACACCAGCAGTTCAGCGACGAGCACAGCTTGCTCGGTGTCGTCGGTGATGGAACCTGCGGGCATGTTCGGCGCGATGGGCTGGTCGGCATCGGCGGCCGTCAACGAGGTGATGCGGCCAAAACGCTGTTTGATCTGTTCGCGACTGAGTGATTGCGTGGGCATGCCCAGCGCGTCGCCCAGTGCCAGGCCGTAAAAAGCGGCCAGGGCGCGGTCGCGAGTGTCGATCAATGCGGTCATGTAGAAGATCCAAATGCCAGATGCAGACGAAAATGCACGGGGTCCAACCAGCTCTCCACGTGCTCCATGAAACGTTGTTGCCGGTCAAAGGTGGTGCGTATGGCCTTGAGAAACACGGTGCCTGGCTCGCGCAAGATAAGCGCGGCGTCGTCGGCGCTCAGCGGCTCGGCGCCAATCCACTGGTCACCGCGATCACCCACGTAGCCATGGGCGGCCATGGTCACGGTCAGCGAGTCATCGATCAGCCCGTCGCGGGGCAGGTTCTCCAGGCCGTTGACTGCCGGGATCAGCACCCGCTCCAGCGATACCACGCTGCCGTCGGACGAGGTGCGGCGGCGATCCAGGGCGATGAACTCCTCGGTACCGAAACGGGCCGACAGATCGGGACGCCGGACCGCGACCAGGCGCAGGATCTCGGTGCTGACCCGGGCGCCGGTGTCGGCCAGGGCCTGAGCCCAGCCGGCGCGCTGGTCCAGCGAGATGCCGTCGAAGGTCACGATCGAACCGACACCGGTCTGGGTCGCGATGTAGTTGCGGCGCTTGAGCTCCGACAACGCCTCGCGCAACGTGCCACGGCTGACGTTGAATTCCTGAGCGAGCAGATTCTCGCCGGGCAACAGTTCGCCGGAGCCCATCTGGCCGGTTTCGATGCGTCGGGCGAGTTCGTCGACCACGCGTTTTTTCTTGTCAAATCGAACCTGTCTAATCATGTACAAATTGATATCCGAAAGAGGTGGGTGGGAGCAAGCGATTTTTTCAAGCGCTGGGTAGACGATAGGGGAAAAATGCGCGCAGGAACGCCAATGACACACTCTGTAGCAGCACGGCTTGCCGGCGGGGGCGTCCTCAAGAACGCCCCGCGGGCAAGCCCTGCTGCTACAGGGACCGGGGGTTATTCGGCCGGGTTCACCACACTCGCCTGCTCGCTGATGATCTGACGAATGGCGCCGACAAACACGTCCACCGGCTGCCCGCCCGACACGGCGTATTGGTCGTTGAACACGATGGTGGGCACTGAACTGACGCCGCGGGAGGTCCAGAGTTGTTCGAGTTGGCGGACCTCGCCGGCGAACTCGTCCGACGCCAGGATCTGCTCGGCACGGGCGCGGTCCAGGCCGACTTTCTCGGCCACATCGGCCAGCACCTTGTGGCTGGAGACGTTGGCGTGCTGGCTGAAATAGGCGGTGAACAACGCCAGTTTCAAGGCGTGTTGCTTGCCCTCCCCTTCGGCCCAGTGCAACAGGCGGTGGGCATCGAAGGTGTTGTAAATGCGGCGTTCGCCCTGCTTGAACACAAACCCCAGCTCTGCGCCGCGCTGGCGGATGTTCTCGGCGTTGGCCTGATACTGCTCGCGGGTCGAGCCGTACTTTTCAGAGATGTGCTCGAAGATTTCCTGACCGTCCGGGCCCATCTTCGGGTTCAGTTCGAACGGCTGGAAATGTACGTGTGCCTGCACCTCGGCACCCAGATGATCCAGCGCCTGATCCAGGGCCTGCAGGCCGATGATGCACCAGGGGCAGGACACGTCGGAGATGAAATCGATTTTCAGTGGAGTGCTCATGACGGCCTCTTCGGGCAGCTTCAAGCGACAAGCTTAAAGCTGCAAGTTGATCGTTAGAGCGCCGAGGATCCTCTTACGGCTTGAAGCTTGCAACTTGAAGCTGCTCTTCACGGTGCTCGCGCAGGTACGGCAACACCGCGGCCAGCAACGGCGCCTTGAACGCTTCCTGAAACCTGTGGGCCAGGCCCGGGATCAGCCGTAACTGGCTGCCCTGGATGTGCGCGGCGACGTGCACGCCATGCATCACCGGCAACAGCGGGTCCGCCGTGCCATGGACCACGAGGGTCGGCACCCGCAGGCGGTTCAACAATTCGACGCGGCTGGGCTCTGCCAGGATCGCCAGAATCTGCCGTTTCACGCCTTCCGGATTGAACGCTCTGTCGTAGGAAATCGCCGCCTGTTGCAGCAGCTTCTGCCGGTCGTCTTTCACCTCCGGGCTGCCCAGCGCTGCCAGCAGATCGGCCTGCTGCTCGATGGCGGTCTGTCGGTCAGGTGCGCCACGGCGGGCGAGCAATTGCAGCAATGCGGGGCTTGGCATCGGCAAGCCCGGTGCGCCGGAACTGGTCATGATCAGCGTCAGGCTCTCCACCCGCTTGGGCGCCATGTCAGCCAGATGCTGCGCGATCATGCCGCCCATGCTCGCGCCCAGCACGTGAAACTGCTGGATGTGCATGGCGTCCATCAGGCCCAGGGCATCCTGGGCCATGTCGGTCAGCGAATACGGCGCCGACACCGGGAAACCGATCTTGTAGCGCAATACCTCATACGTCAGGTTGGCGGTGGCCGGTGCCTGAACCCATGTGGAGAGGCCGACATCGCGATTGTCGTAGCGAATGACCCGAAAACCCTGCTGACACAGCGCGACCACGACCTCGTCCGGCCAGTGAATCAACTGCCCGCCCAGGCCCATGACCAGCAGCAATGCCGGATCGGACTCACGACCGATACTTTGATACGCCAGGTGCACCTCATCGAGCTCGGCCACTTGCGTGGGAACGTTGACATCGCATCGAGAAGCCGCAAAAGACGGCAGGCTGCACAACAAGGCAGCCAGGAAGAATAAAACCCGCATGAAAAACACCGAAACGCAGAACCCCAGTAGGCCGCGAGTCTGATGAAGTTTCGTCAGGCGCGCTGCCACACTTGCGTGACAGTTTGATGAAGAGGTACGAACGGTCACGGCAGCTTCAAGCGGCAAGCTTCAAGCGGCAAGAAAAAGCGGTTCGGTGGGTACCTTGAAATGGCTGTGTCGACAGCGCGTTCTGCATGAGGCAGACTCATCGCATTCTTGGTTATCACAAAATCTGCTCATGGAGCGCCCCGGTGCTTGAAATTCGTCACCTCAAAACCCTTCATGCCCTGCGTGAGGCCGATAGCCTGGTGGACGCGGCTGATCGTCTGCATCTGACGCAATCGGCACTTTCGCACCAGTTCAAGGAACTGGAGGAGCGCATGGGCATGCCGTTGTTCGTGCGCAAGACCAAGCCTGTGCGCTTTACCAGCGCCGGTTTGCGGCTGCTACAACTGGCGGATTCGGTGTTGCCGCAATTGCGCAATGCCGAGCGGGATATTTCACGCCTGGCGGGCGGTGTGGCCGGGCGTCTGCACATGGCCATCGAGTGCCACAGTTGTTTCCAGTGGCTGATGCCGACCATCGACCAGTTCCGCGATGCCTGGCCTGAAGTGGAGCTGGACCTGGCGTCGGGTTTTGCCTTCGCCCCGCTTCCGGCACTGGCCCGTGGCGATCTGGACCTGGTGGTGACTTCCGACCCGGTGGATCTGCCGGGCATTACCTACGTGCCGCTGTTTACCTACGAGGCAATGCTGGCGGTCGCCAATCAGCATCCGCTGGCAGGCAAACCGTTCGTGGTGCCCGGTGACCTGGCCAGCGAAACCCTGATTACCTATCCGGTGGAGCGTGACCGGCTGGATATCTTCACCCGTTTCCTGGAGCCCGCCGACGTGGAACCTGCGCAGGTGCGGACCTCGGAGCTGACGGTGATGATGATGCAACTGGTCGCCAGCGGCCGGGGCGTGTGCGGGATGCCCCATTGGGCGCTGCATGAATACAGCTCGCGGGGCTATGTCAAAGCCAAGCGCCTGGGCGAGAAAGGCCTGTTCGCCACGCTCTACGCCGCCGTCCGCGCCGACATGCTGGATGCGCCGTACATGCGCGATTTCCTGCTGACGGCCAAGGACACGTCGTTCTCGACGCTGGATGGGGTGAGTGCCGTCAGATAAGCAAACTCCAATTGTAGGAGCGCGCTTGCCCGCGACGGCGGTGTGTCAGCGACGATATTTTGCACAGGTGTACCGCTGTCGCGGGCAAGCGCGCTCCTACAGGTATGGGTCAGGCGATCAACTGGCGATACAACGGCAAGATCGAATCCCGGGTCAACGGCGCCAGGTTGAGATGATCGACGCTCCCGGCATCGATCCACACCACCTCCTCGATCTCGGCCGCAGGCACCACGTCCTGGGCAACATCCAGCCGGTACAGCTGGCAGTTCACCTCAAAACCTGGCTCATTGGCCGCCACGGCAGAGAACTCGCCGAGAAACTGCGCCTGTTCCGCCGCAACCACCAGTCCCAGTTCTTCGTGCAGCTCCCGCGCCAGCGCCTGGGCCGGCGATTCGCCCGCATCGATCTTGCCACCCGGCTGCATGAACGCCTGGGTGCCACGCTTGCGCACCAGCAGGGTTCGACCGTCGGCGCCGATCAGCAAGGCTGCCGCGATGCGAATCACCTTCATAGCACCACCTCGGTTTTCAGCGCGCGGGTTTCTGCGGCGCGTTCCAGTGCCAGCACGATCAGCCGGTCGATCAGCTCCGGGTAGCTCAAGCCGCTGGCCTGCCACAGCTTGGGGTACATGCTGATGGAAGTGAAACCGGGGATGGTGTTGATCTCGTTGATGATGATTTCCCGCGCCTCGGTGACGAAGAAATCCACCCGCGACATGCCCGCGCAACCCAGCACGCGATAGCCCTGCAAGGCCACTTCGCGCACTTGCTCAGCGAGATCATCCGGCAGCTCGGCGGGAATCGCGATGCGCGCCTGGCCGTCGTTCAGGTATTTGGTGTCGTAGGCGTAGAAATCGTCGTTGGCGACCACTTCGCCGCACACGCTGACCTGCGGTTCGTGGTTGCCCAACACCGCGCATTCGACTTCACGCCCGACGATGCCTTGCTCGATCAGCACCTTGTTATCGTATTCGAACGCCAGCTTCAGGGCCGCTGCGTAGCTGGCCTCATCGGTGACCTTGCTCACGCCCACGGAAGAACCCTGGCACGCCGGCTTGACGAACAGCGGCAGGCCCAGTTGCGCGGAAACGTTGACGAAATCCACCGTCTCGCCGCGATGCAGCACCACGAACGGCGCCACGGCAATACCCGCGTCGCGCAGCAGGCGTTTGGTCACGTCCTTGTCCATGCACGCCGCCGAACCCAGCACGTCGGGGCCGACGAAGGGAATGTCGAGCATGCGCAGCAGACCTTGCAAGGCGCCATCTTCGCCGTAGCTGCCGTGAATCAGCGGGAACACCACATCGATGCGCGGCACTTCAAGGCCGGTTTCCGCTTCCACGAACTGCGGCCCTTGGGCGCCAGGGCGCAGGGACAGAAGACGGCCGGACTCGCTGAGCTTGATGTGCGCCGGGTCGTTGGCATTCTGCAGATAGTCGCGCTCGTCGAAGCGCAGCCAGTGGCCTTGCTTGTCGACGCCGATCAGGGTGACGTAATAGTTGTTGCGATCAATCGCGTTGATCACGTTGCGCGCCGATTGCAACGACACTTCATGTTCGGAGGATTGCCCACCGAAAACGATGGCGACTGACTTTTTCAAAGGGGGAAGCTCCTGGATTTCAGGTCGCAGAGCTAAAAGCAATTTGCGCCGTTAGTCCAGCCCCCGGCACCTTTGTTGGACGGAATGCAGAACGAAATCCCCGCTCACCCCCGTAGCAGCACGGCTTGCCGGCGGGAGCGATCTCGAGGACGCCCCCGCCGGCAAGCCGTGCTGCTACGGATGTAAAGCGCAACTCTTTACGCAGCTTCCTGAAAATCCATCTCCGGCGGCTGGCGGCGGAAACCGCCGGTGAGCCAGGCCAGATAGATGCAACCGATCACCAGCCAGCTCACGCCCAGCATGATCGCCAGCTTGTCGAGGCTGACCATCAGCCACAGGTCCGCCAGCAGGCCGATCAGCGGGCAGATCAGGAACAACACCAGCTCACGCAGGCCGCGCTTCTCGCCACCGATCCAGTAGTGAAAGATCACCGACAGGTTGACCAGGCTGAACGCCAGGAACGCACCGAAGTTGATGAACGAGGTCGAGGTGGTCACGTCCAGTTTCAGCGCCAGCAACGCCACCACGGCGCACAGCAGGATGCTGTTGACCGGCGTGCCGAAGCGCTCGCTCAGGCCTGCGAAGAACGACTTGGGCAACACCCCGTCGCGGCCCATCGCGTACAGCAGCCGCGAACCGCTGGCCTGGGCCGACAGGCCCGACGCGAACTGGCCGACGATCAGGCCGATCAGGAAGATGGTGACGAACAGATCGCCGCCGATGTTGCGGGCGATTTCATAGGCTGCCGAGTCGACGTTATCGAACTGCGCCGACGGATGCGCCAGCTGCACGAAGTAGGACACGCCGACGAAGATCAGCCCGCCGATCAGGGTAATCAGCATGATGGCCTTGGGGATGGTCTTGCGCGGATCGCGGGTTTCTTCGGTCAGGGTGCTGACCGCGTCGAAGCCCAGGAACGAGTAACAGGCAATCGCCGCACCGCTCATGATCAGCGGCATCTGCATGTCACCGTTGATGAACGGCGCCAGGGTCCACAGTGGCTTGCTGGCGTCGCCGCCGATGTAATGAATGCACAGCACCACGAACGCGGCCAGCACCAGGAACTGCACGATCATCAACAGGGCGTTGACGGTGTTGGCCAGCTTCAGGCCGACGATGTTGATGAGGCTGGTGATGACGATGAACGCCAGCACCCAGACCGGTTGCGGCACCGAGGGGAATGCCGAGCCCAGGTAAGCAGCACCGATCAGCCAGATGGCCATCGGCAGGAACAGGTAGTCGAGCAACACCGCCCAGCCGGCGATGAAACCCAGCTTGGGGCTGATGGCCTTGCGCACGTAGCTGTAGGCCGAACCGGCCACCGGGAACGCCGACGCCATGCGGCCGTAGCTCATGGCGGTGAAGAACATCGCCACCAGCGCCGCCAGGTAAGACGCCGGAACCATGCCGCCGGTGGATTGCGCGAGGATGCCAAAGGTGCCGAGCACGATGATGGGGGTCATGTAGGCGATGCCAAACAGCACCACCGACCCCAGCGAAAGGGTACGTTGCAAACGAGCCATGAGCGACTACTCCGAATTTATAGGTTTTATGGCAGAGAAAAGTGCGGCAGAACTTAAGGCGTTCTTTTTATGAACAGCTAACGAGGGAGATGGCGGCCGATGCTCTGTGCAAAGTGCCAGAGCGACCGGCCCTCCCTTCTTTTTTTCAGCGTTTTGGAATCAACAATTCGCGTACGCCATTGGCGTGCTCGACCACCTCGCCCGGCAGGCGCAGGCGCTGGTCGTCCAGGTAGCGATAGTCACGACGCGCCGCCTGCAACTGGCTCAGGTCCAGTTCGGCACTGAACTGGCATTCCTCGCGGCCGGCTTCGTGTAGCAACGTGCCGAACGGGTCCACCAGCGCACTGCCGCCGGCGAACACCAGGCCGCCATCACCCTCGCCCACGCGGTTGACCATCAGCGCGAACGCCTGGTTTTCCTGGGCGCGGGCCATGATCGCGGTGCGGTGGGTGGGGCCGTAAGGGTCCATGTTGCCGTTGGTGACGATAATCAGCTCGGCGCCCAGTTGCGCCAGGGCACGGGCCGACTCGGGGAATTCGATGTCGTAGCAGATCAGCATGCCCACGCGCAGGCCGTTCCACAGGCAGGTCGCGTAGCGATCACCAGGGGTGAACACGCCACGGTCGGACGCCCACAGGTGGGTCTTGCGGTAGCGCAGCGCAATGCCCTCGGGGGTAATCAGCAGCGTGGTGTTGTAGAAGCGCCCTTCGTCGTTTTCGGCCATGCCGATCACCACCGAGACGTTGCGCGCCCGGGCGGCCTGCTGCACCGCCTGAACGGTGGGGCCGTCCAGCGGCTCGGAAATCTCGCCGACGGTTTCGCTGGACGGAAAGCCCATCAAGTGGGTTTCCGGAAACACAATCAACGCCGTGTCGCTGGCGCAGGCGGCAATCGCGTTCAGCGCGTTTTTCAGGTTATGGGCAGTGCCATTGTCCTGGCCCGTCAATTGGGCGAATTCGACCTTCATGGGTTCTCCTTATCGAGTCGCATACCGGTCAGGTACAAAAAGCTGGCCTGACCCTTGCTCTGCGGGCAGTATGCGCAATGCCAAGTATTACGGGGTATTACGCAGCTGTAGTAACCCAATAGGGGTAGATCCATGACACTCGCACTTGCGGACATCGCCTGGCACCGCTCGGTCGCACAGTTGATCGAAGCGCTGGACCGGCCGAACTTCTGGGCCCAACTGGTGCGCCTGCTCAATCAGTACGTCGAATTCGATAGCTGGGTGGCGCTGCAATTCAGTTCCGGCCAGCGACCACTGGTGTTCGCCGAAAGCCCGGCCGAAGACGGCAGCCCTGACCAGTTGTTCCAGGACTACCTCAAGGGCCTGTACCTGCTCGACCCGTTCTACATCGCCAGCCGCGAGCGCTCGCAGGGCGGCCTGTTCCGACTGGCGGAAGTGGCGCCGGAGCATTTTGAACTGACTGAGTATTACCAACGATACTTTCGTCTGAATGTGGTGGCCGACGAAATCCAGTTCAATTGCCAGCTCGATCACGACCGCACGCTGTGCCTCTCACTGGGCTCGACCCGTCGTTTCACTGCCGAACAGATTGCCCTGCTCTCCATGATTCAACCCTGGGTCATCGCATTGCTGCGCCAGCGTCTACCCTTCGAGCTGGCTGAACCTGCCTCGGACGAGGAGCCGGTGATGGCCCCGCTGCCCGCCGCTGACTGGCGCACGCAACTGGAGGCCTCGGTGCAGCAGAGCCGCGGCGCACAACTGACCGCCCGGGAACTGGACGTCGGCCGGCTGATGCTCAGCGGCTGCTCCAGCAAGGAGATCGCGCGCAAGCTGGATATCTCCGCAGAGACCGTGCGCGTACACAAGAAACATATCTACAGCAAACTGGGGATCAAATCGCAGTCCGAACTGTTTTCGATTTTTCTTCAGGCGCAGAGCGCTTGAAGTGAAACAAAGTCTTGCCGAAAAAAAGCGCGGCACAGCGCTAATCCTTCAACCGTGTTAAGACCTAAAGGATCGCCTATGAGCCTGTCCCTTTTAAGCCGCTACGCCTTTTTCGTCGGCTGTGTGCTGTTCACACTTCTGAGCCTGCCATTCCTGCACCACGAATGGCTATGGCCCTTCACCCTCGCCACTGCAATCCTGAGCCTGATCGGTATTTTCGACCTGATCCAGGTGCCGCATTCGGTGCGCCGCAACTACCCGATCCTGGGCAACATCCGCTATGCCGTGGAGAAGATCCGCCCGGAAATCCGCCAGTACCTGCTCGAATCCGACAGCGACGCCCTGCCCTTCTCCCGCGCCCAGCGCTCGCTGGTGTACGCCCGGGCCAAGAACGAGTCGGCGGACAAACCCTTCGGCACCCTGATCGATGTGTACCAGACGGGCTTCGAGTTCATCAGCCATTCCATGCGCCCGGCGCCGCTGGCCGACCCCAATCAGTTCCGTGTCACAGTGGGCGGCCCGCAGTGCACGCAGCCGTACTCGGCGTCGATCTTCAACATCTCGGCCATGAGCTTCGGCTCGCTGAGTGCCAACGCCATTCGTGCCCTGAACAAGGGCGCCAAGCTCGGCAACTTCGCCCACGACACCGGTGAAGGCAGCATCAGCCCCTATCACCGTGAAAACGGCGGCGACCTGACCTGGGAGCTGGGCAGCGGCTATTTTGGCTGCCGCACTGAAGATGGCCGCTTCGACCCCGAGCGCTTTGCCAAACAGGCGCAGGATCCGCAGGTGCGGATGATCGAGATCAAGATGAGCCAGGGCGCCAAGCCGGGCCACGGCGGGATCCTGCCTAAGCACAAGGTCACCCGGGAAATCGCCGACACCCGTGGCATTCCCATGGGCGAGGACTGCATTTCGCCGTCGCGGCACAGCGCCTTCTCGACCCCGACCGAGATGATGCAGTTCATCGCCAAGCTGCGTGAGCTGTCAGGTGGCAAACCGGTTGGCTTCAAATTCTGCCTGGGCCACCCGTGGGAATTCATGGGCATCGCCAAGGCCATGCTGGAAACCGGCATCCTGCCGGACTTCATCGTCGTCGACGGTGCCGAAGGCGGCACTGGCGCAGCGCCCGTGGAGTTCACCGACCACATGGGCCTGCCGATGCGCGAGGGCCTGCTGTTCGTGCACAACACCCTGGTGGGCCTGAACCTGCGGGACAAGATCAAGGTCGGCGCCAGCGGCAAAATCGTCAGCGCGTTCGACATCGCAAGCGTGCTGTCCATCGGCGCCGACTGGGCCAACGCGGCACGGGGCTTCATGTTCGCCATCGGCTGCATCCAGTCCCAGAGCTGCCACACCAACAAATGCCCGACCGGCGTCGCCACCCAGGACCCATTGCGCCAGCGCGCACTTGTGGTGCCGGACAAGGCGCAGCGGGTGTTCAATTTCCACCGCAGCACGCTGCACGCCCTGGCCGAGATGATCGCCGCCGCCGGCCTGGACTCGCCGTCGCAACTGGAAGCCAAGCACCTGGTGCGCCGCCAGTCGCCGACCGAGGTCAAGCTGTTCTCCCAGTCCCACGTGTTCCTGCAACCGGGGCAGTTGCTCAACGGCATCGTCGACGACAGCTTCTATTCGCGCATGTGGCGCATGGCGCGGGCGGACAGCTTCGAGCCGAACGAGATCATTTAAGCCTGATACGCCGCGATCAATGGGGCGCCATTGATCGCGGCATCACCACTGGAACTTGTACCGGTCACTGCCCTCTGGTGTTTTCAACTCGATATAACCGATGTTCCCGATCCGCACGATGTCGTAGAACAGATTATTGACCAGCACTTGAGGATGCGTGTCGACAGTCGCGTCCATGAACGACTGCCGCGTTTTCGAAGCCACATTATTGAAACCCGCCACTGCAAATCTCTCGGCCATGGTTATTTGCGTCTTGTCGAGAATGAACGCCAACGCCGGCATCTGCTCCAGAGTGCCCGCCACCGCCGGCAGCCACAGTCGCAAATCTTCTGGAGGTATCAGGTAGAAGTCCTGAATCTTGCGCAGTTCAGCGCGAGAGGAGAGATCGTAGCCGATGCTCTGCACCACACTTGTCTCCAGCGTTTTTTGCGCCACAAGGACGCGGCCGTACGCAAAGGAGAAAGACAGCATGCACACTAACGGGATCAGCAACAGCCCAGACGCTGCCGGATGTATTTCCCCAAGCGCTTTGCGGGCGAAATAAAACCCCGCAACCATCACACAGGACACTGCCATCAGTGATCGACAGTTAAGTGCGAAATCTTCGATGACTAAAATGATGCCTGGCACCGCAATCATCATCACCAACCACGCAATGGCGCAAAGGACGACGCACGCCATCCGTTCCGTCAGCCTGCGTTCCGAGCGCAGTACGGCAACCAGCATCAGCGCGATACCCGCCACCGCTGCCACGCCCAGCAACGCCATGATCATCCGGTTGCCATCGGTAATGAGCAGGCCGATGACTTCAGCCACTTTGCTCACCCGCAACGTGATCAATGCGCCCCAGCCTTCGCCATCATGGGCCAGCGTCCCGCGCCAACTGGCATAGAATTGAAAGGCCGTGAAGTAGTAGAGAATGCAGGCGACCGACAGTTGCAACATGCGCTCGGCAATCCCCAGCAATATTGACTTCAAGTCAACGCCGTCACACATGCCGCGCAGGCATTCGATACAACACAGGGCAACGAACACCTGCAGCGTAATCTGATAAAGACTGGCAGCCGCCACCAGCAGCAGGCCGGGAATTACTGTGCGCAATCCCAGGTGCCGATGTTTGAAGGTAATGGCAAAGATGACGCAGCATAACGCCAGAATCATCATCGGCCCGTCGTATTGATAACTCAGGTTGCCGAGAAAGAATGGGCTGTACAGCAGCGGCAGAACGACTGAACAATCGAACAGGCAAGGCTTGCGAAAGTAGTGGCGTGTCAATGAGACCAGCGCCAATACCAGCACGGGCAGCATCAACAAGAGCGGCAATGGAAATACATCCACTGAGTGCGAACTGAAGCCCACTACAGTCTGGAACACCTGCATCAACCCGCGACCCTGACTTCGCCACAGGTCTTCACCCAGAAACAGTTGACGTGGCACATCATCGCCGTAGGGATAGTCCGCCTGGATGATCGGGTAGACAAACAGCAGCGTCGCGATGGCAAATACCATGATCAACTTTCGCGAACCCAATGGATTCAGGCACTTGTCAAACATGGCGACTGGCATCTCTGTCCGTCAGGTTATCGCCGGCCGGGAAATCACCTCTATGGATAACCACGTCCTTGATCACATACCGCGGCCGATGTTTGCTCTCCAGATAAATCCGTCCGATGTATTCACCCAGAATGCCGATACCGATCAGTTGCGTCCCACCCAGAAACAGAATCGAAACCATCAGTGAGGAATAACCCGGCACCGGATTGCCGTTAACGGCGTAATCGAGCAGCAGGTATCCGGCGAACAACAGCGTGGACATGGAAATCAGACCGCCGATGTACGTCCACATGCGCAATGGCACAGTGCTGAAAGACGTGATGCCGTCGAGGGCCAGATTCCACAACTTCCACACGTTGTACTTGCTGCGTCCCGCGACCCGGGCAACGCGGTCGTATTCCACGGTCACGGTGTCGAATCCGGCCCAGGCCAGCATGCCCTTCATGAACACTTGCTGTTCGGGCATCCCCTTGATGACATCCACGACCTTGCGATCCAGCAACCTGAAATCACCGACGTTTTCTTCGATCCGGGTCGAGGAAATTCGCCGCAGTACCCTGTAGAACAGAGCGGCCGAATGCCGCTTGAAGAAGCTTTCGGCATCACGATGGCGACGCTTGGCCAGCACGATCTCTGCACCTGCCTGCCAGGCGGTGATGAGCTGGCCGATGACGCTGACCGGATCCTGCAAGTCCACGTCCACCGGAATCACCGCATCGCCAGTGGCGTACTCGATGCCGGCAAACAGCGCGGCTTCCTTGCCGAAGTTGCGCGAAAACGTCAGCAGCACGACATCCGGATCAGCATCGGCAAGGGCCTTGGCGCGGCGACCGGTGGAGTCTTGGCTGCCGTCGTCGACAAAGACGATTTCAATGCGCCAACCCTGCAGGCCGCGATCCTGCCGGATGGCCTGATAAAACAGCTCGACCGTGTGTTCCTCGTTGTACAGCGGCACCACCAGCGAGACTTTCATGACTGGCCTCCGGCAAACACGACGCGTTTGCAGAACAGGTAACCGATCACCAGGCTGCTGGCTGAAAAAACCACAATCGTCACCGCAGGCAACCAGGCAAAGGCGTCGCCCAGAGCGCCGATCACCAGGCTCAGCAAGGCCATAAACGCCATGAACACCCAATAGCGACGCCATGAGCGGTAAGTCTGGAAGGTGAAACGCGCGTTGAGGCAGAACGACAGGGAGGCGGCGGCGAGAAAGCCAGCGAGGTTGCTGCGGGTCTGCGACAGGCCGAAGCCCCCATGCAGCGCGACAAAAACGGCCGCATGGAGAACGGTATTACCCAACCCGACCAGGCTGTAGCGCGCGAACCTGTGCAGCGGTGCCATGATTGACGTTCCGGAGTGGGTGACCGTCCTGGTCAACTGCTGATCCGGTGCGGGGCCGGATCATGATCGTCCTGTCCTTGCAGTGAAGTCGCTCGGCATGACTTGCGCATGACCGGCTGTCGGCTATGCCCGTTGGGGCCGGAGACATCCTGTAATACGCAATCTTTGCAATTATGTGACAAAACCGCCACCCTTCGCGCCGCCGATCAGCCTCCCTGGCCGGCGTTGAACCTGAGCCACTGATGGCTATCTTCTTTAAACAGTCTTGCAAGAGTTCACCGTCATGACGAACGGACGCGACCATCGAATCGACTTCTTTCGAGGCTTGGCGTTGATCTTCATTTTTTGGGATCACGTACCGGAAAACCCCTTCGCGCAGCTGACCCTGCGTAATTTCGGCTTCAGCGATGCGGCGGAGGTCTTCGTGTTCCTGGCCGGTTTCGCGGCCGTGACGGCCTATGGCCGAGTGGCGCAGCGGGATGGCTACGTGGTCGCCTGCCTGAGAATCCTCAAGCGGACCTGGGTGCTCTACGTCGCGCACATCTTTTTGCTGACCTTGCTGATGGGCATCGTCTTCGTCGCCAACAACCATGTCGACACCCGCGACATGGTGCGCGAAATGGGCCTGGAGTATTTCGTCGGCAACCCGCAACAGGCGCTGGCAGACGAACTGCTGCTGCGCTTCAAACCCAATCTGACCGACCCGCTGCCGCTGTACATCCTGCTGATGGGTGCGCTGCCGCTGATCCTGCCGATCATGCTGCGCAACGCGGCGGTCGCGGTGGGGCTGTCGTTCGGGCTGTACCTGATGGTGCCGCTGTTCGGCTGGAACCTGCGCGCCTATGAAGGTGGTGGGTACTGGTACTTCAACCCGGTGGCCTGGCAATTGATTTTCGTGCTCGGTGGCGCTTTTGCCATGTACACCCAGCATGCTGTCGAGCCTCGTCCGGCGGAGCGGCCAGTGTGGCAACAGCCAGTATTTCTGATCGCTGCGCTGTACATGCTGATCGCGGGCACCATCACCTTCCTGTGGAAATTCCCCACCGTCCACGACGCCCTGTTGCCCAAGGCGTTCACTGACCTGATCTACCCGATCAGCAAGACCGACCTCTCGCCCCTGCGCCTGATCCACTTCATCGCGCTGGTGTACGTCGTCGCCAAACTGCTGCCCGCCACCCAGACCTGGCTGGACAACTGGCCCGCCCGGCAGACCTGCCGCATGGGCCGCTATTCGCTGGAAATCTTCTGCCTGGGCGTGCTCCTCGCGCCACTGGCCGACGGGGTCAATGCGCTGGCAGGCGACGTATGGCAAATGCGCGTCATCACCGCCCTGCTCGGGTTGGGGCTGATGTTGCTGCTGTCCAACTGGCTGGAACTGAACAAGCGGTTGGGCAGCCCGAAGGTTGCGCAGGTGGTGAAGGTTTGAGGCCCCCGCACGGCTGACCGCAGGTAGCGAATTCACGACCGCTCCCGCCGGCAAGCCGTGCTGCTGCGGGGGGGTTGGGGTGTGCTTGGATTTGTGTAACGCCGCAGATTCGTAGCAGCACGGCTTGCCGGCGGGAGCGATCTTGAGTGCGCAATCGCTGGTCAGTCGTGGTGTTGACCCGCAGCCCGCTCTGGTACAACTTGTTCACAAATTTTTCACCCTCCCCGCCCAGCGTCTAAGCTTGTAGTCAGGTGCGATTAACAGGTTTAACCGGGCCAACGATATGGGCGCTTTGTGGCATTCCGATGCAAAGAAGGCTGCGGTCAAGGCTGACAGTCAGGGGAAGGTTCCGGTGCCAGCAGGCTCAGGCCATGGTCGTCATGTGTGGCGGGCGCTGCTGGTGTTGATTCTGGTGGCCTTGGTGATCCTGGGATTTGTGATCGCCACGGAAAGCCGTTCTTCAAAGCTGCAGGCCCGGGAATTCAGCCAGTTGGCCCGGGACCTGAACTATCGCGTCGAAAGCGGCCCGAGCGATGCGATCATCTATCCCGGTGATGGCCCGTTCGACAAGCGCCTGGGCTATTCGGCTCTGGGCGACTTCCTGCCGCGCCTGCTCAAGCGCGACTACCGCATCACCGAGCAATCGCGCTTTTCACCAGAACTGGTTTCCTACGTGAAACGCGGCTTTTTCGTGCCCTATCAAGAGAAAAGCCAGTCCGGCCTGACCATCTCCGACTGCCGCGGCGATGCGCTGTATCAATTCACCTACCCGCAACAGCTCTATCCGGATTTCGCCTCGATCCCACCCGTGCTGGTCAACAGCCTGCTGTTCATCGAAAACCGCGACCTGCTGGACAGCAAACACCCGCTGGCCAACCCCGCCGTGGACTGGCCGCGCTTTCTCAAGGCTGCCGTTTCCCAGGTCGCCAAACTGGTCGGCCTGCCCGGTCAGTCGGCAGGCGGCAGCACCCTGGCCACCCAGCTGGAAAAGTACCGCCACTCCCCCGACGGCCTGACTCAATCCGGCGCCGAGAAAATCCGCCAGATGGTCTCGGCCAGTGTCCGAGCCTACCAGCCAGGTCAGGAAACCATGGAGGCTCGCCAGCGGGTGGTGCGCGATTACCTGAACAGCGTGCCGCTCTCGGCAGTGCCAGGCCACGGCGAAGTGCACGGGATGGCCGAGGGTTTGCGGGTTTGGTACGGCGCTGATTTCGACCGCACCAACCAGTTGCTGGCAAGCTCCGCCAAGGACGCCAAGACCCTCGCCGCCCAAGGCTTGGCCCTGCGCGAAGTGCTGTCGCTGGTGATCGCCCAGCGCCGCCCTTCGCATTATCTGGCCAAGGGCCGCAAGGAATTGGCTGACCTGACAGACAGCCACATTCGTGTGCTGGCGCAGAACAATGTGATCGAGCAATCCCTGGCCGATGCGGCGCTGGGCGCCACCGTCACCTATCGGGACTGGGTGCAGCAACCCACCGTGCAGCCCATCGAGACCAACAAGGGCATCACCGTCGCCCGCACGCGCCTGTCCAACATGCTCGACCGGCCGCTGTACGACCTCGACCGCCTGGACCTGTCGGCGACCAGCACCCTGCAGAATGATCTGCAAGTCAGCGTCGGCCAGTACCTGCGTGACCTCGCCAACCCGGAGGTCGCGGGCAAACTGGGGCTGCTCGGCGAACACTTGCTGACACCTACCAGCACCCAGGCGGTGCGCTACAGCTTCACCCTCTTCGAGCGCGACATCGACGGCTCCCGCGTGCGGGTGCAGACCGACAGCACCGACCAGCCGTTCGACATCAACGAAGGCAGCAAGCTGGAGCTGGGCTCGACCGCCAAGATGCGGGTGCTGACCACCTACCTGCAGATCATTCAGGAACTGCACGACAAGTACTCGGGCATGAGCACTGCCGATCTCAAGAAAGTGCCGGTCGAGCCCCCTGACCAGTTGAGCCGCTGGGCGCTGGACTACCTGATGCAGAACAATGACCGCAACCTGTCGAAGATGCTTGCCGCAGCCCTGGACCGCAAATACTCCGCCAGCCCCGGGGAGAACTTTTTTACCGGCGGCGGGCTGCATCACTTCAACAATTTCCGCAAGGAAGACAACGCCCGCAATCCGACCCTGCGCGAAGCCCTGCGCGAGTCGATCAACCTGCCGTTCATTCGCCTGATGCGCGATGTGGTGCGCTACGTCACCTACCAGGGCCCGAACAACAGCGCCGTGCTGCTCAAGGACGACAGCGACCCGCGGCGTCAGGAGTATCTCGCGGATTTCGCTGACCGCGAGGGCACCTCCTTCCTGCTCAAGTTCTGGAAGCGCTACCGCAACAAGACCACACAGGATCGCCTCGATACCTTCATGGATGGCGTACATCCGTCCGCCAGCCGCATCGCGGCGGTGCATCGTTACCTGTTGCCCAATGCCAGCCAGAGTGCTTTCAGCGCCTTCGTCAAAGCCCATGTGGTGATCGACAAGACCCAGCCGCCGCTCACCGAGAAGCGCCTCGACGACCTGTACTACGCCTACGGCCCCGGCAAGTTCGACCTGCCCGATCAAGGCTATATCGCCCGCGTTCACCCGCTGGACCTGTGGCTGGTGGGTTACCTGTTGCAGAACCCCGAAGCGAGCTTCAAGGACGCCGTGGCCGCGAGCCGTTTCGAGCGTCAGGAAGTCTACAGCTGGCTGTTCAAGAGCCGGCACAAGAGCGCCCGTGACAACCGCATTCGCACGATGCTGGAGATCGAAGCCTTCCTCGACATCCACCAGCGCTGGCGGCGCCTGGGCTATCCGTTCGACCACCTGGTGCCCTCGCTGGCGACCGCAATTGGCAGTTCGGGCGACCGTCCTGCGGCGCTGGCCGAGCTGATCGGCATCATTCAGAACGACGGGATTCGCCTGCCGGTGCTGCGCATCGACAGCCTGCACTTCGCCGCCGATACGCCCTATGAAACGCTGCTCAACAACAACCCGGAACTGGGCAAGCGCGTGCTGTCGCCGCAAGTAGCCGGGGCGATGCGCGAGGCCCTGTCGCAGGTGGTGGACGCCGGTACTGCGCGAAGGGTGTCGGGCACGTTCAAGACGCCCGACGGCACCACGCTGGCCATGGGCGGCAAGACCGGGACCGGTGACAACCGCATCGAAAGCTTTGGCTCGGGCGGGCGGATTCTGGCCTCCAAGGCGATCAACCGCACGGCGACGTTCGTGTTCTACATCGGCGATAACCACTTCGGCACGCTGACGGCTTACGTACCGGGCCGCGCCGCCGAGGCCTTCAAGTTCACCTCGGCCCTGCCCGTCCAGGTGCTCAAGGGCATGGCGCCGATTCTCAATCCGTACCTTCAGGCAGGCACTTACACCCAGTGCAAGGCGCCTGCGGCGACGCAGGTGGCAAGCCTGTCGCAATAATTCCCCCCGTAGCAGCACGGCTTGCCGGCGGGGGCGGTGTGTCAGTCAACTCATTCATCAGAT
>NZ_JANHKS010000038.1 GCF_028682175.1 Pseudomonas putida | reverse complement strand
TTCCGATCTCGATCTCAAGGCCGCCCCCGCCGGCAAGCCGTGCTGCTACGGGTGTAGGTCATCCAGAAGCTCTGCGTAGGGAGTTTCCGAAAACTTCGTAGTCAGGTCGTTTTTAACAACTTGTTGAGTGACATCGCCAAACCCTGAAATTACTGTCCGGCTTCCAATGGCCCGGAAAGGACACCGCGCCGCGGCAATCCTTTCAAAGCAGGGAGCTCGAGATGTCACAACCCTACGCATTCGTGAACGACCAACTCCGGCACTACATCCACCTTCGAGATCATCATCTCGCCCTCTCCATGAGCGCTCGCTCGAAACTCGATCAGCTCAATCCCTTCCTTCGTAATGGCATGGTGAGGCCCGGAGACGTCGTGGTCGTCGGTGACGGTTCGACCAGCATGTGCACACCCGAAGAGACCCGGTTGATGGAACTGGCCTCGCAGGTTCGCGGGGCAATGATCGGCATGTCCGCACGGGAAAGTTCTGTGATGACGCATAACTTCGACCTGCTGCAAAGTTTCATGTCGTACGGCTCGATCGGTATTGGAGCCAGCACGGCGGCGTGGAGCAGGCATCTCAAGGATCTGGAAGACCTGCTCAAGCAGACCGAGGCACTGCATCAGCGCTGGCGTGCGGGCGCAATGACAAACGATCAGTTCTTTGCCCAGCGGCGTGCGCTGTTTACCCGGATGGAGACGAGCCTTAAAGGCATCGGTCGTTATGGGTCGGGTTTGAGTAATCAGGGCAAGATGAAGCAGATCCTGGGGATCTCCAGCAAAAGCTACCTGCATACAGGCGACATCAGGGGCTATGCCGGCAAGGTCAGGGGCGTGTCGAAAATGGCGAGTGCGATGAGTAAGGGTGCTTACGTCGGGATTGCGCTGGATGTTGGTGTGGGTGCGCTGGAGATCCAGAAGGCTTGTTCAACTGGGCGGGAAGAGGAATGTACCAGGGCGAAGTATGTGGAAACCGGTAAAGCGGCGGGTGGGATAGTGGGATCTTCGGCTGGCGGCGTAGTTGCAACGGCAGCCGGTCCGGCGATCTGCGTCGGAGTTGGAGTAGCCACTGGAGGGGTAGCTTTGGCGGGCTGCGTACTTGTAGCGGGGGCAGTTATGGCGTTGGGTGGGGGAACCCTGGGGTCAGTGATTGGAGAGGATTTGACCATTCTGCTATATGAGGCAGGCCATGGACGTTAACCTGATTCTGGATTGGAGCATGGCTTGTGGCATGCTTCTGTTGACTGTCGATTTGGCAGTGCTTTTGTGGGTCGTGTTCTTCAGAGTTGAGGAAATTGAAGACGCCCTCGGGAACAGCCAACTCAACATCGACGCTAAACGACTTGGGAGTAACACCGGTTTATTGGGCCGTCAATACAGGCTGGGGCTAGCAACAAGCGCGTTGCTTTTCAGCAACTTGTATATCCGCAAGGGGCTGGTGGATCCCGATGATGTGAAGAACATGCCAGCCCACCTTAAACGCTGGGCCGTGATCCCCCATGTAATGGCGGCGTTGTTGCTCCTGCTTCTGTTTGTGCTGGCGCTTGTGGCTGGGAAGATATAGCGAGGGCGATCTCCAGTCCGCCCCCGCCGGCAAGCCGTGCTGCTACAGGTTTGGGTGTTTCACCATGGCCTGTTTGAACAGCTCTGAATCCAGAAACCGTTGCAGCCACGCCTGCAAACGTGGATAGGGCGCCTGCCAGAACCACTCGGGGTCGACACCGCAAAACTGCCGCACGAACGGCGCCAGGGCGGTGTCGGCCAGGGTCAGGTGGTCGATGACCAGGTAATCCCGCGTGGCCAGCAAGCCTTCGAGCCTTGCGAGAAATACCTCGCCCTGTGCGCGGTAGTGTTCCTGGCTGAACTCGGGGTAGCGCACGGCGTATTTGTAGCGGTCCAGATCGGTCTTGAACGGGCCGTCGTTGAGTTCGATCAGTTCGGCTATCTGCCGCTGTCCGTCGATGTCGCCGGCTAAGGACCAATCCTGCGGGTCGTTCTGGGCCAAGGCCCAGCGCATGATGTCCAGGCTCTGTTCCAGCACTTGGTCGTCCAGCACCAGGACCGGCACCGTGCCCTTGGGCGAGCGCGCCAGCATCTCGGCCGGTTTGGCTTTGAGGCTGACTTCCACTGTTTCCACCGCCACGCCCGAGTAGGCCACGGCCATGCGCGCTCGCATGGCGTAAGGGCAGCGGCGGAAGGAGTAGAGCAGGGCGCTCATCAGCTGACCTCCAGGGTGCTGAGGCCATTGCCCTGGCGTTTGACCTGGATCTGCACCGGGATGCGCTCGTGCATTTCCTGCACGTGGGAGATCACCCCGACCTTGCGCCCTTGGGCCTGCAGGCCGTCCAGCGCGTCCATCGCCAGTTGCAGGGACTCGGGGTCGAGGCTGCCGAAGCCTTCGTCGATGAACAGCGATTCGATCTTCAGCGTGCTCGACGCCATGGACGCAAGGCCCAGGGCCAATGCCAGGGAAACCAGGAAGGTTTCGCCGCCGGACAGCGAATGCACCGAGCGCAGTTCGTCGCCCATTTCGGTGTCCATCACCAGCAGCCCCAACATGCTGCCGCCGCGTTTGAGGCGGTAGCGGCGAACCAGTTGCCGCAGTTGTGCGTTGGCGTGATGCACCAGCAGGTCGAGGTTGTAGGCCTGGGCGATCTTGCGGAACTTGTCGCCTTCGGCCGAGCCGATCAGCGTGGCCAGGCGCGCCCAGCGCAGGTATTCGCCATGGGCGGCCTTGATGCGTTCCTGCAACTCGCTGTTGGCGGTGCGCCGCCGTTCATCCTCGCTGATCTGCGCACGCAAGTCGGCGCACAGTTGGTCATGGGTCGCTGATTGCGACTGAGCCTCGTTGAGCGCCGAGGCCAGTTGTTCGGCATCGTTGATGTCGCTGTGTTGCGCCTGATGCTGCTGCACTTGTGCATCACGTTCCTGCACCAGCACCTTGGCCTGTTCCAGCGCTTTTTCGCTGTGTTGCAGGCGTTGGCGCAACTGGCCGACATCGTCGTCGCTTAAGGCCAGCAGCGCCTCGAGCGCCGCGTCGTCCAGCTCGCCGTGCTGGCTGCGCCAGTCACTGATCTGACGATCCAGATCGGCGACTTCCTGCTGCAATGCGTCCAGCCGCTGACGTTCGCCGTCCAGTTCGGTGGTCAGCTTGATCAGGGCGCTGTGTGCCTGTTGCAGGGCATCGGAGGTGTTCGCCTGGGCCTGACGCGCCTGTTCCACGGCCTGTTCCAGTTGCTGTTGCCAGGCGTGCGCGCTGGGTTGCTCACCGAGGATTTCCCGCAGGCGCCGTTGCACGGCCTGCTGCTGTTGCTGGCAGGCCTGTACACGTTGTTGCAATTGTTGATGCTGTTGCTGACGGCCCTGTTGGGCGAACTGCTCGCGTTCGATTTTCTGCGCGCGCTCGCTGTGCTCCTGCTGTTCGTCTTTTTGCTGATCGAGCTGCTGGGTGCGCAGGGCGATGTCGTTGTCCAGTTGCAGGAAGCTCTCGGTGGCCGATTCGCGCCACAGCGCCAGGCTTTCAGCGGGCAGCAGCGGTTCGAACTCCTGCAGCGCGGTTTCGAAACTCTGGTTGTCCAGGGAGATGTTGCGCTGCTGGTCATCGAGCAACTTCATCGCCTGCTGGCTCGCTTCGCGTGCGTCCTGTACCTGGCTTTGCAGGGCTTCGGCGTCGCGCTGCACCTTGAGCAGGCGCGTCTGGCGCTGCTCGGCATTAAGCACGTCCTGGGTCAGTTGATGCAGGCGCTCGCTGAGCCAGTCGCTGCGCAGGTGCTCGGGTTGTTCCAGCAGGCGCGGATACAGCGGGTGGGCTTCGAGGTCCGGTGTCAGTTTCTGCAACTGTTCGCCCAGTTGCTCCAACTGCGGTTTGGATTGCTTGAGCTGGTTGTTCAGTTCGGCGACTTCGGCGCGCAGTTCGGCAAGTGTTTCACTGAGCTGGGCGACCTTCAGGCGCGCTGCGCTTTCTTCGCCGTCGTCATGGCCGGAGAGCGCCTGCAACAAGGCATCGGACTGGTGATACGGGTGCTCTTCGCTGCCGCACACCGGGCAAGGCTGGTGATCGACCAATTGCTCGCGCAGTTGCTCGACGCTGGCGCTGCGGGCCAGACGCTGGCGTTGCAGCAACTCGACGGTGACCTTCAGCGCCTGCTCGGCGGCCTCGTGTTCACCCTTGAGTTGCAGGCCTTTGGCGATGCTCTGGGCACGGCGCTCGGTGGCCTGTTGCTGCTGGGCCTGCACCTGTTGCAGGCGTGTGGCGATGTCCTGATGGCGCTGCCACAGGCGGTCCAGTGAGTCGCTTGCGCTGTGTTGCTGACGGTTGTCCTGCAACAGTTGCCCGAGGCGTTCGATTTCCTGGCTGACCGCGTCGGCCTTGACCTCGGCGTCGTCGTACAGCGCCTGCAACGCGCTGCGACGCTCACTGAGGGCCTGCTCGGCGCGGGTGGACGCCTGCTCCAGCGCGGGCAATTCTTCGCGGCCTTTGTTCAGGCGCGAACTGACCAGCACGATCTGTTGCAGGCGCGGGCGATAGGCCGTCCACGACTGACTGAGGGCATCCAGCGCGGCACTGCCTTGCAGCTGTTCGGCAATGGATTGCAGGCGGGTTTCGACCAGACGCTGCTGCTCGCTCAATTGATCGAGCGCCGCCTGACCCTCTTGGCTCGCCTGTTCGGCGATGCGCGCCTGTTCGCTGATCGGTTGCAGTTCGTTGTTCAGGTGATTGAGCTGGGCGTGCTGCTCGAACGCTTCGCTCAACGCGGGCTTGGCCGCCTGCTGCTGTTCCTGCGCCTGTTGCAGGGCGCCTTGGGCCGAGGCCAGTTGCGCTTGCAGATCGCTCAGGGTCGCCTGGGTCTGTGCCTGCTGCTCGACCTGCGCCTGGATGCGCGCCGCCAATGGCGTCAGTTGCGCATCGAGGCGGGTGCGTTGGCCGAACAGGTGGCGCTGCGGAGCCAGCCGTTCCAGTTGCACGAGTTGCTGGCGCTCGCTGGCTTGCTGGTCCCACGTCTGCTGCGCGCTGGCCAGTTGCTCGTTGGCGGCCTGGTGGCTGTCGCGCAGGCGGGTCAATTCGCTGAGCCATTGCTGCTTGAGTTCAAGCTGACGCAGTTGCGCTTGGGCCAGTTTCAGTTGCTGCTGTGCATCGGCAAAGCGCTGCTCAAGCTCGGCGCGCTGCTCCGGCTCCAGCGGTGTCAGGTTGCCGGCCTGGGCGTTGAGGGTTTTCAGCGCCTCCTCGGCCTCCTTGCTCTTGCTGTAGGCGCGGCGGCCCAACTGGCTGTAGATGGCCGTGTCGGTGAGCTTTTCCAGCAGTTCGCTGCGCTCTTTGTCGTCAGCCTTGAGGAAAGCGCTGAACTCGCTCTGGGCCAGCATCACGGCGCGGGTGAACTGCTCGAAATTCAGCCCCAGCCGGGCTTCGAGCAGGTTCTTGTATTCGGTCTTGTTCTGGCTGCTGAGGATCTGTTCGCTGTCCAGGTCCGTCAGGGTCTGGCGGCTGGCCTGCAGTTTCTTGGTGGCGTTGTCGCGGGCGCGGTTGGTTTCCCAGCGGGCGCGGTAGCGGCGCTTGTCGATGCCGACGAAATCCACCTCGGCGTAACCGCTGCCGGTGCCACGGCGCAGCAGGTTGCGCGGATCGTTGGTGCTGATGTCACCGTCGATCTCCGGCACCTTCGACTGGCCGACGTTGTTCAGCCGCGGAATGGCACCGAACAGCGCCAGGCACAGGGCGTCCAGCAAGGTGCTCTTGCCCGCGCCGGTGGGGCCGGTGATGGCGAACAGGCCGGCGCTGGCCAGGGGCTCGGTGGTAAAGTCCAGCTCGAAGGGGCCGGCGAGGGACGCGAGGTTTTTCAAGCGAATGGCAAGAATCTTCATGGCTGTTCGCTCTCCAGTTGCACGTCCTGAAGCAGGGTGGCGAAGTCCTGCAATGTCTGGTCATCGACCTCGCTGCCGTAGCTGTCCAGCCAGGCGCGGCTGAACAGTTCCTGTGGGCTCAACTGGTCGAGTTCGATCAGTTCGCGGTCGTCTTCGTCATCGCGATTGCCTTTGCCTGCGTATTCCGCGGCGATGCGCACCAGGCGCACGGCCTTGTTTTCCAGCGCGGCCTCGATCTGGTTGCGCAGGTCCGGTTGCGGTTCGTCCAGCTTGACCCGCACTTCCAGCCACGGCTGGCGGTCGATGTCGGCCAGCAGGTCGATGTCCGGCAGGTCCTTGAGCTGCAACAGCAACTCGGCCAGAGGCGCCGGGCCGATGCGTTGCAGGTTGACGGCACGAGGGATCAGCAGCGGGGTGACGCTGGCCAGTTTGCCGTTCTCGCAGTCGATTTCGAGGATCTGGTGCTGGTAGCCGATCTCGGAAAACGACAGCGGGATCGGCGAGCCGCTGTAGCGGATGCGGTTTTCGCCGTTGACCTTCTGCGGTTTGTGCAGGTGGCCCAGGGCGACGTAGGTGATGGTCTCGCCGAACAGGCTGGCGGGCAGCGCCTCGGCGTTGCCGATGATCAGGCTGCGTTCCGAGTCTTCGGACACCGAGCCGCCGGCCATGTGGGCGTGGCTGATGGCGATCAGCGCCTGGCCTTTCTTGCGTTTCTGGTTGGCGGCGGCGATCAGCATTTCATGGACCTGGCCGATGCCGCGCAGATAGTTTTCGCCCAATGCGGGGCCGGTCACTTCGGCCGGGCGCAGGAATGGCAAGGCCAGGCACCAGCCCAGCACCTTGCCCTTGGGGTTGGTTAGCGGCAGCAACAGGCGCTCGACGTCGAGCACGCCGTCGTCCAGCCATAGCACCCGGCCCAGGGCGTGGGTGCGCAAACGACGCATCAGCGGGGCGGGCAGTTCGATGCGCGAGCCGGAATCGTGGTTGCCGGCGATCATCACGATGGTCAGTTGCGGGTTCTGTTCGTGGGCGCTGACGATGAAGTCGTAGAGGCGCTCCTGGGCTTTGACCGGCGGGTTGACCGTGTCGAAGATGTCACCGGCGATCAGCAGCACATCAGGCTTGCGTTCGACGAGCCTTGCCAGCAGCCATTTGAGAAAACTCTCGTGTTCGAAATCCCGCTCCTGGCCGTGAAGGTTCTGGCCCAGGTGCCAGTCGGAGGTGTGGAACAGACGCATTGGGGTACCTTGGTTCTAAAGAGGTGTTGTCTGCTCTGGCCCCTTCGCGAGCAAGCTCGCTCCCACAGGGAATGAGGTCAACTGTGGGAGCGAGCTTGCTCGCGAAGGGGCCAGAGCAGCCAACGGAAAATCATCATGTGTGCCCGCTTCGGCGCAAGCCTCATTTCGGATAAAGCGGCGGCAGGCTGTCTGCGCCGTTGGCTTCTACCGGTTTTTCGACGGCAGGCAAGGCCTTGACCGCTTTCCATAAATCTTCGCCCAGCCACAGCTTGCCGGTTTCGCTGTAGAGCGCGCCGTTGAGGCCGTCCAGTGCGTCGGACAGCGGCACGAAGCGCGCGGCCATGTCGGCCAGGGTTTCCGGCTGCTGGCGGGCCCAGGCGTCGAGGGCCTGGCGGGTTGCTTGTGGATCGTTGGCAAGGCTTGCGCGCTTGAGATCGTCCAGCACGGTACGCGGGCTTGGGCCGGTCTGCGCGGCGCGGGCGACGGCCGGTTGCGAACGGGCGCGCCACCATAATGAGAAACCCAACAGCGTGGTGAATGCCAGCAGCACGGTGCTCAACTGCCACGGCCACACCGGCGGCCCGATCAGGCTGCCACTGGCGCCGTCGCTCACCGGCATGTCCACCGCCAGCGCCGGGTTGGTGCTGACTTGCAGGGTGCGGGCGGGCAGGGCGCTGTGCTCCAGATGATCTTCCAGGGTGTTCCACCACACCAGGTCCACCGCCGGAATGTCGATGGCGCCGGGACGGTTCGGCACCAGTGCCACACGCTCTTCACGGGTGCCCACCAGCCCGCGCTCGCCGGCCTGGTTGCTCAACTGCGGTTGATCCGGATACCGCCGCAGCGCGCTGACTTCCGAAGCAGGCAGGGGCGGCAGTTGCGCGCTGGACAGGCCCTCGGCAGTAATGACCAGGGTGCGGGTCAGCGAATCGCCAATCTGCACATGGGCAGGGTCCGGGTTCCAGTCTTCGCTCAGGCTGATGCTGCGCGCAGGAAGCCATGGCGTGTTGGCCGGGTAATGGGCCGGCTGCGGCTTGACCTTAAGCGCCAGTGGCAGGGAGGTCACGCGCATCAGCTTGCCGGGCTTCGGACTGGTGGCCACCGCAGGCTGGCTGGTGGCGGCGGCCTGGGTTTCCGGAATGTCCTGGACCATGGTGGCGCTGAATTCCTGGGCCGGAATGGTCATGTCGCCGCTCTGTTGTGGGTAGAGCGCATAACGCATTTCGATCACACCATGGCGAACGCCGTTGATCTGCTTCTCGTAGGTGCGAGTGTCGCCGAGTTTCTCGATGCGCGCGTCAGGCACCTGCAGCGGCGTCAGGTTGCTGTCGTCGAACAGCGACACCGAGTGATAGATGCGCACCGTCAGCACGGCCTGGGCCTGCACGTAGACGGTGTCCTGATCCAGGCTGGCTTCCATGAACACCGGCGCCAGTTTCTGTTCCTGCGCCTGCGACTGTTCGACCTCCACCACCTGCAGGGCGATGGGCTGGCTGACCAGCTCGCCGAGCTTGAGCGATGGAATCTCGATGGAGCCGCTGTGGCGCGGCATCAGGGTGATCAGCCAGCGGGTGGTGGCGTGAACGTTGCCTTCCAGGGTGGTCAGGCTATTGAGCTGGCGCGTGTCGCGCACCTCGAAATCGGTATCCAGCGCGCTCATGTCCGGCTTGCCGAACAGGGTCGCGTCGTCGGATTCCAGGGTCAGTTCCACTGTTTCACCGGTGTTGATCCGGGTGCGGTCGACACTGGCCTGCAAGGTCGCCGCAGGCTCGTCGGCCCACGCCACGAGGGCGAACAGGCACAGCAGCCAGACGATTACCACCCTGTGCACACGACTCATTTGGCCTTTTCCTGATGTTGCTGCTGTTCGTACCAGAATTTGCGTCGCAGCAGCTCGCCGGGTTCGTCCGGGATCTGCCGCAACCATTGTTCGAGCGCTTGCCGCTGTTCGGCGTTGATCTGGGTGTCGGCCGGACGGCTGGGGGCCCGGGTGGGCTCGTCGGCGTCGGGGGATGCGTCCGGCGCCTGGGCGTTGCCCGAAAACTGCGGGGCGTTGCTTGCGTTGTTGTCTTCGCTGGCCGGGCTCTGGGCCTGCTGGTTGCTCTGCTGTTGCTCGGCCTCGCCGGTCTGCGACTTGCCGGCGTCGTCCTCGCTTTCGGTCTTGCCTTCGCTGGCGTCTTCCAGCGCGGCCTGCCTGTTCTGCTCGATGAGCTGCTCGACCAGCGCCTTGTTGGTGGCTGCTGCCGTGAAATCCGCTTGACGCTCCAACGCCTGTTCATAGGCATCGACGGCCGCTTCCAGTTCGCCGCTCCTGGCCAGCGCATTGCCCCGATTGTAATGGTCGGTCGCGGTGTTGCCCTGGGCGAAGCGCTGGGCGGCGCCGGCGTAATCCCCGGCCTCATAGAGGGCAATGCCTTGCCACTGGATGTTCTCGAAATGCCGGGCGGCCTCAGCGGGGCGATGACGTTGCAGCAGGTGCTGGCCCTGTTGGTCCGGGCGCCGCCACAGGTCATCGAAGTCGAAAGCATAGCTGTGTTGCGGAATCGCCATCAGCAGCGGCAGGCACAACACCCAGCCACGGCGCCCGGCGCAGGCGGCCAGCAGCAACAGCGGCAACAACAGCCAGTAACCCTGATCGGCCCAAGTGTCGAGCTGAACGGTGCGGCCCATGCTGCGCAGTTCGGTCGGTGCCTGGAGCAGGCCCAGTTCGCGCAGGTCGGCATCGACCAGTTGCAACTGGGTGTACTGGCCGCCCAGGCTTTCGGCGAAATCCTTGAGGCTGGTGCTTTCCAGGCGTGGCACCAGAATTCCGCCCTGGGCATCCTTGAGGAACCCGCCTTTTTCCTGAGCCACCGGCGCGCCCTCTGCGGTGCCGACGCCCAGCATCAGCCATTGCGGTGGGTGGTCGGTCATGGCCTGGCGAATGCCCTGACGCTCGGCTTCGGTCAGTGACGAGCCAATCCACAGTAACCGGCCCTGGCCCAGGTCGCCCTGCTTGAGCAGGTCACGGGCCTTGAGCACCGCAAGGTCGGCGCGCTGGCCGCTCTCGGGCATGATCGACGGCTTGATCGCGTCCAGCAGGTTCTTGCTGGTGGTCAGGTCGTCGGACAGCGGCACCAGCGTGTGGGCGCTGCCGGCGTAGACGATGATCGCGGTTTGCGAATCGCTGCGCAGTTGCAGCAGGTCCAGCAGCTTGCGCCGTGCCTGTTCAAGGCGAGTGGGCGGGCTGTCGGCGGCGAGCATTTCCGGCGTCAATTCCATCAGCACGACCAAGGGGTCCACCGGTTTCTGGCTGGTCTGTTCGACGCGCTGCCAGCTCGGCCCGATCAGGGCCAGCAGGGCCAGCAGCCAGCCTAACGCCAGCGCGACCCACGGCAACTTGCTCTCCCGACCGCTGCCGCCGCTGAGCAATACCGAGTGGAAGGCGCTGGGCAGAATCATCTGCCAGCGGCCCACGCGTTTTTGCCGGTGCCACAGGCGCCAGATCAGCCAGCCCAGCAACGGCAGCAACAACAGCCACCAAGGGCGCAGAACGTGAGGCCAGAAGGCAAAGAAGGTCGGGCTCATCGACGCCTCCGCAAGCGCTTGAAACGCTGGCGCCATTGCGGGCCCTGATGCAGCACCGGCTGGCGTGCGAGGAAGCGATAGAGCGGGTTGTGCGGCCAGCGCTCGTGAATCACCAAGAGGACGCTCAGCAGCAGGGCCATCGCCAGCGGCCAGTCGTAGAGCGCCACGGCCGGCCGGGCCTGGGTGGGCTGCTGTGCCACCGGTTCCAGGGTGTCGAGGGCCTTGCCGATGTTTTTCAGCTGCTCGCCGTCCCGGGCGCGGAAATACTGGCCACCGGTGATCTCGGCGATTTCCTTGAGCGCGGGTTCGTCCAGGTCCAGGCTCGGGTTCAGGCCCAGGATGCTGGTGGCGCCCTTGTCGGGGTCGGCGCCGATGCCGATCGGGTAGATTTTCACGCCTTCACCGGCGGCCAGCCGCGCCGCCGTGGCGGGGTCGATCTGGCCGGCGTTGTTGGCACCGTCGGTGACCAGAATCAGCACGCGACTCTGGGCCGGGCGCGAACGCAGGCGTTTGAGGGCAAGGCCAATGGCGTCGCCGATGGCGGTGTTCTTGCCGGCGATACCGATGCGCGCTTCATCCAGCCAGACCCGCACGGTCTTGCGGTCGAAGGTCAGCGGTGCTTGCAGGTAAGCCTGGCTGCCGAACAGGATCAAGCCCACGCGGTCGCCCTGGCGATGTTCGAGGAAGTCGCCCAGCAACTGTTTGACCAGGGTCAGGCGGCTGACCTCATCGCTCTGCCAGACCATGTCCGGGTAGTCCATCGAGCCGGATACGTCCACCGCCACCAGCAGGTCGCGACCGCTGGCGGCTACCGGCAGCGGCTCCCCCAGCCACTGCGGGCGAGCCGCAGCCACCAGCAGCAACAGCCACAGGGTGACGAAAGGCAACTGCCGCCGCCAGCCCGGCAGGTGGGCGCGGGCACGACGCCCGGCCAGGCCTTCCAGCTCGTTGAGAGAGCTGACCTTGAGGGCGGCCTCGCCACTGTCGGCCACCGGCAACACGAAGCGCAGCAGCCACGGCAGCGGCAGCAGGGCGAAGACCCATGGCCAGCCGAACTCAAACATGTTTGCGAATCCAGGTCTCGACCGATTGCGTCAGGCCGGTAATGGCCTTGTCGTCGAGTTTGCATTCGGGCTTGTAGGCGCCTTCCACAAGGATCATCCAGCGTGTCAGGCCGGCAGCCGGGCAGCGGTTGTCGAGAAACGCCAGCCATTTTCGGCCATTGAGGGTGTGGCTTTGGCTGTAGGGGTAGTGGTTGCGGCACAGGCGTTTGAGCAGACCGTTGATCTGTTGCAGCCAGGCGCCGGCGGGCGCGCCGTCGTAGGGTTTGGGCAGTTGCGCCAGTTCCAGCAGCGCGGCCTGGCGCAACGGGTCCAGCGGCGGCTCGGCGCTTTCGGCGCGGGCCTTTTTCGGCAGCAGCACCCGCGCCCGCCACAGGCCGTAACCCAGTACCGGCAGCAGAATCAGCAGCAGCCACCAGCCGGGCGCTGGCGGCCAGAAGCCCACAGGCTCGGGGCGGATCATCGGCTGCAACTGGTCCAGCAGGCTCATTTGGGTTTTACCGGGCGCTGTTCGTTCAGGTAGTCGCGCAACTGCTCGACCATCTCCTGCTGGGTGCTCAGGGGAATCATCAGCACCCGCAGTTTCTGCGCCAGCAACTCCCAGCGCGCCTGACGGGCTTCGCTTTGAGCGCGGTAGGTCTGGCGCAGGTCCGGGTTGAGGGTGTCCAGTTCCAGTTGCGCGCCACGGTCGGCGAAGCGCAGCAGGCCGGCGGCGGGCAGGGCGTGATCCAGCGGGTCCGACAGCGGCAACAGCAACAGGTCGCAATGCCGGGAGAGCAGGGCCAGTTGTTGCTCGGCGGAGTCCGACAGCGTGCGCTCATCGCACAGTATGAACACCAGGCTGCCGGGCCGCAGCACTTCCCGGGCGCGTCGCAGGGCCACGCCGAAGGAGTCGCGATCGTCCACCGCCTCGGTGTGCAAGGACTGGTTGACCCGCACCAGGCGGTTGAGCAGTTGCAACAGGCTCTGCTTGCTGCGCCGCGGCTTGATTTCGTAGTGCTGGTTGTCACCGAACACCAGCCCGCCGACCCGGTCGTTGTGGCCCAGCGCGGCCCAGCCGATCAGCGCGGCGGCCTGGGCGGCCAGCACCGACTTGAACATCAGCCCCGAGCCGAAGAACAGGCGGCGGCTCTGCTCGACCATGATGAAGATGGGCCGTTCGCGTTCTTCGTGAAACAGTTTGGTGTGGGGTTCCTGGGTGCGGGCCGTGACGCGCCAGTCGATGGTGCGCACGTCGTCGCCGGCCTGGTACACCCGCACCTGGTCGAAGTCCACGCCACGTCCGCGCAGCTTGGAATGGTGCAGGCCGATCAGCGGGCTGCGCCGGCCGGGGGACGAGAACAGTTGCACTTCCCGCACGCGGTGGCGCATCTCGATCAGCTCGGCGAGGCTGATGCGGATGCCCGGTTGGGAAATCAGATAGGGTTGCATGGGGTCAGGCGACGGCAACGACGTCGAGAATGCGCTGGATCACGCGGTCCTGGTCGATGCCTGCCGCTTCCGCTTCGAAGGACAGGATGATGCGATGGCGCAGCACGTCGAAGACCATCGCCTGGATGTCTTCGGGGCTGACGAAGTCGCGGCCGGCGAGCCAGGCGTGGGCCCGGGCGCAGCGGTCAAGGGAGATCGAGCCACGGGGGCTGGCGCCATAGCCGATCCACTCGGCAAGTTCGGCGTCGAACTTGGCCGGAGTGCGGGTGGCCATGACCAGTTGGACGAGGTATTCCTCCACCGCATCGGCCATGTACAAGCCGAGGATTTCCTTGCGCGCAGCGAAGATCGCCTGCTGGCTCACCCTTCGTTCGGGCTTGGTTTCGCCGTTCAGCGCTTCGCCGCGGGCCTGTTGCAGGATCTTGCGTTCGACGGTGGCGTCGGGGAAGCCGATCTTGACGTGCATCAGGAAGCGGTCGAGCTGGGCTTCGGGCAGCGGGTAGGTGCCTTCCTGCTCGATGGGGTTTTGCGTGGCCATCACCAGAAACAGCGGCGACAGATCATAGGTGCTACGGCCCACGCTGACCTGGCGCTCGGCCATGGCTTCCAGCAGCGCCGATTGCACCTTGGCCGGTGCCCGGTTGATTTCGTCCGCCAGCACCAGGTTGTGGAAGATCGGCCCCTGCTGGAACACGAAGCTGCCGGTTTCCGGGCGGTAGATCTCGGTACCGGTGATGTCGGCGGGCAGCAGGTCAGGGGTGAACTGGATGCGGTGGAACTGCGCCTCGATGCCCTCGGCCAGTTCCTTGATCGCCTTGGTCTTGGCCAGGCCCGGAGCGCCTTCGACCAGCATGTGGCCATCGGCAAGCAGCGCGATCAACAGGCGCTCGACCAGTTTCTCCTGCCCCAGAATCTGAGTGGAGAGAAAGGTTCGCAGCGCGATCAACGCTTCACGATGTTCCATCGATGACGGTTCCTGACAGGTACGCAGCGGCGCCAAGACGGCACCGAAGCTGGGGGCGTTACTTTAATCCATCCGAGGGTGCGGCGACTAATCGGCCAAGGGGTTTTTTCAGTGTTTGGCGCTGTTTACCGGGCAAAAACCAGAATTGTCTTACAGGTTACGGGTTTTCTCCCTGTGCCGGCCTGGAGCGAGTGTCACAAGGCGCAGGGAATCAGCCGATTTCGCTGACGTAGGTGCCGACATCCTTGAGGATGATCCTTAGCGTGGCGTCCAGTTCGGCCAGCTCGCCCTCAGGGGTGGTGTGGTCGATGTCGAAGCTGTGCTCGCCGCCGAAAGGCTGGGCGTCGGCCGCATCGACCTGCACGCTGAGCCGGGTGGCAGAAAGGGTGACTTTCAGATTCGATTCGACATGGATGGTGTCATCGCGAAAGGTGATGTCCACTTCATCCTCATCCGGAAAGCGCGCCAGCAGGAACAGGTCGCCGTTGTCGCCATGGCAGCAGACCAGCGCCATGTCGTCTTCTTCTTCATCGCAGGGGTTGTAGATGAAGCTGTCGGTGGTCATGTGCATGGTGTGCATCCTGTGGTTCGGTTCGGGACAAGCTTTGATTTTGCCAGCCCTGCATGAATTTAGCTCTCCATCTATAACTATTCCTGTTCGGCATGGGCCATGCCGGATGGCAACCCGATGTCCGAGTATGTCGCAGCCCTGCAAGCCACTCGGGGTTGCTCTCGTTAAGCTTCGCAGCAGATGAACGGACGTGCGGCCAGTTGCCGCACCCAGGTTCACTCGGGGGGCATTGTGACTACGCGCACACGACGAGCGTTACTACAAGGGCATGTGTGCATGAATTCATCGTTGTCACGATTTGCTGACTATCATCGATCAGACGCGAAACTGACACGCAGACACACATGAACGACCCCGAAACACGCATCTCTCCTATATAAAAGCCAAGCCAAGCGGAGTATCACAGATGGCGTTCTTCACCGCAGCCAGCAAGTCCGACTTCCAGCACCAACTGCGAGCGGCACTGGCCCAGCACATCAGCGAACAGGCACTGCCACAAGTGGCGCTGTTCGCCGATCAGTTCTTCGGCATCATCTCTCTGGACGAACTCACCCAGCGCAGGCTTTCCGACCTTGCCGGTTGCACCCTGTCTGCCTGGCGCCTGCTCGAGCGTTTCGAGCACGGCACCCCGCAGGTACGCGTGTACAACCCTGATTACGAGCGTCACGGCTGGCAATCCACCCATACCGCCGTTGAAGTGCTGCACCACGACCTGCCGTTCCTGGTGGATTCGGTGCGTACCGAGCTGAACCGCCGCGGCTACAGCATCCACACCCTGCAGACCACCGTGCTGAGCGTGCGTCGCGATGCCAAGGGCCAACTGCTCGAAGTGCTGCCAAAGGGCACCCTGGGCGAGGGCGTGCTGCAAGAATCGCTGATGTACCTGGAGATCGACCGTTGCGCCAACGCTGCCGAACTCAACGTGCTGGCACGCGAGCTGGAGCAGGTACTGGGCGAGGTGCGGGTTGCAGTAGAAGACTTCCTGCCGATGAAAGCCAAGGTCAATGACCTGCTGGCGAGCATCGATGCCACTGAATATGCCGTCGATCCGGACGAGAAGGCCGAGGTCAAGGTGTTCCTCGAGTGGCTGGTGAACAACCATTTCACCTTCCTGGGCTACGAAGAATTCACCGTCGATGGCGACGGCGAAGGTGGCCAGCTGACCTACGATCCGGCCTCGTTCCTGGGCCTGACCAAACTGCTGCGCGCAGGCCTCACCCCTGAAGACCTGCACATCGAAGGCTATGCGGTGAACTACCTGCATGAGCCGACCCTGCTGTCCTTTGCCAAGGCCGCGCACCCAAGCCGCGTGCACCGTCCGGCGTACCCTGACTACGTGTCGATCCGCATGATCGACGCCAGCGGCAAGGTCATCAAGGAATGCCGTTTCATGGGCCTGTACACCTCTTCGGTGTATGGCGAAAGCGTGCGCAACATCCCGTACATCCGCCGCAAGGTCGCCGAAGTCGAGCGCCGTTCCGGTTTCGACGCCAAGGCGCACCTGGGCAAGGAACTGGCCCAGGTCGTTGAAGTGCTGCCGCGCGACGACCTGTTCCAGACCCCGGTGGACGAGCTGTTCACCACCGTCATGTCCATCGTGCAGATCCAGGAGCGCAACAAGATCCGCGTGTTCCTGCGCAAGGATCCGTACGGGCGTTTCTGCTACTGCCTGGCCTATGTGCCGCGTGACATCTACTCCACCGAAGTGCGCCAGAAGATCCAGCAGGTATTGATGGAGCGCCTGAAGGCCAGCGACTGCGAGTTCTGGACCTTCTTCTCCGAGTCGGTGCTGGCGCGCGTGCAGTTGATTCTTCGCGTTGACCCCAAAGTCACCCTGGACATCGACCCGCAACAACTGGAAAACGAAGTCATCCAGGCCTGCCGTTCGTGGAACGACGACTACGCAAGCCTGGTTGTCGAAAGCTTCGGCGAAGCCCAGGGCACCAACGTGCTGGCCGACTTCCCGAAAGGCTTTCCGGCAGGCTACCGCGAGCGTTTCGCCGCGCACTCGGCCGTGGTCGACATGCAGCATGTGCTGAATCTGTCCGAAGCCAAGCCGCTGGTCATGAGCTTCTATCAGCCGCTGTCGGGCGACAAGGCGCAGCTGCACTGCAAGCTGTACCACGCCGACACCCCGCTGGCGCTGTCCGACGTGCTGCCGATCCTGGAAAACCTCGGCCTGCGCGTGCTGGGCGAATTCCCGTATCGCCTGCGTCACACCAATGGTCGCGAGTTCTGGATTCATGACTTCGCCTTCACCTACGCCGAAGGCCTGAACCTGGATCTGCAGCAGCTCAACGACACGTTCCAGGATGCGTTCGTGCACATCGTGCGCGGCGACGCCGAGAACGATGCGTTCAACCGCCTGGTCCTGACCGCCGGCCTGCCGTGGCGCGACGTGGCGCTGCTGCGTGCCTACGCCCGTTACCTCAAGCAGATTCGTCTGGGCTTCGACCTGGGCTACATCGCCAGCACACTGAACAACCACGCCGACATCGCCCGTGAGCTGACCCGTCTGTTCAAGACCCGCTTCTACCTGGCGCGCAAGCTGTCCGGTGGCGATCTGGACGACATGCAACAGCGTCTGGAAACCGCGATTCTCTCGGCGCTGGACGATGTCCAGGTGCTCAACGAAGACCGCATCCTGCGTCGTTACCTTGACCTGATCAAGGCGACCATGCGCACCAACTTCTACCAGACCGACGCCAACGGCCAGAACAAGAGCTACTTCAGCTTCAAGTTCAACCCACGCCTGATCCCCGAGCTGCCCAAGCCGGTGCCGAAGTTCGAAATCTTCGTCTATTCGCCGCGCGTCGAAGGCGTGCACCTGCGTTTCGGCAATGTCGCCCGCGGTGGCCTGCGCTGGTCGGACCGCGAAGAAGACTTCCGTACCGAAGTGCTGGGCCTGGTAAAAGCCCAGCAGGTGAAGAACTCGGTCATCGTGCCTGTGGGTGCCAAAGGTGGCTTCCTGCCACGTCGCCTGCCGACCACCGGCACCCGCGACGAGATTCAGGCCGAAGCGATCGCCTGCTACCGCATCTTCATTTCCGGCCTGCTGGACATCACCGACAACCTGAAAGAAGGCGCGCTGGTACCGCCGGCCAACGTCGTACGTCATGACGACGATGACCCGTACCTGGTGGTGGCAGCGGACAAGGGCACCGCGACCTTCTCCGACATCGCCAACGGCATCGCCATCGACTATGGCTTCTGGCTGGGCGACGCGTTCGCCTCCGGTGGCTCGGCCGGTTACGACCACAAGAAGATGGGCATCACCGCCAAGGGCGCGTGGGTCGGCGTGCAGCGCCACTTCCGCGAGCGCGGCATCAATGTCCAGCAGGACAGCATCAGCGTGATCGGCGTCGGCGACATGGCCGGTGACGTATTCGGCAACGGCCTGTTGATGTCCGACAAGCTGCAACTGGTGGCCGCGTTCAACCACCTGCACATCTTCATCGATCCGAATCCGGACCCGGCGACCAGCTTCGCCGAGCGTCAGCGCCTGTTCGACCTGCCGCGTTCGGCCTGGACCGACTACGACGCCAGCATCATGTCCGAAGGCGGCGGTATCTTCCCGCGCAGCCTGAAGAGCATCACCATCACCCCGCAGATGAAAGAGCGCTTTGACATCAGCGCTGACAAACTGACCCCGACCGAGCTGATGCACGCATTGCTCAAGGCGCCGGTGGATCTGCTGTGGAACGGCGGTATCGGCACCTACGTCAAGGCCAGCTCCGAGAGCCACGCCGATGTGGGCGACAAGGCCAACGACGCCCTGCGCGTCAATGGCAACCAGCTGCGCTGCAAGGTGGTGGGCGAGGGCGGCAACCTGGGCATGACCCAACTGGGTCGCGTCGAGTTCGGCCTGCTGGGCGGCGCCACCAACACCGACTTCATCGACAACGCCGGTGGCGTGGACTGCTCCGACCACGAAGTGAACATCAAGATCCTGCTCAACGAAGTGGTGCAGGCCGGCGACATGACCGAGAAGCAGCGCAACCTGCTGCTCGAAAGCATGACCGACGAAGTGGGCAATCTGGTACTCGGCAACAACTACAAGCAGACGCAAGCCCTGTCGCTGGCGGCCCGTCGTGCCTACGAGCGGATTGCCGAATACAAGCGCCTGATGAACGACCTGGAGTCCCGTGGCAAGCTGGACCGCGCCATCGAGTTCCTCCCGGCCGAGGACCAGCTGTCCGAGCGCATCGCCGAGCAGAAAGGCCTGTCCCGCGCCGAACTGTCGGTGCTGATCTCCTACAGCAAGATCGACCTCAAGGAAGCGCTGCTCGAATCCCGCGTGCCGGACGACGACTACCTGGCCCGCGACATGGAAACCGCCTTCCCGCCGTCCCTGGGCGCGAAGTTCTCCGAATCCATGCGTCGCCACCGTCTGAAGCGGGAAATCGTCAGCACCCAGATCGCCAACGACCTGGTCAACCACATGGGCATCACCTTCGTGCAGCGGCTCAAGGAGTCGACCGGCATGAGCGCTGCCAACGTGGCCGGTGCCTACGTGATCGTGCGTGACATCTTCCACCTGCCGCACTGGTTCCGTCAGATCGAGGCTTTGGACTACAAGGTTTCCGCTGAAATCCAGTTGGCATTGATGGATGAGCTGATGCGCCTGGGTCGCCGTGCCACCCGCTGGTTCCTGCGCAGCCGTCGCAACGAACTGGACGCTGCCCGTGACGTCGCCCACTTCGGTCCGCACCTGGCGGCACTGGGGCTGAAGCTCGACGAACTGCTGGAAGGCCCGCCACGTGAAGTCTGGCAGGCGCGTTATCAGGAATACGTCGAGGCTGGCGTACCTGAGCTGTTGGCCCGCATGGTCGCTGGCACCACGCACCTGTACACGCTGCTGCCGATCATCGAGGCGTCCGACGTGACTGGCCAGAATGCCGCCGACGTGGCCAAGGTCTACTTCGCACTGGGCAGCTCGCTGGACATCACCTGGTATCTGCAACAGATCAGCGCCCTGCCAGTGGAAAACAACTGGCAGGCCCTGGCCCGCGAAGCCTTCCGCGACGATGTCGACTGGCAACAGCGCGCCATCACCGTGTCCGTCCTGCAAATGCCGAACGGTCCGGAAAACGTGGAAGAGCGCCTGAGCCTGTGGCTGGAGCAGCATTCGGCGATGGTCGAGCGCTGGCACGCGATGCTGGTTGAACTGCGTGCAGCGAGTGGTAATGACTACGCGATGTATGCGGTGGCGAACCGGGAGCTGCTGGATCTGGCCATGAGTGGGCAGACTGCGGTGGTTTGATGGTTTAGTGGTTGGTTGAACGAAAAGCCCCGCATTTTGAGATGCGGGGTTTTTTTTGTGCCTGGCTTGAGGGCGCTACATGGATGCCCTTCGGGCGCATCGCGAGCAAGCTCACTCCTACATTTTTTGCAACGTGCCGCGGTCTGACAGGCCCCGTTGTCTGCCTTGTGCTTTCGCTTGAGATCCAGAGCCATGCACCAAGGCTCACCACTCGGTCCCACAGGCCATGGTACGTTGCAAAAAATGTAGGAGTGAGCTTGCTCGCGATAGGCCCGAAGGGCATCCATGTAGCGCCCTCGAGTGAACCCAATCCCATAAAAAAACCCCGCCAGAAGCGGGGTTTTTTTGACGCCTTACTACGATCTTACGCTTGAACAACCGGGATGTTGGCGTTCGCTGCGGATTCACGGAACTCGGCGATCTGGTCGAAGCTCAGGTAGCGGTAGACATCGGCAGACATGCTGTCGATCTTGCTCGCGTATTCCATGTACTCCTCGACGGTCGGCAGGCGACCCAGGATCGATGCCACGGACGCCAGCTCAGCCGAAGCCAGGTAGACGTTCGCGCCGTCGCCCAGACGGTTCGGGAAGTTACGGGTCGAGGTCGATACCACGGTCGCGTTCGGGTTCACACGTGCCTGGTTACCCATGCACAGCGAGCAGCCCGGCATTTCCATGCGTGCGCCAGCCTTGCCGTAGATGCCGTAGTAGCCTTCTTCGGTCAGTTGGTGCGCGTCCATCTTGGTCGGCGGCGACAGCCACAGACGGGTTGGCAGCTGGCCTTTGACCTGGTCGAGCAACTTGCCGGCAGCGCGGAAGTGACCGATGTTGGTCATGCACGAGCCGATGAACACTTCGTCGATCTTCTCGCCAGCGACGCTGGACAGCAGACGGGCGTCGTCCGGGTCGTTCGGCGCGCAGAGCACAGGCTCCTTGACGTCGGCCAGGTCGATCTCGATGACTTCGGCGTATTCAGCGTCCTTGTCGGCTTCCAGCAGCTCGGGATTGGCAATCCAGGCTTCCATCGCCTTGGCGCGACGCTCCAGGGTGCGTGGGTCGCCGTAGCCTTCCGCAATCATCCAGCGCAGCAGGGTGATGTTGGAGTTCAGGTATTCGGCGATCGACTCTTTGGACAGCTTGATGGTGCAACCGGCGGCCGAACGTTCTGCCGAGGCGTCGGACAGTTCGAAGGCTTGTTCGACGGTCAGGCTTTCCAGACCTTCGATCTCCAGGATGCGACCCGAGAAGGCGTTCTTCTTGCCTTTCTTCTCGACGGTCAGCAGGCCTTTCTGGATCGCGTAGTAAGGGATGGCGTGAACCAGGTCACGCAGGGTGACGCCCGGTTGCAGCTTGCCCTTGAAACGGACCAGGATCGATTCCGGCATGTCCAGCGGCATGACGCCGGTGGCAGCGGCGAACGCGACCAGACCGGAACCGGCCGGGAACGAGATGCCGATCGGGAAACGGGTGTGCGAGTCACCACCGGTACCGACGGTGTCCGGCAGCAGCATGCGGTTCAGCCAGCTGTGGATGATGCCGTCGCCCGGACGCAGCGAAACGCCGCCACGGGTCATGATGAAGTCAGGCAGGGTGTGGTGGGTCTTGACGTCGATCGGCTTTGGATAAGCGGCGGTGTGGCAGAAGGACTGCATTACCAGATCAGCGGAGAAGCCCAGGCACGCCAGGTCTTTCAGTTCGTCACGGGTCATGGGACCTGTGGTGTCCTGGGAACCGACGGTGGTCATCTTCGGTTCGCAGTAGGTGCCCGGACGGATACCGTCGGTGCCGCACGCCTTGCCGACCATTTTCTGCGCCAGGGTGAAACCCTTGGTGCTGGCAGCAGGAACTTCAGGCAGCTTGAACAGGGTCGAAGGCGGCAGGCCCAGCTCGGCGCGTGCCTTGCTGGTCAGGCCACGGCCGACGATCAGCGGGATACGGCCACCGGCGCGGACTTCGTCCAGCAGCACAGGGGTCTTCAGTTCGAAAGTGGTGATCACTTCGTCGCTGTCGTGCTTGGTGACTTTGCCTTCGTATGGGTAAACGTCGATCACGTCGCCCATGTTGATGTTCGAGACATCGAATTCGATTGGCAGGGCGCCGGCGTCTTCCATGGTGTTGTAGAAGATCGGGGCGATCTTGCTGCCGAAGCAGAAACCACCTGCGCGCTTGTTCGGCACGTAAGGGATGTCGTCGCCGAAGAACCACAGCACCGAGTTGGTGGCCGATTTACGCGAGGAACCGGTACCGACCACGTCACCGACGTAGGCGATAGGGAAACCCTGGCCGCGCATTTCTTCGATCTGCTTCATCGGGCCGATGGAGCCTTGCACGTCAGGCACGATGCCGTCGCGGGCCATTTTCAGCATGGCCAGGGCGTGCAGCGGGATGTCAGGGCGCGACCAGGCGTCTGGCGCAGGGGACAGGTCGTCGGTGTTGGTTTCGCCGGTGACCTTGAACACGCGCAGGCTGATCTTGTCGGCCAGGGTAGGGCGCTTCTGGAACCATTCGCCGTCAGCCCAGGACTGCAGCACGCCTTGGGCGTGAGCGTTGCCGTTCTTGGCTTTTTCTGCGACGTCGTGGAAGGCGTCGAACATCAGCAGGGTGTGCTTCAGTTGTTCGGCGGCAACCGGTGCCAGCTCGGCATCGTCCAGCAGGTCGACCATGGTCACGATGTTGTAGCCGCCCTGCATGGTGCCGAGCAGTTCTACGGCGCGTTTGCGATCCAGCAGAGGGGAAGAGACTTCGCCCTTGGCCAGAGCGGAAAGGAAACCGGCCTTGACGTAAGCAGCTTCGTCAACTCCCGGTGGAACGCGATTGGTGATCAGGTCAAGCAGGACAGCTTCTTCGCCAGCCGGTGGGTTTTTCAGCAGCTCGACCAGGCCTGCGGTTTGTTCGGCGTTAAGCGGCTGGGGCACGATACCCTGGGCGGCACGCTCTTCGATGTGTTTACGGTAGGCTTCAAGCACAGTATTACCCTCATCAGTGGTCCCAAATGGGTGTCCGGGACGCTCATCCAGAAAAGGTCCGCAGCCGTGCATGTCAAAACTTTTTGAGTTTTTCGGCAGGCAGCTGACGATTTCCAACAGAAGCTGTTTTCAAAGTTTTACGCCTGCATGAGCGGTTCTGAGGAGGGGACGCAGGCGTGGCCTGCGTCGTGAACCGTACTGCCGGGTAGACCTACTGTGCTCGTGACGCTTTGAAAACAGCTTCCAACGGACATTGGCGCCTTAAAAGGCCCGATGATTCTACGGCAAAAAATGGCAGAAGGTAAGTTAGCCCCTACATCTTCAGGGGTGTACCCCGTTAGACAAAGGGCTAACATGCAGGCCTGTTTCGTCCGCTGCCGTGTTTTTCCGCCATGCCCAACCACATCATCAAGACGCCCTGCGTAGGGCTTTGCTCCACTGTCTACGGCGACCTGGTGTGCCGGGGCTGCAAGCGCTTCCATCACGAAGTCATTCACTGGAACGACTATAACGAGGACGAAAAGCGCGCGGTCTGGCTGCGTCTTGAGCAATTGCTGGTGCAGGTGATGACCGCCAAGGTCGAGGTCTTCGATGCAGGCAAGCTGCGCCAGCAACTGGAGCAGCGCAAGATCCGCTTCGTGCCGCAGCAGTCGGAATATTGCTGGGCCTATCAGTTGATCGCCCGTGGCGCGCGGATGATCAACGACCTGGAGGCCTACGGCATGGTGCTGATGCCGGAGTTTCGCGATTGGGGGCTGCCGGAATTGCGCGATGCCATCGATCGGGAATTCTTCCTGCTGTCCGAAGCCCATTACGAGCGCTACATCGCACCGGGGTTTCTCAAGGACGCCATCGGCGGAGCCTGATCCGCAATGCTTGCGTAGCAGCACGGCTTGCCGGCGGGGCGGTGTGTCAGGCAACCCTTTCGGCACAGACACACCGCTCCCGCCGGCAAGCCGTGCTGCTACGGGTACGATGCGGGGCAAGTTGTGTTCAGGCGCGGGCCAGGTGCTCTTCCAGGTGCGCCAGCGATTCTTCGCTCTTGAGCACCAGCACATCACTTTCCAACGAATCGAGGACCACTTCGGCGGTGTTGCCGATCAGCGCGCCGGAAATCCCGGTGCGGCCAACGGTGCCGATCACCGTCACCGCCGCCTGCAAATGATGGGCAGTGAACGGAATCAGCACATCGGCCGGCCCCTCGGCTATGTGCAGGTGAGCGTCGTCGATGCTGAATTCGGTCTGGAAGGCCCTGCACTGCTCGCGGTACTTGCCCTCGATGGTTGAAGACAGCTGATACACAGGGTCCGCCGCCGAGAGCATGGGGGAGGGGTGGGCAGTGATGACGTGCAACTCGCCCTTGGCCACGTCGGCGATGCTGTAGCCGTGCTTGATGATGCTGTAGTGCAGGGCAGTGTGCTCGCCATCGGGATTGCCGACGTCCACCGCCGCCAGGATAGCGCCGCCTTTCCAGGGGCGGTCGGTCTTGACCATCAGCACCGGGCAGGGGCAATAGCGCAACAGTTTCCAGTCGGCAGGCGTCAACAAGGCGCGTTTAAGGGTGCTGTCGGGGAAGTGCTGTTTGATGACCAGGTCCGAGCCTTCCGCTTGCTGGACCTTGACGATGGTCTGGTGAACGCTTTCGTGCCAGTCCTGTTCGGCGGTGACGTTGAAGTCCTCGGCCTGCAGGTCGTGCTTGAGGGTGGTCAGCAGCTCGCTGTGGTCACTTTTCTTGTCACAGATCAACAGATGCAGACTGGCCCCGGTTGCGTGGGCGATCAGGCAGGCGCGTCGCATGGCCAGGCTTTCGACCTTGTCGGTTTCGGCACTGGGTTCGATGGCCACCAGAATCCTGCGAATCGATTGCATGAGCTGATCTCCCTTGAATGACGGCACGCTTGTTTCGACCTGACGGGGCGCTGACTGTTCGCTGTATTGACTATAGTTGCCCGCCGCCAATCGAGCTGCACGGGTTTTGCCGCATCTGAGGCTGGTTCTGGGCGTCCAGCCCCGTATAATGCTGCGCCTTGCCCATACCGCCAGTTGTGACCTTATGCAGATGTATCCAGAAATCGACGCTTTCCTGCTGTGCCCCACCCCGGATAGCTGGGTGCAGGCGGCCATGCGCAATCTGGATATCCTGCTGATCGACCACGCGAACAACGAGAAGAAGGCCGCAGGCGCGGCATTCCAGTTCATGTTCCAGTACAACGACAAGTTCGAGCTGCAGGCCAAGATGTCGCGTCTGGCCCGTGAGGAGCTGCGTCATTTCGAGCAGGTCATCAGCATCATCAAGAAGCGTGGCATTCCCATGGCCAACATCAGTTCGGCCCGCTATGCAGGTTCGTTGCGCAAACTGGTGCGCAATCACAACCCTTACCGCCTGACCGATGCGCTGATCGTCGGTGCCATCGTCGAGGCGCGCTCCTGCGAACGGTTCAGGGCGCTGGTTCCACACCTGGACGAGGACCTGGCCAAGTTCTACGCCAGCCTGCTCAAGTCCGAGGCGCGGCATTTCCAGGATTACCTCAAGCTCGCCTATCTCTATGGCGATGAAGCGGATGTCGACGCCAAGATCGAAGAAGTCCGCCTGGCCGAGCGCGAGCTGATCGAAAGCCCCGATGAGGACTTCCGCTTTCATAGCGGTGTGCCTGCCTGAGGTTTCCTATTTCTGTAGCAGCACGGCTTGCCGGCGGGAGCGGTGTGTCTGTGACGAAATGATCGTCTGACACGCCGCCCCTGCCGGCAAGCCGTGCTGCTACGGGCGTACATCTCTCCCTTCCTTGCATCTGGCGAACCACGTTCGTCCGGAACTCTGCATCTTAAAAATTGTTTCATTGTGTGTTTGCTGCCTAGGCAGTAATATCTGATCCATTCACTGCCTAGGCAGATAATTGGTGACTATCAATGGCTCATTTCACTCCCGAGACGTTCCAGACCAGCCTGCTTGGCATGCTGATCGGCCGCGCTGACTTGTTGAAGAACCGCATTCTGGACAAGCACCTCGAACCCCACGGCCTGACTGCGCAGCAGTTCAAGGTGCTGGTGATCGTGGCGCTGTATGACGCAGAAACCCCGGCCGACCTGTGCCGGGCGCTGTGCCTGGACAGCGGTTCGATGACGCGCATGCTCGACAGGCTGGAACAGAAAGACCTGCTGGTGCGCACCCGTTCCGAGGCGGACCGCCGTCAGGTGCGGTTGGTGCTGACCGACTCGGGCAAGGAAATTGCCGATCTGCTGTCCGAGATAGGTGCCAAGGCGATGAACGAGATGGTCGGTGTCCTGGAAGACAGCGAGCTGGCCATGCTGGAGAAGCTGCTCACCAAGGTACTGGTGGCTGCAGCCGATCCGATCACTATTGCCCGGATTGCCGCACGATGAACATTGCCCTCAAGCACGGCACGGCGTTGCGAACGTCGTTGAGCCTGGTATTTGTTGCACTGGTACTGGCCGGTTGCGCCAACTCCAAAGGCCTGAACACCGAAGGCGTCGGGATCGATGCCAACAGCCTGCAGGCTTCGCAAAGCCTCAAAGGCGTCACCCTGTCGCCGGCCGCCTGGCCACGACGCGACTGGTGGACCAGCCTGGGCGATCCGCAACTCGACGGCATGATTGTCGAGGCCCTGCGCGACAGCCCGGACATGCAGATCGCCGCCGCGCGCACCCACCAGGCCACGGCTGCGGCCTATGGCGCCGATGCCGCGCGTATGCCGACCGTCGATGCCAGCGCCAGCGTAAGCCGCTCGCGCCTGGCCAAGGATCAGGATCCGCTGGGGCAGGGCGGTCGCTACAGCACCCTGCGTAGCCTGGGCGCCAGCTTCAATTACACATTCGACCTGTGGGGCGGGCAGCGTGCTGCCTGGGAAGCCGCGTTGGGCCAGGCCCGTGCCAGCGAAATCGACCAGCGCGCCGCGCAGTTGACCCTCGCCGCCGATGTCGCCCGCGCCTACAGTGATCTGGGCCAGGCCTACATCGTCCGCGATCTGGCCGCCGAAGACCTCAAGCGTACCCGTCAGTTGCTGGAACTGGGCGCCCGCCGCTTCAAGTCCGGCATCGACAGCGAATACCAGTACCAGCAGACCCAGAGCCTGGAAGCCGGTTCGCGCGAGTCGCTGGTGGATGCGGAAAAACGCCTGCGTTCGGCCAAGATCACCCTGGCCGTGCTGATGGGCAAAGGCCCGGACCGTGGTGAAGAACTGGCAAGGCCTGCGGTGCTGAAACCTGCGGTGGTGCAGCTGCCATCCGTGGTGCCTGCCGAGTTGCTCGGTCGTCGCCCGGACCTGGTGGCTGCGCGCTGGCGGGTCGAGGCGGCCAGCAAGGACATCGTCGCCAGCAAGACCAACTTCTATCCGAACCTGAACCTCAGTGCATCGGCTGGAGTCGAGTCTCTGCTGGGCGACGCGATGTTCGGTTCGGCCAGCCGCTTCTTCAATGTGGCGCCGACCGTCTCGTTGCCGATCTTCGATGGCGGTCGCCGTCGCGCCGATCTGGATGCGCGGGATGCCGACTACGACCTCGCGGTCGCGCAGTACAACAAGAGTCTGGTGCGTGCCCTGGGCGATGTCAGCGACAACATCGGCCAGCTGCATTCGATCAGCGGTCAGATCGACGCGCGCCAGCAAGCCACCGACGTGATTCAGAAGTCCTACGACACGGTGGTCACGCGCTATTCATCGGGGATCGGCAACTACCTCGATGTGCTGAGCGTCGAGCAGCAACTGCTGCAATCGCAACGCCAACTGGCTGATCTCAACGCGGAACGAATCGATCTTTCGATCCAGTTGATGCAGGCCCTGGGGGGAGGCTTCGAAGAGAGCAAGCCCGGCGAAAACGCCGCCCCAGCTGTCCCGTCAACTGCTTCGCTGACTCATTAAGGTACTCGTCATGGCCACTGCCACTAGCGAAAACAACGCAACAAACGAAGCTTCGGCGCAAAAGGCTGCGCCAGGCCAGCCGCAGAAGAACCCGCGCAAGCGCAAGATCCTGATGTTCGGCCTGCTGATCGTCGTGATTCTGGGCGGTCTTGGCGTCTGGGGCTGGTACGAAGTCTACGGCCAATGGAACGAAAGCACGGACGATGCCTACGTCAACGGCAACGTGGTGGAAATCACCCCGCAAGTGACCGGCACCGTGGTGAGCATTGGCGCCGATGATGGCGATCTGGTCCGTGAAGGCCAGGTGCTGGTGCAGTTCGACCCTAACGACGCCGAAGTCGCGCTGCAAAGCGCCGAGGCCAATCTGGGCAAGGTGGTGCGTCAGGTTCGCGGTCTGTACAGCAGCGTGGACGGCATCAAGGCACAACTGGCGGCCCAGCGCGCCGAAGTGCAGAAGGCCCAGGACAACTACAACCGTCGGCGCAACCTGGCGGCGGGCGGGGCGATTTCCCAGGAAGAACTGTCCCACGCCAAGGATGACCTGACCAGCGCGCAGAACGCCCTGAACAACATCCAGCAGCAATTGGTCACCAGCACGGCATTGATCGATGACACTCAGGTGTCGTCGCACCCGGATGTGAAGGCCGCCGCCGCGCAACTGCGCCAGGCGTACCTGAACAGCGCGCGCAGCACCCTGATCGCGCCGGTCACCGGCTATGTCGCCAAGCGCACCGTGCAACTGGGCCAGCGCGTTCAGCCTGGCACCGCGCTGATGGCGGTGATTCCGCTGGATCAGCTGTGGATCGACGCCAACTTCAAGGAAACCCAGTTGGGCAAGATGCGCATCGGCCAGCCGGTGGACATCGAGGCTGACCTGTATGGCAGCGACGTGAAGTTCAGCGGCACCGTCGACAGCGTCGGCGCCGGCACCGGCAGCGCGTTCGCCCTGCTGCCTGCGCAGAACGCCACGGGTAACTGGATCAAGATCGTGCAGCGGGTGCCGGTGCGGATTCACATCAACGCTGACGAGTTGGCGAAGAATCCGCTGCGCATCGGCCTGTCCACCGTGGTCGATGTGAACCTGCACGACCAGAGCGGCCCGGTGCTGGCGCAACAGCCGCCCAAGCAGGCGTCGTTCACCACTGATGTGTACAGCAAACAACTGGCCGATGCCGACACGCTGATTGCGCGCCTGATCCACGAGAACAGCGCCCAGGCCACCGGCAAGACCGTACAGCGTTAAGTCGCCTGTCCCCCTGCGCCGGCCTTCGGGCTGGCGCATCTTTCGAGTGTCAAAGGATTCGCGATGAGTAACAACGCTCCCGCTTCTTTTACGCCGCCAAGCCTGTTGTTGACCACCATCGGCCTGTCGCTGGCGACTTTCATGCAGGTGCTCGACACCACCATTGCCAACGTCGCGCTGCCGACGATTTCCGGCAACCTGGGCGTGAGTTCCGAGCAGGGCACCTGGGTCATCACCTCGTTTGCGGTGAGTAACGCCATCGCCTTGCCGTTGACCGGCTGGCTGAGCCGCCGCTTTGGTGAGGTGAAGCTGTTCATATGGGCCACGGTGCTGTTCGTGCTGGCCTCGTTCCTCTGCGGTATTTCTACCTCGATGCCGGAACTGGTGGGCTTTCGTGTGCTGCAAGGCGTGGTCGCAGGCCCCTTGTACCCGATGACCCAGACGCTGCTGATTGCCGTCTATCCCCCGGCGAAAAGGGGGATGGCACTGGCACTGCTGGCGATGGTGACGGTTGTGGCGCCGATTGCGGGGCCGATTCTCGGCGGCTGGATCACCGACAGTTACACCTGGCCGTGGATTTTCTTCATCAACGTGCCGATCGGTCTGTTCGCAGCCTTCGTGGTGCGCACGCAAATGGCCGCAAGGCCGGTGACCACCAGCCGCCAACCGATGGACTACGTGGGGCTGATAACGCTGATCATTGGCGTGGGCGCCTTGCAGATCGTGCTCGACAAGGGCAACGACCTGGACTGGTTCTCGTCGAACTTCATCATCATCGGCACGGTGATTTCGGTGATTGGTCTGGCGGCGTTCATCATCTGGGAGATGACCGACGAGCATCCGGTGGTCAACCTGCGCCTGTTCAGTTTCCGTAACTTCAGGGTCGGGACGATCTGTCTGGTGCTGGGCTACGCCGGGTTCTTCGGCATCAACCTGATCCTGCCGCAGTGGTTGCAGACGCAGATGGGCTACACGCCGACCTACGCGGGGCTGGCGGTGGCGCCGATCGGGATCCTGCCGGTATTGATGTCGCCGTTCGTCGGTAAATATGCCAACAAGGTCGATCTGCGGCTGCTTGCTGGGCTTGCGTTTCTGGCCATCGGCACGAGTTGTTTCATGCGTTCGAACTTCACCAGTCAGGTGGATTTTGAGCACATTGCGCTGGTGCAGTTGTTCATGGGAGCGGGCGTTGCGCTGTTCTTCATGCCGACCTTGAGCATCCTGCTGTCGGACCTGCCGCCGTCGCAAATCGCCGACGGCTCGGGACTGGCGACCTTCCTGCGTAACCTCGGGGGCAGTTTCGCGGCCTCGTTGACCACCTGGATCTGGATCCGCCGGGCCAACGTGCACCACGCGTACCTGAGCGAAAACGTCAACACCTATGAGTCCACGACGCGCCAGGCCCTGGACACTCTGGGCGGGGCGAGCAATCAGGCCTATGCCCGGCTCGACAGCATGGTGACCAGCCAGGCCTACATGATGTCCACCGTGGATTATTTCTACATGCTGGGCTGGATGTTCCTGGTGCTGATCCTGATCGTCTGGCTGGCCAAGCCGCCATTTGCCGCCAAGGCAGGGCCCGGGGCAGGGCATTGATGAACCATTGTAGGAGCGCTTACACCGCGCAATACTCGCCAGCCGCCGATCTTCTGTAGGAGTGAGCTTGCTCGCGATAGCGTTTCGTCACTCACCCTCGATGCGACAGATCCACCGCCATCGCGAGCAAGCTCACTCCTACAGGGTGTTGCGTACGCCGCGGAAGGTTGGACTGGCCGTGATCACTGTAGGAGCGCGCTTGCCCCGCGACGGCGGTGTGTCAGACACATCGTTGTCGCAGGCCTGACGCTGTCGCGGGCAAGCGCGCTCCTGCAGTGACGTGTGGTCAATCGGGTGTATGTCCGATTGCCACCGGTTGCTCGGGCACAAACCCGAACGAGCCGAGTTGGAAGCCGTGCTCGTCGACCTGCAACGCCCAGCCTTCGCGGTCCCAATCCCCCAATACAATTCGTTGCGCAGTGTCGTCGCCGATCTGCAGCTTGTGAATCGCCGGGCGGTGGGTGTGGCCGTGGATCAGGGTTTTCACGCCGTGCTCGGACATGATCCGTGGCACTTCTTCAGGCGTGACATCCACGATGTCGTTGGCTTTCATGCGGGTCTGCGCGCGGCTTTCGCTGCGCAACTTGCGCGCCAGCTTGTGCCGGGTGCTCAGGGGCAGGTGGCGCAGTACCCATAAAGTCAGTGGGTTGCGCAGGTAACGGCGCAAACGCATGTAGGCTTCGTCGCGGGTGCACAGGCTGTCGCCGTGCATCAACAACACCGGCTCACCGTTGAACTCGACCACGCTCGGGTCTTTCAACAGGGTGACGCCTGCGGCCTTGCAAAAGGCCTTGCCGATCAGAAAATCGCGATTGCCGTGCATCAGGAACACCTGTGTGCCGCTGTCGCTCAAGGCGCGCAAGGCTTCGCAGATCGAGCGCTGGAAGGGCGACATCGCGTCATCGCCGATCCAGGCTTCGAAAAAATCCCCGAGGATATACAGCGACTGGGCGGCGCGCGCCCGGTCACTCAGCAGATCCAGAAACGCCCGGGTAATGTCCGGGCGTCCTTCTTCCAGATGCAGATCGGAGATCAGCAGTATCACTCAACGATCTCTGCTTTCTCGATGATCACGTCGTCAGCCGGTACGTCCTGGTGGCCAGCCTTGGAGGTGGTGGCAACGCCCTTGATCTTGTCGACCACGTCCGAGCCTTCGACCACTTCACCGAACACGGCGTAGCCCCAGCCCTGGACGGTCTTGCCGCTGTGGTTCAGGAAGCTGTTGTCGGCGACGTTGATGAAGAACTGCGCGGAGGCCGAATGCGGCTCCATGGTGCGGGCCATGGCAACCGAGTACTTCTTGTTCGGCAGGCCGTTGTCGGCTTCGTTCTGGATGCTTGGGCGCTTGTCTTTCTTCTCTTTCATGCCTGGCTCGAAACCGCCGCCCTGGATCATGAAGTTGCCGATGACGCGGTGGAATACGGTGTTGCTGTAGTGGCCAGCGTTAACGTACTCGATGAAGTTGGCGACAGTAATCGGCGCTTTTTCTGCATTCAGTTGCAGGACGATGTCACCGTGGTTGGTGGAAAGTTTTACTTTGGACATGTTCAAGGTCACTCTTTTGGAATTCGTGGTTTGACGTGCCAATCGCCGCATGCAGCACAAAAAGTGCCGGCGATTTCACCCGGACGCGCAGTCTACAGAGGCTAGCGGAACAAGCAAAAGCTGCCATTGCCTGTAACACTCGCTCACCAATGGGTATCGCGCAGTGCAGTTTTCTCACAGCACGCTGTCAGGGGCTTGACAGGTTCGGCTATGATAAGCGCTTTGATTTATTCGGCCTACCCTGGCCGCGACTGTCAGGTTTTCAAGGATCCTATGAGCAAGCCCACTCAAGACGCTGCTGCCAACACCAAGGCAGGCCCTGCTATCCCTACCAACTTCCTGCGCCCGATCGTGCAGGCAGACCTGGATTCGGGCAAGCACACCAAGATCGTGACCCGTTTCCCGCCGGAGCCCAACGGCTACCTGCACATCGGTCATGCCAAGTCGATCTGCGTCAACTTTGGTCTGGCTCAGGAATTCGGCGGCGTCACGCACCTGCGTTTCGACGACACCAACCCGGCCAAGGAAGACCAGGAATACATCGACGCCATCGAAAGCGACGTCAAATGGCTGGGCTTCGAGTGGTCCGGCGAAGTGCGTTACGCGTCGCAGTATTTCGACCAGCTGTTCGACTGGGCTGTCGAGCTGATCAAGTCCGGCAAGGCCTACGTTGACGACCTGACCCCGGAACAGGCCCGCGAATACCGCGGCACCCTGACCGAGCCTGGCAAGAACAGCCCGTTCCGTGACCGTTCGGTCGAGGAAAACCTGGACCTGTTCAACCGCATGAAGGCCGGCGAGTTCGAAGATGGCGCCCGCGTTCTGCGCGCCAAGATCGACATGGCCTCGCCGAACATGAACCTGCGCGACCCGATCCTGTACCGCATTCGCCACGCCCATCACCACCAGACCGGCGACAAGTGGTGCATCTACCCGATCTACGACTTCACCCACGGTCAGTCGGACGCCATCGAAGGCATCACCCACTCGATCTGCACCCTGGAATTCGAAAGCCACCGTCCGCTGTACGACTGGTTCCTCGATAACCTGCCGGTGCCGTGCAAGCCGCGCCAGTACGAGTTCTCGCGCCTGAACCTGAACTACACCATCACCAGCAAGCGCAAGCTCAAGCAACTGGTCGATGAAAAGCACGTCAACGGCTGGGACGATCCGCGCATGTCGACGCTGTCGGGCTTCCGCCGTCGCGGCTACACCCCGGCCTCGATCCGCAACTTCTGCGAAATGATCGGCACCAACCGTTCCGACGGCGTGGTCGATTTCGGCATGCTCGAATTCAGCATCCGTCAGGACCTGGACGCCAACGCCCCGCGCGCCATGTGCGTGCTGCGCCCGCTCAAGGTAGTGATCACCAACTACCCCGAAGACAAGGTCGACCACCTCGAACTGCCGCGTCATCCGCAGCACGAGCAACTGGGCGTGCGCAAGTTGCCGTTCTCCCGTGAAATCTACATCGACCGCGATGACTTCATGGAAGAGCCGCCAAAAGGCTACAAGCGTCTGGAGCCGGGTGGCGAAGTGCGCCTGCGTGGCAGCTACGTGATCCGTGCCGACGAAGCGATCAAAGACGCCGACGGCAATATCGTCGAACTGCGCTGCTCCTATGACCCGGACACCTTGGGCAAGAACCCTGAAGGCCGCAAGGTCAAGGGCGTGGTGCACTGGGTTCCGGCTGCTGAAAGCATCGAATGCGAAGTGCGTTTGTATGACCGCCTGTTCCTCTCCGCGAACCCGGAGAAGGCAGAAGAGGGCAAGACCTTCCTGGACAACATCAACCCGGGGTCCTTGCAGGTCCTGACCGGTTGTCGGGCCGAACCGTCGTTGGCTGAAGCTGCGCCGGAAGACCGTTTCCAGTTCGAACGCGAAGGTTATTTCTGCGCGGACATCAAGGACTCGAAACCAGGTCGCCCGGTGTTCAACCGGACTGTGACGCTCCGCGATTCGTGGAGCTAAGGTAAGTAACGTGCTCTCTATCTACAACACGCTCACCAAGAGCAAAGAAACCTTCAAGCCGCTGGATGGCAACAAGGTGCGCATGTACGTTTGCGGCATGACCGTGTACGACTACTGCCACCTGGGCCATGGCCGCAGCATGGTGGCCTTCGACCTGGTCACCCGCTGGCTGCGTTTCAGCGGCTACGACCTGACCTACGTGCGCAACATCACCGACATCGACGACAAGATCATCAACCGCGCCCGTGAAAACGGCGAAGCGTTCGATACCTTGACCGCGCGCATGATCGACGCGATGCACGAGGACGAAGCGCGCCTGAACATCCTCAAGCCGGACCTTGAGCCGCGTGCCACGGATCACATCCCTGGCATGCTGAGCATGATCCAGACCCTGATCGACAAGGGCTTCGCCTACGCGCCGGGAAATGGCGACGTGTATTACCGCGTCGCCAAGTTCATGGGTTACGGCAAGCTGTCGCGCAAGAAGATCGAAGATTTGCGCATCGGTGCGCGGATCGAGGTCGACGAAGCCAAAGAAGATCCGCTGGATTTCGTGCTGTGGAAAGGCGTAAAGCCCGGCGAGCCGAGCTGGGAATCGCCGTGGGGCGCGGGGCGTCCGGGCTGGCACATCGAGTGCTCGGTGATGTCCACCTGCTGCCTGGGCGAGACCTTCGACATTCATGGTGGCGGTTCCGACCTGGAATTCCCGCACCACGAAAACGAAATCGCCCAGAGCGAGGCGGCCACCGGCAAGACCTACGCCAACGCCTGGATGCATTGCGGCATGATTCGCATCAATGGCGAGAAGATGTCCAAGTCCTTGAACAACTTCTTCACCATCCGCGACGTGCTGGCTAAATACCATCCGGAAGTGGTGCGTTATCTGCTGGTGTCGAGCCACTACCGCAGCGCGATCAACTATTCCGAAGACAGCCTGAAAGAGTCCAAGGGCGCGCTGGAGCGTTTCTACCACGCACTCAAGGGCCTGCCATTGTCCGAGCCGGTTGGCGGCGAAGCTTACGTCGAGCGTTTCTCGGCGGCGATGGACGATGACTTTGGTACGCCGGAAGCCTGTGCGGTGCTGTTCGAGATGGTCCGTGAGATCAACCGCCTGCGTGACAGCGATGTCGAGGCAGCGGCGGGGCTGGCGGCGCGCTTGAAGCAACTGGCCAGCGTGCTGGGTGTGTTGCAGCTCGAAGCCGATGATTTCCTGCGTGCTGGTGCGGAAGGTCGTGTGGATGCGGCAGAAGTGGAAGCGCTGATCGCGGCGCGTCTGCAGGCCCGCACCGACAAGAACTGGGCCGAATCGGACCGCATCCGCGACCAGCTCACCGCCATGGGCGTGGTGCTGGAAGACAGCAAGGGCGCAACTACCTGGCGTTTGGCGGATTGATCGCTAGCGCCTGATCTATCGCTATCGCGAGCAAGCTCACTCCTACAGGTTCAATGCGACCCCCTGTAGGAGTGAGCTTGCTCGCGATGACGGTGTCCCAGATGCATCTTTATCGCAGGTCCGACGCCATCGCGGGCAAGCGCGCTCCTACAGGATTGATGGCCGACGCGAGATCGTCGTCCGCCACCGATCCGCTGTAGGAGCGCGCTTGCTCTGGGCCGCAGTCGGACGACGGCGTCGACTCCGGCAACACAAATCCACAATCAGAAACCCTGTTCGCGCAGCCGCTTGTACAAGGTATTGCGACTCACTCCCAGCCTCTTGGCCAACTGCGAAATATTCCCCCCGGCGGCCTGTAGAAGCTCGTTCAACTCTTCCGGCGTATCCAGAACAGCCTTGCGATTGAAGGCCATCTCCGGTTCGCTGCCCGCACTTTCCATCTCCAGATCCGCAAGCTCCAGATCGGCGAAGAAGTCCTCCGGCAGATGCTCGGTGTCAATCGGCAAATCATCCGCCAGCGCCAGCGCCACTTGAATCACGTTGCTCAACTGCCTCAGGTTCCCCGGCCATGGATGACGCTCGAACAACGCCAGCACCCCAGGCTCGAAGCCGGCGTTCTGCTGCGGTTCACGGTGTTGCTCCCAGATCGCCCGCACCAACTGCGCCTTGTCCGTGCGTTCGCGCAGCGGTGGCAATTCCAGGTTCAAGCCGCTGATGCGGTAGTACAGATCCTGACGAAACAACCCGCTCTGCACCTGTTCGCGCAACGAGCAGTGCGTGGCGGAGATGACCCGGATATCCACCGGATACTGCTCGCTGCTGCCCAGTGGCTGCACGCAGCGCTCTTGCAGCACCCGCAGCAGACGCGCCTGAACTGCAAGCGGCATGTCGCCGATTTCGTCGAGGAACAGCGTGCCTTTGTCGGCCTTGCGAATCAGGCCGACGCTGCCTTTATGGTGGGCGCCGGTGAACGCTCCCTTTTCGTAGCCGAACAATTCGGCTTCCACCAGCTCCGACGGGATCGCCGCACAGTTCACCGCGATCAGCGGCTGGTCGGCGCGGGAGCTGGCCTGGTGCAGGGTCTTGACGAACACTTCCTTGCCGGCGCCGGTCTCGCCAAGAATCAACAGCGGGACGTTCTTCTCCAACAGCCGCTGGGCCTGACGCGCAGCCTTGGCCACTTTCTCATCGCCGAAGCTCAGGGCGGCTAGACCTTGGGTGTCCGCAACCTCTGCCTTGGCAGGCGTCGGCACGCTGCGCAGCTTGAGCACCGGCGCTTTCGGCCGCCGCAACAGGCCGTGGAAACGGTTATGCCCGGCGGCCTGTAGCGCGAAGGGCTGGCCTTCCTGCTGGTCGAGCAAATGGGCAATCGGCGCCTTGAACAGGTCCTCGATATTGGCTCGCAGCAGGCTCACGCCCAACAGATTGTCGGCGCGGCGGTTGGCACACAGGATGCGCCCGCTCTCGTCAAACACCAGCAAACCGGCCCACTGGCTGTCGAGGTTGTTCAGGCCCGTGTTGAAGGTCAGCTGGAAATAGCCGTGCTGGAACTGGTCGAGGATCAGCCGGTTCTCGATGGTCTGGCTCATCATCTTGACCATCCCCAAGGTGTGGGACGGCGGCAGGAAGCTGTCACTGGACACATCGAGCACCGCGATCATCCGCCGTGAGGCATCGAAGATCGGCGCTGCCGAGCCGGTCATGAAGCGGTTGGCCTTCAGGAAGTGTTCATCGTGCTCAATGTGAACAGCTTGTTCGCAGGCCAGCGCCGTGCCGATGGCATTGGTGCCCACCCCTTGCTCCAGCCAACTGGCCCCGGCGACGAAGCCACGTTGCTGATCGGGTTCGACGAAGCGCTTGGTGCCCCAGGAATTGAGCACCTGGCCTTGCTGGTCGGCCAGCAGGATCAGGCAGTTGGAGTTGCTCAGGATGTTCTCGTAGAACGGCAGGACCTGCTGGTGGGTGGTCTGCACCAGCGAGTGGTGGCGCGCCAGCAGTTGGGAGACCTGCTGTTCAGGCAGTCGGTCGAACGCCGGCCGGGACTGATGATCCAGGCCGAATTCGCGGCAGCGGGCCCAGGAGTCCCGAATGATGGTGTCGTGAGCGGTGGATGCGCCTGTAGCGGCCATGGTCGAGCTCCGTCCTGTTGCTTTTATTGTTTTTGGGGTACGGCTGGGGCCAAGCATCCGTGCTCGAAACGTTCACCCATTGTTGTTCAGATGTGTTCAAAGTCAATGTTCATTTTGTTCAGGTGTTCAGCCTTTCCTGTTCACTTATGTTCATCAACGAATGTGCTATGACTCGCCAATTTGTCTCGATCGCTCTAGTTGGCGGGTTGTGGCGCAGGGTTCGCAAGCGAAGGCCGGTTGGCACGATTGTCGCTATCCAACAAACGGTCGCTGAACATTACGACCAACTGCAACACCCCGAACAAGACAAATAAAAAGGGCACGCCATGTCTCTCACGCTTGAGCACGTCAGCCGAGCCGTCGACGGTCAGAACTGGATCATTGATGCGTCGCTTAGCTTTGAACCCGGCTCATTCAACGTATTGCTGGGGCGCACCTTATCAGGCAAGACCAGCCTGATGCGCTTGATGGCCGGTCTGGACAAGCCAGACAGCGGCCGAGTACTGATGAATGGCAAAGATGTCACCCAGGTAGCGGTGCGCCATCGCAACGTCTCCATGGTTTACCAGCAGTTCATCAACTACCCGAGCATGACCGTTTTCGACAACATCGCCTCGCCGCTGCGCCAGGCCAGGATGTCCAAGGACGAAATCGACAGCCGTGTGCGGGAAACCGCGAAGATGCTGCGTATCGAAAAATTCCTCAGCCGCTACCCCCTCGAACTCTCCGGCGGCCAGCAGCAGCGCACGGCCATGGCCCGGGCGCTGGTCAAGGACGCCGAGCTGATCCTGTTCGACGAGCCGCTGGTGAACCTCGACTACAAATTGCGTGAAGAGCTGCGCCAGGAAATGCGCCAGCTGTTCGAGACCCGCAACACCATCGCGGTCTACGCCACCACCGAGCCCAACGAGGCATTGGCCCTGGGCGGGACCACGACGATTCTTCACGAAGGCCGGCTGATCCAGAGCGGAAGGACCCCCGAGGTCTATCACCAGCCGAAGACCGTGCTGGCCGCCGAGCTGTTCTCCGAGCCGCCGATCAACCTGATGCCGGGCCGCATCGACGGCAATGAAGTGAGCTTCGCCAACTTCGTGCATTTCCCGCTCAACGTCGATTTGCGCAACATCGGCGACGGTGAGTACAAGTTCGGCGTACGCCCCAGCCACCTGAGCCTGGTGCCGTCCAATGACGACGATCTGGAACTGGCGGTGACCGTGGAGCTGGCGGAAATCAGCGGCTCGGAAACCTTCCTGCACGTGCGCAACGAGCATTTCTCGCTGGTGCTGCACCTGCCGGGCGTCCACGAATACGACGTCGATACGCCGATTCGCGTGTACATCCCGACTCACAAACTGTTCGTATTCGATCAGCAGGGCGGCCTTATCCAGGCGCCGGGCCTGCGCATGGCGAGGGTTGCCTGATGGCCGAGATCCGCTTGCAACAACTCGCGCACAGCTACAGCGCCAACCCCGCAGGGCCTGAAGACTATGCCATTCGCGAGATGACCCACATCTGGGAGCAGGGCGGGGCCTATGCCTTGCTCGGCCCGTCCGGCTGCGGCAAGTCGACCCTGCTCAATATCATTTCCGGCCTGCTCAGCCCGTCCGAAGGCAAGGTGATGTTCGACACCACGGTGGTCAACGACATGTCCCCAGAGCAGCGCAACATCGCCCAGGTGTTCCAGTTCCCGGTGGTCTACGACACCATGACGGTGTACGACAACCTCGCTTTTCCCCTGCGAAATCAGGGTATGGCCGAAGCGAAGATTCAGGCCAAGGTGCAGGAAATTGCCGACGTACTGGACCTGCAACCGTTGCTGAAAAAGAAAGCCAAGGGCCTCACCGCCGACGAGAAACAGAAGGTCTCCATGGGCCGCGGGCTGGTGCGCGATGACGTTTCGGCGATCCTGTTCGACGAACCGCTGACCGTGATCGACCCGCACCTGAAGTGGAAACTGCGGCGCAAGCTCAAGCAGATCCACGAGCAATTCAACATCACCATGGTCTACGTCACCCACGATCAACTGGAGGCTTCGACCTTCGCCGACAAGATCGCGGTGATGTACGGCGGCCAGATCGTGCAGTTCGGCACCCCGCGCGAGCTGTTCGAAAAACCCCATCACACTTTTGTCGGCTACTTCATCGGCAGTCCGGGGATGAACCTGATCGAGGTCAAGCCCGAAGCAGGCGGTGTGGGCTTCGGCGGCATTCACCTGCCGCTGTCGCAAGCCTTGCAGCAACGTCTGGCTGAAACCAGGTGGACCACGCTGAAAGTCGGCATCCGGCCCGAGTTCGTGCACGTCTGGGACGGTCCGTTCGACGATGCCATGTGCGCCGACGTGACCTACGTCGAGGATCTGGGCACCTACAAGATTCTTACCCTGAACCTGGCTGGCCAGTCATTGAAGGTCCGCCTGCAGGAAGACAAGCCGGTGCCGCAAGGCCAGGCATGGATCAGCTTCCCGGCCCAGTGGCTGATGCTCTACGCCGATGAATTTCTGCTGGAAGCCGCCGAGCACGTGCCGGCCAGCGAGGTGCCCCATGAGTAAGGTGCAGAACAACAAGGCCTGGTGGCTGGTGCTGCCGGTGTTCCTGCTGGTGGCGTTCAGCGCCATCATCCCGATGATGACCGTGGTCAACTATTCGGTGCAGGACATTTTCGATCAGTCCAGCCGCTACTTCGTCGGCGCTGACTGGTTCAAGCAGGTGCTGCAGGACCCGCGCCTGCACGACTCGCTGCTGCGTCAGTTCATCTATTCGGCGTGCGTGTTGCTGATCGAGATCCCGCTGGGCATCGCCATCGCCCTGACCATGCCGACCAAGGGCCGCTGGTCCTCGGTGTGCCTGATCGTGATGACCATTCCGCTGCTGATCCCCTTCAACGTGGTCGGCACCATCTGGCAGATCTTCGGCCGTGGCGACATCGGCCTGCTGGGCTGGTTTCTCAACAACGTGCTGCACATCAGCTACAACTACGCGGCCAATGCCTCGGATGCCTGGGTGACGGTGCTGATCATCGACGTCTGGCACTGGACCTCACTGGTGGCGCTGCTGTGCTACTCGGGCCTGCGTGCCATTCCGGATGTGTACTACCAGGCGGCGCGTATTGATCGGGCCTCCAACTGGGCGGTTTTCCGACACATCCAGTTGCCGAAGATGAAGAGCGTGCTGCTGATCGCCGTCATGCTGCGCTTCATGGACAGCTTCATGATCTACACCGAGCCGTTCGTGCTCACCGGTGGCGGGCCGGGCAACTCCACGACTTTCCTCAGCCAGACCCTGACCACCATGGCGCTGGGGCAATTCGACCTGGGCCCGGCGGCGGCGTTCTCGCTGGTGTACTTCCTGATCATTCTGTTGGTGTCGTGGGTGTTCTACACCGCCATGACCCACGGCGAAAAAGACTGAGGAGCGGCCCATGAATCTTCGTAAAGTCGTGCCGTTGTGGATCTACCTGCTGTTCCTGCTGGTGCCGATCTACTGGCTGGTGAACATGTCCTTCAAGACCAACACCGAAATCCTCGGCGGTCTGACGCTGTTTCCGCAAGATTTCACTCTCGCGAACTACAAGGTGATCTTCACCGACGAGAGCTGGTACAGCGGCTACATCAACTCGCTGTACTACGTTTGCCTGAATACCCTGATATCGCTGAGCGTGGCGCTGCCTGCCGCTTATGCGTTTTCACGCTATCGTTTCCTCGGTGACAAGCACCTGTTCTTCTGGCTGCTGACCAACCGCATGGCGCCACCTGCGGTGTTCCTGCTGCCGTTTTTCCAGTTGTACTCGTCCATCGGCCTGTTCGACACCCACATTGCCGTCGCGTTGGCGCACTGCCTGTTCAACGTGCCATTGGCGGTGTGGATTCTGGAAGGCTTCATGTCCGGTGTTCCGAAGGAGATCGACGAAACGGCCTACATCGACGGGTATAGCTTTCCCAAGTTCTTCGGGAAGATTTTCATCCCGCTGATCGGCTCGGGAATCGGTGTGACGGCGTTTTTCTGCTTCATGTTCTCGTGGGTCGAACTGTTGCTGGCGCGGACCCTGACCTCGGTCAACGCCAAGCCGATCGCGGCGGTGATGACCCGCACGGTGTCGGCATCGGGGATCGACTGGGGCGTGCTGGCGGCAGCGGGGGTGTTGACCATCCTGCCGGGCATGCTGGTGATCTGGTTCGTTCGCAATCACGTGGTCAAGGGTTTTGCCCTTGGTCGTGTCTGAGGAGTCGAAAAAATGGAGTGGATGTCCTGGACACTGCCGACCGCAATCTTCTTCGGTTCCATCGCTGCCATCCTGGTGGCGATGACCGTCTGGGAGCTGCGCTCGGCGAGCATCGAACGTCGCGGTTTCCTGCCGATTGCCACCACCCGTGGCGACCGGCTGTTCATCGGTCTTCTCGGCAGCGCCTACCTGCATCTGCTGGTCATTGGCGCGACCGACTGGAGCATCTGGGTCGCCTCGGGGCTGTCCCTGGTCTGGCTGTTGGTGGTGATGCGTTGGGGTTGAAAGGAAATGAATGAACACTTGTAGGAGCGCGCTTGCCCGCGATTGCGGAGTGTCAGTCGACATGTTGTTCGCAGGCAGATCGCATTCGCGGGCAAGCGCGCTCCTACAACGCAAAGGCAAAGCGGGAATACATAAGAATCAACACTGGAGGTGTCTATGTTCAATAAGAAAAACAAGCTGCGACATAGTGTGACGGTAGCGACGATGGTAATGCTCAGCGGCTTGAGCGTGTCGGCCTGGGCGGATCAGTACGAAGACGCGGCCAAGAAATGGGCGGCCAGCGAGTTCAAGCCGACGACCCTGTCCGACGCTGACCAGCTCAAGGAACTGGAGTGGTTCATCAAGGCCGCCGAGCCGTTCCGTGGCATGGACATCAAGGTGGTTTCCGAAACCTTGACCACCCACGAATACGAGTCGAAAACCCTGGCCAAGGCCTTCACCGAAATCACCGGCATCAAAGTGACCCACGACCTGCTGCAGGAAGGTGACGTCATCGAGAAGCTGCAAACCGCAATGCAGTCGGACAAGAGCATCTACGACGGCTGGGTCAACGACTCCGACCTTATCGGTACCCATTTCCGCTACGGCAAGGCGCTGTCTCTGACAGACCTGATGGCAAGCCCGGAAGGCGCGAAAGTCACTTCTCCTACATTGGATATCAAGGACTTCATCGGCACCTCCTTCACCACCTCGCCTGAGGTGAAGGACGCATCGGGCAAGGTCATCACCCCGGCCAAGCTGTACCAGCTGCCTGACCAGCAGTTCGCCAACCTGTACTGGTTCCGCGCCGACTGGTTCGAACGCGCTGACCTCAAAGAGAAGTTCAAGGCCAAGTACGGCTACGAGTTGGGCGTTCCGGTGAACTGGTCGGCCTATGAAGACATCGCCAAATTCTTCAGCGAAGACGTGAAGGAAATCGATGGCAAGAAAGTCTATGGCCACATGGACTACGGCAAGAAAGACCCGTCCCTGGGCTGGCGCTTCACCGACGCCTGGTTCTCCATGGCCGGTAGCGGCGACAAGGGCCTGCCCAACGGTTTGCCAGTGGACGAGTGGGGTATTCGCGTTGAAGCCTGCCATCCGGTCGGCTCCAGCATCACCCGTGGTGGCGACACCAACGGCCCGGCTGCCGTTTACGCGACTCAGAAATACATCGACTGGCTGAAAGCCTACGCGCCACCAGAGGCGGCGGGCATGACCTTCTCCGAGTCCGGTCCGGTGCCTTCGCAGGGTAACGTTGCGCAACAGATTTTCTGGTACACCGCATTCACCGCTGACATGACCAAGCCTGGCCTGCCGGTGATGAACGCCGATGGCACGCCGAAATGGCGGATGGCGCCGTCGCCGAAAGGGCCGTACTGGAAAGAAGGCATGAAGCTGGGCTACCAGGACGTGGGTTCGTGGACCTTCCTCAAGTCTTCCGACGAGAAAAAACGTCTGGCGGCCTGGCTCTATGCCCAGTTCGTGACGTCCAAGTCAGTGTCGCTGAAGAAAACCATCGTCGGCCTGACGCCGATTCGCGAGTCGGACATCAACTCCAAGGAGATGACCGCCCTGGCGCCGAAACTCGGTGGTCTGGTGGAGTTCTACCGCAGCCCGGCCCGCGTGCAGTGGTCGCCGACTGGCACCAACGTTCCGGACTACCCGAAACTGGCGCAGCTGTGGTGGAGCCACGTGGCTGAGGCGGTCACCGGCGAGAAATCCGCGCAAGCGGCGCTGGACGGCCTGGCCAAGGATCAGGACGCGATCATGACCCGGATCGAGCGCTCCAAGGTTCAGGATGCGAGCGGTTGCGCACCGAAGATGAACCCGGAAACCTCGGCTGAAGAGTGGTACACCAAGGCCGAGAAGAGCAACGGCGCCTTCCTGGCCCCACAACGCAAACTAGCCAACGAGAAACCGAAGGGCGAAACCATCGCCTACGCGGACCTGTTGAAGAGCTGGGAAGCTGCGAAGAAGTAACCTGTGATGGCATAAAAAACGGCACCTTCGGGTGCCGTTTTTTGTACGCCGATACCACGTGCCACTCCGGCCCTGTAGGAGTGAGCTTGCTCGCGATCGCGGTGGCATATCCTGAATCACGTTTGGCTGACCCACCGCAATCGCGGGCAAGCGCGCTCCTACGTAGGATAAGTACACCGCAGATCATTCGCCTGGCACAAACCTGTGTAGGAGCGCGCTTGCCCGCGACGGCGTCGTGTCAGTCGGCATTGGGGTGACTGATCACCCGCAATCGCGAGCAAGCTCACTCCTACAGGGGCGAGTTACGACTCAAAAAAAACGGCACCCGTAAGTGCCGTTTTTTATTGCCGTGCCGGTTCGATCAACCGTGCAGCGTTTCCGCCGCATACAAGGTGTTCTCCAGCAGGCACGCGCGGGTCATCGGGCCGACGCCGCCTGGAACCGGGGTGATCCAGCCAGCGCGGGGCAGGGCGGTCTCGTAGACCACGTCACCTACCAGCTTGCCGTCGTCCTGGCGGTTGATGCCCACGTCGATGACGATGGCGCCTTCCTTGATCCACTCGCCCTTGACCAGTCCAGGCTTGCCGGCAGCTACCACCACCAGGTCCGCACGGCCGACGTGGCCAGCCAGATCCTGAGTGAAGCGATGGGTCACGGTCACGGTGCAACCGGCCAGCAGCAGCTCCATGGCCATCGGACGACCGACGATGTTGGATGCACCCACCACCACCGCATCCTTGCCATACAGATCGACGCCGGTGCTTTCCAGCAGGGTCATGATGCCTTTCGGGGTGCAGGGACGCAGCAGCGGAATGCGCTGGGCCAGGCGGCCGACGTTATAAGGATGGAAACCGTCGACGTCCTTGTCCGGACGAATGCGCTCCAGCAGCGGCGAGGAGTCCAGATGCTCGGGCAGTGGCAATTGCAGCAGGATGCCGTCAATGGCCGGATCGTCGTTCAGACGGTCAATCAGATCGGTCAGTTCTGTCTGGGTGGTTTCGCTGGGCAGGTCGTAGGCTTGCGAAATGAAGCCGACCTCTTCGCAGTCTTTGCGTTTGTGCGAGACGTAAACCTGAGAGGCGGGGTCGCTGCCGACCAGAATCACCGCAAGCCCGGGCGTGCGCAGCCCTTGTTCGCGACGCTCGGCGACTCGTTGGGCGATCTGCTGGCGCAGGTTGGCTGCGATCGCTTTACCGTCTATTAGTTTTGCAGTCATTACGCGTGATTAACCATCGGAAGGGAGGGAAAAAGAGCGCGCATTCTCGCATGACCTGACGCATGGGCAAAGGCGGTTGGTCTGCTTAATAAGCTAAGCCCTTTAATTAACTGAATTTTTTTCAAAAAAGTGTTGACGACCTTCAGGGTCGTCTATAAGATTCGTCGCACTTGTCGGGCACAACCCCACACAGGACAAGCCGCTAGCGGTGAGTCAGGTCGAAAGGTTGATTAAGTCAGGTAGAGTTCAGATCTGCTCAGCGTGATTGAAGACTCTTTATTTGTAGTCGAAAGAGTACAAATAAACCAAGCGCCCGTAGCTCAGCTGGATAGAGCATCCGCCTTCTAAGCGGATGGTCGCAGGTTCGAGTCCTGCCGGGTGCGCCAATCAGGCAGCTTTGGCACAAGTAGGTTACAACGCAATATGGTGGGCGTAGCTCAGTTGGTAGAGCACAGGATTGTGACTCCTGTTGTCGTGGGTTCGATCCCCATCGTCCACCCCATATTCGAAAAGGCGCCAGATGCATAATCTGGCGCCTTTGCTTTAAGCGCTTCAAAACGCGGACGTGGTGGAATTGGTAGACACACTGGATTTAGGTTCCAGCGCCGCGAGGCGTAAGAGTTCGAGTCTCTTCGTCCGCACCAGCTACAAATCTTGAGAAGCGCCAACTGCCTTCCCAAGGCTCGAAAAGCCGCCTTAGTGCGGCTTTTTTTGTTTCAGCGTATTGGTTTCATGCCGAAACCCGCCGCTATCCCGGTCGGCGGCGGGCGTCTGCACAGTGTTTCCAGGGACTGGATCGATATTCGGTCGCGCCTCGCTTCCTTTATATAGAGGCCGCGCAAGGTGCGTTCCAGACCGCTTGCGACGCTGCAAGTCTTCGTCCTTTCGTTCCTGGCAGCATTGCCCTGTATTTACCCTCTTTGAGTAGGGTGACTTCTTGAGTTTGACCCACTAGAATGCTTGCCCTTGATTCTAGGGTCGGACAACGGCCGGCTAACGTCTGTGCAACGAGGAATATCCATGCAAGTTTCTGTTGAAAACACTACTGCTCTCGAGCGCCGCATGAGCATCACCGTGCCGGCTGAGCGTATCGAAAGCCAGGTCAACAAGCGTCTGCAGCAGACTGCCCAGAAGGCCAAGATCCCAGGCTTCCGCCCAGGCAAAGTGCCAATGAGCGTGATCCGTCAGCGTTACGAAGCTGACGCTCGTCAGGAAGCGGTAGGCGATGTCATCCAGTCTTCCTTCTACGAAGCGGTAGTCGAGCAGAAGCTGAACCCGGCTGGCGCACCTTCCGTCGAGCCAAAAACCATCGAGAAAGGCAAGGACCTCGAGTACGTCGCTACTTTCGAAGTCTTCCCTGAATTCTCCGTTGCCGGCTTCGAGTCCATTTCCGTCGAGCGCCTGTCCGCTGACGTAGCTGATGCCGATCTGGACAACATGCTGGAAATCCTGCGCAAGCAGAACGTTCGTTTTGAAGCCGCCGACCGCGCTGCTGCAAACGAAGACCAGCTGAACATCGACTTCGTCGGCAAGATCGACGGCGAAGCCTTCGCTGGCGGCTCGGCTACTGGCACTCAGCTGGTACTGGGCTCGGGCCGCATGATCCCTGGCTTCGAAGACGGCCTGGTTGGCGCCAAGGCTGGTGAAGAGCGCGTTCTGAACCTGACCTTCCCAGAGGACTATCAGAACCTGGAACTGGCTGGCAAGACCGCCGAGTTCACCGTCACGGTCAACACCGTGTCGGCACCGACCCTGCCTGAGCTGAACGAAGCGTTCTTCAACCAGTTCGGCATCAAGGAAGCGACCCTGGAAGGTTTCCGCACCGAAGTTCGCAAGAACATGGAGCGCGAGCTGCGTCAGGCCATCAAGTCCAAGGTCAAGAACCAGGTAATGGACGGCCTGCTGGCTGCCAACCCGATCGAAGTGCCAAAAGCCCTGCTGGAAAACGAAGTGAACCGTCTGCGCGTTCAGGCCGTTCAACAGTTCGGTGGCAACATCAAGCCTGACCAACTGCCGGCCGAGCTGTTCGAAGAGCAAGCCAAGCGTCGTGTCGAGCTGGGCCTGATCGTTGCTGAAGTGGTCAAGCAGTTCGACCTCAAGCCTGACGAAGCTCGCGTTCGCGAACTGATCCAGGAAATGGCTTCCGCCTACCAGGAGCCTGAGCAGGTCGTGGCCTGGTACTACAAAAACGAACAGCAGATGAACGAAGTGCGTTCGGTTGTGCTGGAAGAGCAAGTTGTGGATACTGTTTTGCAGAAAGCGAGCGTGACCGACAAAGCGGTCTCGTACGAAGAAGCAGTCAAGCCGGTAGAAGCTCCAAAAGCCGACTGATTTCCTCTCTCGTTCGAAAACACCATAAGCCAGCCTTCGTGCTGGCTTATGCGTATTCAAGACATGACTATTTGGGAGTGAATGCGAGACATGTCCCGCAATTCTTATATTCAGCAGAACTCTGACATCCAGGCCGCTGGCGGCCTGGTCCCGATGGTTATCGAGCAGTCCGCCCGTGGCGAACGCGCCTATGACATCTACTCCCGCCTGCTCAAGGAACGCGTGATCTTCCTGGTAGGTCCGGTTGAAGACTACATGGCCAACCTGATCTCGGCGCAATTGCTGTTCCTGGAAGCCGAGAACCCGGACAAGGATATCCATCTCTACATCAACTCCCCAGGTGGTTCGGTGACCGCTGGCATGGCGATCTACGACACCATGCAGTTCATCAAGCCCGACGTGTCGACCACCGTCATGGGGCAGGCCTGCAGCATGGGCGCGTTCCTGCTGGCAGGTGGTGCGAAGGGCAAGCGTTTTGCCCTGCCCAACTCCCGCGTGATGATTCACCAGCCACTGGGCGGTTTCCAGGGCCAGGCGTCGGACATCGACATTCACGCCAAGGAAATTCTGTACATTCGCCAGCGCCTGAACGAACTGCTGGCGCACCACACCGGTCAATCGCTTGAAGCCATCGAGCGTGACACCAACCGCGACAACTTCATGAGCGCCGAGCGCGCTGCTGAATACGGTCTGGTGGACTCGGTGCTCGACAAGCGTCAAATGATCAAATGATTGCTTGATAGGCAGTAAATCCCGGGTGGCGTGCACGTGCGTGCCACCTGCGGACTTGAAAAAGCCCGCAATTGCCTTCATCTTGTGTTGCAAGCCTACCGGATTGGATCGATCGAATGACTGACACCCGCAACGGCGAGGACAACGGCAAACTGCTTTATTGCTCCTTCTGCGGCAAAAGCCAGCATGAAGTGCGCAAATTGATTGCCGGCCCCTCGGTATTTATCTGTGACGAGTGCGTCGACCTGTGCAATGACATCATCCGCGAGGAGGTGCAGGAAGCACAGGCAGAAAGCAGCGCGCATAAATTGCCATCGCCTAAAGAAATCAGCGGCATCCTTGACCAGTACGTCATCGGTCAGGAGCGTGCCAAGAAGGTTCTCGCAGTAGCGGTGTACAACCACTACAAGCGCCTGAACCAGCGCGACAAGAAAAATGACGACGTTGAACTGGGCAAGAGCAACATCCTCCTGATCGGGCCTACCGGCTCGGGCAAGACCCTGCTCGCGGAAACGCTGGCACGTTTGCTCAACGTACCGTTCACCATCGCCGACGCCACCACCCTGACCGAAGCCGGTTATGTGGGTGAGGACGTGGAAAACATCATCCAGAAGCTGTTGCAGAAATGCGATTACGATGTCGAGAAGGCCCAGATGGGTATTGTCTACATCGACGAAATCGACAAGATTTCGCGCAAATCCGACAACCCTTCGATTACCCGCGACGTGTCCGGCGAAGGCGTGCAACAGGCCTTGCTGAAACTGATCGAGGGTACCGTGGCTTCGGTTCCGCCGCAGGGCGGTCGCAAGCATCCACAGCAGGAATTCCTGCAAGTGGACACGCGCAACATCCTGTTCATCTGCGGCGGTGCGTTCTCGGGCCTTGAAAAGGTCATCCAGAACCGCTCCACCAAAGGCGGCATCGGTTTCAACGCCGAAGTGCGCAGCAAGGAAGAGGGCAAGAAGGTTGGCGAATCCCTGCGTGAAGTCGAGCCTGACGATCTGGTCAAGTTCGGTTTGATCCCGGAATTCGTGGGCCGTCTGCCAGTACTGGCAACGCTCGACGAGCTGGACGAAGCTGCGCTGATGCAGATTCTGACCGAGCCGAAGAACGCGCTGACCAAGCAGTACGCCAAGTTGTTCGAAATGGAAGGCGTGGACCTCGAGTTCCGCACCGATGCGCTGAAATCGGTTGCCCGTCGCGCGCTGGAGCGCAAGACCGGTGCCCGTGGCCTGCGTTCCATCCTCGAGGGCGTGTTGCTCGACACCATGTATGAAATCCCGTCGCAGACCGACGTGAGCAAAGTGGTGATCGACGAAAGCGTGATCGAAGGGACTTCCAAGCCGCTGTTGATCTACGAAAACAGCGAGCCACCTGCCAAGGCGGCTCCCGACGCGTAACCCTCTGGGCTGCGCACCGGGCGACTGGAACAGAAAAGGGGCCCTCGGGCCCCTTTTTGCATTCGGGCCTCTCTTTCTCATTAACTAAAAGCGAAGCTTGTTTTTTTGGGGCAGTGCCCCCATCTTGGTTTTCAGCTTATTTCTATCTGTCCATGGCCTTATGGCCGCCGTAGAGGCGAAATCATGAAGACGACCATTGAATTGCCTCTTTTGCCATTGCGTGATGTCGTGGTGTATCCGCATATGGTTATCCCACTGTTCGTGGGGCGCGAGAAGTCCATCGAGGCCCTTGAGGCCGCGATGACCGGCGACAAGCAGATCCTGCTTCTGGCGCAAAGAAACCCCGCAGACGATGATCCCGGTGAGGACGCTCTTTATAGCGTGGGTACCGTTGCAACCGTATTGCAGCTGCTGAAACTGCCGGATGGCACCGTCAAGGTGCTGGTCGAAGGCGAGCAGCGTGGTTCCGTCGAGCGCTTCATGGAAGTGGACGGCCATTGCCGTGCCGAAGTCGCGCTGATCGACGAAGCCGATGCCCCTGACCGCGAATCCGAAGTGTTCGTGCGCAGCCTGCTGGCGCAGTTCGAACAATATGTACAGCTGGGCAAGAAGGTCCCGGCTGAAGTCCTGTCCTCGCTGAACAGCATCGATGAGCCTGGGCGTCTGGTCGACACCATGGCCGCGCACATGGCGCTGAAGATCGAGCAGAAGCAGGAAATCCTCGAGATCATCGATCTGCCAGCCCGTGTCGAGCACGTACTGGCGCTGCTGGATGCCGAAATCGACCTGCTGCAGGTGGAGAAGCGCATCCGTGGTCGCGTGAAGAAACAAATGGAGCGCAGCCAGCGCGAGTACTACCTGAATGAGCAGATGAAGGCCATTCAGAAAGAACTCGGCGACAGCGACGAAGGCCATAACGAAATCGAAGAGCTGAAAAAGCGCATCGATGCCGCTGGCCTGCCTAAGGACGCCATGACCAAGGCCACTGCCGAGCTGAACAAGCTCAAGCAGATGTCGCCAATGTCTGCCGAGGCGACCGTGGTGCGCTCGTACATCGACTGGCTGGTCCAGGTGCCGTGGAAGGCCCAGAGCAAGGTACGTCTGGACCTGGCGCGCGCCGAAGACATCCTCGATGCCGACCACTACGGTCTGGAAGAAGTCAAAGAAAGGATCCTCGAATACCTTGCCGTGCAGAAGCGCGTGAAGAAGATTCGTGGCCCTGTGCTGTGCCTGGTCGGTCCTCCTGGTGTGGGTAAAACCTCGCTGGCCGAGTCGATTGCCCACGCCACTAACCGCAAATTCGTACGCATGGCCCTGGGCGGCGTGCGTGACGAGGCTGAAATCCGTGGTCACCGTCGTACCTACATCGGTTCGATGCCAGGTCGCCTGATCCAGAAGATGACCAAGGTGGGCGTACGCAACCCGCTGTTCCTGCTCGATGAAATCGACAAGATGGGCAGCGACATGCGCGGCGATCCGGCCTCGGCACTGCTTGAGGTGCTCGACCCCGAGCAGAACCACAACTTCAATGATCACTATCTGGAAGTCGACTACGACCTGTCCGATGTGATGTTCCTCTGCACCGCCAACTCGATGAATATTCCGGCGGCCCTGCTGGACCGTATGGAAGTGATCCGTCTGCCGGGCTACACCGAGGACGAGAAGATCAACATCGCCACCAAGTACCTCTCGCCCAAGCAGATCGCTGCCAACGGCCTGAAGAAAGGTGAAATCGAGTTCGAAGAAGAGGCCATACGCGACATTATCCGGTACTACACGCGTGAAGCGGGTGTGCGCAGCCTGGAGCGTCAGATTGCCAAGGTCTGCCGCAAGGCGGTCAAGGAGCACGCCGGCGAGAAGCGTTTCACCGTCGTGGTCACGGCCGCGATGCTGGAAAATTTCCTGGGCGTGCGCAAATTCCGCTACGGCCTGGCCGAACAGCAGGACCAGATCGGTCAGGTGACGGGCCTTGCATGGACTCAGGTGGGTGGCGAATTGCTGACCATCGAAGCCGCCGTGGTTCCGGGCAAGGGCCAACTGATCAAGACCGGTTCCCTGGGTGACGTGATGGTCGAATCCATCACTGCCGCGTTGACCGTGGTGCGCAGCCGCGCCAAGAGCCTGGGCATCCCCCTGGACTTCCACGAGAAGCGCGACACCCACATCCATATGCCGGAAGGGGCAACGCCCAAAGACGGCCCCAGCGCGGGCGTAGGCATGTGCACGGCGCTGGTATCGGCGCTGACACAGATCCCGGTACGCGCCGATGTGGCAATGACCGGCGAAATTACCCTGCGCGGGCAAGTTCTGGCGATCGGCGGTTTGAAGGAAAAATTGCTGGCGGCTCACCGCGGCGGAATTAAAACGGTGATCATTCCGGAAGAAAACGTACGTGATCTGAAGGAAATCCCCGATAATATCAAGGCCGACCTGCAAATCAAACCTGTTAAATGGATTGACGAAGTCCTGCAAATTGCGCTGCAATACGCGCCGGAGCCCTTGCCGGATGTGGCTCCGGAGATGGTTGCGAAGGATGAAAAACGCGAGTCTGACTCTAAGGAAAGAATTAGCACGCATTAGTCTGGGGGGCTTCCTTGACAGCTTTTTAGAGCCCTTGTTATAAAGCGGCTCTTTGAAGCCCATGCAGTCAATGCAGCGGGGCCACACAGCGTTCGTTTAGTGACATCAAAAAACTTAGAAAATATACTCAATATAGATATAAGGGGACTTAGAGTGAACAAGTCGGAACTGATTGATGCTATCGCCGCATCCGCTGACATCCCGAAAGCTGCTGCTGGCCGTGCGCTGGACGCAGTAATCGAATCCGTCACTGGCGCTCTTAAGGCTGGCGACTCTGTTGTACTGGTTGGTTTCGGCACTTTCTCCGTAACTGATCGTCCTGCCCGTACTGGCCGCAACCCGCAGACCGGCAAGACTCTGGAAATCCCAGCGGCCAAGAAGCCAGGCTTCAAAGCCGGTAAAGCTCTGAAAGAAGCGGTCAACTAAGTTTCTTTTTTACCTTTGCCCAGCCAGGACAGCGTTACCTCTGTCCTGGTCGCGAAGCGGCAAGTGCGGTTGGTCAAGCGCTGGCCTGTCACCCCAGGGGACGCACATTCGAACCCTGTCCGCTTAGCACGTTACGGGAAGGCGCATCCTCGGATGCGCCTTTCTTCTATCCGGAATACACCCACGCTCCGCTCCGTGTGTCGCAGCTTGGTGAGTTGAGTACAACCCTCTGGGGGACGCATGCTGCAGAATATCAGGGACAATTCACAAGGCTGGATTGCCAAGACCATCATCGGCGTTGTCATGGCGCTGATGGCACTGACCGGCTTCGATGCCATTTTCAGGGCCACCAGCCACAGCCAGGATGCCGCCAAGGTCAATGGTGATGAAATCACCCAGACCGAACTGGGCCAGGCCGTAGAGATGCAACGCCGCCAGCTCATGCAACAGCTGGGCAAGGATTTCGATCCTGCCATGCTCAACGAGAAGATGCTGCGTGACTCGGCCCTCAAAGGCCTGATTGATCGCAAGCTGCTGCTGCAAGGCGCAGCCGACGCCAAGTTCAGCTTCTCGGAAGCCGCGCTGGACCAGCAGATCCTGCTCACGCCTGAATTCCAGGTCGACGGCAAGTTCAACGCCGACCGTTTCGATCAGGTGGTTCGTCAGCTCGGTTACAGCCGGATGCAATTTCGCCAGATCCTCGGTCAGGAAATGCTGATCGGCCAGATCCGTGCGGGCATTGCCGGCAGTGCCTTCATCACCGATGCCCAGGTTGATGCGTTCGCCCGTCTGGAAAAACAGACCCGCGACTTCGCCACCCTGACGCTGCCTGCCGATCCGTCCAACGTGAAAGTCACCGACGACGAAATCAAGGCCCACTACGATCAGCACGCCAAGGAATTCCTGAGCCCTGAGCAAGTGGTGCTGGACTACATCGAACTGAAGAAATCCTCGTTCTTCGACAAGGTTTCGGTGAAGGATGCAGACCTGCAAGCCGCTTACCAGAAAGAAATCGCCAACCTGGCCGAGCAGCGTCGCGCTGCGCACATCCTGATCGAAGTCAACGACAAGACCACCGATGCCCAGGCCAAGGCGAAGATCGAAGAGATCCAGCAGCGCCTGGCCAAGGGTGAAGACTTCGCGGCCCTGGCCAAGGAGTTCTCCCAGGATCCGGGCTCGTCGGCCAAGGGCGGTGACTTGGGCTACGCAGGCAAGGGCGTCTACGACCCGGCCTTCGAAGACGCGCTGTATGCGTTGAACAAGGACCAGGTATCGACCCCGGTCAAGAGCCAGTTCGGCTGGCACCTGATCAAGCTGCTGGGCGTCGAGGCGCCGGTGGTACCGACCTTCGCCAGCCTGAAAGACAAGCTGACCCACGACCTCAAGTCGCAGCAGGTCGAGCAGAGCTACGTGGATGCCAGCAAGAAGCTGCAGGACGCCGCGTATGAAGCCTCCGACCTGGCTCAGCCTGCCCAGGACCTGGGCCTGAAGGTCCAGACCACCCCGGCGTTCGGTCGTGAAGGCGGCGAAGGCATCGCGGCCAACCGTGCCGTGATCCAGGCGGCGTTCAGTCCGGAAGTGATGGAAGAGGGCTCCAACAGCTCGGCCATCGAGCTGGATCCTGAAACCACCATCGTGGTGCGCGTCAAAGAGCATCGCCAGCCTGAGCAATTGCCTCTGGAAGCGGTCTCTGATGCGATTCGTGCGCAACTGACCAAGGACCATGCAAGCGAGGCCATCAAGGCCAAGGGCGACACGCTGCTGGCTGGCTTGCGCGATGGCAAGGTGCCGTACACCGCCACCCAGCAGGAAGGTCAGAACTGGAAAGTCGTGGAAGCGGCATCGCGCGGCCAGGAGGGTGTCGACCCTCAGGTGCTGCAGGCGCTGTTCCGCATGACCAAGCCGCAAGGCAAGGACAAACCGGTCTACGGCAGCCTCACCGCCGCCGACGGCAGCTTCGTGATCGTGCGCCTCAACGGCGTGAATCAGGCAGCTCCGGCGACCGACGCCGAGAAGACCCAGTACCGTCGCTTCCTGGCATCCCGCGAGGGCCGTCAGGACTTCGAATCGTTCCAGGCACAGCTGCAATCGGCAGCGAAGATCGAGAAATACTGATCCTCGCAACACGCTGAAACAAAAAGCCCCGGCTCGAAAGAGTCGGGGCTTTTTGTTGGGTGGCGAAAATTGCGTAGCAGCACGGCTTGCCGGCGGGGGCGTACTCAAGATCGCCCCC
>NZ_JANHKS010000037.1 GCF_028682175.1 Pseudomonas putida | reverse complement strand
CTTCCGATCTGGCGACAGCGATCTCACGGACGCCGTCGCCGGCAAGCCGGACTGCTACGGGAGATTGGGGTGTTCGCGGCTTCGCGTCTGGCTTCTGATTCGTAGCAGCACGGCTTGCCGGCGGGGACGTCCTCAAGATCGCTCCCGCTGGCAAGCCATGCTGCTACGGGTGCATCGGTGGTGTGCCCCTCAAATCTCTAGATCCACCTCGCCCAGTCTCCCGCCATACGGCCCGAAACTGCGCTCCACCATCCTGCGCCCGCCATCGGCCGAGACAATCAGCACGGTGCTCGCCCGTGTTCCGTAGTTAGGGCTGGCGATGAAGACACTGGACAGCAGCTTCTCCGTCGCATGGCCCACGCCGGTATTCGGCAGTTCGGCTTCACTGGCGGGTTCTGGGTCGGCGAGGAAGCTGAACAGCGCTTCCGGCTCCGGCGTATCCAGGTGCCCGGCCAGCGCCGCTCGGGCTCTGACCAGCTTGGGCCAAGGCGTATCGAGCCCGGCATTGGAAACCCCGTACACCCCCGCCTCCAGCCGCCGGGGCACGGGCTGCGCGGCGTTGAGAAAATGCAGCTCCTGCCGATCGCCCACCAGCAGGTTGAAGCCGCCATATTCCGCCGCTCTTCCTGCGACCTCCCGCAGATAATCCTCAATCGACATCGATCCGCTCAAAAAATGAGCAACCAGCTCCCCCCGCGAGCGCCGTCCCAGCGGCCTGCCCGGATCGCGGATGTTGGTCAGCGCCGCAAACCGGCCCTCGGCACTGACCCCAAGCCAGGTGCCGCCTGCTTCCAGATCCCGCCCGGCATAGACGCCAGGGGCATGTTCCCACTGCGCCAGCGGCAAGGTGGGGCGGGCGTAAAACTCGTCGCGGTTAGCCGCTAGAATCAATGGCTGAGGGTGGGCAGGGCGCCAGGCGAAGACGATCAGGCACATGTGGCCTCCTTTTTTCGGTCACTTTACGCATACCCGCGATTGGCATCCATCGCTCACCGCTAGAGCGCGATGGCCTGCTCCGGTAACATGCCGCTCTGATTTTCGGAGAGTCCCATGGAATTTCTTCTGTATCTGGCCCTGGGCGCGTGCGCCGGGGTGCTGGCCGGACTGTTTGGCGTCGGCGGCGGCATCATCATCGTTCCGGTGCTGGTGTTCAGTTTCACCCTGCAAGGTTTCGACAGTTCGGTCCTGACGCACCTGGCCGTGGGCACCTCGCTTGCGACCATCGTCTTCACCTCGACGCTGTCGGTCCGCGCCCACCATCGCATGGGCGCGGTGCAGTGGGCGGTCTTTGGGTGGATGACCGTGGGGATCCTGATCGGCGCGGGGCTGGGTTCGCTCACCGCCAGCTACATTGCCGGGCCGAACCTGCAGAAGATCATCGGCGTATTCGCCATTCTGGTCGCCATCCAGATGGCGCTGGACGTCAAGCCCAAGGCCAGCCGTGGCGTGCCCGGCAAGGGCGGGCTGACCGCCGCTGGCGTGGTGATTGGCTGGGCCTCGGCGATTTTCGGCATCGGCGGCGGCTCGCTGACCGTGCCTTTTCTGACCTGGCGCAGTCTGACCATGCAGCAGGCCGTGGCGACCTCATCGGCCTGTGGCTTTCCCATCGCGGTGGCCAGTGCGATAAGTTTCATGATTCTTGGGTGGCACGATCCGTTGTTGCCATCGCATAGTCTCGGTTTTGTTTACCTGCCAGCCCTGATTGGCATTGCGGTCACCAGCATGTTTTTCGCCCGTTTCGGCGCGAAGCTGGCCCACAAGCTGTCACCCAGGATGCTGAAACGACTGTTCGCCCTGTTGCTGGTGGTCGTGGGTACCAGTTTTCTGATTTGATTCGTCGCTCTGTGAGCACACCAACCTGAGGAGTCGCAATGCTGCCTTACCCGCAGATTGACCCGGTAGCCGTGGCCATCGGTCCGCTGCAAATTCACTGGTACGGCCTGATGTACCTGGTCGGCATCGGCAGTGCCTGGTTCCTGGCCTCGCGCCGCCTGAACAAGTTCGACCCGACATGGACCAAGGAAAAACTCTCGGACATGATCTTCTGGGTCGCCATGGGCGTGATCGTCGGCGGGCGGCTGGGCTACGTGCTGTTCTATGACCTGCCCAACTACATCGCCAACCCCCTGCTCATTTTCGAGGTATGGAAGGGCGGCATGGCGTTCCACGGCGGGTTCATCGGCGTGATGATCGCGACCTACTGGTTCGGCAAGCGCAATGGCAAGTCGTTCTTCCAACTGATGGACTTCATCGCGCCGATGGTGCCGATCGGCCTGGGTGCCGGGCGCATCGGCAACTTCATCAATGGCGAGCTGTGGGGCAAGCCGACCGATCTGCCGTGGGCGATGGTCTTCCCGCCGTTCAGCGATCCTGCGCAGTTGCCGCGCCATCCGTCGCAGCTGTATCAGTTCGCGCTGGAAGGTGTGGCACTGTTCGCCATTCTTTACTTCTTCTCGCGCAAGCCACGCCCGACCATGGCCGTTTCCGGCATGTTCGCGCTGTTCTACGGCATTTTCCGCTTCGTCGTGGAGTTCGTTCGCGTGCCGGACGCCCAGTTGGGCTACCTGGCCTGGGGCTGGGTCACCATGGGCCAGATCCTCAGCCTGCCGATGATTATCGGCGGCCTGGTGCTGATCTGGCTGGCCTATCACCGCGCGCCTGTTGCCGACAAGGCAGCCGTTTGATTTCGAATCGCCGGGCCCGTGCGCCCGGCCGGTTCACCGATACAGAGGGCCTTAGGGCATGAAGCAATACCTTGAGCTGTTACAGGACGTCATCGCCAACGGCACCCGCAAGGGCGACCGCACCGGTACTGGCACCACCGCGGTGTTTGGCCGTCAGATCCGCCACAACCTGGCCGATGGCTTCCCGCTGCTGACCACCAAGAAGCTGCACTTCAAGAGCATCGCCAACGAGCTGATCTGGATGCTCAGCGGCAACACCAACACCAAATGGCTCAACGAAAACGGCGTGACCATCTGGGACGAGTGGGCCACCGAAGAGGGCGACCTGGGCCCGGTGTACGGCGCGCAGTGGACCGGCTGGCCAACCAAGGACGGCGGCAAGATCAACCAGATCGACTACATGGTCGACTGCCTGAAGAACAACCCTAACAGCCGCCGCATCCTGTTTCACGGCTGGAACACCGAGTACCTGCCGGACGAGAAGCTCTCGCCCCAGGAAAACGTCAAGGCCGGGCGCCAGGCCCTGGCGGTCTGCCATTTGCTGTATCAGGCGTTCGTCGCTGACGGCAAGCTGTCGATGCAGTTGTACATTCGCAGCTCCGATGTATTCCTGGGCCTGCCGTACAACATCGCTGCCCTGGCGCTGTTGACCCACATGCTGGCGCAGCAGTGCGACCTGATCCCGCACGAGATCATCGTCAGCCTGGGTGACACCCACGCCTATTCGAACCACGAAGAGCAGATCGCCACGCAACTGACCCGCACGCCGAAGGCGCTGCCTCAGTTGAAGATCAACCGCCGCCCGGACAGCATCTACGATTACCGTTTCGAGGATTTCGAGATCGTTGGCTACGACGCCGACCCAAGCATCAAGGCGCCTGTGGCCGTCTGATTATCAACACGTAGCAGCACGGCTTGCCGGCGGGGGCGTCCTCACAATCGCCCCCGCCGGCAAGCCGTGCTGCTACGGGGGGGTGCGACATCCTCCATACCGTTGGCAACTATCTCCCTATGTTCGAACCGGTTAAACCCTCAATAGCTGTTTCATATGTAGGGTTAATTGAAGTTCGTATTGTTGCAGTTACGTAATAAGTGTTTTACACGGTTGTAAATAAAATGAACGCGATAGATATTTTCAATCTATATATTGAGACTATTGCGTTTAATTTCATGGTTTGTTTGACATATAGTCGAGGTCTACCAATAAGTCTTTAGCCTGACACGCGTTTGGAAATAACCATCCATGACCACGACGAACTTCAGCACTGACACCTACTCCGACCACACCTCCGGTCTCTATCGCACCGCTGCACGGATCCTCAATGAAGCCGGTATCCAGATCAACGGATCTGCCCCTTCGGACATCCGTTTCAACGGCCCCGGGGTGATTGAAAGGGCGTTTGCGCAGGGGAATCTGGGGTTGGGCGAGGCCTACATGGATGGCCAGTGGGACAGCGAGCATCTGGATGAATTCTTTCATCGCCTGCTGAAAACCGGCATGACCGATGACGTGAAGCCACTTCGGCTGGTGTTCTACGCGCTCATGGCCAAGTTCATGAACCGGCAGAACATCAAGCGCTCCAAGACCGTGGGCGAGGTGCACTACGACCTGGGCAACGAGTTCTACTCGAAGATGCTCGACTCGCGCATGACCTACACCTGCGGCTATTGGGAAAACGCGACCACGCTGGAAGAGGCCCAGGCCGCCAAGCTGGACCTGATCTGCCGCAAACTGCAGCTAAAACCAGGCATGCGCGTGCTGGACATCGGCTGTGGCTGGGGCAGTTTCATGAGCTACGCCGCCGAGCATTACGGTGTCGAGGCCGTCGGGGTGAGTATCTCCAAAGAGCAGATTGCCTGGGCCAAGGAACGCTACAAAGGCTTGCCCCTGGAGTTTCGTTTCCAGGACTACCGCGAACTGGATGAACAGTTCGATGCCATCGCCAGTGTGGGTATGTTCGAACACGTGGGCCGCAAGAACCACCGCGAATACATGGAACTGGCCCATCGCTGTTTGAAGCCTGGCGGGTTGTTCCTGTTGCATACCATCGGCAAGAACCAGCGCAACTCTTATCCTGACCCGTGGATCGACAAATATATATTCCCCAACGGCGACCTGCCCTCCATCGGCCAGATGGGCGATGCCATGGACGGGTTGTTTGTCGTGGAAGACTTGCACAACTTCGGTTCGGACTACGACAAGACACTGATGGCCTGGCACGACAACTTCATGAAGGCCTGGCCGCAGTTCGAGGCGCAACTGGGCAACCGCTTCTATCGTATGTGGCGTTATTACCTGTTGTCCTGCGCCGGCGCCTTCCGCGCCCGGGATATCCAGTTGTGGCAGTGGGTGTTGTCCAAAGGCGGCGTGCCGCACGGTTACCATCGCAGCCAGATCTAGATTGCGCCCATACCCTGTAGGAGTCAGCTTGCTCGCGATAGCGGTTTGTCAGACACGCAATTAGCGCCTGGTGAACCGCCATCGCGAGCAAGCTCACTCCTACAGGTTTTCCGTTCGTCGTTCTTTGCTATCGATCAATCGATTTTCTATTAATCGTCTCTATCAACCCAGTGCGGACTCCCAATGAGCTTCCCGGCCCGCATTTGCTTATCGTTCTCCACATCGAACAAGACACGCGACCTGTGGAGAAACGATCATGAGCAACAAACTGACCACCGCTTTCGGCGCCCCGGTAGCCGATAACCAGAACATCCAGACCGCAGGCCCTCATGGTCCGGCGTTGCTGCAAGACGTCTGGTTCCTGGAAAAACTGGCGCATTTCGACCGTGAAGTGATCCCGGAGCGCCGCATGCACGCCAAGGGCTCGGGCGCGTTCGGCACCTTCACCGTGACCCACGACATCACCCGCTTTACCCGGGCCAAGATCTTCTCCCAGGTCGGCAAGCAGACTGAAATGTTCGCCCGCTTCTCCACCGTGGCCGGTGAGCGCGGTGCAGCCGATGCCGAGCGCGACATTCGCGGCTTCGCCCTGAAGTTCTACACCGAAGAAGGCAACTGGGACCTGGTGGGCAACAACACGCCGGTGTTCTTCCTGCGTGACCCACTGAAATTCCCCGACCTGAACCACGCCGTGAAGCGCGACCCGCGCACCGGCATGCGCAGCGCGGAAAACAACTGGGACTTCTGGACCCAACTGCCCGAGTCGTTCCACCAGGTCACTATTGTGATGAGTGAACGCGGCATTCCGCGCAGCTTCCGCGAGATGCACGGGTTCGGCAGCCACACTTACAGCTTCCTCAACGCGCAGCATGAGCGCTTCTGGGTCAAGTTCCACTTCGTGTCCCAGCAGGGCATCGCCAACCTGAGTGACGCCGAGGCGCAAGCGGTGGCCGGTGCGGATCGCGAATCCCACATGCGCGACCTCTACGACAGCATCGAGCAGAACAACTTCCCGCGCTGGAAGCTGTTCGTGCAGATCATGCCGGAGAAGGAAGCGGGCTCGTACCACATCAACCCGTTCGACCTGACCAAAGTCTGGCCGAAGGCGGACTACCCGCTGATTGAGGTGGGCTACTTCGAGCTGAACCGCAATGCCGACAACCACTTTGCCGATGTCGAGCAGTCAGCGTTCGCGCCGTCCAACGTGGTGCCGGGTATCAGCTTCTCGCCGGACAAGATGCTGCAAGGCCGCCTGTTCTCCTACGGCGATGCCCAGCGCTACCGCTTGAGCGTCAACTACCACCAGATCCCGGTGAACTCGCCCAAGGCCGCGCTGCACGTGAACAGCTACCACCGCGATGGCCTGATGCGCATCGACGGCAACCGTGGCGGCATGACTTCCTACGAGCCCAACACCAAGGGCGCGTTCCAGGAGCAGCCTGATTTCCGCGAGCCGCCGCTGTCCATCGAAGGCGCGGCGGGGCACTGGAACCACCGTGTGGACGATGACTACTTCTCCCAGGCGGGTAACCTGTTCCGCAACATGAGCCCGAAAGAGCAACAGTCGCTGTTCGACAACACCGCACGCGCCCTGCGCGGCGTGTCGGCGCCGGTGATCGCGCTGCACATCAAGCACTGTGGCCTGGCGGACCCGGCGTACGGCGCGGGCGTGACCGAGGCGGTGGAGCGTATTCACCACGGTTGATCTCACGCTGAAACAAAAGGCCCCCACTCTGACGACAGGGTGGGGGCTTTGTCGTTGGCAGCCCAGGCACCACCGGCCTGTAGGAGTGAGCTTGCTCGCGATAGCGGTGGGTCAGCTCCACATTTGGAGCTGACCCACCGCTATCGCGAGCAAGCTCACTCCTACAGGGAAGTAGTAAGACGGCTCAATGGCCGTGGCTGCGGCCTACGTGGGAATGCTCGACTTCCGGCGTAACCACGCTGCCGCTGACTTCCAGCCGATCCAGAATCCCGCAATGATCCGGTGCCCCTTCGCTGCAACGCTGGCGCAGGTCGACCAGCTGTGCCTGCAAGGCCTGCAGGCTGACGATGCGGGCGCTGACGTGCTGGATGTGCTCGTCGATCAGCGAGTTGACGCTCTGGCACTGATCCTGGGGGCTGTCACGCAAGGTCAGCAGGCTGCGGATTTCGTCGAGGGTCATGTCCAGGCTGCGGCAGTTGCGAATGAAGGTCAGCCGCTCGACATGCTCCTGGGTGTACAGCCGGTAGTTGCCCTCGCTGCGCGCAGGCTCGGACAACAGGCCCTCGCGCTCGTAATAGCGGATGGTTTCCACGGCGCAGTCAGTGAGTTTTGCCAGTTCGCCAATCTTGAAAGACGCTTTCATGAGGCCCGATCCCGTTTTGTGGCTTGACCCTATAGTGGCTACAGGGTGTTCACTTGGCAACAAGCACACTTAGAGACTCGACTTATGAGTGACTCTGTACACAAGCATTCGCCAAACGATCACGCAGGTCATGACCATCACGGCCACGGCCATGCCTCCCATGACGCTGCGCCGGGCAAGTTCACCCCGGTGGGCAAGCACGAGCATCACGCCCATTCCTGCTGCTCCCATGACAGCGCGCCAGCAAGTGTCACTGTCGGCACGGCCACTGAAGACGGGCGCCTGAGCCAGTTCCGCATCGAAGCCATGGACTGCCCCACCGAACAGACGCTCATCCAGAACAAGCTGGGCAAGATGGCGGGCATCCAGAAGCTGGAATTCAACCTGATCAACCGCGTGCTGGGCGTGTGGCACGAGCTGCCTTCTGCCGAGCCGATTCGCGAGGCCATCGGTACATTAGGCATGCAGGCCGACCTGATCGAGGCCGGCGGCGATAGCGAGACAACCGTTGCTCCTGCGGCAAAGAAAGCCTGGTGGCCGTTGGCGCTGTCCGGCGTTGCGGCGATGGCGGCCGAGGTCATTCATTTCACCAATGCGGCACCCAACTGGGTGGTAGCGCTGGTTGCCCTGGTGGCGATTGTCAGCTGCGGCCTGACCACCTACAAAAAGGGCTGGATCGCCCTGAAGAACTTCAACCTCAACATCAACGCGCTGATGAGCATCGCGGTGACTGGCGCCGTGCTGATCGGGCAGTGGCCGGAAGCGGCGATGGTAATGTTTCTGTTTACCGTGGCCGAGTTGATCGAGGCCCGCTCCCTGGACCGTGCCCGCAACGCGATCAGCGGCTTGATGAAACTGACCCCGCAACTGGTCACCGTGCAGCAGGACGGCCAGTGGGTCGAAGCCGAGGCCAAACAGATCGTGCTGGGCAGCGTGGTGCGGGTCAAACCGGGCGAACGCATCGGGCTGGACGGCGAAGTGGTGGCCGGGCATTCGACCATCGACCAGGCGCCCATCACCGGCGAAAGTCTGCCGGTGGAGAAGAACATCGGTGACAAGGTGTTCGCCGGCACCATCAATCAGGCAGGCTCCCTGGAATACCGGGTGACCGCAGCAGCGAATGACTCGACCCTGGCGCGGATCATCCATGCAGTCGAAGCGGCGCAAGGCGCGCGGGCGCCGACCCAGCGCTTCGTCGACAGCTTTTCGAAGGTCTACACCCCGGCGGTGTTCGTTCTGGCCCTGGCGGTGGCGGTCATCCCGCCGCTGTTCATGGGCGCAGCGTGGTTCGACTGGATCTATCGCGCGCTGGTATTGCTGGTGGTGGCCTGCCCCTGTGCGCTGGTGATTTCCACGCCGGTGAGCATCGTCAGCGGCCTGGCTGCGGCGGCGCGCAAGGGGATTCTGGTCAAGGGCGGCGTCTATCTGGAAATGGGCCACAAGCTCGATTATCTGGCGCTGGACAAGACCGGCACCATCACCCACGGCAAGCCGGTGCAGACCGATTACGTGCTGCTCGATGAGGCGTTTGGCGAGCGGGCCTTGGCCATCTCTGCAAGCCTTGCAGGGCGTTCCGATCACCCGGTTTCCCAAGCCATCGCCAAGGCGTTCGGGCCGGATGGGCATTTGCCGGTGGAAGCGTTCGAGGCGCTGGGCGGTCGGGGTGTAAGAGGCGAGATCGAAGGGCGCCTGTATCACCTGGGCAACCATCGGCTGGTGCACGAGTCGGGGCTGTGCTCGCCGGCACTTGAAGCGCGCCTTGAGGCGCTGGAAGCCCAAGGCAAGACGGTGGTGCTGCTGTTCGATACGAGCGGCGCGCTGGCGTTGTTCGCCGTGGCCGATACGGTCAAGGAAACCAGCCGGGATGCCATCGCGCAATTGCATGCACTGGGGGTGAAAACCCTGATGCTGACCGGCGATAATCCGCACACGGCCAGGGCGATTGCCGCTCAGGTGGGCATTGATCAGGCGAAGGGCGATCTGCTGCCCACCGACAAGCTGCAGGCCATCGAAGCGTTGTATGTGCAGAAGCATCGCGTGGGCATGGTCGGCGACGGCATCAACGACGCCCCGGCGCTGGCCCGGGCCGAGATCGGATTCGCCATGGCAGCGGCGGGAACCGACACCGCCATCGAGACAGCTGACGTGGCGTTGATGGACGACAACTTGCGCAAGATCCCGGCGTTCATCCGTCTGTCTCGGGATACCGCCGCGGTGCTCAAACAGAACATCGCGCTGGCGCTGGTGATCAAGGCGATCTTTCTGGTGGTGACCTTTGCAGGGATGGCGACCATGTGGATGGCGGTATTCGCCGACATGGGCGTGAGTCTGCTGGTGGTGTTCAACGGGTTGCGGTTGCTTCGCAAATAGACGCCACAACTCTGTAGGAGCGCGCTTGCCCGCGACCGCAGTGTGTCAGTACACACATTCGTACCTGACACACCGCAGTCGCGGGCAAGCGCGCTCCCACGAGAACCTTGCTTACTTGCCGTAAGTCTCGCGGCCCCAATCGATCATCTGCTGCAACAACTGCTTCAACACCACCCGCGTCGGGTCGGCCAGGTCCGGGCGGTAGTGGAAGGGCACGAACTCGTCCATGTAGTTGCTCTGCGCCAGCTCCAGCTGCACGGCATGTATATGTTCGGCCGGGTTGCCGTAGTGGCGGGTGATGTGGCCGCCCTTGAACCTGCCGTTGAGCACATGGCTGTAGTCCTTGGCGGCGGCGCAGGTGGCTTCCAGGCGTTTGGCCAGGGCTTCATCGCAGCTTGCGCCATTGAAAGTGCCCAGGTTGAAGTCCGGCAGGCGGCCATCGAACAGGTGCGGGATGTGCCCGCGAATCGAGTGGGCGTCGAACAGCAGCGCGTAGCCGAACTCGTCGCGCAGGCGCTCCAGCTCATTGCGCAGGGTGTCGTGGTACGGCGTCCAGATTTTCGCGAGATAAGTCGCGCGCTCTTCCTTGCTCGGCTCTTGGCCTTGCTTGAAGAGAGAGTCGCCTTCGAACAGCGTCGAAGGGAACAGCCCGGTGGTCGCGCCGGCGTACAGCGGCTTGTCGTCGGAGGGACGGTTGAGGTCGATGACGAAGCGCGAGTATTCGGCGCTCAGTACGCTGGCACCCAGATCGTGGGCGAAGTCGTACAGGCGCGGGATGTGCCAGTCGGTGTCCGGCAGGCTGACCGCCTCGTCCACCAGGCCGTCGCGCACCACCGGCGTCAGGTTCAGCCCCGGATGCGGCATGCTGATGAGCAGCGGTACACGACCGCGAGTGAAACTCAGAACCTTATCCACAATGTTCTCCTGATTAGAAACGACTTTCCACGCCGTGACGCACGACGCGCTTGTCCAGATCCCCGCCCAGCCAATAGGCCAGGTCCGCCGGGCGTTCGATGTTCCAGGCCACGAAGTCGGCGACCTTGCCCACTTCCAGCGAGCCATGGGTGTCAGCCATGCCCAGCGCCTGGGCGGCATGGATCGTGGCGCCGGCCAGGGCTTCTTCCGGCGTCATGCGGAACAGGGTGCAGGCCATGTTCAGCATCAGGCGCAGGGACAGGCCCGGCGAGGTGCCAGGGTTGAGGTCGGTGGCGATGGCGATCTTCACGCCGTGCTTGCGCAAGGCATCCATCGGCGGCAACTGGGTTTCGCGCAGGAAGTAAAAGGCCCCTGGAAGCAGCACCGCGACGGTGCCCGAGGCGGCCATGGCGATGGCGTCTTCCTCGGTCATGAATTCCAGATGGTCGGCCGACAGCGCCTGATAGCGCGCCGCCAGGCTCGAACCGTGCAGCGACGACAGTTGCTCGGCGTGCAGCTTGACCGGCAATCCCAGCTCGCCTGCGGTGATGAACACCTGCTCGACCTGCGCGGGGGAAAACGCCAGGTATTCGCAGAAGGCATCGACGGCGTCCACCAGGTCTTCGGCTGCCAGCGCCGGCAGCATCTCGCTGCAGATGTGCGAGATGTAGGCGTCGGACTGATCTTTGTATTCCGGCGGCAGGGCGTGGGCGGCCAGGCAGGTGCTGCGCACGGTGACCGGGAGTTTCTCGCCCAGTTGCCGGGCGACGCGCAGCATCTTGCGCTCGTTGGCCAGGTCCAGGCCGTAGCCGGACTTGATCTCGACCGTGGTCACGCCGTCTTTCATCAGGTGCAGCAGACGGCGCTCGGCGCTGGCGTACAACTGTTCTTCGCTGGCTGCGCGGGTGGCGCGCACGGTGCTGGCGATACCACCACCGGCGGCTGCGATTTCGGCGTAGCTCACGCCTTGCAGGCGCTGCTCGAATTCACCGCTGCGGTTGCCGCCGAACACGGTGTGGGTGTGGCAGTCGATCAGGCCGGGGGTGACCCAGGCACCGGCCAGGTCCACCGATTGCAACTCGCCTTGCTCTGGCAATTCAGCACGCGGGCCGATCCAGGCGATATGCGCGCCGTCGGTGACGATGGCCGCGTCCTCGATGATCGAGTAAGTGCCGTTCGCCATGCTTGCTGCGTGACAGTTGTGCCAGAGCGTTTTCATCAGTGCCTCCACAAGAAATCGATAGAGAGCCTGTAGGAGTGAGCTTGCTCGCGATGGCAGTGTGTCAGGCAGCCTATCCATGTCTGATCCATGGCAATCGCGAGCAAGCTCACTCCTACAGGTTTTGTGTCATCCGGTAGACCGGTTTTTGATCAGGTTCTGTCCAGGCTTGACCCACACCCGGTATGCAACCACCAGCAACACGATCCACACCGCGCCGACCACCAGGGCCGCCTGCGTGTCCGGGAAGTAACCCAGCACGGCGAACACGAACACCATGAACGCGGTGGCGGCGATGGGCGCGGCGGGCCAGAACGGGACCGGGAATTTCAGTTGTGCGACTTCGTCCTTGCTCATCGAGCGGCGCATGGCGATCTGCGTCACCAGAATCATCAGCCACACCCAGACGGTGGCGAAGGTGGCGATGGACGCGATCAGCAGGAACACGTTTTCCGGAATCAGGTAGTTCAGCACCACGCCGACCAGCAGCGCGCCGCCCATCACCAGCACGGTCATCCACGGCACGCCTGCGCCGGAAAGCTGTGCGAAACCCTTGGGCGCCTGGCCTTGCCGCGCCAGGCCGTACATCATGCGGCCCGCGCCGAAGATGTCGCTGTTGATCGCCGAAACGGCCGCCGAGATCACCACGATATTGAGGATGATCGCCGCAGACGGAATCCCCAGTTTCTCGAAAATCTGCACGAAGGGGCTGCCCTGGCTGCCGATTTCCTGCCACGGGTAGAGCGACATCAATACGAACAGCGTCAGTACGTAAAACAGCAGGATGCGCAGCGGCACGGCATTGATCGCGCGGGGAATCACGCGCTCGGGGTCGCGCGCTTCGCCTGCGGCCACGCCGATGATTTCAATGCCGCCGAAGGCAAACATCACCACGGCCAGCGCCGCGACCAGGCCACTGACGCCGTTGGGCATGAAGCCGCCCTGGGTCCAGAGGTTGCTCACGTGGCTGACGCTGTCGCCGGCCGATGAGCCGATGCCGAACAGCAGGATGCCGAACCCTGCGAGAATCATGGCGATGATCGCGCCGACCTTGAGCAGCGACAGCCAGAATTCAGTCTCGCCAAACACTTTGACGCTGCACAGGTTGAGCGCGCCAATCACGAAAACGATGCCGAGCACCCAGATCCAGCGGGGCACTTCGGGGAACCAGAAACCCATGTAGATCCCGAACGCCGTGACGTCGGCCAGGCAGACGATGATCATTTCGAATGCGTAGGTCCAGCCCAGGACGAAACCTGCCATGGGGCCCAGGTATTGCGTGGCGTACTCGCTGAACGAGCCTGCCACAGGATTGCGCACGGCCATCTCGCCCAGGGCGCGCATGACCATGTACACCGCGGCGCCCGCGATGAGGTAGACCAGCAGCACGGCGGGGCCGGCCAGTTTGATGGCGGATGCCGAGCCATAGAACAGCCCTGTGCCGATCGCCGAGCCCAGCGCCATGAAGCGAATGTGCCGGGCGCTGAGCCCGCGTTTAAGATCTGTTGCGTTTTGCGGTTTCATCTCACGCTTTTCCTGGTAGTTCTTTTGCTGAAATGAAAGTGGGAACCCAATCCTGTAGGAGTGAGCTTGCTCGCGATAGCGGTTTGTCAGACACGCAATTAGCGCCTGATGAACCGTCATCGCGAGCAAGCTCACTCCTACAGGACGGTGGCCAAACGCCAAAAGCGCTCCCACCTTCATTTCAATGACAGGCCGTCCCTGGCCTGTCCCGATCAGAAGCTCGGCAGCAGGTCAGCGGACACCAGTTCGCTCAGGCAACTGGATGCCAGAAGCGCGGTGGCGGCCTCGATGTCAGGGGCGAAGAAGCGGTCTTTCTCATAGAACGGAACCTTGCCACGCAAGGTCATGCGAGCGATTTCCAGTTTTTCCGAGGTCTTCAGACCATTGCGCAGATCCAGACCCTGACACGCAGCCAGCCATTCTACAGCCAGAACGCCACGGGTGTTTTCCGCCATTTCCCACAGGCGCTTGCCGGCAGCCGGCGCCATGGACACATGGTCTTCCTGGTTGGCGGAGGTCGGCAGGCTGTCGACGCTGTGCGGATGGGACAGGGCCTTGTTCTCGCTCGCCAGCGCCGCAGCGGTCACCTGGGCGATCATGAAGCCGGAGTTGACGCCGCCGTTGGCCACCAGGAACGGCGGCAACTGCGACATGTGCTTGTCCATCATCAGCGAGATGCGGCGTTCGCTCAGCGAGCCGATCTCGGCAATGGCCAGGGCGATGTTGTCGGCGGCCATGGCCACAGGTTCTGCGTGGAAGTTGCCGCCCGAGATCACTTCGCCTTCGGCGGCGAACACCAGCGGGTTGTCCGACACGGCGTTGGCTTCGATGGCCAGCACTTCGGACGCCTGGCGCAGTTGAGTCAGGCAGGCGCCCATGACTTGTGGCTGGCAACGCAGGGAGTAGGGGTCCTGCACCTTGTCGCAGTCGCGGTGGGATTCGGACACCTGGCTGGCGTCGCCCAGCAGGTCGCGATAAGCAGCAGCGGAATCGATCTGCCCGCGCTGGCCGCGAGCGGCATGGATGCGCGCATCGAATGGCGAACGCGAGCCCAGCACCGCCTCGACGGTCAGGGCGCCGCAGCTCAAGGCACCGGCGAACAGATCTTCGCCTTCGAACAGGCCGCGCAGGGCATAGGCGGTGGACACCTGGGTGCCGTTGAGCAGCGCCAGACCTTCCTTGGCCGCCAGGGTCAGCGGTGTGAGGCCGGCCACAGCCAGTGCTTCCACGGCGTTGAGCCACTGGCCCTTGTGCCGCGCCTTGCCTTCGCCCAGCAGCACCAGCGACATGTGCGCCAGCGGAGCCAGGTCGCCGGACGCGCCGACCGAACCCTTGAGCGGAATGTGCGGGTAGACCTCGGCGTTGATCAGCGCGATCAGGCCGTCGATGACCTGGCGGCGAATGCCGGAGAAACCACGGCTCAGGCTGTTGACCTTGAGCACCATGATCAGGCGCACCAGTGCATCGCTGATCGGCTCGCCGACACCGGCGGCATGGGACAGCACCAGCGAGCGCTGCAGGTTTTCCAGATCAGCGCTGGCGATGCGGGTCGATGCCAGCAGGCCGAAACCGGTGTTGATGCCGTAGGCGGTGCGGTTCTCGGCCAGGATCTGCTCGACGCAGGCCACGCTGTTTTCGATCTGCTGGTCGGCGCTGGCGTCCAGCGTCAGGGTCACGGGTTGCTGATAGATCGCGCGCAGTTGCGCCAGGGTCAACTGGCCGGGGATCAGGTTCAGCGGGGTCGCCTTTTGGGTATCGGTCACGATGCTGCTACTCCTTCGTTGATGGCTGTCGCGTGCCTTGAACCGGCTCCTGCCTGTTCCGCGCTTGTGGCGCTCGGACTGCGACTGTTGCTGTTATGGGTTGCCGCGTAATCGCGGCAGACCTGAAAGACGGTTTCCAGCGATTCTTCGTTCTTGAGCAGGGTCACGCTGCTGGCAATGTCGGGGGCCAGCCAGCGGTCTTCGTCATAGGCCGGCACGCGCTCGCGCAGCAGGCGCCACGCGGCCTCGGTGCCGACGCCGAAGCGCGGGCCCTTGAAGAATTCGAACGCCTGGGCAGCCAGCAGGTACTCGATGGCGAGGATCTGCGTGACGTTCTCCAGCACCTTGTGCAGCTTGAGGGCGGCGCTGGTGCCCATGCTCAGGTGATCTTCCTGCAGGCCCGAGGTCACGTAATTGTCGATGACCGCCGGCTGCGCCATCTGGCGATTTTCCGCGCACAGGGAGGCGGCGACGTACTGCACGATCATCATCCCGGAGTTGACCCCCGGCTGGCTGACCAGAAACGCCGGCAGGCCACTGACGGTAGGGTTGATCAGGCGATCCAGGCGGCGCTCGGCAATCGAACCCAGCTCGGCCATGGCAATCGCCAGCAGGTCGGCGGCCATCGCCACGGACTGGCCGTGGGGGTTGGCCTGGGACACCACGCGATACGCCTCGGGCGTGCCCAGCAGCAGCGGGTTGTCGGTGGCCGAGTTGAGCTCGGTTTCGATCTGCCGCGTGGCGTGGGAAAGCTGGTCGCGGGTGGCGCCGTGGACCTGCGGAATCGAACGGATGCTCAAGGCGTCCTGGGTGCGAATGCCCTGGCTGTTGGCGAGCACTTCGCTGCCTGCCAAAAGCCCGCGCAGGTTCTTGCCCACCTGCTGCATGCCAGGGTGCGGCTTGAGGGCGATGATGGTTTCGTCGAATGCGTCGAGCTGGCCGCGAAGACCCTCGAAGGTCATGGCACTGATGACGTCTGCCCATTGCATCAGGCGGTTCACGTCGGCGATGGCCAGGCAGCCGAGGCCGGTCATGCACGGCGTGCCGTTGACCAGGCACAGCCCGTCCTTGGCACCCAGTTCAACTGGCGAGAGGCCTTCTTCGTTCAGCGCCTGCAAGGCCGACACCACCTGGCCACGGTAGCTGACCTGACCGACGCCCAGCAGCGCGACGCCGACGTGGGCCATGTGGGTCAGGTAACCCACCGAGCCCTGGGACGGCACCTGCGGCGTGATGCGATGGTTGAGCAGGTCCAGCAGCGCCTGCACCACCTGGCGGTGAATGCCGGACTTGCCCTGGGTGTAGTTGACGATGGCGGCGCAGGTGATCGCGCGAGTCTGTTCATCGGGCAGCACGGGGCCTACGCCGCAGGCATGGCTGAGCAGGGTGTTGCGCGAAAGGCGGCTCAACTGCTCGCGCTCCAGCGACACGTTGCACAGCGCGCCAAGCCCGGTGTTCACGCCATAGGCGCGTTCACCGCTGGTGACGATGCGCTGCACGATGGCCTGGGCGTTGTCGATGCGTGCCCAGGCACCGTCCGACAGGGCCAGGTGTGCGCCGTGGCGGGCCACGGCGGTGATGTCCCGCCAGGTGACCGGTGCATCGCCGATGATGATCTGTTCTGCTCGCGACATGAGTACTGCCGTCCTTAAAGGGTCGCCACGCGCCGCTGGACGAAACGATCGACGTATTCATCAGCGGGCTGGTAGAGGATTTCTTTCGGTGTTCCCACCTGGATCAGCTTGCCGTCCTTGAGGATGGCGATCCGGTTGCCGATGCGCACGGCTTCGTCCAGGTCGTGGGTGATGAACACGATGGTCTTGTGCAGGGTCGATTGCAGCTCCAGCAACTGGTCCTGCATCTCGGCGCGGATCAGCGGGTCGAGGGCGCTGAAGGCCTCGTCCATCAGGATGATGTCGGTGTCGGCCGCCAGGGCGCGGGCCAGGCCGACGCGCTGACGCATGCCGCCGGACAACTGGTGCGGGTATTTCTTCTCGTAGCCCTTCAGACCCACGGTGGTGATCCAGTGCTGCGCGCGCTCGGCGCACTGGGCCTTGCTCTCGCCGCGAATGGTCAGGCCGTAGGCGACGTTTTCGGTCACGGTCTTGTGGGGCAGCAGGCCGAAGCTCTGGAACACCATGCTGATCTTGCGGCGGCGGAAGTCGCGCAGGGCTTCGGTGTCATAGGCCAGGATGTTCTCGCCATCGACCAGGATCTCGCCGCTGGTGGGATCGATCAGGCGGTTGAAGTGGCGCACCAGGGTCGATTTGCCGGAACCGGACAGGCCCATGATGACGAAGATCTCGCCGCTGCCAATGGACAGCGACAGGTCGTTCACGCCGACCACGCAGCCGGTCTGCGACAGCACCTGATCCTTGCTCTGGCTCTGCTGAACCATGGCCAGCGCCTCTTTGGCGCGGCTGCCGAAGATCTTGTAGACGTTTTTGACGACAATCTTGTCGGCGGTTTTGATCGATTCGACGCTCATTATTTGTTCGCCTCATGCCGTGGACGGCCATAGGCCTGTGTGATGCGGTCGATCACGACCGCCAGGATGACGATGGCCAGACCCGCTTCCAGGCCGCGGCCGACGTTGAGGGTCTGAATGCCCACCAGCACGTCCTCGCCCAGACCGCGGGCGCCGATCATCGAGGCGATCACCACCATCGACAGGGCCATCATGGTGGTCTGGTTGATCCCGGCCATGATGCTTGGCAGGGCCAGCGGCAGTTGCACGCCGAACAGTTGCTGCCAGCGGTTGGCGCCAAAGGCATTGATCGCCTCCATGACTTCGCCGTCAACCTGGCGGATGCCAAGGTCGGTCAGGCGAATCAGCGGCGGTGCGGCGTAGATGACGGTGGCGAAGATCGCCGGGACCTTGCCCAGGCCGAACAGCATCAGCACCGGAATCAGGTAAACGAAGCTGGGCATGGTCTGCATGATGTCCAGCAGCGGCATCAGCACCGAGCGCAGGCGGTTGCTGCGGGCCGACAGAATGCCCAGCGGCACGCCGATGATCACCGAAATGAAGGTGGCGACCAGCATCAGTGCCAGGGTCTGCATCAGTTTGTCCCACAGGCCGACGGCGCCGACCAGGAACAGCAAGCCGACGATCACGGCTGTGGTAGTGATCTTGCGGGTCGAGTGCCAGGCGATGCCGCCGACGATGGCCAGCAACACCCACCACGGCGCCACGCGCAACAGGCCTTCAAGCTGGACGATGGCCCACAGCAGGGTGTCGGAAATGTGCCGGAACACATCGCCATAGTTGGTGACCAGTTTGTCGACCCAGTCGTTGACCCAGTTGGCGATGGAGAACGTGAAGCTTTCGGGGAACATAGGTTTATCTCGGTCTAGTAGAGGGTGCTCGTCCCCTGTAGGAGTGAGCTTGCTCGCGATGGCGTCGGCACATTCAACATCGGTTGTGCCTGACACCACGCTATCGCGAGCAAGCTCACTCCTACAGGTTCGGGTGTGCCGCGAGATCGCGCGGCACCCCCATCAACGCTTTACAACGAAGCATCAACCTTCTTGGCAGCATCTTCGCTGACCCATTGATGCCAGACTTCAGGGTGCTCCTTGAGGAACATCTTCGCCAGCTTCGGCGACTCGATGCGGTCCTTGGTCATGCGCGCCAGGTTCTGGTTCAGCAGGTCGATCGGGATATTGACCTTCTCCATTACGGCCACCAGCTCAGGCGCCTCGTCGTGGAAGGTCTTGGACAGGCCGACCTTGATGTCGATGGTCTTGTTCACGCCGGCTTTCTCTTCCAGGCGCACCATGTCGACCTGGCCCATCAGCGGGGTAGGCGACCAGTAGTAGGCCAGGATCGGCTCGCCACGCTTGTAGCTGGAGAGAATCGCGGCATCCAGCGCAGGGCCTGTGCCTGGGCGGAAGTTGGTGTACTTGTCTTCCAGGCCGTAGCTTTTCAGCATTTCGCTGTTTTCAAGCTCGCAGGTCCACCCGGCCGGGCAGTTGTAGAAGCGGCCCTTGCTTGGCTCTTCGGCGTCCTTGAACAGGGCGGAGTATTTGCCCAGATCGGCGATGGACTTGAGGTCCGGTGCCTTGGCTTCCAGCTTGCGCTTGGCGTCGCCTTCGATCACGTAGCGCGGCACGTACCAGCCTTCGACTGCGCCCTTGACCGGCGCCCCGACGCCGACCACTTTGCCGGCCTTCTCGGCCTTGTTCCACACTTCGCTGCGGCCTACCCATTCCTCGGAGAAGACCTGGATATCGTTGGTGCCCAGGGCGTTTTCCATGGTGATGGAGTTACCCGGCAGGCTGTCGGTCTTGCAGCCGTAGCCCTTGTCCAGCACCACTTGCAGGATGTCGGTCAGCAGCATGGCGCTTTCCCAGTTCAGACCTGCGAACTTCACAGGCTTGCCGGATTCACACCAACCCGCGGCCTGACTGGCGCCACTGGCGAGCACGCCGACGGTTAGAAACGTGGAGAGCAGGGCCTTTTTCGTTTTCATTGTGTGACGCTCCGGGTATTGAAGGGGATGTTTTCTGGCACAGCTTGCTCGGTCGGCAGAATCAGCCGGTCGGCAATCTTGCCGGGCCACTTCTTCGCAGCCATGTAATACAGCGCGGCAGGCACCACCAGGCCGATGATCCACGAGACATCGGTGTCGTCCAGCGCTGCCACCAACGGGCCAGTGTAGAAGTGGGTGGAGATGAATGGCATCTGGATCAGCACGCCGATCACGTAGATACCGATGCCGATCCAGTTCCAGCGACCATAACGACCGTCAGGGTTGGACAGCGCGGGGATGTCATATCGTTCCTTGGTGATGCAGTAGAAATCCACCAGGTTGATCGCGCTCCAGGGCGTGAAGAACGCCAGCAGGAACAGGATGAACGCCGAGAAGTCCTTGAGGAACGAGTCCTTGCCGGCCAATGCCAGTGCGGTGGCGATGCCGACCATGGCGAAAATGTAGGTCAGGCGCAGGGTGCTGGAAATGTGCCGGTTGCCCTTGAAGCCGCTGACGATGGTGGCAATCGACATGAAGCTGCCGTAGGCGTTGAGGGTGGTCACGGTGACCTTGCCGAAGGCGATGCTGAAGTACAGCAGCGCGGCGACGATCCCGGTACCGCCCAGGCTTACGATGAACTGCACTTCGTGGTGGGCGAAGTTCTTGCCGGCCAGTGCGGCGGCGAACACGCCGAAGACCATCGACACCTGTGCGCCGATCACCGCGCCCAGGCCAACGGCCCAGAAGGTGCTGCGGGCCGAGGTGCTGCGCGGCAGGTAGCGCGAGTAGTCCGCGACATACGGGCCGAACGCGATCTGCCAGGACGCCGACAGGGAGATCGCCAGCAGAAAGCTGCTCAGCGAGAAGTGCTTGTTGCCCAGCAGCGCGCCGACATCGTTACCGGCCAGCAGAGCGCCGAACAGGTAGACGAAGGCGATCACGCCGATGATGCTGGCGACCCGGCCGATCATGTGGATGACCCGGTAGCCGAAGATGGTCAGGATCACGATGGCGGCGGCGAACAGCACGATGCCTTGCCAGTCGGGAATCTGAATCAGTTGAGCGACGGCTTGCCCGGCCAGCAACGAGCCGCTGGCGGAAAAACCGATGTACATCAGGCACACCAGCACCAGGGGGATAACGGCCCCGTAGACGCCGAACTGCACCCGGCTGGAAATCATCTGCGGCAAGCCCAGCTTCGGCCCTTGCGCCGCGTGCAGCGCCATCACGCCACCGCCCAGCAACTGACCGACGAACAGCCCGATCAGCGACCAGAACACGTCACCGCCCAGCACCACGGCCAGGGCCCCGGTGACGATGGCAGTGATCTGCAGGTTGGCACCTAGCCACAGGGTGAATTGACTGAACAGACGACCATGTCTTTCCGCGTCAGGAATGTAGTCGATCGAACGCCTTTCGATCACCGAAGCATTTGCAACACGATCATCTGGAACAGCCATCTCAAACCTTCCCCTAAAGCGTGTGTTGGTGCGTGTTTCTGCGAATCTCGCATCTCACCTGTGGGAGCGGGCTTGCCCGCGAAGGCGGATTTACAGACGTCACAGATGCAGCGTCTGAGCAGGCCTCTTCGCGAGCAAGCTCGCTCCCACAGGGTTCAGCAGAGTTGCCGCTGGAGCCTTACTTGTTGATCATCGGCAGGTTCAAACCCTGCTCTTTGGCGCAGTCGATGGCGATCTGGTAACCGGCATCGGCGTGGCGCATGACGCCGGTCGCAGGGTCGTTGTGCAGGACGCGGGCGATGCGTTCGGCGGCTTCGTCAGTACCGTCACAGACAATCACCATCCCCGAGTGCTGCGAGAAGCCCATGCCGACGCCGCCACCGTGGTGCAGCGAAACCCAGGTCGCGCCGCTCGCGGTGTTGAGCAGGGCGTTGAGCAGTGGCCAGTCGGACACGGCGTCCGAGCCATCCTGCATGGATTCGGTTTCGCGGTTCGGGCTGGATACCGAACCCGAGTCCAGGTGGTCACGGCCGATCACCACCGGCGCCGACAGCTCGCCGCGACGGACCATTTCGTTGAACGCCAAGCCCAGCTTGGCGCGCTGGCCCAGACCGACCCAGCAGATACGTGCCGGCAGACCCTGGAAGCTGATGCGCTCGCGGGCCATGTCCAGCCAGTTGTGCAGGTGCGCGTCGTCCGGGATCAGTTCCTTGACCTTGGCGTCGGTCTTGTAGATGTCCTCGGCGTTGCCCGACAGCGCTGCCCAGCGGAACGGGCCGATGCCACGGCAGAACAGCGGACGGATGTAGGCGGGTACGAAGCCTGGGAAGTCGAATGCGTTTTTGACGCCTTCTTCTTTAGCCATCTGACGGATGTTGTTGCCGTAGTCGAAGGTCGGGATGCCTTGTTTCTGGAACGCCAGCATGGCTTCGACGTGCTCGGCCATCGACTGCTTGGCGGCCTTGACCACGGCAGCAGGCTCGGTGACAGCGCGGTCGCGGTACTGCTCCCAGGTCCAGCCTTTTGGCAGGTAGCCGTTGAGCGGGTCGTGGGCGCTGGTCTGGTCGGTGACCATATCCGGGCGCACGCCACGACGGACCAGTTCCGGAAGGATTTCAGCGGCGTTGCCCAGCAGGGCGATGGAGATGGCCTTGCCTTCGGCGGTGTACTTGGCGATGCGCGCCAGGGCGTCATCCAGGTCGGTTGCCTGCTCGTCGACGTAACGGCTTTTCAGGCGGAAGTCGATGCGGCTCTGCTGGCACTCGATGTTCAGCGAGCAGGCGCCGGCCAGGGTTGCGGCCAGTGGTTGCGCGCCACCCATGCCACCCAGGCCTGCGGTCAGTACCCAGCGGCCTTTCAGGTTGCCGTCATAGTGCTGGCGACCGGCTTCGACGAAGGTTTCGTAGGTGCCCTGGACGATGCCCTGGCTGCCGATGTAGATCCAGCTGCCGGCGGTCATCTGGCCGTACATGGCCAGGCCCTTGGCGTCCAGTTCGTTGAAGTGTTCCCAGTTGGCCCAGTGCGGCACCAGGTTGGAGTTGGCGATCAGCACGCGCGGGGCGTTGCTGTGGGTCTTGAACACGCCGACCGGCTTGCCGGATTGCACCAGCAGGGTCTCGTCTTCGTTCAGGTTGGTCAGGCTTTCGACGATCTTGTCGTAGCACTCCCAGTTACGTGCGGCGCGACCGATACCACCGTAGACCACCAGCTCGTTCGGGTTTTCCGCGACTTCCGGGTCCAGGTTGTTCATCAGCATCCGCAGCGGCGCTTCGGTCAGCCAGCTTTTGGCGGTGAGTGTGGTGCCACGGGCAGCGCGGATTTCCACATCGCGGCGTTTGGTCCATTGCTGAGCTGGGGTTTTGTTGTCAGTAGTCACGTAACGATCCTCGGTAGTCAATCCGGCCCAGGCACTGGGCTGACGGTGCCTGTGTCGAACAGGCGGAATATGGGTGTGGCAGATCAGGCGCCGTTGTCCATGAATCGAAACGGGGCACTGACATACTCTTGCATACTCATATTTACTTGTACATACAAGCATATGCAACCAAGGGGCCAACTCGTCGGGCAGACCGTGCAAAAGCTTTCGAGGCCTTGCGGGGTGGGGCTTGGGAAAATGTCAGTCCGGGCAGGAAGTGTTTCGAGAGGCGTTACACGGAGACGGGAATTGTTACTTTTGGGTGCGCGCGCCCCACGGCGGTGCAATTGGTAACAACTGCTGGAACTGGCCGGTGTGGGTCCACCGGCCATGGGGTCAGATTACCTTCACCGTGCGCCCGATGAACTGGATCGGCCCGCTCGGTTTGGCCGCAATCGGGCCGCCGGCATTTTCCAGCGTCAGCTCGAACACCTGATCGGGATGCAGCGCAGGCAAGTTGTTCAGCCTGACTTTCAACACTTCGCCCGGTTTCACCCGGCCCAGGGAGACGAGCCCGCGTTGATCGCCGGTGTCGGTCCAGAATTGCAGCAGCTTGTCTTCAGGAATTTGAGTGGCGCCCAGCGGAATGAGCTGCACCTCACGGGCATCGCTGATCTGGATCACCCAGCCGGGCGTTTTTTCTTCGGGGGTGGAAAGAAGCGCCACCCAGGACGGTTTGGCGGTCGGGGTCACCTGGGTGAGTAACTGAGTCCCGAAGAGGATCGCGGCAATGGAAGCGCAGATCGCCAGTTTGCGCCAGAAGCCGAGGCTGCTGTGCCAGCGTGCGCCCTTCTTGCGTTTGCCTCGTGGCGCGCGGGTCAGGCTGCCGAGGCGTTGCCACAAGGCAGGCGAGGGCTCCGGTGGTTCGGCTGCCACATCGGTCATGGCCAGCAGGCGCGCTTCCCAACCCTGAATGGCCCGGCGCAGTGCCGGGTCCTGAGTCATGCGTTGCTGCACCTCGGCCCGGCGTTCGGGCGAGAGCGTGCCCAATACGTACTCACCCGCCAGGATCTGCACGTCGTGTTCGGGTGTGATGTCTGATTTCTTGTTCATGCGCTGCATCCCCAGAGCGCGACCGCGCCGCGCTTGATCCGGGAACTCACTGGTAGCAATGGCGCCCGGTTTTTTGTCTCGTCTGGGGATGAGAATAGCTGGCCGTACAAGGATCAAACACTTGGATACGACGCACGGGAGGTCATTGGGCGGTAGGCCGCATCTCTGCTCTTGTAGCAGCGCGGCTTGCCGGCGGGAGCGGTGTGTCAGTCGACACATCCGTGACAGATACACCGCTCCCGCCGGCAAGCCGTGCTGCTACGGGGCGGCGCCCGTCAGGTTGGGGTGCGTCGAGGCGGGTCAGGTGAACCGGCTACGCAACAACAACACCCCGGCGATGGCCGAAAGGATCGAACCCAGCAACACGCCGACTTTCACTTCGTCGATCAGATGCGGCGCGCCCGGGAAGGCCAGGTTGCCGATGAACAGGCTCATGGTGAAGCCGATGCCGCACAGCAGCGCCACGCCGTACATCTGCGTCCAGTTGCTGTTCTCGGGCAGCGTCGCCAGGCCCGAGCGGATCGCCAGGGCCGCAGCGAGGAACACCCCGACCTGCTTGCCGATGAACAGCCCGAGGGCGACGCCCAGCGGCACCGGATCCACCAGATTGCCCAGCGTGATGCCCGAGAGCGAGACGCCCGCGTTGGCAAAGCCGAACACCGGGACCACGGCGAAGGCCACCCAGTAGTGCATCTTTTCTTCGAGGAACAGCAGCGGCGACCGCGCCTCTTCCTGGCGGGTGCCCAGCGGAATGCACAGCGCCAGCGCCACGCCGGCCAGTGTTGCGTGTACCCCCGATTGCAATACGAAGAACCACAGCAACAGGCCCAGCACCAGGTACGGCAATAGGCGCTGAACGCCGCTGCGGTTGAGGATCACCAGCACTGCAAGGGTGGCGAAGGATGCGCCGAGCATCGGCAGGTTCAGGCCGGTGCTGTAGAACAGCGCGATGATGGACACGGCGCCCAGGTCGTCGAGAATCGCCAGTGCGGCGAGGAAGACTTTCAGCGAGGTCGGCACGCGTTTGCCCAGCAACGACAGCACGCCCAGGGCAAAGGCGATGTCAGTGGCGGCCGGGATCGCCCAGCCACTGAGGGTTTCGGCATGACCTGAATTGATCGCGACATAGATCAATGCCGGCACCAGCATCCCGCCTGCTGCCGCGAAACCGGGCAAGGCGCGCTGACCCCAACTGGAAAGGCCGCCGGCCAGCACTTCGCGTTTGATTTCCAGTCCGACCATCAGGAAGAAGATCGCCATCAGCCCGTCGTTGATCCACAACTCGACCGACAAACCACCCCACACGCTGTGCAACGCCGCGAAGTAGAAGGGCGCCATAGGCGAGTTGGCAACGATGATCGCCGCCAACGCCGCCCCCATCAGCACGATGCCGCCAGCGGATTCCGAAGCGAGGAAACGGGTCAGGATGGCGAGGGCGCGCGGGGTTTCGGTGTTGTTGATGGGCGTTGTCATGCGCGTCCTTGTGAGCGTGGCAAAGGGCGCAAATTAACACAGATGCCAGCGGGCTATCGCTGACTGCTTCTGCCGAAGGCGTAGGAGCGTAGCTTGCTCGCGATCTGCCGGGAACCGGCAGCAGAACCAGAGAACCGGTTACATCTGATCCACCGCATCAGCAGCCTCTACTGCCGCTGCGCGCCAGATCGCGAGCAAGCTACGCTCCTACGCCCTTCGGGCAGAAACCGGAGCGGCGTCCGTTCGTTAGACTGCGGTCAGTTCGATCACGCAGCAGCGGCTCGCCCGGGGCGCATACAGCACCACTTCCAGCAACGACCCCTCGGCATTGTCCAGTTGCAGGCAATCATGGCGGTCCAGCAACTGCGGCGGGTGTTCAGCCACGTTGGCGGCCATCTGCTCAGCGGCGCTGAACACCAGGAACACATTGGCCGAACTGAAGAAACGCTGCGGCTGCATCACATCGATCCACTGCAACCGGGCTCGGTAGCGGGCCGGGGAGTAGATCAGGTTGAAGTCGCGGATCGGACCGTCGAGCAGGGTGCACGACACCTGGCTGTCACCGCTGAACGCAAACGGATCGGAAGGCAGCAGCGCCTCACTGTCCTGGCCGTCGATGTTCAGCGTCATGCCCGCGCCCTGCAGCACGGTGATGATGCGCAAGTAACCGTCGAACACAGAAAACCCGCCCGACTCACCGATATCGGCAATCGACAGGCGCCAGCCGAAACCGTCCAGGCCTTCTCCCGCGTCGCGGGTGATTTCCTCGGTGCTGCCGCCACCGTTCTTCCAGGGCATGCGTGGGTAATTGACGGCGCGCAGCAGAGTCAGTTGGGTCATTTGGTGAAACGTCCTTCCAGGCGATGGCGTGAGCCGGGGTGAATCAGGCGGGCGGCGGTCACGGGCTGACGGCCCGACCAGGTGCGGCGACGGATCAGCAGGCAGGGTTCGCCCTTTTCGATCTGCAGCAGCTTGCATTCGTCGTCTTCGGCAAGAATCGCCTCGACCACGTGCTCACCTTCGGTCAGCGGCGCCACCTGGTTGAGGTAGGCGTAGGGCGTCTGCTTGGTGAAATCCTGTTGCAAGTATTCCGGGGCGACCAGTGCGTTGACGAAGCGGTCCTCGATTTGCACGGGAAGGCCGTTCTCGAAATGCACGATCAGCGAATGAAACACCCGCTGGCCCTCGCGCATGTCCAGCGCCAGGGCGCGCTCGGAGCCTGCGGCCTCTTCGCAGAGGGTAATCACCTGGCAGGTGTGGGTGTGACCGCGAGCGGAAATTTCGTCGGCGATGTTGTGGACTTCAAACAGCGCGGATTGAGTCTTGGGCTCGGCGACGAATGTGCCTACACCTTGCATGCGCACCAAAAGGCCTTCTGCGGTCATTTCACGCAGGGCGCGGTTGATGGTCATGCGGCTGAAGCCAAGCTGGGTCACCAGCTCGCTTTCGGACGGTACGCGGTGGTGTGGCGGCCAGGTACCGTTCTGGATCTGCTGGGTGATCATTTGCTTCACCCTGGCGTACAACGGCGCCGGACTTTCACCCATCTGGGCGGCCAGCGGAGAGGAGGCAGGCGGAGTCGGCACAGAAAAATCCTTGTTTTGACGTGATGAATCAAAGGTAACGAAGTACGAACAGGCACCACGCTAACCATTAATGCGGGTGCCGACAAGCGTGGAGCAGTTTACCGGGCAGGCAAACGTCTGTATATGTATAGACAATTTCACGCGAGGGGTGCGAGGTTATGTCCGTTTTTTTTGCCGAACGTGCGTTACTGCCTGCTGGCTGGGCCAACAACGTACGTTTTGAGGTCGGCGCCGATGGCCTGCTGACCAAAGTCCAGGCCGATGCCGAGCGTCAGGGCGCCGAACTGATGAACGGTCCGGTGGTGCCGGGCATGCCCAACTTGCACTCCCACGCATTCCAGCGGGCGATGGCGGGGCTGGCCGAAGTGGCGGGTAACCCGAACGACAGCTTCTGGACCTGGCGCGACCTGATGTACCGCCTGGTCGGGCAGATCAGCCCGCAGCAACTGGGCGTGATCGCCCGGCAGCTGTACATCGAGATGCTCAAGGGCGGGTTCACCTCGGTGGCCGAGTTCCACTATGTGCATCACGACACCAGCGGCAAGCCCTACGCGAACCCGGCGGAGCTGGCGCTGCAGGTCAGCCAGGCCGCCAGTTCGGTCGGAATCGGCATGACCCTGCTGCCGGTGCTCTACACCCACTCGGGCTTTGGCGGGCTGGCGCCGAACGAAGGGCAGCGTCGGTTCATCAACAGCACCGAGAGTTACCTGGAACTGCAATCGCGCCTCAAGCCGCTTGTCGCCGCGCAACCGGCCCAGGCGCTGGGCCTGTGCCTGCATTCGCTGCGCGCCGTGACCCCGCAGCAGATCAGCGAAGTGCTGGCCGCTAGCGACAAGCAGTGCCCGGTGCACATCCACATTGCCGAACAGCAGAAGGAAGTGGACGACTGCCTGGCCTGGAGCGGCCTGCGTCCATTGCAGTGGCTTTACCAGAACGTCGATGTCGACGAGCGCTGGTGTCTTGTGCACGCGACTCACGCCGAACCCGATGAAGTCGCGGCCATGGCCAGGAGCCGCGCGGTGGCGGGCCTGTGCCTGACCACCGAGGCCAACCTGGGTGACGGCATCTTCCCAGCGGTGGATTACATCGCCCAGGGCGGACGCTGGGGGATCGGCTCGGACAGCCACGTTTCCTTGAGTGTCGTCGAAGAACTGCGCTGGCTGGAATACGGCCAGCGCCTGCGCGATGAGCGCCGCAACCGGCTGTATCGCGCCGATCAGCCGATGGTCGGCCGCACACTGTATGACGCCGCCTTGCTCGGCGGTGCTCAGGCCATGGGCCAGCCGATCGGTGCGCTGGAAATTGGCAAACGCGCGGACTGGCTGGTGCTCGACGGCAACGATCCGTACCTGGCCACGGCGTCGGGGGATGCGATCCTCAACCGCTGGCTGTTTGCCGGCGGTGATCGTCAGGTGCGTGAAGTGATGGTCAACGGACGCTGGGTGATCCGTGAAGGGCGCCACGCCGACGAAGAACAAAGCCGCCAGGCGTTCGCGCAGGTGTTGCGCGAGTTGTTGGGTTAGCCCGATCTGTAGGAGCGCGCTTGCCCGCGACAGCGGTGTGTCAGGTATTACATCAGGTCTGACACACCGCCATCGCGGGCAAGCGCGCTCCTACAGCGATGATCACTGCGGCGCAGCGATCTTCGAGTCCTCCACCCGCCAGATCAGCCGAGTCGTGTCGTAGCCTTGCTGCTGGGCTTTCATCAGCATCTCATTGCGGATCGACTCGCTCACATGGGCGGTGCGCGACAGCAGCCACAGGTACTTGCGGTTCGGGTTGCCGACGATGGCCTGCTTGTAGTCGTCGCTGACGTACAGCACCCAGTAGTTGCCCTTGGCAACGCCCGGCAGCAGGCGCGAGAACCAGTTGTCGAACACCACCCACAGTTTGTCGGTCTTGCCCTCGACCTGCGGCGAGGCCGTGCCGGTGGCTTCCTCCCACTTGCCTTCGGTGGTGCGGCAGCGGTTGGTCACGCCGATGTTGCCATCAGGCTTGAGCTTGTAGTGCGCTTCGGACTGCGCGCAGTTGCGCTGGAAGAACATCGGCATGCGTGCCAGCTCATACCAGGTGCCCTGATAGCGTTTGAGGTCCACGTGATCTTCGGTTCGTGGCGCCATCGACTCGCCTTGCGGGGTTTCTGCGCAGGCGGCAAGCCAGCACGTCGCCATCGTCAACGCGCCGACACACATCAAGCGGCGCAGGCTCATTTGAGCCCCTGACCCGAATACAACACGACCTTGTCAGCGGCGTACTGCACGCTGATGAACGTCTTCTGGTCGCCCCAGGTGCAACTGGACATCCCCAGCGCGCCCGAGCATTCAGTCGGGCTGCCGAGAAGCTGCTCGATTTCTGCCTTGGACATGCCCGCCGAGATTTTCGAATAGTTTTCCTGATTGATCTTGCTGCACGCGGCCAGCAACACGCAGAACGACAACAACGCGAGAGAGCGCAAAGACATGGATGAAGCTCCTGGATCGAAAGGGGGCTACGCCGCGGGGCGTGATACCGAAAGCTTAGAAGAGAAAAAGCCGGATCTGGTTCCGTGAGGCCCACTGATAAACGCCGGCCCCGTAGCAGCACGGCTTGCCGGCGGGAGCGGTGTATCGGTCGAGAAGTGTCTGCCTGACACACCGCCCCGCCGGCAAGCCGTGCTGCTACGAAAGCTGTGGGTCAATTAGAACCGCGAGCCGGGCTTTTTCAGAAACGCCACTTCCTCCTGGGTCGATTCCCGTCCCAGCACCTCATTGCGATGAGGAAACCTGCCAAATTGCTCGATCACCACACGGTGTTTCTTCGCGTAGTCCAGGGTCTGGGTCAGGTAGCCGCGTTCGCTTTCGGGCACAAGGGGTATCAGTGACGTGAAACGGCGGATGGCTTCGTCCTGAGCCTGAAGGCTTTCGGTGTGTTCAAGCACCAGGTAGATGAAGGTGCGTTGCAGCGGGGACAGCGCCAAGTCGTGTTCGCGCTTGAGGCCATCGCTGACCACTTGCCGGGCACGGTTGTCGCCGGAAAAGGATTGGGGGGTGTCGCGGAAGATCATGCGCGGCAGCTGGTCGAGCAACAGCACCAGTGCCAGCCAGCCCTGCGGGGAGTCGGTCCAGTCGGCCAACCCGCCTGCCAGCGCCTGATCCACCAGATCACCGAAGCGCTGTTGCGCGTCGGCGTCCTGGGATTGTTTCTTGCCGAACCAGAGCCCGTTCTTTTCCCTGGCGACCTCGCTCGGTGATTCGGCAGAACCGAACCACCAGTGCAGCAGAGGCGACCAGGGCGTGCTCATCGGGCGTGTTACGCCTTGTGGTACGAGGTAGCGCGTTCGACTTCTTCCTTCGAACCCAGGAACACCGCGACACGCTGGTGCAGGCCTTCAGGCTGGATGTCGAGGATGCGCTGGTGGCCGTCGGTGGACGCGCCGCCGGCCTGTTCCACCAGGAACGACATCGGGTTGGCTTCGTACATCAGGCGCAGTTTGCCCGGCTTGGAAGGCTCGCGGGCGTCACGTGGGTACATGAACAGACCGCCACGGGTCAGGATGCGGTGCACGTCGGCAACCATCGCCGCAACCCAGCGCATGTTGTAATTCTTCTTCAGCGGGCCTTCTTCGCCAGCCAGCAGCTCTTCGACGTAACGCTTGACCGGAGCTTCCCAGTGGCGCTGGTTGGACATGTTGATCGCGAATTCCTGGGTGGATTCCGGGATCTTGATGTCTTCGTGGCTGAGCACGAAGCTGCCCATTTCGCGGTCCAGGGTGAAGCCTTTTACGCCGTCGCCCAGGGTCAGCACCAGCATGGTCTGTGGACCGTAGATCGCGTAGCCGGCGGCGACCTGTTGGGTGCCTGGCTGCAGGAAGGCCTTTTCGTTCAGGGCTTCGTTCTGGCTCAGGTATTCATTCGGGCAGCGCAGTACCGAGAAGATGGTGCCGACCGGGGCGTTGATGTCGATGTTCGACGAGCCGTCCAGCGGGTCGAATACCAGCAGGTATGCGCCCTTCGGGTATTTGCCCGGGATCTGGTAGGCGTTGTCCATTTCCTCGGACGCCATGCCGGCCAGGTGACCGCCCCATTCGTTGGCTTCCAGCAGGATTTCGTTGGACATCACGTCCAGCTTCTTCTGCACTTCGCCCTGGACGTTTTCAGTGCCCATGCTGCCCAGCACGCCACCCAGGGCGCCCTTGGATACGGCATGGCTGATTTCCTTGCACGCACGCGCCACCACTTCGATAAGGAAGCGCAGATCGGCAGGAGTGTTGTTGCTGCGGGTCTGCTCAATCAGATAGCGACTCAGGGTAACGCGGGACATGGATAGCTCCGAAGGTGGGGAAGAAAAAACGCGCACAGTTTAGCGCGAGTCAGGACTTAATACTGCCTGTCAGACCGACTTGGTAGTGAATGAGTTCACGGGCTACATGAGCGTAGGCGTTCATCAATGACAAGTTGAGGTCTATCTCGCGCATTTTTTTCACTGCGGGATCGGTTCAGCGCCGCTCCCGGGTTGTGTACGGGTTGCCTGATTTATTTTGTCCGGGCGCTGCGCAGCGTACTCAGCGCCATCGCGCCCAGCAGCAACACCCCCAGCACCAATACGGCCCACAGGCCGATGCGCTTCCAGTCCGGGCCGCTTGCCACTGGCAATGCGGGCGCGGTGGCCTTGGGCGGCGTCGCCAGTGTCGCGCTGCCCAGGGTGGCGAGCTTTTCGGGTGTCACGCCGGGGATCAGCGTCGACATTGGCAGGTTTGCGCCCTTGATGGTCGCGTTGCCGATGGCCAGGCTGTAAGGCGCGGCGCCCCGAGCGAGGAACACCAACTGCGTGGCGCGCACGGCGAAGCTCAATTTCGGCGCGTCCTTGCCAAGACCGCCGCCGCGGTCGTCGACTTCCAGTTTGAGTTGTTGCACCACTTCGCCGGGCAGTTCCATCTCGTCCTGCACCACGTCCTGACCGTTCTGGGTCAGGCGATACAGCAAGCCGCTGTCGATCTGGCGCCACGGCGCATTGCTGTCGCGGCGGCCAAACAAAGTGGCAGGGGCGAGGCTGTTAGCCTGGGCAATCTCGACCTTCATGCGTTCAAGGGGCAGGGCCACCGGCAGTTGCCAGATGTACACGCCAGGCTTCTCGACGCTGCCAGCGATGGCCGGCGACCAGCTCAGCGGCAGCACGCCAGGGCGGGTGCTCACCACCTGCGCGGCGGTCAGGGTCGGAGCCGTTTGCGGGACGTTCCACAGCAGCCGCAAATAGCGGGCCGTGCGACCGGGAAGGGTGACGACGCGTTGCTCGACCAGCTCATCGGCGAACGAGAGCCGCGCCACTTGGCCTTCGCCCCAGCGCTTCCAGTGTTGCAGGTCGTCGCTGGCTTCGATGCTGAAGCGCTGGAAGCCTTCGCGCTCGGTGCTCCAGTCGATAATCAGTTGGTCGAGCGGGGCGTTCAGGGCGCTGGTGTCGAGCAGCCAGCCGCGCAGGATTTCCTCGCCCGCCTCGATTTCGCCCTGCGGCTGGACTTCCACGAGGGTGCCGCTGGTGGTGCGCTGGACGCGGATTTTCGGCTCTGCGTCCCTGGCGTCGTCGCTGTTGTAGAGCGGGAACCACTTCACCGCGACGGCGGTTTCATCCTCGGCACGCTGGGGTTCGCCCAGGGTCAGGGCGTAAGGCTGGGCCTGGCCGTCGGAGTTGAACACACGCACATCGTCGAGCGTGCCCTGGCGGGCGTTCAGTTGCGCGGCCAGCGGCAGTTCAAGGCGATACCAAGGGCCCTCGCCGCTGAGGGTCAGAGGCGTGTGGCTGGTGAAATCATCTGGCAGATCTTCGGCCTGAGCCAGGAATGCCGCGCACAGCAGAGCGCCGAAAACAGCGGCCTTGGCGATGGACTGACGACTCAACGACTGACTCCTGTACTTCATTGCGGTGCCGAATCCGTGGGTGCGGCGTCAGTTGAAGCCTGACTGCGTGTAGGGATTTTCGGCGGTAATGGGGCGAAATATCCCACTACCAGCAACAGAATGCCAACGCCGATAAACGAGACGATTCGCTCAAGTCCGCCGCGATTGCTCAGTTCGACGAAGAACAGCTTGGCGACCACGATGCCGATCAAGGCCGCGCCGACGATCCACATGTCGCGGCGCGAGCGAAGGTGTCCGCCGATCATCAGCGCCAGCGCCATCAGGGTCCAGACGATGGACAGCCCCGCCTGCACGCGCATCGATTCGAACAGCGCCTCGGTGTGCCACGCCACCCCGGCCCAATGGTGAGCGCTGCGCATGACCATCGCGGTGACCAGCGCAAATATCGAAGCCCCGGCAATCACCAGCGCGGTTTTGCGTGCGTACTCGGCGCTCACACCCAGTTGTGGCAGCCGGTTGCGCGTCCAACTGAAGATGCCGGTCAGGGCGATCAGCAAGCCCAGCTCCAGCGGGTTTATCAGCGGGATATAGGGCAGCGGATCGGCGTTGCCGTCGCTGAACCCGTTGGCCAGCCAGAACCAGGCGAGCATCAATACCGCCAGCGGCGCGGCGGCCCACACGCGGTATTCGCGAGGGTAGGCATCTATCGGCCATGGCCATTTGCGCGGTGCCGTTATCGCCAGCAGGTACAGGCTCGGCAGCAGCGCCCAACCCAGCCAGCGCCAGGCGTTGTAGGACTCGGACAGCGTCAGCAGGCCGTAGCGAATTTGCAGCGACAGCACGCCAACGATCAGCCAGCAACCGAGTACGTGAGCGGCGCTGCGCAGACGCGGGATCAGCACGGCGTCCAGTTGCCTGAGCGACAGCAGGTGAACGGCGAACACCGCAAGCCAGCCCAGCCAGCCCCAGTCGGCAGCCGGGTTGTAATAGGGATTGAACAGCATCAGCCCCAGCAGGGCGAAGCTGGCAGGTGTCAGCAGGACGCACAGTTGCGCAAGACCTGGCCACTTCAGGCGCAGCGAGGCAAGAGTCCACAGGCCGACAGTCATGGCGCCCAGCAGCAATAGCGTCGGCACTTCCCGGGCGCCCGGCACGTAATGGGTACTGACGCACAGCGCCACCGACCACCACACCGCGCTCCAGATCAACAGGGCGGGCTGCAACACGCGCTCGCTGATGCCAAGGCGCAGCGTACCGATTCGCTCGACAGTGAAGGCACTGACCAGGCCGGCCAGCGAGATAATCAGCGGCGTCCAGAAATCTCCGTGATTGAAGCCAGGCGAATACCAGCGTCCCACGATGCCGATGAACGCAAAGCCTGCGCCCAGTTGCAAAAGCAGTCCGAAAAAGCGTGCCAGCAGCCGGTTCTGGCGCATGCCGAGCCAGAACACCGCCGCGCCTTCGACCCCCCAGGCGACTGTTGTCCATTGCGCGCTCAGGCCCAGCGGAATCGCCAAAGTTGCGAACACCACGCCCAGTGACAGGCAGGTTTCCACCAGCAGTGCCGAGCGCTCCGATGCACGCCCGGCCAGAAGCCGCGCGATGCCCATATAAAGGAGGCCAAGCACCAGCGCACTGAATGCCGCGCCGAACTCGATGTGCCGGACCAGCGCGTATTGCAGGCCGAAGCCGGCAATGGGCGTGCCGAACAACAGGCTGCCATCTACGTAGTGGCTCTGCCGGGCCGACCAGCGCAGCATCGCCTCGCGGCTGTCGTCTTCGGGGCCGGTGGCGTGTTCCTGCAACTTGCGCCGGGCGAACAGCAGGCCGATGGCCAGGTACATCAGGAAGAACAGCACCAGGAACGGTTCAGTGCTCCAGAACAGCTCCGGCGTGTAGTCGTTCAGGCCCCAGGCGAAGCCGATACCGAACGTGCCGACGAAGCCGATCAGGTTCAGCGGGCGCCAGGCCTTGAACCAGGCAATTGCGAAAATGCCTGTGTTGAGCAAGGCGAAATAGCTGAAAAGTGCGACGTGGCTGCCTTCGCCGGAGGAGGTCAGCAGCGGCGCGGCGAATCCGCCAAGCGCCGCCACGCAGGCCAGCGCCAGGGAGTTTTGCGTCAGCGCCAGGATGGCCGAGAACACCGTGACCGCCACCAGCAAGCCGAACGCCATGCCCGGCGCCAGCAGGGTATGCACCTTCATCGCCGCGAACACCGTGAGGTACAGCACCGCCACACCGGTGCCCTGCAGCATCAGGGCGAAGGACTCATTGCGCCGGCGCAGCCACCAGCCCAGGCCCAGCAACGCCAGCGCAGCCGCCGCGACCCCGGCGTAGCGCGCCTCGATGGGGATGACCATGCCTTCGGTGGCGTAGCGCAGCAGAAAGGCTAAACCGAGGAACAGCAGCACTACGCCCACGCGCAGCACGGTATTGCCACCCAGCAGCCAGTTTTTCGCACGCAGCAGGGTGCTGTCGAACAGGTTGGGGGCGGCGGGAACGGGGGCCTTGGGGGTTGGGGTATGTGGAGGCTGGCGCCATTCGGAGTCGCCGGTGGTCTGGGCCGGTGCGGGCTCCAGGTCGGGCAGGTCCCAGAGCAGTTCGGGGCCGGTGTCTGCGACAGGCTGGATGTCGAGCGGGGCAGGAACGGGGGCGTCCGGCATCTGCACGGCGGCCGAATCCAGTTGGCTCAGGCGTCGTTCGATGGTTTGAAGCGCGTCGCGTGTCTTGGCCAGTTCGGCCTTTTGCACAGCCGCATCGCGGGTGACAGAAGACAGGCGAAAGCTCAGGCCCAGCGCCAGTCCGATGACCGCACCCACGGCACCGCCCATCAGCGATTCATCAAGCACCGCACCAATGAAAAGCCCGGCCAGCAAAAGAATCCATTGCACGCGACGACATCCCTTCCCAGCCGTTGAACGGCGATGGTCAGGAGTATATCGGGCGCGGGAGAAGACGAAACATTTTGTATAGGACAGCGATCACCGCAAAACCTGTAGGAGTGAGCTTGCTCGCGATGACGGCCTTCCAGACGCATGTGTAGCGTCTGAGCGAACGCATCGCGAGCAAGCTCACTCCTACAGGATACCGATCGGATATTAATCCGTAGCAGCCCCGCCGGGCTGCTACGTTTCGATCAATCCAGCGCCTGCCAGATATCGTTGGCGTACTCGCGAATGGTCCGGTCCGAGGAGAACCAGCCCATGCGCGCGGTGTTGAGCACCGCCGAACGCCACCATTCCTTGCTGTCGTGCCAGCGCGCCTCGACCCTGGCCTGCGCAGCCCAATAGGACTCGAAGTCCGCGCAGACGAAGAACCGGTCGTAGTTGATCAACTGCTCGATCAACCCCACGTACCGGTACGGATCATCCGGGGAGAACACCCCGCCGCGAATCGCTTGCAGCACATCGTTCAGGCGCGCGGAGCTGGCAATGTCGTTATGGGCGTTGAATTCCCCGGCGTGCTTGCGCGCTTCGACTTCCTGCGCGGTCATGCCGAATATGAACATGTGCTCAAGCCCGACCTGCTCGCTCATCTCCACGTTGGCGCCGTCCAGGGTGCCGATGGTCAGCGCGCCGTTGAGGCCGAACTTCATGTTACTGGTGCCGGACGCCTCCAGCCCCGCCGTGGAAATCTGCTCCGACAGGTCGGCCGCTGGAATGATGCTTTCGGCCAGACTGACGTTGTAGTTGGGCAGGAACACCACCTTGAGCCTCCCGCGCAGGGTCGGGTCGTTGTTCACCGTACGGGCGATGTCGTTGGTCAGCTTGATGATCAGCTTGGCCGAGTGATAACTGGCCGCCGCCTTGCCCGCGAAGATCTTCACCCGCGGCACCCAGTTGGTGCTCGGGTCAGCGCGCATGGCCTGATACAGCGCCACGGTGTGGAACAGGTTGAGCAACTGGCGCTTGTACTCGTGAATCCGTTTGACCTGCACATCGAACAGCGCTTCAGGGTTGAGCGTGATGCCCATGCGTTCCTGAACGATGGCCGCCAGAGCCTTCTTGCTGTGCAGGCGCTGGGCGGCGAATTCTTTCTGGAAGGCAGGCTTGTCGGCCAGCGGTTCGAGTTTGAGCAAGCCGGTTTCGTGGTTGTCGAGCACCTGCTCGCCCAGTTCCTTGACCAGCATGGCGGTCAGTGTCGGGTTGGACTGGAACAGCCAGCGGCGGAAGGTGATGCCGTTGGTCTTGTTGTTGATGCGCTCGGGATAGAGCTTGTGCAGTTGCGCGAACACCGTCTTGCGCATCAGTTGGGTGTGCAGCGCCGATACGCCGTTGACGCTGTGGGAGCCCAGGAACGCCAGGTTACCCATGCGCACGCGGCGGCCGTTCTCTTCTTCGATCAGCGACACCGAGCGCAGCAGGCCGAACAGGTCCGGGTCGTCCTTGTGCTCCACGCGCACTTCGTCGATGTGCTGGGCGTTGATCATGTAGATGATCTGCATGTGGCGCGGCAGCATCCGCTCCATCAGGCCAACGGACCAGGTCTCCAGCGCCTCGGGCAGCAGGGTGTGGTTGGTGTACGCCAGGGTGCCGACGGTGATGCGCCAGGCTTCGTCCCACTCCACGTCGTACAGGTCGATCAGGATGCGCATCAGCTCGGCCACGGCAATCGAGGGGTGCGTGTCGTTCATCTGGATCGCCGCGTGTTCCGGCAGGCTGTTGATCTCGTAGCCCATGTTCTTGTGCCTGCGCAGCAGGTCTTGCAGCGAGGCCGAGACGAAGAAATATTCCTGGCGCAGGCGCAGTTCCTGGCCGGCTTCGGTGCTGTCGTTGGGGTACAGCACGCGGGAAATACTCTCGGCGCGCACGACTTCCGCCACCGCACCCACGTGGTCGCCGGCGTTGAAGCGCTCCAGGTGCAGGTCTTCCACGGCCCGGGCACGCCACAGGCGCAGGGTGTTCACCGCCTTGCCGCGCCAGCCGACCACCGGGGTGTCATAGGCAATCGCCCGCACGGTTTCACCGGCGGTCCAGCTCTGGCGTGTTTCACCCGAGGCATCCAGCACCGGCGCACCGGTCACGTCGAGCACCGGCTGCACGCTGCCGCCAAAACCGATCTGGTAAATCACTTCCGGACGTTCGAACTCCCACGGGTTGCCGAAATCCAGCCAGTTCTCGGTCTGTTCCTGCTGCCAGCCATCGACGATGGCCTGGCGGAACAGGCCGTGCTCGTAGCGAATGCCATAGCCGTGCCCAGCGATACCCAAGGTCGACATGCTTTCCATGAAGCAGGCCGCCAGACGCCCCAGACCACCGTTGCCCAGCGCGGCATCGGGTTCGAGCGAGCGGATTCTTTCCAGATCGACGTTCAGGCCCTTGAGTGCTTCACGGGCGGTTTCCAGGATGCCGAGGTTGCTCAGGCTGTCGAACATCAGGCGTCCGATCAGGAACTCGAGTGAAAGGTAATAGACGCGTTTTCGTTCCTGGCGATAGATGTAGCGCGTGTGGTTCATCCAGCGCTCGGCCATCTTGTCGCGGGTGGCCAGGGCAATGGCCATGAACCAGTCATGGTCGAACGCATGGTCGGCGTCCTTGCCGACGGCATACTCGAGCTTGTTCAGCACAGCTTCACGAAAGGCTGCCACTTCAGCGTCACGAACGTTGGGTTCCGGAGACATCGGGTACGACCTCAAGTTGGTTGGACGATTAAATGGGGTTGATTGACTGTAGGGTGTGCTGCCGGTTATTTCCTGCGTATGACAGTAAATATCCGGTTGCACGACCCACGGTTCGACTCGGGTACGGCGCTCAGGTTCGCAGAGGATTCACCTCGCCGGGCAATGCCTGAACGCTTGCATTGATCGTTCCAGTTTCGCTGAACGGTTGTAGGAGCGCGCTTGCCCGCGATGGTGACAACAGGGTGTTACAGAATGGCCGCGTCATAAGTTCGTCGCGGGCAAGCGCGCTCCTACACTGATCGGTGCTCGTGTGCCTGTTCATCAAATCAGGGGTGACAGGCCGGCAGAAACAGGCAAGCATGCCGATTGACCGAATCGGGTTTATGATGCCCGACGGCAGATAGATAGAAGCCCCTGAATTGGACTTATGGAGCACCTATGCAGACTTTGTACCCGCAGATCAAACCCTATGCCCGGCACGATCTGGCAGTGGAAGAGCCGCATGTGCTGTATGTCGATGAAAGCGGTTCGCCCGAGGGTTTGCCGGTGGTGTTCATTCACGGCGGGCCGGGGGCGGGATGCGATGCGCAGAGCCGTCGCTATTTTGATCCGAACCTGTACCGCATCATTACTTTCGACCAGCGCGGCTGCGGCCGTTCCACGCCCCACGCCAATCTTGAAAACAACACCACGTGGCACCTGGTCGAAGACCTGGAGCGCATTCGCAAGCACCTGGGCATCGACAAATGGGTGCTGTTCGGCGGCTCGTGGGGCTCGACGCTGTCGCTGGCCTACGCCCAGACCCACCCCGACCGGGTTCATGCGCTGATCCTGCGCGGCATCTTTCTGTGCCGCCCGCAGGAGATCAAATGGTTCTATCAGGAAGGCGCGAGCCGTCTGTTCCCTGACTACTGGCAGGATTACCTGGCGCCGATCCCTCAGGACGAGCGCGGCGATCTGCTGACTGCGTTCCACAAGCGCCTGGTCGGCAGCGACCAGATCGCCCAGATGCACGCCGCCAAGGCCTGGTCCACCTGGGAGGGCCGCACCGCGACGCTGCGTCCGAATCCGCTGGTGGTCGATCGCTTCTCCGAGCCTCAGCGCGCGTTGTCCATCGCCCGCATCGAGTGCCATTACTTCACCAACAATGCGTTCCTTGAAGAAAACCAGCTGATCCGCGACATGCCAAAGATCGCCCACCTGCCGGGCATCATCGTGCACGGCCGCTACGACGTGATCTGCCCGCTGGACAACGCCTGGGAGCTGCATCAGGCCTGGCCGAACAGCGAGTTGCAGGTGATTCGCGATGCCGGTCATGCGGCGTCCGAGCCGGGCATTACCGACGCGCTGGTGCGCGCAGCGTCCCAGGTGGCGCGGCGTTTGCTCGATCTGCCGCCTGAAGAGGCATAAATACAGTTGCCCCGTAGCAGCACGGCTTGCCGGCGGGAGCGGTGTATCTGTCACATATGAGTCGACTGACACACCGCTCCCGCCGGCAAGCCGTGCTGCTACGGGGTCCGTTGCGTTTCTGAGTGAGGGTTTGAATGAAAGGCTTACTGCAACGCGTCAGCAGTGCGCGCGTTGATGTTTCGGGCGCCACCGTCGGCGCCATTGACCAAGGTCTGCTGGTGCTGGTCGGCGTCGAGCCCCATGACACCCGTACCAGCGCCGACAAATTGCTGCACAAGCTGCTTAACTATCGGGTGTTCAGCGACGCTGACGGCAAGATGAACCTGTCGTTGAGCGATGTGGGCGGCGGTTTGCTGCTGGTTTCACAGTTCACCCTGGCGGCCGATACCAAAAGCGGCATGCGCCCCAGCTTCTCGAAAGCGGCGCCACCGGCCCTTGGTGCTGAATTGTTTGACTATTTGCTGGAAAAGGCTAAAACCACGCACGAGAAGGTCGCCGCGGGCCAATTTGGTGCGGATATGCAGGTCCATTTGGTCAATGATGGCCCTGTGACATTTTTGCTGGAAAGCTAAATCCGCGATTTTGCCCGGGGGACCCGAATTTATTAGGCAAAAAGCCATAAATACTTTGTTTCCCCTGATGCGTTGTAACGCAGGCTGCTAGATAATCGCGCGCTACAAAGATGGGTAAATGCCCGTCCAATCAGTACAAACGCAAACTGGTCCGACAACGTTTGGGGAATCATTGGCCCCTTTCGCAGTCGGAACAATGCTCGCCAACCCGGCATTTGATAGCTGGCCGTTGGTTTCTTCATCTGTTTTCGGCGAGGGTTGCTCGTGATTGTTAGTCCATGTAATGCACCAAAGACCTCTGGCAAGCGCCTGCGCAGCGCCTTGTTGGCCGGGTCGGCTTTGTTTTGTCTGTTCGGCGCCGGTCAGCTTTGGGCATTTGATCTGGACGACGTGGCGACAAAGGCCAAAGATCTGGCCGGGCAGAAGTTCGTCGCTCCGAAAAGCAACCTTCCAGCGGAATTCCGCGACATGAAGTTTGCCGACTACCAGAAAATCCGTTTTCTGCAGGACAAGGCCGAGTGGGCCGCCGACCGTACCCCCTTCAAGATTTCGTTCTATCACCAGGGCATGCACTTCGACACCCCGGTGAAGATCAACGAAGTGACCGCGACCACCGTCAATGAAATCAAGTACGACCCCAACCGTTTCGATTTCGGCGGCGTGAAGTTCGACCCTAAAGCGACCGAAAACCTCGGCTGGGCCGGCTTCCGTGTCACCTACCCGATCAACAAGGATGACAAGCAGGACGAAATCATGACCATGCTGGGCGCGAGCTACTTCCGCGTCATCGGCAAAGGTCAGGTCTACGGCCTGTCCGCTCGTGGCATGGCCATCGACACTGCGATGCCGTCGGGTGAAGAATTCCCGCGTTTCACCGAGTTCTGGATCGAGAAGCCGAACGCCGATGAAAACCACCTGGTGATCTTCGCGCTGCTCGACTCCCCGCGCGCCACTGGCGCCTACAAGCTGACCCTGCGTCCGGGCACCAACACCCTGGTCGACGTGCAGTCGCGCATGTTCCTGCGTGACAAGGTCGGCAAACTGGGCGTTGCGCCGCTGACCAGCATGTACCTGTTCGGCGCCAACCAGCCGTCGAAAGTCCTCAACTACCGTCGCGAGCTGCACGACTCCAGCGGTCTGTCGATCCAGGCAGCCAATGGCGAGTGGATCTGGCGTCCGCTGAACAACCCTAAACACCTGGCTGTCAGCAGCTTCTCGGTGGAAAACCCGCGTGGTTTCGGCCTGCTGCAACGCGGCCGCAACTTCAGCCATTACGAAGATCTGGATGACCGCTACGACAAGCGTCCAAGCGCCTGGATCGAGCCTAAAGGCGATTGGGGCAAGGGCACTGTAGACCTGGTCGAGATTCCGACCGCCGACGAAACCAACGACAACATCGTTGCCTTCTGGAAGCCTGAAACCCAGCCAGAGCCGGGCCAGTCCGTCGATTTCAACTATCGCCTGCACTGGACCATGGACGAAGACTCCATCCACTCGCCTGATCTGGGCTGGGTCAAGCAGACCCTGCGCTCGACCGGTGACGTGAAGCAGTCCAACCTGATCCGCCAGCCAGACGGCAGCGTGGCCTACCTAGTCGATTTCGTCGGCCCGACCCTGGCCAAACTGGGTGAAGACCCGGCCATCCGCAGCCAGGTCACCACTGACGACAACACCGACCTGGTGGAAAACAACCTGCGCTACAACCCTGTCACCAAAGGCTGGCGCCTGACGCTGCGCCTGAAGGTCAAGGACACCAGCAAGAACGTGGAACTGCGCGCTTACCTGCTGCGCGAGACCCCGGTCGAACCTGGCAAGGAACCTGCGCTGATTACTGCTGACAAATCAGACAAGAAGCCTGAGAAAAAAGCCGACGCCAAGGCCGCTGTCGCAGCTGCCGCGCCGAAGGATGAGAAGGCCGAAATCGTCAAGACCGACGCCGTGAAGGCCGGTGATGCCAAGGACCCGAAAGACGCCAAGGTCGCCAAGGCCGATGCGAAAGCGGACACCAAGGTAGACGCCAAGGCTGACAAGGCCGACGCCGCCAAGCCTGCGGATGCCGCCAAGGTAGCCGAAGCCAGGTCCGACGAAGCTTCGCGTCCTGAAGCCGCCCTGGGCGACGCCGCCAAGGCCAACAAAGGCAGTAAAGAAACCCAGCAGCCAGCTGCAGCGGCTGCATCCACCCAACAGGGCCCGGCCATGAATCAACAGATCCTGACCGAGACCTGGAGCTACCAGTTGCCAGCCGATGAGTAATTCACACGCGGTGCCAGGATCTTCGACAGAATCGCTCAGCGAGTACCTGGCACATCTACCCATGAGCGACGAGCAGCGGGCAGAACTTGCCAGCTGCACCTCGTTCGCCGAGCTGCATGAGCGCCTTTCGGCGCAAACCGTCACCGATCCTGCCGAGGCCGCCCAGGCTTCGGTGGGCCGTCGCCTGACGCTGACTACCGCTGACGAGCTGCACGAGGCTGAAATGCTCGCCGTGGACGCCAGCGGTCGCGTGTGCCTCAAGGCTGCGCCGCCGATCCGTCGCACCAAGGTCGTGCCCGAGCCGTGGCGCACCAACGTGCTGCACCGCGGCTGGCGTCGCCTGACCGGGAAAACCAACCCGCCCAAGCCGACCAAGGACGATCTGCCCCGTGACTTGCCCAAGTCGCGCTGGCGCACCGTCGGTTCGATCCGCCGTTACATCCTGCTAATCCTGATGCTGGGCCAGACCATCGTCGCCGGCTTCTACATGAAAGGCATCCTGCCGTACCAGGGCTGGTCGCTGGTCTCGTTCGACGAAATCAGCCACCAGACCCTGTGGCAGACCGCTGTCCAAGTGATGCCCTACGCACTGCAAACCAGCATTCTGTTGATGTTCGGGATTCTGTTCTGCTGGGTGTCGGCCGGTTTCTGGACCGCGCTGATGGGCTTCCTGGAGCTGCTGACCGGTCGCGACAAATACCGCATTTCCGGTGCCAGCGCCGGCAACGAGCCCATCGAAGCCGGTGCCCGCACCGCGCTGGTGATGCCGATCTGCAACGAAGACGTGCCTCGGGTGTTCGCAGGTCTGCGCGCCACCTTCGAATCCGTTGCGGCCACCGGTGATCTGGATCGCTTCGACTTCTTCGTGCTCAGCGACACCAACGAAACCGACATCGCCGTTGCCGAGCAACAGGCGTGGCTGGACGTGTGCCGCGAGACCAGTGGTTTCGGCAAGATCTTCTACCGTCGCCGCCGCCGTCGCGTAAAACGCAAAAGCGGCAACCTCGACGACTTCTGCCGTCGCTGGGGCGGGGACTACCGCTACATGGTCGTGCTGGACGCCGACTCCGTGATGAGCGGCGAGTGCCTGACCAGTCTGGTACGCCTGATGGAGGCCACGCCAGACGCCGGTATCATCCAGACCGCGCCAAAAGCCTCGGGCATGGACACCCTGTATGCGCGCATGCAGCAGTTCGCCACCCGCGTCTACGGCCCGCTGTTCACCGCAGGCCTGCACTTCTGGCAGCTGGGTGAATCCCACTACTGGGGTCACAACGCGATCATCCGGATGAAGCCGTTCATCGAGCACTGCGCCCTGGCGCCGTTGCCCGGTAAAGGCGCATTCGCCGGTGCGATCCTGTCCCACGACTTCGTTGAAGCAGCGCTGATGCGCCGTGCAGGCTGGGGCGTGTGGATTGCCTACGACTTGCCGGGCAGCTATGAAGAACTGCCGCCGAACCTCCTGGACGAACTCAAGCGTGACCGTCGCTGGTGCCACGGTAACCTGATGAACTTCCGCCTGTTCCTGGTCAAGGGTATGCACCCGGTTCACCGCGCGGTGTTCCTCACGGGCGTGATGTCGTACCTGTCGGCGCCGTTGTGGTTCCTGTTCCTGGTGTTGTCGACGGCGCTGCTGGCGGTCAACACGCTGATGGAGCCGACTTACTTCCTGGAGCCTCGCCAGCTGTATCCGTTGTGGCCGCAGTGGCACCCGGAAAAAGCCGTCGCGCTGTTCTCGACCACCATCGTCCTGCTGTTCCTGCCCAAGCTGCTCAGTATCATTCTGATCTGGGCCAAGGGTGCGACCGGCTACGGTGGCCGGATCAAGGTCACCTTGTCGATGCTGATGGAGATGCTGTTCTCCATGCTGCTGGCGCCGGTGCGGATGATTTTCCACACCCGTTTCGTTCTGGCCGCGTTCCTGGGCTGGGCCGCGACCTGGAACTCGCCGCAACGTGATGACGACTCCACGCCGTGGAGCGAAGCCGTCAAGCGTCATGGTCCGCAGACCCTGCTGGGCTTTGCCTGGGCTGCGCTGGTGGCCTGGCTGAATCCGAGCTTCCTGTGGTGGCTGACGCCTATCGTTGGTTCGCTGATCCTGTCGATCCCGGTTTCGGTGATCTCCAGCCGCACCAACCTGGGTCTCAAAGCGCGCGACGAGAACCTGTTCCTGATTCCGGAAGAGCACACGCCGCCGCAAGAGCTGGTGTCTACCGATCAGTACACCCACGAAAACCGTTGGCATGCGCTGAACGACGGCTTCGTGCGGGCAGTGGTCGATCCGCAGCAGAACGCCCTGGCGTGCGCGCTGGCGACTTCGCGTCACCGTGAGGCCGAGCCGATCGAGTGGATGCGTATCGAACGCGTACGTCATGCGATCAAGGGCGGGCCTGAGCACCTGAGCAACCACGAGCGCCTGCAACTGCTGAGCGACCCGGTTGCCCTGGCGCGGCTGCACGAGTTGGTGTGGGCCGAAGGCAATGCCGCGTGGCTGGACGCCTGGCGGGCCTCGGTGAAAGCCGATCCCCATGCGCCGCTGCTGCCATTGCAGCCGGCAACGCACCTGACTGCGCCATCGCTGGCCAATGCCTGAGTGATCCGCTGAAACAAGAACGCCGCCAGAGAGCAATCTCTGGCGGCGTTTTTGTTTATCACCACCCTCCACCCCGTAGCAGCACGGCTTGCCGGCGGGAGCGGTGTTTCAGTCAGATCATCTATAACTGACACACCGCTCCCGCCGGCAAGCCGTGCTGCTACGGGGCGTGTTACACCCGGAACCGGCCCACCAGCTCCTGCAACTGCGCGCCGAGGCGGGCGAGTTCGGCGCTTGATGCTGCGGTCTGGTCGCTGGCGGCGGCGGTCTGTTCGGAGATGTCGCGCACATTGAGCACGCTGCGGTTGATCTGCTCGGCCACCACCGTCTGTTCCTCTCCCGCCGTGGCTATCTGCTGGTTCATGCTCTGGATCGTCGACACCGTACGGGTGATGCTCTCCAGCGAGCTACCCGCGCGGCGGCTGAGTTCCACGCTGCTGTCGGTCAGGTTGCGGCTGGCATCCAGCGTACTGACCACCTGTTGGGTGCCGTTCTGCAGGGCGGCAATCAATACTTCGATCTCCTCGGTCGATTCCTGGGTGCGCTTGGCCAGGCCCCGCACTTCGTCGGCCACCACAGCAAAGCCGCGCCCGGCCTCGCCGGCCCGTGCCGCCTCGATGGCGGCATTGAGCGCCAGCAGGTTGGTCTGCTGCGCCACGGACTTGATGACATCCAGCACGCCGCCGATCTTGTCGCTCTCCTGCTTCAGATCGCCCATGGCCCGGGTCGAGTTGTGCACCTCCACCGCCAGGCGCTCGATCTGACCGATGGCATCGGCCACCACCCGGTCGCCTTCCCTTGCCTGCAGGTCGGCCTGCCGGGCGGCTTCGCTGGCTTCCTCGGCATTGCGCGCCACCTCCATGACCGTCGAGGTCATCTGATTCATGGCGGTGGCGACCTGATCGGTTTCGCTTTTCTGATTGTTGACCCCTGTGCTGGTCTGCTCGGTGACCGCAGACAACTGCGCGGCGGCGCTGGCGATTTGCGTCACGCCGTCGCCAATCCCGGAAATCAGCGTTCGCAGGCTAACAGTCATGTCTTGCATGCTGTGTTGCAGGCGGCCCATCTCGTCATGGCGCCTGATGTCGATGTCCACGCTCAAGTCGCCCTTGGCAATGCGCTGCGCGGCTTGCAGGGTCTGTTGCAGCGGAACGATGATCTGCCGCGTGATGAGCCAGGCAGCCAGCAGCCCCAGTACGATCGCCAGCATGGCCACGCCGATCAGCATCTGCCGCGACCGGTCTGCTTCGCCGTCCCTGCGCTGGGTTTGCAGGGTGCTGGTGTCGGCCGTGGAGGTGAGCAGGCTGTCGCCCATCGCTTCCATCGACTCATGGGCCGCTTCTGTCTTGATTTGCAATGCCTTGAGCTGGTTGAGCTGGTTGCGGTAGTCCTCGATCGCCTTGCGCGCAGTGTCCAGAATGGAGGCGCTGGTATTGGAGGGGCTTGAGACGATCTCCTGGATCTCCGCCAGCGCCCCTTCGGTGGCCTTGACGGCGGCTGCCTCGAACGTCTCCTGGCCGCTGTACAGGTACGCCTGGGAGGCGGAAAGGGCCGCCTGCATGTACCGACGCAGTTGCAGGATATTGGTGAACTCGTCGAGCTTCTCTGTGTTGCCCTGTTCCTCGCTGACGGCCTTGAGCACATCGGCCTCGACCTGATCGACTGCGGCGATGACAGTTTCCGACAGGCTTTTCATCTGCACCCGTGAGTCATCCCGGCTCTGCAGCAACTGCCCCAGATTGGCGAACGTGCTGCCCAGGGAGCGTGCGTCTTCGCTCTGCTTGTTGAGCATCTGCAGCACGTCGGCGGGATTGTCATCGTCCCGCAGACCCTTGAGGTGCGCTTCGATTTCACTGATGCGCGCGGAAACCCGGCTTGCGCTCTCGGGCGTGTTTTCGATGCGAAAGATGATCCGCTCGGCCCGCAGGTCCTTGGTCAGGGCGCTGAGCTGGGCGATGGCGCTGAGGGATTCGGAGCGCACGATCATGGTGTCCAGCCCGAGCCAGCCGGTCACCGTGATCGCCAGTGTGAGTACCAGCACCAGGCCGAAACCCAGCGAGAGCTTGAGCTTGACGCTGCTGTTGGCCAGCGCCTGGTTGATTCCTTGCAGCATGATGCGTCTCCTGCGGATGGGCGATAAACGCGCATCGGCAGGGTGGCCGGGCTCATGACCTGAGGAGGGTGTAGGAGATTTCCGAAGCGAGGAAGGGGGTGAGGCAGTTCACAAAAGCTTTCGTAGCAGCACGGCTTGCCGGCGGGAGCGGTGTGTCAATCAACCCATCTCTGACAGAAACGCCCTGTAGGAGCGCGCTTGCCCGCGACCACAGTGTGTCAGCCACCAAAATGTATAATGACACACCGCTCCCGCCGGCAAGCCGTGCTGCTACGGGGCGGGGTTAGATCCGGAACTTGCCTACCAGCCCTTGAAGGTGCGTGCCCAGCCGCGCCAGCTCCACGCTCGACGCCGCGGTTTCTTCGCTGGCCGCCGAGGTCTGTTCAGACACGTCGCGCACGTTCAGCACGCTGCGGTTGATCTCTTCGGCGGTGGCGCTCTGTTGCTCGGCGGCCGCAGCGATCTGCTGGTTCATGGCCTGGATCGCCGACACGGTCTGGGTAATGCTTTCCAGCGAGCCACCGGCGCGGCGGGTGAGGTCCACGCTGCTGGCCGTCAGTTCGCGGCTGCTGTCCATGATCGACGCCACCTGTTGCGTGCCGTTCTGCAGGCCCAGGATCAGCTCCTCGATCTCCTCGGTGGATTTGTGCGTGCGCTGGGCCAGGCTGCGAACTTCGTCGGCCACCACCGCAAAACCACGACCGGCTTCGCCAGCACGAGCAGCTTCGATGGCGGCGTTCAGCGCCAACAGGTTGGTCTGCTGGGCCACGGACTTGATGACGTCCAGCACGCTGCCAATCTTGTCGCTCTCGCGCTTGAGTTCGCCCATGGCCTCGGTGGAATGAGCCACCTCGCGAGCCAGGCGCTCGATCTGGGCGATGGCCTCGTTGACCACCTTGTCACCCTCGCGGGCCTGCTGATCGGCCGCCACAGCCGCCTCAGAGGCTTCCTCGGCGTTGCGCGCCACTTCCTGCACGGTTGCAGTCATCTGATGCATGGCGGTCGCGACCTGATCGGTCTCGACCTTCTGGCTGTTGACCCCGGCGCTGGTCTGTTCGGTCACCGCCGACAGCTCTTCGGCAGCGCTGGCGATCTGGGTGACGCTGTCGCCGATGCCGCCGATCAACTCGCGCAGGCTCAGGGTCATGCGCTGCATGCCACCTTGCAGCTGGCCCAGTTCGTCGCGGCGGTCGACCTTGAGGTTGTGCGTCAGGTCGCCGGATGCCACGCGGTCCACGGCAATCAGTGTCTGTTTCAACGGCAGGGTGATCTGGCGGGTGATGGCCCATGCGGCCAGCACGCCAAACAGCAGGGCGATCACGGTCGCGATGCCGAGCATCGACTGCGCCTGCTGGCTGTCGGCGTCGCGCTTGGCGTTCTGCGAGGCGGTCAGCTGGTCGCTGAGGTCGCGCAGTTGCTGGCCCAGCCCGGCCATTTTTTCCATGGCCTGACGGCTGACCTGCTGCGCATCGCGGTATTGCCCAACGGCCGCGCGATAGCCCTTAAGTGCCAGGTTGGCTTTTTGCAGTTGCGGGATGTACTGCGAAGAAACGTCGCCGGCCAGTGTGTTCACGCCGACGATGGCTTCGTCGATGGCGGCGTTGGCGTTCTTCTCGAAGTCAGGATTGCCGCTGAAGGTGTAGCCGCGCACCTGAAAGCGTGCTTGCTGGATCTGCTTGCTGACGCCCACCGCGCTGTTGAATTGCAGGATGTTGTCGTGCTGGATCAGCGCTTCCTCGATCTTGTTGACTTCCTCGACCGCAGCGTCCGCTGTCGCACCCAGGTTGGTGCGGCTGGCTTCACGTGCGGCGATGGCGCGGGTCATGTCGTCGAAGGCGCGGCGGTAGTCGGCGGCGGCCTGGATCTGGCCGTCGAGGAGTTGCAGGTCGCCTGGGCTTACGATCTTGCCGCGAGCTTTCTTGAGGTAGCCGTCGAGCTTGTCCAGCGCGGTCATGACACCCGTCGCGGCTTCGGCGCTGTACTGGGCTTCGTAGCGCATGCGCGCGGTGCCCAGGTCCAGGGTCTGCTCGCTGATCTGCGAGATGTTCGCCAGCTTGTCGCCGCGCTCGATCAACGAGCCCAGGCTAGACCAGCCCGTGGCAGTAATGACCAGCGTCATCAACAGCACCAGGCCGAAGCCGATGGCGAGTTTGCGACTCACACTCACGTTCCCGAGACGTTGGGCAAACCAGCGATACATGTGGATTCCTTGCGCGTTGTTTTTATCGATGCCGGGTTATCGGCACACAAAATGTGAACTGCAACGCCATTGGGCGGAAATGGCGCAGGAGCCGTCTAGTTTGTCCGTAGCAGCACGGCTTGCCGGCGGGAGCGGTGTGTCTGTAACGGATGGGTTGACTGACACACCGCTCCCGCCGGCAAGCCGTGCTGCTACGGGATCAGAACAGGCGGGCGAGGAGGGCGGTGACGGCGGTTTCGACGCGCAGGATGCGCTCGCCCAGTTGCACCGGGTTCAGGCCCGATGCGCGCAGCAGTTCGACCTCGTAGGGAATCCAGCCGCCTTCGGGGCCAATGGCCAGGGTGACCGGCTGTTTGACCGCACGCGGACAGGCGGGAAAGTCGCCGGGATGGCCGACCAGGCCCAGGGTACCGTCCACGATAGCTGGCAGCCGGTCCTCGACGAACGGCTTGAAGCGTTTCTCGATGACGATTTCCGGCAGCACGCTGTCCCGGGCCTGTTCAAGCCCCAGAATCAGGTTTTCGCGAATCGACGCAGGTGTGAGAAACGGGGTCTGCCAGAAGCTTTTCTCGACGCGATAGCTGTTGACCAGAATGACTCTGGGCACGCCCATGGTCGCCACGGTCTGGAAGACCCGGCGCAGCATCTTCGGGCGGGGCAGGGCCAGCACCAGCGTCAGCGGCAGTTTGGCCGGCGGTTCACGGTCGAAGCTGACGGACAGTTCCGCCTCGCGGGGCTCCAGGCGCAGCAGCTCGGCACTGCCCAGCAGGCCACCCACGCGCCCGACCCGCAGGCTGTCGCCCACTTCCGAGCGATGCACCTCTTGCATGTGCTTGAGGCGCCGGTCGCGCAGGATCACCCGGTCGGCCGAAATGAAGTCGGCCTCTTCCAGCAACAGCAGGTTCACGGCTGGGTCGCTGGCGGCTGGTCTTGCTTGTCTTCGGCGTTCTCGTCGTCTTCGTGGTCACCGCGCTTGGTGACCATCGAGCTGCACAGCACGCCGATTTCGAACAGCAGCCACATGGGCACCGCCAGCAGCGTCTGGGAGAAGATGTCAGGCGGCGTGAGGATCATGCCGACCACGAAGCAACCGATCACCACATAGGGGCGAATCTTCTTCAGGTATTTGACGTCGACGATGCCGATCCACACCAGCAGCACCACGGCCACGGGAATCTCGAACGCCACGCCAAAGGCCAGGAACAGAGTCATGACGAAATCCAGGTAACTGGAAATGTCCGTCATCATCGACACGCCCTCGGGCGTCACGCTGGCGAAGAAGTGGAAAATCAGCGGGAATACCAGGAAATAGGCAAAGGCCATCCCGGCGTAGAACAGAATGATGCTGGAAATCAGCAGCGGCACCGCCACGCGCTTTTCGTGCTTGTACAGGCCCGGCGCGATGAAACCCCAGATCTGGTAGAGGATCACCGGCATCGCCAGAAACAGCGCGACCATCATCGTCAGCTTGAACGGCGTCAGGAACGGCGAAGCCACGTCGGTGGCGATCATCGTTGCGCCTTCGGGCAGGAATTTGCGCAGCGGCGCCGAGACGAAGGTGTAGATCTTCTGCGTGAAGTAGAACAGCGCGCCGAAGATCACGAAGATCGCCAGCACACAACGCAGCAGGCGCGAACGCAGTTCAGTCAGGTGCGAGACCAGCGGCATCTGCTGGTCATTTTCCGGGATTTCGCTCATGGGGCTCGTGGTGGCTGTGTCGAATCGTTGGCGGAAGGTGTGCTCGGCACAGCGGCGGCAGGAGCAGGCGCGACAGGCGCGGGCGCCGTTGCAGGCGGCGAAACCGGTTCGACCACCACGGGCTCCGAGATCACCCCGGTGCTGACCGGGGCCGGTTCGGCAGCAGGCGCGGGGGCGTTTTGCGCCTCGGGTGTCGGCGCTGCATCCAGCGCTGAAGGCGCAGGCTCCGGCGCAACTGCGCGGGCCTGGGGCTGCATGATTTTGCGCGCTTCTTCTTCCAGCGAAAGAATGTGCTCGTTGTGCAGTTGACGACGAATCTCGTCGGCACCGATTTCGCGCTCAACTTCCTGTTTGATCGCATTGAAGCTGCGTTTCAGACGCCCGACCCAAAGCCCGGCAGTGCGCGCGGCTCCCGGCAGGCGCTCGGGGCCCAGTACCAGCAGGGCAACGAGACCGACCAGCAGCAATTCAGAGAAGCTGATACCAAACATGCGTCAGGACCTAGTCTTTGCGGATGGGCTCTTCGACTTTCTGCGCAGTGCCGTCGATGGTGTGCGGCTGATGCAGCGGCTGGGTCGGCGGGGTTGGCTGCGCGGTCTGCTGGGGTTGCACAGGCGGCTGCTCAGGGCCTTTTTCGTCGTCGTTCATGGCCTTGCGAAAGCCCTTGATCGACTCGCCGACGTCAGTGCCCAGGTTCTTGAGTTTCTTGGTGCCGAAGACCAATACCACGACAACCAGGATGACGATCCAGTGTTTCCAGTCAAAAATGCCCATGACGCGTTCCTCACAAGGTATTCGGGGCCCCTTGGCCCTCGGTTTATTCAGCCGGACGCGTTATTCAGTAGGGCGCGCCGCTTTTTCGGCGTGGCCCGATAACCCGAAACGGCGATCCAGTTCATCGAGTACGGCTTGTGGATGCTGGCCCAGTGCTGAAAGCATGACCATGCTATGGAACCACAAATCGGCTGTTTCGTAGATGACATCGCTGCAGTCACCGCTGACGGCGGCATCCTTGGCGGCAATGATGGTTTCGACCGACTCTTCGCCGACCTTCTCCAGAATCTTGTTCAGCCCCTTGTGATAGAGGCTGGCCACGTAGGAGGAGTCCGCCGCCGCGCCCTTTCGCTCTTCGAGCACCTGAGCCAGGCGAGACAAGGTATCAGTCATGTTCAGTGTCCTGCGTGGTAAATGGCTTCGGGGTCCTTGAGCACCGGCTCGACAGTCTTCCAGCCGGCGTTGTCATAGACGCGATAGAAGCAGCTTTCGCGGCCGGTGTGGCAGGCGATGCCGCCGATCTGCTCGACCATCAGGATGATGACGTCGGCGTCGCAGTCCAGGCGCAACTCGTGCAGCTTCTGCACATGGCCCGATTCTTCGCCTTTGCGCCACAGTTTGCCACGGGAACGCGACCAGTAGATGGCGCGGTTTTCGGCGGCGGTCAGGCTCAGCGCTTCGCGGTTCATCCAGGCCATCATCAGGACACGCCCGGTTTTATGATCCTGGGCAATTGCCGGGACCAAACCGTCGCTGTCCCACTTGATCTCGTCCAGCCAGTCTTTCATCGTCGGCTCCGGCCGCTGTGTTGAAGGGGGTTAGTGTGCCAGCGGCAGGCGCTGCTGGCTATCGGCGAACAACCAGATAGAGCCCCGCGACCAGCATCAGCACCGAAGGCCAGGCGCTCATCGCGATCAACTCGCCACCTGATTGAGTATGGGCGGTTGCCAGCACTACGCCACCGGCCAGCAGGCACGCGCCCAGCAGCCGCAGGGCCCAGTGGTCGCCCTTGTGGCTGTAGGGCGGCGGTGGATCGGAGGTGTGCGGCTGGGACAGACGCTCCAGCAGATCGCGGGTCATGTTGGCCAGATGCGGGATCTGCTCAACTTGTGACTGCAAGTTTCCGATCAGCGTTTTGGGGCTGACGCGCTCGCGCATCCAGCGCTCCAGGAACGGCTGCGCGGTGCTCCACAGGTCCAGCTCGGGGTACAGCTGCCGGCCCAGGCCCTCGATGTTGAGCAGGGTTTTCTGCAACAGCACCAGTTGCGGCTGCACTTCCATGTTGAAGCGGCGGGCCGTCTGGAACAGGCGCATCAGCACCTGGCCGAAGGAAATGTCCTTGAGCGGCTTCTCGAAGATCGGCTCGCACACGGTGCGGATCGCCGCTTCGAATTCGTTGAGCTTGGTTTCTGCCGGCACCCAGCCCGAATCGATGTGCAACTGCGCCACACGGCGATAGTCGCGCTTGAAGAAGGCGAACAGGTTGCGCGCCAGGTAATCCTGGTCTTCCGGGGTGAGGCTGCCGACGATGCCGCAGTCGATGGCGATGTATTGCGGATCCCAGGGTGCCACGGTGCTGACGAAGATGTTGCCGGGGTGCATGTCGGCGTGAAAGAAGCTGTCGCGGAACACCTGGGTGAAGAACAGCTCCACGCCGCGCTCGGCGAGCTTTTTCATGTCGGTGCGCTGGTCGGCCAGGGTCGCGAGATCCGTGACCTGTACGCCGTAGATGCGCTCCATGACCAGCACTTTCGGCCGGCACCAGTCCCAGTAGACCTGCGGCACGTAGAGCATGGTCGAACCTTCGAAGTTGCGTCGCAGCTGGCTGGAGTTGGCCGCCTCGCGCAACAGATCGAGTTCGTCGTAGATGGTCTTTTCGTAGTCGGCGACCACGTCCACCGGGTGCAGCAGGCGGGCGTCGGCGGACAGGCGCTCGGCGATGCTGGCCAGGATGAACAGCCAGGCCAGGTCCGAACCGATGATCGGCTTGAGCCCCGGACGCACGACCTTGACCACCACTTCCTCGCCGGTCTTCAGGCGCGCGGCGTGTACCTGCGCCACCGAAGCCGAGGCCAGGGGCGCGACGTCGAAACGGCTGAACACGTCGCTGATCTTCGCCCCCAGCTGGGATTCGATCAGGGCGATGGCCTTCTCGGACTCGAACGGCGGCACGCGATCCTGCAGGAGCATCAGCTCGTCGGCGATGTCTTCGGGCAACAGGTCCCGGCGGGTCGAGAGCAACTGGCCGAACTTGATGAAGATCGGCCCCAGGTCCTGAAGTGCCAGGCGCAGGCGCGCGCCTCGGGTCAGTTCACTCTTGCGCCTGGGGAACCAGCGCCAGGGCAGTACGAAACGGACGGCGAGCAGCCACCAGGGCAGGGGCAGGGCGAACAGCAGGTCATCCAGGCGGTAGCGGATGACGACCCGCTGGATGCGAAACAGGCGGCGGACGGCAAGCAGGCTCATGCGTTATCGCTGGGTTTGAGAGATTGGGCCAGACGCTCGAAGCGGGCTTCGAGGCGTTCCAGGTCTTGTTTGGTCTGATCCAGTTCGGCGAAGCGCGCTTCAGCCTCGCGCTTGCCGACCAGTGTGCGGGATTCTTCAGCCAGGTACTCGGCCAGGTTGTGGGAGAGGCTGGCGATCGTGTCGCGGGTCATGCGCGCACTTTTGCGCAGATGACCGCCGATCAACGGCGTGGCCACCGGGCCCAGCCAGCGTTGCAGCTCGTATTCCCAGTCCAGATCGAGATCCTGCAACACGCCCACCAGCTCCAGCAGCACGGCGCTTTCACCGTCCAGTTCGACTTCGGGGCTGTGCAGTACGGCATTCTTGTCGCGGCTTGTGGCAAGGCGCATCAGGCTGGCGGCCGGTGCGCGCAGGGTCACGTCGGCGCCGCCTTCCCAGGTCGAGGCCAGCATCAGGCCTTCGTCACTGGGCAGGATGTGCAGGTCGAACGCAGGGCTGGTGCATTGCACCGCGATGATCTTGCCACTAAGGCGATCCAGGCGTGGCAGCGCCGTGCTGTCCATCTGCAGCACACGATTGATGCCGTGCTCGGCGCTGGCGAGCAAGCCGCTGATCAGCATCAGGGCTTGATACCGCGATGCAGGGCGACGATGCCGGAGGTCATGTTGTGGTAGGTCACGCGGTCGAAACCGGCCTCTACCATCATCGACTTCAGGGTTTCCTGGTCCGGGTGCATGCGGATCGATTCGGCCAGGTAACGGTAGCTTTCCGAGTCATTGGTGATCAGCTTGCCGGCCAGCGGCATGAAGGCGAACGAGTAGGCGTCGTAGACCTTGGACATGACCTTGTTGGTCGGCTTGGAGAACTCCAGCACCAGCAGGCGGCCGCCCGGCTTGAGCACGCGCAGCATGGAGCGGATGGCGTCTTCCTTGTGCGTCACGTTGCGCAGGCCGAAGGCGATGGTCACGCAATCGAAGTGGTTGTCCGGGAACGGCAGCTTTTCAGCGTCGGCCTGGACGAACTTGATGTTGCCGGCCACGCCGCGGTCGAGCAGGCGGTCGCGACCGACCTTGAGCATCGAGGCGTTGATGTCTGCCAGTACCACTTCGCCGGTAGGGCCGACCAGGTGGGAGAATTTCTTCGCAAGGTCGCCCGTGCCGCCTGCGATGTCCAGCACGCGGTTGCCAGTACGAACGCCGGAAAGCTCGATGGTGAAGCGCTTCCAGAGGCGGTGCATGCCACCGGACAGCACGTCGTTCATCAGGTCGTACTTGGCTGCAACGGAGTGGAACACTTCGGCGACTTTCTCCGCCTTCTGGCTTTCGGCCACGGTTTTGTAACCGAAGTGGGTGGTGGGTTCGGCATCGCTGCCTTTGCGCGGATCGTTCATATCGCTGTCACCGGAATAAAGTGCGGCCATTCTAATCGTCGGGGCTGGCTTTGTCTTGACAAGGGTTAGGGTGAACAGTTTCTTCAAGGGATGGCACTGGTATAGTGGCCCGACGATTTACCTCGATGAAGGAGCCTGCCAATGGCCCGAATTACCGTGGAACGCCCGCACACGCTGGGCAAGGACAAGGCCCGCGAGAAGGCCGAATTGCTGGCCGAGAAGCTGGGCGAAAAATATGGCATCGAGCACAGCTGGAACGGCGACACCGTGTCGCTGGAAGGCAAGGGCGCCAAAGGCACGGTGCAGGTGGAAGAAGCGCTGGTGCGGGTCAACATCGAACTGAATTTCTTCCTGTCGGCGATGAGCAGCACCATCGAGTCCGAAGTGGCGCGCCAGCTGGACAAGGCCCTGACTGCCTGACGTACCCCTGACAACTCGTAGCAGCACGGCTTGCCGGCGGGGGCGAGATCGGAAGAG
>NZ_JANHKS010000036.1 GCF_028682175.1 Pseudomonas putida | reverse complement strand
TCATCGTCAAGATTAAATTCCAAAGCCCCAATCGCTGACGCGGTTGGGGTTTTGTTTTTGCGCCTGGAAAAGTTTTCCACCCTGACGCCGCCCTGTAGGAGCGCGCTTGCCCGCGACTGCGCCAGGACAAACACCACTGCGCCGCCTGACCCACCGCCATCGCGGGCAAGCGCGCTCCTACAGGGTGGCGCATATCCCGTAGCAGCACGGCTTGCCGGCGAGGCGATCTCGGGTCCGCCATCGTCTGAATGCGGCCCCTGACCCCTGTGGGAGCGGGCTCGCCCGCGAAGGCGTCATAACCGACACTGCAGCGCCGTCCGACCCACCGCCATCGCGGGCAAGCGCGCTCCTACAGGGTGGCGCATATCCCGTAGCAGCACGGCTTGCCGGCGGGAGCGGTGTGTCAGGCAACACACGTGTGCTGAACGCCACAAACCCGTAGGAGCGCGCTTGCCCGCGATAAGCCCCTCCCACCCGGATCCTATGCACCGGCAGCGCGCATGGCTATGATGCGACCCTCATAAACAGGCGTGAAACGAATGCGGACGTTGTTGAAGCTTCTTGGGGATGGTGAGTTTCACTCTGGCGAAGACCTTGGATCAGCGCTGGGAGTGAGCCGTAGCGCTGTCTGGAAAAGACTGCAGCAACTCCAGGCGGAAACCGGGATTGAAGTCCACAAGGTCCGGGGTCGCGGCTACCGCTTGGCTAGCCCACTGTTTCTACTCGATGAGCAGGTCCTCAATCGATCGCTGAACGAGTTAGGCTGGTCGACCCAGGTCTACGACAGTATCGACTCCACCAACGCCCAGGCGATGCGCCTGATCGATGGCGAGGTTGCGTTGCCAATCCTGGTGCTATCCGAGCAGCAGACGGCGGGCAGAGGCCGGCGTGGCCGCAAATGGGTGAGCCCTTTTGCCGAGAACGTCTATTACAGCCTGGTGATGCGCGTCGAGGGTGGCATGCGTCAGCTGGAGGGCTTGAGCCTTCTGGTGGGCCTGGCGGTGGTCAGCATGCTTCGCGAGCTGGGAATCGCTGATGCGGGTCTTAAGTGGCCTAATGACATCCTGGTGGGTAACCGCAAGCTGGCCGGCATCCTGCTGGAGCTTACGGGAGACCCGGCAGACGTCTGTCATGTGGTGATCGGCATAGGCATCAACGTCAACATGCGCTCGGCCGCCGAGGTGGATCAGGCCTGGACTTCAATGATGCAGCAGGTTGGCCAGCCACTGGACCGTAACCAGGTCGTGGCCTCCCTCAGCAGGCACCTCCACCGCTACCTGGGCGAACATCGTGAAAAGGGCTTTGGCGCCTTCCATGAAGAGTGGGAAGCCAATCACGCATGGCAGGGCAGGGCGGTCACGCTGCTGGCGGGTTCCACGGCCATTGAAGGCGTGGTGGTGGGGGTCGATACGGTCGGAGCGTTGAAGCTCAGGATCGGCGATCAGGTGCAGGTGTTCAGCGGTGGGGAGCTGAGCCTGAGATTGCGGGATGAATCAGCGAGCGGGTAAAGCCTGGCGCCTTGCGGACATGTCTTTGCCGGTGGCGTGTGATTGGGTAGTGCGGATGAGGATGTTATGCGTTGGGTATTTCTGTTACTGGTCATGTTGAACGGCTTCTACTACCTCTGGCATCAGCAGCAAGCGCCATTGCGGCCCAAGGAGGTCGCGCCATTGGCGCAGTTCAAGGGCAATCGCCAGGATATTCGCCTGCTGAGCGAATCGGGCGTGAGTTCGAGTGGCAATCTGCAGTGCCTGTATCTGGGCGGTGATATGCAGCCGAATCAGGCCAGGACCATCGAGCAGCGTCTGACGAGCCTGGATATTCAGACCCAGTTCGGCAAGCGCGTAGATGAGGCGGGGGCCGTTTATTGGTTGAAAGTCGAGCCCGAAAGCCGCCGTCTTATTGATGATGCGATGTTGCTCAGCCTGACCCAGGACTTCCCGCAATTAAAAAGTAAAATAATGTCGTGCGAGGGTGTTGCAACCGCAGGATAGTTTGCATAGAATGGCGCCCGCTTCGCAGTGCAGAGCAAATAGCCCTCACAGCGCAGCAAGCGTCAACGTTTGTAACCTCAAGATTTTATTGAGAAAAAGGTTGACAGAAGGGTGGCATGAGTTAATATGTCGCCTCGCTTAGGAGGGGTTCCCGAGCGGCCAAAGGGATCAGACTGTAAATCTGACGTCTACGACTTCGAAGGTTCGAATCCTTCCCCCTCCACCAAATTTCGAGCGTAAGCAGCATGCTCGGCGGGTATAGTTTAGTGGTAGAACCTCAGCCTTCCAAGCTGATGATGCGGGTTCGATTCCCGCTACCCGCTCCAAGTTTGCTGGTTGTGCAAAGTGTTTCGCTCTTGTAGCTCAGTTGGTAGAGCACACCCTTGGTAAGGGTGAGGTCAGCGGTTCAAATCCGCTCAAGAGCTCCATTTATAAAGGCAGATATGAAAGTATCTGCCTTTGTTTTAAGCGGTTGGTTGGGCCTAGTGTCGTGGCTTCAGGCCTGGGTTCAAGTGGTCGGTAGCGGTGGTTTGGAAGCGTCGAGAATCGACTTTCCGAATGGCTGTTGAAATCTTTCTGTCGGGCCAGCATAATGGTCGGCCTGATTTCGCTTTTAGGTCAGTAGCTCAATTGGCAGAGCGACGGTCTCCAAAACCGTAGGTTGGGGGTTCGATTCCCTCCTGACCTGCCAGATTCGCATAACGTATCTGGCTTTCTTTTCACAGGATTTTAGTAGATGAATCCAAAGGCTGAAGCCCCAGACTCCCGTTTTGATCTCGTGAAGTGGCTCGTTGTAGTCCTCCTGGTCGTGGTGGGTGTTGTCGGAAATCAATACTACTCGGCACAGCCAATCCTGTATCGCGTGCTCGCTTTGCTCGTGATCGCCGCTGTCGCAGCCTATGTAGGCCTGCAGACTGGCAAGGGCAAGGCTTTCTTCGTGTTGGCCAAGGAAGCTCGCGCTGAGATTCGTAAAGTTGTTTGGCCTACTCGTCAAGAAACTACCCAGACTACCCTGATCGTGGTGGCTGTGGTTCTGGTTATGGCGCTGCTGTTGTGGGGTCTTGATTCCCTGCTCGGCTGGCTTGTTTCCTTGATTGTTGGCTAAGGGTGTCCCGTGGCTAAGCGTTGGTACGTAGTGCATGCCTACTCGGGTTACGAGAAGCATGTTATGCGCTCTCTGATCGAGCGTGTAAAGCTGGCAGGCATGGAAGATGGTTTTGGCGAAATTCTGGTCCCTACCGAAGAAGTGGTAGAGATGCGTAACGGCCAGAAACGCAAAAGCGAACGTAAATTCTTCCCTGGTTATGTGCTTGTCCAGATGGACATGAATGAGGGTACTTGGCACTTGGTCAAGGACACTCCACGTGTCATGGGCTTCATCGGCGGTACGGCAGACAAGCCGGCACCGATCACCGATAAGGAAGCTGAGGCTATCCTGCGTCGCGTTGCCGACGGCAGTGACAAGCCCAAGCCCAAGACGCTGTTCGAGCCAGGCGAAGTGGTTCGCGTTACCGATGGTCCTTTCGCGGACTTCAACGGTACGGTCGAAGAAGTTAACTACGAAAAGAGCCGGATTCAGGTCGCAGTGCTCATTTTCGGTCGCTCTACTCCGGTAGAGCTCGAGTTCAGCCAGGTCGAAAAGGTCTAGCTGAGCGAGAAATCCCTTACCCCGCAGCCCTGGGCTGTGGGGTTTTGTCGTCACTGGGATAAACGCGCAAGTAACCGGGGAGCCTTTCGAGGCGTTCGAACCCGTAATTGGAGTGCCTCATGGCCAAGAAGATTACCGCTTACATCAAGCTTCAAGTGAAAGCCGCTCAGGCTAACCCAAGCCCGCCCGTCGGTCCTGCTCTGGGTCAGCACGGCGTGAACATCATGGAATTCTGCAAGGCCTTCAACGCCCGTACTCAGGGTCTTGAGCCAGGTCTGCCGACTCCAGTGATCATCACTGTATACAGCGACCGCAGCTTCACTTTTGAAACCAAAAGTACCCCTGCTTCGGTTCTGCTGAAAAAAGCAGCTGGCTTGACCAGCGGCTCGGCTCGTCCGAACACCGTCAAAGTTGGCACCGTTACCCGTGCTCAGCTGGAAGAAATCGCGAAAACCAAAAACGCGGATCTGACTGCTGCTGACATGGAAGCAGCCGTGCGTACCATCGCCGGTTCTGCTCGTAGCATGGGCCTTAACGTGGAGGGTGTGTAATGGCTAAGCTGACCAAACGCCAAAAGGCAATCGCTTCCAAGATTGAAGCTGGCAAGTCCTACAGCTTCAACGACGCGGCAGCTCTGCTGGCCGAACTGTCGACCGTCAAGTTCAGCGAGTCTTTCGACGTTGCTGTAAACCTCGGTGTTGACCCGCGTAAATCCGACCAGGTCGTTCGTAGCGCTACTGTGCTGCCACACGGCACTGGCAAGACCGTTCGCGTTGCTGTCTTCACCCAGGGTCCAGCTGCTGAAGCTGCTCTGGCTGCCGGCGCTGACCGCGTTGGTATGGACGACCTAGCTGCCGAAATGAAAGGCGGCGACCTGAACTATGACGTCGTCATTGCTTCCCCGGATGCAATGCGTGTTGTAGGTCAACTGGGTCAGGTTCTGGGTCCTCGCGGCCTGATGCCTAACCCGAAAGTCGGTACCGTTACTCCAGACGTAGCCACTGCGGTCAAGAACGCAAAAGCTGGTCAGGTTCGTTATCGCACCGACAAAAACGGCATCATTCACACTTCCGTAGGCAAAATCGGTTTCGACGCCGACAAGCTGCGTGAGAACGTTGAAGCCCTGATCGCTGATCTGAAGCGTATCAAGCCAGCTTCTTCGAAAGGTATCTACGTCAAGCGCGTTACCCTGAGCACCACTATGGGCCCAGGCCTGGTCATCGACCAGGGTTCGCTGAACGCGTAAGACTGGCCACGGTGCGGGTAACCGCACCGTCGCAAAAATTGGGGTCCCTGCGTTGCGGGGGCTATCCAAGACCGTAGGCGGCGCAAGTCTTAAACCACAAGCCTACGCAGATGGTGCTCCCGGTTCCTTACCGAATCAGACACCAAAACGACATCCGGCTCCGGCCAGATGAAACGGTAACATGCAGGAGTTAAACCCGTGGCAATTAAACTCGAAGACAAGAAGGCCATCGTCGCTGAAGTCAACGAGGCTGCCAAAGTCGCTCTGTCTGCTGTCGTGGCTGATGCCCGTGGCGTGACAGTAGGCGCGATGACCGGACTCCGTAAAGAGGCTCGTGAAGCTGGCGTATACGTACGTGTCGTACGTAACACCCTGCTCAAGCGCGCTGTTGCTGACACTGAATTCAGTGTCCTCAACGACGCCTTCACCGGCCCGACCCTGATCGCTTTCTCCAACCAACACCCGGGCGCTGCTGCCCGTCTGTTCAAAGAGTTCGCCAAGGGTCAGGACAAGTTCGAGATCAAGGCAGCTGCGTTTGATGGCAAGTTCCTTGCCGCTAACCAGATCGACGTGTTGGCTACCCTGCCGACCCGCGACGAAGCCATTGCAAAGCTGATGAGCGTGATCCAAGGCGCTACCAGCAAGCTGGCTCGTACCCTGGCAGCTATTCGCGACCAGAAAGAAGCTTCCGCTGCCTAAGGCACCGCAAGCACTTTCGAAATCATATGTTTAATTTGATGGTCGCGTAGGCCGTCACCCCCAATACAGGATATATAGTCATGTCTCTGACTAACGAGCAAATCATCGAAGCAATCGGCCAGAAAACCGTTCTGGAAGTTGTTGAGCTGATCAAAGCAATGGAAGAAACCTTCGGCGTGACCGCTGCTGTTGCCGCTGCTGGCCCAGCTGCTGCTGCCGCTGTTGTTGAAGAACAAACCGAGTTCAACGTTGTTCTGGTTGAAGCCGGCGAGAAGAAAGTCAACGTGATCAAGGCTGTTCGTGAACTGACAGGCCTGGGCCTGAAAGAAGCCAAAGAGAAAGTTGATACCGCTCCTCAGGTCGTTGCAGAAGGCGTTACTAAAGAAGCCGCTGCTGACGCCAAGAAGAAGCTGGAAGAAGCTGGCGCTAAAGTCGAAGTCAAGTAATTTCGACCTTGCGTCTCCAGCCCAAGCGTTGAGCGAACGGCTGATGGCTGGTGGCTTTTGCCACCGGCCTTTTTCCGTTATTGGCAGTCGATCAGGTCGACGCCGTAACGTGCTTCAACCACCGCGAATGGTGGCGCAAACCATGGGGTTTGCAAGATTTTCTGGCCGCTCCCGTCGGGGGAGGCCAAACAAGCAGGTGACCAAGCTGGGGAACGCTGATGGCTTACTCATACACTGAGAAAAAACGTATCCGCAAGGACTTTAGCAAGTTGCCGGACGTCATGGACGTACCGTACCTCTTGGCTATCCAGCTGGATTCGTATCGCGAATTCTTGCAGGCGGGCGCGACCAAGGACCAGTTCCGTGACGTCGGTCTGCATGCGGCCTTCAAATCCGTTTTCCCGATCATCAGCTACTCCGGCAACGCTGCTCTGGAGTACGTTGGCTATCGTCTGGGCGAACCGGCCTTTGATGTCAAGGAATGCGTGCTGCGCGGCGTGACGTACGCCGTACCTTTGCGGGTAAAAGTACGCCTGATCATTTTCGACAAAGAATCGTCGAACAAAGCGATCAAGGACATCAAAGAGCAAGAAGTCTACATGGGTGAAATCCCCCTGATGACTGAAAACGGTACCTTCGTTATCAACGGTACCGAGCGCGTTATCGTTTCCCAACTGCACCGTTCCCCGGGCGTGTTCTTCGACCACGACCGCGGCAAGACGCACAGCTCCGGCAAACTGCTGTACTCCGCTCGCATCATTCCTTACCGCGGTTCGTGGCTGGACTTCGAGTTCGATCCAAAGGACTGTGTATTCGTCCGTATCGACCGTCGTCGCAAGCTGCCTGCATCGGTTCTGCTGCGCGCACTCGGCTACACCACCGAAGAAGTGCTGGATGCGTTCTACACCACCAACGTCTTCCACGTTCATGGCGAAACCCTGAGCCTGGAACTGGTGCCTCAGCGCCTGCGTGGTGAAATTGCCGTTCTGGACATTCAGGATGACAAGGGCAAGGTGATCGTCGAGCAAGGCCGCCGTATTACCGCGCGCCACATCAACCAGCTCGAGAAAGCCGGCATCAAGGCCCTGGACGTTCCGCTGGACTACGTGATTGGCCGTACGACCGCCAAGGCGATCGTGCACCCGGCCACCGGCGAAATCATTGCCGAGTGCAACACCGAGCTGAACACCGAAATCCTGGCCAAGATTGCCAAGGCCCAGGTTGTCCGTATCGAAACGTTGTACACCAACGACATCGACTGCGGTCCGTTCATCTCCGACACCCTGAAGATCGATTCGACCGGCAACCAGCTGGAAGCCCTGGTCGAAATCTATCGCATGATGCGTCCTGGCGAGCCGCCAACCAAGGATGCTGCCGAGACCCTGTTCAACAACCTGTTCTTCAGCCCGGAGCGTTACGATCTGTCGGCTGTTGGCCGGATGAAGTTCAACCGTCGTATCGGTCGCACCGAAATCGAAGGTTCGGGCGTGCTGTGCAAGGAAGATATCGTTGCGGTCCTCAAGACCCTGGTCGATATCCGTAACGGCAAAGGCATCGTCGACGACATCGACCACCTGGGTAACCGTCGCGTCCGCTGCGTAGGCGAGATGGCCGAGAACCAGTTCCGCGTTGGCCTGGTACGTGTTGAGCGTGCGGTCAAAGAGCGTCTGTCGATGGCAGAAAGCGAAGGCCTGATGCCTCAGGACCTGATCAACGCCAAGCCGGTTGCTGCTGCGGTCAAGGAATTCTTCGGCTCCAGCCAGCTGTCGCAGTTCATGGACCAGAACAACCCGCTGTCCGAGATCACGCACAAGCGTCGTGTCTCCGCACTGGGCCCGGGCGGTCTGACCCGTGAGCGCGCAGGCTTCGAAGTTCGTGACGTACACCCGACGCACTACGGTCGTGTTTGCCCGATCGAAACGCCGGAAGGTCCGAACATCGGTCTGATCAACTCCCTGGCAGCGTACGCTCGCACCAACCAGTACGGCTTCCTGGAAAGCCCGTACCGCGTGGTGAAAGAGGGTGTGGTCACTGACGACATCGTTTTCCTGTCCGCCATTGAAGAAGCCGATCACGTGATCGCGCAGGCTTCGGCGACCATGAACGACAAGAAAGTGCTGATCGACGAGCTGGTAGCTGTTCGTCACCTGAACGAATTCACCGTCAAGGCGCCGGAAGACGTCACCCTGATGGACGTCTCGCCGAAGCAGGTTGTTTCGGTTGCAGCGTCGCTGATTCCGTTCCTCGAGCACGACGACGCCAACCGTGCGTTGATGGGTTCGAACATGCAGCGTCAGGCTGTACCGACCCTGCGTGCCGACAAGCCGCTGGTAGGTACCGGCATGGAGCGCAACGTTGCGCGTGACTCCGGTGTCTGTGTCGTTGCCCGTCGTGGCGGCGTGATCGACTCCGTTGACGCCAGCCGTATCGTGGTTCGTGTTGCCGATGACGAAGTTGAGCCGGGCGAAGCCGGTGTCGACATCTACAACCTGACCAAATACACCCGCTCGAACCAGAACACCTGCATCAACCAGCGTCCGCTGGTGAGCAAGGGTGATCGCGTTCAGCGCAGCGACATCATGGCCGACGGCCCGTCCACCGACATGGGTGAACTGGCTCTGGGTCAGAACATGCGCATCGCGTTCATGGCGTGGAACGGCTTCAACTTCGAAGACTCCATCTGCCTGTCCGAGCGTGTTGTTCAGGAAGACCGCTTCACCACGATCCACATTCAGGAACTGACCTGTGTGGCGCGTGATACCAAGCTGGGCCCAGAGGAAATCACCGCAGACATCCCGAACGTGGGTGAAGCTGCGCTGAACAAGCTGGACGAAGCCGGTATCGTTTACGTCGGTGCCGAAGTCGGCCCAGGCGACATTCTGGTGGGCAAGGTCACTCCGAAAGGCGAGACCCAGCTGACTCCGGAAGAAAAACTGCTGCGTGCGATCTTCGGTGAAAAAGCCAGCGACGTTAAAGACACCTCCCTGCGCGTGCCTACTGGCACCAAAGGTACTGTCATCGACGTACAGGTCTTCACCCGTGACGGCGTAGAGCGCGACTCCCGCGCCCTGTCCATCGAGAAGAGCCAGCTGGACGAGATCCGCAAGGACCTGAACGAAGAGTTCCGCATCGTCGAAGGCGCAACCTTCGAGCGTCTGCGTTCGGCTCTGGTCGGTCAGATCGCTGAAGGTGGTGCTGGCCTGAAGAAAGGTCAGGAAATCACCAACGAAGTGCTCGACGGTCTGGAACACGGTCAGTGGTTCAAGCTGCGCATGGTCGAAGATGCTCTGAACGAGCAACTCGAGCGCGCTCAGGCTTACATCGTCGATCGCCGCCGTCTGCTGGACGACAAGTTCGAAGACAAGAAGCGCAAACTGCAGCAAGGCGATGACCTGGCTCCAGGCGTGCTGAAAATCGTCAAGGTCTACCTTGCCATTCGTCGCCGCATCCAGCCGGGCGACAAAATGGCCGGTCGCCACGGTAACAAGGGTGTGGTCTCCGTGATCATGCCGGTTGAAGACATGCCACACGATGCCAACGGCACACCTGTGGATATCGTCCTCAACCCGTTGGGTGTACCTTCGCGTATGAACGTTGGTCAGATTCTCGAAACTCACCTGGGCCTCGCGGCCAAAGGTCTGGGCGAGAAGATCAACCGCATGCTCGAAGAGCAGCGCAAAGTGGTTGAACTGCGCAAGTTCATGAACGAGATCTACAACGAGATCGGTGGCCGTCAGGAAAGCATCGACGACCTGACCGATCAGGAAGTTCTGGATCTGGCGCAGAACCTGCGTGGCGGCGTTCCAATGGCTACCCCGGTATTCGACGGTGCCAAGGAAAGCGAAATCAAGGCGATGCTGCGCCTGGCGGACATGCCGGACAGTGGCCAGATGCAACTGTTCGACGGTCGTACCGGCAACAAGTTCGAGCGTCCGGTAACTGTTGGCTACATGTACATGCTGAAGCTGAACCACTTGGTGGACGACAAGATGCATGCGCGTTCCACTGGTTCTTACAGCCTGGTCACCCAGCAGCCGCTGGGTGGTAAGGCACAGTTCGGTGGTCAGCGTTTCGGGGAGATGGAGGTCTGGGCGCTGGAAGCATACGGCGCGGCTTACACTCTGCAAGAAATGCTCACAGTGAAGTCGGACGATGTGAACGGTCGTACCAAGATGTACAAAAACATCGTGGACGGCGATCACCGTATGGAGCCGGGCATGCCCGAGTCCTTCAACGTGTTGATCAAAGAAATCCGTTCGCTCGGTATCGATATCGATCTGGAAACCGAATAACACGTGACGCGATCGAGAGTGGGTCGGTTTGACCACTCTCTGCTCCGCCAGGAGGAAAGGCCTTGAAAGACCTACTGAATTTGCTGAAAAACCAGGGTCAAGTCGAAGAGTTCGACGCCATCCGTATCGGATTGGCCTCGCCTGAGATGATCCGTTCGTGGTCGTTCGGTGAAGTTAAAAAGCCGGAAACCATCAACTACCGTACGTTCAAGCCTGAGCGTGACGGCTTGTTCTGCGCCAAGATCTTTGGCCCGGTCAAGGATTACGAGTGCCTGTGCGGTAAGTACAAGCGCTTGAAGCATCGTGGCGTGATCTGCGAGAAGTGCGGCGTTGAAGTTGCACTGGCCAAGGTCCGTCGTGAGCGCATGGCTCACATCGAACTGGCTTCGCCGGTTGCCCACATCTGGTTCCTGAAATCGCTGCCGTCCCGTATCGGCCTGCTGATGGACATGACCCTGCGTGATATCGAGCGCGTTCTCTACTTCGAGAGCTATGTCGTTATCGATCCAGGCATGACCACCCTTGAGAAAGGTCAGCTGCTGAACGACGAGCAGTACTTCGAAGCCCTCGAAGAGTTCGGTGACGACTTCGACGCCCGCATGGGTGCCGAGGCTGTCCGCGAGCTGCTGCACGCTATCGATCTGGAGCACGAGATTGGCCGTCTGCGCGAAGAGATTCCGCAAACCAACTCCGAAACCAAGATCAAGAAGCTGTCCAAGCGCCTGAAGTTGATGGAAGCCTTCCAGGGTTCCGGCAACCTGCCTGAGTGGATGGTGTTGACCGTTCTGCCGGTTCTGCCGCCAGACCTGCGTCCACTGGTTCCGCTGGATGGCGGTCGCTTCGCGACTTCCGACCTCAACGATCTGTATCGTCGAGTGATCAACCGTAACAACCGTTTGAAGCGCCTGCTTGACCTGTCCGCTCCGGACATCATCGTGCGCAACGAAAAACGCATGCTGCAGGAAGCTGTGGATGCGCTGCTCGACAACGGTCGCCGCGGTCGCGCCATCACCGGTTCCAACAAGCGTCCTCTGAAATCCCTGGCCGACATGATCAAGGGTAAGCAGGGTCGTTTCCGTCAGAACTTGCTCGGTAAGCGCGTTGACTACTCGGGTCGTTCGGTAATTACCGTAGGTCCGACCCTGCGTCTGCACCAATGCGGTCTGCCGAAGAAGATGGCTCTTGAGCTGTTCAAGCCGTTCATTTTCGGCAAGCTGGAAATGCGTGGTCTGGCGACCACCATCAAGGCTGCCAAGAAGATGGTCGAGCGCGAGCTGCCAGAGGTCTGGGACGTTCTCGCCGAAGTGATTCGCGAACACCCAGTGCTGCTCAACCGTGCACCGACCCTTCACCGTCTGGGTATCCAGGCGTTTGAACCGGTACTGATCGAAGGCAAGGCTATCCAGCTGCACCCTCTGGTCTGTGCTGCGTACAACGCCGACTTCGACGGCGACCAGATGGCGGTCCACGTACCGCTGACCCTGGAAGCCCAGCTCGAAGCCCGTGCGCTGATGATGTCGACCAACAACATCCTGTCGCCAGCCAACGGTGAGCCAATCATCGTTCCGTCGCAGGACGTTGTACTGGGTCTGTACTACATGACCCGTGAAGCGATTAACGCCAAGGGCGAAGGTCGCGTGTTCGCGGACCTGCAGGAAGTCGACCGCGTATTCCGCGCCGGCGAAGCTGCACTGCACGCCAAGATCAAGGTTCGTATCAACGAAACCGTGAACGACCGTGATGGCGGCAGCGTCAAGAACACCCGTATCGTCGACACCACTGTCGGCCGTGCGCTGCTGTTCCAGGTGGTCCCGGCCGGCCTGTCTTACGACGTGGTCAACCAGCCGATGAAGAAGAAGGCGATCTCCAAGCTGATCAACCAGTGCTACCGCGTGGTTGGTCTGAAAGAGACCGTGATCTTCGCTGACCAACTGATGTACACCGGTTTTGCCTACTCGACGATCTCGGGTGTTTCCATCGGCGTTAACGACTTCGTTATCCCTGATGAAAAAGCTCGCATCATCGATGCCGCAACCGACGAAGTGAAAGAGATTGAAAGCCAGTATGCATCCGGCCTGGTAACCCAGGGCGAGAAGTACAACAAGGTGATCGACCTCTGGTCCAAGGCGAACGACGAAGTCTCCAAGGCGATGATGTCCAACCTCTCGAAAGAGAAGGTTGTCGACCGTCACGGCGAGACCGTGGACCAGGAATCGTTCAACTCGATGTACATGATGGCCGACTCGGGTGCGCGGGGTTCCGCAGCACAGATTCGTCAGCTGGCCGGTATGCGTGGTCTGATGGCCAAGCCGGACGGCTCGATCATCGAGACGCCGATCACTGCGAACTTCCGTGAAGGTCTGAGCGTACTCCAGTACTTCATCTCGACTCACGGTGCTCGTAAGGGTCTTGCGGATACCGCATTGAAAACTGCGAACTCCGGTTACCTGACTCGTCGTCTGGTAGACGTTGCGCAGGATCTGGTCGTGACCGAGATCGACTGCGGGACCGAACAGGGCCTGCTGATGACTCCGCACATCGAAGGCGGCGACGTTGTCGAGCCTCTGGGTGAGCGCGTACTGGGCCGTGTTATCGCCCGTGACGTGTTCAAGCCGGGCACCGAAGACGTCATCGTTCCTGCCGGTACGCTGGTAGACGAGAAGTGGGTCGAGTTCATCGAGCTGAACAGCATCGACGAAGTGATCGTGCGTTCGCCGATCAGCTGCGAAACCCGCTACGGCATCTGCGCCAAGTGCTACGGTCGCGATCTGGCCCGTGGTCACCAGGTGAACATCGGTGAAGCTGTCGGCGTTATCGCTGCACAGTCGATCGGTGAGCCGGGTACCCAGCTGACCATGCGTACGTTCCACATCGGTGGTGCGGCAAGCCGTACTTCGGCAGCGGACAGCGTTCAGGTCAAGAACGGCGGTATCGTTCGCCTGCACAACCTGAAGCACGTCGAGCGTGCCGACGGCAACCTGGTCGCGGTCTCGCGTTCCGGTGAGCTGGCGATTGCCGACGAATTCGGTCGTGAGCGTGAGCGTTACAAACTGCCTTACGGTGCAGTGATTTCGGTCAAGGAAGGTGACAAGGTCGACGCTGGCTCCATCGTGGCCAAGTGGGACCCGCACACTCACCCGATCGTTACCGAAATGAAAGGTACCGTGACCTACGTGGGCATGGAAGAAGGTATTACGATCAAGCGCCAGACCGACGAACTGACCGGTCTGACCAACATCGAAGTACTGGACGCCAAAGACCGTCCTGCAGCCGGCAAGGACATTCGTCCTGCGGTCAAGATGGTCGGCATCGATGGCAAGGATCTGCTGCTGCCAGGTACTGACGTACCGGCCCAGTACTTCCTGCCGGCGAACGCCCTGGTTGGTATCGCGGACGGTGCTCAGGTGGGCGTGGGTGATGTTCTTGCCCGTATCCCGCAAGAGACTTCCAAGACCCGTGACATCACCGGTGGTCTGCCACGCGTTGCCGACCTGTTCGAAGCGCGTCGTCCGAAGGAAGCGTCGATCCTGGCGGAAGTCAGCGGTACGATCGCCTTCGGTAAAGAGACCAAAGGCAAGCGTCGCCTGGTGATTACACCGAACGATGGCAGCGATCCGTACGAAGAGCTGATCCCGAAATGGCGTCACCTGAACGTCTTCGAAGGTGAGCAAGTGAACCGTGGTGAGGTTATCTCCGACGGTCCGAGCGATCCGCACGACATCCTGCGTCTGCTGGGTGTCAGCGCGCTGGCGAAATACATCGTCAACGAGATTCAGGACGTTTACCGCCTGCAGGGCGTGAAGATCAACGACAAGCACATCGAAACGATCCTTCGTCAGATGCTGCGTAAAGTCGAGATCTCCGAGTCCGGTGATTCGAGCTTCATCAAGGGCGACCAGATGGAACTCACTCACGTACTGGTCGAGAACGAGCGTCTGGCACAGGATGAGAAATTCGTTTCGAAATTCACTCGTGTGCTGCTCGGTATCACCAAGGCGTCGTTGTCGACCGAATCGTTCATCTCGGCGGCCTCCTTCCAGGAGACCACTCGCGTACTGACCGAGGCGGCGGTAACCGGCAAGCGCGACTACCTGCGCGGCCTGAAAGAAAACGTGGTCGTGGGTCGTCTGATCCCGGCCGGTACCGGTCTTGCCTATCACAGCGAGCGCAAGCGTCGCCGTGATGCCGACAAACCTCTGCGTGTGAGCGCGAGCGAAGTCGAAGCGGCCCTGACTGAAGCGTTGAACTCAAGCAGTAATTGAGACCAGTGCCCCGGATCTCATGCTCAACCTCTCCTGGTCCCGGACCAGGGGAGGAGGGTATGCGACTCGGGGCGCTGTCTTGACTGGGGACAGGATCCTCTTTAGACTCTTGTACCCCAAAATCTGGCGGGACTCGCGTCCTGCCATTTTGCTTTTCTTGCAAGACAATAGCGTCGCAAGACAACAGTGGAGCTAGTAGATGGCAACTATCAACCAGCTGGTACGTCAGCCGCGTAAGCGTATCGTCGAGAAATCCGACGTACCTGCGCTGCAGAACTGCCCGCAACGTCGTGGCGTGTGCACCCGTGTGTACACCACCACGCCGAAAAAACCTAACTCGGCACTGCGTAAAGTATGCCGTGTGCGTCTGACCAACGGTTTCGAGGTTTCCTCGTACATCGGCGGTGAAGGCCACAACCTGCAAGAGCACAGCGTCGTCCTGATTCGTGGCGGCCGTGTAAAAGACTTGCCAGGTGTTCGTTACCACACCGTTCGCGGTTCGTTGGATACTTCCGGCGTCAAAGGTCGTAACCAGGGTCGTTCGAAATACGGTACCAAGCGTCCGAAGTAATTCGCGCCGTTTGCAGTTGTTTCTAAAATTTATTGTGTCGATAAGAGTAAGGTCGGGCACCGCGCTTTTCAGCGTTATGTCCCGAGCGAACCTGAAGACCGTTTGAGGGCTTATCATGCCAAGACGTCGCGTAGCAGCAAAACGTGAGATTCTTGACGATCCGAAGTACGGATCCCAGATTCTCGCCAAGTTCATGAACCACGTGATGGAAAGCGGCAAGAAAGCCGTTGCCGAACGTATCGTTTACGGTGCCCTGGACACAGTCAAGGCTCGTAAGGCTGGTACCGATCCCCTGGAACTCTTCGAAAAAGCACTCGACGCCATCGCTCCGCTGGTCGAAGTGAAGTCGCGCCGTGTAGGCGGTGCTACTTACCAGGTTCCGGTCGAAGTTCGTCCATCCCGTCGTAATGCTCTGGCAATGCGTTGGCTGGTAGACTTCGCGCGCAAGCGCGGTGAGAAATCCATGGCTCTGCGCTTGGCTGGCGAACTGCTGGATGCTGCTGAAGGTAAAGGTGCTGCGGTCAAGAAGCGTGAAGACGTGCACCGTATGGCTGAAGCCAACAAGGCTTTCTCGCACTACCGCTTCTAATTCCAGCGTCACTAATTTTGCGAGGGCTTTATGGCTCGTACTACTCCGATTAACCGCTACCGTAACATTGGTATCGTTGCTCACGTGGATGCTGGTAAAACCACCACCACCGAGCGCGTCCTTTTTTACACCGGCGTAAACCACAAAATGGGCGAGGTGCATGATGGCGCCGCGACCATGGACTGGATGGTGCAGGAGCAGGAGCGTGGTATTACCATTACTTCTGCTGCGACCACTGCTTTCTGGCAGGGTTCTGTCAAGCAGCACAAAGACCGCTATCGCTTCAACATCATCGATACCCCGGGCCACGTTGACTTCACCATCGAAGTAGAGCGCTCGCTGCGCGTACTCGACGGCGCCGTCGTTGTGTTCTGTGGTACTTCGGGTGTTGAGCCGCAGTCGGAAACCGTATGGCGTCAAGCCAACAAGTACGGCGTTCCACGTCTTGTTTACGTAAACAAGATGGACCGTGCCGGTGCAAACTTCCTGCGCGTCGTCGACCAGATCAAGAAGCGCCTGGGTCACACCCCGGTGCCGATTCAGCTGGCAATCGGTTCGGAAGACAACTTCCAGGGCCAGATCGACCTGATGACCATGGAAGCGGTTTACTGGGATGATGCCGACAAGGGTATGACCCCTCGTCGTGAAGCTATCCCTGCCGAGTTGCAAGAGCTGGCCGAAGAGTGGCGCAGCAACATGGTTGAGGCAGCTGCCGAAGCCAACGAAGACCTGATGAACAAGTACCTGGAAGGTGAAGAGCTGTCGATCGAAGAGATCAAGGCTGCTCTGCGCCAACGTACTATCGCCGGCGAAATCGTTCTGGCTGTTTGCGGTTCTTCGTTCAAGAACAAAGGTGTTCCGCTGGTTCTCGACGCCGTCGTCGACTACCTGCCAGCGCCTGTCGAGATTCCTGCGATCAAGGGTATCAACCCGGACGACAAGGAACTGGACAAGGACGATCCGGCCGTTCGTCACGACGAGCGTCACGCAGACGACAACGAGCCGTTCTCGGCTCTGGCGTTCAAGATTGCGACCGACCCGTTCGTGGGTTCGATCACCTTCGTGCGCGTCTACTCGGGTGCTCTGAACTCCGGTGACTCGGTTCTGAACTCGGTGAAAGGCAAGAAAGAGCGTGTGGGCCGTATGGTTCAGATGCATGCCAACACCCGTGAAGAAATCAAGGAAGTACTGGCTGGTGACATCGCTGCCCTGATCGGCATGAAAGATGTGACCACTGGTGAAACCCTGTGCGCACTGGATAAGCCAATTATCCTTGAGCGTATGGACTTCCCTGAGCCGGTGATCTCGGTTGCTGTTGAGCCGAAGACCAAAGACGACCAGGAAAAAATGGGTATCGCTCTGAGCAAGCTGGCTCAGGAAGACCCTTCTTTCCGCGTCAAAACCGACGAAGAGACTGGTCAAACGATCATCTCGGGTATGGGTGAGTTGCACCTGGACATCCTGGTAGACCGGATGCGCCGTGAGTTCAACGTCGAAGCCAACATCGGTAAACCGCAGGTTTCTTACCGTGAGAAGATCACTAAGAACTGCGAGATCGAAGGCAAGTTCGTTCGTCAGTCCGGCGGTCGTGGCCAGTTTGGTCACTGCTGGATCCGTTTTGCACCTGCTGACGAAGGTCAGGAAGGTCTGCAATTCGTAAACGAAGTGGTTGGTGGTGTTGTTCCTAAGGAATACATTCCTGCCATCCAGAAAGGCATTGAAGAGCAGATGAAGAACGGTGTTGTTGCCGGCTATCCGCTCATCGGCCTGAAGGCTACCGTCTTTGACGGTTCTTACCACGACGTCGACTCCAACGAGATGGCGTTCAAGGTGGCTGCCTCCATGGCGACCAAGCAACTTGCCTCCAAAGGTGGCGGTGTGGTGCTTGAGCCGATCATGAAGGTAGAAGTTGTAACACCTGAGGACTACATGGGTGACGTGATGGGTGACCTGAACCGTCGTCGTGGTCTGATCCAGGGTATGGAAGATTCGGTTTCCGGCAAGGTTATCCGTGCCGAGGTTCCGTTGGGTGAGATGTTCGGTTATGCGACCGACGTTCGCTCCATGTCTCAGGGTCGCGCGAGCTACTCTATGGAATTCTCCAAATACTCCGAAGCTCCGTCGAACGTCGTCGAAGCTATCGTTAAAAAACAAGGCTGATTCAGCCCCTTTAGGCTAGGAGTTCACTGTCGTGGCTAAAGAAAAATTTGAACGTAACAAACCGCACGTCAACGTTGGCACCATCGGTCACGTTGACCACGGTAAAACCACTCTGACCGCTGCTCTGACCCGTGTTTGCTCCGAAGTTTTCGGTTCGGCTCGCGTTGACTTCGACAAGATCGACAGCGCTCCAGAAGAGAAAGCTCGTGGTATCACCATCAACACTGCACACGTAGAGTACGACTCCAACGTCCGTCACTACGCGCACGTTGACTGCCCAGGTCACGCCGACTACGTCAAAAACATGATCACCGGTGCTGCCCAGATGGACGGCGCGATCCTGGTTTGCTCGGCTGCCGATGGTCCGATGCCACAAACTCGTGAGCACATCCTGCTGTCCCGTCAGGTTGGCGTTCCGTACATCGTGGTCTTCCTGAACAAGGCTGACCTGGTAGACGACGCTGAGCTGCTGGAACTGGTTGAAATGGAAGTCCGCGACCTGCTGACTACCTACGACTTCCCAGGCGACGACACTCCGATCATCATCGGTTCGGCTCGTATGGCTCTGGACGGTCTCGACGATAACGAGATGGGCACCACTGCCGTCAAGAAACTGGTTGAAACCCTGGACAGCTACATCCCAGAACCAGTTCGTGCTATCGACAAGCCGTTCCTGATGCCAATCGAAGACGTATTCTCGATCTCGGGTCGCGGTACTGTTGTAACTGGTCGTGTTGAGCGTGGCATCGTTCGCATCCAGGAAGAAGTCGAGATCGTGGGTCTGCGTGACACCACCAAGACTACTTGCACCGGCGTTGAGATGTTCCGCAAGCTGCTGGACGAAGGTCGTGCTGGCGAGAACTGCGGCGTTCTGCTGCGCGGCACCAAGCGTGACGACGTTGAGCGTGGTCAGGTTCTGGTCAAGCCAGGCAGCGTCAAGCCTCACACTCAGTTCGAAGCTGAAATCTACGTTCTGAGCAAGGAAGAAGGCGGTCGTCACACTCCGTTCTTCAAAGGCTACCGTCCACAGTTCTACTTCCGTACTACCGACGTAACTGGTAGCTGCGAACTGCCGGAAGGCACCGAAATGGTTATGCCAGGTGACAACGTTAAAGTTTCCGTCACTCTGATCAAGCCAATCGCAATGGAAGACGGCCTGCGTTTCGCCATCCGTGAAGGCGGTCGTACCGTCGGCGCTGGTGTCGTAGCCAAAATCATCGCCTAAGCGTTGATTTGCCAAAAAAGCCCCCGCCCTGCGGGGGCTTTTTTATTGGGTTGACACCCTGATTCGTCGTCTATAGAATTGCGCCTCCTTTTAACGGGCGCATTGCGCCCGGTGGGAATAGCAGCCGGAGTCTGAAATCCAATGCAAAATCAGCAAATCCGTATCAGGTTGAAGGCTTTTGACCATCGCCTGATCGACCAATCCACCCAGGAAATCGTGGAAACCGCGAAACGTACTGGTGCTCAAGTGCGTGGTCCAATTCCACTGCCTACTCGCAAAGAGCGGTTCACCGTTCTGGTCTCCCCGCACGTCAACAAAGACGCGCGTGACCAGTACGAGATCCGTACTCACAAGCGCGTTCTGGACATCGTCCAGCCAACGGATAAAACCGTTGACGCTCTTATGAAGCTTGATCTTGCGGCAGGTGTGGAAGTGCAGATCAGCCTCGGCTAAGACTCGGGTCTTAGTCGTGTAACGCTCTGAAATGGGCGGCCATAGCGGGTGAAAGCCCCGTACACTCATGAGGTTTACAACATGACTATTGGTGTAGTCGGTCGAAAAGCGGGCATGACCCGTATTTTCACCGAAGAAGGTGTCTCCATTCCGGTCACGGTCATTGAGATCGAGCCGAATCGCGTCACCCAGTTCAAAACCGAAGAAAGCGATGGCTATCGTGCAGTGCAAGTCACTGTCGGTGAGCGTCGTGCTTCGCGTGTCACTGCAGCCCAGGCGGGTCACTTCGCCAAGGCTAACGTTGCCGCTGGTCGCACTGTCCTGGAATTCCGTCTTGAAGAAGGCGAATACAAGGCCGGTGACCTGATCAACGCAGAAATCTTCGCTGCTGGCCAACTGGTAGATGTTACCGGTCAGTCGAAAGGTAAAGGCTTTGCCGGTACCATCAAGCGCTGGAACTTCCGCGGTCAGGACAACACCCACGGTAACTCCGTTTCCCACCGCGTCCCGGGCTCTATCGGCCAGTGCCAGACTCCTGGTCGTGTATTCAAGGGCAAAAAAATGTCCGGTCATATGGGCGCTGAGCGCGTGACCGTGCAGTCCCTGGAAGTAGTGCGCGTGGACGCTGAACGCAATCTGTTGTTGGTCAAGGGCGCTGTTCCTGGCGCTACTGGCGGCAATCTGGTTGTACGTCCAGCAGCCAAGGCTCGCGGTTAAGGGGAAGCTGACATGCAATTAAACGTAAATGACGCTCAAGCGATCGAAGTTTCCGAACTGACATTTGGCGGCGAGTTCAACGAGACGCTGGTTCACCAAGCAGTCGTGGCCTACATGGCTGGCGGCCGTCAAGGTAGCAAGCAGCAAAAGACCCGTTCCGACGTTTCCGGTGGCGGCAAGCGCCCATGGCGTCAGAAGGGTACTGGCCGTGCTCGTGCCGGTACTATCCGTAGCCCAATCTGGCGTGGCGGTGGTACCACTTTCGCAGCACGTCCTCAGGACCACTCTCAGAAGCTCAACAAGAAGATGTACCGCGCAGCTCTGCGCTCCATCCTCGCTGAGCTGGTTCGTACTGATCGTCTGGTCGTGGTTCAGGATTTCGCCGTTGAATCGCCGAAAACCAAAGACCTGCTGGGCAAGCTGAACAGCATGAGCCTGACCGATGTTCTGATCGTGTCGGACGCTGTTGACCAGAATCTGTACCTGGCTGCTCGCAACCTGCCACACGTTGATGTCCGTGACGTGCAAGGTTCCGATCCAGTTAGTCTGATCGCATACGACAAAGTGTTGATCACTGTGTCGGCCGTGAAGAAATTCGAGGAGCTGCTGGGATGAACCAGGAACGCGTATTTAAAGTTCTGCTTGGCCCGCACGTTTCCGAGAAGGCTACGGTTCTGGCAGACAAGAAAGGTCAGTTCGTTTTCAAGGTTGCGACTGACGCAACCAAGCTGGAAATCAAGAAGGCCGTCGAAAGCCTGTTCAGCGTGAAAGTAGAGCGCGTGACTACCCTGAATGTTCTGGGTAAGACCAAACGCACTGCTCGCGGTCTGGGCAAGCGTAATGACTGGAAGAAGGCAGTTATCTCCCTTCAGCCAGGCCAAGATCTCGATTTCAGCAGCAGTGCTGAGTAAGGAAGGGGCGCATCATGGCAATCGTTAAATGCAAACCGACTTCCGCTGGCCGCCGTTTTGTGGTCAAGGTGGTCAACCAGGAGCTGCATAAAGGCGCTCCTCACGCACCGCTGCTCGAGAAAAAATCGAAGTCTGGTGGTCGTAACAACAATGGCCGCATCACTACTCGTCACGTAGGTGGTGGTCATAAGCAGCATTACCGTCTGGTCGACTTCCGTCGCAACGACAAGGATGGCATCGCTGCCACCGTCGAGCGTATCGAATACGATCCAAACCGTACTGCTCACATCGCACTGCTGCTGTACGCAGACGGCGAGCGCCGCTACATCATCGCCCCTAAAGGCGTGAGTGCTGGCGATCAGCTGATCGCAGGCGCACTGGCTCCAATCAAGCCAGGCAACGCTCTGCAGCTGCGCAACATCCCGGTCGGTTCTACCGTTCACGGTATCGAGCTCAAGCCAGGCAAAGGTGCTCAGATCGCTCGTTCCGCTGGTGCTTCGGCTCAGCTGGTCGCTCGTGAAGGTGTCTACGTGACTCTGCGTCTTCGCTCCGGTGAAATGCGTAAAGTCCTGTCCGAATGCCGTGCAACTCTGGGTGAGGTTTCGAACTCCGAGCACAGCCTGCGTTCGCTGGGTAAAGCTGGTGCCAAACGCTGGCGTGGCGTTCGCCCAACCGTTCGTGGTGTTGCCATGAACCCGGTTGACCACCCACATGGTGGTGGTGAAGGTCGTACCTCCGGTGGTCGTCATCCGGTATCGCCGTGGGGCTTCCCGACTAAGGGCGCGAAGACTCGTGGTAATAAGCGTACCGACAAAATGATCGTCCGTCGTCGCAAGTAAATAGAGGGATACGACAGTGCCACGTTCTCTGAAAAAAGGTCCTTTTATTGATCTTCACCTACTGAAGAAGATCGAAGTGGCGGCGGAAAAGAACGATCGCAAACCAGTTAAGACCTGGTCGCGTCGTTCGATGATCCTGCCACAAATGGTCGGTCTGACCATTGCTGTGCATAACGGTCGTCAACATGTTCCAGTTCTCGTGAACGAAGACATGGTCGGCCACAAACTGGGCGAGTTCGCCGGTACCCGCACCTATCGCGGGCACGTGGCTGACAAGAAAGCCAAGCGTTAAGGGGTAAGGAACGATGGAAGTAGCCGCTAAGTTGTCGGGCGCTCGAATCTCCGCCCAGAAAGCCCGCTTGGTCGCCGACCAGATCCGCGGGAAGAAGGTGGGCGAAGCGCTCAACCTGTTGGCTTTCAGCAGTAAGAAAGCCGCCGAGATCATGAAAAAAGTGCTGGAGTCGGCCGTAGCCAACGCCGAGCATAACGAAGGCGCAGACGTTGATGACCTGAAGGTCTCCACCGTTTTCGTCAACGAAGGGCGTTCGCTGAAGCGCATCATGCCACGTGCCAAAGGCCGTGCTGATCGCATCGTCAAGCGGTCTTGCCATATCACTGTCAAGGTTGCTGACAAGTAACGGAGTCGAAGAGATGGGTCAGAAAGTACATCCCATTGGCATTCGCCTGGGAATCGTCAAGGAGCACACCTCCGTCTGGTACGCAGACGGTCGGACTTATGCGGACTATTTGCTCGCAGATCTGAATGTGCGTGAGTATCTCCAAGACAAACTAAAAAGCGCGTCCGTTAGCCGTATCGATATCCATCGTCCGGCTCAAACTGCACGCATCACCATCCACACCGCTCGTCCAGGTATCGTTATCGGGAAGAAAGGTGAAGATGTTGAAAAACTGCGTCAGGACCTGACCAAGCAAATGGGTGTGCCTGTGCACATCAATATCGAAGAGATCCGCAAGCCGGAACTTGACGGTATGCTGGTTGCTCAGAGCGTAGCTCAGCAGCTGGAGCGTCGTGTGATGTTCCGTCGCGCCATGAAGCGCGCCGTACAGAACGCCATGCGCATTGGTGCCAAAGGCATCAAAATCCAAGTGAGCGGTCGTCTCGGCGGTGCTGAAATCGCACGTACTGAATGGTATCGCGAAGGTCGTGTGCCACTGCACACCCTGCGTGCCGATATCGACTATGCCACCTACGAAGCTCACACCACTTACGGTGTGATCGGTGTCAAGGTTTGGATCTTCAAAGGCGAAGTAATTGGTGGTCGCCAGGAAGAACTGAAACCTCAAGCACCAGCGCCTCGTAAAAAAGCTGCCAAGTAAGGGGTACGCCAAATGTTGCAACCAAAGCGTACGAAGTTCCGCAAGCAGATGACCGGCCACAACCGTGGTCTGGCACTGCGCGGTAGCAAAGTCAGCTTCGGCGAGTTCGCGCTGAAGTCTGTTGCTCGTGGTCGTCTCACCGCCCGTCAGATCGAGTCTGCACGTCGTGCTCTGACCCGTCACGTTAAGCGTGGCGGCAAGATCTGGATCCGTGTTTTCCCGGACAAGCCGATCTCCAAAAAACCTCTCGAGGTTCGGATGGGTAAAGGTAAGGGTAACGTGGAGTACTGGGTTGCCCAGATCCAGCCAGGCAAAGTCCTGTACGAGATCGAGGGTGTTTCCGAAGAGTTGGCGCGTGAGGCATTTGCCCTGGCTGCTGCGAAGCTGCCACTCGCCACCTCCTTTGTTAAGCGGACGGTGATGTGATGAAAGCGAATGAACTTCGTGAAAAATCAGCACAGCAACTGAACGAGCAACTGCTCGGCTTGCTGCGCGACCAGTTCAATCTGCGTATGCAGAAAGCAACTGGCCAGTTGGGGCAGTCTCACCTGCTCTCGCAAGTTAAGCGTGACATCGCTCGCGTGAAGACTGTGCTCAACCAGCAGGCAGGTAAGTAATCATGGCTGAAGCCGAAAAAACCGTCCGTACGCTGACTGGCCGTGTCGTCAGCGACAAGATGGACAAGACCATCACCGTACTGATCGAGCGTCGCGTCAAGCACCCTATCTACGGTAAATACGTTAAGCGTTCGACTAAGCTGCACGCGCACGACGAAACCAATCAGTGCCACATCGGCGACAAGGTCACTATCCGTGAAACTCGTCCGATGGCCAAGACCAAGTCTTGGGCCCTGGTTGATGTTCTCGAACGCGCTGTGGAAGTCTAAGGGCTAAGGGTCGGAGAAATTATATGATTCAGACTCAATCCATGCTCGATGTGGCCGATAACAGCGGCGCTCGCCGCGTTATGTGCATCAAGGTGCTGGGTGGCTCCCATCGTCGTTACGCTGGTATCGGTGACATCATCAAAGTGACCGTCAAGGAAGCAATTCCGCGCGGTAAGGTGAAGAAAGGCCAGGTGATGACTGCTGTTGTAGTCCGCACTCGCCACGGTGTTCGTCGTGCAGACGGCTCCATCATCCGCTTCGATGGCAACGCTGCTGTTCTGTTGAACAACAAGCAAGAGCCGATCGGCACCCGTATCTTTGGGCCAGTGACCCGTGAACTTCGTACTGAGAAGTTCATGAAGATCGTCTCGCTCGCCCCAGAAGTGCTGTAAGGAGATCCGACATGCAAAAGATTCGTCGTGACGACGAGATCATCGTGATCGCCGGCAAAGACAAAGGCAAGCGCGGTAAGGTGCTCAAGGTTCTCGCTGACGACCGTCTGGTCGTTGGTGGGATCAACCTGGTGAAGCGTCATACCAAGCCTAACCCGATGTCGGGCGTACAGGGCGGTATCGTCGAGAAAGAAGCGCCACTGCACGCTTCTAACGTCGCCATTTTCAACGGCGCAACCAACAAGGCTGACCGCGTTGGTTTCAAAGTTGAAGACGGCAAAAAAATTCGTGTCTTCAAGTCGACCCAAAAAGCGGTTGATGCTTGAACACTGCTAGGTAGATGAGACCATGGCACGACTGAAAGAGATTTACTGGAAAGAAATCGCACCCAAGCTTAAGGAAGAACTTAAGCTTGAGAACGTGATGGAAGTTCCACGCGTTACCAAGATCACCCTGAACATGGGTCTGGGCGAAGCGATCGGCGACAAGAAAGTCATCGAGCACGCTGTTGCTGACCTGGAAAAGATCACCGGCCAGAAAGTCGTTGTGACCTACGCTCGCAAATCCATCGCAGGCTTCAAAGTCCGCGAAGGTTGGCCGATCGGCGTCAAAGTGACCCTGCGCCGTGAGCGTATGTACGAGTTCCTGGATCGTCTGCTGTCGATCTCCCTGCCTCGGGTTCGCGACTTCCGCGGCCTGAATGCCAAGTCCTTCGATGGTCGTGGCAACTACAGCATGGGCGTGAAAGAGCAGATCATCTTCCCGGAGATCGACTACGACAAGATCGATGCCCTGCGCGGTCTGGACATTACCCTGACCACCACTGCTCGTACGGACGAAGAAGGTCGCGCACTGCTGCGTGCTTTCAAGTTCCCGTTCCGCAACTGATTGGAGTAGGACCATGGCCAAGAAGAGCATGAAAAACCGTGAGCTGAAGCGTCAGCTCACCGTTGCCAAGTACGCCACCAAGCGTGCAGCACTGAAAGCAATCATCGTCGACCTGAACGCAAGTCCAGAAGCACGTTGGGAAGCGACAGTTGCCCTGCAGAAGCAACCACGTGACGCAAGCGCCTCGCGCATGCGTAACCGTTGCCGCCTGACTGGTCGTCCGCACGGTGTTTACCGCAAGTTCGGCCTGGGCCGTAACAAGCTGCGTGAAGCCGCCATGCGTGGTGACGTACCAGGTCTGGTTAAAGCCAGCTGGTAAGCCGCACTTCTCGCGCAACGCCGTTCGGGATCTCCGGAACCCGACCGGCGTAACGCCTGAATCTGAATCAAGCCCCTTTTGGGGCTTGATTCGTTTGTGGCGTACGTCTAGAATTGCCGGCTCGCCAGAGCCCGTGTTTTCACGTGGCCGGAATTTCCAGGCGAACGTTGTAGCCGAAAGGCTCATTTTATTTGTATCAGGAGCGTCTAGCCCATGAGTATGCAGGACCCGTTAGCGGACATGCTAACTCGTATCCGTAATGCCCAGATGGCCGAAAAGCCCGTCGTAAGCATGCCATCCTCCACTTTGAAGGTGGCTGTAGCCAAAGTCCTGAAGGACGAAGGTTACATCGCGGGTTACCAGATCAGCAGCGAAACCAAACCGTTGCTCTCTATCGAGCTGAAGTACTTCGAAGGCCGTCCGGTTATCGAAGAAGTGAAGCGCGTCAGCCGTCCAGGCCTGCGCCAGTACAAGTCCGTCGATGATCTGCCAAAAGTTCGTGGCGGTCTCGGTGTGTCTATCGTCTCCACCAACAAAGGTGTGATGACGGATCGTGCTGCGCGCGCTGCCGGTGTCGGCGGCGAAGTGCTTTGCACAGTGTTCTAAGGGGGGATAAGCATGTCACGCGTAGCTAAGAACCCCGTTAAGTTGCCCGCAGGCGTTGAAGTCAAGATCGCCGGTCAGCAACTTTCGGTAAAGGGTACCAAGGGTACTCTGGACCTGAACGTTCACTCGTCCGTTGAAGTAGTCCAGGAAGCTGGCGAGCTGCGTTTCGCCGCCCGCAATGGCGACCAGCAGACTCGTGCAATGGCCGGTACCACTCGTGCTTTGGTCAATAACATGGTCCAGGGCGTAAGCCAAGGCTTCGAGCGCAAGCTCCAGCTGGTCGGTGTTGGTTACAAGGCGCAGGCAAAGGGTCAGATTCTGAACCTGGCACTCGGCTTCTCGCACCCAGTGGATTACGAACTGCCGGAAGGCGTCACCGCTGAGACTCCAAACCAGACCGATATCCTGATCAAGGGCATCGACAAGCAGCTGGTTGGTCAAGTGGCCGCGGAAATCCGCGACTTCCGTCGTCCAGAGCCGTACAAAGGCAAAGGCGTGCGTTACGCGGACGAAGTTGTCCGTCGTAAAGAAGCCAAGAAGAAGTAGGGCATAGCAAATGACCGTCAAAAAAGTTACCCGACTGCGTCGCGCTCGCAAAGCACGCCTGAAAATGCACGAACTCGAAGTCGTGCGTCTCTGCGTGTACCGCTCTTCGCAGCACATCTACGCCCAGGTCATTTCGGCCGACGGCAGCAAAGTCTTGGCAAACGCCTCGACTTTGGACAAGGAACTGCGTGATGGTGCCACCGGCAACATCGACGCGGCCACTAAAGTTGGCCAGCTGATCGCTGAGCGTGCGAAAGCCGCCGGTGTATCTCAAGTGGCTTTTGATCGTTCCGGCTTCAAGTACCACGGTCGCGTCAAGGCGCTGGCTGATGCTGCTCGTGAAGGCGGGCTGGAGTTCTAAGTTATGGCAAATAACGACCAAAAACGCGACGAAGGCTACATCGAGAAGCTGGTCCAGGTTAATCGCGTAGCAAAAACCGTAAAAGGCGGCCGTATCTTCACTTTCACCGCGTTGACCGTGGTTGGTGATGGTAAAGGGCGTGTTGGCTTTGGCCGTGGCAAGTCGCGTGAAGTGCCTGCTGCGATCCAGAAGGCGATGGAAGCTGCTCGCCGCAACATGATCCAGGTTGATCTGAACGGCACCACCCTGCAGTACGCCATGAAGTCCGCCCACGGCGCTTCGAAGGTTTACATGCAGCCTGCTTCCGAAGGTACCGGCATCATCGCCGGCGGCGCAATGCGTGCTGTCCTGGAAGTAGCCGGCGTTCAGAACGTCCTGGCCAAGTGCTACGGTTCGACCAACCCGGTCAACGTTGTTCACGCAACGTTCAAGGGTCTGAAGTCGATGCAATCGCCTGAGTCCATCGCTGCCAAGCGCGGCCTGAACGTTCAGGAGATCATCTGATCATGGCAACCGTTAAAGTCACTTTGATCAAAAGCATGACCGGCCGTATCCCTAACCACAAACTGTGCGTTAAGGGTCTGGGTCTGCGTCGCATCGGTCACACTGTAGAAGTCGCTGACACCCCGGAAAACCGTGGGATGATCAACAAGGCTTACTACATGCTGCGCGTCGAGGGTTAATCGATGAAACTCAATGATCTGAGTCCAGCGCCGGGTTCCCGTCGCGAGAAGCATCGTCCGGGTCGTGGTATCGGTAGTGGTTTGGGCAAGACCGGTGGCCGCGGCCACAAAGGTCAGACCTCCCGCTCCGGTGGCACCATCGCTCCGGGCTTCGAAGGCGGCCAACAGCCGTTGCATCGTCGTCTGCCAAAGTTCGGCTTCGTCTCTTTGAAGGCTATGGATCGTGCAGAAGTTCGCACCTCCGAGCTGGCTAAAGTTGAAGGCGTCGTAACTGTGCAGTCCCTGAAGGATGCCAACGTGATCAACCAAAACGTACAGCGCGTGAAAATCATGCTGTCCGGTGAGGTTACTCGCGCAGTCACCCTTAAAGGTATCGCAGCCACCAAAGGTGCGCGTGCGGCTATCGAAGCAGCTGGCGGCAAGTTCGAGGAATAAATGGCTAAGCAAGGTGCTCTCTCAGCGCTCAGCAAAAGTGGCGGGTTGTCCGAGCTCTGGGCTCGTCTGCGTTTTCTGTTCCTGGCGATTATCGTCTACCGGATCGGCGCGCATATCCCAGTTCCAGGTATCAACCCCGATCGGCTGGCGGACCTGTTTCGACAGAATGAGGGGACCATTCTTAGCTTGTTCAACATGTTTTCCGGTGGTGCGCTGGAGCGCATGAGCATTTTTGCACTGGGGATCATGCCGTACATCTCGGCATCGATCATCATGCAGCTCATGACCGCTGTCAGCCCACAGCTGGAGCAGTTGAAGAAGGAAGGTGAGGCTGGTCGTCGCAAGATCAGCCAATACACCCGCTATGGCACCGTCGTCCTGGCTCTGGTTCAAGCTATTGGCATGTCCATTGGCCTGGCCGGTCAGGGCGTTGCTTTCTCTGCAGATATCGGCTTCCACTTCGTGGCGGTCACCACCTTCGTGGCTGGTGCGCTGTTCATGATGTGGCTGGGCGAGCAGATCACAGAGCGCGGTGTAGGTAACGGTATCTCGATGTTGATTTTTTCGGGTATCGTCGCCGGTCTTCCGAGAGCGATCGGACAGTCTTTCGAGTCTGCACGTCAGGGCGATATCAACATCTTCGCTCTGGTCGCCATCGGTTTGCTGGCAGTAGCGATCATCGGTTTCGTGGTGTTCATTGAGCGTGGTCAGCGTCGTATCGCCGTTCACTACGCCAAGCGTCAGCAAGGCCGCAAGGTCTTCGCTGCGCAGACCAGCCACCTGCCGCTGAAAGTGAACATGGCTGGTGTTATTCCGGCCATTTTTGCGAGCAGCATCTTGCTGTTCCCGGCTTCGTTGGGTGCCTGGTTCGGTCAGTCTGAAGGTATGGGCTGGCTGCAGGACATCTCGCAGTCGATCGCTCCTGGTCAGCCGTTGAATATTCTGCTGTTTAGTGCAGGGATTATTTTCTTCTGCTTCTTCTATACGGCGTTGATGTTCAATCCGAAAGACGTAGCGGAAAACCTGAAGAAGTCCGGTGCCTTTATTCCGGGTATCCGTCCTGGTGAGCAGTCTGCACGCTATATTGATGGCGTTTTGACTCGTCTGACCATGTTCGGTGCTCTTTATATGATGGCCGTGTGCCTGCTGCCCCAGTTCCTGGTGGTGGCTGCAAACGTGCCGTTCTACCTTGGCGGGACCTCGTTGCTGATCGTGGTCGTGGTTGTGATGGACTTCATGTCCCAAGTGCAATCTCACCTCGTTTCGCACCAGTATGAATCCCTGATGAAGAAAGCCAACCTGAAGGGCTACGGCAGCGGCATGCTGCGCTGAAGCACCCATAAGGTTCGAGGAGTTGGTGATGAAAGTTCGTGCATCGGTGAAAAAGCTGTGCCGTAACTGCAAGATTATTCGCCGCGAAGGTGTTGTTCGAGTAATTTGCAGCGCGGAACCACGTCACAAGCAGCGCCAAGGCTGAGTGTGATCTGTGCTAAAGCCCAGCAGCTAGTGCGCTGCTGGGTTGATTATTTGTTATTACAGCGATATTATCTCGCGCCCTATTTCTTGGCTTCCGGGGCGTAGGTAGCTGTCAATTGGAGTCCCACTGAATGGCCCGTATTGCAGGCGTTAACATTCCAGATAACAAGCATACTGTTATCTCGCTGACCTACATCTATGGTGTTGGTCGCACGACTGCACAGAAAATCTGTGCTACCACCGGGGTTAACCCGGCGGCAAAGATCAAAGATCTGAGCGATGAGCAGATTGAATCGCTGCGTGGCGAAGTCGCGAAGTTCACCACTGAAGGTGACCTGCGTCGCGAAATCAACATGAAAATCAAGCGCTTGATGGACCTCGGTTGCTACCGCGGTCTGCGTCATCGTCGCGGTCTTCCAGTGCGCGGTCAGCGTACCAAGACCAACGCGCGTACCCGTAAAGGTCCGCGTAAGCCGATCCGCAAGTAATCGCCCCAGCGAATCGACAGGAATTAAATCATGGCAAAACCTGCTGCTCGTCCTCGTAAAAAAGTTAAAAAGACAGTGGTTGATGGCATCGCCCACATCCATGCATCTTTTAACAACACCATCGTGACCATTACCGACCGTCAAGGTAACGCTCTTTCCTGGGCTACCTCCGGTGGCTCGGGTTTCCGCGGTTCCCGCAAGTCCACCCCGTTCGCTGCTCAAGTAGCTGCTGAGCGTGCTGGTCAAGCTGCGCTGGAATACGGCCTGAAAAACCTCGACGTAAACGTCAAGGGCCCAGGTCCGGGTCGTGAATCCGCTGTCCGTGCTTTGAACGGCTGTGGCTACAAGATCGCCAGCATCACCGACGTGACGCCAATCCCGCACAACGGGTGCCGTCCGCCGAAGAAGCGCCGCGTGTAATCCAGGAGATTGTAAAGAATGGCTCGTTACATTGGTCCAAAATGCAAACTCGCTCGTCGCGAAGGCACCGATCTCTTCCTGAAGAGCGGCGTGCGCGCTATCGAATCGAAGTGCAACATCGAAGCAGCCCCAGGCATCCACGGCCAGCGCCGCGGTCGTCAGTCCGACTACGGCACCCAGCTGCGTGAAAAGCAAAAAGTCCGTCGTATCTACGGCGTTCTCGAGCGTCAGTTCAGCGGTTACTACAAGCAAGCTGCCGGCAAGAAAGGCGCTACTGGTGAGAACCTGCTGCAACTGCTCGAATGCCGTCTGGACAACGTTGTATACCGTATGGGCTTCGGTTCGACTCGTGCCGAATCGCGTCAGCTGGTATCGCACAAGTCGGTTAGCGTAAACGGCAAAACCGTTAACGTTCCGTCCTTCCAGGTTCGTGCTGGTGACGTCGTTGCTATTCGCGAAAAAGCGAAAAACCAACTGCGTATCGTCCAGGCTCTCGATCTGTGTGCCCAACGTGGCCGCGTAGAATGGGTAGAAGTAGACACTGAGAAGAAATCTGGCGTTTTCAAAAGCGTCCCAGCTCGCAGTGATCTGTCCGCCGACATCAACGAAAGCCTGATTGTCGAGCTCTACTCCAAGTAAGGGCTAGAAAATAGGTGCATCCATGCAGATTTCGGTAAATGAGTTTCTGACACCTCGTCACATCGACGTGCAGGTTGTCAGTCCAACCCGCGCCAAAATCACTCTCGAGCCTCTCGAGCGTGGTTTCGGCCATACCCTGGGCAACGCGCTGCGCCGCATCCTGTTGTCCTCCATGCCCGGCTGTGCAGTAGTCGAGGCCGAGATTGACGGTGTACTCCATGAGTACAGCGCAATCGAAGGTGTACAGGAAGACGTCATTGAAATCCTGTTGAACCTGAAAGGTCTGGCTATCAAGCTGCACGGTCGAGACGAAGTTACGCTGACCTTGTCGAAGAAGGGTTCGGGGGTGGTTACCGCTGCCGATATTCAGCTGGATCATGATGTCGAGATCGTTAACCCCGATCACGTAATCGCTAACCTGGCGTCTAACGGCGCCCTGAACATGAAGCTCGTTGTAGCTCGTGGTCGCGGTTATGAACCAGCAGACTCGCGTCAGAGCGATGAAGACGAAAGCCGCAGCATCGGTCGCTTGCAGCTCGACTCTTCGTTCAGCCCGGTTCGCCGTATCGCATACGTGGTGGAAAACGCCCGTGTCGAACAGCGTACCAACCTGGACAAACTGGTTATCGATCTGGAAACCAACGGTACTCTGGATCCTGAAGAGGCTATCCGTCGCGCTGCAACCATCCTGCAACAGCAGTTGGCTGCGTTCGTCGACCTCAAAGGTGACAGTGAGCCGGTCGTAGTCGAACAGGAAGACGAGATTGATCCGATCCTGCTTCGTCCGGTTGACGATTTGGAACTGACCGTACGTTCGGCCAACTGCCTTAAGGCGGAGAACATTTACTACATCGGCGATCTGATTCAGCGCACCGAAGTAGAACTGTTGAAGACTCCGAACCTGGGCAAGAAATCCTTGACCGAAATCAAGGATGTTCTGGCTTCTCGTGGTCTCTCCCTCGGCATGCGCCTCGACAACTGGCCGCCTGCAAGTCTTAAGAAGGACGACAAGGCGACTGCCTGATCGTCGTAATCACCGAACGTTGTGTTTGGTAAGGAATGAACCATGCGTCATCGTAAAAGTGGACGTCACCTGAGCCGTACCAGCTCTCACCGCAAGGCCATGTTCCAGAACATGGCGGTGTCGCTGTTCGAGCACGAGCTGATCAAAACTACCCTGCCAAAAGCCAAGGAACTGCGCCGCGTTGCCGAGCCGCTGATCACCCTGGCCAAGGTAGACAGCGTTGCAAACCGCCGTCTTGCTTTCGACCGTACTCGTTCGAAAGAAATGGTTGGTAAGCTGTTCAACGACCTGGGCAAGCGTTATGCAACCCGTGAGGGTGGCTACCTGCGCATCCTGAAGTGCGGTTTCCGCGCTGGCGACAACGCTCCTATGGCGTACGTCGAACTGGTTGACCGTCCTGTCGGTGGCTCTGTAGAAGCCGCTGAATAAGACGTCAAGTCGTTACAAAGAACCGGGCCTAGCGCCCGGTTTTTTGTTGCCCGCGATTTATGGGAATACAACGCGTTATCAGTTGAAATGAGCGATTATTGCGCTGATCGCTAGTGATAAACAGAACTCTCCTCATTTACTCGTGTTTTCGACACCAAATGTCAGAAAATCACTGCTTTTCTTCGTTTTTCTGCCTTTGAAAAGATGACCTTGAGCAGATGTTGGTTCAAACTATCGTCTTTCAAGAAGGAGATTCACGGCGATGCAAGGCCACCCGGACGTCATCGATTACCTCAACACGCTGCTGACCGGCGAACTGGCTGCGCGCGACCAATATTTCATCCACTCGCGGATGTATGAGGATTGGGGTTTCAGCAAGCTCTACGAGCGTATCAACCACGAGATGGAAGAAGAGGCAGGTCACGCTGATGCGTTGATGCGCCGGATTCTGATGCTCGAAGGTACGCCGCGCATGCGCCCGGATGACCTGGATGTAGGCACCACAGTCCCTGAGATGCTCGCCAGTGACCTTCGCCTGGAATACAAGGTCCGTGCCGCACTGTGCAAAGGCATCGCCCTCTGTGAGCAGCACAAGGACTACATCAGCCGTGACATCCTGCGCCTGCAACTGGCAGACACTGAAGAAGATCACACCTACTGGCTTGAAAAGCAGATGGGCCTGATCAAATCCATCGGCCTGGAAAACTACCTCCAATCGCAGCTCTGATTCCGGTCCCATAAAAAAGCCCCTGGCGCGATCTTCGTGCCAGGGGCTTTTTCGTTACTGCTGCCTTCAGGCGATCAGGCGCGATCGCGTTCCAGCAGTGGCTTGAGGTAGTGCCCGGTGTAGGACTGCTTCATCTCGGCCACCTGTTCCGGCGTGCCGGTGGCGATGATCTGGCCGCCTTTAGAGCCGCCTTCAGGGCCCAGGTCCACCAGCCAGTCAGCGGTCTTGATGACATCCAGGTTGTGCTCGATGACCACCACGGTGTTGCCGTGGTCGCGCAATCGGTGCAGCACGTCCAGCAATTGCTGGATGTCCGCGAAGTGCAGGCCGGTCGTAGGCTCGTCGAGGATGTACAGCGTCTTGCCGGTGTCGCGCTTGGACAGCTCGCGAGACAGCTTCACACGCTGCGCTTCACCACCAGACAGCGTGGTCGCCGATTGCCCCAGCTTGATGTAGGACAGGCCCACGTCCATCAGGGTCTGGAGCTTGCGCGCCAGTGCCGGTACGGCGTCGAAGAACGCTCGCGCTTCCTCGATGGTCATCTCCAGCACTTCGTGGATGCTCTTGCCCTTGTATTTGATCTCAAGGGTTTCGCGGTTGTAGCGCTTGCTCTTGCACACGTCGCACGGCACGTAGATATCCGGCAGGAAGTGCATCTCGACCTTGATCAGGCCGTCGCCCTGGCAAGCGTCGCAGCGGCCGCCCTTGACGTTGAACGAGAAGCGCCCTGGACCGTAACCCCGGGAGCGCGACTCGGGCACGCCGGAAAACAACTCGCGGATCGGCGTGAACAGCCCGGTGTAAGTTGCCGGGTTGGAGCGTGGCGTGCGCCCGATGGGGCTCTGGTCGATGTCCACCACTTTGTCCAGGTGTTGCAGGCCGTCGATGCTGTCGTGGGTGGCGGCTTCCAGCGTCGTGGCGCCATTGAGGGCCGTGGCACTGAGCGGGAACAGGGTGTTATTGATCAGCGTCGACTTGCCTGAGCCCGATACGCCGGTCACGCAGGTCAGCAAGCCAATCGGAATTTCCAGATCGACATTGCGCAGGTTGTTGCCGCGGGCGCCCTTGAGCTTCAGCGACAGCTTCTTGTTGCGCGGGGTGCGCTTGGCTGGCACCTCGATCTTCACCCGCCCGGACAGGTACTTGCCGGTCAGCGAGTCAGGGTGAGACATCACGTCCTGCGGCGTGCCTTCGGCGACGATCGATCCGCCGTGAACGCCGGCACCCGGGCCGATATCGACCACGTAGTCCGCCAGGCGGATGGCGTCTTCATCGTGCTCGACCACGATCACCGTGTTGCCGATGTCCCGCAGATGGCGCAGGGTGTCGAGCAGCCGGTCGTTATCCCGTTGATGCAGGCCGATGGACGGCTCGTCGAGGATGTACATGACGCCCACCAGCCCCGCGCCGATCTGGCTGGCCAGACGGATACGCTGGGCTTCACCGCCAGAAAGTGTATCTGCGCTGCGATCCAGGGTCAGGTAATCCAGGCCGACGTTGACCAGAAATTGCAGGCGCTCGCGGATTTCCTTGAGGATCTTGTCAGCGATCTCGCCACGACGGCCGGTCAGTTTCAGTCCGCCGAAGTAATCGGTGGCGTCGCCGATAGGCAGGTTGGTCACGGCAGGCAGGGTTTTTTCCCCGACCCAGACATGACGCGCCTCGCGACGCAGGCGAGTGCCGCGGCAATCCGGGCAAGGCTGGGTGCTGAGGAACTTGGCCAGTTCTTCGCGCACGGTCGCCGATTCGGTTTCCCGGTAGCGGCGCTCCAGGTTTGGCACGATCCCTTCGAACGGGTGTGCGCGTTTGACGATATCGCCACGGTCATTCAGATAGCGGAAGTCGACGTTCTGCGTGCCGCTGCCGTTGAGCAGGATCTTCTGCTGGTCGGCCGGCAGCTCCTTGAACGGCACTTCCAGGCTGAAACCGTAGTGTTTGGCCAGTGAGCCGAGCATCTGGAAGTAATAGACGTTACGCCTGTCCCACCCACGTATAGCGCCTTCGGCCAGCGTCAGGTCGCCGTTGACCAGCCGCTTGGTGTCGAAGAACTGCTTCACACCCAGGCCGTCGCAGGTCGGGCAGGCGCCGGCCGGGTTGTTGAAGGAGAACAGCTTGGGTTCCAGTTCGCTGATGGCGTGGCCGCAGATCGGGCAGGCGAAGCGGGCCGAGAAGATGACCTCTTCACCAGGCTCGTCGTCCATCGGCGCAACCAGTGCGATGCCGTCCGCCAGTTTCAGCGCGGTCTCGAAGGATTCTGCCAGGCGTTGCTGCAGGTCGGCGCGAACCTTGAAACGGTCTACGACCACGTCGATGGAATGCTTCTTCTGTTTGTCCAGCTTGGGCAGCTCGTCGAGCTCGCACAGCTTGCCGTTGACCCGCGCACGGACGAAGCCCTGGGCGCGCAGCTCATCGAACACCGCCAGGTGCTCGCCCTTGCGCTCGCGCACCACCGGCGCCAGCAGCATCAGCTTGCTGCCTTCAGGCTGGGCCAGCACCAGGTCGACCATCTGGCTGACGGTTTGCGCCTCCAGCGGGATGTCGTGGTCCGGGCAGCGCGGCGTGCCTACCCGCGCATACAACAGGCGCAGGTAGTCGTAGATTTCAGTGATGGTGCCCACGGTGGAACGCGGGTTGTGCGACGTGGATTTCTGCTCGATCGAAATGGCCGGCGAAAGGCCTTCGATGGTGTCCACGTCCGGCTTTTCCATCATCGACAGGAACTGGCGGGCGTACGCAGAGAGCGATTCGACGTAGCGGCGCTGACCTTCGGCGTAAAGCGTATCGAACGCCAGCGACGACTTCCCGGAGCCCGAGAGCCCGGTGATGACGATCAGCTTGTCGCGGGGCAGGGTCAGGTCGATGTTTTTCAGGTTGTGGGTTCGAGCCCCACGAATCAGGATCTTGTCCAAGGCGGCCTCGCACGGCGGGCGTAAAACACTGGAGTATACGGCCAAATACTGGATGGATGCACACTATTGCGCTGGCTTGCGCCGTACGTAAGAAAAAGAATTTTCCTGCGATGCGCGGCAAAGCGTCGTATGTGCTGTACATCGATGGGACTGGTAGAATCGCCGCCGGTTCACATGAGGTTCTTCCATGCACGATTCTCACAGCGAGCGCATGAGTGGCAGCGAAACCCGCGCGGCGGGCGGTCTGGCGCTGGTGTTCGCGTTCCGTATGCTTGGCATGTTCATGGTGCTGCCAGTCCTGGCCACCTATGGCATGGACCTGGCAGGCGCAAGCCCGGCACTCATTGGTCTGGCGATTGGCGCCTATGGCCTGACCCAGGCCGTGCTGCAAATCCCGTTCGGCATCATTTCCGACCGCATCGGCCGTCGCCCGGTGATTTACCTGGGCTTGATCGTCTTTGCCTTGGGCAGCGTGCTGGCCGCGCAGTCGACCTCCATCTGGGGCGTCATCGCCGGCCGCATCCTGCAAGGCGCGGGCGCGATTTCCGCAGCCGTGATGGCATTGCTCTCGGACCTGACACGCGAACAGCACCGCACCAAGGCCATGGCCATGATCGGCATGACCATCGGCGTGTCGTTCGCCATCGCCATGGTCGTCGGCCCGATCCTGACCAGCGCTTTCGGTCTCAAGGGGCTGTTCCTAGCGACTGGCGCGATGGCCCTGCTCGGCATCCTGATCGTTGCGTTCGCCGTTCCCAAATCGACAGTCACGTTGCAGCACCGCGAATCGGGGCTTGCCCGACAGGCGCTGGGAGCGACGCTTCGCCATCCGGACCTGCTGCGCCTGGATTTGGGTATCTTTGCGTTGCACGCGATGCTCATGTCCAGTTTCGTCGCGTTGCCGCTGGCACTGGTGGAAAAAGCCGGCCTGCCCAAGGAGCAGCACTGGTGGGTCTACCTGACTGCGCTGCTGATTTCCTTCTTCGCGATGATCCCGTTCATCATCTACGGGGAAAAGAAGCGTCAGATGAAGCGTATTTTACTCGGCGCCGTGATGGTGCTGATGCTCACTGAGCTATTCTTCTGGGAGTTCGGCAACACGCTTCGGGCACTTGTTATCGGCACGGTGGTCTTTTTCACGGCGTTCAACCTGCTGGAAGCATCGCTGCCTTCGCTCATCAGCAAGGTGTCTCCGGCAGGTGGGAAGGGCACGGCCATGGGGATCTATTCCACCAGCCAGTTCCTCGGTTCGGCGGCAGGCGGCATCCTTGGCGGGTGGCTGTTCCAGCATGGTGGGCTCGGGGTGGTGTTCCTCGGCGGCGCCGGTCTGGCCGCCATCTGGCTGGCGTTTGCTGTTACCATGCGCGAACCTCCGTACGTGACCAGCCTTCGCTTGCCATTGTCGCCCGAAGCCCAGCGCGACACAGGCCTTGCCGATCGCGTGTTGGCCGTACGTGGAGTAACAGATGCAGTAGTGGTGGCCGACGAGGCCGCCATCTATATCAAATTTGACAAAGAACTGTTGGATCGGGCGTCTTTCGACGACGTGGTCAATCCAGCGTCGGAAACGGTTGAAGCCTAGGAGAACGTTATGGCCCGTGGGGTTAACAAAGTCATATTGGTCGGCACATGCGGCCAGGATCCCGAAGTTCGCTACTTGCCTAACGGTAACGCCGTGACCAACCTGAGTCTGGCGACCAGCGAACAGTGGACCGACAAGCAAACCGGCCAGAAAGTCGAGAAGACCGAATGGCACCGTGTTTCGATGTTCGGCAAGGTCGCAGAGATCGCCGGCGAGTACCTGCGCAAAGGTTCGCAAGTCTACATCGAAGGCAAGCTGCAGACCCGCGAGTGGGAAAAAGACGGCATCAAGCGCTACACCACTGAAATCGTCGTCGACATGCAAGGCACCATGCAGTTGCTGGGCGGCCGTCCACAGGGCGACGCTCAACAAGGTCAAGGCGGTGGCGGTTACCAGAACTCCGCACCTCGTCCTCAGCAATCGCGTCCGCAGCCAGCTCCTCAGCCACAGCGCGAGTCGCGCCCGGCTCCGCAACAGGCGCCGCAGCCGGCTCCTGATTTCGACAGCTTCGATGACGATATCCCGTTCTGATCCCACCGGATCAACCGCGGTAGCGCCATGAAAAAAAGCCCCCGGCAAGCTCAGCTTCCGGGGGCTTTTCATTTCGGTAAGGTGCATTGATCAGCCAAACCGCACGCCATCCACCAGGCGTTTCGCCAGCCACGGCTGTTTGAGTTTTTCCAGCCACCATCCAAGTGCGCGGCCTTCTTCATCGCCGCGCCAGCCCACGTAGAGGATGTTTGGCTCTCGCGGGTCGGCCATCTGTTTTTCCAGCAACTGGCCGCTTTCCAGTAATGAGCTGACCCGATGACGCGGCAGCCAGCCGACGCCAAGACCCTGAAGCTGGGCGCGGATTTTCGATTGCATGGTGGGGACGGCCAGGGTCTGCTGGCCCCCGGAAACGCCGTATGTCCGGCCCTCGCTGGTACGCGAGGAATCGGCAACGACGATTGCGCGATGTTTCAGGATCGTGGCCCGATCGATACTGCCGGTAACCTTCGCCAAGGGGTGTCTGGGTGAGACGGCGAACACCCAGTCCAGTTGGCCCAGTTGCATCCAGCGCAGTGACGCAATCTTGGGCGGCTCGTTGGTGGCACCAATGACCAGATCGGCCTGGCCGTTTTGCAGCACTTCCCACACACCCTTGAGGACTTCGTGGGTGAAGCGTAATGGCACGCCGGACTCTAGCGCGTCGAACTCCTGGATCACTGGCAGCAGGGTTTCGAACTCCAGCAGCTCGTCGGTGACGATGCGCAGGCGGCTTTCCCAACCGTTGGCCACTTGCTGCACGCGCTGGGTGAGCCGCCCCAGTTCGTGCATCAGGCGTGCGGCTTCCTCGACCAGCAGCTCACCGGCAGGCGTCAGTTGCAGGCGATAACGACGGCGGTCGAAGAGCAGGGCGTCAAAGCGTTCTTCCAGTTGCCGGGCGGCATAAGACACGCTGGAGGGGGCCTTGCCCAAGCGAGCGGCAGCCCGGGAAAGGCTGCCGGTTTCGCGGATAGCGTCGAGCAGGGCGAAGTCGTCAGTGGACAACATGTTCCAATCCTTCGAACGAAAGAGCCTTGCGAGGATAGATCAGGCGCAACGTTTTGGCGCTTAGTTCTTGCTGTCGAGGAAGGCCTGGATCTTCGGCACCACGAACTCAGGCTGCTCTTCCATGATCCAGTGACCGGCTTTGGGCACGACCAGGCCATCTACATGATTGAAGGCTGATGCTGCGTAGGTCTGCATGCTGGCGCCGAAGGACTTCTCACCGCCGATGGCCAGCACTGGCATGTTCAGCTTGCCGACTTTGGCGAAGCGCGCCTGATTGTCGATGGCGTCCTGGGAGAACGCGGCGAATTGATTGAACGCCGAGTGAATGGCGCCGGGGCGAGCGTAAAGCGCGGCGTAGTGGTCGCGGGTCTGTTCGTCGATCTTCGATGGATCGTAGGACATCTCGTTGTAGAAGCGATCCAGATAGATGCGTTCGCGACCGGCCACCAGGCGCTCGACATCCGGCCCGCGGAAGTTGAAGTGCCAGACGCCCTGATTCAGCAGAAACGCCTGCCATTGGCCCAGGCCTGGCAGTGGCGCGTCCATCAGCACCAGGCGGCTGACGCGCTCCGGGTACTGCGAGGTGAAGGCGTAGGCGACCATGTTGCCGATGTCGTGTGCGACCACTTCGGTCGGGCCGATCTTGAGTGAATCCAGCACGCCGGCGATGTCTTTGGCCTGATTCTGTTTGTCGTAGCCGTCGTCAGGGTGGGCGGAAAGGCCCATGCCACGCAGGTCCGGCACGATCACCTGATGGTTTTTCGCAAGTTCCACCGCCAGAGGCTGCCACATGTCGCCGGTGTCGGCGAAGCCGTGCAGCAACACCACCGCCGGGCCGTTACCGCCGACCCGTACATGCAGGGTCGTGCCGTTGGTGGCGATTTCCTTTTCCGTAAAGCTGGCAGGGAAGGATTTGACATCGGCCATGGCGGAAACGGAGGACAGGGCCGAAACAATTGAAGCAAGGGCGAGCGATAAGCTGATCTTGAACATGATGACCTCTGGAGGAAGATGATGTTGTGCTCCGGCCGGTCGAGGGACCGGCCAGAACCTGCGCGTTACTGCGCTTCGTTTTGCGGGAACAGGGCGCGACGGGTTTCTTCGTCGAACTCGGCCTTGAGCACCAGTTTCTCTTTCAGGCCCAGGGCACGTTGCGCGGCAGGGCGTGCGCTGATTTCATCAACCAGGCGTTTGACGTTCGGGTAGCCGCTCAGGCCCGCTTCGCCGAGGATGTAACCGGCGTAGTTGGCCCAGCCCCACAGCGCCATGTCGGCGATGCTGTATTGGTCACCGGCGAGGTAGCGCGAAGTGGCGAGCTTGTTGTCGAGCACTTTGTAGTGACGTTCGACTTCCTTGAAGTAGCGATTGCGGGCGTACGGCAGGGCTTCCGGGGCGTGGTGCAGGAAGTGCACGGCTTGGCCCGAGAAGGGTGACAGACCGGTGGCGATGAACAGCAGCCAGGACAGCAGCTCGGCATTGCCTGCAGCAGTGGTCGGCAGGAAGCGTTGGTGTTTCTGCGCCAGGTACAACTGGATGGCGTGGGAATCGAACACGGTCGCGTCGCCATCGACCAGGGCTGGCACCTTGGCGTTCGGGTTGATCTTGAGGAAGGCGGGCAGGTGCTGTTCGCCCTTGAAGGTGTCCACGCCGATCAGCTCGTAAGGCACTTGCAACTCTTCGAGCAGCAGGGCGACTTTCATCGGGTTCGGCGAAGGGTGGAAATAGAATTTCATGGTGTGGCCTCAGATGATTGGCAAGTGGGTCAGTCGCGAAGGTGCGGCTGAATCTGAGGGCCATGTTGCGCGGATGTCGTTCGAATGACTTACGGGTTATTGCGTGAAAACGTTCGTAAAAGTAGAACGTGTAGCAGCCCGGCCGGGCGGCGCTCCGCTTGCCAGCGGGGGCGATTGATCTGACGCCCCCGCCGGCAAGCCGTGCTGCTACGGGATGGGGTGGTTACAGCCCAAGATCCGACAACCCCGGATGATCATCCGGGCGGCGGCCGAGCGGCCAGTGGAACTTGCGCTCCGATTCCTTGATCGGCATGTCGTTGATGCAGGCAAAGCGGCGGTGCATCAGGCCGTCTTCGTTGAACTCCCAGTTCTCGTTGCCGTAGGAGCGGAACCAGTTGCCCGAGTCGTCGTGCCATTCGTAGGCGTAACGCACGGCGATGCGGTTGTCGGTGAAAGCCCACAGCTCCTTGATCAGCCGGTAATCCAGCTCCTTCTTCCATTTACGGGTGAGGAAATCCTTGGCTTCCTGGCGATTTGTGGCGAATTCGGCGCGGTTACGCCACTGGGTGTCCAGGGTGTAGGCCAGCGAGACTTTCTCGGGATCGCGGCTGTTCCAGCCATCTTCGGCCAGACGAATCTTTTCGATGGCTGACTCACGGGTAAAAGGGGGAAGTGGCGGACGAGTTTGGGCAGTGGACATGGCAGAGCCTCCAGACGGTCAGTGGATACGGCGTTTAGTGGAGCGTTCTTGAAGCGCAGGCCTTCAGCGCGCGTGAGGCAAGGCCTGTTTCAGCAACAGCTGCGCAACGTCCCTTGCGCTGTCGGCGGCCCGGTAGTCCCCCATGACACGAGCCATGGTGATGGCGCCTTCCATCAGGATCAGCAACTGGGTGGCCAGTGCTGACGGATGTTCGATGTTCAGTTGCTCGCACAACTCCTGTGTGTAATCGAGCAGCTTCTGTTTGTGCAGCCTGGCGATCAGCCGGATCGGGTCGTTCGGATCGCCCACTTCGCCTGCGGTGTTGATGAAGGCACAGCCGTGAAACCCTTCGGATTCGAACCAGCCCTTGAGCACCGTGAACATGTTGAGGATTCGCCCCTGGGGCGTTTGCGCCTTGTCGGACTCGGTCCTGAACCACTGCATCCAGCGCACGTCGCGGGCGTTGAGCGCGGCGGCGGCGACTTCGTCCTTGGTGGCGAAGTAACGGTAGATGCTTTTTCTGGCCACGCCCGAGGTCTTCACCAGAAGGTCCATGCCGGTGGCGTGGATGCCGTTCTCGTAGATCAGCCGCTCGGCGGTGGCGAGGATTTTTTCCCGTGTGTCTGTCGTCGGTGTGTTCATGTTTTTAAGGTAGAACGATCGTTCTCCCTGGTCAAGGTGGTTTAAGAAAAATTCCTGCCGACGCGATCAATGGCTGGCGACGCAGATGAAGGTTTTGCCCTCGAAGCGAACTTGCTGGATGAAATTCGATCAGTTCTTTGGGGCGCTGATTTCCCTCAGCCCAAGCCCGCGTTCCTCAACACACAAGGAGTGACCTGCGTTTTGTCGAACTTCAAATCCGTCCTTGTCCTGTGCCTGATGCTTTGCGTCAGCAGTTTTCACGTATCGGCCGCCGACCCTGCACCTGCGGCCAGCACCGCCCAGTCCACCGCGCCGGCAGACCCTGCGCCTGCGGCGGAGCCCGCCAAACCGGAGTTGCTGGTCAAGGGCGGATTGCTGGGTGCCATCAGTTCCAGCATCGACAGCGTCCAGGACAAGCTCGACCTGGATGGCAACCTGATCGACTCCTGGCGCCTGCGTGCCGACCGCGCAGCCGATGAAATCGATACGCTGGTCAGCAAGCCGCTGACCCGGTCACCCTGGAGCATCCTGGGGGACTTCCTCATTCTGTCGGTGGTGTGGATCGGCACCTTCCTGTTGATAAACCGCATTGCCATGTTTGTCGTCGGGCGCCTGTCGCGGCATCGGTTGCTGATAAAACGGGAGCGCACGGTGGGTGTGCTGGGCTACGTGCTGCCGTTCACGCTGCCGGCGCTTGTGTGCCTGCCGCTGACGCTGTACGTCAGTCATTTCATGTCACCTTCGATTGGCCGGGCGCTGGCGCTGTGCTTCGCTTATGCGACCAGCAGCGGTATTTTCTCCACGTCGGTGCTGATGTCGGTGATCGTGCTGTTCAACTCCGGGCACAAACGCCCGGCGGTGAAGATCATTCGGGGTTATGCGCCACACCCACTGTTCATCATCGGATTTCTCGCCGCCCTGAGCGACGCCCTGACCAGCCCGCAGATTTCCCGGCAGTTCGGCGGCAACGTGACCACCAGCATCGCGGCGTTCACCGGGCTCATGGCGTCGGTGATGTTCTGCATTGTCGTCATTCGCATGCGCAGACCGGTGGCGCACCTGATCCGCAATCGGCCTCTGAGCGCGCGCCTGGCCCGACCGGCGCTGCAGCAGACCTTGAAGATTTTCTCGAGCCTGTGGCATTTGCCGATCCTGCTGATGATTCTGGTGTCGGCGGTCAACCTGATCGGTGCCGGCGAAGACAGCCAGGAGGCTCTGCGCTGCGCATTGTTGACCACCGTGCTGCTGATCGGGACGGTGTTTCTCAGCACCCTGTTCCAGCACATGTTCAAACCGGCAGAGGCGCGCACCGAACGGGTCTACAAAGAGCGATTGCTGAGCCTGTTGCACGCGGTACTGCGCATTGCGCTGGCAATCGGGTTCATCGAGATCCTGGGCCGGATCTGGGGCTTCTCGCTGTTCGAGTTCGCCCAACGCAATGCACTGGGCAAGGTCATCAGCGACTCGTTGAGCAGCATCGGGCTGATCTTTCTCGTCACCTGGCTGCTCTGGGTGGTGATGGACACCGCGATCCAGGAAGCACTGAAGCCGCCGACCAACAGCCGGTCCTCTCGCCAGCCCAGCACCCGGGTCAAGACCATCCTGCCGCTGTTGCGCAACGCGATCAAAATCATCCTGGTGGTTATCTGCACCATCACCACCATGGCTAACCTGGGGATCAACGTCGCGCCGCTCCTGGCCGGTGCCGGGGTGGTCGGCCTGGCCATCGGTTTCGGTTCGCAACAATTGGTGCAGGACGTGATTACCGGCCTGTTCATCATTATCGAGGACACCATCTCCATCGGCGACTGGGTGGTGCTGGATTCCGGCCATGCGGGCACCGTGGAGAGCCTGACCATCCGCACCCTGCGCCTGCGCGACGGCAAGGGCTTCGTGCATTCGGTGCCGTTCGGGCAGATCAAGGCCGTGACCAACCAGTCCCGCCAGTTCGCCTATGCGTTCTTCTCGTTCCAGTTCACCTACGATTCGGATGTGGATTCGGCGACCTCGCTGATTCGCGAGGCGGGGCAGGCGGTGTCCGACGACTTCCTGCTGGCCAGCAAGCTGCAAGGGCCGCTCGAGGTGTTCGGGCTTGATCGCATGGACATGAACGGCATTGTGATCACTGCGCAGTTCCGCACCTCGTCGGGCGGGCAGTATGCGGTGAGCCGCGCATTCAACGACAAACTCAAACGCCTTGTGGATAAGTCCACCGACGTGCGTTTCGCGCAGACTTATCCACAACTGGTGATGAGCCCGCACAACGGCCAGTTCTCGCAGATGGACGAGGGCGATGAGCAGCAGGTGTTACCGGGCAAGACGTCGGTGGTGAACAAGGATGGCTCAGAAACCCCGGTTTAGCGCTCCCCCCCGTAGCAGCACGGCTTGCCGGCGGGAGCAGTGTGTCAGCGCCGAAGATGCTGCCTGACACACCGCTCCCGCCGGCAAGCCGTGCTGCTACGGGGAATGGGGCTATCTGAACAAACGGTTCCGTACCTGGAGCATGACCTGCTGCTCCAGTTCGCCCCAATACTGCGGCTTGCCGGCGATGATGGCGGCGATGGGGATGCCGTCGCGGTACACCAGGCGATTGCCCACCACGGCGGGCACCTTGGCGCCGGGCAACAAAGTGCCTGCCAGATTCAGTGGATCGACGCCGCTGACGCCGATCAGGCTGCCGTCCAGTGGCCGCTTGCGGACTTCGCGCAGCAGTGGAATCGCTTCGGGCAAGGCGAATTGTTCGCCCGCAAGCCCGGCGATGAAACGCCCGCCGCGAATGTCGCCCCGGGCTTCCAACCGGTGGAAGGTACGCAGCAGCTCGCGCCAGGTGGGCAGCCAGTCTGCTTCACGCTCCAGCAAGCGCCAGAACACCACGCCGTACCGACGCAGCAAGGTCATGGCGATGTGCTCGAGCGTATCGCTGTCCAGGCTTTGAGCGGATGCCGCCGCGGGCGCCCGGCGTAACAGGGCCCAGCGTCCGGCGTCATCCATGCCGCCGATGAACGCCCCACGATTGCGCCGGCTGGTGTGCGCTGCGCGCTTGCTGGCGGGGGTGATGAGTGCGCGCAGCCCGGCGAAACTGTCGGCGTTGACCAGCCCGGCGCCAACCAGCTCCTGCAAGGCGTTCTCCAGTTCGGTGCGCAGCAGGTGCGCTTCGCTGGTCAGCTCATCGAAGAACATCGCGCCCTGGGTCGAAAGCACCTCATGCACCCGCTGGGCGCGCAACGACAGCTCGGTGGGCGCGGGCTGTTCAGTCAGGCCGCTCCACAAGCGCACCTGTGGGCGCGGCAGCAACACAATCGGCGTACTGCGCAATGCAGCGCTGGCAACCTTGTTGCGGCTGGTCAGACGCATCCACACCACTTTGCCGGACCGACACAGGTCATCCAGCCAGCTCGGGGAATAATCCTTCAAGCGTGCAGGAAGAATGTCGCTGTCCCAGGCGCCGGCGGCTGCGGAAAATCCTTCCAGTTGATCCACCACTTCCGGCAAGGCCGCCTTGCCTTGGCTGAGGGTCGAAGTGGACAGGTGCTGCCAGTCGAACAGAAAACGGGTGAAGTCCTGCAGCGATACCGGCTCGATCTCCCGGCGCAGGCGTTTGACCGTGTAGCGATGGATGCGCGACAGCAGATGCCGCTCGCACCACTGTTCTTCGCTGGCGCCAGGACTGAAGCGGCCGCGCAACACGTAGCCCTGGTTTTCCAGTTGGGCCAGTGCCTGGGCGACATCGCCCCGGGCCATGGCCAGCGGCCCGGCGATGGCGGTAATGGGCAGCGGGCCAAAGCCGCTCAGGCGTGCGCGCAGTAGCTCCACCCGGGCATCGTCTTCATTCCAGGCTTCATCGAAACCGGCGAGCGCGGTCAGTGGCGGATGCATTTCCGCCGTCGGATACAGCGCCTGCAAACAGGTCAGGCGCTCAAGGGGAATCCACAGGGCATTTTCCGGCGTGATTTGCAGACGGGTCGCACGCCCGCAGCGTGCCAGGCTTTCCAGCCACGTCATCCAGCCCTGGTTTTCCCGAGCCTCGGCGCCACTGATGCAGCCCAGGCTCATCAGCGCTTCGTGAATTTCATCGGCGTTCTGCGGTTGCGGCCAGGCTTCCTGACCCACTGCGGTGATGGCATCTGCGTCGAGGGCGCCCAGATCGTCGCTTGATTCAGGGTCGCTCCAGCGCCGGTTGAGCACCGCCTGGGTGCGCCGCTCTTCCAGCGGCGCGTCGTCGAGAAAGCTGTAGGGTTTGGCGCTGAGTATTTCCGCAGCCAGTGGCGAGGGGGCTGGCAGGTCGCGGCTGATCAGGCGCACATCGCCGCTTTCCATGCGCCGCAGCAGCGCTAGCCAGCCATCGGCGTCCATCGCTTCGTGCAGGCAGTCATCAAGAGTCTGCTCGACGAGCGGGTGATCGGGCACTTCGCGCTCTCCTACCAGGTTTTCGAGGCAGGCGATCTGATCGGGAAACACCGTGGCGATCAAATCTTCACTTTTCATGCGCTGAAGTTGCGGCGCGACTTTGCGGCCTCCCGCATAACGCGGCAGGGCCAGCGCCACACCGGCGTTCCAGCGCCAGCGCACGCCGAACAAAGGCGCATCCAGTACCGCTTGAATCAGCAGGTGCTCGGCCGTGTTGGCGTTCAGATAGCGCCAGACTTCATCCAGGGCAAAACTGTGGCTGGTGGACAGCGACAGCACGATGGCGTCTTCGCTGGCGGCGGCCTGCAATTCGAAATTGAAGGTGCGGCAGAAACGCTTGCGCAGCGCCAGCCCCCAGGCCCGGTTGATGCGGCTGCCGAACGGCGTGTGTATCACCAGTTGGGTGCCACCGGATTCGTCGAAGAAGCGCTCCATCACCAGCGTGTCCTGGGACGGCAAGGCGCCAAGGGCCGCGTGGGCGCGCGCCAGGTACTCGACCAGTTGCCCGGCGCTGTCGGCGTTGAGGCCCAGGGTGTTCATGAGCCAGTCGATGCAGGGCCTGAGGTTGCCAGGATGCTCGCTCAACTGTTGGTCGATCCCGGCCTGCAAGCGGGCGACGGCAAAGGACAGTTCATCGCTGCGCCCGGGCGCCTCTCCCAGCCAGAACGGGATGTTGGGCGGCATGCCTTGGGCATCTTCAACCCGCACCCGGCCTGCCTCGATGCGCAGGATACGGTACGAAGTATTGCCCAGCTGGAAGATATCGCCGGCGATGCTTTCCACCGCGAAATCCTCGTTGACCGTGCCGATGTTCAGCGCCTGGGGTTCGAGGATCACGCTGTAGTCGGCGTTGTCCGGAATGGTCCCGCCGCTGGTGACGGCGGTGAGTTTGCTGCCCCGTCGCCCGCGCAGCGTCTGGCTCACGGCGTCACGGTGCAGATAAGCGCCGCGCACGCCCTGACGCCCGCTGTAGCCCTCGGCCAGCATGGCGAGCAGCGCCTGATAGTGGCCTTCATCGACCTCGGCGTAAGGCGAGGCCTTGCGAAACATTGCCAGCAGGGCCTGCTCTTGCCATTCCTGGCAACTGACCTCAGCGATGATCTGTTGCGCCAGCACGTCCAGTGGCGCCTGGGGAATCAACAGGGTGTCCAGTTCGCCACGGCGTACGCAGTCCAGCAACGCGGCGCATTCGATCAGATCGTCGCGGGAAATGGCGAACAGGCGGCCTTTGGGCGTGCCGCCGACGTGGTGCCCGGAGCGGCCGACTCTCTGCAGGAAGGCTGCGATGGAGCGTGGCGAACTGATCTGGCAGACCAGGTCCACATCACCGATGTCGATGCCCAACTCCAACGAGGCGGTGGCGATCAGCACCTGCAGATCGCCGCGCTTGAGCCGTTGCTCGGCATCGAGGCGCTGCTCCTTGGCGAGGCTGCCGTGATGGGCTGCCACCGCGTCTTTGCCCAGACGCTCGCTCAAATGCCGGGCCATGCGCTCGGCGAGGCGTCGGGTATTGACGAATATCAGCGTGGTGCGGTGTTCGCGGGCAAGGTCGGCGAGCCTGTCGTAGACCCGTTCCCAGACATCGTTGGCCATCACCGCCGTCAGCGGCACGGGCGGCACTTCGATGGCCAGGTCGCGAGGCCGGGCATGGCCGATATCGACAATGGCGCATGGCCGGCTGACCGGATCGCTGCCCACCAGAAAGCGCGACACTCGCTCGATGGGCTTCTGCGTGGCCGACAGGCCGATCCGCAGCAACGGCGTGTCACACAACGCCTGCAAACGCTCAAGACTCAATGCCAGATGGCTGCCACGCTTGCTGGCGGCGATGGCGTGGATCTCGTCGACGATCACGGTTTGCGTACTCGACAACATGCGCCGGCCTGAATCCGAACCGAGCAGCACGTAGAGCGATTCGGGCGTGGTCACCAGAATATGCGGCGCCCGCTTGCGCATCGCCGAACGCTCTTTCTGCGGGGTGTCGCCGGTGCGCACTGCGGTGGTGATACGCAGCCCCGGCAGGCCTTGCTGTTCGAGCTGTTCGGTGATGCCCGCCAGCGGTTGCGCAAGGTTGATCTGGATGTCGTTGGACAGCGCCTTGAGGGGCGAGACGTAGACCACGAAGGTCTGCTCGGGCAGTTCGCCGCCTGCTTCAAGGCCCTGATGGACCAGGTCATCGATCACCGCCAGAAATGCAGTCAGGGTCTTGCCGGAGCCGGTGGGCGCGGCGATCAGCGTGGATTGGCGCTGTTTTATCAACGGCCACGCCTGGGCCTGAGCCGGCGTGACAGCGGCAAATCGGCTGGTGAACCATGCGCTGACCGCCGGGTGGAAGGCTGCGAGCACAGTGTCCAGGGGCTTGAGAAGGTTCATGAATGAGTTTATGCGGGCACCGGGCGACAGATGCAAGTCCCTGTGATCGGTGTCACGCCTTCTGCAGGAGCGCGCTTGCCCGCGACGGCGTTGTATCAGTCAATGTATTGATGGCTGGAGAAACGCAGTCGCGGGCAAGCGCGCTCCTACAGTCCAAGAGGCCAAGGCCCGGTTGTTGGGCGAAACTGCTACAACGTGCTATGTTTGCGGCCGTTTTTCACCTATTTTTCTAATTGATTTCCAGGACCGAGCCTGCTGACTCTATGCGAATGCGCCTTATGCTGTTGGGCGGTGGGAATGCCCTCGGGCAGGCGTTGATCCGTCTGGGTGCCGAGGAGGACATTGGCTTCCTCGCGCCGCGTCCACCGCAAGACGGTTGGGATGCGGCAAGCCTGACGCAACTGCTCGATGACACCCGCCCGGATGCCTTGATCAATCTGGCTTACTACTTCGACTGGTTTCAGGCGCAGGATGTGAGCAGTGAGAGGCTGGACAACCAGGAACGCTCCGTCGAGCGTCTTGCTGAATTGTGCCAGCATCACAATATCGTTCTGCTCCAGCCATCCAGCTACCGAGTGTTCGATGGCTCGCGCGCGACCGCCTACAGCGAAAAAGACGAACCCGTGCCCCTGGGCGCCCGCGGCCAGGCGTTGTGGCGGATCGAGCAGAGCGTTCGCGCCACTTGTCCGCAACATGTGCTGCTGCGTTTCGGCTGGCTGCTCGATGACAGTGCCGATGGCGTGCTGGGGCGCTTTCTGGAGCGCGCCGAGCGGCTTGATGAAATCCTGATGGCCGACGACCGCCGGGGCAACCCGACGCCGGTGGACGACGCCGCACGCGTCATCATTTCAGTGCTCAAGCAGCTCGATTGTGCCGCGCCGCTGTGGGGCACCTATCACTACGCCGGTCACGAAGCCACGACGCCGCTGGCGCTGGGCCAGGCGGTGCTCACCGAAGCCCGCCTGCTGCGTGAGCTGAAGGTCGAGGCACCCACCGCCCAGGCCCACGCCGCCAGCCCCGACGTGACCGACGAGCCGCAGAACGCAGTGCTGGCCTGCAAGAAAATCCTTCATACCTTTGGTATCAAACCCCGCGCCTGGCGTGCCGGTTTGCCCAGCCTACTGGATCGCTACTACCGTCATGTCTGATGCACCTGTTCTCATCACCGGTGGTGCCGGGTTCATCGGCTCGCATCTGGTCGACGCCCTGCTGGCCAAGGGATACGCGGTGCGAGTGCTCGACGACCTGTCCACCGGCAAGCGCAGCAACCTGCCGCTGGACAACCCGCGAGTCGAGCTGATTGAGGGCGACGTCGCCGATGCCGCGCTGGTGGCTCGCGCGGCTGTGGGCTGCCAGGCAGTGGCGCATCTGGCCGCAGTGGCTTCGGTGCAGGCCTCGGTGGATGACCCGGTCAAGACGCACCAGAGCAATTTCATCGGCACGCTGAATGTCTGCGAGGCCATGCGCCAGGCGGGCATCAAGCGCGTGGTGTTTGCCTCCAGTGCGGCGGTGTATGGCAACAATGGCGAAGGCCAGGCCATCACCGAGGACACCCCCAAGGCGCCGCTGACGCCTTACGCGTCGGACAAGCTGGCCAGTGAGTACTACTTCGACTTCTACCGTCGTCAGCACGGGCTGGAACCGGTGGTGTTTCGCTTCTTCAACATCTTCGGCCCGCGTCAGGATCCTTCCTCGCCCTACTCGGGCGTGATCAGCATCTTCGCTGAACGCGCAGAGAAGGGGCTGCCGATTTCGGTGTTTGGCGATGGCGAACAGACCCGGGATTTCTTCTACGTTGAAGACCTGGTGGACCTGGTGGTGCAGGGGTTCGAGAAGGATTCGGTGGAAGAGGGCGCGGTCAACGTCGGGCTCAACGCCACTACGTCGCTGAACCAGTTGCTGGCGGCCTTTGGCGAGGTGGTGGGCGATCTGCCTGCGGTGACCAACCTGCCGGCGCGTTCGGGGGACATCAAGCATTCCCGGGCGGATAACCAGAGGTTGCTGGAGCGGTTCACGGTTGCCACGCCTACGCCTTTGAAAGTCGGCTTGGCGCGGCTGTTGGGACGCTGAACTCCTCTTCCCATAGCAGCACGGCTTGCCGGCGGGAGCAGTGTGTCAGACAGCATATTCGTTGCTGCCTCACCGCTCCCGCCGGCAAGCCGTGCTGCTACGGGGTCGATTTCAACCAGTCAGAACTTGTAACCCAACCCCACCATGTAGACCCACGGATCAATGTCCACGTCCACCTTGGTCTTGCCCACGCTCAAGGCGGACGGGCCGTCGACGGTGGCCTTGGTGTCGATGTCGATGTACCAGATCGAGGCGTTGAGCATGACGCGGTCGGTGAGCATGTAATCCATGCCGATCTGCCCGGCCAGGCCTACCGAGTCCTTGAGTTTCAGGTTGCTGAAGCCCTGCTGCTTGCGCTCGCCGGTGAGGTCGTTGTTGAAGAATTTGGTGTAGTTCAGGCCGATGCCGGCGTAGGGCTGAAACTTCGACGAACTGTCCATCGGGTAGTACTGCAGCGACAGGGTCGGCGGCAGTTGCTTGACGTCCGCCAGCTTGCCGTCCAGGCCCGGGCCGAGGCCTTTGACGCCGATGGTGTGGCTGAACGGCGTGGCGGCGAGCAGTTCCAGACCCAAGTGGTCGCTGAGCATGTAGGCGAAAGTCAGGCCCAGTTGCGTCGAGTTGTCAGCAGTGGCTTTGGTGCCGGCGACCTTGGTGCCGTCCAGTTTCAGGTTGCCGCTGTCTTCGTTGGGAACGACACGCGCGGCACCGGCGCGCACGATGATGTCGCCGGTCTGGTGCGCCTCGGCGACAGGGGCAAGTAGAGCGAGCGCAACGAGCGGCGCGCCGAGGAGAGACTTGTTCATGGGGGCTCCGTAAAGGCATTAAAAAGGGATGCCTTATGTTACGAAGCGTCTGGAACAGGGGTTTTGACCTGGCTCAACGAAAGCGCGATTAGCCTTATCGCGAGCAAGCTCACTCCTGCAACTGACCGCGCTCCCCTGTAGGAGTGAGCTTGCTCGCGATGACGGTCACCCAAACGAAGAGCATCTGGACCTACTGATCAGGCAGTTCGTACACCAGAATCTTGTCCGCTTCCATCTGATACCCGGCATCGGCCAGTTCGCTGCTGGACGCCTTGACCTGTATCGGCCCTTCGATCCAGTACGGCTGGTACAGCTCGTCCACCTTCACCCCCAGCTCACTGGTGACGTGCACGATCTGGTTCGGTGGCGGTGGCGGGACGTGAATACAGGCGCCGAAGTACGGCACCAGCAGAAACTCGATCACGCGGCCTTCTTCACTGACTTCCAGCGGCACGATGTACCCCGGCAGCCGCACCATCTGGCCGTCCAGCGCCTTGACAACCGGCGCGTGGGGCGCCAATTGGTGTGCGGCGGGCGCGGATTCCACTGACAGGGTGTCGGCCATTTTCGACAGGTCGTGGATCGGCGCGGTGATGAGCTTCACCGGCGGCGCGTCGGGCGGGATCATCTCCTGCCAGGTCAGCACCCGCACGTCCTGCGCCCACGCCGAGGTCGCGACCAGCATCGACAGAACCGCGCCCATCAGCATCCAGCACCTGCGCATCAACATACCCTCACAGACGAATCGACAAACCGTCGGACAACGACTGGCGATAGGCGCGCCACGCAGGCACGGTGCCCATCAACAGCGCCGCGCACAGAATGCCGCCCAACAGCGTCCATTCATAGGTGCTCGGCAGCGACAGCGGCAAGTACAGGCCATAGTTGGCCTGCACGTAACCCTGCGCCGCCGCGATGCCGATGTACAGCAGCGCCAGCCCGCTCACCGAGCCTGCCAGCGCCAGGGCGAAGGCTTCCAGAACCAGCAGGCTTGCGACATGCCAGGGCCTGGCGCCCACTGAGCGCAGAATCGCCATCTCGCGCCGGCGCTCGTTGAGGCTGGTCAGGATGGCCGTGAGCATGCCGATCAGGCCGGTCAGCACCACGAACAGAGAGATCACGAACAGGGCTTTTTCCGCCGTACCCATCAGGCTCCACAACTCTTGCAGCGCCACGCCGGGCAGGATCGCCAGCATCGGTTCGCCGCGGAATTCGTTGATCTCACGCTGCAAGGCGAAGGTCGAAATCTTGCTGTTCAAGCCGAGCATGAAAGCGGTGATGGCCGTGGGCGTCAGGTCCATGTTGCGCGCCTGATCGGCGCTGATACGCCCGGCGCCCTGGGCGGGAACGCCGTTGTGCCAGTCGATGTGAATCGCTTCCATGCCGCCCAGGCTGATGTGCAGCGTGCGGTCCACCGGTGTACCGGTGCGCTTGAGAATTCCGACCACGGTGAAGGGCTTGTCGTCATGCTTGACCAGGCTCACCGTCGCCACGCCGTGGGCCAGTACCAGCTTGTCGCCGAGTTTGTAGTGCAGGGCCTCGGCGACTTCGGCACCGAGCACCACTTCGAACGGATCGGTGGCGAAAGGGCGCCCATCAGCCAGCTCCAGATGCTGCTGGCGGCCATATTGGTAGTGCTCGAAATAGGCTTCGGTGGTGCCCATGACGCGATAGCCGCGATGGCTGTCGCCCAGGGAAATCGGGATCGCCCACTTCACCTGCTTGCTGCCCGCAAAGTGTTCGAAGCTGTCCCAACGAATGTTGTTGGTGGCGTTGCCGATGCGGAACACCGAATACAGCAGCAGGTTCACCGAGCCGGAACGGGCACCGACGATCAGGTCCGTGCCGCTGATGGTGCTGGCGAAGCTGGCACGGGCTTCGGTGCGCACCCGTTCCACTGCCAGCAGCAGGCAGACCGACAGGGCAATGGCGAATGCGGTGAGAAAGGCGGTGAAACGGCGGTTGGCGAGGCTGGCCAGCGCCAGGCGAAGAAGATACATCTCAAACCTCTGGGGCGACGGCGGCGCGATTGAGTTCGGCCAGCGACAGGTTGCGGTCGAACAGCGGCGCCAGGCTCTGATCGTGGCTGACGAACAACAGGCTGGCACCGGCCTCGCGGCATTCGGCGAACAGGAGCTGAATGAATGCCTCGCGGGCATCGGCGTCGAGCGCTGAGGTGGGCTCGTCGGCGATCACCAGTTCCGGCTGGCCGATCAGCGCACGGGCTGCAGCGACACGCTGCTGCTGGCCAATGGACAGGGAATCGGCACGACGCCCCAGCAACGCCGGATCTTTCAGACCCAGGTGAGCGAGCAGGGTGGCGGCGGCCTGAACGACGCTGCCGTGGCGCTGGGTCGCCCGCTGCGCACGCAGCTTTGAGAAGTGGCAGGGCAGCTCGACGTTTTCCCGCACCGACAGAAACGGCAGCAAATTGAATTGCTGGAAAATGTAACCGGTGTGATCGACGCGAAAGCGGTCGCGAGCGCCCGCCGACAACTGCGCCAGTTCCTGACCGAGCAGGCGGATGCTGCCACGATCAGGTTTCTGCACACCGCCCAACAGGCCCAGCAACGTGGTTTTGCCACTGCCGCTGGGGCCCTTGAGGAACAGGGTTTCGCCCGGTTCCAGGCGAAACGCAGGAATGTCCAGCAGCGGCTCATGACCGGGCCAGGCAAAGCCCAGATCGGACAGTTCGATAAGCGCCTGGGTCATGTTCAGAACTTGACCACTGGGTTGCTCGGACGCACTTCTGCGCCCATCTGGCGTTTTGGCGTGACCAGTTGAACCTGGATGGTCTGGGTCGCCGGGAAGCTGGTGAACAGCTGGGTCAGGTCCAGCTTGTTCAACACCGCAGGCACGCTACAGGTGAACTGGTAGTGGCCGTGGATTTCGCTGTGCTCGTGCTCATGTTCGTCGGCATCGCCGTCGTCGTCCTTGTCACCGAACAGCGGGCTTTCCAGCTTCGCCTTGACCACAGTGCAACCTGCGGCTTCCGGAATGCTGAACAGGCCATGGGGCTTGAGCAGGGTTTCGCGGGCCAGCGCCAGTTTCATCTTGTCGGCATCGGTGGTTGCCGCGTGCTCGAAGCCGACGATGTTCATGGCCGGGGTATCCAGTTCCAGCTCCAGCGTGCGGCCATCGAGCGCCAGGTCCAGACGCGCAACGCCATGCACATGCGCGCCGAGGCTGCCATGCTCATGATCGTGGTCATGTTCGTCAGCAGCGTGGGCGAAGGTCAGCGGCAGCAACGCGAAGGGCAGGGCGAGTAACAGACGACGCATGGAGGGCTCCGGAGAAGTGTTAGAAAATTGTTATGTAATCTTATAACAATATTTGTTGGCGTTTCTTAACTTTTTCGATAGGCACTTGTAGGAGCGTGCTTGCCCGCGACGGCGTTCTTTCATCCACATCTGTGTTGCTGACCCACCGCAATCGCGGGCAAGCGCGCTCCTACGGGTAATGGCGTCTGCCGCGAATCCTGTGGGACCATGCCACACCGCCAATCAGAGGACACACAAAATGTTGCGAATCCGTGGAACCGTTGGCGATGTGCCGGTGGATCTGACTGTGGAAATGGACGACAGCGATTGGGCCAAACTGGGCGCGCAGCTCGGCGTCCAGGCAGAGAACAAACCTGCGGCTGACCCTGTCGCCAAGCCGCTGGCCAGCCGCAACGATGCCGCGTGGGACATCGCCCAGGAACTGCTGCGCAAGGCCGGGCATTTGAGCGGGCCGGATCTGCTGGGGCAGCTTGAAGGGTTGGCGGGCAGCACGGCGGCGGGCAAGCGCCTGATGGTGCGCATGCGCCACAGCGCCAACGTCAGGGTCGAGAGCCATGGCGATGCGCCGGAGTATTACTGGGTTGAATCCTGAATCTTTTTGGGGCTTATGCACACCGTTTCCCCTGTAGGAGTGAGCTTGCTCGCGATGGCGGTGTATCAGACGCAAATTGTTCGTCTGGGACAACGCAATCGCGAGCAAGCTCACTCCTACAAGGTTGAGTGCATCTCAATACAGCGCAGCAAACAGCTTGCGGCGGTAGGTGGTGACCAGCGGGTGGTCGTTGCCCAGCAGATCGAACACCTGCAGCAGCGTCTTGTGCGGCTGGCCTTCGTTGTAGTTGCGGTTGCGGATGAACAGCTTCAACAGGCCGTCCAGCGCAGCTTCGTACTGCTGGCGCGAAAGCTGGTGAATCGCCAATTGGTACACGGCTTCATCGTCCTGCGGGTTTTGCGCAAGGCGGGTCTTGAGGTCAGCTGCGTCCGGCAGGACTTTCGCTTCACCCAGGAAGGTCAGTTGCGCCTTGGCACCGGCCAGCGCTGCCTTGTGCTCGTCGCCCTTGACCGCATCCAGCACAGTCCGCGCTTCAGCCAGTTCACCACGTTCAGCCAGGCAGCGCGCGTACAGAATCAGCGCGGCAGCGTTGGTGTTGTCTTCGGTGAGAATGGTCTGCAGCACCGCTTCCGCTTCCGCGAAATGGCTCTCGGCGAACATCGCCTGGGCGGTCTGCAAGGGATCGCCCGCAGCCGGTGGCGGCATTTGCACATGGGGTTCGAGCAGTTTGCGGATTTCCGATTCAGGCTGCGCACCGGCAAAGCCGTCAACCGGCTGGCCGTCCTTGAACAGCACCACGGTCGGCAGGCTGCGAATGCCGAAGCGGCCGACGATGTCCTGCTCGGCATCGCAGTCGACCTTGGCCAGCAGCAGCTCGCCCTGGTAGCTCTCGGCGATCTGTTGCAGCAGCGGCATCAGCACCTTGCACGGCGCGCACCACTCGGCCCAGAAATCCACCAGCACGGGTTTGTGAAAGGAGTTTTCGATAACCAACTGATCGAAAGTGGCGGTGGTCGCATCGAAGATGTACGGCGTTTCCTGGCTCATCGCAAGTCTCGAAAAAAGGCTCAATGGCGGCAACTATAAAGGGCTGTCGCGTATTCCACCAAACCTGTAGGAGCGCGCTTGCC
>NZ_JANHKS010000035.1 GCF_028682175.1 Pseudomonas putida | reverse complement strand
ACCGGTGATGGTGATGACCAGGTTCGAGGTGCTGGTGGCACCCGCCTTGTCAGTCACGGTGAACGGCACGGTGACGGTGGCGATTTCGCCCGCTGCCAGGTGCTGGTACGCCGGGTTGCCGGCGTCCAGAGTCCATTGGCCGGTGGCGCTGTCCAGGGTGAAGCCGGCAGGCTTGTCGGCATCCTTGACGGTGTAGGTCAGGACGTCGCCGTCATCCACATCGGTGGCCTGCAGCTGACCACTGACGGACTTGTCTTCAGTCACGGCAGCGGCGCCGGGCTTGGCAACCGGCGCGTCGTTGGTGCCGGTGACGGTGATGGTCAGGGTCGAAGTGCTGGTCAAACCGGCCTTGTCGGTGACGGTGAACGGCACGGACAGGGTCGTGGTCTGGCCTGCGCCCAGATGCTGGTAGGCCGCATTGCTGGCGTCCAGGGTCCATTTGCCGGAGGCATCAACGCTGAAGCCGGCTGGCTTGTCGGCATCGTTGACGCTGTAGGTCAGGACGTCGCCGTCATCCACATCGCTGCCTTGCAACTGGCCAGTCGTGGTGGTGTCTTCCACGCCGGTGCCGGTGCTGACGGTCGCCACAGGCGCATCGTTGGTGCCGGTGACGGTGATGGTCAGGGTCGAAGTGCTGGTTGCGCCCGATTTGTCAGTGACAGTGAACGGAATGTCCAGGGTCGCAGTCTGGCCGGCGGCCAGGTGCTGGTAGGCAGCGTTGCTGGCGTCCAGAGTCCACTTGCCAGTGGCGTCAACGGTGAAGCCCGCTGGCTTGTTGGCGTCGGTGACGGTGTAGGTCAGGACGTCGTTGTCGTCGATATCGGTCGCTTGCAGCTGGCCGCTGACGGATTTGTCTTCGTCCACGGCAGCGGTGCTGACGGTCGCCACTGGCGCGTCGTTAGTGCCGGTAACGGTGATGGTCAGGGTCGAAGTACTGGTCAGGCCAGCCTTGTCGGTGACGGTGAACGGGATGTCCAGGGTCGCAGTCTGGCCGGCGGCCAGGTGCTGGTACGCCGCATTGCTGGCGTCCAGGGTCCACTGGCCCGCGTCGTTGACGCTGAAACCGGCTGGCTTGTCGGCGTCCTTGACGCTATAGGTCAGCACGTCGTTGTCATCGACATCGGTGGCTTGCAGTTGGCCGGTGCTGGTGGTGTCTTCAGTACCTGTGCCGCTGCTGGCCTTGGCCACTGGCGCGTCGTTGGTGCCGGTGACGGTGATGGTCAGGGTCGAAGTGCTGGTCAGGCCTGCCTTGTCGGTGACGGTGAACGGCACGGTCAAGGTGGTGGTCTGGCCTTGAGCCAGGTGCTGGTAAGCCGCGTTGCCGGCGTCCAGAGTCCACTTGCCGCTGGCATCCACGCTGAAGCCTGCTGGCTTGTCGGCGTTCTTGACGCTGTAGCTGAGCACGTCGTTGTCGTCGACATCGGTGGCTTGCAGCTGGCCGGTGGTCTTGGTGTCTTCCACGCCGGTGCCGGTGCTGACCTGGGCAACCGGTGCATCGTTGGTGCCGGTGACAGTGATCTTCAGGGTCGAAGTGCTGGTCGCACCCGACTTGTCAGTGACGGTGAACGGTACGTTGAGGACGGTGGTCTGGCCGGCACCCAGGTGCTGATAGGCCGCGTTGCTGGCGTCCAGGGTCCACTGGCCAGCAGCGTTGACACTGAAACCGGCCGGTTTGTTGGCATCGGTGACGGTGTAGGTCAGCACGTCGTTGTCGTCGACGTCGGTGGCTTGCAGTTGGCCACTGACGGACTTGTCTTCGGTCACGGCAGCAGTGCTGGCCTTGGCCACAGGCGCGTCGTTGGTGCCGGTGACGGTGATGGTCAGGATCGAGGTGCTGCTCGCGCCCAGCTTGTCGGTGACGGTGAACGGCACGTTCAAGGTCGTGGTCTGGCCTGCGGCCAGGTGCTGGTACGCCGCGTTACCGGCATCCAGGGTCCACTGGCCGGCGGCGTTGACGCTGAAGCCCGCTGGCTTGTCGGCAGTCTTGACGCTGTAGCTCAGGACATCGTTGTCGTCGACATCGGTGGCCTGCAGTTGGCCGGTGGTCTTGGTGTCTTCCAGACCTGTGCCGATGCTGGCCTTGGCGATCGGTGCATCGTTGGTGCCGATCACGGTGATTTTCAGGGTCGAGGTGCTGGTCGCGCCCGACTTGTCAGTGACGGTGAACGGTACGTTGAGCACGGTCGTCTGACCGGCTGCCAGGTGCTGGTAGGCCGCATTGCCGGCATCCAGGGTCCACTGGCCAGCAGCGTTGACACTGAAACCGGCCGGTTTGTTGGCATCGGTGACGGTGTAGGTCAGGACGTCGTTGTCGTCGATGTCAGTGGCTTGCAGCTTGCCGCTGACGCTCTTGTCTTCCAGTACCAGGGCGCTGCTGGCGGAGGCCACAGGTGCGTCGTTGGTGCCGGTGACGGTGATGGTCAGGGTCGAAGTGCTGGTGGCGCCCGACTTGTCGGTGACGGTGAACGGCACGTTCAAGGTGGTGGTCTGGCCGGCGGCCAGGTGCTGGTAGGCCGAGTTGCTGGCATCCAGAGTCCACTTGCCGGTGGAGTCAACGGTGAAGCCGGCCGGTTTGTCAGCGTTCTTGACGCTGTAGGTCAGGACGTCGTTGTGGTCGATGTCAGTGGCCTGCAACTGACCGCTGACGCTGGCATCTTCGTTCACGGCAGCAATGGTCGCCGAGGCGATCGGTGCGTCGTTGGTGCCGGTCAGCTTGATGGTCAGGGTGCTGGTGTCGGTGGCGCCATGTTCGTCGGTCACGGTGTAGTTGACGACGATGGTCTTGACTTCGCCGGCTGCCAGGCTCTGGTAAGCGGCGTTGCTCGGATCGAAAGTCCACTTGCCCTGAGCGTTCAGGGTGAAGCCGTCAACGGCAGGCGTACCTGGCGTCTGGCTGAAGGTCAGCACGGCGTTGTGGTCGATGTCGGTTGCGGTCAGTTCGCCCGACAGGATCGCCGGCTTGTTGACCTGCTGGGCCATGTGCTGGGCGGTCTCGCCGCTGGTGGTCAGCACATAGTTGCCGGCGTTGGCCGAGACCGCGCCGTTGGTCACGACGGAGTTCACGGTAGCGCCGGTGACGTTGCCCACGTTCAGCGTCGAGTTCTGCAGGCTGTCGCCCTGGTTGGCGACGCCGACGACGATCTGATAAGTGCCTGGCTTGTCGAAGACTTGCGAGAACGTCTGGTTGCCCGACGAACCGTAGCTGCCGACCGCATTGATGTCGCTCAGCGTCGTTGCCGGCTTGCCATTGACCTGTACGAAGGCGAAGTCGTTGTACGGCTTGTAGTCACTGGTGCTGAAGTTCCAGTTGAAGGAGACCTTCTGGTTGGCTTCAGTGGTGGTCACGGTGATGACCATCGACGAGCCGTTGGTGGCGTTGCTCACAACGCCGCTGCCGGTCATCTGGTCTTCCACGGCCGAAACGGTGGCCGCTTGGGCAACCGGTGCATCGTTGGTGCCGGTGACGGTCAGCGTCAGGTATTCGACGTTGCTGGTGGCGTTGTTATTGTCGGTGACGGTGAACGGCACCTTGATGGTCTGGACCTCGCCCTCGGCCAGGTTCTGGTACGCCGCATTGCTGGTGTCCAGGGTCCACTTGCCGGTGGCGCTGTCCAGGGTGAAGCCGGCCGGCTTGTCGGCATCCTTGATGCTGTAGGTCAGGGTGTCGGTGCTGTCCGGATCGCTGGCCAGCAGTTGTCCGGTGGCCAGGCCCGTGTCTTCCTTGGCGGTGCCAACGCTCGCCGAGGCAACCGGTACATCGTTGGTGCCGGTGATGGTCAGGGTCAGGGTCGAAGTGCTGGTCGCACCGGCCTTGTCGGTGACGGTGAACGGCACATCGATGGTCAGTTTTTCACCGGCCGCCAGATGCTGATAGGCCGCATTGCCCGCGTCCAGGGTCCATTGACCGGTGGCGCTGTCCAGCGTGAAGCCAGCTGGCTTGTTGGCGTCGGTGACGGTGTAGGTCAGGACATCGTTGTCGTCGATGTCAGTGGCTTGCAGTTGGCCGCTGACGGATTTGTCTTCGTCCACAGCAGCAGTGCTGACGGTCGCCACAGGCGCGTCGTTGGTGCCGGTGACGGTGATGGTCAGGGTCGAAGTGCTGGTTGCGCCCGACTTGTCGGTGACAGTGAACGGGATGTCCAAGGTCGCGGTCTGGCCGGCAGCCAGGTGCTGGTACGCCGCATTGCTGGCGTCCAGGGTCCACTGGCCCGCGTCGTTGACGCTGAAACCGGCTGGTTTGTCGGCGTCCTTGACGCTGTAGGTCAGGACGTCGCCGTCATCCACATCGCTGCCTTGCAGTTGGCCAGTCGTGGTGGTGTCTTCTACGCCGGTGCCGGTGCTGACGGTCGCCACAGGCGCGTCGTTGGTGCCGGTAACGGTAATGGTCAGGGTAGAGGTGCTGGTGGCGCCCGACTTGTCAGTGACGGTGAACGGAATGTCCAGGGTCGCGGTCTGGCCGGCAGCCAGGTGCTGGTACGCAGCGTTGCTGGCGTCCAGGGTCCACTGGCCTGCATCGTTGACGGTAAAGCCGGCTGGCTTGTTGGCGTCGGTGACGGTGTAGGTCAGGGCGTCGTTGTCGTCCACATCGGTCGCGTTGAGCTGGCCGCTGACGGACTTGTCTTCGTCCACGGCGGCAGTGCTGACGGTCGCCACAGGCGCGTCGTTGGTGCCGGTGACGGTGATGGTCAGGGTCGAAGTGCTGGTGGCGCCCGACTTGTCGGTGACGGTGAACGGAATGTCCAGGGTCGCAGTCTGGCCGGCGGCCAGGTGCTGGTACGCAGCGTTGCTGGCGTCCAGGGTCCACTGGCCTGCATCGTTGACGGTAAAGCCGGCTGGCTTGTTGGTCACGGTGTAGGTCAGGACGTCGTTGTCGTCGATATCGGTCGCTTGCAGTTGGCCGCTGACGGATTTGTCTTCGTCCACGGCAGCAGTGCTGACGGTCGCCACAGGCGCGTCGTTGGTGCCGGTAACGGTGATGGTCAGGGTGGAGGTGCTGGTGGCGCCCGATTTGTCGGTGACAGTGAACGGGATGTCCAGGGTCGCGGTCTGGCCGGCGGCCAGGTGCTGGTATGCCGCGTTGCTGGCATCCAGGGTCCACTTGCCAGTGGCGTCAACGGTGAAGCCGGCTGGCTTGTTGGCATCGGTGACCGTGTAGGTCAGGACATCGTTGTCGTCGATGTCAGTGGCTTGCAGTTGGCCGCTGACGGACTTGTCTTCGTCCACGGCAGCAGTGCTGACGGTCGCCACAGGCGCATCGTTGGTGCCGGTAACGGTAATGGTCAGGGTCGAGGTGCTGGTGGCGCCCGACTTGTCAGTGACGGTGAACGGGATGTCCAGGGTCGCAGTCTGGCCGGCGGCCAGGTGCTGGTATGCCGCGTTGCTGGCATCCAGGGTCCACTTGCCAGTGGCGTCAACGGTAAAGCCGGCTGGCTTGTTGGCGTCGGTGACGGTGTACGTCAGGACGTCGTTGTCGTCGATATCGGTCGCTTGCAGCTGGCCGCTGGCGGATTTGTCTTCGTCTACGGCAGCAGTGCTGACGGTCGCCACAGGCGCGTCGTTGGTGCCGGTAACGGTGATGGTCAGGGTGGAGGTGCTGGTGGCGCCCGATTTGTCGGTAACGGTGAACGGGATGTCCAGGGTCGCAGTCTGTCCGGCGGCCAGGTGCTGGTACGCCGCGTTGCTGGCATCCAGGGTCCACTTGCCAGTGGCGTCAACGGTGAAGCCGGCTGGCTTGTTGGCGTCGGTGACGGTGTAGGTCAGGACATCGTTGTCGTCGATATCGGTCGCGTTGAGCTGGCCGCTGACGGATTTGTCTTCATCCACGGCAACAGTGCTGACGGTCGCCACTGGCGCATCGTTGGTGCCGGTGAGGGTGATGGTCAGGGTCGAAGTGCTGGTAGCACCCAGTTTGTCGGTGACGGTGAACGGCACGCTGATGTTCAGAGTGTCGCCGGCAGCCAGGTGCTGGTACGCAGCGTTGCTGGCGTCCAGGGTCCACTTGCCAGTGGCGTCAACGGTGAAACCGGCTGGCTTGTCGGCATCCTTGACGCTGTAGGTCAGGACGTCGTTGTCGTCCACATCGCTGGCCTGCAACTGGCCAGTGGCGGTGGTGTCTTCCACGCCAGTGCCGGTGCTGGCTTGGGCCACAGGGGCATCGTTGGTGCCGGTAACGACGATGGTCAAGGTCGAGGTGCTGGTCGCGCCTGCAGCATCGGTGACAGTGAACGGTACGTTCAGGGTCGTGGTCTGGCCAGCGGCCAGGTGCTGGTAAGCGGCATTGCTGGCGTCCAGCGTCCACTGGCCGGTCGCGCTGTTCAGGGTCAGGCCGGCCGGGGTGTCCTTGGCTGCAATGGTGTAGGTCAGCACGTCGCCCTTGTCGACGTCGCTGGCGACCAGTTGGCCAGTGGTGACGGTGTCTTCAACCCCGGTGCCGTTGCTGATGCCCGCTACTGGAGCGTCGTTCACCGGCGTCACGTCGATGTTGATGGACTGCGAGCCGGTCAGAGCGCCGCCGGTGCCGGTGTTGCCCTGGTCGTCGACGGTGATCGACAGGCCGGCGGTGCCGGTGGTGTTGTTCGAGTCCTGTACCGGCGTGAAGGTCGCGCCTTCCAGTGCGGCGTTGATCTGTGCCTGCGTGCCGGACAGGGTCAGGTGGCCCTGGGCATCGCTGGTTGCGCCGCCAGTCAGGACCAGCGTGCCGCCGGTCACGGTGACAGTGATCTTCAGAACGTCAGTCGGGTTGGCATCGACGTCCTTGATGGAAATGGCATTGCCATTGGCGGCCGAGAACGTCAGCGGGGTGTCTTCAGCAGTCGTCACCTGGGTCGGCGCGGTCACGACCGGCGCATCATTGACCGGTACGACGTGAACGGTGCTGGTGACTGCAACCGAATCATTCTGACCGTCGTTCACGGTCACGGTGATGTTGCGGTCGATGGCGCTCGGGTTTTCGCTGCTGTTGCCGAAGGTGATCGACTTGATCACGGCTTCGTATTCGGCAGACGTGGCTGCGCCGCTCAGGGTCAGCACGATCTGGCCGTTGACGGTGGTCGTGGTGACGGTGATTTTCGCGTTCGGGCTGCCGACTACCAGGCTGTCGTCTGCCTGGGCGTTGGTCAGGGTGACCTTGGCGCCTTGCAGCAGCGGGCTGTCGACGTCGGTGACTTTAAGGTCAGGCGCAATCGCCACGCCCTTGTCGCCTTCGGTGAAAGTGGCCTGGTTGTCGGTGCCTGCCGCCGCACCGTTGAGGTCGACCACTGGCAGGGCATCGTTGTCGATGATGGTGGTGGTCACGCTGCCGTTGGTGCCGCTGACCACGACGTTTTCGAAGTTGCCGCCGGTGATGGCGCCAATCGATACGGTGACGTTTTCGACGCCCTCGGGAATGGTGTCGTTGATGGTCGCCAGGTCAAAGGTGACGCTGCTCGAACCGGCCGGAATCTTGACGCTGACCACCTGGGTGTAATCGGTGCCGTTGGCAGCGGTGCCGCTGTAGGTCAGGTTGATGGTGACTTCGGTCTGCGCCGGGTTGCTCAGGCTGATGGTGTAGGTCGCCGACTGGCCTTCGGTCACCTGGGTGCTGCCGGTGATGGTGGCAACGGTGGTGTCGATGGTGTCAGTGATGGTGGTCGTCGCTGGCGCCGGGTTGGTGGTCAGGACCAGGCCAGCACCGCCGGTGGTGCCGGTGATGGTGGTGGTGATGTCATGGGCGTCCAGGTACGGCGTGTTGCCGTTGGGGATCTGCACAGTGACGGAACCGGTGGTCTGGCCGGCGGCAATGGTGATCTGCGAGCCGTTGGACAGCGTGATGGTCAGGTCGCTCAGCGGCGCCTGGGTCACGGTGGCGGTGTATACCAGCGCGCCGCCTTCTTCGGTCAGGGTCGAGGTGGCGCTCAGGCTCAGGGTCGATTCGCGCTGGGGAACCGCGGCGTCTTCCTGAATGCCGGCTACGGCGTTGTTGCTCAGGCCTGCGGTGTTGAAGCCGATGTTCGGGTTCACCACGTCTGCGGTTTCGGTCAGCATCACCACGCTGTGGCCGCCGCCTGCGTTGCCGCCGTCGGCCGAGGTGCCGGTGGTCTGGCCCGCTGCGGTCGCTTCCAGGTCTTTGGTCGGGTCGGCGCCCGCGGCGATGGCTTGCTGCAGCTCGGCAACCGAAGGCGCGGCCTGTGCGGTGGCTTCGGCGATGTTGGTGGTGGACGTCGGGGTTTCCGAGCTCCACTGGCTGTCACGGCCCATGTCCAACTGACGGCCGTCCGGCAATTGCAGCGTGACAGAGCCTTCCGGGCCCGTCAGCACCTGCTCGCCGGCTAGCAGCCGATCACCCTCGATGAGTACACGGCGAATCCCTTCCGGGGAAACTGCGACTACTTGGCCAACAATGCTTTTGACGATGGCAACAACACTGCTCATGGGGGTGACTCTCCGAGTTTACCGTTCAGTTGGTATCCGTCATGCCGACTGGTCACTAAGGGATGCCGATTCGTATTGGGGTGTTCAGTAACTACAAAACTTTGGCGTCAATTAAATAAGTATTTGATTTAGTTATTGTTAATTATTTGACGTCAATTTATTAACTGCTATTTTCAAGGTCAGGCATTAACTTTATGCCAAACTATTGACCTATTCCGCGCCATCCTAAACAATCGCTTCCGTAATGTCACATTGATATTTTCTGAGATCGTGTATTTCGGTTGTTCGCTCCCAGACGCCCTTCAGAACAACGTGACTCCGCCGATCTCCTTCATGACTCTCATGCAATGCAGCAGTGAATGCTGCGTTTTCGAACAAGTACGTTCTCGGGAAGTAAACAAAATGCGAGTGCAACTCCTCACCGCTGTACCTTTCGTTCTCTCCGTCGGCTTTGCGCAGGCACAAACCTTGCCAGAAGCCATGCAGAAGGCCATGGACGTTCATCCCGAGGTGCAGGCAGGCGTCAACGCCCGCATTGCCCAGGACTATGCAGTCCGTGCGGCCAAGGGTGGTTACCTGCCTCGTGTGGATGTCACGGCGGGGTACGGCAGAGCGGGTTCGGACACGCCAACGACGCGTGCGCAGAATGACAACAATCATTGGCAGACGCTGAACCGCGGCGAGTCTGCCATCCGTTTGCGTCAAATGCTATTCGACGGGTTTGCGACAAGTAACGAAGTTGGGCGTCAACAAGCCACCGCAAACTCGCGCGGTTACTCTTTGCTCAACACCTCCGAGCGTACTGCGCTGACAGTTGCGCAGGTCTATATCGATGTTCTTACCCAGCGCGAGATGGTTCGCCTGGCGCAGGAAAACCTTAAAAGTCACGAACGTATCTACGACCAGATCAAGTTGCGCACCAGCCGCGGTGTCGGACGAATGGCAGATATGGATCAGGCCGATGCCCGTCTGGCTCAGGCCCAGAACAACCTGATCACCGAGCAGACCAACCTGGCCGACGCCCAGACCAACTACCTGAGCGCCATCGGTCAGTTGCCTGATCAACTGGAAAAGCCGGCGCCGTTCGCCCTGATGCCGGCGGATCTGGAAGAAGCTCGCCGTCAGATGCTCGAGAACAGCCCTGTGCTGCGTTCGGCCGAATCTGACATCGCTGCTGCCGAGAAACAGTACGACGCTGCCAAGTCCTCTTTCTACCCACGTTTCGACTTCGACCTGGGTCGCAACGCCGACAACAACGTCGGTGGCGACGAAGGCCACAATAATGGCTGGGAAGCGATGGTGCGCATGCAGTTCAACCTGTATGCCGGTGGCAGCAACAAGGCCGACCTGTCGTCCAAGTCCTACCTGGCCAGCCAGGCACTGGATATCCGCAACAACGCACTGCGTCAGTTGAACGAAGAACTGGGCCTGGCCTGGAACGCCTACAACAACGCTTCCCAACAAGTGCCTATCGCTCAGCAGTACGTTGATCGGGCCACCAGCGTCCGTACGTCGTATCAGCAGCAATTCAGCCTCGGAGAGCGTACCCTGCTCGACCTGCTGGACAGCGAGAACGAGCTGTTCACCGCGCAACAGCGTCTGGTGCAGCTGCAGAGCCTGAAAACCTACACCCAGTACCGCATTCAGGCTGACATCGGCACCCTGCTGAAAAGTCAGGGCGTAGTGGCTCCGCTGGCATCGGTTGTGCAGAATGATATAAAGCCGACAGTCAAACTGCCGGGTATGAACTGATTCTTGACGCGCTCGCGTCAGGCGCCAGATTCTTTTAATTGCTTAAAGAGAGTGTCAGCGTGGACTTGGAATTACCTTCTGCCCTACTAGGTCATGATCCGCGTAGTCAGCATGATGATCCGTTGCTCGATGGTCTGCTGACACTCTGCGCCTTGCATCAAAAACCGGCGAGCCGGGCGATGTTGAGCACCGGCCTGCCGTTGCCCGACCAGCGCCTGAGCGCCGAGCTGCTGCCCCGTGCTGCGGCTCGCGCCGGTTTGCAGGGGCGTCTTCTGGTCCGCAAGCTGGAACAGATCCCTGAAATCGCCTTGCCCGCCATGCTTCTCCTTAAAGAAGGCCGCTGCGCCGTTCTGCTGGGATGGAATGGTGATGTTGCACGGCTGCTGATCAGCGAAAGCGACGGCGGCGAAGTGACGGTCGAGCGTGAAGCGCTGGCCAAGGATTACAGTGGCAAAGTGTTCTTTGCCCAACCGCAACACAAATTTGACGTGACCATGGGCTCGCTGATTCCTCGCGCGCGTTCCTGGTTCAAAGACACCCTCAAGCTGTCGCGCTGGCTGTACGCCGATGCGATCGCTGCCAGCTTCGTGATCAACCTGATCGCGCTGGCTGCACCGCTGTTCGTGATGAACGTCTACGACCGCGTGGTGCCCAACCAGGCCACCGCAACCCTGTGGGTGCTGGCGGCCGGTATCTGTGGCGCCTACCTGTTCGACCTCTTGCTCAAGGGCCTGCGCAGCTTGTGCCTGGACCTTGCCGGCAAGAAGACCGACCTGATCATTTCCGCGACCCTGTTCGAACGTATCGTCGGCATGGCGATGAAGTTCCGTCCGGCGCGGGTCGGCAGCTATGCCCAGAACATTCATGAGTTCCAGGGCATGCGCGACTTCTTGACGTCGCTGACCCTGACCAGCCTCATCGATCTGCCGTTCACCCTGATCATCCTGCTGGTGATCGCGCTGCTGGGCGGGCATCTGGTGTGGATTCCGATCGTCGCGTTCCCGCTGGCGCTGGGCATTGGCCATTTCCTGCAAAAGCCGTTGACCGCAACGCTGGAGCGCACCATGGCGCTGGGCGCCGAGCGCCAGTCGAGCCTGATCGAAACCCTCGCCGGGCTCGATGCGGTCAAGGTCAACAACGCCGAGAGCGAGCGTCAGTACCACTGGGAACAGACCATCGGCACCCTCAGCCGTCTTGAGCTGCGAGTCAAGATTCTGTCTGGCCTGGCCATGAACCTGACCCTGCTTATCCAGCAACTGGCTGGCGTGGCCATGATCTGCTTCGGCGTCTACATGATCATCGACGGCAACCTCAGCATGGGCGGCCTGGTGGCGTGCTACATGCTCAGTGGCCGCGCGCTGGGCCCGCTGGCGCAGTTGTCCGGTCTGCTGACCCGTTACCAGCAAGCCAAGGTGACCATGGTTTCGGTGGACCAGATGATGGAGCTGCCGCAAGAGCGCAACTTCGAGGAGCGTCCACTCAGCCGTCAGGTCCTGCAGGGCGCGATGGAATTCCGCGGGGTCGATTTCACCTACCCGAACCAGGAACAACTGGCCCTCAAGAACATCAACCTGGTGATTCGTCCGGGCGAGAAGGTCGGCATCATCGGCCGCAGCGGTTCAGGCAAAAGCTCCCTGGCCAAGCTGCTGGTCGGCCTGTATCAACAGGATGAAGGCTCGCTGCTGGTCGACGGTGTGGACATCCGCCAGATCGACGTCAGCGAACTACGCCACAACGTCGGTTACGTCGCTCAGGATATCCAGCTGCTGGCTGGTACCCTGCGCGACAACCTGGTTTCGGGCGCCCGTTACGTCGATGACGAGATGGTCCTGCAAGCCGCCGAACTTGCCGGCGTGCACGAATTTGCCCGCCTGCATCCGCTCGGTTACGACCTGCAAGTGGGCGAGCGTGGCCAGAACCTGTCCGGTGGCCAGCGTCAGAACGTCGCCCTGGCCCGTGCGCTGTTGCTCAACCCGCCGATTCTGCTGCTGGACGAACCGACCAGCGCCATGGACAACACCGGTGAAGAGCGCCTCAAGCAGCGTCTGCAAGCCGTTATCGAGAAAAAGACCGTGATTCTTGTGACACACCGGGCCTCGTTGCTCTCTCTGGTGGACCGCCTGTTGGTGATCGACCGTGGCCAGATTCTTGCCGACGGTCCGAAAGCCGCCGTGATGGAAGCGTTGAAGAAGGGGCAGATCAGTGTTGCTTAAATCGGGTCCAAACTCCGGCGGCGGTATCTTCGGCTACTTCAAGGGCTCGCCATCGCTCGACGGCCAGCCGATGCCCGAAGTCAAGAAAGCCCTGGTCGATGACGCACCGCGTATCGTGCGTATCACCATCTGGTCGGTCATCCTGTTTTTCGTGTTCCTGGTGCTGTGGGCCAACTTCGCGGTGATCGACGAAGTGACCAAGGGTGAAGGCAAGGCGATTCCTTCGACCAAGATCCAGAAAATCCAGAACCTTGAGGGCGGCATTGTCGCGCAGATCTACGCCCGTGACGGCGAGATCGTGGAAGCTGGCGCACCGTTGATTCGCCTGGACGACACGCGCTTTGCATCCAACGTCGGCGAAACCGAAGCTGATCGCGTGGCCATGGAGCTGCGCGTCGAGCGTCTGAGTGCCGAGGTCGATGACCGTCCGCTGAACATCAGCCCGGAAGCTCGCAAGTCCGCGCCCAAGCAGGCGGCCAACGAAGAGTCGCTGTATCAGAGCCGTCGTCAGCAACTGGTGGACGAAGTGGGCGGCCTGCAACAGCAACTGATTCAGCGCCAGCAGGAACTGCGCGAGTTCGGCTCCAAGCAGGAGCAGTACCGCAACAGCCTGAACCTGTTGCGTCAGGAGATCGGCATGTCCGAGCCACTGGTGGCTCAGGGTGCGGTATCGCCGGTGGATATCCTGCGGCTCAAGCGCTCCGAAGTTGAAACCCGCGGCCAGCTGGACGGCACTACCCTGGCGATCCCTCGGGCCCAGGCGGCCATCGCCGAGGTTCAGCGCAAGATCGACGAGACTCGCGGCAAGTTCCGCAGTGACGCTCTGACTCAGCTCAACGAAGCCCGTACCAACCTGTCCAAGGCGCAGTCCACGGCCAAGGGCCTGGAAGACCGGGTCAACCGCACCATGGTCACCTCGCCGGTGCGCGGTATCGTCAAGCAGATGCTGGTCAACACCGTGGGTGGTGTGATCCAGCCGGGCAGCGACATCGCCGAAATCGTGCCGCTGGATGACACGCTGCTGGTGGAAGCACGCATTCGTCCGCAGGACATTGCGTTCCTGCATCCGGGCCAGGAAGCGATGATCAAGTTCACCGCCTATGACTACACCATTTACGGTGGCCTCAAAGGCAAGCTGGAACAGATCGGCGCTGACACCATTCAGGATGAAGAGAAGAAGAACACGTTCTATGTCATCAAGCTGCGTACCGACCGTAGCCACCTGGGTACTGACGATCATCCGTTGCTGATCATCCCGGGCATGGTTGCCTCGGTGGACATCATCACCGGCAAGAAGACCATCCTCAGCTACCTGCTCAAGCCCGTCCTCAAGGCCCGCGCCGAAGCCCTGCACGAGCGCTGATCGCCAGACCCGCCGGCGGCGCACCCAAAATCGCCCCGCCGGCAAGCCGTGCTGCTACGGTTCCGCGAACAATCCTGAACCCGGGGCTCGACGCGGTCCCCGTAGCAGTCCGGCTCGCCGGCGATGGCGCCATCGAAACCGCCATCGCCAGCAAGCCGTATTGTGCGGGCGATCCGATATCCCGGACTCGGCGCGGTCCCCGTAGCAGCACGGCTTGCCGGCGGGGGCGCCTTCGAGATCGCCATCGCCGGCAAGCCGGACTGCTACGGTTTTATAGGTGATCCGATATCCGGTGTCGGTCGCGCCTCCCGGATCACTTACCGCGCTTGCTGTCGATCCTTATCAACCGTCCACCCTCGAACCGCAGGTACTGATACATCCCGTTGTTCGGGCCGTAGATCCATTCCTGAACCTGCACCTGATCGACCTGGCGGAAGTGGTTCACCGTCTCTTTGTAGCCGATGATGTCCTGGCTGATCGGCTGGCCGCATTTCTGCTGCACTTCGAACATTCGGTCGCCAGCGCTGATCAGCTGGCTGCCACAACGCAAGGTGTCCGCCTGGCTCAGGTCGCTCAGTGCGGCGAGGCCGATCATCGCGATGCATCTTGTCAAAACGCTTTTCAAGTGTCGTTACTCGCTGTCCAGATGCAGGGGGCTGATGACGCGGCCGTCTTTTTCCGGTTGGCCGAGGGCGGCATCGACGAAATAGACCCGGTCATCGGCCAATTGTCCCTTGTCCACCAGATAGTCCTTGATGCTGCCGGCACGGGCCTGGCCGAGCTGGCGCAGCAGCAGGGCGCTGGAACTCCAGGATTTGAGCACCGCCTCGCGCAGTTTGTTCTGGCGCTCTTCCTTGCCAAGATCGACCCACTCGGCCGGTGGCTGCTGCTTGAGCCGGGTACGATAGATCCCGTCCAGCATCGGCGCTTTTTCATCGTCAGGCACCTTCAGGTCCGCCGCCTGGGCCGGAACCTTGTCGCCACGACGCTGCAGGATCTTGTAATACGTGCTCTGGTACTCACGCTCCAGCCGCTGCTGGGCAATCAGCGGACCATCGCTGGCCTCGGCGCTGGTCCCTTCGATTTCCAGCCGCAGCGTCGGGCGTTTCTGCAGGGCCTGGGCGAGTTTGTCCAGCGACGCCTGCGCCTCCGGGCTCAGCTCATCGGAGCCCGCCGCGAAGGCCACCGTGCCCAAGTCTTCCGAGCCACCGCCACTGATGAGCCCGCCAATCAGCTTGAAGGGTGCGGCCGCAGCCTTGACGATCAGGTTGCGCAGCGTCTGCCAGACAATGGGCATCACGCTGAATTGCGGATTGTTCAGGTCCCCGGTCACAGGCAGCTCGATGGAAATCTTGCCATCGACGTCCTTGAGCAGGGCAATCGCCAGTTTCAGCGGCAGGTTCACCGCGTCGGGGCTGTCGACTTTCTCACCGAGTTGCAGTTGCTCGACCACCACCTTGTTCTCGGCCTTTAGCTGACCTTTGGTGATCAGGTAATGCAGGTCCAGGTTCAACCGGCCCTTGCGAATGCGATACCCCGCAAACTTGCCGGAGTAGGGGGTGAGGGTGGTCAGTTCGACACGCTTGAAGCTGGTGGCGATGTCCAGGCTGGCCAGCGGGTTGAACGGGTTGAGCGCGCCCTTGATGGTGACAGGCGCATAGCGGTCGACCTTGCCCTTGATATCCACAGGCGCCGGTTTGTCCTGGCGGTTATCCAGGGTGCCGATGGTACCGTTGAGCTGTTGCACCGCCGTGGCGAAGTTGGGGGTGAGACTGAAGTCGGCGAAATTGGCCGAGCCGTTGTTGATGTTGACCTGACCGATGTGTATGCCCATCGGTTTGTCCGCAGTTTGTGCCGTCTTGGTCTGCGCAGCCGGTTTCACTTTCGTCGCGGGGGCCGGCGCACCATCGGCCGGTTGCGGAATCAACAGGTCGTCGATGTTGGTGGTGCGGTCTTCGGCGATCATGAAGCGGGCGTAGGGCTGGTCGAGGTTGATCGTCGCAATGCTCAGACTGTCGCCGAGCTGGAAGTTCAGGCCATCGACATTCAGGCGCTGCCATTTGACGAAGTCCCGGGACTTGAGGGTATCGAGCGTGTGCAACTGATCGACCTGCGCCTTGCCGGTGATGCCCAGCGCCAGCGGCTCGGTGCTTTTCAGGTCAACGGCCAGATCGGAATTGAGCATGCCGCTGCGCACTTCAAGGCGAATGAACGGCGTGACATAGGATTGCGCCACCCGCAGGTCGATGTCGCGGGTGGTGACGTTGAGTTTGGTCCACACCGGCGCGAGGTTGACCTGGCCTTCTGCGGTGACCTTGCCCTGCTTGCCCAGGCCCGTGTCGAGCTTGATGTTGAAAGGTGACTTGTTGAGGCTGTCGAAGCCGGTCATGTCCAGGTTGAGCGGGCCGACCTCCAATGCCACCGGCTCCTTGGGCGCCTTGTCTGCCAGATGAATGCGGTAATCGCGCAGTTGGATGTCGCGCAACAGCACCTGCCAGGGCTTGCTCGGCGCTGCCGGCTGGCTGGCAGTCGTTTCGGCACCGCTGGCGGTGGCTGGCTGCTTTTTCTCGGTCTCGGCTTTTTTCTGCTCGGATTTCGACGGCTGGCTGGCAAACAGTTTCTGCCAGTCCAGTTCGCCATCGGCTTCCCGCGCGGCCCAGGTTTCCAGGCCCTGACTGCGAATCTTGCCGACAGTGACCAACTGCCTGGCGAGGTCGATCGAGGTGTCGCTGACTTCAAGATTCTTCAGGCGCGCCAACGGGCGGCCGTCCGGCGCGTCGATGGCGAAGGGCGCGACCTTCAGTGAAGTCTTGTCCAGCAGCAGTTCGGTTTCCTTGGCCAGGTTGAGCTTGTAATGGGTTTCGAGGCTCAGCACGCCATCCTTGAGCACCAGGGGCAGGGCGTCGCGCACGTAAGGCCACCAGGCTTTCATCTTGCCGTCGGTGATTTTCAGCGTGCCCTCCGAGGAGATCGGCACCAGGCTGATACGGCCCACCCAGTCGATCTGCCCCCCCGCAGGGCCTGCGGCTACCAGGGTCATGTCGGCGTTGTCTTCGGGCAGGGTGCTGAGGTTCTTCAGGTCGAAGTTGAGCGCGTCGTAGAGAAACTCGATGGGCTCGCTTGGGCGCAGGTCCTGGAAGTGCACGTAACCGTCGGCCAGCCTGATGGCGTCGATGCGTAGCGGGAAGGGTTTGGCAGGCGGCTCGTCAGGCTTGGTGGGTTCGCTCGCAGGCAGTTTGAACAGGCCGGCAAGGTTGAGTTTGCCGTCCTTGGAAAACAGCACCTCGGTCTTGGGTTTGTCCAGGTGCACGGCCGCCAGATGCAGCGCCTTGGTCCACAGGCTGTCGATCTGCAGGTTCGCGTAGAGCCGTTCGAAACCGATCTGCTCCTTGCCCGGTGCGCCGATGTTCAGGCCCCAGAGCGTCACCTCCAGTGTGTAGGGGTTGAGCTCCAGGCGCTCGAGTTTTGCAGGCTCGGTGGAATATTGCGCCAGTTGCTGGTTGATCACCCGCAGGGCGATGCCGGGCAAAATGAAGAAGCCCAGCATGCTGTAGATGGCGAAGACGGCCAGCAAGGCGCCAATGGCGCGTTTCAATCCTTTGGGCATGTAGTCGCCAACTCTCTCGATATGAGGTGCCTTTGAGTATGGCACGCCAATCTGGTTCCAGACGCTACACCCTCAAACCTTGTGGGAAATTTCCTCGCGGCTTGTGAGTGCTCAGAGTTGCAAGATCAAGGTCTTGAGCGGCGGCTGTTGGTCCTGCGACGGAAAGTCGGCGCCCGGCGTAAGCACCTGGCAATCGCGGACCGGCCGGCCAATCTTGCTGGCGCAGCGCAGGACCTGATCGCGCCAGTCGTCCATGGAAACCTTTGCCAGGTTGTTGCAGCAGATCAGCACGCCGTTCTCGGCTGTGGTCAGCAACGCCGGCTTGAGCAGGCTCTGATAGTCGCGCAGCAGGTCGACCGTGCCGAACGCACTCTTGGCCCAGGCGGGCGGATCGAGCAGCACCAGGTCGAACTGGCGCTGCTCAAGGCGCGTGTAGCTGGGTAGTTTCTGACCGCGACGGGACGCAATCGGCAAGCCGGCCAGTTGGCGAATCGCCGGGAAGTAATCCGACTGGATGAACTGCATGGTTGGCAGTTGCGGGTTCAGTTCGCCGTTTTCCCGACCCACCGCCAGGTTGCCCTCGGCGAAGTCCAGGTTGCACACCTCACTGGCGCCACTGGCCGCCGCACTCAAGCCGACGCCACAGGTGTAGGCGAACAGGTTGAGCACACTCTTGCCTTTGGCGTGGTCCTTGACCCAGCCGCGCGCGTTGCGCAGGTCCAGAAACAACAGCGGATCCTGCCCGGCATGGCGGCCGCGCACGCGATAATTCAGGCCCCACTCATGGCCGACCAGATCGACCAGCGCGGCATCGTCGGCTTGATAGACAGGGTCTGTACGATCGATCCGCGAATTGCCCTGGGAGCGGTCGTTGTAGACCAGCATCAAGTCCAGCCCCAGCCGGGCATTGATCGCAGCGTGGGCGGCCAGCAGCGATTCGCGGTCCAGGGTGCTGTGGAAGGTCTGCACCAGCAACTGAGGGCCGTAACGGTCGATGGTCAGCCCGCCCGCGCCTTCCTGACTGCCGTGAAACAGGCGATAGCAGTCAGTGCCTTGGGCGTGCAGCTCGGCGAGCAGAGATTGACGGTTGTCGAGGGCGACGCTGAGCGCCTGATTCAAGGAAGACATGCTCGGCGCCTTGGGGCAGGAATAAGGCGCGCCATTCTAGCAGTTTGGTTATTGCCGGTGTTGCGGTCCACACATGGCCTGTAGGAGCGCGCTTGCCCGCGATGGCGGTGTGTCAGACAACATCGTCATCGCAGGTTTATCGCCGTCGCGGGCAAGCGCGCTCCTACGGGTCCTGGCGCCATTCCTGAACCTTTCCTGAAGCCCTGCGCAATTGTCCTGGCAGACCTGTAACAGCGGTTTACTCTCTAAAAAGCCGGGCGTATTCTTCGCCCGTTTTCAACAGATGCGGAGACCCACAGTGGGTACTTGTTCGAGTGACAGACGTCAGCCGGTTTCGATGACCGGCCAATCCTCGGCAAGATAACGCGCAGTCTTTTCACTGCCGTTATCTCGCCGACAAACGCGAGAAACGGCAGTGCCGCCCCGTCCGACCGGACCGGGCTTCTGTCCTTTCCCTGACGCCTCATAGCGTAACGAACGCGCGCGGTCTTTTCTGGCCGTGCGGGTCAGCCTGTCGTGCGCCGTTCCTTGTGAACTGCGCGCGAGCGGTCGGCCGTGCCTGCCTGAGTCTCTTGAGTAGTAGCCCTTTAGACCAGGGGACAACACCATGAAACTCTTCGATTTGAAGTTCGCACTCCTGAAAGAGTTCTTCGCAGGCTTTCTGCGCACTCGCCACATTGCCCGGCATTTCCGCCGCCTGGCGATGCTCGACAGCCTGACCGATGCCACGGTCAGCCGCGAAGTGCCGCCAACCTTGGCGCAGACCCTGACCCGTGGCGCCGGGAGCGAAGTGCCCGAATTGCTTTCCCGCCTGGGCAGCCATCCTGACGGCCTGACCGAAGAGCAGGCTCTTGAGCTGCGTCAACAGCACGGCCTCAACGAAGTCGAACACGAGCAGCCGCTGCCATGGTGGGTGCACCTGTGGCACTGCTACAAAAACCCGTTCAACCTGCTGCTGACCCTGCTCGCGTTCATTTCCTGGCTGACCGAGGACATGAAGGCCGCCACCGTGATTTTCTCCATGGTGGTGCTCTCGACCCTGCTGCGTTTCTGGCAGGAAACCCGCTCCAACCAGGCGGCCGATGCACTCAAGGCCATGGTCAGCAACACCGCGACCGTGCTGCGTCACCACGAATCATCCCAGGGCGACGCTCACACCAACGGCAAACAGCACCGCGTCGAACTGCCGATCAAGCAGTTGGTGCCGGGCGATCTGATCGTGCTTTCGGCCGGTGACATGATTCCCGCCGACTGCCGCGTGCTCAGCGCCAAGGACCTGTTCGTCAGCCAGGCAGCCATGACCGGTGAATCAATGCCGGTGGAAAAATTCTCCCGCCGTCAGGAGGTCGACACCGGCAACCCGCTGGACCTGGAAAACATCCTGTTCATGGGCACCAACGTGGTGTCGGGTGCCGCCACCGGGGTGATCCTGGCCACCGGCAACCAGACGTACTTCGGTGCCCTGGCCCAGCGTGTCAGCGCCACCGACCGCGCGCCGACTTCGTTTCAGGCCGGGGTCAACAAGGTCAGTTGGCTGCTGATCCGTTTCATGTTCGTCATGGCGCCGCTGGTGCTGTTCATCAATGGCTTCACCAAGGGTGACTGGATGGAGGCACTGCTGTTCGCGCTGTCCATCGCCGTAGGCCTGACCCCGGAAATGCTGCCGATGATCGTCACCTCGACGCTGGCCAAGGGCGCGGTGTTCCTGTCGCGCAAGAAAGTCATCGTCAAACGCCTGGACGCGATCCAGAACTTCGGCGCCATGGACGTGCTGTGCACCGACAAGACCGGCACCCTGACCCAGGACAAGATCTTTCTGGCGCGCCACGTCGATGTGTGGGGCGATGAGTCCGATGACGTGCTGGAAATGGCCTACCTGAACAGCTACTACCAGACCGGCCTGAAAAACCTGCTGGATGTGGCGGTGCTGGAACACGTTGAAATTCATCGCGAGCTGCAAGTCGGTACGGCGTTCAGCAAGGTCGATGAAGTACCGTTCGACTTCACCCGTCGGCGCATGTCGGTGGTGGTTCAGGAGCAAGGCCAGCCGCATCTGCTGATCTGCAAGGGCGCCCTGGAAGAGGTGCTTGGCGCCTGCAATCGCGTGCGCCATGGCGAGGTCGATGAAGCGCTGACCCCTGAACTGCTGGAGCGCATTGTGCAGGTCACGGCCGAGTTCAACGACGAAGGCTTGCGTGTCGTCGCTGTCGCCGCTCGTGCAATGGAAGCCGGGCGGGACACCTATGGTCTGGCCGACGAAAGCGACCTGACCCTGATCGGTTACGTGGCGTTTCTCGATCCGCCCAAGGAAAGCACCGCGCCTGCGCTCAAGGCACTGGCCGAACATGGTGTGGCGGTCAAGGTGCTGACTGGCGACAACGAGCGCGTCACCGCCAAGATCTGCCGCGAAGTGGGCCTGGAACGTCAGGGCCTGTTGCTGGGGGGCGATGTTGAACGCATGAGCGATGCCGAGCTGGCTGTGGCCGTGGAAACCACCAACGTGTTCGCCAAGCTGACGCCTTCCCACAAGGAACGCATCGTGCGGCTGCTCAAGGCCAACGGCCACGTGGTGGGCTTCATGGGTGATGGCATCAACGACGCGCCAGCGCTGCGCACCGCCGATATCGGGATTTCAGTGGACAGCGCGGTGGACATCGCCAAGGAAGCGGCGGACATCATCCTGCTGGAAAAAAGCCTGATGGTGCTGGAGGAGGGCGTGCTGGAAGGGCGTCGCACCTTCGCCAACATGCTCAAGTACATCAAGATGACCGCCAGCTCCAACTTCGGCAACGTGTTCTCGGTACTGGTGGCCAGTGCGTTCATCCCGTTCCTGCCAATGCTGCCGATGCATCTGCTGGTGCAGAACCTGCTGTACGACATTTCGCAGATCGCCATTCCGTTCGATAACGTGGACGAGGAACTGCTGAAAAAACCGCAACGCTGGCAGCCTGCGGACGTGGGGCGTTTCATGATGTTCTTCGGGCCGATCAGCTCGATCTTCGACATCACCACCTTTGCGGTGATGTGGTACGTGTTCGGCGCCAATACACCGGAGCATCAAACCCTGTTCCAGTCGGGCTGGTTCGTGGTGGGACTGCTGACCCAGACGCTGATCGTGCACATGATCCGCACCCCGAAAATCCCGTTCCTGCAAAGCCGGGCCGCGATGCCGTTGATGGTGATGACAGGGGTGATCATGGCCGTCGGGATCTTCCTGCCGATGGGGCCGCTGGCGCACTACTTCAAGTTGCAGGCATTGCCACCGCTGTACTTCGTCATCCTGCCGGTGATTCTGCTGGCGTATGTGGGGCTGACTCAGGCGGTGAAGGGGTTCTACGTCAGGAAGTTTGGGTGGCAGTGAGCTGATTCCCATGCCTTGGGCGAACTGCAGATGAGGAACCCTGTGGGAGTGAGCTTGCTCACGAAGGCGGAGTATCAGCCACGGAAGTGTTGTGGATGTACCGGCCTCTTCGTGAGCAAGCTCACTCCCACAGGTCTTTAATCCTCGCGGATTGGATTCACCGCGCGAGAGCCAGCGCAACTCCCTGACCACCACCGATGCACAGCGTCGCCAGACCCTTCTTCGCATCGCGCTTGATCATTTCATGCAACAAGGTCACCAGCACGCGGCAGCCCGATGCACCGATCGGGTGGCCGATGGCGATGGCGCCGCCGTTGACGTTGACCTTGTCCATGTCCCAGCCCAACTCCTTGCCCACCGACAGCGACTGCGCGGCAAACGCTTCGTTGGCTTCGATCAGGTCCAGCTCGTCCAGAGACCAGCCGGCCCTGTCCAGGCAGCGGCGGGTGGCGCTGACCGGGCCGATACCCATGATCGCCGGGTCCACGCCAGCATTGGCGTAGGCGGCGATGCGTGCCAGCACCGGCAGGCCCAGTTCTGCAGCCTTTTTTGCGCTCATCAGAATCACCGCCGCGGCACCGTCGTTCAGCGACGAGGCGTTACCGGCGGTCACGGTGCCATCCTTCTTGAAGGCGGGCTTGAGTTTGGCGAGCGACTCGGCGGTAGTGCCTGCACGCGGTTGTTCGTCAGTGGCGAAGGGGACCGGGTCACCCTTGCGCTGTGGAATCAGGATCGGCGTGATCTCATCGACGAAACGCCCGGCTGCGATGGCCGCAGCGGCTTTCTGCTGCGAGGCGGCAGCGAAGGCGTCTTGCGCCTCGCGGCTGATCTCGTACTTGTCCGAAAGATTCTCGGCAGTGATGCCCATGTGGTAGTCGTTGAAGGCATCCCACAGGCCGTCGCTGATCATGGTGTCGACCATGGTCGCGTGGCCCATGCGCAGTCCGGTACGCGCGCCCGGCATGACGTAGTTGGCCAGGCTCATGCTCTCCTGGCCGCCAGCAATGATGACCTCGGCGTCGCCGCAACGAATGGCCTGGGTGCCCAGGTGCAGCGCCTTGAGGCCTGAACCGCAGACCTTGTTCAGGGTCATCGCTGGCACCGCGAACGGCAGGCCGGCCTTGATCGACGCCTGGCGCGCAGGGTTCTGCCCGGCACCCGCAGTGAGGACCTGGCCCATGATGACTTCGTCGACTTGCGCAGGATCCAGGCCGGTCTGCGCCAGCAATTGGCGAATGACCGCAGCACCCAGATCAACCGCAGGAATATTCGCCAGCGAACCCTGGAAACTGCCGACGGCAGTGCGGGTAGCGGCAACGATAACGACGTCTTGCATGATGCGGATCCTCATTGTTGTAGGTTTCGAGCGCTGGGCCGATTGAAGCGAAGACGATTATGGTGGCATGAATGGGCATCAACGGAAATTCAAACCACGCCCATCCTGCGCCTGGCACGGTGCACCGATGCGTTGCGTACGGCCCATCGCAATACCGGTGCCGTGCGGTTGATGCCCGTTCGAATCATTCTGCGCCTGAACGCACTGAACTCGATACCGAACATCGCGCTGGCCCACTGCGGCAGCAGCTCGATGCCGGCCTGCATCATCAGCTTGCCCATGGGCCTGGCCATCCGGCTGGGGGCCGGGGCGTGGCGAAGCACGTGCAGCACCTCGAAGGTACGTTCGTCGCACAGCAATTGCGGACGCATCTGTTCAAGGTAATCGGCAATGGCACAGGCGGATCGCGGTACATCCCGGGCACCCAGACGCTCGGCCACCAGCGCGGTCTCGGCGTAGTACCTGTCCTGTTCATCAAGGGAAAGGTCAGGATTCAGATACCGCAGATGAGCCGCCATGAAGCTGCTGACCTCGGCCACATGCACCCATGTCAGCAGCTGCGGATCGTCGGCCTTGTAATGGCTGCCGTCCGGCGCCGTGCCGCTGATCTGTGCATGAATGCCGCGCACCTTGTCGATCAGCCGGTTGGCGTCGTGGGTCGAGCCGAAGGTGGTGCCCGAGACGAACTGCCCGGTGCGCCGCAGCCGGCCGAGCATGTCTTCACGGAAATTGGAGTGGTCCCAGACCCCGGCCAGCACTCGCGGGTGGAGCATCTGCAGCATCAGGGCGCAGATGCCGCCGACCAGCATGCTGGCAAAGTCCCCATGCACCTGCCAGCACACCGCCTGCGGCCCGAACAGCCCGGGATCGCCCTTAGGGTTCTCGATGTCCAGCTGCCCAAGGGCGAGGCCGGTCATGCTCATGACCTGGGTTTCGATGCGTGTGCGGATGAATTCCATGGGGCGTGATCGCAATATTACCTGTGGGAGCGAGCTTGCTCGCGAAGACTGACGTGCAGCCGCTTGAGGAGGTTCGGACGTTACGGCCCCTTCGCGAGCAAGCTCGCTCCCACAGGGTCTGTGCTTGCTCGCGAATTGGGGGTGGGGGCTATCTGTTCAAGCGCTTTTCGATCAAGCCTTCCACGACACTCGAATCGGCCAGGGTCGAAATATCCCCCAGGCTGTCCAGCTCGTTACAGGCGATCTTGCGCAGGATGCGACGCATGATCTTCCCGGAACGGGTTTTCGGCAAGGCCGGTGCCCACTGGATCAATTCAGGCTTGGCGAAGCTGCCGATTTCCTTGCTGACCAGCGCCAGCAATTCCTTCTGCAGGGCTTCATCGGGCTCGACCCCGGCCATGGTGGTGACGAACGCATAAATGCCCATGCCCTTGACGTCGTGGGGGTAGCCGACCACGGCGGCTTCAGCGACGCTGTCATGCAGCACCAGCGCGCTCTCCACTTCCGCGGTGCCGATGCGGTGGCCGGACACGTTGATGACATCGTCCACGCGCCCGGTGATCCAGTAATGGCCGTCCTGGTCGCGCCGCGCACCATCGCCGGTGAAGTAGTAACCGGGGTAGGGCTTGAAGTAGGTCTCGATCATGCGCTTCTGGTCGCCATAGACACCGCGAATCTGCCCTGGCCAACTGGCCTTGATCGCCAGTAAACCGCTGGTCGCGCCTTGCAACTCCTTGCCCTTGTCGTCGAGCAACACCGGTTGCACCCCGAACATGGGCTGGGTCGCGCAGCCGGGTTTGAGCGGCGTGGTGCTGACCAATGGGGTGAGCATGATGCCGCCGGTCTCGGTCTGCCACCAGGTGTCGACGATAGGGCAGCGTTCTTTTCCTACCTGGTGGAAATACCATTCCCACGCCTCGGGGTTAATCGGCTCACCCACGGTGCCGAGCACGCGAAGGCTTTCCCGGCTGGTGCCCTGCAAGGGTTTCGGACCTTCGCGCATCAGCGCACGCAAAGCGGTTGGTGCGGTGTAAAAGATGTTCACATGGTGCTTGTCGATCACCTGCCAGAAGCGCGAGGTGTCGGGGTAATTGGGCACACCCTCGAAAATCAGCGTGGTCGCCCCGTTCGCCAAGGGGCCGTAGACGATATAGCTGTGCCCGGTGACCCAGCCCACGTCAGCGGTACACCAGTAGATTTCCCCGTCGCGGTAGTCGAACACGTACTTGTGGGTCAGTGCGGCCTGCAACAGATAGCCGCCGGTGGTGTGCAGCACGCCCTTGGGTTTGCCGGTGCTGCCTGAGGTGTAGAGGATGAACAGCGGGTCTTCGGCGTCCATCGGCTCGGGCGGGCAATCGTCGCTGATACCGTGCAGGGCTTCGTGGTACCAGATGTCGCGGCCTTCGACCCAGTCGACCTCACCCTCGGTGCGCTGGACCACCAGCACGGTGCTGACGTTCGGGCAGCTTTGCAGGGCCTTGTCGACGTTCTGTTTCAGCGGGATGTATTTGCCGCCGCGTACGCCTTCATCGGCGGTGATCACGGTGTGGCAATCGGCGTCGAGAATCCGGTCGCGCAGGGCGTCCGGGGAAAATCCGCCGAACACCACCGAATGCACCGCGCCGATGCGCGTACAGGCCAGCATCGCGTAGGCCGCTTCCGGGACCATCGGCATGTAGATACACACCCGGTCACCTTTCTTCACCCCGCGCTGCTTGAGCACATTCGCCAGGCGGGCAACGTTGTGGTGCAACTTCTTGTAGGTGATTTCAGCGGATTCGGCAGGATTATCGCCTTCCCAAAGAATGGCCACCTGATCGCCGCGCTTTTCCAGATGACGATCGATGCAGTTGTAACTGACATTCAATTGGCCGCCCTTGAACCAGTTGGCGGCGCCGGTTTTGAGGTCGCATTGCTGCACCTGATCCCAGGGGCGGGACCAGTCGAGAAACTGGCTGGCCTGCTCGGCCCAGAATGCATCGGGCTGTTCGACCGACTGCCGGTACATGCGCTGGTAGTCCTCGGCGCTCAGTTGAGCGGCCTTGCGCGTGGCGTCGGCGTGGGGGAAATCGCTGAGATTGAACATGGCGTCTCCTTTTCTTGTGGCGTTGTGTAGCCGCGACATCTCATCAGAGTAGTTCGAAAACCCATGGGTTCAGCCTCTGTACACATCCCGTAGCAGCACGGCTTGCCAGCGGGAGCGTCGTGTCAGACAAGTATCTGTCACTGACCCGCCGCTCCCGCCGGCAAGCCGTGCTGCTACGGGAGCCAATAAAAAACCCGCCGCCTCTTGCGAGGGGGCGGGTTTCGGATACAGCGATCAGGCTCGATCAGCCGCGGTGACGACCGCGGAAGTAGTTGATGAGCCCTTGGGTCGAGGCATCTTCAGCGGCGGTTTCTTCAGTGCCGACAAGGCGGCTGTAGACACCTTTGCCCAGTTCCTTGCCCAGTTCCACGCCCCACTGGTCGAAGGCGTTGGTGCCCCAGATCACGCTCTGCACGAATACCTTGTGCTCATACATCGCCACCAGCGCGCCGAGACGGCGAGGGCTGATACGTTCAACGACGATGGTGTTGCTCGGACGGTTGCCCGGAATCACCTTGTGCGGCGCCACGCGCTGCACTTCTTCCTCGGACATGCCCTTGGCGCGCAGTTCGGCCTCGGCTTCTTCGCGGGTCTTGCCCAGCATCAGCGCCTGGCTCTGGGACAGGCAGTTGGCGTACAGCCACTGATGGTGGTCGGAGACCGGGTTGAAGCTGACGATCGGCACGATGAAATCGGCCGGGATCAACTGGGTGCCCTGGTGCAGCAACTGGTGATACGCATGTTGGCCGTTGCAACCCACGCCACCCCAGATCACAGGGCCGGTGTCGGTCTTGACCGGCACGCCGTCCTGGCGAACGCTCTTGCCGTTGGATTCCATGTCCAGCTGTTGCAAGTGCTTGGTGATGTTACGCAGGTAGTGGTCGTACGGCAGGATCGCGTGGCTCTGCGCGCCCCAGAAGTTGCCGTACCAGACGCCCAACAGCGCCAGCAGGGTCGGCATGTTCTGTTCGAACGGCGCGTTCTGGAAGTGCTGGTCCATGGTGTAGGCACCGGACAGCAGTTCCTTGAAGTTGGACATGCCGACCGCCAGCGCGATAGGCAGGCCGATGGCCGACCACAGCGAGTAACGACCGCCGACCCAGTCCCACATCGGGAAGATGTTCTCTTCGCGGATACCGAAGGCCACAGCGGCGGCGTTGTTGCTCGATACCGCGATGAAGTGGCGATACAGCTCGGCTTCCGAACCGCCCTGGGCCAGGTACCAGGCGCGCGCGGCGGTGGCGTTCTTCAGGGTTTCCAGGGTCGAGAAGGTCTTGGACGAGACGATGAACAGCGTGGTTTCGGCGCGCAGCTTGCTGGTCAGTTCGTGCAGCTCGGTGCCGTCGATGTTCGCCAGGTAATGACAGCGAACGCCTTTCTGCGCGTAGGACAACAGCGCTTCGGACACCAGCTCAGGGCCAAGGAACGAGCCACCGATGCCGATGTTGACCACGTCAGTGATTGGCTTTTCGGTGTAGCCACGCCACAGACCGTCGTGAATGCGGCCCACCAGGTCGGTGATCTGGTTCAGCACCTTGTGCACTTCGGGCATCACGTTGACGCCGTTGACCATCAGCTTGTCACCCACCGGACGGCGCAGCGCGGTGTGCAGCGCCGGGCGACCTTCGGAGGAGTTGACCAGTTCGCCGTCGTACTGCGCCTTGATGGCGTCCTTGAGGCCCACTTCGTTGGCCAGGTTGACCAGCAACTGGCGGGTCTCGGCGGTGATCAGGTTTTTCGAGTAGTCGAGGAACAGCCCGCTGCTGCTGAGGGTGAAGTTGTTGAAGCGCTGCGGGTCTTCGTTGAACGCATCGCGCATGCTGAAATTCTGCATGGCCTTGCGGTGGTCGTTGAGCGCCTGCCAGGCGGGCAGGGTGGTGACGTCATGAGGAGTGCGGTAGTACGCCATCGCTACGGGGTTCCTTAAACTTGAACTGCCTTTGGACATTGAAAGCCAGACTGTCCGAAGCCTAATCCCCGGACGCGCTTATGTCTGCGCCTGACTTTACCTTTGCTCGGTACTTTTTCTCACAATCTAATGCATGGCCGCCTTTCTCAGGCGAGCTGTACCGGTATGGCATTGCTCGTGTGGCTAAGTTCATTACCCGGTCTGCATGGGTCTGGTAAACCTGGCCGCCGGGTACTGAGCATAGTCGCCATTGCAGACGTGGTGTTTATTCCTTGGCCAGGTGCAGGTTGTCGATCAGCCGCGTCTTGCCCAGGAATGCCGCGCCCAGCACTACCAGGTCGTGGTCGTCTGGCGTTGCCGGACGCAGGGTCACGGCATTGCGGATTTCCAGGTAGTCGGGGCGAAAGCCTGCGGCTTCGAGGGCTTTCCAGCCATCGGCGAGCAACTGCGTGTGGTCCTGCTCCCCATTGTGAAGGGCGTCTGCGATCTGTTTGATGACACGGTAAAGCGCCGGTGCCGTCGCGCGTTCGGCTTCGGTCAGGTAACCGTTGCGCGAGGACAGCGCCAGGCCGTCGGCGGCGCGTACGGTGGGCTCGCCAATGATCTGGATCGGCATATTCAGGTCACGGGCCAGTGCGCTGACGACGGCCAGTTGCTGGAAGTCTTTCTGGCCAAAGATGGCGATGTCAGGCTGGACCATGTTGAACAGCTTGCTGACCACCGTGGAAACACCGTCGAAGTGCCCAGGACGGCTGCCGCCGCACAGGCCTTCGGAGACCACGGGCACGCGGACGATGGTCTGGTCGGCCATGCCGTGGGGGTACATTTCCTCGACCGTCGGCGTGAACAACAGGTGGCAACCGGCTTGCAGCAGTTTTTCCTGATCCGCCGCCAGGGTGCGCGGGTAGGTGGCCAGGTCTTCGTTGGGGCCGAACTGCAACGGGTTGACGAAGATGCTCGCCACCACGAAGTCGGCGCGCTGGGTCGCCTTGGTCACCAGCGCCGTGTGGCCGCTGTGCAGGTTGCCCATGGTCGGGACCAGTGCGATACGTTTGCCTTCGCTGCGGGCGCGGGCAACGGCGGCGCGCAGTTCGCGAACGGTTTTGACAGTGTTCATGCCGAGAATCCGTGTTCTGGTGCAGGGAAGCTGACGCTTTTGACGGCGCTGACATAGGCCGCAATGGCCGACTGAATATCTGGCTGGCCGGTCATGAAGTTCTTCACGAACTTGGGCACGCGGCCGCTGATCGACAGGCCGAGCATGTCGTGCAGCACCAGCACCTGGCCATCCACCGCGCTGCCTGCGCCGATGCCGATCACCGGAATCTTCACTGCGTGGGTGATTTCCTGAGCCAGTTCGCTGGGTACGCATTCCAGCAGAATCATCGCCGCACCCGCTTGTTCAAGGGTGATTGCGTCGGCGCGCATCTGCCGCGCCTGCGCCTCGTGACGCCCCTGCACCTTGTAGCCGCCCAGCACATTGACCGCCTGCGGCGTCAGGCCCAGGTGCGCGCACACCGGGATGCCGCGCTCTGCCAGCAGGCGGATCGAGTCGGCGAGCCACGCCGCGCCTTCGACCTTGAGCATGTGTGCACCGGCCTGCATCAGCGCGGCGCTGTTGGCGAAGGTCTGCTCGGCAGTGGCGTAGGACATGAACGGCAGGTCGGCGAGAATCAGCGCACCCTGGTTGCCGCGCTTGACGCAGGCGACGTGGTACGCCATTTCGGCGGTGGTGACCGGCAGCGTGCTGTCGTGCCCCTGCAGGACCATGCCCAGCGAGTCGCCGACCAGCAGCACTTCTACACCCGCCTGGCTTGCGGTGTGGGCGAAGGTTGCGTCGTAGCAGGTCAGCATGGTGATTTTCTCACCTTTTTGCTTCAGGCCCAGCAGGGACGTAACGGTGATATCTGGCATGAAAAAAGTCCTCGTTCAGGCGCTGTGAACACTACGGCGAGCAACGCGTGATTCATTCGTAAGACACAGGCACACCGTCGTTTCGCGGTGTTTGAAAAAGCCTGTTCTGCGCCTTTTGGCCGGTAGTCCGGCGTTGGGACGCTTATCTTCGTGAGGAGGGGGCGGGAAGTCAATTCCGGGTGTTACCGGTTTGGTCGGGTTGTTACCGCAGGGATGTAACAACCATGGGGATCACACAATCCCGTAGCAGCACGGCTTGCCGGCGGGAGCGGTGTGTCAGCGATAAATATGTGTCTGACACGACGCCCCCGCCGGCAAGCCGTGCTGCTACGGGGTTGGGGATTAGATCCGCTCCAGCCCTTCAAACGGGCAGGCGGCCAGCAGGTCGTCCAGCGCGCGCCCATCGGCCAGGATCAGGCCCGGCGCAAGCTCGGCCAGCGGGTACAGCACGAACGCCCTGGCGTGCATGTGATAGTGCGGGACTTTCAGGCGCGGCTCGTCGATCAGGCGGTCACCGAACAACAGGATGTCCAGGTCCAGCGTACGCGGTCCCCAGCGCTCGAGGCGCTCGCGGCCCTGGCCGTTCTCTACGCCTTGCAGGGCATCGAGCAGCGCCAGTGGCGCAAGACCCGTGTCCAGCGCGGCAACGGCGTTGGTGTAACGCGGCTGGCCTGGGAGCAACGAGTCACTGACATAGAAAGAAGAAACGCCTGACAGGGCAGTCTGCGGCAATTGCGCCAGCGCCTTGAGGGCTTCGCGTAATTGCTCGGCGGGCTCGGCCAGGTTACTGCCCAGGCCGATGTAGACACGTTCCATGTTCATCGTACGCGCTTATTCCCCTGCGTCGGCGCCAGCACGCTTGCGCTTGCCGCCACCGCTGCGACGGCGTTTGCGCGGGCCCTGGCCTGCGGCGTCGGGCTTGCTGCCCAGCTCGCGAATCATCTCGCGGCGCCCGGCCTCATTGGCGTCCTGGTACTCCGTCCACCAATCGCCCAGGCCATCGGTTTCCTCGCCTGCGCCTTCACGCAGCAGCAGGAAGTCGTAGCCAGCGCGGAAACGCGGGTTCTCCAGCAGCAGGTCGGCGCGCTTGCCGGAACGGCGGGGCAGACGCTCCTGCATGTCCCAGATCTCGCGGATCGGCATGGTGAAGCGCTTGGGGATCGCGATACGCTGGCATTGCTCGGAAATCAGCAAGTGCGCCGCTTCCTGCATGGCCGGGATCGGCGGCATGCCGCGCTCTTGCAGGCGCAGCACCAGCGCAGGCAGGGCCGGCCACAGCAATGCGGCGAACAGGAAGGCCGGGGTGACCGGCTTGTTCTGTTTCACCCGCAGGTCGGTGTTGGCCAGGGCATCGCTGATGAGCGTGTGGGTGTAGGTCGGGTTGTGCTCCAGCGCGTGGGAGCTGGCCGGGAACAGCGGATCGAACAACTCCAGATCCACCAGCATCTCGAAGGTCGGCTCGGCATGGCCCGACAGGAACAGCTTGAGCACTTCCTCGAACAGGCGCGCAGCCGGAATGTCGCGCAGCATCGAGGCCAGCGGGCGAATCGGCGTGGCACTGTGCTTCTCGATGCCGAAGTCCAGTTTGGCGGCGAAACGCACGGCGCGCAGCATCCGCACCGGGTCTTCCTTATAGCGCTGTTGCGGGTCGCCAATCAGACGGATCAAGCGATTGCGGATGTCGTGTACGCCGTTGGCGTAGTCGAGCACCCGCTCGGTGACCGGATCGTAATACAGGGCATTGATGGTGAAATCGCGGCGCTGGGCGTCTTCTTCCAGGGTGCCGTAGACGTTGTCGCGCAGGATCCGCCCACTCTCGTTGCGGGACGACTGGTTGCTGTCTTCGTCCTCTTCATCCTGAGGGTGGTTGGCGCGGAAAGTCGCCACTTCGATGATTTCACGACCGAAATGGATATGAACCAGCTTGAAGCGCCGGCCAATGATCCGCGCGTTGCGGAACTCGGCGCGCACCTGTTCAGGCGTGGCGCTGGTGGCGACGTCGAAATCCTTTGGCGTAATGCCCAGCATCATGTCCCGCACGCAGCCGCCAACCAGATAGGCCTGGTAGCCGGCATTTTGCAGACGCTCGACGATGTTCACCGCATAGCGGCTGAATTGGTTGCGTTGCAACGAATGCTGGCTGCTGTTGAGCACTTCAGGCGTTGTGCGCATGTGTTGCTGCGGCTTGGTGCGCAGAGGGGTACGGAATGACTGGAACAGCTTCTTCAGCATGGGATGCACTGTTTGAAGGAATATTCGGCCAATGACAAAGAATGACCGCATGATGGGCGGGGATTCTAGCATTTAGTCGATCAATGGTGTAGGAAGCTGCGCGAACGCCGCCGGGAGGCAGGAAACACAGGGGTTGGACGGTGGTTGCAGGGCAAGGATTTTGTTCTGGAAGCTACTGGGGGAGCCGAAGCTCCCCCAAAGTGCGTGCTCTTATTTTTATTGTCTGTTGGGCTTTTTGTTTTTGTTGAGCGCCCAATTCACGGCATTTCGCCTGTGAAACCTCCCAATCGGGAGTCAAGAGCAAACGGATTGCTTTGGTCGCTGTGCTGCAGTAATCGTTCGATCCAACCAGTTCAGGCTCTACCTTGGGGTAGTTTTTTGTTGTTCTCGGCCTGGTTGCGGGACAAGTCCCAAATGCAACGCCTCTCCAAAAGAATCAGTTAGCTGCGCCTCCGCCGTTTTGTTCTTGTTATGCGTGAGTCGATACGTCTTGTTTTTATTGTGTTTTTTTGCGGGTGACTGATTTTTGTTGTTCTTGTACGTATACATATAGCAGAACCCGTGCCAACTTTTGACGAAAGCGCTGCAGCCCTTTAAAACCGGGGGTGTGGCAAAACGACGCTATCGCGCGCAGTTTTGCGCAGGCCAAAAAAAGCCGGGGCTGCGTTACCGTACGCCCCGGCTTTTGTTACGTTCCGCTTTCGAGGTAACAGTTCTTTTCGAACTTGCTGAAGGCCCTGTGCCAGAGCCTTCGCGCGCCTCAGGTCTCGCTGGCCACGCCGGTCTTGCGCCGTGGAATGCCCAGGCGCTGGCGACGTTCCCACAGGCACTTGCGGCTGACGCCCAGCTTGCGTGCCAGTTCAGTCTCGGTCATGTGGTCCTGATGTTCGAGCACGAAGTGCTGGAAATAATCTTCCAGGGACAGGTCCTCGGTCGGCTCATGGGCGGTGGAACTGGCGCTGGCCGCCTGAGGCGCCAGGCCAATGAACTCGTCCACGTCCAGATCGCTCAGCTCGATGTCGATGCCGAGCAGGTCGGCCGAGATTTCAGGGCTCTCGCAGAGGATCACCGCGCGCTCGACAGCGTTTTCCAGTTCGCGCACGTTACCCGGCCAGGAGTAGTGACGAATCGCCTGCTCGGCATCGGGGCCGAATTTCAGGTCGTTACGGCCAGCCTTGGCGCTCTGGCGGGCGAGGAACGCGTTGGCGATCTCGTTGACGTCGGCGCCACGCTCGCGCAGTGCGGGCAGTTTCAGCGCGATCACGTGCAGGCGATAGTAAAGGTCCTCACGGAACTGGCCGACTTTGGCCAGGCTCTTGAGGTCGCGGTGGGTCGCGGCGATCAGGCGCACATCGACCTTTTGCGACTGCACCGAGCCCACGCGGCGAATCTCGCCTTCCTGAAGCACACGCAGCAGACGCGCCTGGGCTTCGAGGGGCAATTCACCGATTTCGTCGAGGAACAGCGTACCGCCGTCCGCCGCTTCCACCAGGCCCGCGCGACCTGCGCTGGCACCGGTGAACGCGCCTTTCTCGTGGCCGAACAGTTCGGACTCGATCAGGGTTTCCGGGATGGCTGCGCAGTTCACCGAAATCATCGGTGCCTTGGCGCGGCGCGACAGGTTGTGCAGGGCGCGGGCGACCAGTTCCTTGCCGGTCCCGGATTCACCCTGGATCAGCACGTTGGAATCGGTCGGCGCCACCTTGCGAATCTTGCCGTAGAGGTCCTGCATCGGCGGGCAGGAGCCGATGATGCCGATCTCGCCATTGCTGTTGTCAGGGCCCGGCTTGTCAGCCGAAGGCTTGCCGGCAGTGGCGGCGCGTTCTGCCTGGATGCTCTGCACCGTCTGTCGGTCACGCAGGATGCGCGAGACCGCCTGGAGCATTTCGTCGTGGTCGAAGGGCTTGGCGATGTAATCCACCGCGCCCATTTTCATCGAGTCCACGGCCGAGCGCAGGCTGGCATAGCTGGTCATGATCAGGACGGGCTTGCCCTGGCCCAGCTTGATCAGTTCAGTGCCCGGAGCGCCGGGAAGGCGCAGGTCGCTGACGATCAGGTCGAACGAGGGGATGCTGAAACGTTCCTGAGCTTCCTGCACGGATCCGGCTTCACTGACCTGGTACTGATTACGTTCCAGCAGGCGACGCAAGGCAGAGCGGATAATGGTTTCGTCTTCGACGATCAAAATGTGCGGCATTGATTCGATTCTCTCGACGGTCTCAGTTCACAGCGGACGTCGCTTCGACATGTCGCGGTAATGTCACCCGAATACGGGTTCCGCGTTGTTGCTCGGGGTCAGCCGGGCTGTCGATGGTGATTTGTCCATAATGCTCTTCAACGATGGAATAGACCAGTGCGAGCCCAAGGCCTGTCCCTTCACCCGGATCCTTGGTGGTGAAGAACGGCTCGAACAAGCGGTCCATGATCGCTTTTGGAATACCGGTGCCTTCGTCTTCGACGATCAGATCCACCGTATGTTCAGACGCCTCGCTCTTGACCCGGATCGCGCTGCCGGCAGGCGAGGCGTCACGGGCGTTGGAGAGCAGGTTGATCAGCACCTGCGCCAGGCGTTGCGGGTCGCCGTCGACCCAGTGGTTCGGGTTGCACAGGTTGTAGAACTGCACTTCGAAATTGCGCCGGTTCAGGGCCAGCAGACCAATGGCATCCTGCGCCACTTCGGCCAGGCACACCGCTTCGTCGGATTGTTGATGGCCGCCGGCATGGGCGAAGCTCATCAGCGACTGCACGATGCGCGAAACACGTTTGGTCTGCTCGATGATCTGGCTACTGATTTCGGTCAGTTCGCCGTCTTCTTCACGCTCTTCGCGCAGGTTTTGCGCAAGGCAGGCGATGCCGGTGATCGGGTTGCCGATCTCGTGGGCGACGCCCGCTGCCAGCCGGCCGATGCTGGCCAGGCGCTCGGAGTGCACCAGTTTGTCTTCGAGCATCTGGGTGTCGGTCAGGTCTTCCACCAGGATCACCAAACCGCTGTTGCCCGGAGCGAGGGGCTCGTCGATGGCGGCCTTGTGCAGGTTGAGCCAGCGGGTCTGCCCGTCCAGCCCCAGGCGCTGCTTATGCAAGTGCTCGTCCGGGACGTTGATGAACCCCAGCAGCAACTGGCGCCATGGATCGGCGATGGTTTCCAGCCGAGAGCCGACCACCCGCTGGGCACCGATGCCGGTGAGTTCTTCCATGGCCTTGTTCCACATCAGGATTTCCTGATCCTTGGCCAGGGAGCAGACGCCCATCGGCAGCTCCTGCAAGGTCTGGCGGTGGTAGCGGCGCAGGGCGTCGAGTTCGGCGGCAAGCCCTGTGAGGCGCGAGTGGTAATCCTCGAGGCGGCTTTCGATGAAGTGAATGTCTTCGGTGACGTAGTTTTCGCTGCCGGATTTGTACGGCAGGAAGGTTTCCACCATGTCCTGGGCGACACTGGGGCCCATCAGGCCGGACAGGTTGGCCTCGATCCGGTCCCGCAGGCGGCGCAGGGCATAGGGCCTGCGCTCGTCGAAGGGCAGGTAGAGATCGCGTAGCGCCTGTTCGACTTCTTTCTGCGCGGCCTTGGCGCCCAAGGGCTTGGCCAGTTGGGTGGCGAACTCCTGGGGTGATACGGCGTGCAGTTCCCGACGCTGCGGGCGGCGCACGTTGTCCACCGCGCAGGCCTCGGCGGCGCTGGCTTCCTCGGCGCTGGGGTTGCTGAACAGGGAGATCAGGGTGAACACCAGCACGTTGGCCGCCAGCGAGGCGATGGCCGCCATGTGCCAACTGGTGTCGTCGAGCACGTAGATCATGTTCAGCAACGGGATGTAGAAGCCCTGGAAGTTGCCGATCAACGGCAACAGCATGCTGACCAGCCACACCACGATGCCGGCGATCAGCCCGGCCATGAAACCTCGACGGTTGGCGGCGGGCCAGTACAGCACCGACAGCACGCCCGGCAGGAATTGCAGGGTGGCGACGAAGGCGACGATGCCCAGGTTGGCCAGGTCCTGCTTGGCGCCCAGCAGCAGGTAGAAGCCGTAGCCCGCCATGATGATGGCCACGATCAGCCCGCGGCGGGTCCACTTCAGCCAGCGATAGATATTGCCTTCGGCAGGCGGCTGGTAGAGCGGCAGCACCAGATGGTTCAGCGCCATGCCGGACAACGCCAGGGTGGTCACGATAATCAGCCCGCTGGCCGCCGACAGCCCTCCGACATAGGCGAGCAGGGCCAGGGCCGGGTTATGGGCAGCGATACCGATGCCCAGCGTGAAGTATTCCGGGCTGGTGGTGGCGCCCAGTTTCAGCCCGGCCCACAGCACCAGCGGCACTGCCAGGCTCATCAACAGCAGGAACAGCGGCAAGCCCCAACTCGCACTGACCAGCGCGCGGGGGTTGAGGTTTTCGGTGAAGGTCATGTGATACATGTGCGGCATCACGATGGCCGAGGCGAAGAACACCAGCAGCAATGTGCGCCACGGACCTTCCTGTAACGGGGTATGCAGGGCGGCGAGGGCGCTCTGGTTTTGCAGCAGCCACTGTTCGAGGCTTTGCGGGCCGTCGAAGACACCGTACAGCGCATACAGGCCCACGCCGCCGATGGCCACCAGCTTGATGACCGATTCAAAGGCGATGGCAAACACCAGCCCTTCGTGTTTTTCCCGGGTGGCGATGTGGCGCGAGCCAAAGAAGATGGTGAACAGGGTAATCAGCACGCAGAACGCCAGGGCGACGTAGTTGCGCACCGGCTCTCGGGTCAGAATGCCGATGGAGTCGGCCACCGCCTGAATCTGCAGGGCCAGCAGCGGTAGCACGCCGATCAGCATGAAGATCGTCGTCAACGCCCCGGCCCAGGTGCTGCGAAAGCGGAAGGCGAACAGGTCGGCCAGCGACGACAGCTGATAGGTGCGGGTGATCTTGAGGATCGGGTAAAGCAGCACCGGCGCCAGCAGAAACGCGCCCGACACCCCGAGGTAGCTGGACAGGAAGCCATAGCCGTACTCGTAGGCCAGCCCCACCGTGCCATAGAACGCCCAGGCGCTGGCGTAAACCCCCAGCGACAGGGTGTAGGTCAGCGGGTGACGAATGATCCAGCGCGGAATCAGGCCACGCTCACTGATCCAGGCAACGCTGAACAGCGCCAGCAGGTAGGCGGCACTGACCAGAATCATCTGGGTCAGGCTAAAGCTCATCGGCATCTCGTTGGCTCTGCAGAATGAAAGTCACCACGATCAGGATCAGCCACAGCATGTAGGGCCGGTACCAGGCCCCCGTCGCGTCGATCCACCAATCCATGATGGCCGGGGAAAATAGATAAATGCCTACCACCAGGAGCAGGACCAATCGGTAGATGTACATTTGGCCTCCCAGGTTGACTGACCGACAGATGAGGAGCGGCATGGTAACGGATGGCTATCAGGCCGCAAGCGACGTTTCGGCCACCTTTCTACGGCAGTTTGGAGCAACCGCTCTAGTTCAGTCTATTCGAGCTTCTTCGATCGTGGCGACCCGCGGAATCAAATCGGCATTCCAGTGGGCGATTCCCCAGTCCAGCACTTCACGCGGGGTGGCGAACGACAGGTCCGCTGGCGCGGGCTGCCCGAGCGCACGCAGGGCCCGCATCAGTAGCGGGGTCGCCTGGTCGGCCGGCAAGGGCGGGGAGCGGTAGGTCTTGCCCAGCTTGTTGCCGTTGGGCTGGGTAATCAGCGGCACGTGCAGGTAGCGCGGTTGCGGCAGGCCCAGTAGTTCCTGTAGGTATAGCTGGCGCGGCGTGGAGTCCAGCAGGTCGGCGCCGCGCACGATGTCGGTGACCCCTTGCCAGCCATCGTCGAGGACCACCGCCAGTTGGTAGGCGTAGAAACCGTCACGGCGGCGGATCACGAAATCGCCGACATCGCGGCCCAGGTGCTGGGCGAATGAGCCCTGTACCCGGTCTTCGAAGCGGTATTCCAGTTCCGGCACGCGAATGCGGATGGCGGCGTTGTCAGGCGAATGCCCTGCGTTGCGGCAGAAGCCTGGGTAAATACCCTGGAAGTCTTCCAGTTGCTTGCGCGAACAGGTGCAGGCGTAGGCCAGGCCATGGCTGAACCAGCGGTTGATGATGTCCTGGTAGGCGTCGTGACGGTCGCTTTGTCTGACCAGTTCGCCGTCCCACTCGAAGCCGTAGGTTTCCAGGGCGTTGAGAATGGCCGCTTGCGCGCCGGGTTCTTCCCGAGGCGGATCGAGGTCTTCCATGCGCATCAGCCACTTGCCACCGACAGCCCGCGCATCCAGATAGGACGCAAGCGCCGCGACCAGAGAGCCGAAGTGCAGATAACCGCTGGGGGTTGGCGCAAAGCGCCCTATATAAGGAAGGGATTTCATGGACGCAGATGGTACTGGAAATCGGATGGCCGAAGAACCGGACGAATCATCAGACCCTGTAGGAGCGCGCTTGCCCGCGACAGCGATCTTGCGGGCACCGACCCCGGCAAGCCGGACTGCTACGGGGCCGGTGTGTGACGAAGATCTGGCTCTTGGCCGAAGGTCGCCCCCGCCGGCAAGCCGTGCTGCTACGGACTGATGTGCGACCACGATCTGGTTTCTGGCCGAAGGCTGTAGGAGCGCGCTTGCCCGCGACAGTGATCTTGTGGGCGCCATCGCCGGCAAGCCGGACTGCTACGAGGAAATCACTTGGCTCCAGAAACAACAAAAGACGCCGAAGCGTCTTTTGTCCTGAAAGAAAACACGATCATTTACCGATCTGTTTTTCCTTGATTTCAGCCAGGGTCTTGCAGTCGATGCACAGGTCGGCGGTCGGACGGGCTTCCAGGCGGCGCAGGCCGATCTCGATGCCGCAGGATTCGCACCAGCCGTACTCTTCGTCTTCGATCAATTGCAGCGTCTTGTCGATCTTCTTGATCAACTTGCGCTCACGATCACGAGCACGCAGTTCAAGGGCGAATTCCTCTTCCTGACTTGCACGGTCTGCCGGGTCAGGAAAGTTGGCCGCTTCGTCCTTCATATGATCAACGGTGCGATCAACTTCCTGCATCAAGTCCTGTTTCCACTTGTTCAGGATCTTGGTGAAGTGAGCGCGCATGGGCTTGCCCATGTATTCCTCGTCCTTCGTCGTGACGTAAGGCTCGAAACCGCTAATCGTTTGGTTGCTTTTTTGCTTTTCTTCGGTGGGCATGAACGGACAGCCTCTCACTCTTCTAAGCCATTGCGCAGGGTAAAGATCCATCGCCGACGCCTGCCGGCCCTGCGGCTGCAAGCGGGCGAACTTACCAGATCGAATCGGAGCGCGCTACTCCCGGTTGTCGAGCATGGCTCTACAACGCGCCCGTGAACTATGACCACGGCCAAAGCGCCCGGTTTTATATTATTTTGCAGTGCCATCAGTCTAGCCCCCTTGTGCAACTACACCGGTTTTTGCGGATCATCGGCAGCGCGTGAGGCCAGTCTTCTCCGATAATCCTGTAGCGGCGCAAGCGGTTGGGTAGAATCAGGCGACAGTTTTCGACACCTGCCAGTAAAAGGAAGGACCATGCCCCAGCCCTACAGTGCGCGCAGCCGCGCCATCGAACCCTTTCATGTCATGGCGCTGCTGGCCCGTGCCAATGAATTGCAGGCAGCGGGGCACGATGTCATCCATCTGGAGATCGGCGAGCCGGACTTCACCACCGCCGAACCCATCATCAAGGCCGGCCAGGCTGCACTGGCCGCGGGGAAAACCCGGTACACCGCAGCACGCGGCCTGCCTGAACTGCGCCAGGCGATTTCCGGGTTCTACGCCCAGCGCTATGGCGTGGACATCGATCCTGAGCGGATCCTGATCACCCCCGGCGGCTCCGGAGCCTTGCTGCTGGCCGCCAGTCTCCTGGTCGATCCCGGCAAGCACTGGTTGCTGGCCGATCCTGGTTACCCTTGCAACCGGCATTTCCTGCGTCTGGTGGAAGGCGCGGCGCAATTGGTGCCAGTGGGGCCCGATGTACGCTATCAACTGACGCCGGATCTGGTGGCCTGGCACTGGGACCAGGACAGCGTCGGCGCGCTGGTCGCGTCCCCTGCCAATCCGACGGGCACTCTGCTGCACCGCGACGAACTGGCCGCGTTGTCCGCTTCACTCAAGCAGCGCCACGGGCATCTGGTGGTGGACGAGATCTACCACGGGCTGACCTACGGCATGGATGCGGCCAGCGTGCTGGAAGTGGATAACGATGCGTTCGTACTAAATAGCTTTTCAAAGTATTTCGGCATGACCGGCTGGCGTCTTGGCTGGCTGGTTGCACCCCAGGCTGCTGTCGGCGATCTGGAAAAACTGGCGCAGAATCTTTACATCAGCGCGCCGAGCATGGCGCAGAGTGCGGCGCTGGCCTGCTTCGAGCCGCAGACCCTGGAAATTCTCGAACAACGCCGGGCCGAGTTCGGCAAGCGTCGAGACTTCCTGCTGCCTGCATTGCGTGAACTGGGTTTCAACATTGCGGTAGAGCCCGAAGGCGCCTTCTATCTTTATGCAGATATCAGCGCATTCGGCGGCGATGCCTTCGCGTTCTGTCGGCATTTCCTGGAAACCGAGCACGTCGCCTTCACGCCGGGCCTGGACTTCGGTCGCCATCAGGCGGGCCATCACGTGCGGTTCGCCTATACCCAGAGCCTGCCGCGCCTGCAGGAAGCAGTCGAGCGGATCGGGCGCGGGCTGCGGAGCTGGCAAGGCTGATGCGTTTTTTTCCCGAGCTCGAAGAAGCACGCCTGCTACAACGCTACAAACGCTTTCTGGCAGACATCGAAACGGCCAGTGGCGAGCGTCTGACCATCCACTGCCCCAATACCGGCTCCATGTTCAATTGCATGATGCCGGGCGGCAAGGTCTGGTTCAGCCGCTCCAACGACCCCAAGCGCAAGCTGCCCGGCACCTGGGAAATCAGCGAAACCCCGCAGGGGCGCTTTGCCTGCGTCAACACCGGGCGGGCCAATAAACTCGTTGAAGAGGCGCTGCTGGCGGGTGTCATCACCGAACTGAACGGCTTCACGGGGCTAAAGCGCGAAGTGGCCTATGGACAGGAAAACAGCCGGGTGGATTTCCGCCTGGACTACCCCGACGGCTCGCTGTTTCTTGAGGTCAAGAGCGTCACCCTGGGCTTTGACGACAGTGCCGTGGCGGCCTTTCCGGATGCCGTCACCCAGCGCGGCGCCAAACACCTGCGCGAACTGGCCGCCCTGGCTCGCGAAGGTGTGCGCGCCGTGCTGTTGTATTGCGTGAACCTCACCGGTATCGAAGGGGTGCGACCGGCCGAGGAAATAGACCCTGCCTACGCCGCCGCGCTAAGGGAGGCGGTTGCCGCAGGCGTGCAGGTCCTGGCCTATGGCGTGCAACTGACGCCCGAAGAGGTGCGGGTGGATCGTCGGCTGGACGTCCATCTGCATCAGCTCAAGCCCGCGCTGGCAGATTGATCCAGATGCCCTGGGCGTCTTCGTTCGCCGCGATCACGTTCAGGTGCTTGCCCTCGCATGGTCCGGCGATGCATTCACCGTTTTCGATGAGGAACAGCGCGCCGTGGGTTGCGCACTGGATCAGGCTGGCGCTGTCATCAAGGAACTGGTCCGGCTGCCATTCCAGAGGAACGCGGCGATGCGGGCACTGGTTTTCGTACACGTAAACCTGCCCGCCACGGCGGACTGCAAGCAGCCTTATGCCGTCGATGTCGAAGCCCCGGCTTTTACCCTCGGCCAGATCAACGCTGTTACACATGTACTTCAGTTGAAACTCCTTCGCGCTTGACGCGCAAATGCAAATAATTATCAAATTGCCCGGCTGTCGGGAGCCGCCTAGTCTGACAGCTCTGCAAACGGCGCGTCGATTCCGTCGGTCTTCGGGCCTGCCCTGTCACGACGTGAGCTGCCGTGTTCCCTCCCTTTAAAGGACTTTCCCCATGCGCTTCGTTGCTAGGCTGACTGCCATTCTGACCGGGTTTCTCATCACTCATCTGGCACTGGCCGATTCGCAGCAGCCCCAGCGCTGGGTCAGTGCCGGCGGGGCGCTGACCGAGTGGGTCGTGACCCTCGGCGGGCAATCGCATCTGGTGGGCATCGACACCACCAGCCAGCATCCGGAATCCATCAAATCCTTGCCCAGCATCGGCTATCAGCGGCAGTTGTCGTCGGAAGGCATCCTGAGCCTGCGTCCGAATGTTCTGATTGGCACCGAAGAAATGGGGCCGCCGCCGGTGCTCGCGCAACTTCGCACTGCCGGGGTGAAGGTCGAGGTGTTTTCCGCAGCCGCTGAGGTGAGCGCGCTGCAGGGCAATCTGCAAAAACTCGGCAAATTGCTCGGTGACGAAGATCAGGCGCGTCAGGTTGCCGATCAATACGTGCGCCAACTGGACAGCCAGCATGACTGGGTAGCCCGTGCACAACAGCACCAGACGGCGCCGGGCGTTCTGTTGCTGGTCAGCCATGCGGGTGCGGCGCCGATGGTCGCCGGTGCCGGGACGGTAGGGGACTGGCTGATCAAACAGGCCGGTGGCCGCAATCTGGCGACCCATAATGGTTACAAGATTTTTTCTGCCGAGGCGATGGCAGGGCTCAATCCTGAGGTGCTGGTGTTCACCGACCGCGCACAGAACGGCGCCTCGTCCCGCGATGCCTTGATGCGCGAAAACCCGCTGCTGGCCGCGACCCAGGCGGTGCGCAACAAGCGCGTGCTGGAAGTCGACCCGACGCTGCTGGTCGGCGGCCTGGGCCCGCGGCTGCCCGAGGCCATGCAGGCGCTGTCCAGGGCCTTCTACCCGGCTGACTCATCGCTCAACGCCAAGGTAACGCCAGCTCAATGAGGCTCATGCTCAAGCCACGCACCTTGTTTGTATTGCTGGCCCTGGCCTGCCTGCTGGCAGTCTGGTTGTCGCTGGCCCTTGGCCCGGTCAGCCTGCCGTTGATGGACACCCTGCGCGCCGGCTTGCGCCTGCTGGGCGTGCCGGTGTCCGGGGATGATCTGCAACAGGCCGAACTGATTCTCGGGCAGATCCGTGTGCCTCGGACCTTGCTTGGCCTTGCGGTGGGTGCCGTACTGGCGCTGTCCGGCGTGGCGATGCAGGGCCTGTTTCGTAACCCACTGGCCGATCCGGGGCTGGTCGGCGTGTCCAGCGGCGCGGCGCTGGGTGCTGCGATTGCGATTGTCACGGGTGCGTCACTGGGTGGCCTTTCCGAAGCATTCGCTCCTTATGTGTTATCGATTTTTGCCTTTGCCGGAGGCTTGACGGTGACCGGCATCGTTTATCGCCTGGGGCGTCGGGAAGGGCAGACCAGCGTTGGCATCATGCTGCTGGCCGGGGTGGCGATGACTGCGCTGGCCGGTTCGATCATCGGTTTGTTCTCCTATCTGGCTGACGACGCGGCATTGCGGACCCTGACCTTCTGGAACCTGGGCACGCTCAACGGCGCCAGTTACGCAAGGCTCTGGCCGCTGCTGCTGGTGTGCGCGGCGGTGATCGTCTGGCTGCCGAGGCGGGCCAAGGCGCTGAATGCCTTGCTGCTGGGGGAATCCGAAGCCCGTCACCTGGGGATCGAAGTCGAGCGGCTCAAGCGCGAACTGGTGGTGTGTATCGCCCTGGGCGTCGGCGCGGCAGTGGCGGCGGCGGGACTGATCGGCTTCGTCGGCCTGATCGTGCCGCACCTGGTTCGCCTGATCGTCGGCCCCGACCATCGCGTGCTGTTGCCGGCCTCGGCACTGGCGGGCGCGAGCCTGTTGCTGTTTGCCGACGTTTTCGCGCGCCTGGTGCTTGCGCCTGCCGAGCTTCCCATCGGTATTGTCACTGCATTTATCGGTGCGCCGGTTTTTCTGTTCATGCTGGTGCGGGGGCGTACGTGATGTTGAAGGTCCGGAACCTGTCGGTTCATCGCGATGGCAAGCCGGTGCTCGCCGATGTCGACCTGACCCTGCACCCCGGCCAGATGCTCGGGGTGTTGGGGCCAAATGGTGCTGGCAAGAGCACGCTGCTGGGCGCATTGTGTGGGGAGTTGAAAACCACCGGCGGGGAGGTCTGGCTCGATGAGCAGCCGCTGGCGCACTGGACGGGGCAACAACGGGCCCGGCGCCTGGCGGTGTTGCCGCAGACCTCCACATTGAGCTTCGCCTTCAGCGTGCGTGATGTGGTGGCGATGGGGCGCCTGCCTCACGACAGCGGCCAGCAGCGCGATGGCGAAATCATCGAGCAGGCGCTCAAGGCCGCCGATGCTGCTCATCTGCAGGATCGCAGTTACCTCGCGCTGTCGGGCGGTGAGCGCCAGCGGGTGCACCTGGCCAGGGTGCTGGCGCAGTTATGGCCGGGCGAGGGCGGACAGACTTTGCTGCTGGACGAACCAACGTCGATGCTTGACCCGCTGCATCAACACACGACGTTGCAGGCCGTGCGTGAATTTGCCAATCGTGGTGGCGCGGTGCTGGTGATCCTCCACGACCTCAACCTGGCGGCGCGTTATTGTGACCGCCTGATGCTGCTCCAGGCGGGTCGCCCGTATGCGCTGGGCACGCCCGAGGCGGTGCTGGTGCCCGATGCACTCAAGAGTGTCTTCGGGCTGGAGGTTCTGGTGCAGCCTCATCCGGAGCGGGGCCATCCGTTGATCATCGCGCGCTGATTGGCGCGCAAGGTGCGTGGAACAAGGAGGTCCTGTGCGTCGTTACCTGTTGCTGCTGGTGCTGTCCTTGGCGAGCGCATGCCAGTCGTCGCCAACGTTGCCACCCCTACCTTCCTGGCAGAGCCCCGAGGGGCGCGAGCATGCGGAGCTGGGTGTGATAAAGGATCTGAACAACGGGCAGGTACTGACGCCGCAGCAACTGGTCCATCGACTGGCCGGCGCCACGCGGGTGCTGGTCGGTGAGCAGCACGACAACCCCGATCATCACGCGCTGCAACTGTGGCTGCTGCAAGCCCTTGCCGACCAGCGCCCGCAAGGCAGCCTGTTGCTGGAAATGCTCACCCCGGACCAGCAAGGCCGTGTGGACTTCGCGCAGCGTGACCTTCGCCAGGGCAAGCCCCCTGCAGATTTGCCTGCGGCACTGGGCTGGCAGAAAGGCTGGGACTGGACCCTTTACGGCCCTGTGATGCGCTTCGCCCTGATGCAGCCGTATCCAATCCTTTCAGCCAACCTTTCTGCGGTGGAGGTCGGCGCGATCTACCATCAACGCCCTGTGTTGAGCGGCGTTCATTCCACCACCAAGGGCGTGCGCAATACTTTGCTTGCCCAGGTGCGCGAATCCCATTGCGGCATGTTGCCGGAAGACGCCTTGCCCGCCATGCTCGCCGTTCAACAGCAGCGCGACAGGCGCATGGCGCAGCGCCTGATGGACGCCCCCGCTCCGGCGTTGTTGTTCGCTGGCGGCTACCACGTGCGCAAGGACCTCGGCATCCCGTTGCACATGGCTGATCTGGGCAGTGACGAACACCCGGTGGTGCTCATGCTTGCTCAGGTCGGCAGTGAGGTTCAGCCGGCGAGCGCGGACTACGTCTGGTTCACCGCTGCGCTGCCCGATCAGGATTACTGCGCCCAGATGCGGCCGCCTTCGCGCTGAGCAGTTACGTTTTTTTGAAGGCAATGTCCTTAAGACCTTTCTGATAGTTGCGTAGGCGCGTTCTTTAGCGTTCCCACGGCCATCCACTGACCCTCCCGCTGGATTATCGTCGCTCCCCCCAAACGCAGGAGAGCGAAATGAAACAGCAGGATGACTTCGAAGAAGCAGTGGCGCAGACGGCAATCAGGCTGATGGAGTTGACCTCACTCAACACCGATGACACCGCAGAGCGCATCGTCGCGCTGTGTCACCGGGCACTGACGCCCCTTGGCAATGTCGCTGCGGTCTGCGTGCTGCCCAGGTTAGCCGGAGTTGCGCGGCGCACGCTCGATAGCTTGCAGGCACGGGAGGTGAAAGTCGTCGCCGCAGTGAATTTTCCCAACGGACGCGCGCCTATTTCCACTGTGGAGTCAGAAACCCATGCCGCGATGTTGATGGGGGCTGACGAAATCGATCTGGTCTATCCCTTCAATGCCCATCTGATGGGCGACAGGCTGATGGGTGCCAGGATGATCGCGGCGTGCAAGGCCAAGTGCGGCAACCGCGGGCAGTTGACGGTCTCCCTGGAAACCGGGGTGCTGGCTGATCCGCAGATCATTCACAGCGTCTGCCGGACCGCGATTGCCGAAGGGGCGTCGTTTCTCAAGCCTGGCACGGGAAGGCAGGTCGAAGGCGCGACCGCACAGGCCGTGCGCATCCTGCTCGAGGCCATTTCCGAGCGCAGTTACCTGGTGGGTATCAAGGCGCCGGGGAATGTTCGGACCCTGGAGCAGGCCAAAACCTACATAGACATGGCGTGTAACCGTTTCGGGCCGCAATGGCTCGAGCCTGGAAGAATGCGCCTGGGCACTTCAAGCCTGCTGGACGACGCCTTGATGCGCCTGGGTGTGTGCCCCTGATCGCAGTGAAAAATCGCGGGCAAAAAAAGACCCGGCAAAAAGCCGGGTCAAAAACCGTGATTAGCCTGATGAGGAGATAATCTGAGAGTCCGAACCAAGGAGCCTTTCAGGTTACCAGCCAGTCTCGCGACTGGATGTGATAATCATAGTGATTCTCATTTGTAAGTCAACAGGCAATTTCAAACTATTTTCCTGACCCGGTTTTGCTGCACTCCAGCGCCTCCACATCGAGCTTGATGAGTTGTCGATTCAGCGAATCCTTAAGCTCCGTGGACAAGTCATACCAGTGCTGGTCGAGCAAGGCGCCTTCGATGGCGTAGAGCAGCACCTTGGATGTGCGAAAGCCGCGGGTCTTGACTGCGCGGTAGGCGTGGATGGCGCCGATGCGGCGCAGGTCGGCGGCATTGTGGATGCCGGAAGCATGTAGCCATTGGGCGGATGTCTTGCCCAGATTTCTCATCGACAGCAGTTCGTCTTCCATGATGACGCCTCCTTGCAGCATGTTGCTCCGTATGTGGTGACCTCCCTGGACTTGGACAAACTGCGGGCGCAAGCCATGGAGTGAGTGTAGTTGGCTGCGAGGAGGGGTTGAGCAAGCGGAGGTGGGCAGGCGCCGGACGGTAGCTCGCGCAAGGAAAAGCCGACAGACGACGCGGCCCCGGCCTGTCCGTGCATGCAGGGCGGCGGCGCTGTGTGCGGATTGAAACCTTTGGTATGGATTGAACACGTTCCCTGTAGGAGCGCGCTTGCCCGCGATTGCGATCTGGCCGGGACGATTTTCCGCCTGACCCACCGCCATCGCGGGCAAGCGCGCTCCTACGGTACGGGGCTCTGAACCTGTTACCGGGTGCGGTAACGCAGGCGGGTGCCGAAATTGACCGACATCAGGATCTCGTCGGCGCTCAGCTCAGGCGGGAAGTAGGCGCCCGAGATCTGCGCATGGGCAATGCTCGCGCCTTCGAGGGAGGCCGTGCGGAAGTCCACGCCGCGCAGATCGGCGGAGCGGAAGTAGGCGTCGGTGAAGTCGATATCCTCAGCGTTCAGCTCCCGCAGGTCCAGGCCACGGAAATCTCCGCCGGCGAGGTCGATAGGGCCGGTTCTCGGGCGCTGGAGATTGAACGCGTTGACGTCATCTTTTCGCAGCAAGGCGAAGAGCGGCGAGTCGAGCTGCTTGGGCTGGGTCATCTTGGCGTCACCTTGTTGGAATTCTGACGCCATTATAATGCCACTACCATCGAGCCGTGAAGGGGCAAGCTTCACGTCTCGATGATTGGTTCGCCGAAGCTGTTTACAGGCCTGGCAGGCACTGGCGGATGTCAGTAACCAGCTTGTCCAGATCGCCGCTGATATTGGTTTCCACGTGACGGCTGCGCAGTGTTTCGTCTGCGGTCAGCGGCTCGCGGTTGGCCAGTTGGGCTTCGATCACTTCCATGGTGGCGTCGGAGGGGTCTTCGTTGGTGGCCTGGCGCTGGGCCAGCCAGCCCTGGATGACTGCCTTGGGCGCTGCGCAGTCGAGAATCAGAAACGGCGCGCCGGTCGCCTCGGCCACCTGCGCCGTCGCAAGGCGCTGCTCGTGCTTGAGGTAGGTGGCATCGATGACCACCGGCAGGCCTGCATGCAGGACCACTGCCGCCAGTTCGTTCAGGCGCTTGTAGGTCGCCGCGCTGACATCGGCCGCGTAGAGGTCCTTGCTGTCACCGAACAGACGCTTGCGTTCGACGTCCGAGCGCAGGCGAACGGCGCCGAGCGCCTCGACCAGGCGCATCGCAACGTGGCTTTTGCCAACGGCGGACACGCCATGGGTGATGGCCAGGAAGCTGGAAGGGATGGCGCTGTAGCTTTCGGCCAGGTTGGCGTAGTTGCGGTACTGACGCAGGGTGGCGGCGCGCTGGATGTTGTCGGTGTCCGGTTGCAGGCTGAACAGTGCGACCTTGGCACGCACCAGGGCGCGGTAGGCCTTGTAGAAATTCAGCAGTTCCAGGCCTGCGTAATCACCGGTGCGCTCCAGATACTGGCTGACCAGGCGCCGCGACAGGCTCTTGAGGCCGCGGTCTTCAAGGTCCATGGCGAGGAAGCCGAGGTCGGCGTAGACGTCGGTCATGCGGAACGGTTCGTTGAACTCGATGCAGTCGAAGATCACCACTTTGCCGTCGATCAGGGTGATGTTGCCCAGGTGGATGTCGCCGTGGCATTCGCGGATGAAACCGTCGGCCTTGCGCTGTGCCAGCAGGGGCTTGAGGCGTTCGAAGCTGGCGTTGGCCCAGGCTTCCAGGGCCTGGAGCTGGATCAGGTCAGACTTTTCGCTGAGGAATGGCAGAATCTGTTCGAAGTTCTGCGTCACCGGCGCCATCACGCTTTCTGGCGAGCCCAGCACGTTCTCGGCCAGGACCCGGGGCGCGCTCAGGTGAAACTCGGCGATTTGCCGGGCCATGTCGTCGATGTGCGCAGTGGTCAGTTCGCCCTTCGCCTGCAGGGCGCTGAGCAGGCCGTCCTGTGGGAACTGACGCATTTTCAGCACGTATTCGATGGCTTCGCCGGTGCCGCCCAATTGAGGTGCTTCGGCGGTGCCGGTGACAGGCAACACTTCAAGATACAAATTCTCGGTCAGGCGCTGATTGAGGATCAGTTCCTGCTGGCAGAAGTGCGCGCGGGACTCGAGCGTGGTGAAATCCAGGAAGCCGAAGTTCATCGGTTTCTTGATCTTGTACACAAAGGGGCCAGTGAGCAAAACCCAGGAAATATGGGTCTCGATGACCTGGAACTGCTCCACGGGATGGGGAAACAGGGCAGGGTTTTGCAGAGCTGCAATCAGTGTCTGGCTCACGGACGGTCCTTGAAAGTGACAAGTCGATATTTTGAGTGTCTAAAGGTGGCCATTATGGCCGCTCGGCGCCGCGCTGCAAACCGCTGTGAGGGTGGTCTGCCGATGACCTTGAAAGTGCGTATAATCCGCCGCCATGACTCGATCCCGTACCTCGAAAAAATCCCCCAAACCCGCCAACAGCCGCCTTCGCAGCCTGTTGGGCTGGGCCCTGAAACTCAGTCTCGTGGGGCTGGTGATCCTGGCCTGCTTCGCCGTTTACCTGGACTCCATCGTCCAGGAAAAATTTTCCGGCAAGCGCTGGACCATTCCGGCCAAGGTGTATGCGCGGCCGCTGGAGCTGTTCGTCGGCCAGAAGCTTTCGCGCGATGACTTTCTGATCGAGCTCGACGCCCTGGGCTACCGCCGCGAAAGCGTGGCCAACGGCCCCGGCGCAGCTTCGGTGAACGGCAATAACGTCGATCTGAATACACGCGGTTTTCAGTTTTATGAAGGCGCGGACCCTGCGCAGCAGATCCATGTGCGTTTCTCCGGCGACTACGTGGCCGACCTGACCGCCGCCAACGGCTCCAAGCTGGCCGTGGCGCGGCTTGAACCGCTGATGATCGGCGGCCTGTATCCGAAGAACCTCGAAGACCGCATCCTGATCAAGCTCGATCAGGCGCCGCCGTACCTGCTCGACACCTTGGTCACCGTTGAAGACCGCGACTTCTACCATCACTTCGGCGTATCGCCCAAGTCGATTGCCCGCGCCTTCTGGGTCAACGCTTCGGCGGGCCAGATGCGCCAGGGCGGTTCGACGCTGACGCAACAGCTGGTCAAGAACTTCTACCTGACCAACGAGCGCAGCCTGTCGCGCAAACTGACCGAAGCCATGATGGCGATCCTGCTGGAGATCCACTACAGCAAGCAGGAAATCCTCGAGGCGTACCTCAACGAAGTGTTCGTCGGTCAGGACGGTCAGCGTGCGGTGCACGGTTTTGGCCTGGCCAGTCAGTATTTCTTCAGCCAGCCGCTGTCGGAATTGAAGCTGCATCAAGTGGCGTTGCTGGTGGGGCTGGTCAAGGGGCCGTCCTATTACAACCCGCGTCGCAACCCGGAGCGTGCCCTTGAGCGTCGCAACCTGGTGCTCGATCTGCTGGAACAGCAGGGTGTGGCTTCGGCGGAAGCGGTGGCCGCGGCGAAGAAAATGCCACTGGGCGTTACCAAAATGGGTTCGCTGGCCGACAGCTCCTTCCCCGACTTCCTGGACCTGGTCAAACGCCAGCTGCGTCAGGACTACCGCGACGAAGACTTGACCGAAGAAGGCCTGCGCATCTTCACCAGTTTCGACCCGATCCTGCAGATGAAGTCCGAAGCAGCGGTGCGTGAAAGCTTTGCCAAGATGGCCGGTCGCAAGGGCTCAGACGAGATGGAAACGGCGATGGTCGTGACCAACCCGGAGACCGGTGAAGTGCAGGCGCTGATCGGCAGTCGTCAGGCCGGTTTCGCCGGCTTCAACCGCGCGCTGGATGCCGTGCGGCCGATCGGCTCGCTGGTCAAGCCGGCCATCTACCTGACCGCCCTGGAGCGTCCGCAGCAATATACGCTGACCAGTTGGGTGCCGGACGAGCCGTTCCAGGTCAAAGGCGCCGATGGCCAGATCTGGAAGCCGCAGAACTTCGATCACAAGGCCCACGGCAACATTTTCCTGTATCAAGGCCTGGCGCATTCCTACAACCTTTCCAGCGCCAAGCTGGGGCTGGACCTGGGCGTGCCGAATGTCTTCAAGACCCTGACCAAGCTGGGCGTGACCCGTGACTGGCCAGCGTTTCCGTCGATGTTGCTGGGTGCTGGCGCACTGACCCCGATTGAAGTGGCCACCATGTACCAGACCATTGCCAGTGGCGGGTTCAACACGCCACTGCGCGGGATCCGCAGCGTGCTGACCGCCGAGGGCGAACCGCTCAAGCGTTATCCGTTCCAGATCCAGCAGCGCTTCGATCCAGGCTCCATCTATCTGCTGCAGAACGCCATGCAGCGCGTGATGCGCGAAGGTACGGGCAAATCGGTGTACAACGTATTGCCAAGCTCCCTGAATCTGGCGGGTAAATCGGGCACCACCAACGATTCCCGTGACAGCTGGTTCGCTGGCTTCAGCCAGGACCTGCTGGCGGTTGTCTGGATGGGCCGCGACGACAACGGCAAGACGCCCTTCACTGGCGCGACCGGTTCGCTGCAGATCTGGACCAGTTTCATGAAAAAGGCCGACCCGCTGCCGCTGGACATGGCCATGCCTGACAATGTCGTGCAGGCGTGGGTCAATGCGTCAACAGGGCAGGGCTCCGATGCCAACTGCCCGAACGCCGTGCAGATGCCGTATATTCGCGGCAGTGAGCCACAACCAGGGCCACCGTGCGGCGGGCCGACAGCGCCTGCCGAGTCGGTCATGGATTGGGTCAAGGGCTGGTTGAATTAAGCGAAGAGGGTGTGAAGTGAACAAGTGGTTGATTCCGGCTTTAGCGGCTCTGGCTTTGCTCAATGGCTGCGCGACACAGACGCGCGGCAACATTCCGGTGGTGGATTCAGGTTCCCGCGTCTCCAACGGCGAGCGGGTGTCGGCCAATCGCAGCAACACCTACCGGGCGCCGGTGCAGGCCCAGACGCCTGCCCAGGCTCAGTCGATTCAGGAAGACTCCGGCGTGACGGTCATGGTGCCAGGCGGGGCCAACGCCAGCGCCGCGCCTATTTCGACCTTTACCCCGCCGATCAGTACCTCGCAGGCACCGATCAGCACCGCGCCGGTCAATCAGGCGCCGATCAACAACACCTACACGCCGCCCGCGGCAACCGGTAGCACCTACAACATGCCGTCTTCGGCGCCGACCGGCATCCCGTCGGCCTCCAGCGGCGGTCTGTCGGCCGATGAGCAACTGGATGGCCCTGTGCTGGCGCTGCTGACCACCGCTCAGCAACAGCAGAGCAGCGGCGACCTCAACGGCGCATCGTCGAGCCTGGAACGCGCACAGCGTGTGGCTCCTCGCGAACCTCAGGTGCTGTACAAACTGGCCCAGGTGCGTCTGGCCCAGGGCGATGCGCCACAGGCCGAGCAACTGGCCCGTCGCGGCCTGACCTACGCCAACGGTCGTGCCAGCCTTCAGGCAAGCCTGTGGGGGCTGATCGCCCAGGCACGGGAAAAGCAGGGTGATGCGGCCGGTGCGGCGCTGGCCCGGCAGAAGGCCAATGGATAAGCGTTTTCCACAGATCGCCGATCAACTGCTGCTGATCGAGCGTGAACTGCGCACCTTGGGCTGGTGGAAGGCTGTGCCACCCAGCGATGACGACCTGGCCAGCCGTGAACCTTTCTGCGTCGATACGCTGGATTTCGATCAGTGGCTGCAATGGATATTCCTGCCCCGGATGAAAACCATCCTGGAGCAGGATCTGGAGTTGCCCAACGCATCGGGCATTCTGGAAATGGCGCAGATGGTCTATGTCGACCGCGCCGCGCAAACTCGTCGCTTGCAGGAACTGCTGGCGCAATTCGACCGGCTGATCACCGAGTCGGTCTGAAAGTCAGTTGCACGTGTCGTCGATGGACTTCTTGACCTCGGCGATACGCGCCTGGCGCTCCTCTTCCGTGAAACGCCTGAACTCTCCGTTCACCTCTTCCCGAACCCGTGGGTTGTTCTGCAACTGCGCAAGATTGGTGCGCTGAGTCTCGCAATACTCCTTGCGCTTGGCTTCCTGCGCCGCCACTTGCCGTTTCACTTTCGCGTCAACGGCCTGCTGTGCCGAATCCTCTGAAGGTTTGGCGGGCGCGGGCGCAGGCGGCGCAACCGGCTTTTGCACGTCGATTTCCTGCGCCGATTGCCCGGCAGGCGGCTGGGCATCGAAGTGAGTGATCCCCTGAGCGTCAACCCACTTGTAGATCTGGGCGGCCTGGGTGGCGACCGAACCTGTAGCCAGCGTCAGCGTGGCGGCAAGCATCATCCAGCGCATACTGCTTCCTTAACTTCGTTTGCTGTACAGGTGCAACCTATCACAAGCATGCAGTCACGACCTCATTCGGTGCTTTTTCGTCCGGGATGGGTGAAGAAAGCGCATCGATGACTTGACTTGAGAGGGTTGAATCACAACAATCCAAAGTCCGCTGTAGAGGGACTGCCAGAAGCAGACCGTCTCGGCAGATCATGAGGCGCACACCCGCGCCGACCTGTTACACCCGCAACGCGTTACCTCGCGCTGGGTGGGAAGACCCCGAAACATTAATGGGGAGACTCCCAATACTTGCTCAGTCAGTGCTGACGTAGTCGGCGACCACCGTCGCTCATGCTCTGCTTGGCAGTAAACCTATTAGACCCGTCCCGCTTGGAGCGGACGGTTTTCTGGCGTTTTAGAGGTGGACAACGTGGAGCTTTTATCTGGCGGGGAAATGATCGTCCGCTTTTTGCGCGACGAAGGCGTCAAGTATATCTATGGGTACCCAGGTGGTGCCGCACTGCATATCTACGACGCGCTTTTCAAAGAAACGACTGTTCAACATATTCTTGTCCGTCATGAGCAGGCTGCCACCCACATGGCCGACGGCTATGCGCGTGCGACCGGCAAGGCCGGTGTCGTACTGGTGACTTCGGGTCCCGGCGCGACCAACGTCATTACCGGTATCGCTACCGCGTACATGGACTCCATTCCGATGGTCATCCTGACCGCCCAGGTCCCGAGCTTCATGGTCGGTACCGATGCGTTCCAGGAAACCGACATGATCGGGATCTCGCGTCCGATCGTGAAGCACAGCTTCATGGTCAAGCACGCATCGGAAATCCCTGAAGTCCTGAAAAAGGCCTTCTACCTGGCAGAGTCCGGCCGTCCTGGTCCGGTTGTCGTCGATATCCCGAAAGATATGACCAACCCGGCCGAAAAGTTCGAATACATCTATCCGAAGAAAGCCAAGCTGCGTTCCTACAGCCCGGCGGTCCGTGGCCACTCCGGTCAGATCCGCAAGGCCGTGGAAATGCTGCTGGCGGCCAAGCGTCCGGTCATCTACGCCGGTGGTGGCGTCATCCTGGGTCACGGTTCGGCGCAACTGACTGAACTGGCCCGCTTGCTCAACGCTCCGGTGACCAACACGCTGATGGGCCTGGGTGCCTACCCTGGCACTGATCGTCAGTTCGTCGGCATGCTGGGCATGCACGGCGCCTACACCGCCAACATGACCATGCACCACTCGGACGTGATCCTGTGCGTCGGTGCCCGTTTCGACGACCGCGTGATCAACGGCGCTTCGCGTTTCTGCCCTGGCGCCAAGATCATTCACGTCGACATCGACCCTGCGTCCATTTCCAAGACCATCAAGGCCGACGTGCCAATCGTCGGGCCTGTGGAAAGCGTGCTGACCGAAATGGTCGCGACCTTCAAGGAAATCGGCCAGACGCCTGACAAGGCGGCGGTCGCTACCTGGTGGAAGCAGATCGAAGAGTGGCGCGGCGATCGCAAGATGTACCCGTACAACGAAGGCGATGGCAGCGTCATCAAGCCTCAGACCGTGATCGAGACCCTGAGCGAAGTCACCAAGGGCGATGCCTATGTCGCCTCCGACGTCGGTCAGCACCAGATGTTCGCGGCGCAGTACTACCGTTTCGACAAACCCAACCGCTGGATCAATTCCGGTGGCCTGGGCACCATGGGCTTCGGTTTCCCGGCGGCCATGGGCGTCAAGCTGAGCTTCCCGGATGCGGACGTTGCCTGCGTGACGGGCGAAGGCAGTATCCAGATGAACATCCAGGAACTGTCGACCTGCCTGCAGCACAACCTGCCGGTGAAGATCGTACTGCTCAACAACGGCGTACTGGGCATGGTCCGTCAGTGGCAGGACATGAGCTACGGCTCGCGTCATGCCCACTCGTACATGGAATCGCTGCCTGACTTCGTCAAGCTGGCCGAAGCCTATGGTCACGTCGGCATGCGCATCACTGACCTCAAAGATCTGAAACCGATGATGGAGCAGGCCTTCGCCATGAAGGACCGCCTGGTGCTGATCGACATTCAGGTCGACGCCAGCGAGCACGTCTACCCGATGCAGATCAAAGACGGCGCGATGCGCGACATGTGGCTGAGCAAGACGGAGCGTACCTAATATGCGGCACATCATTTCCTTGTTGCTGGAAAACGAACCAGGTGCTCTTTCTCGCGTCGTCGGTCTGTTCTCGCAGCGTAACTACAACATCGAAAGCCTGACCGTGGCGCCGACCGAAGACCCGACCCTGTCGCGTCTGACGTTGACCACTGTCGGCCATGATGAGGTGATCGAGCAGATCACCAAGAACCTCAACAAGCTGGTTGAAGTGGTCAAGCTGGTCGATCTGTCGGAAAGTGCTCACATCGAGCGCGAACTGATGCTGATCAAGGTCAAGGCCACTGGCGCCCAGCGCGCCGAAATCAAGCGTACCACGGACATTTTCCGCGGCCAGATCGTTGATGTTTCCAGCAGTGTCTACACCGTGCAGCTGACAGGGACGAGCGACAAACTGGATAGCTTTATCCAGGCCATCGGCACCACCGCCATCCTGGAAACCGTACGCAGCGGCGTCACGGGCATTGCCCGCGGCGACAAAGTGCTGAGCATCTAACCTTACACATTTAGCGAATGGCCTTGCGGCCGAGATAACAGGGGAATTTCATGAAAGTTTATTACGACAAAGACTGCGACCTTTCCATCATCCAGGGCAAGAAAGTTGCCATCATCGGTTACGGCTCCCAAGGCCACGCTCAAGCGTGCAACCTGAAAGACTCCGGCGTTGATGTCACCGTTGGCCTGCGTAAAGGTTCGGCTACTGTCGCCAAGGCTGAAGCCCATGGCCTGAAAGTGACTGACGTCGCTTCCGCCGTTGCCGCTGCCGACCTGGTCATGATCCTGACCCCGGACGAGTTCCAGTCCCAGCTGTACAAGAACGAAATCGAGCCGAACATCAAGAAAGGCGCCACCCTGGCCTTCTCCCACGGCTTCGCGATTCACTATAACCAGGTCGTGCCACGCGCTGACCTGGACGTGATCATGATCGCGCCAAAAGCGCCAGGTCACACCGTACGTACCGAGTTCGTCAAAGGCGGTGGTATCCCTGACCTGATCGCTGTCTACCAGGACGCTTCGGGCAACGCCAAGAACGTCGCACTGTCCTACGCTTCGGGCGTTGGCGGCGGCCGTACCGGCATCATCGAAACCACCTTCAAGGACGAGACTGAAACCGACCTGTTCGGCGAACAGGCTGTTCTGTGCGGCGGTACCGTCGAGCTGGTCAAAGCCGGTTTCGAAACTCTGGTCGAAGCTGGCTACGCGCCAGAAATGGCCTACTTCGAGTGCCTGCACGAACTGAAGCTGATCGTTGACCTCATGTACGAAGGCGGTATCGCCAACATGAACTACTCGATCTCCAACAACGCCGAATACGGCGAGTACGTGACTGGTCCTGAAGTCATCAACGCCGAATCCCGTCAGGCCATGCGCAACGCTCTGAAGCGCATCCAGGACGGCGAATACGCGAAGATGTTCATCGCCGAAGGCGCGAGCAACTACCCATCGATGACCGCCAAGCGCCGCAACAACAAGGCTCACGGCATCGAAATCATCGGCGAGCAACTGCGCTCGATGATGCCTTGGATCGCCAAGAACAAAATCGTTGACCAAACCAAGAACTAAGCTTTTCTAAAGCGGGTTCAGGTTTACGAAAAACGCGGCCCTCGGGTCGCGTTTTTTCGTTCTGGGGGGCTCATCTGGTATAAAGCTGCATCGTTTGCCGGCGCGAAGCCGCCGCGAGCATTATCGAAAATTCCCAGCTGCAAGGTATTGTCCATGAGCGAACGTCCCGACGAGCCGAACAAGGCCTCTGACGCCGAAAGCCTGCTACCGATCGACGAACATATAGAAGAGGGCCACGACGCCGAAGGGCGCAAGGTCCGTCATCGCGGCATCTATCTGCTGCCGAACCTCTTCACCACCGCCAACCTGTTTGCCGGTTTCTACTCGATCATCAGCTCCATGAGCGCGCAAAGTGCGATGAGTGCCGGTGACCTGGTGGGTGCCAGCAAATACTTCGGGTTTGCCGCAGCCGCCATTTTCATCGCCATGGTGCTCGACGGCCTGGACGGGCGCGTGGCCCGCATGACCAATACGCAAAGCGCGTTCGGCGCCGAGTACGATTCCCTGTCCGACATGGTCGCCTTTGGTGTGGCACCTGCGTTGCTGGCCTTTGGCTGGGCCTTGGGTGGTCTGGGCAAGGTGGGCTGGATGGTCGCCTTCATCTATGTGGCAGGGGCTGCACTGCGCCTGGCCCGCTTCAATACCCAGGTGGGCACCGCTGACAAACGCTATTTCATCGGTCTGGCAAGTCCGGCTGCGGCGGGTGTGATCGCCGGCACGGTGTGGGCATTCAGTGACCACGGCATCGACGGCTCGGGTTGGGCCTTCCTGGTGGCGTTGCTGGTGGCCGCCGCTGGCATGCTGATGGTCAGCAACATCAAGTACAACAGCTTCAAGGAACTGGACCTCAAGGGGCGCGTGCCTTTCGTGGCAATCCTGGCCGTGGTGCTGGTCTTCGCCGTGGTATTCAGCGATCCGCCGCGTGTCCTGCTGCTGATCTTCCTCGGTTACGCAGCCTCGGGGCCGGTTCAGTACCTGTTGGGTCCGCGTCGTCGTAAATAGCCATACAGATTCATTTCACATGGCGCTGCGCAGCCTATAAGGTTGATTCATACACCTTGGCTGCGGAGGCGCCATGCTCATCAAGATCCCTTGCGCATCCGCTTGCAACGAGTCGGATGTCACGCCCGAATCCATCTACCTCTCACGCCGTGCGGTGCTGGGCGCCTCATTGGCCGGCCTGGCTGTCAGCGCCTTGCCTTCCTGGGCGCAGGCTGGCGATGCTTCGCAATATGACGGCGTCGAAGCCGCAGAGGCACCTGCCTGGTTCAAGGAGAAGCTGCCTTCGACCAAGTGGCAGGCGGTCACGGTCCAGAATGAGTCCATCACGCCGTTCAAGGACGCCACGCACTACAACAACTTCTATGAGTTCGGCACTGATAAGGGCGACCCTGCGCAGAACGCAGGCTCCTTGAAGACCGAGCCCTGGAGTGTGGTGATCGATGGCGAAGTGGCCAAGCCCGGCCGCTACGCGCTGGAAGACTTCATGAAGCCTTATCAGCTGGAGGAGCGGATCTACCGTTTGCGCTGCGTAGAGGCGTGGTCGATGGTCATTCCCTGGATGGGCTTCCCGATTTCCGAACTGCTCAAGCAGGTCGAGCCGACTTCCAAAGCGAAATACATTCGTTTCGAAACCCTGCAGGATCCCAAGGTCATGCCGGGACAGCGTTCCGGCTTTGCATTGATTGACTGGCCCTATGTCGAGGGGCTGCGGCTGGACGAGGCGATGAATCCTCTGGCCATCCTGGCGGTGGGCATGTACGGGCGAGCGTTGCCGAATCAGAATGGCGCGCCGCTACGCCTGGTGGTGCCGTGGAAGTACGGCTTCAAGAGCGTAAAGTCCATCGTGCGGATCAGCCTGGTCAGTGAGCAACCCAAGACCACCTGGCAGAGCATCGCGGCGAACGAGTATGGCTTTTATGCCAACGTGAACCCGACGGTGGATCACCCGCGCTGGACCCAGGCTCATGAGCGGCGCTTGCCCAGCGGCTTGTTCAGCCCGAACATCCGCCAGACTGAAATGTTCAATGGGTATGGGGAGCAGGTGGCGGCTCTCTATACGGGTATGGACCTGCGGAAAAACTATTGATGCGATATCTGTGGTGGCGCCTGGCGGTTTTCCTGGCGATCTGTGCCGTGCCGGTGGCCTGGCTGCATCAGGCGTGGATTCTCGATCTGGGGCCGGACCCTGGCAAGACGCTGGTCGACCGATTCGGCTTGGGCACGCTGGTGCTGTTACTGGTCACCCTTGCGATGACGCCGTTGCAGCGGGTGACCGGTTGGGCAGGGTGGATCGCCGTTCGCAGGCAGTTGGGGCTATGGTGCTTTGCCAGCGTGGTGGTGCACATGCTCGCCTATGGCTTCTTCATTCTGGGGTTTGACTGGGCGCAATTGGGTGTCGAACTGGTCAAGCGCCCTTACATCATTGTGGGCAGCCTGGGTTTTCTCTGTCTTCTTGTAATGGCAGCGACGTCCAATCGTTACAGTCAGCGTCGGCTGGGTGCGCGTTGGAAGAAGCTGCACAAGTTGATCTACGTGGTTCTCGGGCTCGGCTTGCTACATATGTTGTGGATTGTGCGGGCCGATCTTAAAGAGTGGGCTATCTATGCAGGGGTAGGGGCCTTTCTTCTGGCGCTTAGAATTCCAGCAATTGCTGGGCTGATCCCTCGCCGTAGAGCCCGAAAAACAGCATCTGTAACAAAAGTTTAAATAAGTGCTTGACGCGCCTCGGGAGATCTCTATAATTCGCCCCACTTCCGGCGCAGTCGGAACGGAAAACTCTTTGAATATCAACGAGTTAGACGTTCAAGATGC
>NZ_JANHKS010000034.1 GCF_028682175.1 Pseudomonas putida | reverse complement strand
GCGCTCTTGTGCCTTTGCTTTTGATCTTCGTGCGCGATGGTGCAGGCGCCGCAGGATGCGACGTCAAGGCGCCAGGCCGAGCGCAGGTGTCGTGGAGGGGGATGAGCGGCAGGGATGCCGCGAAAGCCGTGCGGGCCATGGATGGCCCATCATGGCGTGCCCCCGGAACGACGCCGGAGTCGAGGGAAGTCCGAAGGACCCCAGCCTGTCGCAAAGACCTTTTGGTTACTTTTGGGGCGAATGCCAAAAGTGACCCGCCGTAAGGGCGGAAAGCTGAATCAGCATCACCTTCGGGAACGGATATACACGCAACGTCAGCGTCGCCAGCCGACGCGGAGCGTCAAGACATCCGTTCCCACGCAGAGCGTGGGAACGATCATAGGAACGATCAGCAGATTTAGTTCCATCGTCATAACGCCAACACCCCGGCGCCGCCGATATAAACATTCAATACCCATCACCACGCCATCACCCCCGATACGGGCCTACACTGACCTTATCCGTAGAAAAGATCATTTTTTAACCGGATCGAGGCAACTGTCATGCAAACCACAATAAAAAGACAATGCGTTTATGTAGTCGCCGTTGCAGTGGTTCTGGCCATTTATGGCGCAGGCGCCTACCGGATCGAACAACTGCGACAACAGCCACGCGGCGCCCTGGTCTGCACCTTCGGCCATTGCGCCCCCGCCGATGCCACCTTCAGCTCACTGCGCTGACCTATCCAGCTGACTCGATAAAACGGCACCTGCACGCTATCGATTAGGAAGCTAACGGATTAGACTGGGCACACTCCCCCGCCGTGATTGCGGCGGGTCAAACTGCCTGTTCGAGTCCTGCCCCGTGACCAGTCTGAATCAATCCCATACGGACATCCGCAGCATTCTTTTCGCGCTGATGATGGCCGTCTTTCTCAGTGCGCTGGACCAGACCATCGTCGCGGTCTCGATGCCCGCCATCTCGGCCCAGTTCAACGACTTCGACCTCCTCGCCTGGGTGATCTCGGCCTACATGGTGGCCCTGACCGTCGCCGTGCCGATTTACGGCAAACTGGGCGACCTTTACGGCCGCAGGCGCCTGATGCTGTTTGGCCTGGGAACCTTCACCCTCGCCTCGCTGTTCTGCGCCATGGCGCAAAACATGGAGCAACTGGTGCTGGCGCGAGTGCTGCAGGGTATTGGTGCGGGCGGGATGGTCTCGGTCAGCCAGGCCATCATCGGCGACATCGTGCCACCCCGCGAGCGTGGCCGCTATCAGGGTTATTTCAGCAGCATGTACGCGGTCGCCAGTGTCGCGGGCCCCGTGCTCGGCGGTTTCATGACTGAATACCTGTCATGGCGCTGGGTGTTCATCATCAACCTGCCGCTGGGTTTCATTGCCTGGTGGGTGGCGCGCAAGACACTCATCGGCCTGCCGGTTCCGCAACGCAAACCGATCATCGACTACCTGGGAACTGTGCTGATGATCGTCGGCCTGACCGCGCTGCTCCTGGGCATCACCGAAATTGGTCAGGGCCACAGCTGGCGCAACCCTCATGTGCTGACGCAACTGGGCGTGGCCCTGCTGGCACTGATGCTGTTCGTTGTCCATGAACGCCGCGCGCGCGAGCCATTGCTGCCGATGCACCTGTTCGCCAACCGCAGTGCAGTGTTGTGCTGGTGCACGGTGTTCTTCACCAACTTCCAGGCCATTTCGCTGATCGTCCTGCTGCCCTTGCGCTTTCAGACCGTCACCGGCGGCGGCGCGGACAGCGCAGCGCTGCACCTGATGCCGCTGGCCATCGGCATGCCCATGGGCGCCTACTTCGGCGGCCGCCGCACCTCGCTGACCGGCCATTACAAACCCATCATCCTCAGCGGCGCGTTGCTGATGCCGCTGACCATCATCGGCATTGCCTTCACCCCGGCCGACTCAGTCGTCCTGACCAGCCTGTTCATGGTGCTGACCGGCATCGCCTGCGGCTTGCAGTTCCCGACGTCGCTGGTGGGCTCGCAGAATTCGGTGCAAATGAAAGACATGGGCGTGGCCACCAGCACCACCAACCTGTTCCGCTCGCTGGGCGGCGCGGTGGGTGTGGCGAGCATGTCGGCGCTGTTGCTGGCGATGCTGGCAGGCTCCGGTCTGGATCAGCTCAGCGCTGGCGCGATCGGTGGCGAGGGGCAGTCCGGAAACCTGTTGATGGACAGCCTGAACAAGGTCAGCGGCCCGGCGCTTGAGCTGTTGCGAGGTCAATTGGCGATGACGTTCCAGCACTTGTTGCTGGCAAGCGCCGCCGTTTCGTTACTGGGGTTGTCGGCGGCGCTGGCGATGCCCAACACCGTGTTGCGTGGCCGTGAAGACAAGGACCGCTGAACGGCCCGTTGCTGTCGCCCGGCTGAATGACAGAAATTTCAGGGTAAAGAGCAGGTAAACCACCTGTTCAACCCGGTAGAACCTAGGTATAGATGCAGGCTATGCGCCACGCCGTTATAGTGCGGTGGCATCGGCGGGCAGCCGGGGCGCAGCGCCTCGCAAGGCGGGGCTGTAGCGAAGCATATCCAGAACGGTATCGACCAGTCGTTCGGCGTCCTCGAACAGAGGGAAGCTGTCAGGCACCAGTAACCACTGGCCCAGAATGCCGTGTATATAAGCATGCAGACAAACGGCAGCTCGCTGCGAGTCCAGGTCAGCGGGGAGTTGGCCTTGGCGGGCGGCGTTGCTCAAGGCCAGGGCGATTCGCTCGTTGGCGTCGAGCCAGACGAATTGCCGCTGGCGCCGCATGTCGCACATTTCATCGGTGAATTCGAATTTATGAAAAAGAATTTCATTGATGCGGCGGGTTTTTGGGTCCGTAGCAACTTGCTGAAACAAATGAACCAGAAGCTTACGTGTCCATCCCAAAGGGTCCAATTCGTCGGCGCTCTCGCTGGCGCGCGCCATTTCTTCCAGCGGCTCATGCAGGCTGTCGAGCATCGCCTGCACCAGATCGGCCTTGTTGCTGAAGTGCCAGTAGATGGCGCCGCGGGTCACTCCTGCCAGGGTCGCGATGTCGGCCAGCGTGGTGCGCGCCACGCCGCGCTCGAAGAAAGCCTGCTCGGCGGCTTCAAGAATCTGCCTGCGCGTTTCCAGTGCTTCCTCTTTCGTGCGTCGAACCATGGCAGTAAAACCTCAATGAAGATGCTTCAGGCTCTGCGGTCGAGTGGCCTGAACAGCATAGCGGGCGGCATTTGTATTGCCTTGTCCCGCGAGAGCGATCGATACCGGCAGTGCGTTCGTCTGTCGCACGTGCGGGTGTTTACAAACAACCGTGAACGTAAGTATATTCATTAGCTTGCTACTTATCCAGCCGGAAAACCCTTTAAGCCCTTTTCACTTCTCATGAGCGTTGCTCCTGACCCGAGGATTTTCATGCAATTCAAGCCAGCTGTTACCGTACTGGTCACTGCCGTCGCCCTGGCATCGCTGCTCAGCGGATGCAGTAAGAAGGAAGAAGCGGCAGCTGCTGCCCCACCACCTCCTCAGGTCGGCGTCGTGACCATCCAGCCCCAGCCCTACACGCTGGTTTCCGACCTGCCGGGCCGCACCACCGCCTACCGCGTCGCTGAAGTGCGTCCGCAGGTCAACGGCATCATCCTCAAGCGCATGTTCACCGAAGGCACCGACGTCAAGGCCGGCCAACAGCTGTATCAGATCGATCCAGCGGTGTATGAAGCCAACCTGAACAGCGCCAAGGCGACCTACGATGCCACCAACTCGCTGGCCGGTCGCTACAAGCAGCTGATCAACGAACAGGCCGTGAGCCGTCAGGAATACGACACCGCAGTGGGCAACGCCCGCGAAGCCCAGGCTGCCGTGCAGAACGCCGAAATCAACCTGCGCTACACCAAAGTGTATGCGCCGATTTCCGGTCGTATCGGTCGCTCGCTCGTGACTGAAGGCGCCCTGGTCAGCAATGGCCAGACCGATGCGATGGCCACCATTCAGCAACTGGACCCGATCTACGTCGACGTGATCCAGTCCTCGACCGAGATGCTGCGTCTGCGCCGCGAACTGGAAAGCGGCAAGCTGCAGAAGGCCGGTGACAACGCCGCCAAGGTCAAGCTGACCCTGGAAGACAACAGCCAGTACCCGGTTGACGGCAAGCTTGAGTTCTCCGAAGTATCGGTCGACCAGACCACAGGTTCCGTGACCCTGCGTGCAGTGTTCCCGAACCCGAACCACACCCTGCTGCCTGGCATGTTCGTGCACGCCCGCCTGCAATCCGGTGTGAACGAGAAAGCAATCCTGGTGCCGCAACAAGGCGTGACCCGTGACCTGAAAGGCACCCCGACCGCCCTGGTGGTCAACCAGGACAACAAGGTCGAGCTGCGCAGCCTGGTGGCCACCCGTACCAGCGGCACTGACTGGGTCGTGGACAAGGGCCTGAACCCGGGCGATCGCGTGATCACCGAAGGCCTGCAGTACGTCAAGCCCGGTGCCCAGGTGACCGTAGCGGACGCCACCAACGTGAAACCGGCTGCCGCCCCGGCTCCCGCCCAAGGGAGTAACTGATTCATGTCGAAGTTTTTCATCGATCGACCCATTTTCGCGTGGGTTATCGCCCTCGTGATCATGCTGGTCGGCACGCTGTCGATTCTCAAGCTGCCGATCAACCAGTATCCGGCCATTGCGCCACCGGCCATCGCCATTCAGGTGACCTACCCGGGTGCCTCTGCACAGACCGTGCAGGACACCGTGGTGCAGGTCATCGAACAGCAGATGAACGGTATCGACAACCTGCGTTACATCTCCTCTGAAAGTAACTCCGATGGCAGCATGACCATCACCGTGACCTTCAACCAGGGGACCAACCCGGACATCGCTCAGGTTCAGGTTCAGAACAAGCTCAACCTGGCGACCCCGCTGCTGCCGCAAGAAGTGCAGCAGCAGGGTCTGCGCGTGACCAAGGCGGTGAAGAACTTCCTGCTGGTGATCGGCCTGGTGTCCGAAGACGGCAGCATGGGCAAGGAAGACTTGTCCAACTACATCGTCTCCAACATCCAGGACCAGATCGCCCGTACCCCGGGTGTGGGTGACTTCCAGGTGTTCGGTGCCCAGTACGCGATGCGCATCTGGCTCGACCCGGACAAGCTGAACAACTACCAGCTGACCCCGGTCGACGTGAAAGCGGCGATCACCGCGCAGAACGTCCAGGTGTCGTCCGGCCAGATCGGCGGCCTGCCTGCGGTCAAGGGCCAGCAGCTCAACGCCACCATCATCGGCAAGACCCGCCTGCAGAACGCCGACCAGTTCGGCAACATCCTGCTCAAGGTCAACCAGGACGGTTCGCAAGTCCGCCTCAAAGACGTCGCGACCATCGGCCTGGGCGGCGAGAACTACAGCGTCGACGCACAGTTCAACGGCAAACCGGCTTCGGGCCTGGCGATCAAGCTGGCGACCGGTGCCAACGCACTGGACACCTCCAAGGCCATCCGCGAGACGATCAGCCGTCTGGAGCCGTTCTTCCCGCCTGGCATGAAAGCGGTCTACCCGTACGACACCACGCCTGTGGTCCAGGAATCCATCACCGGCGTGGTCCACACCCTGGGTGAGGCGATCATCCTGGTGTTCCTGGTGATGTACCTGTTCCTGCAGAACTTCCGCGCCACCATCATCACCACCATGACGGTGCCGGTGGTATTGCTCGGTACCTTCGGGATCCTCGCGGCAGCCGGCTTCACCATCAACACCCTGACCATGTTCGGTATGGTGCTGGCCATCGGCTTGCTGGTGGACGACGCCATCGTCGTGGTAGAAAACGTCGAGCGGGTGATGGCCGAGGAGCATCTGTCGCCTCGGGAAGCCACCCGCAAGTCCATGGAGCAGATCCAAGGCGCTCTGGTCGGTATCGCCATGGTGCTGTCGGCGGTACTGCTGCCGATGGCGTTCTTTGGCGGATCCACGGGCGTGATCTACCGGCAGTTCTCGATCACCGTGGTGTCTGCCATGGCGCTGTCGGTACTGGTCGCGCTGGTCTTCACCCCGGCGCTTTGTGCCACGATGCTCAAGCCCATCGACCCTGAAAAGCACGGCCAGCCGCGCAAGGGTTTCTTCGGCTGGTTCAACCGTACCTTCGACCGCAGCGTATTGAGCTATGAGCGCGGCGTCAGCAACGTCATTCGCCACAAGTTCCCGGCGTTCCTGGCGTACCTGTTGATCTTCGCCGGCATGATCTGGATGTTCACCCGCATCCCGACCGCGTTCCTGCCAGAAGAAGACCAGGGCGTGATCTTCGCCCAGGTCCAGACTCCACCCGGCTCCACCGCCGAGCGGACCCAGGGCACCCTGGACAAGATGCGCGAATTCCTGCTGACCGACCCGGGCGTCAAATCGGTGTTCTCGGTCAACGGCTTCAACTTCGCAGGTCGCGGTCAGAGTTCGGGCCTGGCATTCGTGCTGCTCAAGCCGTGGGATGAGCGTGATTCGTCCAACAGCGTGTTCGAAGTCGCCAAGCGTGCCCAGCAACACTTCTTCGGCTTCCGTGACGCGATGTCCTTCGCCGTGGTGCCACCTGCGGTACTGGAACTGGGTAACGCCACCGGTTTCGACCTGTACCTGCAGGACCAGGCTGGCCTTGGCCATGAAAAACTCATGCAGGCACGTAACCAACTGCTGGGCCTGGCTTCGCAGAGCAAGATCCTGGCAGGCGTGCGCCCCAACGGCCTGACGGACGAGCCGCAATACCAGCTGAACATCGATGACGAAAAAGCCCGCGCCCTGGGCGTGACGCAAACCGACATCAACACCACGCTGTCGGTGGCGATGGGCGGTAACTACGTCAACGACTTCATCGACCGCGGTCGGGTGAAGAAGGTCTACATCATGGGTAATCCCAAGTCGCGGATGAGCCCTGAGGACCTGAACAAGTGGTACGTGCGCAACGCCAGCGGGACCATGGTGCCGTTCAGCGCCTTCGCCACCGGCGAGTGGGTCTACGGTTCGCCAAAACTGTCGCGTTACAACGGTGTACCGGCCGAAGAGATTCTCGGTACTCCGGCGCCGGGCTACAGTACCGGTCAGGCGATGGCCGAGATCGAGAAGCTGGCGCAGCAGTTGCCACAGGGCATCGGTTATTCCTGGACGGGTCTGTCGTTCGAAGAACGTCTCTCCGGCTCCCAGGCACCGGCGCTGTATGCAATTTCGGTACTGGTGGTATTCCTCTGCCTGGCAGCGCTGTACGAAAGCTGGTCGATTCCGATTGCCGTACTGCTCGTGGTGCCGCTGGGTGTCATCGGTGCACTGATGGCGACCAGTCTGCGAGGGCTGTCCAACGACGTGTTCTTCCAGGTAGGCCTGTTGGTGACGGTGGGTCTGGCGGCGAAGAACGCGATTCTGATCGTCGAGTTCGCCAAGGAACTGCATGAGCAAGGCAAGTCGTTGATCGACGCAGCGGTCGAAGCGTGCCGGATGCGTCTGCGCCCGATCGTGATGACGTCTGCCGCGTTCATCCTCGGTGTGGTGCCGCTGACCATCTCCACCGGCGCAGGCTCCGGCAGCCAGCATTCGATCGGTACAGGCGTGATCGGCGGTATGATTACCGCGACCATCCTGGCGATCTTCTGGGTACCGCTGTTCTTCGTATCGGTGTCCGGGTTGTTCAAGAGCAAACAGAAACATATCCCACACGATGAGGCTGGCCAATGAGCAAGTCCCTGATCTCTCTGGCAGTGACCGCGATCGTTCTTAGCGGCTGCTCGTTGATCCCCGATTACAAGCAGCCTGCAGCACCGGTGGCCGCCCAGTATCCGCAAGGCCCGGCGTATTCGCCGGCCCAGGCGGCGAACCAGGCTGCCGCCGAGCAAGGCTGGCGCCAGTTCTTCCAGGACCCGGCGCTGCAACAACTGATTCAGACTGCCCTCGAAAACAACCGCGACCTGCGTGTCGCGGCCTTGAACATCGACGCCTTCCGGGCGCAGTACCGCATCCAGCGTGCGGACCTGTACCCGGCGGTCGCGGCTGACGCCACCGGGACCCGCCAGCGGGTGCCGGCCGATCTGTCCCAGAGCGGCCAGGCCGGCATCACCAGCCAGTACTCGGTGGGCCTGGGTGTCAGCGCCTATGAACTGGACCTGTTCGGTCGCGTTCGCAGCCTGAGCGAGCAAGCCCTGCAGACGTACTTCTCCAGCGAAGAAGCCCGCCGCAGCACGCAGATCAGCCTAGTGGCCAACGTCGCCAACGCCTACCTGACCTGGCAGGCCGACAAAGAGCTGTACAAGGTGACGCAGGACACCCTCGGCGCCTTCGAAGAAAGCTTCCGTCTGACCTCGCGCAGCAGCGAAGTCGGCGTGGCCTCGGCACTGGACCTGGCGCAGTCGCGCACGTCCGTCGAGAGCGCCCGGGTCAAGCTGGCGCAGTACCAGCGCCTGGTGGCACAGGATGAGAACAACCTCGTCCTGCTCCTGGGTACCGGTCTGCCAGCCAACCTGCCAGCGTCCAAACCGCTGAGCGCCGACATGCTCAACGAGATGCCACCTGGCCTGCCGTCCGAACTGCTGCAACGCCGGCCTGACATCCTGCAGGCCGAGTACAGCCTCAAGGCTGCCAACGCCAACATCGGCGCGGCCCGTGCGGCGTTCTTCCCCAGCATCAGCCTGACGGCCAGTGCCGGGACCGCCAGCGGTGATCTGAGTGGCCTGTTCAAGGGCGGTTCGGGCACCTGGCTGTTCACGCCGAAGATCAACCTGCCGATCTTCAACGCCGGCAGCCTGCGCGCCAGCCTGGACTACTCCAAGATCCAGAAAGACATCGGCGTTGCCAATTACGAGAAGGCGATTCAGACCGCGTTCCAGGAAGTCTCCGACGGCCTGGCCTCGCGCAAGACCTTCACCGACCAGCTCAAGGCGCAGACCGATTTCGTCACCGCCAACCAGGACTACTACCGCCTGGCCGAGCGTCGTTATCGTATCGGCGTCGACAGCAACCTGACCTTCCTCGACGCCCAGCGTCAGTTGTTCAGCGCGCAGCAGTCGTTGATCACCGATCGCCTGTCGCAGCTGACCAGTGAGGTCAACCTGTACAAGGCATTGGGTGGCGGCTGGTACGAACAGACCCAGACCGGCGAGAAGAAGCCGACGGCGGGCGACGTGCCGCCGATGCGGATGTTCTGATTCATCGCTTCATAAAAAACCCACCTCTTGGTGGGTTTTTTATTGCCTCGGATTACCGTACCGCCGAGATCCCGTAGCAGCACGGCTTGCCGGCGGGGGCGGTTGATCAGACAGAGATGTATTGCCTGACACGACGCTCCCGCCGGCAAGCCGTGCTGCTACGGGATCGCGGCGCTCGCTCAGCTCAGCAGAAACTCCGTCACGCGCAAAGTGAACACCTCGCCCAATTCAACATTGGACAGGTGCGCCGCGTAGTAATCCGAGAGCTGGCAACCGGCAATGTGGTTCTGGATGAAGTGCCCATCCGCCACGGTGGTCACCGCATCGTGGCTGCCGCAGATCATAAGCGTCGGCACCGTGATCGTGTGCAACTGCTTGCGGAAATCGGCATCGCGTACCGCCGCGCAACAGGCCGCGTAACCCAGGGGTGAAGTCGAGGCCAGTACATCGGTCACCGGCGTGACCTTGTCGGCGTGGTCCCGTGCGAAGTCCGGGGTGAACCAGCGTCCCACGGCACCGGCGCCCAGTTCCTTCATTGCCTGTTCGCCGCCCTCCTCCACCATCTTGATGCGCGGATCCCACATTTCCGGACCGCCGATCTTGGCTGCGGTGTTGCACAGGATCAGTTTGTGCAGGCGGTCATTGGCGTGAATACCCAGCCACTGGCCGATCAGGCCGCCCATGGACAACCCGCAGAAATGCGCCTGCTTGATCTTCAGCGCATCGAGCAGCGCCAGCACATCGCGCCCCAGTTGCTCGATGGTGTACGGCCCTTGGGTCACGAGGGATTTGCCATGGCCGCGGGTGTCGTAACGCACCACCCGGAACGACTTGCTCAACGCCGGAACCTGCGCGTCCCACATGTGCAGGTCGGTCCCCAGCGAGTTGGACATCACCAGCACCGGCGCATTGGCTGGGCCGTCGATCTGGTAATGCATTTCACCGTCTTCAAGTTGTACGAATGCCATAGCAGCTCCCTTTTATGTCGAGCACTTTGCGAGAAAGTCATTGAAGAGTATGGATGACGCGCGCCCGATCAAAGGCGCGCGCGGTTGAATCAGTGATCTTCGTGGAGATATTCGGGTTTCTTCGGCAGACGCAGGCTGAAGAGGAAGGCGATCGCCATCATGGCGGTCACGTACCAGTAGAAGGTGTTTTCCGAGCCCATGTTCTTGAAGCTCAGGGCCACGAATTCCGCCGAGCCGCCGAAGATGGCGTTGGCCACGGCGTACGCCAGGCCCACGCCCAGCGCGCGGACATGCACCGGGAACATCTCGGCCTTCACCAGGCCACTGATCGAGGTGTAGAAGCTGACGATGGCCAGCGCCAGGGTGATCAGCACGAAGGCCAGAACCGGGCTGGTGGTGGTTTTCAATGTCATCAGGATCGGCACCGTGCAAATTGTGCCCAGGCCTGCGAACCACAGCATCGAGGCACGACGCCCGATCTTGTCGGCCAGCGCGCCGAACACCGGCTGCATGCACATGTACAGGAACAGCGCCCCGGTCATGATGTAGCTGGCGGTCTTGGCGTCCATGTGCACGGTGTTCACCAGGTATTTCTGCATGTACGTGGTGAAGGTGTAGAAAATCAGCGAGCCACCGGCGGTGTAACCCAGCACGGTGATGAACGCGCCGGAGTGATTGCGGAACAGCGCGGACATGCTGCCAGCGTCCTTGTCCTTGCGCACTTCGGCGGTGGTGGTTTCCTTCAGCGAGCGACGCAGCAGCAGCGAGATCACGGCGGCGATGGCACCCACCACGAACGGAATCCGCCAGCCGTAGGCCTTGAGTTCGTCAGCGCTGAGAAATTGCTGCAGGATCACGACCGTCAGCACGGCGAGCAGTTGGCCGCCGATCAGGGTCACGTACTGGAAGGAGGCGAAGAAACCGCGCTGTCCGCGCAGGGCCACCTCACTCATGTAAGTGGCCGTGGTGCCGTATTCGCCACCCACCGACAAGCCCTGGAACAGACGCGCCACCAGCAGCAGGAATGGCGCCCAGGCACCGATCGAGGCGTAGGTGGGCAGGCAGGCGATCACCAGCGAGCCTGCGCACATCATCAGGACCGAGATCATCATCGAGTTCTTGCGGCCATGTTTGTCGGCCACGCGGCCAAACAGCCAGCCACCGATAGGACGCATCAGGAAGCCCGCAGCGAACACGCCTGCGGTGTTGAGCAGTTGCACGGTCGGGTCGTCGGACGGGAAGAAAGCCGGTGCGAAATAGATGGCGCAGAAGGCGTAGACGTAGAAGTCGAACCATTCCACGAGGTTGCCCGAAGAGGCACCCACAATCGCAAAGATCCGTTTGCTCCTTTCTTCTCCGGTGTAGTGAGTCGTTGTCATTATTGTTTCCCCATATTTTTTAAAGGCCAGTCAGTCTACGACATAACCTGTAACACTAAGACTTAAGCAGTAACACTTCGACATCACAAGGACAACCGCCCAAGCCCTCGGGTTGCCTTTTCGTGGAGGCAACCTGATGGGCTCGGGTGGTTGATCGCGTTGTGTGGCGTTTATCTTTCTATTGCCAGGGCCAGGCCCTGTCCTACGCCGACGCACATGGTGGCAAGTCCCTTGCTGCCGCCGGTTTTTTCCAATTGATGCAACGCCGTCAGCACCAGGCGCGCCCCGCTCATCCCCAGAGGATGGCCAAGGGAAATGGCGCCGCCGTTCGGGTTGACCTTGGGTGAATCGTCCGCCAGACCCAGCTCGCGCATCACCGCCAGGCCCTGGCTTGCGAAGGCTTCGTTGAGTTCGATGACGTCGAAGTCCGACACCGCCAGGCCCAGGCGCTCGACGAGCTTGCGCACCGCAGGCACAGGGCCCACGCCCATCACCCGAGGTTCGACACCGGCGCTGGCCATGCCCAGTACGCGAGCGCGCGGGGTCAGGCCGTGTTTCTTGACGGCTTCGGCGGAGGCCAGAATCAGCGCCACCGCGCCATCGTTCAGGCCCGCTGCGTTGCCTGCCGTGACCGTCTTGCCAGGGCCGTTGACCGGTTTGAGCTTGCTCAGCGCTTCCATGTTGGTGTCGGCGCGTGGGTGCTCGTCCTTGTCGACGATGGTTTCGCCCTTCTTGTGGGCGATGCGCACCGGCACGATTTCTTCAGCGAAAAAGCCGCTGGCCTGGGCTGCTGCGGTGCGCTGCTGGCTGCGCAGGGCAAAGGCGTCCTGGTCTTCGCGGGACACCTTGAAATCTTCGGCAACGTTGTCGCCGGTCTGCGGCATGGTTTCCACGCCATACTGGTCTTTCATCTGCGGGTTGACGAAACGCCAGCCCAAGGTGGTGTCTTCCAGTTTCTGGCCACGGCCAAAGGCGGCGTCGGCCTTGCCCATCACGAACGGCGCACGGGACATGGACTCCACGCCGCCGGCGATCGCCAGCTCCATCTCGCCGCTGGCAATTGCACGGAACGCACTGCCCACGGCATCGAGGCCAGAGGCGCACAGGCGGTTCAGGGTCACGCCCGGTACGGTGTACGGCAGGCCCGCCAGCAGTGCAGCCATGCGCGCCACGTTGCGGTTGTCTTCGCCGGCCTGGTTGGCGCAGCCGAGGAACACCTCGTCCACCTCGTTCCAGTTCACCGATGGATTGCGCTCCATCAGGGCCTTGATCGGCAGCGCGGCCAGATCGTCAGCACGAACGGTGGCCAACGCGCCGCCAAACCGGCCAATCGGAGTGCGGATTGCATCGCAGATAAAAACGTCACGCATCATGTTTCTCCCATTACCTGACCATGTCTGGCAACGGCACACGCTTGCATCGCCAGGATGTGATGGAGGTTATGCCTGAGCGCACAGCGGGACAATCCGATAATCGACTAAGCGTTCGATAACCGAACAGATCCTGTGAGCGTCTCATCCCGTAGCAGTCCTGCTGCCGGCGATGGCGGTTTCAAGATCGCCCCCGCCGGCAAGCCGTGCTGCTACGGTGCGCGGTCAGCCCTGGATATACAGAACGCCACAGCTCCCGTAGCAGCCGGGCTTGCCCGCGGGAGCAATCTCAAGAACGCCGCCGCCCCCAAGCGAACTCAGGTAAACAACTGCGCACTCAAATCCCGGCTGGCATCAAGCATGATCGGCAAGAACTTCTGCTCCAGTTCACTGCGCGCCACTCGCCCGGCGCTGGTGCTCACGTTCAACGCCGCCAACACCTGGCCCGAGGCGTCATACACCGGCACGGCAATCGAGCGCAGGCCCTGTTCCAGTTCCTGATCGACGATGCACCAACCCTGCTGGCGAACCTGCTGCAGGCATTCGAGCAAGGCCTCGGGCGTGCACAGGGTGCGGCTCGTCTTGGGCTGAAGGTCAGCGTGATCCAGATACTCATGCAATGACACATCGTCCAGCGCTGCCAGCAGAATCCGGCCCATCGAGGTGCAATACGCCGGAAGGCGCCCACCCACGGCCAGATCCACCGAAATCAGCCGCTGGGTAGTCGCAGAACGGGCTATATAAAGAATGTCGTCCCCTTCGAGCGTGGCCATGTTGCAGGCCTCGTGCAGTTGATTGCTCATCCGGTCCAGGTAGGGCTGGGACGAAACAGCCAACGGTGTCGACGAGAGATACGCATGGCCCAGGGTCAACACCTTGGGCAACAACGAATAGGTACGTCCGTCAGTGGTGGCGTAACCGAGTTTGATCAGCGTATGCAGGCAACGTCTGACCGCCGCGCGGGGAATTTCGGTGCGATGGCTGATCTGCGCGATGGTCAGGTGACGCTTGCGCTCCTGAAACGCATGAATGACCGCCAGCCCACGGGCCAGCGACGTCATGAAATCAGGATCACCGGTGAGGGCGGCAATGCGTTTGGCAGGTGATGCGACGATGGGCGGAGCCAGCGAGGCGAATGAATTACGCAGTTGATCGTTCATCTTGACACCGTTCGTCGCAGCCACGCAGGCCATCTATAGCGCCACTCTCGCCTCTTTTTCGAACGACGGCAAGGGGGATTTGGGCGATTATCGAACGACTGGCCGATAATCGCAATTGACCCGCTGCGCTGTTGCTTATACCTTTCACACGCCACTGTGTGGCTTCTTGGAAATACTGGTCAGGTACCCACTGAGAAGTCCCAGGCAACGGCCTTGCTAACCGCAAGGCCGTTTTTGTCTCCACGCCCTTCATCAACAATGTCATTTGTAGACATTCAGATACATTCCGCCGATCCCCCGATGCGTAACTCCATGGAATTACGCCGCCAGTTTTTTGTCTCAGGCATTCTGCAACAGAGATAACAAACTTCTGTCACGACATCCACTGCTACAAACTTCGGACGCTTCGTACAAGAAATCGGATTTAATCCTCATTAATTCAATTACGGCTTTGCACAGAGTTGACTCAAGCGTTCTTCTTGGAGATAGTACTCGTCAATTGACATGCTATTACGCCATGGCGCGGGCTTCCCAGACCAACAAGGCCTGGATCCAATCCACGCAACGCGTGCACTACCCGAGTGCATTGCCCGGCGATAGACAGGCCGCAAGCCTGGTCAATACGCCAGTACTCTGGCAAACCGGATCAAAGTGAATGTAGCTACGACAGCTTTGTCGTTCTGGTGTACGTAGCCGCTTGTGACAGAAGTGTTCAATACTGTTGCCCAAGACTCGTCGCGTTGGTTGTTTGCCAGTCGACTTGCCGATGGCCTTCAGTACTTCCCGCCACTGCGTTATCGCCAGAATCAAACTCGACACCATCAGGTAACAACGTGACCAAAGATGAACTGCGCGCAGAATTAGAGCGCCAGGAACAACGTTACAAGGAAGTCTACGGCGGTGAGGTAACCACCTACGCCGCTCAGCCCGAGCCTGAACGCAAGCCATGGCGCAAACGTGCCAGCCTGCTCGACCAGGCGTTCAAGCAAGAACTGCAGAAAATGGAAAACGAGCTCAAAGAAGAGCCGTGAATCTTCCAGGCTGCACAAGGCTTCAAGCAGGACGACCATCACGCCCTGCCTGCACCCGACCCGGTTTCAGCTAAGGTTGAAGCATGCCTTTTGCTTCCCGACAGGAAGTCAATGGGGTGGCCGGACAGAAATTTCGTTGCAGATCGCTACCAATTGGCGGCTTGCCTATCGATTAGTTTTTTTTCTGTCATAATCCCGCCCCCTTAATACCGGGTCAGAAAACCTTCCATGATCGATTTATTCAGCGGACTGGATGCCTGGGTGATTGTGAGCCTGCTGCTCGCCCTGGCTTTCGTCCTCACCTTCGAGTTCATCAACGGCTTTCATGACACCGCCAACGCGGTGGCGACAGTCATTTACACCAAGGCCATGCCGCCCCACCTGGCGGTGTTTTTCTCTGGTGTGTTCAACTTCCTCGGGGTGCTGCTCGGGGGCGTCGGCGTGGCTTATGCCATCGTTCACCTGTTGCCGGTCGAGTTGCTGATCAACGTCAACACCGGTCACGGTCTGGCGATGGTGTTCTCGTTGCTGGCTGCGGCGATCACCTGGAATCTGGGTACCTGGTACTTCGGCATTCCGGCGTCGAGCTCCCACACGCTGATCGGCTCGATCCTGGGCGTGGGCCTGGCCAACGCACTGATCAATCACATTCCGCTGGCCGATGGCGTGAACTGGCAGAAGGCGATCGATATCGGTGCCTCGCTGGTGTTCTCGCCGCTGATGGGCTTTATCGTCGCGGCCCTGGTGCTCATCGGCCTGAAGGCCTGGCGCCCGCTGTCCAAGATGCACAAGACCCCGGAACAGCGCCGCACCATCGACGACAAGAAGCACCCGCCATTCTGGAATCGCCTGGTATTGGTGATCTCGGCCATGGCTGTCAGCTTCGTGCACGGCTCCAACGACGGTCAGAAAGGCATCGGCCTGATCATGCTGGTGTTGATCGGTATCGTGCCGGCGCAGTTCGTACTCGACCTGAGCACCACCACCTACCAGATCGAGCGCACCCGCGACGCGACCCTGCACCTCTCCCAGTTCTATCAGCGCAACAATGCGACGCTGGGCGAATACCTGGCGCTGGGCAAGTCGAAAACCGGGGACCTGCCCGAGCGTTTCAGTTGCAACCCGGAGCAGACCGAGCCGACCATCGACGCGCTTCTCAACACCCTCAAGGGCGTGACCGACTACCACAGCCTGGCACCGGAGCACCGCATCGAAGTGCGCCGCTACCTGCTGTGCCTGGATGACACCGCACGCAAGGTCAGCAAGCTGCCATCGCTGGACGCGCGGGAAAAATCCGATCTTGAGAAGCTGCGCAAGGACCTGACGACCACCACCGAATACGCACCGTTCTGGGTAATCCTGGCGGTCGCTCTGGCGCTGGGTATCGGCACCATGGTCGGGTGGAAACGTGTGGTGCTGACCATCGGTGAGAAGATCGGCAAGCAGGGCATGACCTACGCCCAGGGCATGTCGGCGCAGATCACCACCGCCAGCGCCATCGCCCTGGCCAACGTGTTCGCGTTGCCGGTTTCGACCACCCACATCCTGTCTTCGGGTGTGGCCGGGACCATGGTCGCCAACAAGAGCGGCCTGCAAGGCGGCACCGTGCGCAACATCCTGCTGGCGTGGGTATTGACGCTGCCAGCCACCGTCGCGTTGTCGGCCGGCCTGTTCTGGCTGGCGTCCAAGGCACTGGCCTGATTCATACGTAGCAGCACGGCTTGCCGGCGGGGGCGTCCTCAAGATCGCCCCCGCCGGCAAGCCGCGCTTCTACTAGCTTTAGCGCCGCTTCTTGCTCCCGCCCAACAACGATCCCATCAAGCCCCGCACCAACTCCCGGCCAATCTGACTGGCCGCCTGGCGCATGGCGCTCTTGACCGCCTGCCCCGCCAATCCGCCGAGAAACCCGCCCGCCATATCTGCAAATCCACCCTCGGACTTTTGCTCCGCAGCCGGTGCCGCCTGGGCCTCTGGTACCTTGCGCGCCAGCAACATCTCGTAGGCCGATTCACGATCGACCGGTTTGTCGTAATGCCCGGCCAGTGGCGATTGCGCGATCAACGCTGCCCGCTCGGCCTCGCTCAACGGCCCGATACGCGATTGCGGCGGCGCCACCAGCACGCGCCTGACCATCTCCGGCGTCCCCTTTTCCTGCAACGTCCCCACCAACGCCTCGCCGATCCCCAGCTCGGTGAGCACCGCCAGCGCATCGAATTCAGGATTGGGACGAAAGCCATCCGCCACGGCCTTCAGGGATTTCTGCTCCTTGCTGGTGAAGGCCCGCAGCCCGTGCTGAATCCGCAACCCCAGTTGCGCCAGGATGTTGTCCGGCAAATCCCCGGGAGACTGGGTCACGAAATACACCCCCACACCCTTGGAGCGAATCAACCGAACCACCTGTTCAAGACGATCCTGCAAGGCCTTGGGCGTGTCGGCGAACAACAGATGCGCCTCATCGAAGAACAACGCCAGCAGCGGTTTGTCGGCATCTCCGCGTTCTGGCAGTTGCTCGAACAACTCGGCCAGCAGCCACAACAGAAAGGTCGCGTAGACCTTGGGCGCCTCATGCACCAGGCGACTGGCGTCGAGCAGATGAATGCGCCCTCGCCCATCGCTGGCCGGTTGCAGGATGTCTTCGAGTTGCAACGCCGGCTCGCCAAACAAGGCTTCAGCGCCCTGCTGCTCCAGCACTGCAAGCCTGCGCAGCAGCGCCTGGCTGGAGCCGGTGGTCATCAAGGCGCTGTCTTCACCCAGTACCTGCGGGTTGTCGCGCAGGTAGTTGAGCAGCGCCTTGAGGTCCTTGATGTCCAGCAACAACAGCCCTTCGCGGTCAGCGACCTTGAACGCAGCATACAGCGCAGACTGCTGGCTGTCGGTCAGTTCGAGCAGGGATCCCAGCAGCAATGGCCCCATTTCCGACAGCGTCGTGCGCAACGGATGACCGGACTGGCCATGCACATCCCACAGCGTGACCGGATAAGCCTGGGGCTTGTGATTGAGCCATGGCATCCCGGCGATCCGCTCGGCGATCTTGCCCTGTGGATTGCCCGCCGCACCCAGCCCGCACAGATCGCCTTTGATGTCTGCAGCGAACACCGCTACACCGGCATCGCTGAATACTTCTGCCAGACGCTGCAGGGTCACGGTTTTTCCGGTCCCGGTCGCGCCCGCCACCAGTCCGTGGCGGTTGGCCAGACGCATGGCCTGCCCGACCGGCTGGCCGTCGAGGCTGGCGCCGATGAGTATCTGTAGAGAATCCGGCATGTGGTCACCCGCTGGTCGTGTCTGTCGAAAAATGGCCGTCGGCGACCCACCTCGACAGCCGGCGACGGTTTCTTCACTCTAGTTCAACCCGCGAAATGACCACTACAATGGCGCTCGACCCAACGAGGCTTGCCGAACATCCCTCCCTGCGGACGGTCCACACAGGACGCAAAACAAAAAGGTGCCCATCGTGCATACCCCAGAACGGCCCGCCCGGTCCGCCCCCTTGAGCCATGATTCCGGGCCCGCCGCGTGAAGCGACTCGTATGGCTGGCTGTCATTCTCATCCTGGCCCTGTCGATCCCCTTCTTCATGGGCGGCCTCGACATGTTTCATCGCCTGCGCAACTTTCCGCTGCTGCTGTTGCTGGGAATGTTCGCCATGGTGCTGGTGGGCTGGTGCATGAACACCATGCGCCTGCGTCTGCTGCTGGGAGACAGTGCCCAGGGCATCGGCATGCGCAAGAGCCTGGCAGTGGTCATGGCCACCGAGTTCGCCTACTGCGCGACGCCCGGAGGCAGCGGTGCACCACTGACGCTGGTGGCGCTGCTGTCACGTTGCGGCATCGGCCCGGCCAAGAGCACGGCGGCTTTTGCCACCGACCAGCTCAATGACCTGCTGTTCTTCCTGCTGGCCCTGATCGGCATCCTGATCTACGCGGTATTCCACAAGCTCAGTGAAAACCTGGAATGGATGCTCATCGCCAGCGCCTTGCTGATCGGCGCGGGGTTGTGCGCCTGTGCAGGGTTCGCCCGTTATCACCGACGCATCATCCTGTTCAACGGAAAGCTGCTAAAGGCCCTCAAGCGCAAGAACAGCACCCGCATCCGCTGGGCGCGCAAGCTGCTGCATTTTCGTGACGCCCTGGCCGAAACCTGGAAGATGCCCCACCGGATCCTGTTCAAGGTATTCGTACTCACGTGCATCCACTGGAGCCTGCGCTACAGCGTGATGTACCTGGCGTTGCTGGGGTTGGGCGTGGATATCGACTGGGCGTGGACGTTTCTGGTGCAGATGCTGTCGCTCAGTGCCGGTCAATTCAGCCTGTCGCCGGGGGGCGCAGGTGCAGCAGAACTGACCTCGGCCGCGCTGCTGGCGCCCATGGTCGGGAAATCGACGGCGGCGGCTGCAATCCTGATCTGGCGCATCGTCACCTATTACTTCTATCTGGTGGCGGGCGGGCCAGTGTTCCTGCTGATGGTGGGCAGGCCGCTGTTGATGAAGCTACTGCGGATCAAGACTGCCTGAAGGCTCGTCATCGGACTTGGCGTCAGGCTTCAACTGCTCCCACAACTGCGCCGCACCTTCAAAGTCAGTGCCATCCTCAGGCGACAGGGCGTCAGGGTCATAACGGCTAAGGCAGCCTTCGCCCAGGGTGGGCGGTGCCTTGGATGTGGCTTTGTCGAGGGGGTTGGTCATGGTGAAAGACTCCAGAGTGCTGCCTGTAGGAGCGCGCTTGCCCGCAACCGCGTCCATCCTGACACCTATGATGTGTCTGACACGGCCGGTCGCGGGCAAGCGCGCTCCTACAATTGGCGATTAGTCAAACACTACGGTCTTGTTGTCATGCACCAGCACGCGGTCTTCCAGGTGCGCGCGCAGGCCGCGAGCCAGGACCATCTTCTCGACGTCACGACCGAAACGCACCATGTTCTCGATGCTGTCGCGGTGGCTGACACGCACCACGTCCTGCTCGATGATGGGACCTGCGTCCAGCTCTTCGGTGACGTAGTGGCAGGTCGCGCCGATCAGCTTCACGCCGCGCAGCGACGCCTGGTGGTACGGCTTGGCACCGACGAACGACGGCAGGAAGCTGTGGTGGATGTTGATCACCTGATGCGCGTATTCGCGGCACAGTTGCGGCGGCAGGATCTGCATGTAGCGCGCCAGTACCACGACATCGGCTTCATGCTGCTTGACCAGACGCGAGACTTCGGCGAACGCCGGCTCCTTGTCTTTCGGATCGACCGGAACATGGTAGTAAGGGATGTTGTGCCACTCGACCATGCTGCGCAGGTCCTGGTGGTTGGAAATCACGCAGGCGATTTCGCAGTCCAGTTCATCGCTGTGCCAGCGGTGCAACAAGTCCGCCAGGCAATGCGATTCACGGCTGGCCATGAGCACGACGCGCTTTTTCTGATCCGAATCAGTGATGCGCCAATCCATCGAAAACTCTTCGGCGATAGGCGCGAACGCCTCGCGGAATCCCTCGATATCGAACGGCAGGGTATCGGCACGGATTTCATGACGCATGAAAAACCAGCCGCTGAGGTTGTCAGAGTGATGGCTCGCTTCGGTAATCCAGCCGTTGTACGACGCCAGAAAGTTACTGACTTTGGCAACGATGCCGACGCGGTCCGGGCAAGCAATCACCAGACGAAAAGTGCGCATGAGGGGAAACTCCAGAACTTCGCAAAGGCGGCTATTCTAGCGATTACCCGGCGACTGTGCAGTATTTGGGTGAGGATGATTTTGCAGGGCCCGAATCAGGATCCGATCGGCGGTAATGGGTCAGTGTTTTCGAGGCGCGCGCACCTGCCAGGCCGGCCCGCGATAACTGCACTAAACAGAGGCGCTGTTTTGCACCGGGCTGCACAACTCTTGTTTCTTCGAACGACCTTTTTGTACAGCTATTTCAAAATGCGTCAGATAAAACTTATCTTAAATGTTTACTTGGCCTAATACTCTGCCTATTATTGCGTCATTACGACGTGCCCATCACAACATAGGTAGCCCTCATGTCCCTGATCAACGAATACCGCGCAACAGAAGAAGCCATCAAAGAACTGCAAGCCCGCCTGCAAAACCTGCAAGCAGACGACAAACTGCAGAAAGAACTTGAGTTCGAAGGCAAACTGCGCACGCTGATGGGCGAATACCAGAAATCCCTGCGCGACATCATTGCGCTGCTGGATCCAGAATCCAAACTGAAAGCACCACGCGGCTCAGTCGTCAAAACTACCGGCACCAAGCGCGCACGCAAGGTCAAGCAATACAAGAACCCGCACAACGGCGAAATCATCGAAACCAAAGGCGGCAACCACAAGACTCTGAAAGAGTGGAAAGCCAAGTGGGGCGGTGACGAAGTTGAAAGCTGGGCAACCCTGCTGGGCTAATCCCCCGGGTAGTACGCCAGCCGTTGTACAGTGATGTGCGACATGAAAAAACGCCAGCCGATGCTGGCGTTTTTTATGGGTCGGCTTGCGGATTCAATAACGGTCACAACCCCACGCGTTGCTGAAGTTGCAATGCGTAGTCCTGCCACTGGCTCAGCACCTTGAGCTGCTCTGGCGTGGCCTTGAGCGACTGTTCGATCAGGGCGCGGGTAAAGGCTTTGAGCGTGTTCGGCGCCCCGGCCTGCGGATCACTCAGGCGCAACTGGCAAAAGCTCAGCCAGCGCTGATGCTCCTCGACAGTCAGGGTTTCCGAGAAATTGCGTGCCCTGTAGCGGAACAGTAATTCGGGAAGTCGTGGATCATCGAATGGCCACGCCTCTTTGCCCAGTTGTTGCGGCTCGGCAATACGAACCTGTTCACAAAGCCGGCGATCGCGGTCGTTGATAAAACCATCATACAACTGCTGTTCGGGATCCTGGCTGACAGCGAATTCCTCGCTGGCATAAACCGTTTTCAACTTGTCCTGCCAGATTTCCTGACCTTCCCGGAGCGCGATGGTACGCTGCCTGTAGACATCCAGATCCAACTCTAAGCGCAGACGATCTTCCTCGCGCAGCACGCTAAAAGGTGCGACTACCGGGCATTTGTTTATATGCAGTAACTTGAGGGGAACCGGCAATTCGCCTTCGCCCAGGTCCTCGCGCCGGGTATATAAGCGCTGGCGCAAGGTTTCGCCGTCTTGCTCCAACAACGGGCGAGGGTCGTGGAACAGATCGCAGACAATCAGTGCGTTGCGATTGGTCGGGTGCCAGGCCAGCGGGACAACAATGCTCAAATAACTTCGCGCTGCGGAAAACCGCCCCGATATATGCACCAGCGGTTGCAGCAGGCGTATCTGGTCCTGGACCTTGTGCTTGCTGCGCAACTGGAAAAGATAGTCGTAGAGCTTGGGTTGTTTGTCACGAATCAGACGCGCGAGCGAAATAGTTGCCCGCACGTCCGAGAGTGCGTCATGGGCCTGCCCGTGATCGATGCCATTGGCGGCAGTCAGCCGTTCAAGCTTGAGCGTGACGCGGCCCTCTTCCTGCGGCCAGACGATACCTTCCGGGCGCAGGGCATAGGCCGTGCGCACCACATCGATCAGATCCCAGCGGCTGTTGCCGCCCTGCCACTCACGTCCGTATGGATCGAAGAAGTTGCGGTACAAGCTGTAGCGCGTCATCTCGTCATCGAAACGCAGGGTGTTGTAGCCCGCGCCACAGGTGCCCGGCAAGGACAGTTCGGCGTGCACGCGGGTCATGAAATCAGCTTCGCACAACCCTTTCTCGGCCAGCCTGTCCGGGGTGATGCCGGTCACCAGGCACGCGGCAGGATGCGGCAGGATGTCATCGCTGGGCTGGCAATAGAGATTGACCGGCTCGCCGATCTCGTTGAGCTGATCGTCGGTGCGAATGCCTGCCACCTGCAGCGGCCGGTCATTGCGCGGATTGATCCCTGTGGTTTCGTAGTCGTACCAGAAGATGCTGGAAGTCACGGGTGGATCCTGAACAGATGATCGGCGCAGTTTAACAGATGAACCCTCATCGCCTGACCGCCCGAGGCCGGGTCTGACAATTAGAGACGTTTCCCACAGCTCTGCGATGAAACCTCCGGTTGCTTAGCACTGCCGCGCTGGCTAGCATCAAACTTTATTTCCAGGCGTACCCTTCCCCACAATGTCCTCCTCGCAAGCTTGGCCAAGGATCGCTGCGCAGCCTGCCCCGCTGGACACCCGCATCCGCATGGAAACCCCGGAGGGCATCGACCTGGTCCTGCGCCCGGCCGGCCTGCTGTCCCGGTCGCTGGCTTTCTCATTCGACCTGCTGATACGCGGCGCGTTGCTCACAGCCCTGTTCCTGGTACTTGGCGCCCTCGGGGATTTCGGCACCGGCCTGTTCATGCTGGCGCTGTTCCTGGCCAACTGGGGGTACATGGTGCTGTTCGAAGTGCTGAATCAGGGCCGCACGCCTGGCAAACAGATGATGGGCCTGCGCGTGGTCCACGACGACGGCACGCCGGTCGGCTGGTCAGCTTCGCTATTGCGCAACCTGCTGCGCTTCGTCGACATGCTGCCGGTCGGCTACTGCCTGGGGGCGTTCACCTGCCTGCAGCATCCCCGGTTCAAACGCCTGGGCGATCTGGCGGCGGGCACCCTGGTGATCTACCGCGATGCCCCCGCGCAACGGCCCGTCCTGCCCGAGGCGGCACCGATCCTCGTGCCTCTGGTGCTGACGCTTGAGGAACAGCGCGCCGTGCTGGAGTTCGCCGAGCGCCAGCAAGCGCTCTCACCCGCTCGCGCCCAGGAACTGGCTTCGATTCTGGCGGTGCCGTTGCAGATGCCCTCACCCGCGTCCCCGGCTCAGGCCGTCGATCATCTGAACGGCGTGGCCCGTGGTCTGGCGGGTTCGCCATGAAACAGAGCCAGTTCGAACAACGTCATCAGGAGAGCTGGACGCACTTCGGTGAGCGCCTGGAAGCACTCGAACGCAGCCGGGGCAGGAGCCAGGCCGGGGACGGTTTCACCGAACACTACCGGCAAGTCTGCCAGCACCTGGCACTGGCGCAGGAGCGCGGCTACAGCACGCACCTGGTCGAGCCCTTGCAACAACTGGCGATGCGCGGCCACCAGCAGCTTTACCGGCATCGCAGCCAGTTCGGCGCGCAAGTCCTGGGTTTCGTGCTGGCCGACTTTCCACGGCTGGTGCGCGCCGAATGGCGTCTGGTGGCCCTGGCCGGCGGGCTGTTCTTTGGCAGCCTGATCGTCATGGGGCTGCTGGTCCATGCCTTCCCCGACCTGATCTACAGCGTGGTCAGCCCCGCTGACGTGACTGAAATGGAAGCCATGTACGACCCCGCCGCACGGCGTCTGGGCCAGGCGGCAGAGCGAGGGGCCAGCGCCGACTGGCTGATGTTCGGCTACTACATCATGCACAACATCGGCATCGCCTTTCAGACCTTCGCCAGCGGCTTGCTGTTTGGCCTGGGCAGCCTGTTCTTCCTGCTGTTCAACGGGCTGATGATCGGGGCCGTCGCCGGGCACCTCACCCGCGTCGGCTTCGGCGAAACCTTCTGGCCCTTCGTGGTCGGCCACGGTGCATTCGAACTGACCGCCATTGCCCTGGCGGGCGCTGCAGGTCTCAAGCTGGGCTGGGCGCTGCTGGCACCCGGCCCGCTGCGACGGGGCGAAGCCTTGCGGATAGCGGCCAAGACCAGCGTGCGCCTGATCGGCGGCGTGATGCTGTTCCTGCTGACTGCCGCGTTCATCGAGGCGTACTGGTCATCGATGACCTGGCCACACCCCGTCACCAAGTATCTGGTCGGCGCCGCATTGTGGGCCTTGGTGGCCGCCTATCTGACTTTCGCCGGACGCACCGCCCATGCGCCTGACTGAATCCTGCGTCGCCATTCGCCCACGCAATCCCTGGGAAGCGGTCGACCTGGGCGTCGTACTCGCGGGCCGGCATCGGGGTCTGCTGATGAGCAGTTGGGCGATTGTCACGATCCCGGTCTTCGCCTTGCTGACTGCCTTGCTCTGGGATTACCCGACCCTGGCCATCTTGCTGTTCTGGTGGCTCAAGCCCGCTTTCGAACGGCTGCCGTTGCTGATCCTGTCCCAGGCGCTGTTCGGCGAGGCGCCCTCGCTCAGGCAGGCACTCAAGGCATGGCCGCGCGCCCTGAAGCCACAGCTGATCGCCAGCCTGACGTGGCGACGTTTCAGCCTGAGCCGCAGCTTCAATCTGCCGGTTCAGCAACTCGAAGGGCTAGACGGCCTGGCCCGCGCACAGCGGATCGCCCTGCTGGGGGAGAAGAACCTGCGGGTGGCGCGCTGCCTGACCTCCATGGGCAGCTCGCTGGAACTTTCCCTCTGGGTCGGCCTGCTGGTGCTGTTCTATGCGCTGCTTCCCCAGCAGATCGAGCTCGACTGGTCATGGCGCAGCCTGCTGGACATCGAAGGCCGGTGGAACTGGCTCGAACACCTGACCAACGGGTTCTACGCCCTGGTGCTGGTGATCTGGGGCCCTGTCTACGTGTCCTGTGGCTTCGCCCTCTACCTCAATCGGCGCACCACGCTAGAGGGCTGGGACATCGAACTGACGTTCCGTCGCCTGCGCCAGCGCGTCATTGGCAGCGCCTACGTCCTGTTGATCGGCTGCTCCCTGGCATTCGGTTTGGCCTCGCAGCCGGTCATGGCGGATGAACCTCTGGATGAGCAACCCTACAGCTGTCCACTGCCGCCACTGGATTCACCACTGGCCGATGAACAGGTAGCCGGGCCTACCGCTGCCCGCTTGCTGGGCCAGGCACTGAACAGTCAGGACTCGCGAGCCGATATCAAGGCGGTGCTGGACAGCCCGCCCTTCAAGAATCCAAAACCTGTTTCGGGCTGGCGCCTGCCCGAAAAGAAACACGGAGCTAAAACCAGCGACACGCCCAACTGGCTGGCGCAGTTGATCGTGCAATTGCTCAACGTCGGCAAAACCCTGTCGACGGTGTTCGAAGTGTTGCTGTGGACATCGATCGGCGTACTGACGGCGTGGGTGATCTGGCGCTACCGAAGCTGGTTCGCCACCTTCGTCAATCGCACGCCCCGCAGGAAAAAAACACGGCATGACGCCCCCCAGCAACTGTTTGGCCTGCAGGTGAACGCCGAAAGCCTGCCTGATGACATCGCCGCTGCCGCAGACAGGCTCTGGCAGCAGTCACCGCGCGAGGCCCTGAGCCTGTTGTACCGGGGGCTGCTCAACCGGTTGCTGACGGACTACCAACTGCCGCTGAAAAACGCCGATACCGAAGGCCAGGTACTGGAGCGCGTCGCCGCACTGGACCAGCCCTCGCTTCACAGCTACAGCCGGGAGCTCACCCGGCACTGGCAGAATCTCGCCTACGGGCACCAGCTACCGGCTGCTGCGGTGCACAAAGCCCTGTGCGATGACTGGCGGCAGTTGTTCGGAACCGGGGCGCCGACATGAGCAGACGCCTCGGGATGCTAGTCGCAGCGCTGGTTGTGGTGTCTGTTATCGCCGCTGCCGTGCCGTGGCTCAAGAAACTGGAGCACTATCAGGAAACGGTCGATCAGGGGCCGTCTCCGGAAGTGCGAGCCAACCCTTACCTGGCCGCCGAAACCTTCCTGCGCCAGCGGGGGATTTCAGTCAGGACCATCCAGGCGCTGAACACGCTCCCCGATACTGGCGAGCAGGCGCAGACCCTGATGCTGCTCGATACCCGGGAGAAAATGACCCCGGCCGAAGTCAAGCGCGTGCTTAGCTGGACCCGCGCCGGCGGACGGCTGCTGTTCGTCGCCGAGCAACTGTGGGACGAAGAAAAGGGGCGCAGCGGCGATCCGTTGCTCGATCAATTGCAGATTCGCCAGTTCCTCACCCGCGACCTGCGCGAACAGGACAAACGCCGGGAGCGCGAGCAGCTCAAGCCGGTCATCCCCCTGAGCACCCCGGACGTCAAGGCGCCGCCCACGCCCTGGCCGGAACTGACGCGCCTGTATGTGCAGAACGAAAGCGATCCGGCGTACATGAGCTTCGACCCGGCCTTCCATCTGGACGACCCGCAGGATCATGCCCAGTCATGGGCCAACAGCGCAGATGCAACCCACATGCTGCAGATGGTCTACGGCGACGGGCTGATCACCGTGCTGACGGATGCGGACCTGTGGAAAACCCGCGCCATCGGCAAGTACGACAACGCCTGGCTGCTGTGGTACCTGAGCCAGGACAGCGATGTCACGATGTTGCTGCGCACCGATCACGACGATCTTTTCGGCCTGCTCTGGAAGTACTTCCCCCAGGCCCTGCTGGCCCTGGCGCTATGCCTGGGGGCAGGGCTCTGGCATACCGGAATGCGTCAGGGGCCGCTGCAACCCGAGCCTTCCCTGGCCCGTCGCCAGTTGGGCGAGCATTTGCGCGCCAGCGCCGATTTCATGTTGCGCCGCAGAGGCCAACAGGCGTTACTGCGTGCCTTGCAGCAGGACATCCTGCGCCGTGCCCGGCAGCGCCACCCAGGCTTCGACGCACTGCCGGTCACCGAGCAGTGGCAAATGCTGGCGCGCGTGACGCGCCAGCCCACCAGTGACATCGGCCACGCACTGCGCCCGCGCCTTGAAGAGCGCCTTTCCAGCAGCGAATTCACCCGTCAGGTTGCCTACCTGCAAACCCTCAGGAATGCCTTATGAGCGATCAACCGACCAGCCCGTCGAGCAGCGTAGCGAGCCCCGCCGAACACCTCGAGCAGCCCGCCGCCGAGCAACGGGACGCCGAACATCAACCGGCCCCGGCCAGCAATCCGGCGCAGCAGCGGCAACGGGCCATCCACCTGGCCCAGGCCGTGCGCCACGAGCTGCAGAAGGCCGTCATCGGCCAGGACACGGTGATCGATGACGTGCTGACCGCATTGATCGGCGGCGGCCATGTGCTGCTCGAAGGCGTTCCCGGCCTTGGCAAGACACTGCTGGTCCGTGCCCTGGCACGCTGCTTTGGCGGGGATTTCGCCCGCATACAGTTCACCCCGGACCTGATGCCCAGCGATGTCACCGGCCATGCGGTCTACGACATGCAGAGCGAGCAGTTCAAGCTGCGCAAGGGCCCGTTGTTTACTCATCTGTTGCTGGCGGACGAAATCAACCGCGCGCCGGCCAAGACCCAGGCAGCCCTGCTCGAAGCGATGCAGGAACGCCAGGTCACCCTCGAAGGCCGCGCCCTCCCGGTACCGCAGCCGTTCATGGTGCTGGCGACCCAGAACCCCATCGAGCAGGAAGGTACTTATCCGTTGCCCGAGGCCGAGCTTGACCGCTTCATGCTCAAGCTGCGCATGGATTACCCCCAGGCCGAGCAGGAACTGGAAATGGTCCGCCAGGTGACCCGCTCCACCCGCTCGGACATGCTCGAGGTGCAGCCTCTGCGCACTCTGATGCACGCCAAGGATGTGCAGGCGCTGCAACGCATCGCCAGCGAGTTGCCGGTGGATGAACAGGTGCTCGACTACGCCGTTCGGCTGGCTCGCGCCACTCGCACCTGGCCGGGCCTGGCCCTCGGCGCAGGGCCGCGCGCCTCCATCGCCCTGGTGCGCGGTGCGCGGGCTCGGGCGCTGCTGCGCGGCGGTGAGTTCGTGATTCCCGATGACATCAAGGGCTGCGCCCTGGCGGTGCTGCGGCATCGAGTCAGGCTGTCGCCGGAACTGGACATCGAAGGCATGTCGGTGGATCAGGTGCTCAAGCAATTGCTCGATCAGGTCCCGGCGCCGCGCCAATGAAGCAACTGCTCAAGCCCTCTCCGCGCCTGCTCTGGTGGCTTGCCAGCCTGACCGGGATCGCCCTCCTGCTGGGGGTTCTCCAGGCGCTGGGGCGTGGACCAGTGGCGAAACTCGATGGCCTGTTCTGGGTGCTGTTCTGGGGGATGGGCGGGCTGGCAGCACTGGACGCCTTCTGGTTGTGGCGCCTGCCCTCCCCTCGCGTCCAGCGGCACCTGCCCGGCAGCCTGGCGTTGGGTCGCTGGAGCGACGTCAGCATCGAGATCGCCCACGATTCACCTCGTGCCCTGCCCCTGACGATGCTTGATCATGGGCCCGTGGGGCCGGGCAACCGATTCGAAGGCCAACACCTGTCCCAGGATGTCGTTCTGCGGGCGCAGCGCAGCGCACGCTTGAGCTATCGTCTGCGCCCCACCAGCCGGGGCCTGTTCACCTTCGAGCGCATCGAGATCCAGCTGCGCAGCCCGTTGCGCCTGTGGCTGTCGCGGCGCTACCTGCCTGCTTCCAGCTCGGCACGGGTCTACCCCGACTTCACCAGGCTACACGGCGGCCAGTTGCAAGGGGTCGACAACTGGCTCAGCCAGATCGGCGTGCGCCAGCGCCAACGTCGGGGCCTGGGCCTGGAGTTCAATCAACTGCGCGAATTTCGCGAGGGTGACAGCCTGCGGCAGATCGACTGGAAGGCCACCGCCCGCCAGCGCACACCGATTGCCCGGGAGTACCAGGACGAGCGGGACCAGCAGATTGTCTTCCTGCTCGATTGCGGGCGCCGGATGCGCAGCCAGGATGGCGAGCTCAGCCATTTCGATCACGCGCTCAATGCCTGCCTGCTGCTGGGCTACGTCGCGCTGCGCCAGGGCGACGCTGTGGGTGTTTCGACCTTTGCCGCCGAGCAGAATCGTCACCTCCCTCCGGTCAAGGGCGCCAGCCAGTTGAACCTGCTGCTCAACCACGTCTACGACCTGGACAGCACCCGCCACCCCGCCGACTACGGCGCGGCGATCCGGCAATTGCTCGCCCGGCAGAAACGGCGCGCGCTGGTGGTGCTGGTCACCAACCTGCGCGATGAGGACGACGATCAGCTGCTCGCTGCAGTCAAGCACCTGAGCCGCCACCATCGCGTATTGATTGCCAGCCTTCGCGAGGAGGTGCTCGACGAACAGCGGCTTGCCCCGGTACAGAGCTGGCAGCAAGCGCTGGATTATTGCGGCACGGTGGATTTCCTCAACGCACGCGCAGGCCTCCATGAGCGCCTGCGTGCTCATGGCATTGCGATACTGGATGTGCGGCCCGGAGAACTCGGGCCGCAGTTGGTCAATCGGTACTTGACTTGGAAAAAAGCCGGCACTCTATAGAGCACCGATATCAGGCAGACGCTTCCAGTGGATAAAAACTGAAATAGCGCTGCAAGGCCTGTATCAGGTGGAAATACTCTGGTGGCGCAGCCTGAATCTTGAACCCGGAGTCGAAAACACCCGGTGTTTCGTCTTCCTGGCACCACAGGCAACTGGCGTTGATATCGATGTGATACAGCCCGTTCTTTTCATCCGGCACTTTCAGGCGCAGTTGAAAGTCGGCGGCAACCAGAATGGGCAGGTCGCTGATCAACATCAGCCCCTGCTCCGAGACGTTGCCCAGGCAGCCCATCGGTTTGTCGGTGTAGCGATTGAACACCTGCAGGTAATACGGAAGCTGGTGACGTTCGATTCGTCTTTCATTAAGCATTGGACACTGGTCCTCGGGTAGCCATTGAGCATGGCCGCGCTAATGCTAAGAGATTCGTCTGTCGGTCAGGCACAGTCGAACCAACCTGTTTATTACAACAGGGACGTCATCTGACTCACCAGTGATTGCCGAAGTCACTCGTCCGATTATTCGATTTGGCGATAAACAACGCCTGTCGATAACCGCTTCGGCAATGGAGCGCGCACTTCCTCACTCCTGTGATGAAATCTTTAGGTCCCTACCGTTTTCCAGCCTAGCTCAACTTGCGCCGACATCCACTCAAAAAAACCACCGTCTATCCAGATGAGTGTAACTAAAGTGAAGCAGGTCGCGTGACGGCAGGCGGGGCCAGGTTGTCATAGCCCAACTGATGCAGCGTATCCAGACGCGCCTTCGCCCGGAATGCGTATTCGCTGTAGGGGTACTGCGTCACGATGAACTGATAGGTCTGCACCGCATCGACGTAGAACTTCTGGCGCTCCAGGCACTGCCCGCGCAACATCGACACTTCAGGCTGAACGTACCGACGCGAACGGCTTTCGCGGTCGACCTTGGACAGGTTGTACATGACCGTATCGCAGTCGCCCTTGGCGTACGCGCGGTTGGCATTGTCCAGATGGCTGTTCATCGCCCAGCGTGTGCAACCGCCCAATGCAGTCAGCGCCACTAATATCATCACGATTCGCATGAGAGTCTCCTGTGCTCTGTACTGTATCGGCGCATCGCCGGATTTCTTCAAGACCGATTGAAGGGTACTGCCGATCTGCCTATTGCCCAGTGATTGGGCGACAAGGTAGTGCAAAGGAACAATGACTACAGGCCAATACAGTAGTAGCCTCTCGCTGCGCTTCATTTAAGGAGTTTGTGCATGTCCGTTCGTCGCACCAAAATCGTAGCCACACTTGGCCCAGCAAGTAACTCGCCCGAAGTCATCGAGAAGCTGATTCTGGCGGGCCTGGACGTTGCCCGCCTGAACTTCTCCCACGGCACGCCCGACGAGCACAAGGCTCGCGCGAAGCTGATCCGCGACATCGCCGCCAAGAATGGCCGCTTCGTTGCGTTGCTGGGTGACCTGCAAGGCCCGAAAATTCGCATCGCCAAATTCGCCAACAAGAAGATCGAGCTGAAAGTCGGTGACAAGTTCACCTTCTCCACCAGCCATCCTCTGACTGAAGGCACCCAGGAAATCGTCGGTATCGACTATCCCGATCTGGTCAAGGATTGCGGCGTAGGCGACGAACTGCTGCTCGACGACGGACGAGTGGTCATGCGCGTAGACACGCAGACCGCCGATGCCCTGCACTGCACCGTGACCATCGGTGGCCCGCTGTCGGACCACAAAGGCATCAACCGTCGCGGTGGCGGCCTGACTGCACCGGCCCTGACCGAAAAAGACAAGCAAGACATCAAGCTCGCCGCTGAAATGGACCTGGATTACCTGGCCGTTTCCTTCCCGCGCGACGCCGCCGACATGGAATACGCCCGCAAGCTGCGTGACGAGTCGGGCGGTACTGCCTGGCTGGTGGCGAAGATCGAACGCGCCGAAGCCGTTGCCGACGACGAAACCCTCGATGCACTGATTCGCGCCAGCGACGCGGTCATGGTTGCCCGTGGCGACCTGGGCGTGGAAATCGGTGACGCGGAGCTGGTGGGCATCCAGAAGAAAATCATCCTGCACGCACGTCGCCACAACAAAGCGGTGATCGTGGCCACGCAGATGATGGAATCGATGATTTCCAGCCCCATGCCGACCCGCGCCGAAGTGTCCGACGTGGCCAACGCCGTGCTCGACTACACCGACGCCGTGATGCTGTCCGCTGAAAGTGCTGCCGGTTCCTACCCTGTCGAAGCCGTTGAAGCCATGGCGCGCATCTGCGTCGGCGCCGAACGTCACCCGACCGGCAAGACCTCCAGCCACCGCATCGGTCACTCGTTCACCCGTTGTGACGAAAGCATCGCGCTGGCGGCCATGTACACCGCCAACCACTTCCCGGGCGTCAAAGCGATCATCGCGCTGACCGAAAGCGGCTACACCCCGCTGATCATGTCGCGCATCCGCTCCTCGGTGCCGATCTACGCGTTCTCCCCACACCGCGAAACCCAGGCGCGCGCCGCCATGTTCCGTGGCGTGTACACCATTCCGTTCGACCCGGCTTCGCTGCCTGCGGGTCAGGTCAGCCAGTCGGCTGTGGACGAACTGGTCAAACGCGGTCTGGTCGAGCAAGGCGACTGGGTCATCCTGACCAAGGGTGACAGCTACCACACCATCGGTGGCACCAACGGCATGAAGATCCTGCACGTCGGCGACCCGATCGTGTAAGACGCTGCTGTGATCGAAAAAGCCCCGTCTCGCAAGAGCACGGGGCTTTTTCATTTCAGGCAGAGACGGTCAGGCCTTTTCCAGAAACACATCGGCCAGCAACTGCCCTCGCGGCAATCCGGCAATGAACAGCCGCTTCGAAAACGCCTCGACGCTCGAAGGCGAACCGCAGACCAGTGCCACGGTTTGCCGAGAAGCGACTCGCAACCCGGCCAGTGCAGCCTGGAATGCATCCGGCCCGACCAGCTCGATCTGCACCTGTGCATGCTCCTCGCCCAGCCGCTGAAGTTCGCTCGCCAGATAATGCTCGTGGGCCACGTGCATTACCCGGATCGGCCCCTGATGCTCCTGGCGCAGTGCCTCGCGCAGCACACTCCACAGCGGCCCAAGCCCGGTGCCCGCCGCCAGCAGCCACAGGGGCCGCGCTTGCCAGTCAGGGTCGTAATGCAAGGCACCGCCACGCAATTCTCCCAGCCGCACCGAATCACCCGGCGCAAGGGTGCGTGCCACATCGGTGAAGGCGCCGGGAAGGCGGCAATCAAGATGAAATTCCAGGAACGGGTCCTCGCCCAGCAAGCTGGCCAGCGAGTACGGGCGGGCAACGCCATTGGCGGTCCAGAGCACCAGGTGCTGACCGGCGCGATAACGCAACCCACGCTCGGGCGCCAGGCGCAGCCTCAATACATGCGGGCTTGGCCATTCACAACTTGCGACACGCGCCGGCAGGCCGTCACGCAGCGGATCGAAGATTTCCACGGCCAGATCGCCCACCACCCGGCATTGGCAAGCCAGGCGCCAGCCCTGCTCGCGCTTGGCGGCATCGAGTGCTTCGGGCAGGCCATCCAGCGGCTCGCCACTGGTGCAGCGCACAAGGCAGGCATGGCAACTGCCCGCGCGGCAGCTGAACGGCACTGAAAGCCCTGCATCATTGAGAGCATCGAGCAGGCTGGCGCCCGGCGCAACGCTCCACTGCCGATCACCGGCACGCAGCTCAGGCATCGACGTAATCCCAGGCGCCATGGCAGCGGTTGCGACCCTGGTGTTTGGCGCGGTAGAGCGACTGGTCGGCGCGCTGCAGGGCACGGTCCAGATCATCGCCGGATTCGATCAGCGTCATCCCCACCGACAGGCTCAGCTCAAGACCCGGCAGACCGGGAATGGATACCTGCTCGAACGCCACGCGCACCCGTTCGCAGCAATCGACCAGTTGCGCGCGGGTGGCGCGGGGAATCAGCAACACGAACTCCTCACCGCCGTAGCGCGCCAGAATGTCATCGGAGCGCAGGCACTGGCTGGCCGTGGTGGCGAACACCTGCAATACCCGGTCTCCGGCAGAATGCCCGAGCTGATCATTGACCCGCTTGAAGTGGTCGAGGTCGATCAGCGCCAGGCCGAGGGTGTAATTGCCTTCCATGGTTTCCAGCTCACGGGTGGCCAGGCGCAGGAAATGGCGGCGGTTGTAGAGGTTGGTCAACTCGTCGGTAGAGGCCAGTTCTTCAAGCTGGAACATCATGCCGCGCAGGGTTTCCTGGTGGGCCTGCAGCGTGATCCGACGCTGATGCATGCGCTGTCGGGACGTCTGGACGAACCGTGCATACAGGCACAGCCAGGCCAGGACGATGAACAGCGCGCAGGTCTGGAGGGCCGCCAGGCCCGGGTCGTCGAGCTGGCCATTGAAGGCCTCCCACAGGTTCAGACCGGTGAAACCCGCCAGCGCCAGCAGCGCACAGCGGGTGAAGACTCTCGGCGGCAGGTGAAACAGTCCGAATAACAATACCAGTACGTAAAGCACCAGGAAGGTGCCACGGGCAGCGTCCATGTGGGCCAGCAGGAACGTCTGCCAGCCGAGCCCCATCAGCACCTGAAACTCAGTGAGGCTGGGGTCCTTGAATCGCTGGTTGTGACCACCGAAGAACACCAGGCTCAGGATGCCCTGCGACAACAGCACCAGCACGCTGGCCAGCCACACCCCAAAGAACGACGCATGGTAATAGCCTGCGCAGAATGCCACCCAGACCAGCGCAGTCAGCAGGACGTAGGTGGCGGCTGCCAGCGCAAAGCGCTTGAACAACAGGCGCTGTATCGATCCCGCTACGGGAGGTTGATTGGTCATGGATCTGGGGCTCGTCCTGGGTGGCGAGATGGACATGGGTCGCATCGCAGGCCGGGTACATCGATCATCCGGGAAGTGGTCAATGTAGAGGAAACGTGGCGTTTCGCCAACGTGCCCGGCCTTGGCCAAGGGGCCAAATGCGCAGGTATGGGTCCGCCGTGCGTCGGCGCGACGCTTCCAGGCCTCGGACACATTCGCATACCGATCCCCAAGGACGCGATAAATATATATATCAGCCCCCGCAAGGCGCCTCGCTACTCTGGAGCCCTCTCAACAACCACGGAAGGTCCGGAGTATGAAACCTGTCAACGACGCCGACTGGCTGAGCCGTTTCAACATCAACATCACGTCCAGTTCCAACCGGATATTCAACAACGGCAACCACGAGCTTGAAGTTTCCATCGGCCTGACGCCGCGTAACGGCCAGACCGTGACCCAGGAACAGCTGGACAGCATACAACTGGTCACTCTCGAAGATGACGGGCGCTATCAGGAGCTGTCAGGGGAGTATGGCTACGCCGACGAGCGGGACCAACGCTTCGACTATTACGCCGACACCGGTTCTGCCCCCTCTGCGCTGCTGGAGTCGACCACTTATCGCAAGAAGTTCTATGTCACCTCCATCGCCTCCGGCGGCTCGCGCAAGGTCATCTACGCCGCCATCGCCAAGGCACCGGACAAGCACTATGTCAGTCACAGCAGCATCTTCAACTCATCGGTGACCATCGAGACGATTACCAAACTGCGCCGCCAGCGCTCGGACTTCAAGCTGGAGGCTGTCGACCTGCTTCAGGACACGGTGACCGATACCTACCGCTGGCATGACAGCACCTATGAAGCCAGGACCTCTGTCGATGTGGATCTCTATTACCTTGAATTCAAGAACCCGGCCTTCAGGATCGTCGATGTCCGCGTACCGTTCTTCAGCGGATCCGGTTGTTTCTACTCCGACTTCAACGACGATACGCAAACTGTCGAGGCGATCGGCTGGCCCACCCTGCCCTTGCCACGAATATACAAGCGGCACGCTCATTTTGTGGTCGACCCTCGTGCTGCGGACAGCACGTTCAACTACAGGCACATCCGCGTAGCGACCAATACCCGCGACGGTGCACTGAACTTCATACGGCTCAAGTTGCGCGGCGCAGGTGCAGTGCTGGGCGAAGCATACCGGGCGCCCAGAATCTTCGGCGTCTTTGACCAATACGGCCATGAACACCTGATTGAAATGACGCAGGAGCAGGACGGCAATCTCATCAACTTCACGATGTATGACGGACGCCTGGTCGATTTCGAACTCTATGGAATTCCGACAGAGTAGGGGAGCCAGTTGCAAGTCAGCCTCCACTGCAACCCTGCCATTACAAACCAAGGATGGTTACAGCATGAAACCGATCAACGAAGCCGACTGGCTGAGCCGCTTGAACATCAACATCACCTCCAACTCGAACCGGATATTCAACAACGGAAACAACCAACTTCAAGTTTCGGTTGGGTTGACACCCCGCAAGGGCGAGAGCATCACCAAAGAGCAACTGAACACCGTCCGGCTGGTCACGCTAGATGATGATGGGCAGTATCGAGAGTTGTCAGGCGAGTACCGGGTTTCCCGCAAGCGGGATGAGCGGTTCGAATATTACGCCGACACAGGCATGGCCCCGTCGCGGCTGCTGGAGTCCACGGCCTGTTCCAGGAAATTCTACGTTTCCTCGACCGCGTCCGGAGGGTCGATCAAGACCCTCTACGCCGCCGTGACCCGTGACGAAGACAGCCACTACGTCAGCCACACCAGCGTCTTCAATTCATCGGTCAAGGTCGAAACGATCACCAGCCCGAACCGGCAGCGTTCGGATTTCAAGCTTGAGCGGGTTGATGCGCTCATGGATACCGTGACTGACGTCGTCGAGCATGATCGCAAGTCATGGAAAGTGAAAACGGCGGTCGATATCGACTTGTATCATCTGGAGTTCAAAAATCCAGCCTTCAGGATAGTCGATGCCGATGCCGCATTTCAGGATGGATTGGCGGCAACCTTTCTGGGTGAACGGGATGACGGCGAAGTTTTCTGGGGCAACAACTTTGCATCACCATCGGTGGAAATGAACCTCCACTATCTAGTCGATCCTCTCAGTCAAGTTCAAGCCTTTGGCTATCGGCACCTCAGCGTCCCCATTAACACCCGCGCCGGTGCCATGAATTTCATCCGACTCCAATTACGTGGAATCGACCCAAAACCGGAGGCAGGGCCGCCGGCGCCAGGGTCCTTCGCCGTGCTCGACCAGTACGGTAACAAGTACAAAATCAAAATGACAATTGAGGGGGCGGGCAACTTTATGGATTTCAGAATGCTTCGTTAACACGGTGCATTCACTTCTCTCTCGGGTCTGCCCTCTCAGCCGTCATAGTTGAACCGGCGGGCCCGTCCGACAACGATCGACGACATTGCGGAATTTATCCATGCCCATTTCAAGTGTTCACACACAAGCCACAAACTTCACCGATTTCATCAAGACCGGTGTCGATGCCCGCACCGGCCAATTCACCCTGGCCTTTCAGCTTCCCATCATCCCCGCCAACAACATGTGCGGCCCCAGCCTCACCCCCACGCTGTCATTCAGCGTGCTGGGCTCAACCCAGGACAAGGGTTTCGGGCTGGGCTGGTCGCTGGACCTGAGCGAACTGGACCTCAATCAGGACGCTCCCTCGTTGCGCCTGTCGTCGGGGGAGCGTTTTGCAGTCGACACCGACAGCCCGGCCACCACCCCGGGCAGCGAACTGAAACTGCTCGATGCCAAGCTGAAGTCGATGGTGGTCAAGTGCCTGGGCAGCGATGCCTACCTTGTGGAGTACAAGAATGGCCAGAGCGAGATACTGACCCGCCAGGAAGACAGCAGCCGGTTTCTGGTCACCGAAATGCGCAGCCCGGAGGGTCGACGGGTTCATGTGCGCTGGTCGCCGTTTCGCAGTAGCTTCAGGCTGAGTAGCATCCGCGACGACACGCAGACGCTGTTGCAGGTCGCCTACGACGAAGGCGAGATCGAATTTTCCGCACCCGGGCGTGATGCACACACCTTGAGGATGCGCACCACCAACGACAAGCTGGTGGCCGTTCACCTCCCTGGCATCAAGACACCCTGCACCATCGCCTACGACCACCATCCTCTGGATGATACCACTCACCTGCTGCTGCCCACCGAATTCATCACCCCGTTGGGGGCGTCGGACACCGTGACCTGGGCCAAGGGCGAAGATGGCCATCAGCTTCCGGACGGCGCGCCGTTCGAGGTCCTCCCGAGGGTGCTGAGGTGGACCCACTCTTCGGGCGCAGACCACACCCGGCTGCACCGCACCTATGAATGGATCGGCGCGCACAACTTCCTGGGTTACGCCAGCGCCCAGGCGTTCGACTGGCAGAAGGGTCGCGACAATCTCTATCAAGTGGAACAGGACTATAGCTACAGCGTGGTCGAAACCCAGACCGACGCCAATGGCAAGCCGCTGTCTACCATCACCCGGACCTGGAACCGCTTTCACTTACTCACTCAGGAAACCAGCCGCCGGGGCCACTGCGAAATCCGCCAGGACACCATCTACGGCATAGCTGCGAACACCCCCTGGAAGGATCAACCCGCGTGGTGCCAACTGCCGCACAAACAGACCCTGACCTTCATCGACCACAGCGCCGCAGACCTCAAGCGCAGCGAGCAGACCGAGTATCGCTACGACAGGTTCGGCAACGTCCTGTTCACGCGCTCGCCCAACGGCATCGAAGAGCACCGCGAATACTACCCTGCCGAAGGTGATAAGGATCCCAAGGTCTGCCCAGCCAGCCCTCTGGGCACCGTCAGGTTTCTGAAAAAGAAAACCATCAAGCCGCTGCGCCTGGCAGACGGCAGTTTTGGCGGGGCATCGGAGACCTCCACCACCTATACTTATAAGGCGCTGGGTTCGCTCATCGAGGGCGGGCGCCCATGTGTGGTGGTAGAACATGAAACGGCCCGCGATGAATCTCACTCACGGGAAATCGAGTCCACGACCCAGACCTACATCACGGAGAGAGGCCCGCACTACGCCCGCATCAAAAGCAAAGTCACCACGCTCAACGGCAAGGCCACCACCACCCGCTACGACTATGAGCTGACTGACAGCGAAGTGACCACTCGCACCACCACCATCGGCTTCGAGAACACCGATCAGGTGCGTTCGAGCCAGAGCAGCACGCGGTCGCTGGGCACCGGCCAAGTGGTCCGGGAAACCAATGCAGCCGGAGCGGTTTCGCGCTACGAGCACGATAGCCTCGGCCGCGTTACCCTTGTGGTCACGGCGGTTGGCAGCCCCTATGAAGCCCGTTGCACCACCACCTATCACGTGAGGGACAAGGTCGCGCTCAAGCACGTGCTCATGGGCGAAAACCCGGTGATGATCGAGAACGTGCTTGCCACCGGTCAGCATCACCGCCAATGGCTCGACGGCGAGGGGCGAAGCGTACGCATCGAGCTGGAAGACCTCGATCACGCGCCGGGCACGTTCCGCGAGATCGGCCGCACCCTGTTCGATGCCGAAGGCAGAACCATCAGCGAAACCCAGCAGGACTGGCTGCGCGACCCTGCCAACCCCGCACTGGTCACGCCCCTCAAGCTGACCACCGACACCCGTTACGATGACTGGGGGCAAGTGAGCCAGAGCATCGCGCCCAACGGGGTCGTGAGTCACAGCCAGCACGATCCGGTGCAGCTCACGCTCAAGGCCTGGCAGCAGAACGGAACGGTGAAAGGCCCGCACACCCTGACTTGGCACAACGCGGCCGGCAGCGCCATCCGCGCCGAGCTGTACGACACCCATGGCACGCTGGTTCGCAGCAGCGCATGGCTGCGCGATGGGCTGGACCGTGTCACCCGCACCACCCTTGCGGTGCCCGGTCTGCCGGATCGCGTGACCACCGTGAAGCTGGATGTGTACGGACGGTTCACCGAACAACGGCTGGCCGACGCCACGGTGGTGAACTGGACATACGCCCCGCACAGCGATGGCAACCATCCCGAAACCATCGCCGTCACCGCGCCAACTCCAGATAGGACCTCTCGGTAGCCACGAACATTGGCGGGAAGCTTGCCCTGACGAAGGCTTCCCGTTGGCCGGTAATTTCTTCAAGGATCGAAGACATGAACACAGCAACCATCATCGGCCGGCAGTCCTTCGACGGCCTTGGCCGCCAACTCAGCGTCGAAGTCGGCCGCAGCACCACCGTGTTTCACTACCACAAGGGGCAACTCCCACCCGCGTCGAACACCCTGGCCGATGGCAGGGTCACCCTGTTCAAATATGAAAAAAACCTGGGCCAAACGTTGCTCGGTGTCGCCGCCGACGGCGAGACGGCCACACTCATCAGCCGTCATCCGAAACACGGCCTGCCCACGTCCATCACAGGCGCCCTTGGCACGCAGACCTTCGAGTTCACCGCATCCGGCCAGCCGCTCATGGACCGCTGGACCGTGGACGGGACGACTTACACCAGCACGTGGCGACAGTCGTTCAGTGGCCTGCTGCAAGGCTTCAGTGATGCCCAGGGCGTGAGCCATCGGCGGGAATTCGATGCGCAAGGCCGCGTCGCGAAGACCTGCGTCGGCACCGTGGAAACCACCTACCACTACGATGAGCTGTCGCGCCCGCTGACCGTCAGGGTAACCGATCCGCAAACCGGGCAATCCCTCACCACGGCCTTCACCTACGACCCGTTGGGCCGCGAGCACACCCGCACGTTCAGCATCGTGCAGGCCACTGGAGCCAGCGTCAGGACGATCACCCAGACCCAGGGATACTCGGCACTCGATCAGATCACTTCCAGAATCTGCACAGACGGCGAGCAACGCAGCGAAGAACACTTCGAGTACGATGAGCGCGGCCGTCTCGTGCGCCACACCGCCAACGCTGCCGCCGCAGTGCAAGACCCATTCGGCAACCGGATCGTCGAGCAGAGATTCACTTTCAATGAGTTGAACGGTCACAGGCGCGTGGTCACCATCTATGCCGACGGCACCCGCGATGAAGCCCGATTCCGCTACGCCAGTGACGATCCCACCTGCGTCACGAGGATCACCCACACCCACCCTTCATGGCCCAAAAACATCACGCTGACCTACGACGCCTGCGGCCGCGTAATTGCAGACAGCCTCGGTCGTTACCTGAGCTGGAACACCCAGGGGCGACTGACCGAAGTTCGTTCAGCGGCGGGTACTTGCAGCTACCGCTACGATCCCAGCGGGCAGCTGACTGACCGTCTGGTAAACAAAAGGCTGACCCGGGATTTTTTCAGTGCCGACCAACTCACCCACAGGCAGACGGGCAGCGACAGCGTCCAGTTGATCGGTGACATGGGTGCGTTGTTCGCGATCAACGAGGTTAGCGGCGGTGTTCGCAAAACCATTCTGCTCGGTACAGACGCTCAGGGCAGCGTACGCGTGGAAGCCGACAGCACGGTACGCCGGCGCCAGTACACCGCCCATGGCGCGGACGTCTCCCGGCCCGGCAATCTGGCATTCGGCTACGCTGGCGAGCTGCGCGAACCCCTGTCGGGTTTTTACATACCCGGTGGCAACCGCCCCTATGACCCGCTGCTGATGTGCTTCCTGGCCCCGGACACCGAGAGCCCCTTCGGCCGTGGCGGGATCAACCCCTATGCCTGGTGCGCGGGAGATCCGGTCAACCGCGTCGACCCTGACGGCCATAGCTGGGTAAATTACGCACTGGCGGGCGCGGGTCTGGCGCTGGGTGCGTTGGCGTTGATTCCCGGCCTGCAGGCTGCATTGCCTGCCGCCGGGGCCTTGTTGAGTGCCGGGCTGGGTACGTTGACCACCGCACAGATCATTGCCCTTGCGGCGGCAACGCTGGATATCGTGTCCCTGGCCACAGGCATTGCGAGCACAGTGCTTCAGGCCACGGGGCAAAGCGGCACCGCCTCGGACATTCTCGGCGGTATCTCTCTGGTCACCGGTCTGGCAGGTGCCGGGGCAGGCATGAAGCTGGGCGCCCTGAGGCGTGCGGGCATGCGCCAGAGATCCTTTGACCTGAAACAGGGCTGGATGCCGCCCAAACCTGGCCGCCTGGGCAACGGCGAAGTCCTGGCCCAGCACACGTCCAGAGCCGTGGACGTCGGCTTCATCGAAACCTATCACGCCACCAACCGGGCCGCGCTACTGACCCACGGCGATCCTGCCCGCGCTCTGCTCATGGGTGCGAATGGCAATGTGATGCGCGCAGCCGACGTCGCCAGAGATGTGATCGCACCCAGGCTTCAGTCCCTTGGAACGGCTGCGGACGACACCTTTGTGCTTTTGTCGTGCTGGGGAGGAAAAAACGGCGCGGCGCTGGAAATCGCCCGGGAACTGGGCCGCCCGGTGCAAGGGTTTTCCAACAAGGTGTATGTCAAAGGCTTCGCCAATCTTCAGAACGCACGCAATGCCTCCAATACTCCGCTGGAAGCTATCCCCTACCTTGAGCGCCTGCGGACTTCGGGCAACCCGGTCAAGGCCTGGAAAGCCACTTTTCGGGAAGCGCAATCAAACATCTACCACCCTGATGGCAGGGTCACACCCTTCTAAGGCGCCCATCCGGCCATATCCCCGAACGGCTCTGAACTCAACTTCCAAGGATCGGAACCATGATCACACCTCTTATTCTAGGTCGCCAGATCTTCGACGGCCTCGGCCGGCAACGTTCGATCAACGCTGCCGGTTACACCACGCTTTTCGATTACCGCGAAGGGCAGCTTCCGCCCACGGCTAACACGCTCGCTGACGGAAAACGTGTTGCCTTCACCTACGAACCGCAGTTGAACAACCGATTGCTCAGCGTCACACCTGACGCAGAGCCTGTGCAGCGGATCACCTATCACAGGCTGGGCATGCCGGTCTCGGCCAGCGGGGCGCTCGGGACCGAGGCATTCGGGTTCAGCGCTGCTGGCCAACCGAGCCAGGACAACTGGACCATCGACCAGGCCTGCCACGAAACCCGATGGCATTACTCGCTCAACGGCTTGCTGCAGGGCTTCGACGATTCGCAAGGGGTCCGCCATCGGCGCAGCTTCGATGCCCAGGGTCGAGTGACGCACACCCGGGAAGGCAACCTCACCAGCCACTACGCCTACGATGCACTGTCGCGTCTGGTGCGTACCGTCGTGGACGACCCGGATAACCAGCGCACCCTCACCACCACCCTGACCTACGACAGCCTCGGCCGCGAATCCACGCGTACCTTTACCAGCACTGAAGCCGACAAAACAGGAAACACTGCCACCCGGACAGTCACTCAGACCCTTGGCTATTCAGCATTCGACAAGATCGCTTCACGCAGTTGGGCCGACAATGGCCAGACGGGCACGGAAACCTTCGAATACGACCTGCGAGGCCGGCTGGTCAACTATGCTGCCGATGAGTCTTGCGCGCCTGAGGATCCATTCGGCAACCGGATCCTGCGCCAGTCGTTCACCTTCAATGCACTGGACGGTCACGAAAAGGTGGTCACCCGGTACGCTGATGGCAGCTCGGACCAGGCCCTGTTCACCTATGCCGTGAACAACCCGGTGCAACTGGTGAAGGTCACCCACACCCATGCGGCCTGGCCGCGGGTGATCAGGCTCGCCTATGACGCCTGTGGCCGAGTCATCCGCGACAGCCTGGGCCGGCGCATGGTGTGGAACGCGCAGGATCGGCTGACCGAAGTTCACTACAACAATCAGCGCTGTCAGTACCGATACACTGCCCGTGGCCGGCTGGCAGATCGCATCGTCGATGGCGTTCTCAATCGCAGTTTTTTCAGCGGCGACGAGCTGACCCACGAACTGACGGGCAATGACTGCCTGCAATTTCACTCGGGCGCACAGGGCCTGTTCGCGATCAGCAAAGTGGCGGCCGGCATCCGTCGGACCACCCTGCTCGGTTGCGACGCCCAGGGCAGCGTGCGCCTTGAAGCCGACGATCAGCTACGCACACGCCGTTACACCAGCCACGGCGCTGAAGCCGAACGGTTCGACAGCACGGCGTTCGGATTCGCCGGACAACGGCGTGAGCCCCTGACAGGCTGGCAGATACTGGGCGATTATCGCCCCTACGATCCGGTGCTGATGTGTTTCCTGAGCCCGGACAGCCAGAGCCCGTTCGGCGCGGGCGGCATCAACCCGTATGCCTATTGCGCAGGCGATCCGGTCAACCGCATCGATCCGGACGGGCACAGTTGGGTGAACTACACGCTGGCAGGCGTGGGTCTGGCGATTGGTATTGCGTCGGCGATCGCAGGTTTCGGCGCGCTTCTCACAGTAGGCGCCTCCATGTGTTACGCCGGTTCGGCAGCGCTGACACCGAGCGCAATGATGGTCCTCGCCGCAGGCGTGCTGGATCTTGTGTCGCTGGGGACCGGCGTGGCCGGCCTGGTGGCCGAGCACACCGGTGCCGATCAGAACGTCGCCAGCGTTCTGGGCTGGGTTTCGCTCGGTACGGGCCTTGCAGCGGGCGCTTTGAGCGGGCTGTCCGGTCCGGTCGCAAGGTTTGCCGGGCGCAGGGCGGGAGCGCCAACTCCAAGTTTGTACAGGTATCATCAAACCGAGGTCCTGTTCGAACATCCACCCGGTGTGCCTCAGGTGACGTTTCACAACAGACTCTGGGGGGACAACCTGAGGGGCCTCAGAACCCACGGGAGCGGCGAGGGCTATCTGCTCAACGCTGAAGGTATATTCGAACCCGCCGCGAATGTAGCCCGACGCGAAATCGCGCCCCGCCTCGCCGGCTACGCTGCGGATCGCCCTTTGGTGCTGCTTGCCTGTGAAGGCGGTTCCAGTGGCGCGGCACAGGCAATGGCCAATGTCTTGCGCAGGCCCGTGATCGGCTATGACAAAGCCATCTACGTCGGCAAGATCGAACGCTTGGACACGCTCAGCAACTACGCCGACCGATCAGGCATTCATACCAGCCTGCCCCTGCAGAAGATGGGTTTTTTCAGGCGACTGAGCAGTGCACCACGCGAGCGTTTTGCCGCAGGCGACAAATTCGAGCGCGCGACCTGGCGGACCTTCAATCCAGCATGAGCCCCGCTGTGCCCGGTGAGCGATGATTCAGCCCGCCGGACACTGCCGTTCGGCGCGCCCTGCCGGCCTTAGACCAACGTTTATCCTGCGACAGGGTGTCGCGCCGTGGGCCAAGGGGTATACTGCCGCGCCTTTTCCTGCCGCAGCGCCTGAGCGGTAGCCGAGCCAAAGGCCGTTTGCGCGATTGCCCGACGCACCCGCGCGAGCCGCCCTATATAATGTTCCCGCCTGATAGAGGAGAACGCCCATGACCGTGATCAAGCAGGATGACCTTATCCAGAGCGTCGCCGACGCCCTGCAGTTCATCTCCTATTACCACCCCGTCGATTTCATCCAGGCCATGCACGAGGCCTACCTGCGCGAAGAGTCGCCCGCCGCGCGCGATTCCATGGCCCAGATCCTCATCAACTCGCGCATGTGCGCCACCGGCCATCGTCCGATCTGCCAGGACACCGGTATCGTCACCGTTTTCGTACGCGTGGGCATGGACGTGCGCTGGGATGGCGCCACCATGAGCCTGGACGACATGATCAACGAAGGCGTGCGCCGCGCCTACAACCTGCCGGAAAACGTCCTGCGTGCCTCGATCCTCGCCGACCCGGCAGGCGCTCGCAAGAACACCAAGGACAACACCCCGGCGGTCATCCACTACTCCATCGTTCCGGGTAACACCGTTGAAGTGGACGTTGCGGCCAAGGGCGGTGGCTCGGAAAACAAATCGAAGATGGCGATGCTCAACCCGTCCGATTCGATCGTCGACTGGGTCCTCAAGACCGTGCCGACCATGGGTGCTGGCTGGTGCCCGCCTGGCATGCTCGGCATCGGCATCGGCGGCACCGCCGAGAAAGCTGCGGTCATGGCCAAGGAAGTCCTGATGGAATCCATCGACATCCACGAGCTCAAGGCTCGCGGCCCGTCGAACCGTCTGGAAGAAATGCGTCTGGAGCTGTTCGAGAAGGTCAACCAGCTGGGCATCGGCGCCCAGGGCCTGGGCGGCCTGACCACCGTGCTCGACGTCAAGATCATGGACTACCCGACCCACGCAGCCTCGCTGCCGGTCTGCATGATCCCGAACTGCGCCGCCACCCGTCACGCCCACTTCGTGCTCGACGGTTCCGGTCCAGCCTCGCTGGAAGCGCCACCGCTGGACGCGTACCCGGAAATCGTCTGGGAAGCTGGCCCGTCGGCTCGTCGCGTCAACCTCGACACCCTGACGCCGGAAGACGTGCAGAGCTGGAAGCCGGGCGAAACCGTCCTGCTCAACGGCAAGATGCTCACCGGTCGCGACGCGGCGCACAAGCGCATGGTCGAGATGCTGAACAAGGGCGAAACCCTGCCGGTTGACCTCAAGGGTCGCTTCATCTACTACGTCGGCCCGGTCGATCCGGTCGGTGACGAAGTGGTAGGCCCAGCCGGTCCGACCACCGCTACCCGCATGGACAAGTTCACCCGTCAGATCCTCGAGCAGACTGGCCTGTTGGGCATGATCGGCAAGTCCGAGCGCGGCCCGACCGCTATCGACGCGATCAAGGACAACAAAGCCGTCTACCTGATGGCCGTCGGAGGTGCTGCCTACCTCGTGGCCCAGGCGATCAAGAAATCGCAGGTTCTGGCCTTCCCGGAACTCGGGATGGAAGCGATCTACGAGTTCGAAGTCAAAGACATGCCGGTCACTGTCGCGGTCGACAGCAAAGGTGAGTCGGTGCACATCACAGGTCCTGCCATCTGGCAGAAGAAGATCAGTGAGAGCCTGGCGGTGGAAGTGCAGTAAGCGCTTTCTGGCAACACCGAAAAGCCCGGCCTTTGTGCCGGGCTTTTTCATGGGCATTCAGGTCGCAGCGTGGCGCACCAGGCTCAAGGGTGTGGCGCTCACCCGGTGCTGGCTCAGGTAGCGCATGCAACTGACACGCAGAAACGAGGCGAAATTCACCACTTCTCCTCGGTAATCCATGACTTCTTCGTAGAGCTTGCTGATCAACTGGTTGGTGGTGATGCCGTCGTGCCCGGCTATTTCGGCGAGGATGTCCCAGAACTGGTTTTCCAGACGCAAGGTGGTCACCACGCCACAGATGCGCAATGAGCGCGAGCGGGATTCGTACAGGATCGGGTCGGCTTTTACGTAGAGTTCGCACATGATGACGCCTCGCGTTCTACAGAATGATCTGAGTGCCCAGCAGCTTCAGAAACGCCGCCAGCCACGCCGGATGAGCAGGCCATGCCGGACCTGTGACCAGGTTGCCGTCGGTGTGCGCCTCTTCCATGCCGATCTCGACATACTCGCCACCGGCCAGCCGTACCTCGGGAGCGCAGGCAGGGTAAGCGCTGAGGGATTTGCCCTTGAGCACGCCTGTCTCGGCCAGCAGTTGCGGGCCGTGGCAAACGGCGGCGATGGGCTTGTTGTCGCGACCAAACTCGCGCACCAGCGCCAGCACATCGGCATTGAGTCGCAGGTACTCGGGAGACCGCCCGCCGGGCACCAGCAGTGCGTCATAGTCGGCGGACTTCACGCTGTCGAAATCGAAATTCAGCGCGAAGTTATGACCACGTTTTTCGCTGTAGGTCTGGTCGCCTTCGAAGTCATGGATGGCGGTGCGAATCACCTCGCCCTTCTTCTTGCCGGGGCAGACGGCATGCACCGTATGGCCGACCATCTGCAGCGCCTGGAACGGCACCATTACTTCATAGTCTTCGACGTAATCGCCGACCAGCATGAGAATTTTCTTGGCAGCCATGTGCTGAAGCCCTCCGAACCCGTTGCGGTGAGTGAGATGTCGTTCCAGTATTCGCCGATATTGCAGGCGCTGGTAACAGCGTAGTACTACACACGCAAGGTCGTCGGTGGTCCCGTAGCAGGGTGCCTGTCTCAAATCACCCCTGCAGGAGCGCGCTTGCCCGCGACGGCGCTGTGTCAGACACGCACGCTTCGACTGACCCACCGCCCCCGCCGGCAAGCCGTGCTGCTACGCAGCAGACAGGCGCCGAAAGCAATCAGCCCCGTCGATCCAGCGCATTGACCACCAGCCGGTCCACCCAGCCCCAGATCCGTTGCTTGACCCGCTGCCACAGGGGCCGGGCCTGCCAGTCCTGCAGGCTGATCTCGCTGCTGACCAGAAAATCCCGCTCGAAGCTCTCGGTCACCGCCCGGGTCAGCGCCGGGTCGAGGGCTTCCAGATTGGCCTCAAGGTTGAACCGCAGGTTCCAGTGATCGAAATTGCATGAACCGATGCTGACCCAGTCGTCCACCAGCACCATTTTCAGGTGCAGGAAACACGGCTGGTATTCGAAGATTTTCACCCCGGCCTTGAGCAATCGAGGGTAATAGCGATGCCCGGCATAGCGCACTGACGGGTGATCGGTGCGGGGGCCGGTGAGCAGCAGGCGCACGTCGATGCCTCGGGAGGCTGCGCGGCGCAGGGCACGGCGGACTTTCCAGGTCGGCAGGAAATACGGCGTCGCCAGCCAGATGCGCTTCTTGCCGGTGTACAGGGCGTGAATCAAGGATTGCAGGATGTCACGGTGCTGGCGGGAGTCGGCGTAGGCCACCCGACCAAGCCCTTGTCCGCTGACCGGCGCCTTGGGCAGGCGCGGCAGGCCGAAATTCTCGGAAGGGCGCCAGGCACGGGGCCGGGCATTGGCGTGGAATTGCCGGTCGAACAGCGCCTGCCAGTCGAGCACCAGCGGGCCGCGAATTTCCACCATCACTTCGTGCCACTCGCTGGTGTCCTGGTCGGGGCGCCAGAATTCGTCGGTCACCCCGGTTCCGCCCACCACCGCGAGCTGCTTGTCTACCAACAACAGTTTGCGATGGTCGCGGTAGAAATTACGGATGCCCCGCCGCCAATGCACGCGGTTGTAGAAACGCAGGATCACGCCCGCCTCGGTCAGCCGGGTGCGCAGGCCCAGGGTGAACGCCAGCGAGCCGAAATCATCGAACAGGCAACGCACGATCACCTTGCGCCTGGCCGCATTGACCAGCGCCTGCACAACCGTCTCGGCACAGCTCCCGGCCTCCACCAGATACAACTCCAGCTCCACCTGCTGTTCGGCCGCGTCGATGGCGGCGATCATGCGCGGAAAGAACGCCGGCCCATCGACCAGCAGATTGAAGCGGTTGTCGTCACGCCACGGAAAGATCGCGCCTCTCATGATCAGCGCGCCGTGAAGATCAGCACGGCGCCCACCGGCACCGAGAAACCGATGGCTGAAAGACCCGCCACCTTGCGCAAGTCATCCAGCCCCGGCAGCAAGCCGAAATCCTCGGCATGCAGCACCAGTGGCTCAAGGGTCACCACCTGGAAACGCCGGTCATCCAGGCGCGTGGCCAGAAGTTCTGCGCTGTAGCTTTGCGACTGGCCGTGCAATTGCACCTTCAGCGGCAGGCGTAATTCGAGCTGCGCACCGGGTGCGAGCGCGTTGATCGGGCGCATGTCCAGTTGCGCGCTGATTCGTGCTTCGGGGAACTGCTTGATGTCGAACAGTTGCCTGCGCAAGCGCTCGTCGCGCAGGGGAATGCCAGTGCTCACCGAATCCATCTCGACCTCGAGTTCGGCAACCCCCTTGGTGTCGACCTTGCCGTGCAGGTTGAGGAAACGATGCACTTCGGAAACATCGGCGTTTTTGGTCGAGATGAACGACAGTCGCGAAGACTCGTTATCCAGATACCAGTTCGCCTGGGCAGGCAGCGCAAGCACAGCGAGCGAGGCCAGCAACAAGCGGGTGAGAATGGGCATGCGAACTCCAGATGCGCGGTTGAGGCAACCTTATCCGGCAGTCAGACCACAGGTAAATGGGGATGTTCGCCATCAACTCGCCGGGGACACCAGCCGACACCCCTGCCGCAGCCCCTGCCACTGTGCGCTGCTCTCGCGGCCCATGCCGGTGGCGGTGATGCGTTTGTCGCTCAGGCTTTCGGTCAGGGTGCTGGGCAGCCACTGTTTCACATAGCTTTGGCAGTAATCCACAGGATTGTTCATCACATAACGGCAGGAGCAGTACTCCTTGGCAGTGTAGGCGCTGATGATCGTGGGAAATGCCTGCAACTGGACGCGCCAGGTCCAGATCAGCGCGAGCAGAACCAGCAGGATCAGGATGCCCAGGCTGCTGAACGGTCGGCGGCGGATGAAGCTTTTCTGTGCAGTCATTTGACGCCCTCCCCGGCCACGGCTTTCAACGTCAGCTTGAGCAACTGGTCGTGGTCGTAGGTTCCGTCGCGATCATCGGCGTAACGCACGATCACAAGGCCTGCGCTGGGGATCACATACAGCGCCTGGCCCCAATGGCCCAGCCCGGCGAACGTGTCGGGCGGCGCATCGGGCCAGGGACCAGGGCCGTCAGCGGTCTTGTTCAGCCACCAATGGCCGCCTGGCGCTTCGCTGGTCGGCGTTTGCGACTTGAACGGCGCGAGGTTGAAATCCACCCATTGGGTTGGCAGTAACTGGCGGTCCTGCCACTGGCCGCGGCGCTCCATCAAAAGGCCGATGCGCGCAAGATCCCGGGCAGTCATGTAGGCATAGGATGAACCGACGAAGGTGCCCGTGGCGTCGGTTTCCCAGACGGCGCTCTTGATGCCCAGCGGGTCGAACAGTGCAGTCCAGGGATAGTCGGCGTAGGCGGCCTCGCCGACCATTCCCCGTAATGCCGCCGCCAGGACCGTGCTGTCGCCGCTGGAGTAGCGATAGGACGTGCCGGGGGCGCTGGCCACAGGGTGCTCGGCAGTGAAGCGTGCCATGTCGGTGCGACCTCGGGTGTAGAGCATGGCCACCACTGAGGAATCGAGCGGCGCGTATTCGTAGTCTTCCTGCCAGTCCAGGCCCGAGGCCCAGTGCAGCAGGTCCTGGACTCTGATATCGGGATGGGCGTTGAACGGGGCGTAGAAGCTGGCGACCGAATCAGCGAGCTTGAAACGCCCCTCGCCGAACGCCACGCCGAGCACCGTCGCAAGGATGCTTTTGCTGATTGACCAGGTGAGGTGTGGGGTCTGGGCCGTGGTTACTCCGGCGTAGCGTTCGTAGACCAGTTCACCGTCGCGGATGATCAACAGGGCGTCGGTGCGCACGCCTTTGCGCTCTTGCTCGTCGCGGGGCGGGAAGGCGTAGGTTTCCAGGTCCTTGAGGGCGGGGCTGGGTGTGAGTTTGTGGACAGGCCATTGTTCGTCAGGCCAGGTCTGTGCGCCGGCCGAGCAGGTCAACAGCAGCAGAAGGAAGAGCAGACGGCTCATGAAGGGGTCTCGAATACGCGATGCGAGAAACCCTAGCAGCCAATCGTTACATTGTTGATCGTTCCCACGCTCCGCCGCCTTCCCGTAGCAGCACGGCTTGCCGGCGGGGGCGTCTTCGAGATCGCCGACGCCGGCAAGCCGGACTGCTACGGGTGTGGTTTACCCCAAACCTGTAGGAGCGCGCTTGCCCGCGATGGGGCCTGGAGATCGCCCCCGCCGGCAAGCCGTGCCGCTACGGGGGATGTGCTCGTCAGCGGCTGCAACCCCACTCCCGATTCCCTGTCACGCAACCATCACCAAAGCTTAATGGTCATGACATCGGCCCTCCCTAGCCTGCATTCGTACAGCAATGCTTCGAATAATCAGTCGACCGGCCTGGACGAAGGCTGGCCCACGGAGACGCCACATGACTCAGATCGCCAGTATTCGAGACACCAGCTCCGAACGTCGCCTGCAGGCCGAGCGCCTGATCGGGCCTCAAGCCATGCAGGAAGCACAGGCTTTGCGCTTCAGTGTGTTCAGCGGCGAATTCAATGCCAAGCTCAAGGGCGCCGAACTGGGCCTGGACATCGACGATTACGACGTACATTGCATGCACATCGGCGTGCGTGACTTGAACAGCGGCAAGCTGGTGGCCACCACCCGCCTGCTGGACCACAAGGCCGCCAACACCCTGGGCCGCTTCTACAGCGAAGAAGAATTCAGCCTGCATGGCCTGGGTCATCTGCAAGGTCCGATCCTGGAACTGGGCCGCACCTGCGTCGACCCGGCCTACCGCAACGGCGGCACCATCGCGGTGCTGTGGAGCGAGCTGGCAGAAGTGCTCAACGAAGGCGGCTACAGCTACCTGATGGGCTGCGCCAGCATCCCGATGCAGGACGGCGGCATCCAGGCTCACGCCATCATGCAGCGCCTGCGCGAGCGTTACCTGAGCACCGAGCACCTGCGTGCCGAGCCTAAAAACCCGCTGCCAAGCCTGGACATCCCGAACAACGTCATCTGCGAAATGCCACCGCTGCTCAAGGCCTACATGCGCCTGGGCGCGAAGATCTGCGGCGAGCCCTGCTGGGACGAAGACTTCCAGGTGGCCGACGTGTTCATCCTGCTCAAGCGCGACGAACTCTGCCCGCGCTACGCCCGTCACTTCAAGGCAGCCGTGTGATGAGCGCGCTGCGCAGTCATGCGCGAGTCATCCGCGTGCTGTGGGTCATCGCCCTGGGGCTGACCATCGCCGGCACCTTCGCCCTGATGGAACGGCTGCGCATCGGCAACTCCATGGCCCGTCGCCAACGCTGGACCAGCTGGTTCATGGCGCGCCTGACCGCCGCCCTGCCGTTTCGCGTCACGGTCCACGGCAAGCTGCCTGCGCAGCCGATGCTGTGGGTCAGCAACCATGTGTCGTGGACCGACATCGCCATCCTCGGCAAGCTGGCGCCGCTGTCGTTCCTGTCCAAGGCTGAAGTGCGCACCTGGCCGGTCGCCGGCTGGCTGGCGCTCAAGGCCGGCACGCTGTTCATCCGTCGCGGTTCGGGCGACAGCAAGCTGATTCAGAAACAGATCGGCCAGCACCTGACCGGCAATCATTCGCTGGTGATCTTTCCGGAAGGCACCACCACCGATGGCCGCAGCCTGCGCACGTTCCACGGTCGCCTGCTGTCCAGCGCCATCGATACCGGCGTGCCTGTTCAACCGGTAGCGATCCAGTACCTGCGCAACGGCAAGCCCGATCAGATCGCCCCGTTCATCGGTGACGACGACCTGCTGTCGCACCTGCGTCGGTTGTTCGCCAATGACGTGAGCGACGTGCACATCCACTTGCTCAAGCCTATCGACTCACAGGGCAAGGAGCGCGCTGCACTGGCGTTCGAAGCTCAGCAAGCGGTGCAGGTGGCGTTGTTCGGTGAGAAGACCGGCGACGTGGCTCAGCCTGCCGAGGTTCGCCCGGCGGCATCCGCCAGGGCAGCCTGAGCGAACGCCTGAAGCTGTGGATAGAACTCGCTGAAATCTTCGCTCAACGGCCGATAAAGCGCCTGCAGTTCCTGCATGGCGCCGGCCAGTCCCTCGGGGCGTGACAGGCGTCGGGAAATCCCGGCCAGCGCATCGCCCACCACCTCGAAATCCACGTACGAACCCAGCCAGTCCTGCGCGGCCATGCGCGGGGCGATCAGGGCCAGGCGCTCTGGCAATGCGGGTTCGCTCGCCAGCACGCCGTAGACCTTGCGGGTGAAATCGTGCAGGGATACGTCCGAGTACTGCGGCCAGTCCCGCGCCAGGCAATGATCGAAAAACACGTCCAGCACGATGCCTGCGTAACGCCTGCGCTCGGCAGGGAAGCGGCCCATGGCCTGCTTGATGACCGGGTGGGCATCGGTGAACACATCGATGCGCCGATGCAGCCGGATCGCCTCTTCGATGTCCACGGGAAAGCGCCCCGGCAATAGCCCTTTGACGAAATCGCCATAGAGACTGCCGAGCAATTGCGCGGGCGTTTGACCGCCCAGATGGAGGTGTGCGAGGTAATTCATGGAGGCCAATGTAGCAAACTTCGTAGCAGCACGGCTTGCCGGCGGGAGCGGTGTGTCAGACATCCATTCTTCGGCTGACCCACCGTGCCCGCCGGCAAGCCGTGCTGCTACGGAGCTTAGGGGCCTGCATCGTTATAACCCGATATAGCGAAACAGGCTGAACTTAGCACCGAAACATATTTGTATATCGCGATGCACAGATATAAAGTTCGCCCCATCGCGATATACCGCTACACGAAGATTGAGAACGACATGCCTATCGACCTCGACGAAATAATAAAAGCCCTGGCTCATCCGGTCCGCCGGCAGATCCTCAACTGGCTCAAAGAACCCAATACCTGCTTCCCCGACCAGCACCACTCCCTGGAGCTGGGTGTCTGTGCGGGGCAGATCGACCAGCGCGCGGGCCTGTCGCAATCGACGGTGTCGGCGCACCTGGCAACGCTGCAGCGCGCCGGGCTGATTTCCAGCAAGAAACACGGCCAGTGGCACTTTTTCAAACGCAATGAAGACGCCATCCAGGCGTTTTTGAAGGCCCTGAGCGAACAGCTCTAGCCACGACTTCCAGGAGACGCCACGTGCCTCTTTCGCTACTTATTCTGGCCCTGAGCGCCTTCGCCATCGGCACCACCGAGTTCGTCATCATGGGCCTGTTGCCCGATGTCGCCACTGACCTTGGCGTGAGCATTCCCGGCGCCGGCTGGCTGGTGACCGGCTACGCGCTGGGCGTGGCCATCGGCGCGCCGTTCATGGCCATGGCCACCGCCAGACTGCCGCGCAAAGCCGCGCTGGTGACGCTGATGGGCATCTTCATCGTCGGCAACCTGCTCTGCGCCGTCGCCGCCGACTACAACATCCTGATGTTTGCCCGAGTCGTGACCGCGCTGTGCCACGGTGCCTTCTTCGGCATCGGCTCGGTGGTGGCAGCGGGCCTGGTTCCGGCCAACCGCCGCGCTTCGGCGGTAGCACTGATGTTCACCGGCCTGACCCTGGCCAACGTACTGGGCGTGCCACTGGGCACCGCACTGGGCCAACAGGCCGGCTGGCGCTCGACCTTCTACGCGGTGACCGTGATCGGCGTGATCGCTTTCATCGGCCTGATCCGCTTCCTGCCGGCCAACCGTGACGAAGAGAAAATCGATATGCGCGCCGAGCTGGCCATGCTCAAGGGCGGCGGTATCTGGCTGTCGCTGAGCATGACTGCACTGTTCGCCGCATCGGTGTTCGCGCTGTTCACCTACGTCGCGCCATTGCTGGGCGAGGTCACCGGTGTTTCGCCTCGGGGCGTGACCTGGACACTGATGCTGATCGGCCTGGGCCTGACCGTTGGCAACATCATCGGCGGCAAGCTGGCAGACCGGCGCCTGGCCGCCACGCTGATCGGCGTGTTCATCACCATGGCCGTGGTGTCGACCGTGCTGAGCTGGACCAGCGCTGCACTGATTCCCGCCGAAGTGACGCTGTTCCTCTGGGCCGTCGCCTGTTTCGCCGCCGTGCCTGCCCTGCAGATCAACGTCGTGACCTTCGGCAAGGACGCACCCAACCTGGTTTCCACGCTGAACATCGGCGCCTTCAACGTCGGCAACGCGCTGGGCGCCTGGGTTGGCGGCAGCGTCATCGCCCACGGCTATGGCCTGACCAGCGTGCCCCTGGCAGCCGGTGCACTGGCGGTGCTGGCCTTGCTGGCCACCCTGATCAATTTCCGTCAGCGCGGCGATGCCGGGCTGGCTGCCGTTGCCAACTGATCGCCGAGAATCAGCGCACTGGCGTTTGCGACAAAAGACTGCGGATTCACCCCTGAGACTTCATTGAGGATATCCCCGATGACTACGATTTTTGATCCGATCCAGATCGGCGAGCTGACACTCGCCAACCGCATCATCATGGCGCCGCTGACCCGCTGCCGTGCCGACGAAGGCCGCGTACCGAACGCGATGATGGCCGAGTACTACGTGCAGCGCGCCTCGGCGGGGCTGATTATCAGCGAAGCGACCTCGGTCACGCCGATGGGCGTCGGTTACCCGGACACCCCCGGCATCTGGTCCAACGATCAGGTACGCGGCTGGGGCAACGTCACCAAGGCCGTGCATGCGGCCGGCGGCAAGATCGTTCTGCAACTGTGGCATGTGGGCCGGGTTTCGCATCCGATGTACCTGAACGGCGAGGCGCCAGTCGCGCCGAGCGCCATTCAACCCAAGGGCCACGTGAGCCTGGTGCGTCCGCAAGCCGACTACCCGACGCCGCGCGCCCTGGAACTGGCTGAAATCGAAGACATCGTCGAGGCCTACCGCACCGGTGCCGAAAACGCCAAGGCGGCCGGCTTCGATGGCGTGGAAATCCACGGCGCCAACGGCTATCTGCTCGATCAGTTCCTGCAAAGCAGCACCAACACCCGCGCCGACGCTTACGGCGGCTCGCTGGAAAACCGCGCGCGTCTGTTGCTGGAAGTCACGGATGCGGCCATCGAAGTCTGGGGCGCGGGCCGTGTGGGCGTGCACTTGGCTCCCCGTGCCGACTCCCACGACATGGGCGACGACAACCTGGCCGAGACCTTCACCTACGTGGCTCGCGAACTGGGGAAACGTGGCGTGGCGTTCATCTGCGCCCGCGAGCGTGAACTGGACGACAGCCTGGGGCCACGCCTGAAAGAAGCCTTTGGTGGGGTGTTCATCGCCAACGAGAAATTCACCAAGGCCTCGGCCAATGAATGGCTGGCCAGTGGCAAGGCTGACGCTGTGGCATTCGGCGTGCCGTTCATCGCCAACCCTGACCTGCCTGCACGACTGGCCCAGGATGCACCGCTGAACGAGCCGCGTCCCGAGACGTTCTATGGCAAGGGTGCGGTGGGGTATCTGGATTATCCGGCGTTGTAAGGCGTTAGATTGCTACATCGAAGCCCTTCGGGCCTTTCGCGGGCAAGCCCGCTCCCACATCTTTTGCAACGTGCCGCAGCCTTAAGGACCCCGTTGTCCGCCTTGTGTGTTCGACTCGATCTCAAGGCGCGCCCAAAAGGCGGACAATGGGGACTGTCAGGCCATGGCACGTTGCAGCAAATGTGGGAGCGGGCTTGCCCGCGAATGGCCCGAAGGGCATCAAGGTAGCGGTGGACAGCCAACCTCAACTACGGCCGCGCATTGATCTGCTGCGAAAGATTCTGAATCTGGCTCTGCAAGGTGTTCAGGTTGCGGGTCATCTGCCCGCGAAACGCATCGAACTCCTGGGTGCTGGCGCCTGACTGGGCTGCCGCAGCGGGACGATTGTCCTGCTCGCTCTTGAGCACGATCATGTCCTGCTCCAGACGCTCGATGGCCTGGCTGTTGTTGCTCTTCTTGAGGTTCGCGACATCCGCGCTCAGGCTCTTGATCTGGGTATCCAGACGCTCCTGCTCGGCCTGGGCCGACTTGCCGTCAGGCATCGCCGCCTTCACCGCCGCCAGTTCGGTGGCCACCGCCTTGAGCTGTTCCTGCAACTGCTGATTGGTCGCCTGCTGCTGGGTCGACTGGCTGCTGATCTGCTCCAGTCGCTTGTCCAGCCCGCCCTGCAGACCCGCCACGCCTTGCGCCTGCTTGCCCTGCTCGGCCAGTTGATCCTGCAGCTCCTTGATCTGCGCCTTCATCGCTTCACCACCGCTGGTGGCAACCGACTCGGTAGCAACGACCTTGCCGGAAATCGCCTGCAGGCGCCCCGCCGCTTCCTCACTGATGCGCGCAAAGCTTTCCTGGGTCGCGACCAGTTGCTGCTCCATCAACGAGACCTGTTGAAAGCTCCACCAGCCCAGGCCGCAGAACGCGATGAACAACGCGCCGATCAACGCCCACAGCGCACCGGTGCCAGGCGCCTTGACCTTGACCACAGGCGTGGTACGCGAATAGACCGTGGTGCGCTCACGGGCGCCGGCCGAGGGGACGAAATCGTCATCGTCATCTTTGGCGCTGAGGCTCGGGACGTCATCGACGTCGTCATACGGATCTTTACGCATGGGGTTCCCTTTAAAAACCGGTAAATCTGCTGGCGGCATTATAACCGCCGCTAATCAAGACCATTCTCAATGGTCGATGTTTCACAACGCCCCGCCGTGCTGGGCTTTCCACCAACTGCAGAACTCGTCCAGAGCGGTCCAGACACTGACCTTGGGCTGGTAATCCAGATAATACTGGGCGCGGCTGATATCAAGGGTGAAATCACGGCTCATGACCTGCATTCCGATTCTCGACAGCGTCGGTTCAGGTCGGCCCGGCCAGAGCATGCACGCCGCCTCGTTAAGCGCCGCGGCGCTGTAGCCCAGGCCGTAGGAGCGATAGCGCGTGACAGGCGGCAGTTGCATCTGGCGCATGACGTAGTTGACCACGTCCCAGACCGGAATCGGCGTGCCGTTGCTGATGTTGTAGGCCTTGCCCAGGGCTGAACCGCTGGCCAGCAGGCTGCTCAGCAGCGCCTCGTTGAGGTTCTGGATGCTGGTGAAATCCACCTTGTTCAGGCCGTTGCCGATGATCGACAAGCGCTTCTTGCGCTGCATCTGCATCAGCCGCGGAAAGATGCTGGTGTCGCCTGCCCCGGTCACGAAACGGGGACGCAGGGCGATCACTTCCAGGCCGAACTCCTCGGCGCCGAACACTTTCTGCTCGGCCAGGTATTTGGTCGCGGCGTAGTGGTTGTGGAAACGCTTGGGCACCTGTTCTTCGCGAATATTGAGGTGCGAATGGCCATCGAAATAGATCGATGGCGACGACAGGTGCACGAGGCGACGTACCCTTTGTTTCAGGCAGGCCTCGACCACGTTCTCGGTGACCTGCACGTTACCCTGATGAAAGTCCTGGCGTCGCCCCCAGGTGCCCACCGCCCCGGCACAATGCACGACCGCTTCGACGTCATCGCACAGCGCCTGCACCAGGTCTGGATCATTCAGATCGCCCTGTATGAACTCGGCCCCGCGCCGCACCAGATGCTCGACACCTTCCGCGCGACGGCCATTGACCCGAACGCTCAAGCCCTGCTCCAGGGCAAAACGCGCAAAGCGCCCGCCGATGAAGCCGCTTGCGCCGGTGACCAGAATCTTCATTTACCGCTCCACATCTCTATGCACAGGAAATCGTCGGCCGCGAAGGCTTATGCAAAACCTGTGGGAGCGAGCTTGCTCGCGAAGAGGCCAGTACATCCGCCACATCTCTGGTGGCGGATAGTCAGCATTCGCGAGCAAGCTCGCTCCCACAGGGCATCATGGCCTTGCGACGACCAGTGGATGACGCTCATTGTCCCTCAAGCGGCACCAACCATTGCCCGGCTTTTTTCGCCAGATGGTCGGTCAACTGATTCAACAGTTGCCCGCCGTTGCGCCAATGATGCCAGTACAAGGGCACATCGATGCAGCGATCGCTCATTAATTCCACCAGCCTGCCGCTGGCCAACTGCTCCTTGACCTGCAATTCCGGCACCAGGCCCCAGCCGATCCCGGCCTCGCTCATGCGAATGAAACCCTCGGAGGACGGGCACAGATGGTACGCAAACCCGCCTTCGACACCCAGCGACGCCATGTACCGGTGCTGCAGGAAATCATCCGGGCCGAACACCAGTGCCGGGGAGCGCGCCAGGGACTCTGCCGTCACCCCGTGGGGAAAATGCCGGGCCATGAAATCGGGGCTGGCCAGGGCACGGTAACGCATGGCGCCGAGCGGCAGGCTGCGCGCGCCGGCGACCGGCCGTTCGCTTGCGCACACACAGGCCGCCACTTCGCCTGCGCGCATGCGCTTGAGGCCCACGTCCTGGTCCTCGACCACCAGATCGGTCAACAACCCGCGCTCGGCGCAGAAATCGCCCACGGCAGGCGCCCACCAGGTCGCCAGCGAATCGGCGTTCAGGGCAATGCGCAGCCGCTCCGGCATGCCGCCCTCGTCCAGTGCCGGCACCACGCTTTGCAGATCGCGCTCCAGCAGGCGCACCTGTTGCACATGATTGAGCAGGCGGCGGCCGATGTCCGTCGGACTCGGCGGCGTCGCACGCACCAGCACCGGCTGGCCGACACGGGCTTCGAGCAGCTTGATCCGCTGCGACACGGCCGACTGCGACAAGCCCAGCACCTGCGCCGCACGCTCGAATCCGGCTTGCTCCACCACTGCCGCCAAGGCTGAAAGCAGCTTGTAGTCGAACATCAATTTTCCTAATGGGCGATGATGATTATTGCTTTTTCTTATACAGCCATTACACCGACAATGGCCACCTCAAATGCACCTCGCCTCATCGAATTCCCGGAGCACGACACCATGTGGCAAAGCTACCTCAACGGCCTGCTGGTCGCCTTTGGCCTGATCATGGCCATCGGCACCCAGAACGCCTACGTCCTGGCCCAGAGCTTGCGCCGCGAACATCACTTGTCGGTCGCGGTGCTGTGCATCCTCTGCGATGCGGTGCTGGTGGCCGCCGGGGTTTTCGGCCTGGCCAACGTGCTGGCCCACAACCCGACACTGCTGGCCATTGCACGCTGGGGCGGCGTGGTCTTTCTGATGTGGTACGGCGCCAAGGCACTGCGCCGCGCCCTGACGCCGCAAAGCCTGGAACAGGGTGACGGCAGCGGCCAGCGCTCCCGCCGCGCGGTGTTGCTCACGGCACTGGCGGTGACCCTGCTCAACCCCCACGTTTATCTGGACACCGTGCTGCTGATCGGCTCCCTCGGCGCACAGCAGACCATGCCCGGCGCCTACGTGGCCGGTGCGGCCAGCGCGTCCCTGGTGTGGTTCTCCACCCTGGCCATCGGCGCCGCCTGGCTCGCCCCCTGGCTCGCCCGCCCGGCAACCTGGAGGCTGCTGGACTTGATGGTCGCGGTGATGATGTTCAGCGTGGCCGTGCAACTCATCAGATCGGCGTGAGCCCTTCGTAGCAGTCCGGCTTGCCGGCGGGGGCGATTTCGAGGGCGTCATCGCGAGCAAGCTCACTCCTACAGGGTTGAGTCAACCCGCCGTAGCAGCACGGCTTGCCGGCGTCGGCGATCGTGAGGCCGCCATCGCGGGCAAGCGCGCTCCTACAGATGCGAGCACCGATCCGTAGCAGCACGGCTTGCCGGCGGGGGCGGCCTTGAGATCGCCCC
>NZ_JANHKS010000033.1 GCF_028682175.1 Pseudomonas putida | reverse complement strand
AGCACGGCTTGCCGGCGGGGGCGGCCTCAAGATCGCCCCGCCGGCAAGCCGTGCTGCTACGGGTTTGGGTGTTGGTCGGTGATGGGCATCACCGAATGAAATGCACCTTGCCGCTGTCGTCGTTGCCCACGTAGATGCCGTACACCCCGGCCTGGCGCTCGGCGATGTAGCGTTCCAGGATCTGGCGGATGGCGGGGTAGTAGATGCTGTCCCAGGGGATGGCTTCGGGGGCGAAGAAGCGGCAGGCCATGGTTTCCGGGCCGAACTGGTCGGTGACTTCCAGGGCGATGGCGCGAAAGACGATGTACACCTCGCTGATCTGCGGCACGCTGAAGATGGAGTAGGGCGAGACGATTTCGGCGCGTACGCCGCTCTCTTCCCAGACTTCCCGCAGCGCTGCCTGCTCGGTGGTTTCGCCAGCCTCCATGAACCCTGCCGGGAGCGTCCAGGTGCCGGGGCGTGGCGGGATGGCGCGCTGGCACAAGAGGTACTTGCCTTCGCGCTCGATGATGCAGCCGGCGATGATCTTCGGATTGACGTAATGGATGTACTGGCAGCCCCCGCACATCAGCCGCTCGTGGGTGTCTCCCTCGGGAACGCGCTGCACGAGGTCGGCGCTGCCACATTGCGGACAAAAGCGCGGGGCGGGCATGTCAGTGTCCTATGCGCGGTTCCTTCAGAACCACGGGTTCGACGATGTCGCGCACCTTGGTGCCATCGTCCTGTTTGGATTTGAGGTAGTCGAGCGCGACTTTCGCGGCGCTGCGCACGTGGTCCACCGACGCCTGGTGTGCGGCCAGCGGGTCGCCGCTCTTGATGGCCTCGACCATCTTTTCCATTTCCCGGTTGCTCGCGCCGCGACGGTTTTCCTGGGACACCGAGGTCGCCCGCAGGTAGCTGATGCGGGCTTGCAACTGGCGCAACTGGGTGGCAGCGACGTGGTTGCCCGAGCCTTCGAGCAGCACGTCATAGAAGCCCTGAACCGAATCGAGCACCTGCTGCAGGTCGCCTTCTTTCAGCGCTTCGCTGTTCTCGTTGAGGGCTTTTTCCAGGGCGCGGATGTCCTTGGCCTTGGCGCGCAGGGTGAACAATTGCACGATCATGCCTTCGAGCACGCAGCGCAGCTCGTAGATGTCGCAGGCGTCTTCCAGTGTGATGATGGCCACGCGCGGGCCTTTGGCGTCGGCGAATTCCACCAGGCCTTCGGATTCCAGATGGCGCAGGGCTTCGCGTACGGAGGTGCGGCTGACGCCGAGGCGGTCGCACAGGTCGCGTTCGACCAGACGGTCACCGGGCAACAGCTGGAAATTCATGATCGCGCTGCGCAGTTTGTCCAGCACGATTTCCCGCAGGGTAACGGGGTTGCGGTTGACCTTGAATGTGTCGTCGAGTGGCAGGCGTTTCATGGAGTCCGCTCTTTAAAGGCTGTCTGCGGTAAGGTCGCGACAGCCTTGGGTGATTAGGGGCCAGGCTTTGTGCGAAAAGTGGCTGCGCTCGGCTATGCGGCGTTAAAAACACGCTCGGAATGCTCATTTACAACTCGTAAACTCCGCTTCCTCGCGTGTTTTTGCCTTGCCTAGCCTTCGCTCGCCGACTTTTCGAACAAACCCACACGACCAAAACGTCGCGCAGTTTACCACGCCAGGCGACGCCAACCAGCAGGCCCATCAACACCGATGGGCCCTGTTTCACCTCTTTTTTCGCCTGTTTCAGCCCAAAGCTGGCAACGGCCCGAGTTTGCCGCGGTGATAGACCATCGGCGTGACAGGGTCTTCAGGCAGGATCAGGTTCTTCACCTCGCCGACGATGATCGCGTGATCGCCGCCGTCGTATTCGCGCCACAGCACGCATTCGATGATCGCGGTGGCGCGGATCTTCGACGAGTTGCTCAGCAGCGGGTTGCCCAGCTCGCTCAGGTGCCAGTCGATGCCTTTGGCCTTGTCCTTGCCTTTGCCGGCGAATGCGTAGGCCTCGGCCTTCTGGTCCGCCGACAGCAGGTGAATCGCGAATTGCTTGCTGTCACGCAGCACCGGGTACGTGTCGGATGCGTAGTTGGGGCAGAACAGCACCAGGGCCGGCTCGATCGACAGCGCGCTGAACGCGCTGGCAGTGATGCCGACGATAGCGCCTTCCGGGTCCAGGGTGGTGACCACCGTGACCCCGGAAGGGAAGGAGCCCATGACGTCTTTGTATATGCCAGGTTCGATCATGTGGGCAGCCTCTTAACGCATCACGAAAGGGTCGGGCATCGGTTCTTGCGAGAGGTTGATCCACACCGTCTTGAGCTCGGTGTAGGCCAGTACCGAATCGATACCGCTCTCGCGACCGTAGCCGCTGTTCTTGAAACCGCCGATCGGCGCCATGGCCGACACGGCGCGGTAGGTGTTGACCCAGATGATGCCGGAGCGCACGTCACGGGCCAGGCGGTGGGCGCGGCCCAGATCGCGGGTCCAGATGCCGGCGGCGAGGCCAAACTGCGAGTCGTTGGCGATGGCCAGTGCCTCGGCTTCGTCCTTGAAGCGGATCACCGAGGCGACCGGCCCGAAGACTTCTTCCTGCATGATCTTCATCGAATTGTGGTCGCATTCGAACAGCGTCGGCTCATAGAACCAGCCGTCGCTGCCGGTTTGCGCACGCTTGCCGCCGGTGCGCAGACGCGCGCCTTCGGCCAGTGCATCGGCCACCAGACCTTCGACCACCGCCAGTTGCTGGGCGGTCGCCATCGGGCCCATTTCGCTGGTTTCGTCCTGCGGGTTGCCGATGCGAATGCGTTGGGCGCGGGCGACCAGGCGCTCGACGAATTCGTCGTAGATCTCGTCCTGCACCAGCAGCCGCGAGCCCGACACGCAACTCTGGCCGGAGGCTGCGTAGATCCCGGCAACGGCGCCGTTGATCGCGCTGTCCAGATCGGCGTCGGCGAAGATGATATTCGGTGATTTACCGCCCAGTTCCAGCGACAGCCTGGCGAAGTTCTCGGCACTGCTGCGCACCACATGCCGGGCCGTGGCAGCACCGCCGGTGAAGGCAATCTTGCGCACCAGCGGGTGGCGGGTGAGGGCTGCGCCGGTGCTTGGGCCGTAGCCGGTTACCACGTTGACCACGCCGGGCGGAATTCCCGCCTCAAGGGCCAGACGCGCCAGCTCCAGAATAGTGGCCGAAGCGTGTTCGGACGGCTTGAGCACGATGGTATTGCCCGCAGCCAAAGCCGGGGCCAGTTTGATCGCGGTCAGGTACAGCGGGCTGTTCCAGGGAATGATCCCGGCCACCACGCCGATCGGCTCGTGCACGGTGTAGGCAAACAGGTCGGGCTTGTCCAGCGGCAGGGTGCCGCCTTCGAGCTTGTCGGCAAGGCCTGCGGTGTAATGGAAAAACTCGGGCAGGTAGCTGACCTGGCCACGGGTTTCGCGGATCAGCTTGCCATTGTCGCGGCTTTCCAGCTGCGCCAGTTGTTCCTTGTTCTCGGCGATCAGATCACCCAGGCGGCGCAGCAGCTTGCCGCGCGCGGTGGCGCTGAGCTTGCGCCAGGCCGGGTTCTCAAAGGCCGCCTGGGCGGCCTGTACCGCGCGCTCGACGTCTGCTTCATCGGCGTCGGGCAATTCGGCCCAGGGCTGGGCCAGCGCCGGGTTGAGGCTTTCGAAAGTCTTGCCGGACAGCGCATCGACCCATTCGCCGCCGATGCACATCTGAAAACGGGTAAGGCTCATGCAACGATCCCCTTTACCGAAGTGTTTTGCGCGTCTGCCTGCTTGAGGAAATCGAGCAGCATCTGATTGACCAGGCGCGGCGATTCAACCGGCATCATATGCCGCTGCTCGGCAAGTATCTGCACCTTGGCACCATGAATGCGCAAGGCCAGTTGGCGAGCCATGTCGGGCGTGGAGCCGGGGTCCAGCTCGCCGGTGGCGACCAGCGTCGGCGCCTGGATGCTGCCCAGGTCGTCGGCGCGGTACATGTCTTGGGTGGCGAACAGCTTGTAGGTGGTCAGGTAGCCCTGCGGATCGTTGCTGGCGAGCACTTGGCGGATCGCCGCGATCTGCGCCGGGTTGGCCGCCTGATATTCGCTGCTGAACCAGCGCGACAGGGCTTCGGCCGCGTTGGCATCAGGGCCGTGTTCGGCGGCCTGGCTGGTGCGGGCAATGACGCCTGCACGCTGCTCGGGGCTGCGGTTGAACACGCTGTTGAGGATGACCATCCCCGAAAGCTGCTGCGGGTAGTGCAGGGCGAAAGCCCGCGCGACCAGGCCGCCCATGGAAAAACCGATGACCGTGGCGCTGGGCAGGCCCAGGTGTTCCAGCAGTTCATGCAGTTGCCCGGCGTAACCGGCAAGGCCGGTCTCGGGGTCCGGGCGCGGGCTGGCGCCATGGCCGAGCATGTCATAGGCGATGACTCGATACTGGGGGGCCAGACCGACCATCTGTCCTCCCCACATCTCCTTGTTCAGGCCGACCCCGTGAATCAGCACGACGGGGTGGCCTTGGCCGGTCGCCAGATAACTGGTGCCGGCCGGGGTGCGTTCAGCGGTGGGCTGAATCATGAAAGAGCTCCCAGGCCTTGCTTATTAGTATTGGAGGAGGCTGATATTTACTGCGCTTTCTCAGCCGCCAGCTCTTCCAGGTCGATGTAGCGGTTGCCGATGCGCGGGTGCAGACGACCGCCGTTGGCAGCGCCCAGGACCACGATGATTTCGTCGGCGCGCGGCGAATCCTCGATCTGCATTTCCAGGGTGATGTAGTGCGAGCGCAGGCCTTCGTCGTCCTTGTGCATCATCGGGATCTGGATCGAAGTGCCCGGGCCGCCGCGCTTGTTGGTGAAGCTCAGGTAGCTCTTGGCTTTCACGGCTTCGCGGTAGTGGTTGCCGAAGCGCAGGGTGTGGATCACGGCCGAAGCGTGCTCGATCTCGCCCTCGGCACCGACCACGGCAGCTTTGCCGTAGGCCTGGATCTTGTCGGCGCCGCCGATCAGGCCGGTCAGACGCTCGACCATCATCGCGCCCAGATCCGAGCAGCTGGCGCGGATTTCAGGCTTGAGGTCTTCCACGAAACCGCGCCCCAGCCATGGGTTCTTCATCACCACGGCCAGGCCCACCATGGTCACCGGCGTGTCGGTGGCCTTGCCGCCTTCAATCAGGGTTTCTTCGAGGTAGCTGACGATTTTGCGAATTTCGAAACTCATGAATGGCTCCCGTTCTTGTTCAGGGTTGGATGGGTTTGTATTTGGTCTGATGGTATACCATAAGACTAATCGTGCAAGTGGTTTGTTAGAACTTGTGTCGAAAAAGGTTTTCAGTCGACGCGTGGTTTACCGGTCACCATGCTTCATCTGTGGGAGTGGGCTTGCCCACGAAGAGGCCCCGTGCCGAGTCGAAGAGGTTGCGCCAGCAGCACAGCATTCGCGGGCGAGCCCGCTCCCACAGGCCAAATTGGTCATGCGATGAATGCCTCTAGCCAGACGTATTCGAAAAGAGTACAAATGTACTCCATGACGAATTTATCTCCCCGACGCGCTGCCATCCTGACCTTCATCCGGGATCGCATCGCCCAGAATGGCCAGCCGCCCAGCCTTGCGGAAATCTCCGAAGCCTTCGGGTTCGCTTCGCGCAGCGTGGCGCGCAAACACATCTTGGCGCTCACCGAGGCCGGTTACATTGAAGTCACCGCCCACCAGGCGCGGGGCATTCGCCTGGTCGAGCACCGCAAGCGTGCCGAGATGCTGGAAATACCGGTACTGGGTCGCGTGGCCGCTGGTGCACCGATCGGCCCGGACATCGACATTCACGACACCTTCACTCTCGACAGCCGCACCTTCCTGCGCATTCCCGACTACCTGCTGCGGGTCAAGGGCGACTCGATGATCGAGGACGGCATCTTCGACGGCGACCTGGTGGGCATCCTGCAAAGGCCTGACGCCCGTGACGGCGAGATCGTCGTCGCCCGGCTCGATGGCGAAGTGACCATCAAGCGCCTTGAGCGGGGCCAGGACGAGTTCCGCCTGTTGCCGCGCAACCCGGCCTATGCGCCCATCGTGGTGCGCCCGGATCAGGACTTCGCCATCGAAGGCGTGTTCTGTGGCCTGGTGAGGCGCGAGTGATGGGCGCGGTTGTCAGCCTCGACGCGCTGCTTGACGAGCGCCGGATCTGGAAAGGCCGCCCGCAGGCCCAGCCGGTGGGCGTGCAACCCACCGGCCACGCCTTGCTCGATGCCGCATTACCCATCGGTGGCTGGCCACCGGCCGCCCTGACGGAGATCCTGATCCCGGCCCATGGCAGTGGCGAGCTGCGCCTGCTCTGGCCGACCCTGGCGCGGCTGGCCGACTGCGGCGAACGCATCGTGCTGGTGGCGCCGCCCCACGTGCCTTATGCCCAGGCCTGGCAGGCGGCGGGGATCGATCTGCGGCAACTGTCGGTGATCGACGCCAATGAGCGCGATGCCTTGTGGGCGGTCGAGCAGTGCCTGCGTTCGGGCAGTTGTGGTGCGGTACTGTGCTGGCCGGGCAAGGTCGATGACCGCGCACTGCGCCGCTTACAGGTCGCCGCCGAAACCGGCGAGACCCTGGCCTTTGCCTGTCGCGGGCAACAGGCGGCCGCCAACCCGTCACCTGCGGCCTTGCGCCTGGCCATCGATGTTCGCCCCAGTCAGTTGCGGGTGCTCAAGTGCCGGGGCGGGCTGGCACCTTCATCACCCATTCCGTTCAACCTGGACGCCTGAGGTCTGCATGCTCTGGGCCTGTGTCCTGCTGCCACAACTGGCGCTGGACGGCGTGATGCGTCGTCGCGCCGAGCCTGAGCGGCCGCTGGTATTGCTCAGCGGCCCGACCCAACGCCGGGTGCTGCAAACCGTCAACAGTGCTGCCCGGGAACTGGGCCTGCGTCCCGGCCAGTCCCTGACGGCCGCCCACGCCATGACTCGCGACTTCGACACCGTTGAATACGATCCGGCCGAGACCGAGCGCTGGCAGCGATTGCTGGCAGCCTGGGCATACCGCTTCAGCTCTCAGGTCAGCCTGAAATACCCTAGGGTGCTGCTGATGGAAGTCGAATCCAGCCTGGGCCTGTTTGGTCCCTGGCCGGTTTTCGAAGCAAGGTTACGCCAGGAATTGACGGCCATGGGCTTCAGCCACCGCATTGTAGTGGCGCCAAACCCCGTGGCGGCGCGGATGCTGACCAACGCCCATGACGGCCTGGCTGTCACCTGCAACGAGCGCCTGGGTCCGATGCTGGAACAGATGCCGGTCAATCGCATCGGCCTGCCGGAAGAGGCCGCAACCGCGCTGATCCGCATGGGCCTGCATCGCCTGCATCAGGTGCTGGCCTTGCCCCGCGACACCCTGGCAAGACGCTTTCCCAAAACCGTGCTCGAGCATCTGGACACCCTGATTGGGCGAAGGCCGGTGGCACTGGACTGTTACGTACCGCCGGATCATTTCGAGACGCGCATCGAGCTGAACTTCGATGTCGAATCCCATCAGGCGCTGCTGTTCCCCTTGAAACGCATGATCGCCGACCTGGCGCTGTTCCTGGGCGGGCGCGACAGCGGCGTGCAACGTTTCGTCATTCATCTGGAGCACGTGCCCAGCGTCGGCAGTGTGGCGCCTGATACGCTGATTCCCGTCGGCCTGCTCAGTGCCGAGCGCGAGGCAGGCATGCTCTTCGAACTGGCTCGCGGGCGGCTGGAACAGGTGCAGGTGCCGTCCCCCGTACGCGCCCTGCGCCTGCTGGCCAGGGATTTACCAGCGTTCGTGCCGTCCCACCGAGAGCTGTTCGATGACCGCCCGCAACAGAGCATGCCCTGGGAGCAATTGCGCGAACGCCTGCGGGCGCGCCTTGGAGACGACGCGGTCAGCGGGCTGGGCTTTCATGCCGATCACCGCCCCGAGTGCGCCTGGCTGCCGAGCACAGCGCCAAAAAGCAAACCGGTGCTGGCGACGCTTCGAGTGCCGCGCCCCGGCTGGCTGCTGCGCGAGCCCGAGCCGCTGGCCGATTCGTCGGTGCGAGTGCTGGCCGGGCCCGAGCGCATCGAGTCAGGCTGGTGGGACGGAGCCGACGTGCGCCGCGACTATTTCCTTGTCGAAACCCGCAGCGGCCAGCGCGGCTGGGCCTATCGCAACGTGAATGACGACAGCGGCCTGTTGCTTCACGGCTGGTTTGCATGATGGCCAACTACGCCGAGTTGCATTGCCTGTCCAACTTCAGCTTTCAGCGTGGGGCCTCGAGTGCTGCGGAGCTGTTCGAGCGGGCGAAGCGTCACGGCTATCAGGCGCTGGCCATCACCGATGAATGCACCCTGGCCGGCATCGTGCGGGCCTGGCAAGCGGCGAAAGAGAGCGAACTGCCGCTGATCATTGGCAGTGAAATGTCCATCGAGAACGGCCCGAAAGTCGTGCTGCTGGTGGAAAACCTTGCCGGCTACCAGGCGCTGTGCGGCTTGATTACCCAAGGCCGACGGCGCAGCAAGAAGGGCGAATACCGACTGCTGCACGAAGACTTCAACGTCCCGCTCGATGGCCTGCTGGCGCTGTGGGTGCCGGACCTTGAACTCAAGGCCGACGGGCTTGCAGAACAAGGCCGCTGGCTGCGACAGGCCTTTGGCGACAACCTGTGGCTGAGCGTGGAGTTGCACTGCGGGCCGGATGACCGCAAGCGCCTGTCGATGCTGCTGGCTCTGGCGCGGGCCCATGGCATTCCCGCCGTGGCCAGTGGTGACGTGCACATGCATGCCCGTGGCCGGCGCGCCCTGCAGGACACCATGACTGCCATCCGCCACCACACCACGGTCGCCGAGGCAGGGCACCGGCTGTTTGCCAATGGCGAGCGGCATCTGCGGGCGCCGAGCGTGCTGGCCCAGTTGTATCCCGCCGAACTGCTGGCCCAGACCCTGGTCATCGCCCGGCGCTGCACCTTCAGCCTCGATCAGTTGCGCTACGAATACCCCCATGAACTGGTGCCTGAACAGCACACGCCCAGCAGTTGGCTGCGCCACCTGACCGAAGAGGGGGCGCGCAACCGTTGGCCTGACGGCGTGCCCGAGATCGCCCGCAACAACATCGAGCATGAGCTGGCCATCATCGCCAAAAAGAAATACGAAAGTTATTTCCTGACCGTGCATGACATCGTCCGTTTCGCCCGCCAGCAGGCCATCCTGTGCCAGGGTCGGGGCTCGGCGGCCAACTCGACGGTGTGTTTCGCGCTGGGCATCACCGAACTCAATCCGGCTTCGGGCAAGGGGCGGATGCTGTTCGCCCGCTTCATCTCCGAAGAGCGCAACGAGCCGCCGGACATCGACGTCGACTTCGAGCACGAACGCCGCGAGGAAGTGCTGCAATACATCTTCCGCCGTTATGGCCGGGGCAGGGCGGCGCTGACTGCTGTCGCCAGTACCTATCACGGCGCCGGGGCGATTCGTGACGTGGCGCGGGTGGTCGGCCTGCCGCCTGACCAGATCAACGCCCTGGCCGATTGCTGCGGGCGCTGGACCGACAACCTGCCGCCCGCCGAGCGCTTGCGCGAATCCGGGTTCGAGCCTGACAGCCCGGTGCTGCGCCGGGTCCTGACCCTGGCGGGCGAACTGATCGGTTTCCCAAGGCACCTGTCGCAGCACCCCGGCGGCTTCGTAATCTCCGAACACCCGCTGCAAACCCTGGTGCCGGTGGAGAACGCGGCCATGGCCGAGCGCACCATCATCCAGTGGGACAAGGACGACCTGGACCTGGTCGGGCTGCTCAAGGTCGATATCCTGGCCCTCGGCATGCTCAGTGCCTTGCGCCGCACATTCGATCTGGTGACCCGTTATCGCGGGTATGACCTGACCATCGCCAGCATCCCCAGCGAAGACCCACCGACCTACGACATGATCAGCCGTGCCGACACCGTGGGCGTGTTCCAGATCGAGTCCCGGGCGCAGATGTCGATGCTGCCGCGGCTGCGGCCCCAGACCTTCTACGATCTGGTGATCGAAGTGGCCATCGTGCGCCCCGGGCCGATCCAGGGTGACATGGTGCACCCGTACTTGCGCCGGCGAAACAAGGAAGAGCCGGTGACCTACCCGCCAAAGCTCAAGGAGGTGTTCGAGCGCACCTTGGGCGTGCCGCTGTTTCAGGAACAGGTGATGGAAGTGGCCATCATCGCGGCAGACTACACGCCGGGTGAGGCCGATCAGTTGCGCCGCTCCATGGCCGCGTGGAAACGCCACGGCGGGCTGGAACCCCATCGCGAACGCCTGGCCACGCGCATGCGCGCCAACGGCTATGAAGAGGCCTTCATCACGCGGATCTTCGAGCAGATCAAGGGTTTTGGCAGCTACGGTTTTCCCGAGTCCCACGCCGCCAGTTTCGCATTGCTCACCTATGCCAGTTGCTGGCTCAAGTGCCATGAACCTGCGGCCTTCACCTGCGCCTTGATCAACAGTTGGCCCATGGGTTTCTACAGCCCGGACCAACTGCTGCAGGATGCACGGCGTCACCACATCGACGTGCACCCGGTGGATGTGCGCTACAGCGACTGGGATTGCTCGCTGGAGCCGGTGGAAGGCCGGGAATACTCGCAGAATCTGGCGATTCGCATGGGGCTGCGGATGATTCGCGGTTTTCGTGAGGAAGATGCGCGGCGCATTGAAGAGGCTAGGGGAGTGCGGGCTTTCAAGGATGTCACTGACCTGTGCGTACGAGCCGATCTGGACAACCGTGCCCGGGCGTCACTGGCGGATTCCGGGGCGCTGCGCGGGTTGGTCGGGCATCGGCATCGGGCGCGCTGGGAGATTGCCGGGGTCGAGGTGCAGCGGCCGCTGTTCGGCGATGATTGTTTTGATAGCGAAGCACAGGTGCCCTTGCCGCTGCCCAGCGTGGCTCAGGATCTCAAGGCGGACTACGACATGCTCGGCACGACCCTGGGCCCGCACCCCTTGAGCCTGCTGCGCCGGACGCTGGCGGCCAAACGCTTTCGCAGCTCGAAGGACCTGTTGCACGAGGAGCATGGGCGGCTGTTCAGTGTCGCCGGGCTGGTGGTAGGCAGGCAACGGCCCGGAACCGCCAGTGGCGTGACTTTCGTCACCCTTGAGGATGAACACGGGATGATCAACGTGGTGGTCTGGCGTGATCTGGCCGAGCGTCAGCGCAAGGTGCTGGTGGGGTCGCAGTTGATGCAGGTGTTCGGCAAGTTCGAATACCAGAAAGGCGTACGCCACATCATCGCCCAACGGCTGTTCGACCTCACGCCCTTGTTGACCGGGTTGGATGTGCGCAGCCGGGATTTCAAATAGTCCATACCCAACCCGTAGCAGTCCGGCCGGGCGGCGTTCCGCTTGCCGGCGTCAGCGATCTTTCGGACGCCCCCGCCGGCAAGCCGTGCTGCTACGGATCGAGGTGTTGGTCCCATATCCTCCAGCCAACACAGCCCCGTAGCAGCACGGCTTGCCGGCGGGGCGATTTCGAGGACGCCGACGCCGGCAAGCGGAACGCCGCCCGGCCGGACTGCTACGGGACCCATAACGCCTTACAGCTCGACCTTTACCGCACGCCCGGTCTTGATCGATTCCAGCGCGCAATTGGCCAGGTGCAGCGCCTTGAGGCCGTCCCGTGCGTTGGTCGGCAGCGGGTCGCCAGCCTTCACGGCATCGATGAACTGGTTCAACTCGTTGCGATACGAATCGGCATAACGCTCCAGGAAGAAGTTCATCAGCGGTTCCAGCACTTCGGTCTGGTTGGCGCTGTAGGTGCGCACGCTGGTGGCGCGGTGGTTGTCGTTGAGGACCATGCCCTTGGAACCGAACACCTCAAGGCGCTGGTCATAGCCATACACGGCCTCGCGGCAGCAGTTGATGTGGCATTGCTTGCCGGAAGCGGTGCGCAGCAGGACCATCACGCTGTCGTAGTCGTCGATCTGCGCCAGGGCCGGGTCCACCAGGCGGCTGGCGATGGCCATGACTTCCACCGGCTCTTCACCCAACAGCGTGCGCGCAGTGTCGAAGTCGTGGATGGTCATGTCACGGAAAATCCCGCCCGAGTGCTTGAGGTATTCCACCGGCGCAAGGCCCGGATCGCGGCTGGTAATCACCACCTGGCGCACCTCGCCGATGCTGCCGTCGGCGATGGACTTGCGCATCTTCAGGGTGTCGGGGTCGAAGCGGCGGTTGAAGCCCAGCATGACCTTGCCGCCCCGGCGCTCGATTTCTTCCACGGCCTTGGCCGCCTTGGCGAAATCCAGGTCGATGGGTTTTTCGCACAGCACCGGTTTGCCCAGTTCTACCGCACGCAGCATCAGGTCGATGTGGGTGTCCGTCGGGGTGCCGATGACGATGGCATCGACGTCGTCGCGGGCAATGGCCTGGGCGCAGTCATAGGCGGCAGCGCAACCGAGCTTGGCGGCCAGCTTGTCGACGCCTTCGCGCCATGGGTCGGCGATCACCGACAGTTGCACATCGGGATTGGCCGCAACGTTGGCGGCGTGGATGTTGGCGATACGGCCTGCGCCGAGGACTGCGATGCGTAGCATGGGTGGATCTCCAGAGATTGTTGTTGTGGGAGTAGATCGGTTGAAGCGGTAACTCAGTGCGCCAGGTTGAACGGCGTGACGATCTGCACCGCCGAAGACTGAATCGGATCGGCCTTGCACAGCCTGTGAAACTGCAAGATCTGGGTGAAGGCATTCCGTGCATCGACCTGAAGGTTGTGGTCGATGATCGCGGCAATCTTTTCCTCGGCCAGCAACTGGCGGTTTTCCTGATCCAGGTCGTGGCCGATGAACACCGCCAGCGGCCGCCCAAGCGCAGCGAAGGCATCGACAATGGCCCGGTTGCCGCCGCCGACGCTGTAGATGGCCTTGATCGAGGGGTTGTCGTTGAGTGCCTGAGTTACCCGTTCGAAGGTGGGTTGGTGCACGCCGAAACCGCCGGTGATGTCGACCACCCGCAGGTGTGGCGCGCGGCTGCGCAGCCAGGTGCGAAAGCCCATCTCCCGTTCTTCCTCGCCGCGAAACAGCTCGCTGCTGATCATCACCCCGACATCCTGCACGGCGCCGTCCAGCCAGCGCGACATCAGGTAGGCGGCGGTCTGGCCGGCCGTGCGGTTGTCCATCCCGATGTAGCCGATGCGCTCGCTTTGCGGCAGGTCCGACACCAGGGTCACCACCGGAATGCCGGCCTGGGTGACCCGGTTCACCGCTTCGTTGATCTGCGGCTCATCGGCGGCCTTGAGGATCAGGCCCTGGCTGCCCTTGCTCACGCAGCGCAGGATCAGGTCGTGCATCTGTTGGGTGTCGATTTCCTGATACAGGTGAAAGCGCGGAAAGATGCGGAAGGGCGCCAGGCTCCCCAGTTGCGCATGAATGGCGTCCTGAACCGCGTCGCTGAAGCGCTTGGGCACGTGCAGGATGATGTCGATGTGAAAGGTGCGGCCGACCGCAGGGCCTGATTTTTCCTGGGCTTCGAGTTCTTCCAGAGCCTGCTGGATACGCCGGTTGGTCTGGTAATGGACGCTTCCGCGCTCGTGCAGCACACGGTCGACGGTCGCCTTGCTGACCCCGGCCTGGGCAGCGATCTGCTTGATGGAAAAGCGTCTGGCGCGGTCGAGCATGGAATCCCCTTGAGCCTGTTTTGAGGTCTTGTTGAGGTTGATTCGGGTCTCTGTGAGGTGAGGGCAATGCTAGCCTCAGTTCCAATCGTTGTACAGATGGAATTTAAATTCTATTGTCACTGTGTCATCCGCTATCAAAAACAACAACAGCAGGAGAACCGAGCATGTCAGGACTGGACCTTTCCACTTCATTCAGCGGCCGCTATTTCGTTGTCACTGGCAGCACCCAAGGCCTGGGCGCCGCGGTCGCGCGCACCCTGGCGCAACGGGGCGCAGCGGGCCTGGTGATCTGCGGCCGCAGCCGCGACAAGGGCGAAGAACAGGTGCGGCAGCTGGCCGAACTGGACTGCCAGGCGTTTTTCGTCGAGGCCGACATGGAGAACGTCGACGACTGCCGCCGCGTGGTGGCCGAGGCCAAAACCCGGTTCGGCACGGTCCACGGACTGGTCAACTGCGCAGGAATGTCGGATCGCGGCAGCATCATCGACACCTCGCCGGAGCTGTTCGACCGCATCTTTGCAGTCAACGTCAAGGCGCCGTTTTTCCTGATGCAGGAATGCATCAAGCTGATGATCGCCAACAAGGTCGAAGGCTCCATCGTCAGCATCCTCAGTGTCAGCGGTCACGGCGGTCAGTCGTTTCTCTCGGCGTATGCCGCCTCCAAAGGGGCGCTGGCGGTGCTGACCAGGAACGTCGCGTTCAGCACCTTGCGCAACCGCATCCGGGTCAACGGCTTGAACATCGGCTGGATGGATACGCCCCACGAAGACCAGATCCAGCGCCAGTACCACGGGGCCGACGACGGCTGGCTGGCTCGCGCCGAAGCCCAGGCGCCGTTCGGCCGTTTGCTCAAGCCGCAGGAAGTGGCCAATAGCGTGGCCTACCTGCTGTCGGACCAGTCGGGCATGACCACCGGCGCCGTGATCGACATGGAACAGGGCATCATGGGCTGCGGCGACGGCTCGACCCCGCGACCGGATGCGCCGCTGACCCTCGACGGCCTGGGTGGCCTGTGAGCCTGTTCGGCCGCGTCGATGACCTGGACCCCGACGCCTTTGCCCAGGTGTGCGAGCAAGAGGTTGATCTGGCCGACTACCCCTTCGCACAGGAAGTGGCCAGCCGCGTGGTGATCTACGCGGCCGACACCTTGCGCAACGCCATGCACAGCAACCGCCAGGCGCTGATGAGCGAACTGCATCGGCTGCTCAGCGATGGCCCCGGCGTGCTGGTGGTGCGTGGCGCCTACACCGACCACGGGGTGATCGACCGGCACAGCGAGGTGTTTCGCCAGATCATCGCCCAGGAGGCCGCGAAGGTGGTGCGTGCTGACCACTTCGCCAAGGCCGGGGCCAACCAGCGGATCTGGAATGCCTTGCAGAAGGCCGCCGAGCATTCGCCGGAATCGTTTATCGAGTACTACGCCAACCCGCTGTTGGGGCTGATCGCCGAGGCGTGGCTGGGGCCGTGTTTCCAGGCCACGGCGCAGGTCAACGTGGTGACGCCGGGCGGGCAGGCCCAGCAGCCCCATCGCGACTATCACCTGGGTTTTCAGACCGACGAGGTGGTGGCGCGCTACCCGCTGCCCTTGCATCGGCTGTCGCAGAACCTGACCTTGCAGGGCGCCGTGGCTCATACCGACATGCCGCTGGAGACCGGTCCTACGCTGTTGCTGCCGTTTTCCCAGCACTATGAGCTTGGGTATCTGGCGTGGCGCGACCAGCGTTTCATCGATTACTTCGCCGGGCATGCGATTCAGTTGCCATTGAGCAAGGGTGATCTGTTGTTCTTCAACCCTGCGTTGTTCCATGCAGCGGGTACAAACCGCACGCCGGACCAGTACCGTATGGCCAACCTGCTGCAGATTTCAGCAGCGTTCGGCAAACCCATGGAGACGGTCAACCGCGAGCGGATGATGCTGGCGCTCTATCCGTGGCTGCGCAAGCGGGGGGCGCAGGGTGAAATGGACCCGGTCGAGGTGTCAGCGGTGATTGCCATGAGTGCTGATGGGTACTCGTTTCCAACCAATCTGGACACTGACCCACCGCTGCACGGCATGGCCCCGCAGACCGGGCAGCAGTTGATGGCGCAGGCGTTGGACGAGGGTTGGCCGGTCGAGCGGTTTGCCGAGGCGGTGGAGGCGATGCGGGTCAAGCGGTTGGCATAACGGGCGTCGGTCCTTCATCCCGTAGCAGCACGGCTTGCCGGCGGGAGCGGTGTGTCAGTGACGATAAGTGTGACTGACACACCGCTCCCGCCGGCAAGCCGCGCTGCTACGCCTTCGGCAGAATCAGTAGCCATTCAAATATTCTCAGGCGTCACGATCTGCAACGGCACCAGCACCCGGTGCCGTTGCGGGTCGATTTCCTTGACTCGCGGCAACTGCACCATCACCTCGATCAATTCCTTGGCGATCAGCCTGGGCTGGGAGTCGATCACCAGCGTCACCAGGCCTTTGCGCATGGCCTGGCGGGATTCCATCGTCGGTTCCTGCAAAATCACGCACAGCGGCGGGCGTTCAGGGGTTGCCGCCAGCGCGCTGATGACCCCTTCGACGCCACCGCCGGCCACGTAGATACCGCGCAGGTCCGGGTGTCGCGCCAGCAGTTCCAGCGTGGCTTCCTCGGTGATCGCGCCGTTATCCAGGGTGATGATTGGCGCCAGTACGCGAAACTGCGGGGCCTTCTCTTCGAAGAAACTGCGCACCCCGGCTTCACGTTGCTCGTGCCCCAGAAAACGGTGTCCGCCGAGCATCACCGCCACGCAACCACCCGCTGGATGTGAGCCATGGGCGATCAGCCAGGCAGCCGTGCGACCGACTTCATGGTTGTCGGTGCCAACGTAAGCGCCAGGATGCACGGTGGGCAGCTCGGTCAGCAGCGACACCACCGGCACGCCTTTGAGCCGCACCTCTTCGATGGCCTGCAGAATCACCGGATGCTCGAAACTGACCAGCGCCAGGCAATCGCATTGCTCGGCCAACTGGCGAATCTGCGCGGCAATGGACTGCGGCGAGCGGTCGTGGATCAGCTCCAGATGGCAGACGATATTCGCCGTGCGCGCCTCCCGTGCCTGCTCGACGATGGCATCGCCCAATGTCTTGTAGAACGTCTGGGAAGTGCCGAGCAGAAGAAAGCCGAAGTGATAGGCCGGTTTCTTTTCGTTGATGCGTTGCGAGATCAGCCGCGCCGCAAAATAACCCACCGCTTCGGCGGCTTCATGGACTTTTTCGGCGGTGTCGGGATTGACCGGCGCCCTGGCATTGAGTACCCGGTCAACGGTGGCAACACTCAAGTTGGCGTACTGGGCAACGGTGGCGATCGTCGGGCGTTTCTTGCTATTCATACGCGCTCTTTGATTCAGATCCGCTCTTGCTTACACGGCATATCAACGGAAAAAAAACGGCCCGTGATAGAAAACTATCAAGCACCGGCAGGGCTGGATGATAGCTTGAGAGAGAATACTTTCAAGCGCTTGTTGCAGAGCCCTTGCTCTCTATATTTTTGAATCAGCGAAGTGCGTGAACGACGCGGTTTCAATTATCTGGAGAACAATAACAATGTCCCAAATACCCTTCGATCCGGATCGCCCAAAAGACTACAGCCTGACCGGTGAACAGGCGCGCAAGGCCGAGGAGGCCGGGCTGGTGTCGGCGGTCTGGTATCAATGCCCGGTGCCGCGCAAACGCATGAAAGAACTCATGCAACGCAGCGATGGCCGCGCCCTGCGTGATACCGCCCTGTGGCTCGGCGCCATGCTGGTCACCGGCATTGGCGGTTACCTCTTATGGGGCAGCGCCGCCTGCGTGCCGTTTTTCCTGGTCTATGGCCTGCTGTACGGCACCGCCGCCAACTCGCGCTGGCACGAGACGGGCCACGGCACTGCCTTCAAGACCCGCTGGATGAACGATGCGGTCTATCAACTGGCGTGCTTCATGGTCATGTACGAGCCGCAGGTGTGGCGCTGGAGCCATGCCCGCCACCACACCGACACCATTATCGTCGGCCGTGACCCGGAAATCGTCGAGCCACGCCCTCCGCGCCTGAACATGATTGCCCTCAAGTTCCTGTCGCTGCCCCATGTCTACAACGCGTTCAAGTCGCTGTTCGTCCATGCCTCGGGACAGATGAGTGAAGAGGAGAAGGTGTTCGTCCCGGAATCGGAGTTTCCCAAGGTCTACCGCACCGCACGCATCTGGCTGGCCTTGCATGGGCTGGTGATTGGCGCGGCGCTGTACTTCAATTCCTGGCTGCCGCTGATGTATGTATTGCTGCCAACGATGTATGGCGGCTGGCTCAGTTACGCCTTCGGCCTGACCCAGCACGTGGGTCTGGCCGAGGATGAACTCGACCACCGTAAGAACTGCCGCACGATTTATATGAACCCGGTGTTCCGCTTCTTTTATTCGGACATGAACTATCACCTGGAACATCACATGTTTCCGATGGTGCCATATCACGCACTGGCCAAACTTCACGAGGAAATAAAAGCCGATTGCCCGCCGCCTTATAACAGCATCATCGACGCCTACCGGGAGATCATTCCGACGCTGCTCAAACAGCGCAAGGATCCGGGTTTTTATATTCGCAGGCCTGTGCGTGAAGTGACGCCGGACACCGCATCCTCCCCGCAGGAATCAGCCTTCAGCTGAAATCCCTTCGCCCTTCGAACAACAAGAGAGCACTGCCATGAGCAATCAGTGGGTAGAGGTGTGTCACGTCGACGATATCGATGAAGAAGACGTCATCCGTTTCGATCATCAGCAAAAAACCTACGCGGTGTACCGTTCGGCCGGCAGCGAATTCTTCGCCACCGACGGCCTGTGCACCCACGAGAAAATCCATCTGGCCGATGGCCTGGTAATGGACTTCGTCATCGAGTGCCCCAAACACAACGGCCGATTCGACTACCGCAACGGCAAGGCGCTGAACGCCCCGGCGTGCATCAACCTCAAGACCTATCCGGTCAAGGTCGAGGCGGGCAGGGTGCTCCTCGATACTTTGGAACAGCAGTCATGAGCCAAAATGCGATGGTCATCGTTGGGGCAGGGCACGCCGGCGGGCGCGCCGCGCTGACACTGCGCGAGGCCGGTTTTGCCGGGCGCATTGTCCTGATCGGCGACGAGGTGCACCTGCCTTATGAACGGCCGCCGCTGTCCAAGGCGCTGCTCAAGGGTGAGTCGGCCCTTGAGGCGTGCAGCCTGTTCAGCCAAGCCGGTTTCATCGCCTCCGGCATCGAGCATTTGAGCGGAGTGCGGGTGACCGGTATCGATGTGCGGGAGCAACGGCTGACGCTGGATAACGGCCAGCAGCTTGAGTATGGCAAGCTGCTGTTGGCCATGGGCGGGCAGTCGCGCGGCCTGGATCTGGGTGCCCGCAGGTTCAGCAACGTGCATTACCTGCGCACGGTGGATGAGGCTGTGGGGCTGCGAACATGCCTCACGCCGGGCACTCGCTTGCTGGTGGTCGGCGGAGGTTTCATCGGGCTTGAAGTAGCCGCAACCGCCCGCGAACTGGGGTGTGCGGTGACTGTGCTGGAAGCCGGGCCACGGCTGGCCGCGCGAGCCCTGCCAGAACGCCTGTCGCAGACCTTGCTCGACCTGCACCGCGAACGGGGCGTGATGGTCCATCTGGGTGCCCGCATCGAGAGCATTGAGGGCGAACAGGCGCTGACAGCGGTGCAACTGGCAAGCGGCGAGTGCCTGCCCTGTGATGTGTTGCTGGTGGGGATTGGCATGCAGCCCAATCTGCAACTGGCTAAAGATGCGGGGCTGGAAACGGGCAGCGGCATCCGGGTCGACCGGTTCCTGCAGACCAGCGCCCCGGGCGTCTTTGCCGCCGGGGATGTCTGCGAATTTCCCGATGGCGAGGGCCTTTTTCAGCGCCAGGAAACCTGGCGCAATGCCGAGACTCAGGGGCGGCTGGCGGCCTTGAACATGCTGGGGCACCTGCAGCCGATCAGCGGGGTGGCGGGCTTCTGGTCCGATCATTACGAGTTCGCTCTGCAGACCGTCGGCACGCTTGAAGCGGGTGCGCAGGTGATCACGCGGGAAGGGAGCGATGGCGGGTTCGTCTTGCTGTACCTCAACTCCGAGGCGCAACTGGTGGGTGCCAGCGGCTGGGGGCGCGGCAACAGCGTGGCCAAGGACATCAAGCTCTGCGAACGGCTGATCGAAAGTCAGGTGATGCTGCCGGTCACGCAATTGGCGGACGCGAACGTGTCACTTAAAGGACTGCTGCGAGGTGCCCATGCCTGACATCAAGCAACAGGAGTTTGTGGTGTTTCAATCGATGTGGGCGATGCAGAACGAGCAGGGCGTTTTGCCAGGCCCGCTGGAAGCACAGTTGACGCGCATCGCCGAGGCAGGTTTTGACGGGATCACCGATCACTTCTACGAGCCCGCCGCCGCACGGCACCTTGCCGAATTGGCCAATGAACTGGGATTGCACATCGAGGGCCAGTTGTTTCCCAAGACTGTGGACGATTTGCAGCCGGCGCTGGACATCGCCAGCCAGTACGGTTGCCATCACCTGACGATCCAGGCAGACCTGCGGCCGCGCAACCTGAGTGAAGCGATCACGCTGGTCGATGGCTGGCTGCGGCTGGCCGAACAGGTGGATTTTCCGGTGCTGCTGGAAACCCATCGCTACCGCATCACCAACGACCTGCCGTTCACTCTTGATCTGCTCAGGGAGTTGCCGGAATTGAAGCTGCTGGCGGATTTGTCGCATTACGTGGTGGGCCGGGAAATCCCGCTGCAACCCGACGCACAGGATCAGCAGCAGATCAAAACCATCCTGCAGCGCAGTTCAGGCTTTCACGGGCGCGTGGCCAGTTGCGAGCAAGTCCAGGTGCCGATCAGCTTTGAGCAACACAGGCCCTGGGTCGAGCTGTTCAGCCGCTGGTGGCGCTATGGGATCGACGATTGGCGCGAGCGTGCCGGCGCGAGCGCGAGCCTGTCGTTTACCTGCGAACTTGGCCCGCCGCCGTATGCGATCACCGACCGCTTCGGCCGGGACATCAGCGACCGCTGGCAGGAGTCGTTGATGCTCAAGGGCCTGGCCCGGCGGTTATGGACCGATGCGCTGTAGCGCGAGCGTAACCGGCCTCGAGATCGCTCCCGCCGGCAAGCCGTGCTGCTACGGATTGTAGGCGCTGCGAAAATCCCGTAGCAGCCGGGCTTGCCCGCGGGGGCGATCTTGAGGCCGCCATTGCCCCGATCCTGTCCCGAATCAACTTTGGCACGGCCTATGCTGTTCCTGAGCCCAACCGAATCGCTGAAACAGCCCGGACCCTCAGGAGAGCCGCATGTACAAAGACTACCCCGCCGCGTATCAGGTCAGTAAAGGTGCAGCGTTACAGATCGACACAGCGTTCTACGACCGGATCCGCGACAATCAGGACAGCCGCACCCTGGTGGAGCACTTCGAAGTGCCGATCCGCACCGGTCGTGCGTGGAAGGTCAAGGCCGGTCAGGTGTTTCGTGTAACCACCCCGGTAGGCCCCCAGGTCGGCGACTTCAACGTATGGAACGCCAACGACCCGCGCGAGCGCATGTGGGCAGCGCGCACCCGGCAGCTGCAAGGCGCCCACGTCACCACCCATGACCGGCTGTGGTCGAACCTGCCATTCCTGCGCCCCATGGTGACCATCACCGACGACAGCCTGGCCAGTTACGGCGTCGACGAACACGGCGGGCGCCTGCACGACCTGCTCGGCACACGCTGCGATCCCTACGTTAACAAGATGCTCACCGGCGAGGATTTTCATCACCACTGCCACTCCAACCTCACCCGCGCCGTGCTGCCCCATGGGCTGACCGAGTTCGACGTGCATGACGTGCTCAACATCTTTCAATGCACAGGCCTGAATCACGACGACCTGTACTTCATGAAAGCCTGCCCGGCCCAGAAGGGCGACTACCTGGAGTTCTTCGCCGAAATCGACCTGCTGTGCGCGCTGTCCACCTGTCCGGGCGGGGACCTGTCGCTGCCGATGTGGGGGCCTGAGGCGCAGGACCCGTTGACGGTGTGCAGGCCGCTGGGCGTTGAAATCTACGACCTCGATCCGGCGTTGCTGCAAGGTTGGGAACAGCCCAAGCGTGCCGAGTACAACGGCTTGCACGGATTGGCGATCGCCAAGGCGGATTGGGAGAAATAGCCAATACCTTCCCGACAACGCCAATCGTCGTAGCAGCCGGGCTTGCCCGCGGGAGCGGTGTGTCAGTGACAGATTGTGCAACTGACACACCGCCCCGCCGGCAAGCCGCGCTGCTACAGCTTACGCATCCCGCAACAAGTCATGAGCATTGAGCAGGCTCCAGGCGATTTCCGGTCGTTTCTCCAGCCCTCTGCGGATGGCGGCAGGGATGGCCTGGCGGGTCTTGCGGCACATGCCGGGCAGTTCAGCGATGTCGATGGCGATGCCGCGCATGCTGCGCACTTCATTGAAACCCGGGGCGATGGACAGGCGGATGCCCAGTTGCTCGTACATGCGCTTTTGCATGTGTTCGAGGTCGGTCAGGCTTGCGATGTTTTCCAGGCGTTCAAGCAGGCGTTTTTCTTCCTGGCGGGTCAGGCAGAGGATGCGCAGGTCTGTGCCTGCGGTTTCCAGCAGCCGTTCGCGCTCGCAAATGCAGGCGCCGGGCGGGCAGGGTGAGCGAATCGGCATCGAGGGCGTCATGGGCCGATCATAGCGAGGCCGGTGGGGGATTTACAGCGGCGTTTTGCAGACGCGCCTCGGCCTTGACCGCCGCCCGGATTCCCTGGAGCAGCATCATGCACGCCGGGTTGTCGTTGTCCGCACGCCACACCAGGTGCAGCTCGCTCTGCACCCCTTCGCCCAGATCCAGTTCGCGAAACACCACGTTCTTGAACACCACATTGGTCGCGCAGCGGGGCACCAGCGCCAGGCCCATGGCCGCGTTGACCAGCGCCAGAATCGTCAGGGACGAGCCCAGCCATTGCACGTACTCCGGCGCCACCTGCGCCGAGCGGAACATGCCGGTCAGCAGTTCGTTGAACGGCGGGTAGGCTGAGTGCGAGTACATCAGGAAGGGCTGCTGATGCAGGTCTTCGACCCGCAGATTCGAGGCATGCGCCAACGGATGCGTGCTCGGCACCGCCAGCACAAAAGGCTCGCGCACCAACAGCTCGGTTTCATAACCGGACTGCAGCAGCGGAGCGCGGACGATGCCAAGGTCTACGCGGCGGGCGCGCAAGGCTTCGTGCTGCGAGGCGGTGTTCATCTCGCTCAGGGAAATTTTCACGTGGGGCTGATTGAGCCGCGCCTCGGCGATCACCTTGGGTAGAAACTCATACACCGCGCTGCCGACGAAACTGATGTTCACCGAACCGATATCGCCCTGAGCAATGCGCTTGGCCGCCAGTGCCGCCTGTTGCGCACGATCCAGCAGGTTCTGCGCCTCGATGAAGAACGCCCGGCCGGCAGCGGTCAACGCCACGCTGCGGGTGCTGCGGGTGAACAACTCGACCCCCAGATGATGCTCCAGCAACTGGATCTGCCGGCTCAAGGGCGGCTGGGTCATGTTCAGGCGCTCGGCGGCGCGGCGGAAGTTCAGTTCCGTGGCCACCGTGGTGAAGCAGCGCAGTTGGGCCAGTTCGAACATTGATATATTCCGGGTATCAATCAGCAGTCAATCTAGATTAGACGGGAACAATATCGGCGTCCATCATCGGCTCATCTGCAAAAACTCATCCCTAAAAAAACAATGAACGGGAGTCGCGCTTTTGAACAATCCCTCATCGTCCCTGGACGTCCCGGCTCTGGCCAGCGCTGCCGCGAAGGTCAAGCGGCACGTGTTGCCGCTGTTCGTGGTCATGTTCATCGTCAACTACATCGACCGGGTCAATATCGGCTTCGTGCGCAGCCACATGGAAACCGACCTGGGCATCGGCGCGGCGGCCTACGGGCTGGGTGCCGGCTTGTTCTTCGTCGGTTACGCGCTGTTCGAGGTGCCGTCGAACATGCTGTTGCAACGCTTCGGCGCCCGCGCCTGGCTGACCCGCATCATGTTTACCTGGGGCGCGGCGGCGATGGCCATGGCGTTCGTGAAAGGCGAAACCAGCTTCTACATCCTGCGCTTCGTGCTGGGCGCGGCCGAGGCGGGGTTCTTTCCCGGCATCATCTATTACTTCACCCAGTGGTTGCCGGCCAGTGAGCGCGGCAAGGCCATGGCGATCTTCCTCAGCGGCTCGGCCGTGGCCTCGGTGATCTCCGGGCCCGTGTCCGGCGCGTTGCTGGGCATCAGTGGGCTGAGCCTGCACGGCTGGCAATGGATGTTCCTGATCGAAGGCTTTGCCTCGATTGCCCTGTGCGGTTTCGTCTGGTTCTGGCTGCAGTCCCATCCCCGCGAGGCCAAGTGGCTCACGGAAGCGGAGAAGGGCGCACTGATCGCAGCCATCGACGCCGAGCAAAAGGCCCGCGAAGCGACGCAGGTGGTCAAGCCGTCGATCTTCCGGCTGCTGGCTGACCGGCAGATCCTGCTGTTCTGCTTCATCTATTTCTCGGTGGCCTTGACCATCTACGGCGCGACCTTCTGGCTGCCCAGCATGATCAAGAAAATGGGCAGCATGAGCGACTTCCAGGTCGGGCTGTTCAACTCCATTCCATGGATCATCTCCATCCTCGCCATGTACGGCTTCGCGGCGCTGGCCGCACGCTTCAAGCACCAGCAGGCCTGGGTGTCGCTGACCCTGGTCATCGCGGCGGGCGGGATGTTCATGTCCACCACTGGCGGGCCGGTGTTCGCTTTCGTTGCCATCTGTTTCGCGGCCATCGGCTTCAAGGCGGCCTCGGCGTTATTCTGGCCGATTCCCCAGGGCTATCTGGATGCGCGCATCGCCGCGGCAGTGATCGCCCTCATCAATTCCATCGGCAACCTGGGCGGGTTCGTCGCGCCCGCCACCTTCGGCTTTCTGGAACAGACCACAGGTTCCATCACTGGCGGGTTGTACGGCCTCGCGGCCACGTCCTTGCTGGCGGCGGTGGTGATCTTCTTTGCCCGCACCACGCCCCGCGCTGACCGGCACCTGCCGGGCGACATCGGCGCCACGCTGGCTGCCCCTGCGACGCTCAACCCCTCTTCAAGCCTCAAACCCTGATTGACCGGGAGAAGTCATTTGAAAATCACGCGTGTTACCGTCACCCCGATTGCCTTTCGTGATCCGCCGTTGCTCAATGCCAGCGGCATCCACGAGCCCTACGCGCTGCGCTCGATCATCGAGGTGGAAAGCGACAACGGTTATATCGGCCTGGGCGAAAGCTACGGCGATGCCCCGGCGCTGGCGATCCAGCAGCAGGTGCAGAGCCAACTGATCGGTATGGATCCGTTCAACCTTGCGCAGCTCAAGGCGGTGGTCAAGGCCACTGTTGCGGCCCACAAACCGGCCAGTATCGCTGGGGCAGAACTGGCGCCCGGTTCCCATGCCAGCAAAGCGGTGAGCAATGCCTATTCGGCGTTCGAGGTCGCCTTTCTCGATTTGCAGGCGCGCTCCATGAACCTGCCGCTGGTGGACCTGCTCGGTGGCGCGGTGCGCGACCAGGTGCCGTTCAGCGCCTACCTGTTCTTCAAGTACGCCACCCATGCCGGCCCGCCCTACGCGCCAGACAGCTGGGGCGAGGCCTTGAGCGAAGAGCAGATCGTCGCCCAGGCGCGGCGGATGATCGAGGCTTATGGTTTCAAGAGCATCAAGCTCAAGGCCGGGGCGCTGGAGCCCGAGCATGAGGTCTCGTGCATCAAGGCTCTGAAGAAGGCGTTTCCTGGCTATCCGTTGCGCATCGACCCCAACGGTAACTGGTCGCTGGAAACCTCGATCCGTATGGCAGAGCTGCTGGGCGACGACTTGCAGTATTACGAGGACCCGACGCCGGGGCTCGATGGCATGGCCGAGTTGCACAAGCGCACAGGGCTTGCGCTGGCCACCAACATGGTCGTGACCGATTTCGACGAGTTCCGCCGCAGTGTCGCGCAGAACAGCGTCCAGATCGTCCTCGCCGACCACCATTACTGGGGCGGTCTGCGGGACACCCAGGCGCTGGCGAAGATGTGCGAAACCTTCGGGCTTGGGGTGTCGATGCATTCGAACTCGCATCTGGGCATCAGCCTCATGGCCATGGCCCACGTGGCCGCCGCGGTGCCGAACCTGGACTATGCCTGCGACACCCACTACCCGTGGCAGGAGCCGGACGAGGAGGTCATCAAGGGCGGCAAGCTGCCCATCGTCGACGGCTGCGTGAAGATCACCCGCGATCCGGGCCTGGGGCTGGAGCTGGACTACGACCAGTTGGGCAAGCTCAACGACCAGTACCTGACCTGCGGAATCCGCTCGCGCGACGACGTCAGGCAGATGCAGAAGTACAAGCCGGACTGGAGAGCGGTCAAGCCCAGGTATTGACCAAACCCCGTCCCGTAGCAGCCGGCCTTGGCCGCGGGGGCGATCTCGAGACCGCCCCCGCCGGCAAGCCGTGCTGCTACGGAACTTGGGTTGTTCTCAGGTGGTGTGTCCACCCCGATCCCGTAGGAGCGCGCTTGCCCGCGAAAGCGTCAGGCCAGACACCTTGATGTCGCATGACACACCGCCATCGCGGGCAAGCGCGCTCCTACAAGCCGATGCCACACGCACTCGTAGCAGTCCGGCTTGCCGGCGTTGCGGCCTCAAGATCGCCACGCCGGCGAGCCGGACTGCTACGATCGGTGTTTTTGCCTTGGCCTGACGCATGCCCCCTTTGATTTCCCTGGCCCGATCCTGCGATATCCCTGACATCCTGACCTTTGTCATGGGCGCGCGGGCCGGGATGTTTCCGATGCTCGACCCGGATGTGATGCCCGATGATCTGCAGCGCTTTGACGACGTCTATCTGGCCCCGGAGGCTGGCCGGTTTCTCATCGCTCGCCATGCGGGTCAACTGGTCGGCGTCATCGGCTATCTGCCGTACGACGGGCGTTTCCCGCAACTGGATTACTCAGGGCACAAGACGGTGGAGGTGGTACGTCTGTTCATCGCCCCCGATTTCAGGCGCATGGGCCTGGCCGCTCGTCTGTTCGACGCCTTGAAAGCTGTCGCAGTGGAGCAGGGCGTCGAAGTGCTGTACCTGCACACCCATCCTTTCCTGCCGGGAGCGATCAGCTTCTGGCAGCGCCAGGGCTTTGCCATCGACGACATCGAAGATGACCCGATCTGGCACACCACCCATATGCACCGTTCAATCGGCGCGTGATGCAAAAGATCGAACGCTGTTGGTCGCCCGTCCTCCAACCCACAGACCCCTCGCGTTCTTGCTGGAGACACCATGATGATCCGCTCACGCAAAGCCTTGATCCCTCTGCTGTTTACCGCCGTTACGCTGGCACCTGCCGTGGTCCTGGCACAAACCGCTGACGCACCCGCGCTGATGATCGCCGCATCCGGGTTCGGTGCAGGCGGAGCAGGCGGGGCAACGGGCGGCGGATCGGCAGGCGGTGCAGCAACGGGCTCGGGTACTAACGCGACTGGCACCAATGGCACCAACGCCAACGGCACCAATGCAGCGAACACCAATGGCAGCAACAGCGGCAACACCAACGCAACCGGGACCAACGGCACCAACACCAATGGCACCAACGCTGCGAACACCAACCGCAGCAACAGCAGTAACACCAACGCAACCGGCACCAACGGTACCAACGCCAATGGCACCAACGCTGCGAACACCAATGGCAGCAACAGCAGCAACACCAACGCCACCGGAACAAACGGCACCAACGCCAACGGCACCAACGCGACAAACAGCAACGGCAGCAACACCATCGCCCCGGCGAACAACGGCAGTAGCGATGCCCTGCAACAGCAGCGCCAGCAGAGCGGCCAGCAGATGATCATGGAGCGCAAGGGGCAGATTCAGGAGAGCAACTGACTCGCTCCGTAACATTTCGCATCAATCCCGCCACGCACAAACCGTCCAATCGCAGCACGTCCGTTCAATACCGCTAACCCTGTGCCCATCACTATGACTTCAATGCTCGCCGAGGGTGTTTTGCGCCGTTGACGAGCCGTTCATGAATTCATGGGTATGCGATGAGCTATTCAACCTTCAACGACCGTTCACTGGACCTGGGGCTGTTGTTCCTGCGGGCCAGTGGGGCGCTGTTTCTGCTGTTCGTCCATGGGCTGCCCAAGCTGCTGGACTTCAACGCCCAACTGCAACTGATCGAAGACCCGTTCCACATGGGCGCCACCCTGACCCTGGGCATGGCGATCTTCGCCGAGGTCCTGTGCCCGCTGCTGATTCTGACCGGCGTACTGGCGCGTCTGGCGTGCCTGCCTATTCTCTTCCTGCTGTTGGTGGCCCTCGTAGTGGTGCACGGCGACTGGAGCGTTGAGCAGGGGCAGTTCGGTTGGTTGCTCATCATCATTTTCACCAGTGTGCTGATCGCCGGGCCTGGCCGCCTGGCGCTCGGCCATCGTTTCTCCGGAGCGCTTCGCTATGCCTGAATCCGCCATGTCCGCCGACGTCGCCGCGACCTCGAAACTGTCCCCTGACGAGATCGTCACGCTGGTGATCAAGCACCGGGTCAAGCAAGGGCAGGAGGCACAATACGAGGCCTGGTTGCGCCGCATCGTGGCCATTGCCGCCTCGTATCCCGGGCATCTGGGCGTCGATGTCATTCGTGGCAAGGCCGATGGCCTGCACATGTTCACCTGCGTGCTGCGCTTCTGTTCGACGGACGCCATGCAGAGCTGGCTGGACTCGGCACAGCGCCGGGAACTGGTGGCCGAGGCCGCACCGATGCTGGCCGATGGCGACCTGACCGAGGTCAACCCGCACAACGAATTCTGGTTCGTGCCGGCCAGCGACACGCCACCGCCGCCACGCTGGAAACAGTCGGTGGTGACCTTTTTCGTGATCTGCCCGCTGACTCTGTTGATCCCGCTGCTCTGGGGCCCGGTGTTCCGCGCTTTCCCGCTGCTGGGCAACTACATCATCAGCACCGCGCTGGTCACCATCACCATTGTGTTGCTGGTCGTCTACCTGCTGATGCCCCAGGCTACCAAACTGTTCGCGTCCTGGCTCAACGCAGCGCCCAAGCCCGCGCCCGGAGCCGATCATGAAGGATAAGCACGACGATGACGCCCCAGGCAGCAGCGAGCGCCGCAGCTTCGTTGCCAAGGGCTCGTTGCTCGGTGCGGCCGCCGCGATTCTCACCTCAATGCCTGTCACCGGCTTTGCCGTCGGTGCTTCCAAATCTTCTGCCCAAGGAACTCCTATGAACGTCGATCTGATTCTATTCAACGGAAACTTTCATACGGTTGACCAGGAACAACCCAAGGCCAGCGCCGTTGCCATCGCCGGCGGCAAGTTCGTGGCCGTGGGCACCGACGCCGAAATCATGGGCATGCGCAGCAGCGCCACCCAGGTCATCGACATGCACAAGCGCACGGTGATCCCGGGTCTGAACGACTCGCACCTGCACCTGATCCGCGGTGGCCTGAACTACAACCTGGAGCTGCGCTGGGAAGGCGTACCTTCGCTGGCCGACGGCCTGCGCATGCTCAAGGCCCAGGCCGATCGCACGCCGACCCCGCAATGGGTGCGCGTGGTGGGCGGCTGGAACGAATTCCAGTTCGCTGAAAAGCGCCTGCCGACCATCGAAGAGCTGAACCAGGCCGCGCCTGACACCCCGGTGTTCGTGCTGCACCTCTACGACCGTGCATTGCTCAACCGCGCCGCGCTGCGCGTGGTCGGCTACACCCGCGATACGCCAAACCCGCCGGGCGGCGAGATTGTGCGCGACAGCAATGGCGAGCCGACCGGCATGCTGGTGGCGCGCCCGAACGCGATGATCCTGTACTCGACCTTGGCCAAGGGCCCGAAACTGCCGCTGGAATACCAGGTCAACTCGACGCGCCAGTTCATGCGCGAGTTGAACCGCCTGGGCCTGACGAGCGCCATCGACGCTGGCGGCGGTTTCCAGAACTACCCGGACGACTACGAAGTCATCACCCAGTTGGCCGAGGCCAAGCAGCTGACCGTGCGTATCGCCTACAACCTGTTCACCCAGAAGCCCAAGGAAGAGCTGGCGGACTTCAAGCATTGGACCAGCACCGTCAAGCTGCACCAGGGCGATGACTTCCTGCGTCACAACGGCGCGGGCGAGATGCTGACCTTCTCGGCGGCCGACTTCGAAGACTTCCTCGAACCGCGTCCCGACCTGCCAGCCGGCATGGAGCAGGATCTTGAGCCGGTGGTGCGGCACCTGGTCGAACACCGCTGGCCGTTCCGTCTGCACGCCACCTATGACGAGTCGATCTCGCGCATGCTGGACGTGTTCGAGAAGGTCAACCGCGACATTCCGTTCAACGGCATTCCGTGGTTCTTCGACCATTGCGAAACCATCACGCCGAAAAACATCGAGCGAGTGAAGGCCTTGGGTGGCGGTATCGCGATTCAGGACCGCATGGCGTTCCAGGGCGAATACTTCGTCGATCGCTACGGCAAGAACGCGGCTGAACATACGCCGCCGATCAAGCGCATGCTGGCCGAAGGCGTGCCGGTGGGTGCCGGCACCGACGCCACTCGCGTCTCCAGCTACAACCCCTGGACTTCGCTGTACTGGATGGTCAGTGGCCGCACCGTGGGCGGCATGGAACTGTACCCCGAAGGCCTGTCCCGCGAGACCGCACTGGAGCTGTTCACCCGTGGCAGCGCCTGGTTCTCCTCCGAGCAGGGCAAGAAGGGCCAGATCAAGGTCGGTCAACTGGCTGACGTGGTCGCGCTGTCCCAGGACTTCTTCAGCGTGCCGGAAGAGTCGATCAAGTGGATCGAGTCGGTGCTGACCATCGTGGACGGCAAGGTCGTCTATGGCACCAACGAGTTCGACCAACTGGCGCCGCCAAGCGTGCCGGTACTGCCGGACTGGTCGCCGGTGGCCATGGTGCCGGGTCACTGGCGTCAGGGCGCGCCGCTGGCCGGTGCAGTTCACCAGTGCAGCGGGCCGTGCGCCGTGCATGCCCATGGCCATGACAAGGCCCGCCAGTCGAAAGCCCCGGTCAGCGACTTCCAGGGTTTCTGGGGCGCCTTCGGCTGTTCCTGCTTCGCATTCTAAAGCGTCTCAACGCCTCGCCGGGCTTGCCTGGCGAGGCACCCGCCGACGCAGTCTGTTGGCATCGCATACACTGCAACCCCACTGATGGAGTCAATCATGACCGTTCCTTACAAGCGTCTGGATATCAACGATGCCGTCGTTCTGCTGGTCGACCACCAAACCGGTCTGATCTCGCTGGTGCAGGACTTCTCGCCGAACGAGTTCAAGAACAACGTGTTGGCCTTGGCCGATTGCGCCAAGTTCTTCAAGTTGCCAACCATCCTGACCACCAGCTTCGAATCCGGCCCCAACGGCCCACTGGTGCCTGAGCTGAAAGAAATGTTCCCGGACGCGCCGTACATTGCCCGTCCTGGCCAGATCAACGCCTGGGACAACGAAGATTTCGTCAAGGCGATCAAGGCGACTGGTCGCAAGCAGCTGATCATTGCTGGTGTGGTGACGGATGTCTGCGTGGCGTTCCCGACCCTGTGCGCGCTGGAAGAAGGCTTTGATGTGTTCGTGGTGACCGATGCTTCCGGCACCTTCAACGACGTGGTGCAGAAGGCGGCGTGGGCGCGTATGTCCGCAGCCGGTGCACAACTGGTGAACTGGTTCGCCGTGGCCTGCGAGCTGCAGCGCGACTGGCGCAACGACATGGAAGGCCTGGCGAACCTGCTGTCCCAGCGCATCCCGAACTACCGCAACCTGATGAACAGCTACTCGGCGTTCAACAAGTAAACACCCCCGTAGGAGCACGGCTTGCCCGCGACGGCGATCTCAAGTACGCCCCCGCCGGCAAGCCGTGCTGCTACGCTTCTGCGTGAATGCCGATGCCAGTTTCACCCCAATCCCGTAGGAGCGCGCTTGCCCGCGACGGCGATCTCAAGGACGCTCCCGCCGGCAAGCCGTGCTGCTACGGTTCTGGGTGAACGCGGATGCCAGTTTCACCCCAATCCCGTAGCAGCGCGCTTGCCCGCGACGGCGATCTCACGAACGCCCCCGCCGGCAAGCCGTGCTGCTACGGTTCTGCGTGAACGCGGATGCCAGTTTCACCCCAACCCCGTAGCAGCCGGGCTTGCCCGCGGGAGCGATCTCGAGGACGCTGTCGCGGGCAAGCGCGCTCCTACAGTGTTCAAACCTGCGATATCGAGGGTAAGACCTCTAACGTCTCAACTTCATCCAAACATGTCTTGGACGGTCTCGCGCTTTTGCATCTACGCTTGGCTTCGTTGTCGTCACCCTGGCGACCGGCTGACGCGGCCATTGGGCCCGTTTTCAGCCGCCCACCTTGATAGCCTTGATGGAGATGCAGCATGAAAATCGACCTGAACGGAAAACTCGCCATCGTCAGCGGTTCGACAGCCGGTATCGGTCTGGCGATCGGCAAGTCGTTGGCACAGTGCGGGGCCTCGGTGGTGATTGCCGGCCGTGGGCAGGGCAAGGTGGATGAAGCCATCGCCTCGATCAAACGCGACGTGCCAGACGCACAATTGCATGGCCTGGTGGCTGACCTGGGCACCGCAGAGGGCGCCCAGCGTCTGTTCGAGGCCCATCCGCGCGCCGACATTCTGGTCAACAACCTGGGCATCTTCAACGAAGTAGACTTCTTCGAAACCGACGACAGCGAATGGAGCCGTTTCTACGAAACCAACGTCATCTCCGGCGTGCGCCTGTCGCGCCACTACGTGGGCGCCATGGTCGAGCAGAAATGGGGCAGGGTGATCTTCGTATCGTCCGAATCCGGCGTGGCCATCCCGGCCAACATGATCAACTACGGCACCACCAAGGCTGCCAACCTGGCCGTTTCCCACGGTCTGGCCAAGCGTCTGGCGGGCACCGGGGTCACGGTCAACGCGATCCTGCCGGGCCCGACCTTCACCGACGGCGTCGAGGACATGCTCAAGGACGCCATGGCCGAATCTGGCCGCAGCGCTCGGGAGGAAGCCAACCACTTCGTACGCACCGCGCGACCTTCGTCGATCATCCAGCGCATCGCCGAGGTCGATGAAGTGGCGAACCTGGTGGCGTATCTGGCTTCGCCGCTGTCTTCTGCTACCACCGGCGCGGCGCTGCGAGTCGACGGCGGGGTGGTCGACAGCCTGGCCATCTGAGCCATGGGTTAATTGTCGCTTAATCCGCAACGCAGAAACTCCAAACCTGTGGTTTATCCGGGGCGTCTGGCGCGTCAGAATCGCCCCATCATTTATCGCAGGAGAGGATGATGCTTGTATCGGCGATCAACACCGTAGAAATACACGCCACCCACGGGCGTCGCAGTGAAGTCGATGCCCGTGTGCCGCGCATGCTCGATGTGTTGAACAGCACCACGCCGTGCATTGCCTACACCCTGACCGCCAGCAAGGCCTGTGACGCCTCCTGGATCGTCAGCGGCTACTGGCAGTCCGAGGCGCAGATGCAGGCTCACTTTTCCCATCCTGAGCTGGCCGGTTTCATGGAGCTGCTTTCGTGCGGCGCCATCAGCCATATCCAGTTCAACAGTTTTGTCACCGAGCCGAGCGGGGTGAGCCCTGATGTCCCTGAATGAAGATATTCTGCTGAGTCTTGACCTGAACCTGTTGCTGACCTTTCTGGTGGTGTTTCGCGAGCGCAGCGTCAGTGGCGCGGCCCAGCATCTGCGAGTGACGCAACCGGCGGTTAGTGGCTCTCTGGTGCGCCTGCGCGAGTTCTTCGGCGACCCCTTGTTCCTGCGCCGCGACCGCAAGATGCAACCGACACCCAAGGCCCAGGAAATCGCCGAGGCGCTGTTGCCGGCGATGCAGCGCATCGAGTCGGTGATTCGTCACCCCTGACGCCCGGACGTCGTTCCCCCTCGCACGCCCATGCTCCATGGTTGTGCGCCTGTACCCATGCCTGATCCGATTGGTAGCACATCGCTTGCGCTGCCGATTTTCGCGTTTGCGCTAAATTCCCATCCCTTTCATCACCTTGCAAGTGCTTTTGCAAAGCTGGCACTGACTTTGCTTTTTCGTATCCGTGGATGATTGGATACAAAAATACAAACAGGTGACACATGCGACTCGCGCCCCGTTACACCGACCGCCAGGCCGTAACCGCTGAAGAAGAGGCATATGCCTTCCTGCTCGATGCGATTTGCAAAGGCACCTACAAGATGGGCGAGCGCCTGATTGCCGAGGAAATCGCCGGCGAGATCGGCATGAGCCGCATGCCGGTGCGCGAGGCGTTCAGGCGCCTGGCCGCCGATGGGCTGGTGACGCTGCGGCCCAATCGCGGTGCGGTGGTCAGCGGCTTGAACATTGACGAAATGCGCGAAGTCTTCGAGATGCGCAGTGCGCTGGAAGGTCTGGCGATCCGCGTCGCCGTGCCGAAGATCACCGAGCGCCACCTGACTCACCTCGAACGCCTGCTCGACGACATGGACGCCTACCGCGACGACAGTTCCGAGTGGGTCAGCCGCCACCGCGAATTCCATGAATACCTCTGCAGCCTCAGCGAGCGCGGCCGCCTGATGCGCCAGATCAGCGCCCTGTACACGGTCATCGAGCCGCACATGCGCCTGTGGCTGGAACACGGCGACAAGCCCCTGAGCGCCCGTGATGAGCACGCCGTGATCCTCGATGCCCTGCGCGCAGGGGATGCCGAGCAAGCCGAGCGCATCCTGCGCGAGCACATCGAAGGCACCGTGCCGAGCCTGATCGACTTTCTCGAACAACAGAAAACCGCCTGACCCTCAACCAGAAGCGGGTATCCAGCCCGCCCGTTACACCGTACTGACGTTCAGAACTGCCCTTGCTTTCTTACCGAACATTGGAGCTTTCGTCATGCACACACCCGCCACACTGGCCATGCTCGTTTCCCTGAGTCTGCTCGCACCGCTGGCATCCGCCGCCACGACGGTGCCGGACCGGCTGCAGAAGGTCGACAAACTCACCTATTGCTCAGGCATGGATTCGCCGCCCCTGGTGTCATTCGACGCCGCGCAGAAACCGGTAGGCCTGACCATCGATTTGGGGCTGGAAGTCGCCAAGCGCCTGGGCGGCAAGAAGGTGGAGTGGCGGGTGATTCCGTTCTCGGGGCTGGTCCCGGCGCTGCTGGCGCAACAGTGCGACATGATCGTCGACCAGTTGTTCGACAAGCCCGAGCGGCGCGAAGTGATCAACATCGTCAACTACATGTACTCCAGCCAGTCGGTGGTGGTGCCCAAGGGCAACCCCAAGGGCATCAAGTCGCTGGATGACCTGTCCGGGAACAAGGTGGCGGTGCTCAACGGTTCGACCATCAAGACCCTGCTCGACACCCAGAACGAGACCCTGGCCAAGGCCGGCAAGCCGCCGCTCAAGCTGGTGGTCTACAACACCGACACCGATGCCTTCCAGGCGCTGCGCATCAAGCAGGTGGACGCCTATGGCACCACCGTCGAAACCGCCGGTTACTACGCCGCCATGGCCCCGGATCTGTTTCAGGAAGGCGTGCCCGCGTTCAGCCGGATCCTTACCGGGCTCGGCATTCGCAAGGACGACGCACAACTGACCACCGCGGTGCAGCAGATCATCAGCGACATGCGCAGCGACGGCAGCTACACCCAGTTACTCGCCAAGTGGCACGTCGAAAGCGACAAGCTCGATTAAGCCGGCGCAGAACGGGGTTGCATGATGAATTTCAATTGGGAAGTGTTCTGGCAATACCTGACCCAGCCCAGTGGGGTCTACCTCACCGGGCTGTGGTTGACGTGCCTGATCAGCGTGCTGGCGATGCTGCTTGGCTGCGTGTTGGGGCTGGTGGCGGCATTGATGCGTCTGTCGAAGAACCCGCTGTTGTACCTGCCGGTTCGGTTTTACGTGTGGCTGATGCGCGGCACGCCGCTGCTGGTGCAGATCGTGTTCCTGTACACGGCGCTGGCGGCGGGCGGGATCTTTCGTTTCGAAGACATCGACCTTGGCTGGTTCATCATCCCGGGCAACATTCAGGCGGCGATCATTGCCCTGGGCCTGAACGAAGGGGCGTACATGGCCGAGATCATCCGCGCAGGCATCGGCGCGGTGGACAAGGGTCAGTACGAGGCCGGCCGTTCACTGGGCATGACCTTCGGCAAGCTGATGCGCCGCATCGTGCTGCCCCAGGCGTTCCGGGTGATCGTGCCGCCGTTGGGCAACGAGTTCAACGTGATGCTCAAGAACACCACGCTGGTCAGCGTGATCGGTGTGCAGGAGTTGCTGCTCAGCACCCAGATGATTACCTCGGCGACCTTTCGCGTGTTCGAGTTGTATCTGGTGGTGGCGATCTACTTCCTGATGCTGACCACCCTGTGGGGCTTCTTCCAGCGCTGGCTGGAGCAGCGCTTCGGCCAGTCCGACCGCCAGCCGCCTGCGGCCCGGCGGATGTTTGGCCGCAGCGCGATGAAACTGTTGAGGGGGCGTTGAGATGGCGCATCAAAGTGAAGAACTGATCATCGAGGCGCTGGACGTTCACAAGTCCTTCGGTGATCTGGAAATCCTCAAAGGCATTTCCCTGCAGGTACGCAAAGGCGAAGTGGTGGTGCTGATCGGCGCCTCGGGCTCGGGCAAGACCACTTTCATCCGCTGCATCAACCTGCTGGAAGACATTCAGTCCGGGCGCATCCGGGTCAACGGCCAGAACATGGGCTACCGCGAACGCGCCGACGGCAGCCTGGTGCGCGATTCGGAGCGCAACATCGCCCGCCAGCGCCGCGACATCGGCATGGTGTTCCAGCGCTTCAACCTGTTCGCGCACATGACGGCGCTGGAAAATATCATCGAGGCACCGATTCATGTGCTGGGCGTGTCTCGCCAGGAGGCCTTGAGCCAGGGCCGGGAACTGCTGGCCCGGGTCGGCCTGGCAGACAAGGCCGCACACTATCCGTCGATGCTTTCCGGCGGCCAGCAGCAACGGGTGGCCATCGCCCGGGCGCTGGCGATGAAACCCAAGGCCATGCTCTTCGACGAACCCACCAGCGCCCTGGACCCGGAAACCGTGGGCGAGGTGCTGGAGGTCATGAAGGAGCTGGCCGACGACGGCATGACCATGGTGGTGGTGACCCACGAAATGGGCTTTGCCCGTGAAGTGGCCGACCGCGTCGTGGTGCTCGATCAGGGGGAGTTGATCGAGCAGGGCCCGCCGCAGCAGATTTTCACCCGTCCGTCCCATCCGCGTACCCAAGCCTTTCTCAGCCGCGTGCTGTAACGCTCATAAGGAAATCACCATGCGTTCGATCTGCTTTGCCGCTGCGTTGTGTTCTGTCGCTGTGCTGCCCGTTGCTCAAGCCGCCGATGGCGTGATGAAAATGTACAACTGGTCCGACTATATCGGCCCCGATACCCTGAAAAACTTCCAGCAGGACAGCGGCATCAAGGTCGAGTACGACATCTTCGACACCAACGAGATGCTCGAAGCCAAGATGCTTTCCGGGCATTCCGGGTACGACCTGGTGGTGCCGTCCAGCCAGTTCCTGTCCAAGCAGATCCGCGCCGGGGCCTATCAACCGCTGCAACGCTCGTTGCTGAGCAACTGGAACCACCTCGACCCACGCTTGATGAAGCGTCTGGAGGCGGCCGATCCGGGCAACCGTTATGCAGTGCCGTACATGTGGGGCACGGTGGGCATCGGCTACAACGCAGAGAAGGTCAAGGCGGTGTTGGGCAAGGACGTGGTCCTGGATTCCTGGTCGATGGTCTTCGACCCGGCCAACCTGGCCAAGCTCAAGAGCTGCGGCGTGGCCTTTCTCGATGCGCCGGTGAAGATCATCCCTCAGGCGCTGCTCTACCTCGGCCTGGACCCCAACAGCACCAGGCCTGATGACTACATGAAGGCCTCGGCATTGCTGATGAAATTGCGGCCTTCGGTGACTTACTTCAACTCGTCGAAATACACGGCGGACCTGGCCAACGGCGACATCTGCGTGGCTATCGGCTATTCCGGGGACGTGATGCAGGCCCAAACCCGCGCCCACGAAGCCGGCAAGAACGTCGACATTCGCTACCTGATCCCCAAGGAAGGCGTGAACCTTTGGTTCGACATGCTGGCCATTCCCAAGGACGCCGGTAACGTCGCCAACGCCCATGCCTTCGTCAACTACCTGCTGCGTCCGGAGGTGATCGCCAAGGTCAGCGATTACGTGGGCTACGCCAACCCCAACACCGACGCCACCGCCCTGATGGACCCGAAAGTCAGCGGCAATCCGGGGATCTACCCAAGCGATGAGGTGATCAGCAAAGCCTTCGTTTCCGCCGACCTGCCGGACAACATCCAGCGCCTGATTACCCGCGAATGGAACCGCATCAAGTCTGGCCAATGAACCTGTTTTGAAGAGCCTTCGCCATGTTGAATTTTTCCGCACACGAGTACCCGTATCCGTCCCGGCGCCAGAGTGTGTTTGCCCGCCGTGGCATGGTCGCCGCCTCGCAGCCGCTGGCGGCGCAGGCCGGCATGGAAGTGATGCAAAAGGGCGGCAACGCCATCGATGCGGCGATTGCCACGGCCGCTGCGCTGACCGTGGTCGAACCCACCGGCTGCGGCATCGGCGGTGACGCCTTTGCGCTGGTCTGGACCCAGGGCAAGTTGCATGGCCTGAATGCTAATGGCAATGCGCCGGCCGCCTTGAGCATCGAAGCGGTCAAGGCCGCAGGCCATGGGCAGATGCCGCTGTATGGCTGGACCCCGGTGACGGTGCCTGGCTGCCCGGCGGCCTGGGCCGAACTGTCCCGACGCTTCGGCAAGCTGCCGTTTGCCGAATTGCTGGCTCCGGCCATCAGCCTGGCCCGGGACGGTTTTGCGGTCTCGCCGGTGGTTGCGCATCAGTGGCAGATTGCGCTGGACGAGTTCTCGCCCCATCGCGATGAAGCGTTGGAGAGCTGGTTCGATACCTTCCTTATCGATGGCCGTGCGCCGAGGGCGGGGGAGGTGTTCCGCAACCCGGCCCAGGCGCGCACCCTTGAAGAGCTCGCCGCAACCCAGTGCGAAAGCCTGTATCGCGGGGACCTGGCCAAGCGGCTGGACGCGCATTCCCGGGCGACTGGCGGCTATCTGCGGACAGAGGACCTGGCCGGCTTTCAGCCGCAGTGGGTCGATCCGATCAGCGTCAATTACCGCGGCTATGACGTCTGGGAAATCCCGCCCAGCGGCCAGGGGCTGGTGGCGCTGATGACGCTGAAGATTCTAGAAGGCTTCGACTTCGACCATCGCGACAGCCAACTGACCTGGCATCGCCAGCTGGAAGCCATGAAACTGGCCTACGCCGATGGCTTGCACCACATCACCGATCCGCTGCACATGCGGGTGGCGGTGGCCGATCTGTTGAGCGACCGCTACAGCGACGAGCGTCGCGCGCTGATCGGTGAGCGTGCCCAGGCGCCCAAGCCTGGGGATCCGCACTCAAGCGGCACGGTGTACATGGCCACCGCCGACGCCGAGGGCAACATGGTGTCGTTCATCCAGAGCAACTATCACGGCTTCGGTTCCGGGGTGGTGTTGCCGGACAGCGGTCTTGCGTTGCAGAACCGCGGGCAGGAATTCAGCCTGGACGCCAGCCACGCCAATTGCCTGGTGCCGGGCAAGAAGACCTTTCACACCATCATTCCCGGTTTCATCACCAAGGGCGGCGAGGCGGTGGGGCCTTTCGGCGTGATGGGGGGCTACATGCAGCCTCAGGGCCATGTGCAGATGGTGATGAACCTGGTGGATTTCGGGCTCAACCCGCAGGCCGCGCTGGATGCGCCGAGGTGGCAGTGGCTGGGCGGCATGCAGATCGGCATCGAGCAGGGCGCCTCCAAGGATCTGGCCGCCGCGCTCGCCCGGCGCGGGCATGAGATTGTCATCGCCTACGACTCCACCGATTACGGCCGGGGGCAGATCATCGTGCGTGACCCGGTCAGCGGCGTGTTGTGCGGCGGCACCGAACCACGGGCGGATTCGACCATCGTGGCGTGGTGAGCCTCACACCCAAGGTGCAAAACTACATCCTGTGGGAGCGGGCTCGCCCGCGAAAGCGGTGGGTCAGACACCCTTTCGGAGTCTGGTCTTCCCTATTCGCGGGCAAGCCCGCTCCCACAGGTTCGAGTTGCTGCTACGAAAGCGGTATCAAGTCCTGAACCGACGCACCAGACTGTCCAGCTCGTTGGACAGGGCCGCAAGGTTCTTCGAATCACCTCGCGCCGAATCCGCAAGTTCAGCCACCAATTGCGCATCACCATGAATCTGGCTGATGTGCCGGTTGATGTCTTCGGCCACCTGATGCTGCTGTTCGGCGGCGGTGGCGATCTGGGTGTTCATGTCGCGGATCACGTCCACCGACTCACGAATCTGCCCGAAGCTGCTGCGCGCCTGGCCGATCTTCGCCACGGACTGCTGGGACACGTCCAGGCTTGCGTGCATCTGTTGCGCCACCGACGCGGTGCGCTTGGCCAGGTTGCCCAACAGCGAGTCGATCTCGGCAGTGGAGTCCGCCGTGCGCTTGGCCAGTGCCCGCACTTCATCGGCAACCACCGCAAAGCCGCGTCCCTGTTCGCCGGCCCGTGCCGCCTCGATGGCTGCGTTGAGCGCCAGCAGGTTGGTCTGCTCGGCAATCGAACGAATGGTGTCGAGGATCGACTGGATGTCGTTGCTGTCCTTTTCCAGCTGCGACATGTCGTTGGCCGAACGTGAGATCTCGGCACTCAGTTGATCGACGCTGTTCACAGCATCATCGATCTGCCGCTGGCCTTCGCGGGCCTGACGCTGGCCGCTGTCGGCCGAATCGGCGGCCTGGCTGCAGGAGCGGGCGACTTCGTTGGCGGTGGCGACCATTTCATGGAACGCGGTCGACACCATGTCCACCGCTTCGCGCTGCCTGCCGGCGGCTTCGGCCATGTCGTTGGACACCCGGGTCGAGCTGGTGGAGCTGTCGAGAATCTTGGTGGCCGCATGGCCGATGTGCTGGATCAGCCCGCGAATCGCCGCCAGGAACTGGTTGAACCAGTTGGCCAGTTGCGCGGTTTCATCCTTGCCGCGCACCGACAGGCTCTTGGTCAAATCGCCTTCACCCTGGGCAATGCCTTCCAGTCCGCTGGCCACGCCGCGAATCGGGCGCACGATCAACGTCGCGAAGCTGGCGCCGACCACGGCGAAGATAACCGCCAGCACGGCGGCGATCCCGGCGATCAGCCAGGTCAGGCGAGTGGCCGAGGCCATGACTTCTTCCTGCTTGATCAGGCCGATGAAGCTCCAGCCCAGTTGCTCGGACGGGAACACGTTGGCCATGAAGTGCTCGCCATTGATGCTCACTTCGGTCAGCCCGGGACCGGCCTTGGCCAGTTGGGTAAAGCCATCGCCCAGGTCCGCCAGCTTCTTGAAGTTGTGTTCGGGTTGTTTCGGGTCCACCAGTACCGTGCCGTTGTTTTCCATCAGCATCAGGTAGCCGGTTTCGCCCAGCTTGATCTGCTTGACGATGCTGGTCAGCTGCTTGAGGGACACGTCGATGTTGACCACGCCACCGTTGCTGCCCAGGGTGTTGTTGACCGCGCGCACGGTGCTGACCAGTACCGCATCGTCACCTGCCCAATAGTAGGCTTCGGTGCGCAGGGTTTTGCCGGGGTTGGCCTGGGCGGTCTTGTACCAGGGGCGCTGGCGCGGATCGTAGCTGGCCATTTTCGGATCGCCGGGCCAGAACGCATAGCTGCCGTTGGCCAGGCCGTATGACACGTAGGAGTAGTCCGGGTGGCTCTTGGCCAGGCTCTCGAACAGGCTGTACAGCTGATGGTCCGGCTCGGTCTGGGCGATGTTCGGCGCATCGGCGCTCATGTAGCTTTTCACGCCGTCACCTGCGCCGGTAACCGTCGGGTGGGCGGCCAGGTAGTCGACGTTCTGGCGGATGCCGTCGAAGAACAGCTGCATGGCGTTGGCCACCTGGCGGATTTCCCGGCTGCTGCCGTCGACGAAGTCACTCTGGGCATCGCTGCGCAGGTTAACGATAACGATGGTTGCAACGAGGATGATCGGCAGGCAGGCGATTACCGCAAAAGCCCAGGTGAGTTTCTGTTTGATGTTCATCGGCGCTCCTGATTGTTTTTGGATTCACGCGTAGAAATGGGCTGCAGGGCAGCAGGTCGATCAGGACAGTGCGATGTTTGAAGCAAATCCGTCTGATGGTATGCCGCTATCGGCAAAGGGGCGGGAATCTTGAGTCATGGATAGGTGTTTCAAAGCAACGCCTTACCTGTAGGAGTGAGCTTGCTCGCGATGGCGGTGGGTCAGGCGACCCTGTAGTGCCTGGTGAAACGCATCGCGAGCAAGCTCACTCCTACAGGCGAGGTAGTAGCGGCTAGAGCGGACGCAGCCGCAGGATCCGTGCGCCGTCGTACGGGTCGGTCAGCCAGTGTCCGTGCACGCCAAAGGTTTTATGCAGGCGCTCAGGCGATAGGACCTCGAAAGGCGAACCCAGCGCCACCAGCCGCCCGCCATCCATTACCGCCAGGCGATCACAGGCCAGCGCCTGATTCAGGTCGTGCAGCGCAATGACCGTGGTCACCGGCAAGCGATGCACCAGCGACAGGATCGACAGTTGCTGCTGGATATCCAGATGGTTGGTCGGCTCATCCAGCAGCAGAATCTGCGGCCGCTGGGCCAGTGCCCGGGCAATGTGCGCCCGTTGGCGCTCGCCGCCTGAGAGGGTGTGCCAGGCGCGGTGGGCCAGGTGCGCAAGGTTCACATCGGCGATGGCCTGGCTGACGATCTGCCGGTCTTCATCGCTCCACGGCGCCAGCGCAGACAGCCACGGCGTGCGCCCCAGTTCCACCGCCTGCAACAGGCTGATGGAATCGCTGGTTTCGGCATGCTGCTCGACCACCGCCAGGCGCTGGGCGATGTCGCGTCGCTTGAGGGCGGCCAGGCGCTGATCACCCAGCCGAACCTCGCCGGACGTGGGCGCGAGAATCCCGGCCAGCAGCCGGATCAGCGTCGATTTGCCCGAACCGTTGGGCCCCACGATGCCGAGGTTCTCGCCCGCACGAATGCCGAGGGTCACGCCGTCGAGCAACTGCGCGCCCTTGATGACGTAACCCAAGTCGGTGCCACCCAGCACGGTGGCGGTGTTTTCGGTCAGGGCATTCATCGTGTGCGATTCCCGCGAATCAGGATCAGGGCAAACACCGGCGCGCCCACCAGCGCAGTGATCACGCCAATGGGCAGCACCTGGCCTTTGATCAGCGTGCGCGACAACACGTCAGCGGCGATCAGAAACAGTGCGCCACTCAAGGCGCTCAAGGGCAGCAGGCGCGCATGGCGCACGCCAGCGATCATCCGCACCGCATGAGGGATGACCAGCCCGACGAAACCGATGGAGCCGACAATCGACACCATCACCGCCGTCACCAGCGCGGCGGTGGCGATGAGGATGGCCTGCACGCGGCGCACCGGAATGCCCAGCGAGGCGGCCGAGTCGCTGCCGAACGTGAAGGCATCCAGCGCCCGACGGTGCCACAGGCACACCAGCAGGCCGAGCAACACCACGGGCACGGCCAGCATCACCGATGACCAGCGCACGCCGCTGAGGTTGCCCAGCAACCAGAACATGATGCCCCGCGCCTGTTCGGCGTTGGCCGACTTGGTGATCAGAAACGAGGTCACGGCGTTGAACAACTGTGAGCCTGCGATACCGGCGAGGATGATCTGGTTGGCAGCCGATTCCCCCCGGGAGGAGCGGGCGAGCAGGGCGACCAGTGCGAACGCCGCAATCGCCCCGGCGAAGGCACCGGTGGACAATGAAATGGCCCCGGCACCCAGGCCTATCAGCGTCACCAGCACGGCGCCCGTGGAGGCGCCCGCCGAGATGCCCAGCAGGTACGGATCGGCCAGCGCATTGCGCAGCAGTGATTGCAGCACCACGCCGGAAATGGCCAGCCCTGCGCCGCACGCCGCCGCAACGATGGCGCGGGTGAGGCGGTAGTTCCAGACAATTCCTTCATCGATAGGGTCCAACACGTAACCTGCCGCCCACAGCTTGTTGGCCAGCACCTGGAAGATCACCGGCAGGCTGATCGAGGTTTCGCCAATGGCCACCCCGGCGATCACCGCCAGCAACAGCGCGGCGCTGACCCACAGGCAGTGGCCCAACGCGCGGCCGATATTCAATTGACTCATTGGCCTTCGGTGGCCTTGGCAAGCTGTTCGATGCCGTCGAACAGACGCACGCTGGACTCCATGGCGCTGGCGTCCATGATGACGATGCGGTTGTTCTTCACCGCGTCCATGTTGCGGGTGACGGGGTCGGATCTGAGGAATGCCAGTTTTTTCTCGTGATCGTCCGCCGGGAAGCGACGGCGGTCCATGCGGGCGATGACCAGAATCGTCGGGTTGGCCTTGGCGATGGTTTCCCAGCCAACGGTGGGCCATTCTTCATCCGACTCGACAATGTTGCGCATGCCCAGGGTATCGAGCATGAAATTCGGAATGCCTTTGCGCCCGGCCACGAAAGGCGCGGCATTGAGGTCGGGGCTGGAGAACCAGAACACCGCCGAGGCGTTCTTGCTGTCATGGTTTTTCGCCTGCTCAACCGCCTTGCCCAGACGCGCCTTGTACTCGACGATCAACGCCTGGCCACGGTCTTGTACGTCGAAGATCTCGGCCTGTTGGGCAATGCTCTTGTACAGCGTATCGATGTTGAAGGCTTGCAGGCGCGTGCCATCGGCGCCGACCAGGTTGTCCTTGCCCTCGCAGTCGGACGGCAGGATATAGGTCGGGATTTTCAAGTCCGCAAACTGCTGGCGAGTGCCGACCGCGCCTTGAGGGCCGACCATCCACTCGAACTGCACCGGCACGAAGTCCGGGCGCTTGCCGATCACCGATTCGAAACTGGGGGCGTTGTCGGCCAGGCGCTCGATCTTGCTGTTGGCGTCCTGATACTGCGCCAGCACCTGGTTGAACCACAGCGAGGTCCCAACCACCTGCTGGCTCAAGCCCAGGGAATAAAGCATTTCGGTGGCGGCCTGGCCGATGGTCACGGCTTTGTGCGGGACGTGGGCGAAGGTCAGCGGTACGCCGCAGTTGTCGATCGTCAGCGGGTAATGCGTGGGCGCGGCGAGGGCAGCGCTGGACAGCCAAAGGCCGGTGAACAGAAGGGCGAGGCGGCGCAGCGACATGAAAGGCGATCTCCAGTAAGCCTGATGGTCGACGAACTGGCACTGGAAAGCACATCCCGATGCGGTGCAGGCGCGAATGGAAAGCCGCGCACACGGGAGTCCTTCCCGGACACCCCGCCGGTGAATGATTGACGCTTGCCGGCAGGTCTCCTGACTGGCGCATCGTCGCCATGCTCCGGCCTTCCCGGGGATACCCAGTGGCAATCGTGAAGCAGGGCTCAGCGCCTACAGTTGCGGGGACAGTTCCGTTTGAGCCTGGTGTCATCGACCGGCCAGGTTCGCGGATTCCCTATTAATTCCGAGTGGAAACCGGCGGCGGGGATACTAAACGATTTACAGGCATTGCGCCCGCCCCGATTCTCGCGGCCACCGTAGCAGTCCGGCTTGCCGGCGTCGGCGTCCTCAAGATCGCTCCCGCCGGCAAGCCGTGCTGCTACGGGTAAGGTGCATGTCGCGATTCTTGCAGCCACCGCGGTTCCGTAGCAGCCGGGCTTGCCCGCGGGACGCCCGCAAGATCGCCGACGCCGGCAAGCGGAACGCCGCCCGGCCCTGCTGCTAAGGGCAAGTGATCACGGCAACAACGGCCAGCCAATCACCTTCTTCGGACGCGGCGTGGCGTAGGTGCGCACCTTGGAGGTCTTCAACCCCAGGCGCACCAACGATTCGGCCAACGCCACCGCCGCAGTCACGCCATCAACCACCGGCACGCCCGCCCGGTCGCGAATCATTTGGTCCAGCCCGGCCATGCCGCCACAACCCAGGCAGATCACCTCGGCCTTGTCGTGGGTCACCGCGTGGGCGGCTTGCTCGACGATGGCTTCGATGGCGCGCCCCGGCATCTCTTCAAGCTCCAGCACACTCATGCCACTGGCCCGAACCGACGCACAGCGCTCGTAGACCCCGGCCAGCTTCAGCCGGTCTTCGATCAGCGGCACCGCGCGATCCAGTGTCGTCACCACCGAGTACTTGTGGCCCAACAGCATCGCAAGGCTCGCAGCGGCTTCGGTGATGTCCACCACCGGCACCTCCAGCAGTTCCTGCAAACCCTCGCGGCCATGTTCGCCGTAGCCTGCCTGAATCACCGCATCGAATGGCTGGTCGTAGGACATCACCCGGTCCATCACCGCAATGGCCGCCAGGTAGCTCTCGAAGTTGCCCTCGACCGACTCCGCACCGAAGCGCGGGGTCAGGCCGACGATCTCGGTGCCGGGGGAGGCGACACTGCGTGCCTGCTCGGCGATGGTCTGGGTCATCGACTGGGTGGTGTTGACGTTGACGATCAAAATACGCATGGGTGAACTCTCTCGCTTGCAATCAATGCTTGATGTCTTGCACGGCAATGGCCTCGCCACTGACGTCCTTGAAGCGTTGGCGCCGGTCGGCCAGCAGCAGGTACAACGCCGCACCGATGGCGGCGCCCATCAGCCAGGAAAACGGCGATACCGATTCGAAGGCCGGCATCAGCGCCGTGATGGTCGAAATGATCGCGGCGGGAATGAACGCCCAGACCGCGCGCAGGTTGACCCCGCGTGAATAGTGATACGGCCCGGCCGGATCTTCCGTGTACAGCTGCGGCACATCCACACGGCCCTTGCGCAGCAACCAGTAGTCGGCGGTGATTACGCCGTACAGCGGGCCGAGCAGGGCGCCCAGGCCCGACAGAAAATACACGATCACCACCGGGCTGTTATAGAGATTCCACGGCAGGATCAGCACCGCGACCGTGGCGCTGAGCATCCCGGCGCGGCGGAAGGTCAGGTAACGTGGCGCCAGGCTGCTGATGACGAAGGCGGGCGCGACGAAGTTGGCCATGATGTTCACCGCCACCGTGACGATCAGGAAGGCCAGGCAACCCAGGACCAGGAAGAAGGTATTGGGGATGGTCTTGATGATGTCGGTGGGGCTTTCGATGATCTGGCCGTTGATGGAGAACTGTGCGCCGCAAATGATCACGGTGATGAAGGCGAACAGCAGCACGTTCACCGGCAGCCCCCAGAAATTGCCCTTGCGGATGGTTTTCTTGCAGGGCGCGGAGCGGGAGAAATCACAGAAGTTCAGAATCAGCGTGCCGTAGATCGCCAGCCACAACGCGCTGCCAGCGAAGATGCTGCGCCACATCGACAGCCCCTCCAGCGGCGTCTTGTTCGACCAGGCAATCTGGCCGTTGGCCTGGGTGAACATCCACACCGCAAGGCTGGCGACGGTCAGCAGAATCACGGGCCCGGCGAAGGCTTCATATTTACGGACCATCTCCATGCCATAGGCCAGAATCACGAACTGCACCACCCAGATGCTGATGAAACACACCCAGCCAAGGGATGAGAGCCCTAACAGCGAGTCGTGATCGTAGCTGTCCAGTGCCGGGTCCAGTGCGGTGAGCAGCACACGCAGCACCACCGAGGCCAGGTAGGTCTGAATTCCGAACCAGGCGATGGCGATGACCGCCCGGATCAATGCTGGAATCTGCGCGCCGAAGATGCCGAAACTGACCCGACTGATGACCGGAAATGGCACGCCGGTCTTCACGCCCATGTCGCCGGTGAGGTTCATGCACAGGTAGACGAAGGCTGCACCGATGGCCAGCGACAGCATGATCTGCCAGCTGCCCAGGCCCAAGGCATAGAGGCCGATGGCGAAGGAGTAGTTGGCGAGATTGTGTACATCATTGGTCCAAAGGGCAAAGATACTGTATCCACCCCATGTTCTGCCTTCGGCGCGTCGGGGCGCGAGGTCGTGGTTATGAAGGCGGGGGCTCAGGGCCGGGTGATCGGCGGTGGAGGCACGGGCGGCAAGGGCTGGATCCAGGGTGTTGTCTACTGGCATGTTCAACAATCTCCGGCGCTATTTGTATTTGTTTTTGTATACAGTGCGCTGGAGAGACTAACCGAAATGACAGATGAGTCAACGGGGATGTTACAGATGGTCGGTATCACATGCCCCCCGTAGCAGCACGGCTTGCCGGCGGGGGCGATTTGGAGGACGCCCCCGCCGGCAAGCGGAGCGCCGCCCGGCCGGGCTGCTACGGATAAGATTTGGGAAGGTCAATCCTTCATCGGCACCGGCGCTTGCGCCGCGATGAAGCCCTGATCGCGCATGGCCTGCCAGAACCCGTCCGGCACCTGCGCGTGTAAGGCCGTCACATCCTCGGTGATCCGCGAAGGGCGGCTGGCGCCCGGGATCACCGCCGCGACCAACGGGTTGGCCAGCACGAACTGCAAGGCCGCTGCCTTGATGTCCACCTGATATTGCCGGGCGATTTCCTGGATGTGCGCCACCTTGTCCAGCATCGCCGCTGGCGCCGGCTGGTACTCGAAATGCTGGCCGCCCACCAGCACGCCCGAGCTGTAGGGCCCGCCCACGACGAATTCGGCGTTGTGTTCGCGGGCCTTGTTGAAAAGGCGTTGCAGTGGTTGGTCGTGGTCCAGCAGAGAGTAGCGTCCGGCCAGCAGAAAACCGTCAGGCTGTGCTTCACTTAAATCCAGGGTCAGCTCGCAAGGTTCGACGCGGTTGACGCCCAGGCCCCAGGCCTTGATGACGCCTTCCTCGCGCAACCGGGTCAGGGTCCTGAAGGCGCCTTTGCGGGCGATATTGAAGTGTTCGATCCATTCGTCACCGTGGGCGTCCTGAGCGATGTCGTGGACGAACACGATGTCCAGCCGGTCGGTGTTCAGGCGCTCCAGGCTCGCGGCAATCGAACGCATGGTCGCGTCGGCGGAGTAGTCGGTGACTATCCTGTTCTTCAGGCCTTCGCTGAACGGGCCGCTGCGGGGGCTGTCGTCCAGCTCATCGGACACCAGGCGCCCGACCTTGGTGCTGAGGGTGTACTGGTCACGCGGCTGGTTGGCCAGCGCCTGGCCCAGCCGTTGTTCGGAGAGGCCTGCGCCGTAGATCGGCGCGGTGTCAAAGTAGCGAATGCCCTGATCCCACGCCGACTGCACGGTGGCGGCGGCTTCTTCTTCGCTGATGGTGCGAAACATGTTGCCAAGCGGGGCAGAGCCGAAGCCCAGATGGCCGATGATCTTGTCGTGCAGACTCATATGAGTGTCCTGTCTGGTGTCATGGAGTGTGGGGATGCGGATTCTTAACTGATCCCTCAGTGAAGCAGGAGTTCGGCCGTAGGAGCGCGCTTGCCCGCGATAGCGATCTTTCAGACACATCAGCGGTGATTGTTGCACTGCTGTCGCGGGCAAGCGCGCTCCTACAGGGTGTGGATGCAACTTTCATGGGCCAGAACGCTTCCAACCTTTGACCAGGCATCGTTATCCGGCAGCGGAGGGCAGTTGATGACCGAGCACATCGTTCACTTTCATTGCGGGGTCGACCAGGCCAGCACCGAGCAATTGCGCGACCGCTGCCTCGAGGCCATCGGCAAGGGCGCCACGGGGCTGCTGTTGAACCTGTCCACGGCAGGTGGCAGCACGGCGCTGGGGTTCACGCTGTACAACTTTCTGAAATCCCTGAAGGTGCCGATCCGCGCGCTCAACAGCGGCAATATCGAATCCATGGGCATTGTCATTTACCTGGCCGCCCATGAGCGCATCGTCTGCCCCCATTCGCGATTCCTGATCCACCCCATGAGCTGGTACTTCAATCAGAGCTCGGTGGACCACTCGCGGATTCGCGAATACCTGCGCAGCCTCGATAACGACCTGCAGCGCTACGTGAATATCTATCTGAGTGAAACCGAAGGCGCGGCGCACCCGGTGGATATCGGCAAGTGCCTGTCGGCAGAGGAAAAGGTCATTCGGGCAGAAGATTCGCTGGCCTGCGGGATCGCCCATCGGGTCGAGCAGTATCAATTCCCTGAAGACGCGGTCCACTGGACGGTCAGCGCCAGCTAAGCTCCATACACAAGAAATGAGGAAGAACGGCCATGCAAACTCATACCAACGTCCCCGAACCCAAGCCCCACGGCGCTGTTCAGACTGAAGAAGAGATTGAGGTGGACGTCGATAACGACCCCGGCAACGAAGACCCAGGCTCACAGTTCGACCGCGATGCCACCGTGCCCTTGATCGATCCTGACCACCCGACTTGATTGCAGCCAAAAAAAGAGCGAGAGCTTTCGCCCTCGCTCGTCTCTCTGACTTTCAATAAATCAGGATTTGCGGCCTGCGCCGCCTTGTGGCATCGAACCGCCTTTTTTGTTGGCATCAGAACGGTTTGCGTCGGTTGCTTTCTGCCGGTCGTTGGCGACGTTGCTGCCGCCCGAAGCCTGGCCGCCTTTCTTGCCAGCATCGCTGGCTTTTTCGCGGTCGTTCTGGAAGTTGCCAGGGTTCGATTTTCCGGTGTTAGCCATGATTGCGTACCTCTTGTTATGAGAAGTGCGAGTCATGTGGCTCGCATAATGTGGGATGAGGTACAGCAAGGTTGGTTTAAACAATTGGCCGCTTACCTGACAAACGGATGATGGCCGCATGGCTCCATGGCGGCGCTACATGTGCACTTCGACCGCCAGCGGCAGGTGGTCGGACAGGTGCGTCCAGGGGCGCGTGCCGAGAATCTTCGGATTGTGGCTGGTGGCATTGCGCAGGTAGATCCGGTCCAGGCGCAGCAGGGGGAAACGCGCTGGATAAGTCTTCGCCAGCCGCCCGTGGCTGCGCTCGAAGGCCTCGTGCAGGTAGGTGCAGCGCGCCAGCCGCTTGTTGCCTTGCAACTGCCAGTCGTTGAAATCTCCGGCAATCACCACCGGCGCATGCTCGGGCAGGGAGTCGAGCAGGGCGCACAGCAAGTCCAGTTGCAACTGCCGGTGGCTCTCCAAGAGACTCAGGTGCACGCAGATCGCATGGACTTCCTCATGCCCCGGCACCTGCAACACGCAGTGCAACAGGCCGCGGCGTTCGGGGCCGGTGATCGAGACGTCGAGATTGCGGTATTGCAGGATGGGGTATTTGGACAGTAATGCATTGCCGTGGTGGCCGTCGGGGTACACCGCATTGCGGCCATAGGCAAAGTCGCTCCACATGCTGTCGGCGAGAAACTCGTATTGCGAGGTCATCGGCCAGTCATGGTAGCGGGCGGCGTGGCGATCGTGGCCGCCCAGCACTTCTTGCAAGAACACCAGGTCGGCGCCCGTACTGCGCACCGCTTCGCGCAGTTCCGGCAGAATGAAGCGCCGGTTCAGCGCGGTAAAGCCTTTGTGGGTATTGACCGTCAGCACACGCAAACGGTGAACGTCGGGCATGCCAGCCAGTTGCGAAGGGGTGGCACCCATGCCATCCGGGTCGGGAATCACACGCACGCTCCTGTTCGGTGAGCTACTGGGGTGTAATAGGTCCGACCGGAGGCAGGCGCGGCAGTTCAGGCTTTTTTGCCCCGCGCCTGGCTGCGCTTATAACCGGGTATCGACTGCCGGCCGGCGTGACAGCAACAGCGTCAGGGCCAGTGCCAGCACCGACAGGAGCGCGGCGAAGAAAAAGATCCAGCCATAACCCATGCCCAATGCAATCGCGCCCATCAGCGGGCCGGAAACCGCCAGCGCCAGGTCGAAGAACACCGCATAGGCGCCCAGGCCCGCGCCCCGGCTGCTGTTGGGCACCTGTTTGATCGCCTCGACACCGATCGCCGGGTACACCAGCGACAGGCCAAAACCGGCAAATCCCGCACCGATCAGCGCCACCAGGGTATTGGGCGCCAGCCACAGCAGCACCAGGCCCACGGTTTCAACCGACATGCAGACGATGGCCGAGCGGTAGCCGCCGAAACGGTTGATGGCGTTGATGAAAAACAGCCGGGCGACGATGAAGCACACGCCGAACACGGTCAGGCACCAGGCAGCGCCTTGCCAGCCGCGGCTGACGTAGAACAGGGTGATGAATGTGGTCAGGGTGCCGTAGCCGATGGATGACAGCGTAAGGCTCAGCCCGTAAGGCGCCACGCGCCCGAACACGGACCAGAACGGCATGCGGTCGCCGCGCACCACTGGCACCGGCGGCTTGTTGCGGATCAGCAGCAGGGCGCCCATGGCGAGCGCCGCCAACACCAGCCCCAGGCTGACGAACCCCAGCGCATCGACCATCAGCACGCCCAGCGGTGCGCCAATGGCGATGGCGCCGTAGGAGGCGATACCGTTCCAGGAAATCGAGCGCGCCGTGTGTTCTGCGCCGACCAGGCCGATGCACCAACTGATGGTGCCGACGCCGATCAGTCCCTGGGACGCACCGAGGATCAATCGGGCGATGATCAGGATCGTCAGGCTGATGCTGGCAAGGCTTTGCAGCAGGATGGCCACCACCGTCAGCGCACCACTGATCGCGATGCCTGTGAGGCCGTAGACGATGGCGCGCTTGGTGCCGATGTTGTCGCAGATGCCGCCGGCGAAAGGTCGGCTGAGCAACGTCGCCAGGTACTGCGCACCGATGACCAGCCCGGCGACCACCGCGCTGAACCCCAATTGGTCATGCACGTAGCCCGGCATCACCGCGATGGGCAGGCCGATGCACAGGAATGCGATGAAGGTATAGAAGACGATGGAGACGATCTGCAGGGTAATCGCCGTTGAACTGGCGTTGCGGACGGGGGTATCGGGCGGCAAGGCGGCGGACATAGGACTCTTCGCTGGAGCGGTGGGAGTGGTGCATCATCATTACCCGAGGCGAGCGGAAATGAAAGCAGGCTAACGATTTAAACCGACATTTGTTGGCGCAATCATTGATCCATACGTTCACGCCAGGACGCGCGATTGGCCAATAAAAAGCCCCGTCACGGGGCGGGGCTTCGGGATTACCGCGGAGCGTGGTTTAGAAAACCACACCCTGGCTGCGCAGGTAATCGTCGTAGGTGCCGCTGAAGTCGGTCACGCCGTCGGCGCTCAACTCGATGATGCGGGTGGCGAGGGACGATACGAACTCGCGGTCGTGGCTGACGAAGATCAGCGTGCCCGGGTAGTTTTCCAGCGCCAGGTTCAGCGCCTCGATGGATTCCATGTCCAGGTGGTTGGTCGGTTCGTCCATCACCAGCACGTTCGGCTTCTGCAGGATCAGCTTGCCGAACAGCATGCGGCCCTGCTCACCACCGGAAATGACCTTGACCGATTTCAGAATTTCATCGTTGGAGAACAGCATGCGACCCAGGGTGCCACGGATCACTTGCTCGCCCGAAGTCCACTGACCCATCCAGTCGAACAGAGTGACGTCGTCTTCGAAGTCGTGGGCGTGGTCCTGAGCGTAATAGCCCAGCTCCGCGCTCTCGGTCCACTTCACGGCGCCCGCATCCGGAGCCAGTTCGCCCATCAGCGTGCGCAGCAGGGTGGTCTTGCCGATACCGTTCGGGCCGATGATCGCCACGCGCTCGCCGGCTTCAACGGTGAAGCTGAAGTTCTTGAACAGGGTCTTGCCGTCGAAGCCTTTGGACATGTGCTCGATGGTCACGGCCTGGCGGTGCAGCTTTTTGGTCTGTTCGAAACGGATGAACGGGCTGACGCGGCTCGATGGCTTGACCTCGGCCAACTGGATCTTGTCGATCTGCTTGGCGCGGGAAGTGGCCTGCTTGGCTTTCGAGGCGTTGGCCGAGAAGCGGCTGACGAAGGTCTGCAGCTCGGCGATCTGGGCTTTCTTCTTGGCGTTGTCCGACAGCAACTGCTCGCGGGACTGGGTCGCGGCGGTCATGTACTCATCGTAGTTGCCCGGGAACAGGCGCAGCTCGCCGTAGTCCAGGTCAGCCATGTGGGTGCAGACGCTGTTGAGGAAGTGACGGTCGTGGGAAATGATAATCATGGTGCTGTTACGCGCCGTGAGAATGGTTTCCAGCCAGCGAATGGTATTGATGTCCAGGTGGTTGGTCGGTTCGTCGAGCAACAGCACTTCAGGATCGGAGAACAGCGCCTGGGCCAGCAGCACGCGCAGCTTCCAGCCTGGCGCGACTTCGCTCATCGGGCCGAAATGCTGTTCCAGCGGAATACCCAGGCCCAGCAGCAGCTCGCCAGCGCGGGATTCGGCGGTGTAGCCGTCCATCTCGGCGAATTCGGTTTCCAGCTCCGCCACGGCCATGCCGTCGTCTTCGGTCATTTCCGGCAGCGAGTAGATACGGTCGCGCTCGGCCTTGACCTTCCACAGCTCCTCGTGGCCCATGATGACGGTGTCGATCACACTGAACTGCTCGTAGGCGAACTGATCCTGACGCAGTTTACCCAGACGGACGTTCGGCTCGAGCATCACCTGGCCACCGGACGGGTCCAGATCGCCACCCAGGATTTTCATGAAGGTGGATTTGCCACAGCCGTTGGCACCGATGAGGCCATAACGATTGCCGTTGTTGAATTTGACCGAAACGTTCTCGAACAGCGGCTTGGGGCCGAACTGCATGGTGATGTTAGCTGTGGAGATCAATTGCTTTACCTATCAAGGAGTTACTGATTGCTGGTTTTGGCCTTGGACCAGGTTTGGACCAATCCTTAGCTTTTCCATCTCACCCCAATCGCCGCTCGAACTGAGCCAGCGCGCATAAGTGGAGAGCAGCATCTGGACTGAGTGTCCGAGCTGTTGGGCAATAAAGGAGGGATTCATGCCAGACATTATGCAGATTGTCGCATAAGTATGACGACAGTTATACGGTGGACGGTGTCGCACCCCCAGTTCGCGCAGGGTTGGGACCCACTGCTTGTGCAGGTCGGAGGTCTGACGGATGTGCGCCGAGTTCTTGGAGGGAGGAAAGCAGGAGGCGAAATCCTTTCCCGCGCCACGCCTTCTGCCCGGCCAATGTTCAAGAAACGATTGGCGCAGTGACCCTCCGGTGGCTGGTTGCCGCCTTGGTAACCGAGCGCCATGGCACCTGCTGATGCGGTCAGGGAGTGGGTTATTCAGTTGGTGGAGCAGGAAGGGAACACGGGGTAGCGGGGCAGTGGGGCCGGCGGTGGAGTATCAGTCCGAGCCGCCGGCAGAGAGCGGTGTCACTCTACGATGCAGATCCAGCGATGATTTTGCCGGTACGGCGCTCGAGTGAAGTGAACATCTGCGACCAGGTTCATTCCTCTTTCTTGGAGCGCTTCGGTCAGTTGTACGAGTGTCTCTGCCTGGATAGTCATTACTGTCACCTCGTCAGATTTACTGCGTTCATAATTCTTGACCTGGCGGGCAAGTCACAAATTCATTTTTTCTACTTGGGCGATTATTGAATCTGAGGAACCCGGCCCCGCGATGGGCGAGAGGCCGGGTGATGCAGGTGGCCGATCTGCCCGTAGGAGCGAGGTTTTACCTGGCTGAACTCGGGCTGCTGAAGCATTGTAAGCCCCCATTTTTACCTCTGTATGTATACACAGTAAAAAGGATCCAAACGGGTGGTAATATGGAAGGAGTACAAATGTTCTCAGTCCGGATCAAGACATGAAAAAGCCCGCTCAAGTGGCGGGCTTTGGGTTTGCAATGGCTAAGCAGCGAAACTTCCGTCAAAGCTTGTAGGAATATTTCTCCTCAACCTTTCGCTTTTCCAGGGTGTAGCCCTTCATATCAATTTCATCGGCAGCGAGCTTACTATCCAACTCATCGAGGTCGGCTTTCTTCAAGCTCTTCACGTGCGCTCTGGTGGCTTGATAGTTTATGGACTCCGCCGCGTCATACCCGCTTACTGGATCCCAGAGAATGGAAATCGGCCACAACAGTAGGTTAACGACCCCGTAACCATATGCACGACCATAAAATGAGCCGCCGCCAGGCAACAGTCCGAGCCCAGCGGCAGCGCCCGAGTTCTTTTCCTCAACTGCCAAGTTATTTGCGCGATAGCTTGCAAGTTCCGCTTCTTGAGATGAGTTAAGCCCGGTCGCGCACCCTGCAGTCAGTGCGATTAACGTGGCTAAGGTAAAATTGCGTACTACTTGCATCACCAGCTTCCTTTGGATGTACCCGTTATCAGCCCTCACTGGGCATAGCTGGCCAATTTTACACAAGTAGTGGCACTTTGGCTCCTGGAGCATCGCGCATCACGTTTATAGGTACAAAAAGCCCGGTCTGCGCTTCGCCGCCAAGTGGGGGAGGCCATGCAGTGGCTGGGCAGGGTTGTAAGCGTATCTCTTCGCTGCTAATACTCAGCAGATCTAGCCAGGAGGTGCAGGATGTTTGAGCGGTATGACGAGCAAGCCAGGGATAGAAAACTCTCGGTATTGACAACCATTTTCATCCTGGTGCCGTGCACCCTCTTCGCTTTCCGGAGCTCCTGGTGGGCAGGCGCCGTGTTTGCAGTTTTGACGGTCTTGTTCGGCGTCCCCCCGCTCGTTCTGCGAAAGGATGGATATGAGAAGTACTTGCGGGTCCTGGAGCACATTTCCATCCTCGGCTTTTTGGGATAGTCCAACATCGGGGTAGGAGCCGTGCATGTGTAGGAAGCGTCTGTTTTTGATGTCCCTCCATTGCCAAGCGCGCCAAGGCCTTCCAGACTTCCTGGCAACCGGGCAGCGCCTAAGCGCGCTCACCTTCGTCTCACATGGATGGACATGAACATGCCGCGCAAGGACATTCGCAACAATTCGTCTCGCCCTTTGATTTCTCGCCTGATGGACGTGCGCATGATTGCCATGACCACAGGTTCGGCGACCATCGCAAACCTGCTGGTGCCCGGCATGGGCAGCGCTGCGGTGGGTGCGGTGCTCGGCGCCGCCTGCGCGCTGCATATCCTCAAATCCCGGGATTTCTGAGGCGTTGGCGATGAGCGAGACTCAGTTTCAGTATTCGTTCTTCATCAGCGTGGCGGCGATTGCCGTCTACATTGCCAGCGCGATTTTCTACCGTCAGACACCGGACCTCACCCACGCACTGCTCATTGCCACGTCCTGCTCAAGCGCGGTGGCCGCAGTGCTGGCCGGGGTTATGGCCTATACCGCGACGCCCGAGCAGTTGGGGGTGCTGCGTGAGCACAAGGCCGGAGTGGTAACGGGCACCTTGGCACTGATCTGGATTTCGGTCTCGGCCACCTACAAAAGCCTGATGCACCCCAGACGCTGCGCGCTAAGGAAAGCCTGAGCTGGCTGGCTATGACTTAACGTCGTCCAGAAATGCCTTGACGATGGACTTGGCGGACGGATTGACCTTGAGATCGCCCAGTTGCTTGGCCGTGAACCACTTGCAATCAGCGATTTCATTCCTGGCAGTGGGTGTGGCCATGAAGGTGACAGACACTTCAAAGACGTGATGCAGCACTTCGCCGCCTTCGAAACGGGTGACGTAGGAAAGGTCCTCGAGGATCAGACCGGTTTCCTCGCGCAGTTCACGGGAGGCAGCCTGGGCAGGGGATTCATCGGCTTCGATCTTGCCGCCGGGGAGTGTCCACTTGGCCTTGGGTTTGCGCACGTACAGGATCTGGTCATCCCGTCGGCAAATCACAGTTGCGCGTTGTTTCATTTCAATTTCCTTCACCGTACACCTGTGAGAAGCGCAATGACTGTACATAGTCACAGCCTTGTCACAAAAACTTCATAAACCTTTGAAGCATTTACGGTGCCAACGTTCCCTTGTTGTTATTCCATTCTTTACGCGTCTGATTCCATCTTAGGGCAGCGGGAGCCCGAGCGGGTGCGGGTTCACACAAAGTTCATATGTGAACCCTACCCAGGAGTTGAACTTATTGTTTGGGCGCAGTTGATTTCTTGTGCACGGTGGAGGCGGGCTTTTCAGTGCTCTTGGATGGGGCCGCCTTCTTCTCTTTGCCGGGCGCTTGTGGGTTGGCCGGTTTTTTCTCCAGGCCATCGGCATCGCCGCCGTTTCCGCCTGCCGGTGTGGTCGGGTTGATGCCGGGCGGCAGGGCCGAGCCGCCGGCGTCTGCGGCCGAGGTTGACCCCGCCAGGCTCAGGGCAGGGCTCATGCTCATCAGGCCTGCCAGGCACAGGCTTGCCAGTGTGCGCGTGTTCATGATGCGTCTCCTTTGAACAGAGGCATTACCTGATCTTAGGCCCTCATGGGCATGCCAATGTCCTGCGCCCGGTGACAAACGGTCGATCAACCTTTCCCAGGCTTGAGCGCATGGCGCGCCTGATGCGCGATTGTGGGGCTTTACGCACAACACTGGGGCCACGTTACCCGAGGATGTGGCCTTCAGTAGCGGGCAGCGGGCGGCTCCTAAGACTGCCGATGATGGCATTTCAACTCTAGCTCATTGATCTCGCGAGCTTTTTCCCAGCCCTTTCTTTTTGCCGATTCTGTGGCACACTTCCTGCTGTTCATTCCGCTGTTACAAACTAGGTTCCGCTATAGCGGAATTAACAACGACTCGACGGAGCTTCTCCCATGCATCGCGGACCCTCATTTGTGAAAGCTTTTGCGTTTGTTCTGGCGGCTGCGGCCACCTGCGTTTCTGTGGCGCAGGCGGCAGACAGCAAACTTGACAGCGTCTTGCAGCGCGGCCATCTGGTCGTGGGCACCGGCAGCACCAACGCGCCTTGGCACTTCCAGGGTGCCGACGGCAAATTGCAGGGCTTTGATATCGACATTGCGCGCATCGTCGCCAAGGGTTTGTTCAACGACCCGTCGAAAGTCGAATTCGTGGTGCAATCGTCCGATGCGCGGATTCCCAACCTGCTGACCGACAAGGTCGACATGAGCTGCCAGTTCATCACCGTCACTGCCAGCCGCGCGCAACAGGTTGCGTTCACCCTGCCGTACTACCGCGAGGGCGTGGCGCTGTTGCTGCCGAACAACAGCAAGTACAAGGAAATCGACGACCTGAAAGGCGCGGGCGAGGGCGTCACTGTCGCGGTGCTGCAAAACGTCTATGCCGAGGAGCTGGTGCATCAGGCGCTGCCCAAGGCCAAGGTTGACCAGTACGACAGCGTCGATCTGATGTACCAGGCCATCAACTCCGGTCGCGCCGACGCGGCCGCCACCGACCAGTCTTCGGTCAAATACCTGATGGTGCAGAACCCTGGCCGTTATCGTTCCCCGGCCTTCGCCTGGAGCCCGCAGACCTATGCCTGCGCCGTCAAACGTGGCGACCAGGACTGGCTGAACTTCGTCAACACCGCGCTGCATGAAGCCATGACCGGTGTGGAATTCCCGGCGTATGCGGAGTCCTTCAAGAAGTGGTTCGGCGTTGACCTGCCGACTCCAGCCATTGGCTTCCCGATGGAATACAAGTAACGCAACCTGCAACTGACGGGGCAGAGAGGGCCGTGGCGCCTTCCTGTCCCAGGTACTTTTGACCATGAATTATCAGTTGAACTTTGCGGCAGTCTGGCGGGATTTCCCCAGCCTGCTGGCGGGGCTGGGCCTGGGCCTTGAACTGGCCCTGATTTCCATCGCCATCGGCTGCGTGATCGGCCTGATGGCTGCGTTTGCGATGCTGTCAAAGTACCGCGCGCTGCGCATCGTCGCGTCGGTGTATGTCACCGTGATTCGCAACACGCCGATCCTGGTGCTGATCCTGCTGATCTACTTCGCCTTGCCGAGCCTTGGTATTCGCCTAGACAAGATTCCGTCGTTCATCGTGACCCTGTCGGTCTACGCCGGGGCCTACCTGACCGAAGTGTTTCGCGCAGGCCTGCTCAGCATCCACAAGGGCCAGCGCGAAGCGGGCCTGGCCATCGGCCTGGGTGAATGGCAGGTGCGGGCGTACATCATCGTTCCGGTGATGCTGCGCAACGTGCTGCCGGCGCTGTCGAACAACTTCATCTCGCTGTTCAAGGACACCTCGCTGGCCGCGGCCATCGCGGTGCCGGAACTCACTTATTACGCGCGCAAGATCAACGTCGAAAGCTACCGGGTGATCGAAACCTGGCTGGTGACCACGGCGTTGTATGTCGCGGCCTGTTACCTCATCGCCATGCTCTTGCGCTACCTCGAACAGCGCTTGGCGATTCGCCGCTAGGAGGCTGCTGATATGTACGAACAACCTGGCTGGCTGCATGAGTTGTGGATTGCCCGCGAGCCGTTGTGGGCGGGTTTTGTGACTAGCATTCAGTGTGCGGGCCTGGCGATTGTCCTGGGTACGATCCTGGGCATGTTCGCCGGTCTGATCCTGACCTATGGCAAGTGGTGGGCACGCCTGCCGTTTCGCGCCTACGTCGATCTGATTCGCGGCACACCGGTCTTCGTGCTGGTGCTGGCGTGCTTCTACATGGCGCCGGCCCTTGGCTGGCAGATCACCGCGTTCAAGGCGGGCGCACTGGGCCTGACGCTGTTCTGCGGCTCCCACGTCGCGGAAATCGTGCGCGGCGCGCTGCAGGCCATTCCCCGTGGGCAACTGGAAGCCGGCAAGGCCATCGGCCTGACGTTCAGCCAGTCGCTGAGCTACGTGCTGCTGCCTCAGGCCTTGCGCCAGATCCTGCCGACCTGGGTGAACTCGTCCACGGAAATCGTCAAGGCTTCGACCCTGTTGTCGGTGATCGGAGTGGCCGAGTTGCTGCTCAGCACGCAACAGATCATCGCCCGTAACTTCATGACCCTCGAGTTTTACCTGTTCGCCGGATTCCTCTTCTTCGTCATCAATTACGCCATCGAGCTTCTCGGGCGCCAAATCGAAAAACGGGTGGCCTTGCCATGACTCAGACTCAAACCGCACAAGCCGCCCCGGCGCTGCTCAGCATCGAAGGGCTGCACAAATCCTACGGGCCGGTGGAAGTGCTCAAGGGCGTTGACCTTAAGATGAACAAGGGGAACGTCGTCACCCTGATCGGTTCCAGCGGCTCGGGCAAGACCACCTTGCTGCGCTGCGTGAACCTGCTCGAAGAGTTCCAGGGCGGGCACATTCGCCTCGAAGGCCAGGACATCGGCTACAGCGACGTCAACGGCAAGCGCGTGCGCCACCCCGAACGCGTGATCGCCCAGCACCGGGCGATGACCGGCATGGCATTCCAGCAGTTCAACCTGTTTCCGCACCTGACTGCGCTGCAGAACGTCACCCTGGGCCTGCTCAAGGTAAAAAAGCTGCCCAAGGATCAGGCCGTCGCCCTGGCCGAAAAATGGCTGGAGCGTGTGGGCCTGCTTGAACGCCGCAATCACTACCCGGGGCAGTTGTCCGGTGGACAGCAGCAACGCGTGGCCATTGCCCGCGCCATCGCCATGAACCCAAGCCTGATGCTGTTCGACGAAGTGACGTCCGCGCTCGATCCGGAGCTGGTCGGCGAAGTGCTGAGCGTGATCAAGGGCCTGGCCGAAGAGGGCATGACCATGCTCTTGGTCACCCACGAAATGCGCTTTGCGTACGAGGTGTCCGACCAGATCGTCTTCATGAACCAGGGCCGCATCGAGGAGCAGGGTCCGCCCAAGGCGCTGTTCGAGCAGCCGAAGTCGGCGCGCCTGGCAGAATTTCTCAAGAACATTCGTTTTTAACCGCTCAACCCAAGGAGATCTTTCATGAGCATTACTCGTTACGGCGCAGGTAGCACCGCAGGTGGCGGCCAGCCACGTCCATTCGCCCGCGCAGTCGAGGCTGACGGCTGGCTGCACGTGTCCGGCCAGGTGCCAGCGCGCGATGGCGAAATCATCGTGGGCGGCATCGTCGAGCAGACCCACCAGACCATGCAGAACCTGGTCGCGATCCTCACCGAAGCCGGTTACGGCCTGGAGGACGTGGTGCGTGTGGGTGTCTGGCTGGAAGACCCGCGTGACTTCTGGAGCTTCAACAAGGTGTTCGGCGAATACTTCAAGCCCGAGCACGCCCCGGCGCGCGCCTGCGTGCAGGCGAACATGATGGTCGATTGCAAGGTCGAGATCGATTGCATCGCCTACAAAAAGAAGGCCTGACG
>NZ_JANHKS010000032.1 GCF_028682175.1 Pseudomonas putida | reverse complement strand
GGGTTGAAGGTCAGAGTTTGCGAACGCTGACGGAGCCTGCTGGCCCGACCGAGCCCGTCTGGCCTTTCTCGCCGTTCTTGCCCGATTTTGCACCGTCGGCGCGGTACACCAGGCAACCCTTGGACGTACCGCCCTTGCCGCCGCGCCCGCCTTCGCCGCCGACGCCACCGGCGCCGCCCTGCACGTTGACCTTCACCCGGTCATCGGGAAAGCTCTGGGGCAGCTCCAGACGCACCAGCGCCCCCGGCGCGCCATCGCGGCCGTTGCCACCGTTATCGCCGTCGAAGCCACGGCTGGCCGAGCCCCAGGTGCAGCCCGGATCCTTGCCATTGCCGCCGTCCAGGCCTACATAACCGGGCGAACCCGCACCGCCTCGCGCATCGATGGACAGCAGGTCCGCATTCAGCTGCTCAACCCGCAGGTTCAGGTTGCGACCCGGCAAAGGCGCCTTCTCGAAAGTGCCCGGCGCGCCACGGGCGGTGATCTGCGCACCGCTGCCCAGCTCGCCCTGCCTGACTTGCAGCTTGAACGGCTCGGTGCCGGGCACGATCGCAATGCGCGACTCATGGCCCATCACCAGTTTTCCGACCTGCACTTCGGTCAACCCTGCGGGAATCAGCAAGGTGCCGTAGTCGGCGACTTCAAGGCGATCCAGCTGCAACACGCTGGTGTTGCTCGGCAGGCGCATCAACGAGTGCGGCTCCACCGAAATGGCCTGGGCCAATACCAGGGAGCTGCTCAGGGCCGACAGCACGCCCGCCGTCATCAACAACGCATTACGCATGGTGAACCTCCGCCTGCCGGCGACCGAAGGATTGCAGGTGAAAAATACCGAAGATCAGGATTTTGAAACGGTCAGACCAGGGATGCGCACGCCCCCGCAGGCTGGCGTTGAAGAACAGCAGCTCAAGCACGTGAACCGAGATCAGCAACACGCCCGCCAGTTTGAACAGTAATTCGAAGGGCACCGGCAGGGTCATGGCCTGACTGGCCAGCACCACCGCCCAGAATCCCAATGTCAGGATTTTCCCCAACCCGCAGAACAGCTTCATGACACGCCCCTGGTATTTTTAGTTTTCTGGCGCAAAAAAACGCTTCGCGCACAGTACGGCGAAGGGGCCGACTTTTCCAGAGGAAGGTCAAAATGTCGTGGCTTCGAACGCCGGATTCGGCCCATGAAAAACCCCGCCGAAGCGGGGCTTTTGTGTAGCGCCATCAATCAACGATTGATCTTGATCTCGACACGACGGTTCAACGCACGACCTTCAGCGGTTTTGTTGTCCGCCACAGGACGGCTCTCGCCATCACCTTCAACCGACACGAACGCACTGCGCGAGACACCGGCACCGACCAGATAATCCGTCACCGAATGCGCACGACGCTCCGACAGTTTCTGGTTGTAGGCATCGCTGCCCACGCTGTCAGTGTGGCCGCTCACATGCAGTTGCACGTTGGACGCCTCGGTTTTCAACTTGGTAGCCACCGTATCCAGTTGTTGCTTGTCGCCTGGAGTCAGCGTCGCCTTGTTGAACTCGAAATGCACGTCACGGATCGTGATGACTTCTTCCTTCGGCAGCACCACAGGGGCTACTGGCTCAGGCGCTGGCGTCACGATCGGGCAACCGGTCGCATCGACAGGCGTGCCTTTTGGCGTGTTCGGGCACTTGTCGACGCTGTTCAGAACGCCGTCGCCATCATCATCGCCGTCACCGTGAACCCAGCAATAGGCGCCCGCCATCACACCCACCGCACCACCCAGCCCCGCCGCAACGGAAGCCGTCTGGAATGCACCGATTGCAGCGCCGGTGAGCGCGCCACCGGCGGCGCACAGAGGCCAGTCGGTTTTTTGCAAGCCGGCACAGCCGGTCAACACACTGGTAACCAAAATCAGAGGTAACGCTGTGCGAATCATGCTCATACAGTTCTTCTCCTTTGGTATCGGCTTAAACCGACTGAAATGCAGTAAAGACGGCCCCTAGCCAGTTTTCCACTCTCAAAGCCCGCCAGAGGCAGGAAAACCGGGTGTTTTATTGAAATAGCCATTTGCCTCTACTTCGTAGCCTTTGTCATGGGCAGCGATAAAAAAGTTCAAGCACTAGGCCACGATCCTTCGGCAGGCTAACCTTGCGAGCTCAATTGAGGGATTTCGATGACCGACAGTTTTTCCACCCGCACGCCCCAGCAAGCGCTGGCCGCCCTGCTGGACCGCTACGCGCCCAAGCGGCTGCTGCTGATCGGCGCCGAGAGTTTTCCGGCCCTGCAGGCCTTCAAGGACGCGCACCCGGACACCGAACTGGCGCAGGCCGCCCCTGGCCCGCTGCCTGCGGACCTGGCCGGGCAGCGCTTCGATCTGGCGCTGGTGGTCGATTGCCTGGAACACATCCCCAAACGCGTAGGTCTGGAGTTGCTGGGCGGCATCCGCAACCTCAACGCCAGCCGCATCGCCGTTCTGGCCGACCTGAACGCCTGCGGCTGGCATACAACCGATTTCTACTCGCTGGCCCTGCAAGCAAGCGAGCGCTTCGCCCGGGACGATCAGGTATTGACGCTGTTCACCTACGACCTGCGCGAATACAAACAGGTGCCGGACTGGCTGAACGCGAAGTTCTGGGCCAACCCGGAAAACTTTGGCAAGTATTGGTGGTGAGATCCGCAACATGAGCAGTGCAATTTGCCCCTGTGGCAGCGGCGACCTTCTGGACGGCTGCTGCGGTCGCTATCACGCAGGCAACCCTGCGCCCTGTGCCGAAGCCCTGATGCGCTCGCGCTACAGCGCCTATGTGCTGGGCCTGGTGGACTACCTGCTGGACACCACGCTGCCCGTGCAGAAAGGCAGTCTGGATCGGGAGTCGATCAGCCAGTGGAGTGCGCAGAGCACCTGGCTGGGGCTTGAGGTTGAAAGTGCGGAGCTGCTGGGCGGCAAGCCCGAGCATGCGTTCGTGACCTTCACCGCCCGCTGGCACGATGCAGGCGGCGAGCACAGCCACCGCGAGCGCTCGGCATTCGTGCAGAACCAGGGCCGCTGGTACTTCATCGACCCCACCGTGCAACTCAAGGCCGGACGCAACGATGCATGCCCGTGTGGCAGTGAGCAGAAATTCAAGAAGTGTTGTTCGGCCTATATGGCCTGAGAGCCATGCGCTGGCCCGTAGCAGCACGGCTTGCCGGCGGGAGCGGTGTGCCTGTATCGGATACATCGACTGACACACCGCCCCCGCCGGCAAGCCGTGCTGCTACGGGTGTTGTGTGATCTGAAGGTCAAGCCAATTTCAGATGTGAAACATCCGGCACCAGCACGTGCTCTTCGGATTTCTCCTGCCCCATGTCACTGCCCGCAGGCGCAAGGCTCAGGCCGGACAGATCAAGGCGCGGCGCCACCGGGGCGGCTTTGGGGTCCTGCACATCCTTGCCCAGTTCGGACAAGGTAAAATCCGGCGCCTCGACATCGACGAACGCCGCCATGTAGACGTCCCGCGGTTCGAGCTTTGACGCAGGCCCGCCCTTGGCTTCACCCTTCGCCGATGGCGCGACCAATGAGGATCTGCGCGTCCAGCTGGGCTCATCCGGCGGCGGTGCCAGTTCGACCTCTTCCACTTCGACCGGCGCCGGTTCCGGCTCGGCCGTCACCTGCCCCGGCATTTCCAGCACCTGTACCTGGGCGCCAGCGCGCTCAAGGGTCGAGCGATATTTTTCAGCGCCTGCCTGATCGAGGTTGTTCTTCAATACCAGCCGCCGCCCGGAGAACAGCAAGGCGATGCGCTGGGCGTCGGCCTGGAACAGCTTGGCCAGGTTCGCCTGGACGCGATCAAGTTGTGCGCCGGGTACCAATTGGCCGGAAAAAACAATTTCGTACAACTTCATGGGTCAATACTCCTTCGACACATGGCGTGAGTATGGCGCAGGCTCTGTAGAACGGCGAGTTGCCCTGAACCGGCTGCTGGCTAGACTCAAGACCCGACAGGGAGTGAATCAATGGTATTTCAGGCAAAACTTATCCGGGTCCTCTGCATCTTCATGATGCTGGCGTCATCAGGCTGTGCGTCGCTGTTCACTGGCGGCGCAGAGGATGCCAACGTCAAGCTGCTTCGGGTTGACGTGGTCAAGGCCAAGCTGCTCAAGCAGGACATGAAGCTGCGCTTTCGCGTCGACAATCCCAATGACGCGAGCATCTGGGTGCGCGGCCTGCGCTACAAGGTGATTCTCAACGACATCTTGATAGCAGACGGCGATTACAGCGACTGGTTCATCGTCAAGGGCAACAGCCACCGCAATTTCACGGTGCCGATCCGCACCAACCTGTGGGAACACCTCAAGGACGTCACGCGGATGCTCGGCAAACCCAACCAGCCTATTCATTACCGGCTGGAAGGCAAGCTCAAGACCGGATTTATCTTCGGACACAGCGTGCGTATTGATCGCAATGGCGAGATAATCCCCGGCGATTTGATTCCGGAGTAACCCCATGAACCAGCAAACCCACGTGCACGGTCCTGACTGCAACCACGATCACGACCATCACGACCACCATCATGACCACGGCCACGTGCACGGCCCGCACTGCAACCACGAACCCCAGGAGCCTGCACGCAACGCGCTCAAGGACGTGGGCCGCAACGATCCTTGCCCGTGCGGCAGCGAGAAGAAATTCAAGAAATGCCACGGCGCGTGATGGACGTTTGACGTCACCCCACGCCCCGTAGCAGCGCGGCTTGCCGGCGGGAGCGGTGTGTCAGTCGACGTATCCGATACAGACACACCGCTCCCGCCGGCAAGCCGTGCTGCTACGGGGGGCTGCAAAATCGTGAAAATACCCCTGCCTCCCGCTTGCACGGCGCCTGCCCGCTCACTAACGTAGCGCGTTTCCAAACGCATCCCTCCGCAGGAGCTACATCATGGCCTCGCCAGCCCGCTTTCCTTTGAAATCCCGACTCGGCACGGCCGCTGCCATGATGGGGCTGTTGAGCCTCGCCGGATGCCAACTGGGCGGCGAAGACCGTGACAACCTGCCGCCCACCAGCGGTGTATACGCGATCAAGGGCCTGGCGCAGAACGTCTCGGTACGCCGCAACAACCTGGGCATGCCGCTGATCGAAAGCAGCACCTTCCATGACGCGCTGTTCACCCTGGGTTACGTTCACGCCAGCGACCGCATCTCGCAAATGGTGCAAATGCGCCTGTTGGCGCAGGGCCGTCTGTCGGAAATCGCCGGGCCTGGCGCGCTGGATCTGGACCGCATGCTGCGCGCCGCCAACCTCAAGCAGACTGCAGGCGATCTGTACAACGCCTCCTCGCCTCGTCTCAAGCGCTTCTTCGAAGTCTACGCGCGGGGCGTCAACGCCTACCTGTTCCGCTACCGCGACAAGCTGCCTGCGGACCTGGCCGATGCTGGCTACAAACCCGAGTACTGGAAGCCGGAAGACTCGGCGCTGATCTTCGCCCTGCTCAACTTCAGCCTGTCGGTGAACCTGCAGGAAGAGATTTCCTCGCTGGTACTGGCGCAGAAGGTCGGACCCGAGAAGCTGGCGTGGCTGCTGCCGACCTACCCTGACGAAGAGTTGCCGTTCGCCGAGGCCGACAAACTCAAGGGCCTGAACCTGGGCACTCAGTTGCCTGGGTTGAGCGATCTGGACAAGGCCGCCCTGCAACTGTCCGACCTCAATCTGCTGGGCGTGTCGGCCTCCAACAATTGGGTGATCGCCCCGCAACGCGCCCGTGCCGGCAAGAGCCTCTTGGCCACCGACAGCCAGTTGCCGGCCACGCTTCCGTCGATGTGGAATTTCGTGCAGATTCGCGCGCCCAAGTACTTGGCTGCAGGGGCCACCGTCGCTGGTTTCCCGCTGGTGCTGTCGGGCTTCAACGGCAAGCTGGCCTGGGGCATGGGCCCGGCCATGGGTGACAACCAGGACCTGTTCCTGGAGAAACTCAAGCGCGAAGGCAACCGCCTGATGGTCATGGCCGACGGCAAGTGGGTGCCGGCTGGCGCCCATGAGGAAACCTATTTCGTGCGAGGTGACCGGCCCGTGCGCGAGGCGGCCTACACGACGCGCCATGGCGGCCTGCTCAACGGCGCTTCGGCGCAACTGGCCAACGGCCTGGGCATCGCTCTGCAGACCCCGGACGCCAAGGACGACAAATCCCTGGACGCACTGTTCGACCTGACCCGCGCGCAGAACGTGGAGCGCGCCTTCGACACCACCCGGGAAATCCGCGCCATTACCCTGAACATGGTGTTCGCCGATCCCTCGAACACCGGTTGGCAGGTCACTGGCCGCTACCCCAACCGTCGCGAAGGCCTGGGCCTGATTCCGTCGCCGGGCTGGGACAGCCGTTTCGACTGGGACGGTTACGCCGACGCCATGTTGCATCCTTATGATCAGGATCCGCAGCAAGGCTGGATCGCCACGGCCAACCAGCGCACCATGCCCAAGGGCTATGGCATGCAGTTGTCCAACTCCTGGGATTACCCCGAGCGTGCCGAGCGCATCGCGCAACTGGCTGGCAGCGGCAAGCAGGACACCCGCAGCACCATTGGCATGCAGTACGACCAGACCACCACGTTCGCGGCCAAGCTGAAGAAGATGTTCGAAGCGCCGGGCATGGCCACGCCGCTGAAACAGGCCATCGACGCACTCCCGGCCGGCGACCGCGACAAGGCTCGCGAAGCACTGAGCCGGCTGATGGCGTTCGACGGGCGCCTGTCGCCGGTGTCGGCTGACGCGGCGATCTATGAGCTGTTCCTGCAGGAAAGCGCGCGGCAGATCTTCCTCGATGAACTGGGCCCTGAAAGCAGCCCGGCCTGGAAAGCACTGGTGCAGAGCGCAGACCTTTCCTACTCGCCACAGGCCGACCACTTGCTGGGGCGCGAGGACAGCCCTTACTGGGATGACGTCAAAACCCCACAGAAAGAGGACAAACCCGCGATCCTCGCCCGCAGCCTGGCGGCGGCGATCACTGCCGGCGAAAGCCAGTTGGGCGCCGATCACAAGGCCTGGCAGTGGGGCAAGTTGCACCAGTACAAATGGACCTCGCAGAGCGCGCAGATCACCGCAGCCCTTGGTGGTAGCAAGGCAAGCACGATCAAGGGGCCGATGGCGGCCGGCGGCGACCACACGACGCTCAACGCTTCGGGCTTCCACTGGGGCCAGGACTTCGACGCAGCGGTGATCCCGGCGATGCGCATGATCGTCGACTTCGCCCAGCAGGAGCCGATGATGGCGCAGAACGCGGGCGGCCAGTCGGGCAACCCTGCCAGCCCTCATTACGCCGACGGAATCGATCCGTGGGTCAAGGGGCTGTACATGTCGGTGCCGATGCAACCGGAGAATTTCGACAAGGTGTATGGCAAGCAACGGTTGACGCTGACGCCTGGGAAATAACCCCAGGCAACACGCAAACCTGTAGGAGTGAGCTTGCTCGCGATTCGTCCTTTCAGGCACATCACCGCTGCCTGACACACCGCAATCGCGAGCAAGCTCACTCCTACAAGGGCGGCGGCAGGTCAGATGTTGATGATGCATCTGGCCCAACGCCGTCGCGGGCATGCGCGCTCCTACAGGTAAACAGACCGAACTTCTCGATCCCCCCGCTGCTCTACCTGACAAGCCCTCCACCCCGGCCAAGCCCATGGACCTTGTCATCGCCCGCCCCGAAGGCCTGTACTGCCCGCCCGGAGATTTCTACATCGACCCGTGGCGTCCGGTCGAGCGTTCGGTGATCACCCACGGCCACGGCGACCATGCCCGCACCGGCAACCAGCACTATCTCGCTGCCGCTCCCGGCGAAGGCATCCTGCGCTCGCGGCTGGGCCGGGACATCAACCTGCAGACTCTCGAATACGGCGAATCCATCACCCACCACGGGGTGAAACTGAGCCTGCACCCGGCCGGCCACGTGCTGGGTTCGGCGCAGGTCAGGCTCGAATACGGCGGCGAAGTCTGGGTCGCATCCGGCGACTACAAAGTCGAGCCCGACGGCACCTGCGCTCCATTCGAGCCGGTGCGCTGCCACACTTTCATCACCGAATCGACCTTCGGCCTGCCCATCTACCAGTGGGAGCCCCAAGCGCACATCTTCGCCGGGATCAACGACTGGTGGCGGGCCAATGCGGCCGTGGGCAAGGCCAGCGTGCTGTTCGCCTATTCCTTCGGCAAGGCCCAGCGAATCCTCCACGGCATCGACCCGAGCATCGGCCCGATCCTGGTCCACGGCGCAGTGGAGCCGCTCAATCGTGTCTACCGCGAAGCCGGGATACGAATCCCCGAAACCCAGTACGCAGGCGATTTCAAGAAGACCGACCCCGCCCTGCGCCATGCCCTGATCGTTGCCCCGCCTTCGGCTGGCGGCAGCACCTGGATGCGCCGCTTTGGCGACTTCAGCGATGCCTTTGCCAGCGGCTGGATGATGTTGCGTGGCACGCGGCGCCGCCGTGGGGTGGACCGAGGTTTCGCGTTGTCCGACCACGCCGACTGGCCCGGCCTGTTGTGGGCCATCGAAAACACCTGGGCCGAACGGGTGATGGTCACCCACGGCTCGGTCGCGGTGCTGGTGCGCTACCTGCGTGAACTGGGGCTGGACGCACAGGGCTTCACCACCGAGTACGGCGATGAAGAAGACGACGCGCCCGCCAAAGAGCCGGCCGAGGAGCAGTCCGAGCAAGAGACTGCGTCATGAAAGCCTTCGCCGAACTGTACGCTCAGCTCGACGCCACCACATCCAGCAACGCCAAGCTTGCGGCGATGCAGCACTACTTCGCCCACGCAGCACCGGAAGATGCCGCCTGGGCCGTGTACTTCCTCGCCGGCGGCCGTCCTCGTCAATTGGTGCCCACGCGCCTGCTGCGCGAGCAGGCGATGCAGCTTTCGGCGTTGCCCGAATGGTTGTTCGAGGAGAGCTATCAGGCCGTGGGCGATCTGGCGGAAACCCTGTCGCTGCTCCTGCCCCAGGCCGAGCACAGTTCCGAAGAAGGCCTGGCGAGCTGGATGGAGAACAAGCTGCTGCCCCTGCGCGGCCTGCCACCGGAAGAGTTGCAGGAGCGGCTGCCGACGTTCTGGGCGCAACTGGATCGCCAGTCGCTGATGGTCTGCCTGAAACTCATCACCGGCAGTTTTCGCGTCGGCGTGTCGAAATTGCTGGTCACCCGGGCACTGGCCGCACTGGCCGAGATCGACAGCAAACGGGTGGCCCAGCGCCTGGTGGGCTACACCGACCTGTCCCATCGCCCGAGCGCCGAAGGCTACCTGAAGCTGATCGCCGAAGAGTCGGACGACGAACACGCCCAGCGCGGCGGCCAGCCCTACCCGTTTTTTCTCGCCCACGCACTGCAACAACCGGTGGACCAGTTCGAGACCCTGCTCGGCCCTGCCGAAAATTGGCAGGTGGAATGGAAGTGGGACGGCATCCGCGCGCAAGTGGTCAAGCGCGAAGGACGACTGTGGATCTGGTCGCGGGGTGAGGAGCTGGTCACTGATCGTTTCCCGGAGCTGCACAGCCTGACCCCATGCCTGCCCGATGGCACGGTCATCGACGGCGAAATCGTCGTATGGAAGCCGTCGAATCCCGCCCCGGACGGCGAAAACGCCTTCGCCCTCAGAACGCCCTCGCCTGCCGAACCGGGCCAATCGGCACCCTCGGTCCAGCCTTTCGCCCTGCTGCAACAACGCATCGGCCGCAAGACCCTGGGCAAGAAGATCCTCGACGAGGTGCCGGTCGTGGTCCTGGCCTACGACCTGCTGGAGTGGGATGGCCACGACTGGCGCAGCCGGCCGCAGCATGAGCGACGCACTCAACTGGAGCAGGTGATCGCCCAGGCCAACAGCCCGGTGCTGATGCCTTCGCCGGTGCTCACCGGGAAGGACTGGCTCGACCTGGGGCGCCAGCGCGAAGCGTCGCGCAGCCTCGGCGTCGAAGGGATGATGCTCAAGGCGCGGGATGCGTTGTATGGCGTGGGGCGCACCAAGGACATGGGCGTGTGGTGGAAATGGAAGATTGATCCGTTCAGCGTCGATGCCGTGCTGATCTACGCCCAGCGTGGCCACGGACGCCGCGCCAGCCTGTACAGCGACTACACCTTTGCTGTGTGGGACGGCCCGCCAGAGGCCAGCCAACGGACTCTGGTGCCTTTCGCCAAGGCCTATTCAGGGCTCACCGATGAAGAGATGCGCAAGGTCGATGCGATCATCCGCAAGACCACGGTGGAAAAATTCGGCCCGGTGAGAAGTGTTACCCCGACCCTGGTGTTCGAGCTGGGGTTTGAAGGAATTGCCCTGTCCAAACGCCACAAGAGCGGCATCGCCGTGAGGTTCCCGAGGATGCTCCGCTGGCGGCTGGACAAGCCCGTGGCCGAGGCCGACACCCTGGCGACCTTGCAGGATTTATTGGCTTGAGCACCTTTTCGGTGCGTACGCCTCCCCTCGGATCACCCCGACGCACCCCGTAGCAGCACGGCTTGCCGGCGGGGGCGATCTTGAATACGTCACCGCCGGCAAGCCGGACTGCTACGAATCTATGCAGCGTCGGGTGAGGTGGTGTGCGCACCGTGCATCAACGGATTTTTTACGCGCCCTTTTTGGTCATTTCCGCTAATCTCCCCCTGCCTGCGGCGCCTGATAAAAAGACAATAGATGGCTCAAAGTCATCATTGCGACAACTCCGTACATTTAAAACGCACGTTCGTCTCTTTGGTTCGGAAATTGCTGTCTTTTTTCAGTCTGGCACCCGCCGGTAGCAAGCCTTCGCGTGTTCCCAACGCTCAATTTGGTTTTAAGGACTGAACGATGAAAAAAGCATGGCTGACCCTCTCTGCACTGGCCATCTGTCTGGCCGCTGGCAACGCAATGGCCAAGGAGTACAAGGAGCTGCGTTTCGGCGTTGACCCTTCCTACGCTCCGTTCGAATCGAAAGCTGCCGACGGCAGCCTGGTGGGCTTCGACATCGACCTGGGCAACGCGATCTGTGCCGAGCTGAAGGTCAAGTGCAAATGGGTCGAAAGCGATTTCGACGGCATGATTCCCGGTCTTAAAGCCAACAAGTTCGACGGCGTGATCTCCTCCATGACCGTCACCCCGGCTCGCGAGAAAGTCATCGACTTCTCCAGCGAACTGTTCTCCGGCCCGACTTCCCTGGTCTACAAGAAAGGCTCGGGCCTGTCGGCTGACACCGCGTCGCTCAAGGGCAAGACCGTTGGCTACGAGCAAGGCACCATTCAGGAAGCCTACGCCAAGGCCATTCTGGACAAGGCTGGCGTGAAGACCCAGGCCTACGCCAACCAGGACCAGGTTTACGCTGACCTGGTGTCCGGTCGTCTGGACGCCTCCGTACAAGACATGCTGCAAGCCGAACTGGGCTTCCTGAAGTCGCCACAAGGCGCCGACTACGAAGTCAGCAAGCCTATCGACGATCCACTGCTGCCAGCCAAGACTGCCGTCGGCATCGCTAAAGGTAACAAAGACCTGAAAGCGCTCTTGGACAAAGGTATCAAAGCGTTACACGATGACGGCAAATACGCCGAGATCCAGAAGAAGCACTTCGGCGATCTGAATCTGTACAGCGGTAAGTAAGAAAACAAACGCCTGTCGCGTTCAGGGGGTCATCCGAATCCCCCCTCTAAGCACGATGGGCGTTTTTATTGACTGCATAGGTTCCACATGTTCGAAACTCTCCTGCAAAACCTGGGACTGTCCGCGTTCAGCCTCAAGGGCTTCGGCCCGCTGCTGCTTCAGGGCACCTGGATGACCGTCAAACTCTCGGTAATGTCGCTGCTGCTGGCCATCGTGCTTGGCCTGCTGGGCGCCAGTGCCAAACTGTCCAAGGCCGCGATCCTGCGGATTCCGGCACAGGTCTACACCACGCTGATCCGTGGCGTACCGGACCTGGTGCTGATGCTGCTGATCTTCTACAGCCTGCAAACCTGGCTGACGACCTTTACCGAAGCGATGGAATGGGACTACATCGAGATCGATCCCTTCGCCGCCGGTGTCATCACCCTGGGCTTCATCTACGGCGCCTACTTCACCGAAACCTTCCGTGGCGCGATCCTCGCGGTGCCCCGTGGCCAGGTCGAAGCCGCCACCGCCTATGGCCTGAGCCGCAGCCAGCGTTTTCGCTTCGTGGTGTTTCCGCAGATGATGCGCTTCGCCCTTCCAGGTATCGGCAACAACTGGCAAGTGGTGCTCAAGGCCACGGCACTGGTGTCGATCATCGGCCTTGCGGACCTGGTCAAGGCCTCGCAGGACGCAGGCAAAAGCACCTATCAACTGTTCTATTTCCTGGTGCTCGCGGCGCTGATCTACCTGGTCATCACCAGCGTCTCCAACTTCGCCCTGCGCTGGGCTGAACGGCGTTACGCCGCAGGCAGCCGGGAGGCTCAACGATGATCGAATTGCTGCAAGAATACTGGCGCGCGTTTCTCTACACCGACGGGCAGAACATCACTGGCCTTGCCATGACCATGTGGCTGCTCAGCGCCTCGATCGCCATCGGTTTCATCGCTTCGATCCCGCTGTCCATCGCTCGCGTGTCACCCAACCCGCTGGTGCGCTGGCCGGTGCAGTTCTACACCTACCTGTTCCGCGGCACCCCGCTCTATATCCAGTTGCTGATCTGCTACACCGGGATCTACAGCCTGGAGGTGGTGCGCGACCAGCCCATGCTCAACACGTTCTTTCGCGATGCGATGAACTGCACCATCCTGGCCTTCGCCCTGAACACCTGCGCCTACACCACGGAAATCTTCGCCGGTGCCATCCGCAGCATGAACCACGGCGAGGTCGAGGCGGCCAAGGCCTACGGCCTGACCGGCTGGCGCCTGTACACCTACGTCATCATGCCGTCGGCGTTGCGTCGTTCGCTGCCCTACTACAGCAACGAAGTGATCCTGATGCTGCACTCCACCACCGTGGCCTTTACCGCCACCGTGCCGGACATCCTCAAGGTTGCGCGGGACGCCAACTCGGCGACCTTCCTGACCTTCCAGTCGTTCGGCATCGCCGCCCTCATCTACCTTGCGGTCACCTTCATGCTGGTGGGCCTGTTCCGCCTGGCCGAACGCCGCTGGCTGGCCTTCCTCGGCCCGACTCACTAGGACTCGCAGATGCGCCACCAGACTCATGACCTGCTGTCGCCGGTGCCAGGCACCGCGCGGCAGATTCACAGCTTTCACTATGGCCCGCAGGACGGTGCCTGCAAGATCTATATCCAGTCCTCCCTGCACGCCGACGAACTGCCCGGCATGCTGGTGTCCTGGTACCTCAAGCAACGCCTGGCCGAGCTTGAAAAGGCCGGCCAGTTGCTGGGGGAAATCGTCATCGTTCCGGTGGCCAATCCGATCGGCCTGGAACAGGTCCTGATGGACACCCCACTGGGCCGCTACGAGCTGGAAAGCGGGCAGAACTTCAACCGCTGGTTCGTCGATGTGGCGCAACAGGTGGGCGACGAGGTCGAGCCGCTTCTGGGCGATGACCCGAAAAGCAACGTGGCGCTGATCCGCAAAAGCCTGCGCGTTGCACTGCAGGCACGCAGCGGTTCCACTCAACTGGATTCGTTGCGCCTGGCCTTGCAGACCCTGGCCTGCGACGCCGACATGGTGCTGGATCTGCACTGCGATTTCGAATCGGTGGAGCATCTGTACACCACGCCGGAAGCCTGGTCCCGGGTCGAGCCGCTGTCGCGCTATCTGGGCGCACAGGCGAGCCTGCTGGCGACCGATTCGGGCGGGCAGTCGTTCGACGAATGCTTCACGCTGGTCTGGTGGCAATTGCAGCAGCGCTTCGAGAAGCGCTTCCCGATCCCGCTGGGCAGCTTCTCCGTGACCCTGGAACTGCGCGGCCAGGGCGATGTGAACCACGCCCTGGGCAGTCGCGACTGCCAGGCGATCATCAGTTACCTGATGCAATACGGCGCCATCGCCGGCGTGCCTGCGCCGGCCCCTGAACTGATTTATCCGGCGACGCCCCTGGCGGCGGTCGAACCGGTTGCCACCCCTGTAGGCGGCCTGCTGGTGTTCTGCACCCTGCCGGGCGAATACGTCGAGGCGGGTCAACTGATCGCCGAGGTCATCGACCCGATCAACGATCAGGTGACCCCGGTCCACGCGACCAACGCCGGACTCATGTACGCCCGCTCCTTGCGACGCATGGCCACGGCCGGCATGGTGATAGCCCATGTCGCCGGCACCGAGGCCTTTCGCAGCGGCTACCTACTTTCTCCTTGAGGATTGCCTGACATGTACAAACTGACCATCGATGGTCTGCACAAAAGCTACGGCGACCACGAAGTGCTCAAAGGTGTGTCGCTCAAGGCCAACGTCGGTGACGTGATCTGCCTGATCGGCGCCAGCGGCTCGGGCAAGAGTACCTTTCTGCGCTGCATCAACTTTCTCGAACAGCCCAACGACGGCGCCATGACCCTGGACGGCAAGCCGGTCAAGATGGTCAGCAACGCCAGCGGCATGCACGTGGCCGACCCTGCCGAACTGCAGCGCATTCGCACACGCCTGGCCATGGTATTCCAGCACTTCAACCTGTGGAGCCACATGACAGTGCTGGAGAACATCACCATGGCCCCGCGCCGGGTGCTGGGCGTGTCCAAGGCCGAAGCCGAAGACCGTGCGCGCAAATACCTGGAGAAGGTCGGGCTGCCTGCCCGCGTCGCCGATCAATACCCGGCGTTCCTTTCGGGCGGCCAGCAACAGCGCGTGGCGATTGCCCGGGCGCTGGCGATGGAGCCGGAAATCATGCTCTTCGACGAACCGACCTCGGCGCTGGACCCGGAGCTGGTCGGCGAAGTCTTGAAGGTGATTCAGGGCCTGGCCGAAGAAGGCCGCACCATGATCCTGGTGACCCACGAGATGGGCTTTGCGCGCAAAGTGGCCAATCAGGTGGTGTTCCTGCACCAGGGCCAGATCGAAGAAATCGGTCACCCGGACGACGTGCTGGGCAACCCCAAGAGCGAGCGCCTCAAGCAGTTCCTGAGCGGCAACCTGAAGTAAGCGACACGTGGCCTGCCCGCCGTCAGGGGCAGGCCACTATTGCAGCAACGAAGTAGCCAGCACCTTCGACGGCTCGCCAATCACTCCGGCGGCAAGCTGCACGAAATCCTCGGTGCTCACCTTGCCCATCCGCACCAGCCCCTGAATCACATCATCCAGCGATTTCTGGTCGCGGGTCTGCTGACGGATTTCCTGATCCAGCGCCGACAACAGCATCGCCGCTCGGGCGGTCATCCCCGGATCGACGTGCTCGGCACGCAGGGTCGTCACCTTGCGCCCCAGTCGCGTGAGAATCGATTGCCAGTCCTCGAAACGATCCTGGGTCATGCCACCGGCCCGACGCAGCAATTCGACCGAGTAATACTCGGCGACGCCTGCGCGGATCCAGTCGCTGCGATCACGCACCTGAATGCGCCCGAACACCTGCACCAGCTCACGCAGCAACGGGCTGGCCCCGCTCTCGCTGATCAGCGGGCGATTGGCGTTCAGGTAGATCGAGTCATGGGCGGCGCTGGCATTGCGCGCCATGGACTCACTGGCGCCGACCACCAGCAGTTTGTCCGGGGTGCGCGGGAACACCGCTTGCAGCCTGGGCCACACGAACGTGAGCAGGGTCAGGGTTTCCATGCGGCGCATGCCCTGCCCTTTCGGCGCACTGACCGTGACGTCGGTCTCGCCCAGCCTGGCGCGGCGATTGATCAGGTTGCCGGCCAGCATCCAGCCGTTGGGGCGGGCGAACAGACGCGAGACGTCATCGATGCGAAAGCGGTTCTTGCCGATGCGCGGCCACGAGGTTTCGACGTTTTTCCAGCCGGACGGCAAATCGACCGTCATGCGGGTTTGCAGGCGGATGCCGTCCTGCTGATCCAGACGCGCCCTGGGCACCAGGTCTTCGCCGCGAAACAGCGCCCAATCGGCGGTCATACGGCTTGCATAGCGGGGTTTGCCGTTGAGCGGGTCGGGGGCGTGGCGGTCGATGTGCACGCGGTAGGTCAGCGTCGCCTTGCCGCTGGCGGGCTTCCAGACGCCGCGCAGTGCGTTGCCGGTGCGAGCGGCGGCGGTTGACCACTGGCCGTCGGCGCTGAAATCGCTGAACTGGCCCTGCTCACCCAGATCCAGGTCCAGGCTGCGCACTGCCGTGCCCTGCTCAAGCGTGAGGCGCACCTGGGCCTGGTCGCTCTGGGGCAGCAACGTGATGTGGTAATCCAGATCGACTTTCTTCGCCGCCCATACCGGCAGGCTGAAAACAAGAACAGCAGCACACAACGGCAGTTGATAACGCACGAGCAGACCACTCCTGAAACCACAGGCTGTTGGATCGGGTGACGAGGCGCCGGGCGAATCAGCCCGCGCGGAAGATCAGGTAATCCTCCCAGTCATCTTCGGCCACGCTCTTTTCGCTGAGCATGCGCCCGGACTGGGAAATGCGTTGCTTGTGAACCTGCTCGCGGTCGCCACACACCAGGTGGTGCCACAGGGGCAGGTCCTTGCCTTCGCTGACCAGACGGTAGCCACAGGTCGGCGGCAGCCACTTGAATTCATCGGCCTGACCGGGCGTTAACTGAATGCAATCGGGCACCAGGGCCTTGCGATTCGGATAATCGGTGCACTGGCAGGTGTTCAGGTCCAGCAACTGGCAGGCGATGCGGGTGTAGTAGACGCTGCCGTCGTCCTCGTCTTCGAGCTTTTGCAGGCAGCACAGGCCGCAACCGTCGCACAGGGATTCCCACTCGACCGGATCGAGTTGGTCGAGGGTTTTGCGCATCCAGAACGGTTCGACTTTGGCGGCCATGATTTCGCGAGGATCGGTATCGACTAATGAAAAGGCCGCCAGTCTAGTGGCACATCGCAGCCGGGCCAAGCGTTGGCGACTGTCGGTAAGCGCGCACTTGTCAGTTGCAGTGCCGCGCAGTAGCTTTATGCCCTCGCACGCCCGCGCCAGAGCGCCCCTTGCGACACGCGCACGACCCCGTATTTTCGACGATGCCTGCCGTCCACGGCCCATCCGATCGTCCTCGCAGGCCGCACCCGGCCCTGCGATTCATTCAACCTTCAGGACCTGCAAACATGAGCGCCAACCCTCGCATTGCCGAATACGCCATTGACCCGCAATTCACCAATCGCTGGTCGCCACGGGCCTTTACCGGTGAGAGCATCCCACAGGAAACCCTGCTGAGCTTCTTCGAGGCGGCCCGCTGGGCGCCGTCGGCCTACAACTCGCAGCCATGGCGCTTCCTCTACGCGCGCCGTGACACGCCGAACTGGGAGCGCTTCCTGGGTCTGCTCAATGAATTCAACCGTGGCTGGGCACAGCATTGCCTCGGCCTTGGTGATCGTGATTTCCAAGACCACCTTCACCGCACCGGGCGCCAGCGAAGAAACGCCTGCGCTGTGGCACACCTTCGACACAGGTTCCGCCTGGGGGCATCTGGCGCTGCAAGCAAGCCTGAGCGGCTGGCACACCCATGGCATGGCCGGTTTCGATCAGGAACTGACCCGCAAGGAGCTGAAGATTCCGGAAGGCTACGCGCTGCACGCGGCGGTGGCGATCGGCAAGCTGGGCGACAAATCGACCCTGGCCGAATACCTGCAAGCCCGCGAAACCCCAAGCCCACGCCGGCCGTTGGTGGAATTGGCGGCTGAAGGGGATTTCAGCCTCTAATTTCCATCGATCAATGGAGATCTGTGGGAGCGGGCTTGCCCGCGAAGGCGGTGGGTCAGCCACCATCGATTCGTCAGGTCCGACGCCTTCGCGGGCAAGCCCGCTCCCACATAGACCCACCCCAGAACAATCAATACCCCTTCGCGAAATCCACTTCGCCGCGCAGCGCCTCACCGGCCGTGTAGGCCTTGAGGTTATCGACGAACAGCTGGGTCATTGCCGCAGGCGAGGTCGGCGCCGAACTGTGGCCGGTCAGGAGCAGGCCCCAGGCGGTCCAGAACGGGTGACGCTGGGGCAATGGCTCCTGACGGCAGACATCGATCACCGCCCCCGCCAGATGGCCTTCCTTCAAAGCCTCGACCAGATCGGCATCCACCACCGCCACGCCCCGCCCGACATTGATGAACAGCGCCGAAGGCTTGAAGCTGGCGAACAGTTTCGCGTCGTAGATATCGTGGGTCTGCGGCGTGTTGGGCAGCAGGTTGATGACGAAATCCACCTCCCCCACCAGACGCGGCAGATCCTGCAACGCCGCGACTTCCTTGAACGGAGCCAGCTCGCGAGCGGTGGAGGCTATGCCGTAGACCTCGACGCCGAACGGCACCAGGAACTGCGCCACGCTGACGCCGATATCGCCGGTGCCAACAATCAGCGCCTTGCGCCCGGCGAGGCCGGGACCGGTGCGCGTGTCCCATTTGCGCTCCACCTGGCTGACCAGCCGCGCCAGCACCTCGCGCTCATGCACCAGCATGTAGGTCAGTACGAATTCGGCCATGACCTGACCGAAGATTCCGACGGCGCGGGTCAGCCGGTAATTGCGCTGCAGACCTTCGGCCAGTAGCGGCGTGATCCCGGCCCAGGTCGATTGCAGCCATTGCGGCGAATGCCCCTGGCGCAACAGCGTGGCCAGCAGGTCAGGCTGGCCCAGCCAGATCGGCGTATCGGCCGCCATTTTCGCAAGCTCGGCGGAATCGCCACTGCTCAGGATCTCGATCTCGGGAGCAGCCTTGCGCAGCAAATCGGTGTAGAGGACGTAATCGTGTTCGGCAATCAGCACGCGCATGAATTAAAAACTCGAAAAAGCAAGACATGCGACCGCATCGCGCCCGGCGCTCCGGCCCTTTGACAGGCAACGGCGCAGGCCAGACGCAGACAACGGTCCGGTAAACCCCCTGCGATGAATTGCAGGGGCAGTCGTCGATCAGACCGGGTCGTTGCGGCGCAGCAACTCTTCGGGCAGGTGCTCGATGTACTCATCCTCGGCCGGCGGCATCTGCAGGTGATAGCCCTGCTTCTCCAGATTGGCCAGGACGGCGTGGATGTCCTCACGGGCCAGCGTACGCTCGGGGCTCAGGACCAGGTCGAAAGCATGCACCGGCTTGCCGAACACGGTGAGCAGGCCTTCGGGCACGCGCTCGAGGGCCTCGCTCTTGAGCACGTAGAGGTACATTTCGTTCTTGCGCGGGCTGCGATAGATGGAGCAGATCTGTTTCAAGGCTGTTCTCCGGCATTGGCCAGGCTGTCGAGCAGCATCTGGCCCATCAATTCGCGGCGCCAGCCACGCAGCGAATCGGGCAGTTTATAAGGACCGTCAGGGAACCCGGTCTTGAGCAAGGCTTCCAGCGTCTTCTTGCGCAGCATCAGTTCCGGCGCCATGTCCAGGCGCTCGGCTTGCTGCTGGCCGATGGCACGCAGGCTCTTGAGTACATTCGACGCTTCGATCGGCAGCGGCTCGGGCAACGCCGGCGGCCACAGATCAGGCGACACACTCCCGGCCTGCTTGATCAGGTCGAGCAGAAACTCGCCGTCCTGACGCACGGTCTTGGGGTGCATGTCTTCGATTTTCGCAAGCGCGCCAAGGTTGTCCGGCTGGGTCTTGGCCAGCGGCCACAGCGAGTGCTCGCGCAGGACCCGGTTGCGCGGCTGATTGCGCAGGCGGGCCTGGGTTTCGCGCCAGGCGCACAGCTCGCGCAGAACGGCCAGTTGCGAGCGGGACAGCTTCCACGCCAGCTTGGCCTCGCGATAGACCTCGTAGGGATCGGTTTCGCGGCGCAGGTTGGCGACCAGTTCGGCGCCGTCTTCCAGCACCCAGGCGTACTTCTCGTCCGACAGGCGCGGGCGCAGCAGACTGTAGACCTCGGCCAGGTGCACCGCGTCTTCGGCGGCGTAGCTGATCTGCGTCTCCGACAACGGCCGCTGCAGCCAGTCGGAGCGGGTTTCACCCTTGGGCAGCTCGATGTTCAGCACTTCCTGCACCAGACGCGAATAGCCCATCGAGAACCCCAGGTTCAGATAGGCGGCGGCCAGTTGGGTGTCGAACAGCGGCACCGGCAGGCTGCCGGTCAGGCGCAACAGCACTTCCAGATCTTCGCTGCAGGCGTGAACGACCTTGATGACGTCGGCGTTCTCCAGCAGTGCAGCCAGAGGTTGCCAGTCGCCGATCAGCAAGGGATCGATCAGAAAAGCCCGCGAGCCGTCGCCGATCTGCAGCAGCCCGGCGATGGGATAAAAAGTGTCGACCCGCATGAACTCGGTGTCGAGAGCGACGAATGGCAGCTTCTGCCACTGTGCGCAATGAAGGGCGAGGCTGTCGTCGTCGCGAATCCAGTGAATATCGATGGCCACACGGCTCTCCCTTGAAGAATGGCGCGCAGTATATATCGCTATGAGCGTTTACCGGGCATCCGTCCTGCAAGTCTTGAACAACTTCATGTGGAGTGTTTATCGATATCGCAAAGGATGACGACCGTTCATCGGAGCGATCAACTGTTCTTGCGCAGGATGTACACGCGCCACATGGCGTAGCCCGGCAGGAAATCGTGGTGCGTGACGATACGAAAGCCCGTCGCCAGGAACTCGGACTCGACCTCGGCCCGGCAGGCCACGAAACGATTGCGCGATTGCGGATGGCCGTCGGCTCCCAGCCGGCTGCCCTCCTGACGCTTGCGCCGCCAGGACTTGATGTTGCCATCGACCCACAAGGCGACGATGGCGGTATCACGAGTCACCCGGTAAAACTCCTCCAGGATCGCCATGCGCCGTTCGCCGTCGGCGATATGGTGAAACAGGCGCATGCAGAAGATGCAGTCCACCGCGTTGGCAGGCAGGCCAATGGACAGCGGCGAGCTCTGGAAGGTGCGGATGCGCTTGCTCACCGGCTCGGCCGACTGCGCCTTGGCGACGTCCAGCATGTCGGTCGAGGGGTCGGCCGCCAGAATCACCCGGTTGGCGTGTTCGGCCAGCACCGGCCAGAAACGCCCGGCGCCCGAGGGTACATCAAGCACCAGCCCCGGCTCGCCGGCATCACGCAGCGCCTGGCGCGCCAGTTGCGCATCGCGCCACAGGCTCAGGCGGCGGGCCAGCCCTTGCTCATGGCGTTGCACGTATTGCTGCACCTGATCGCGCTCTGTCGCCTGTTCATTCATTGGCCAGTACCCCGTCCGTATAAATCCCCCGACAACCGGCAAACATGTCCAGCGACGGGTTATAAACGCTGGTCTGAACCTTCAACAATCCCAACATCGAGTGGAACAGGTTGTCCTGGCTCAAAGGCGCATTACGTTCCTTCTGCAAACAATGGGTATCAACGGCGAACGACTGCTGATAGTTATCCGAGAACCAGGCGATCATCGGCACATGTTTCTGTTGATCCGGCGCCAGCATATAAGGCGTGCCGTGCAGAAACAGGTTGTATTCACCCAGCGATTCGCCGTGATCGGACAGGTACAACATGGCGGTGTCCACTTTGTCCTGATTGGTGCGCAGGATATCGATCAGGGATGCCAATACATGGTCGGTGTACAACAGGGTGTTGTCATAGCCGTTGACGATACTTCCCCGGGAGCAATTGTTCAGCGCATTGCTTTCACACACCGGGGTAAACTTTTCGAACTCTTTCGGGTAACGCTTGAAGTATTCAGGGCCATGGCTGCCCATCTGATGCAGCACCAGTACCGTATCTTTATCCAGGTTGTCGATGAAGTTCTGCAGGCCTTGAAGCAGGATTTCATCGCGGCATTCGTTGTTGGCGCACAGCACCGGATCCTTGAGGTTGCTGACGTCCTGCAGGGTCACACGGTCGCAGGTGCCCTTGCAGCCTGACTGGTTGTCCCGCCAGATCACGTCAAGGCCGGCGCGCTTGAGCACGTCGAGCATGCCTTCCTGGTTCTTGGCCTGGCTTGCGCTGTAGTCCTTGCGCCCCATGTCGGAGAACATGCACGGCACCGAGACAGCGGTTTCCGTGCCGCAGGAATGCACATCAGTGAACGTCAGCAGACCACGTTCTTTCTTGAGTTGCGGCGTGGTATCGCGGTTGTAGCCCAGGATACCGAAGTTCTCGGCCCGCGCACTTTCGCCCACCACCAGCACCGTCAGCGACTTGCGCTTGTGCTGCTGCCAGTCAGCGGCCAGTTTCGCGTCCTTGCCAATACTGACGAAGGGCTGTTGCGCGGACTTGACCTGCTCGCTCAGGTAGCCCACGGAGGCACCGATGTAGTTGCTGGGCACTACCATCAGCCGCAACTCGTGGTGGTTGCGGAACAGCGACGACAGGCCCTGATAATTCATCAATGCAACACCGCCGATGACACCGGCGCACACCGCGCTGACCACTACTTTGCTCAGCACCTCACGGGGCCAGCGACGATAGTTGACCGGCACTTTCCAGAGAATGACGGAAGGAAGAACACCGAGCAATAACAAGTACGCCGCCAACTTGAACGACAACAGACCTTGAACTTCTGAGACGTCGGTTTCGGCAAAGTTGCGAAACATGCCGGAGTCAATCAATACACCGTACTGACTCATGAAATAAGCGACACCGGCGCTGATCATGAACAACGCAATCAACACGGGTTTAAGCACTTTCCTGAAGGCAAACAGGGTCAGGAAAATATTGAACGCACAGAACACCATCAGCGCAAAAGCGCCGCGCAATAACAGGCCTTTACCGTTGAATTCGGTAATGGTGAACAAATGCTGCCAGAGCGTCAGGTTAAAACCGAGCAACAAAAAGGCACTGGCGAGCACAGTCACAAGCTCGGGGCGAACTGCTTTTACGTTCAACATGGGGCTCTACTTGGCTAAAAAAGGCACCGCCGATCAAGAGCAACAAAAACTCTTTCGACATCGCAAACTTTAGGCAGCTGGCCATCAATTTTTTGTGAAAAGGATGCGAACAAATGGTGGGATGCGACTTCTTTTGCTGTAGGAGTTTTCCTCGCAATTTAGGCAGCGTTGATTGCTCTTGGCGCCAGGGCTTGCTGACGGTGGCGTCCGCGCAATCGCTCCCGCCGGCAAGCCGCGCTGCTACGGGGTTTTGGCGTGACTTAGACCTGTGAACACCCCGACCTCCGTAGCAGCCGGGCTTGCCCGCGGGAGCGGCCTCATGATGGCCCCGCCGGCAAGCCGTGCCGCTACAGCACCGGTTCCGCAGTCCAGACCCTGGATGCACTCGATTCCTTCACTTCGTCCTCGATAATCATCTGCGCTGCCTTCTCGGCGATCATCACCGTGGGCGAGCAGGTGTTGCCGGAGGTGATGGTGGGCATGATCGAGGCGTCGACCACGCGCAGGCCGGTGACGCCGTGCACCCGCAGCCGGTCGTCGACCACCGCATCGCGCCCGTGGCCCATCTTGCAGGTGCCCACCGGGTGGAAGATGGTGGTGCCGATGGTGCTGGCGGCCTGGCGCAGTTGTTCTTCGCTTTGCAGGCTGGCGCCGGGCAGATATTCCACCGGTTCGAAGCTGGCCAGTGCCGGGGCGGCGGCGATGCGGCGGGTCAGGCGGATGGCGTCGGCGGCGACCGCAAGGTCGGTCTCGTGGCTCAGGTAATTGGGGCGAATGATCGGCGCGGCGTCGGCGTGAGGCGAGCGGATTTCCACAGTCCCCCGGCTTTGCGGGCGCAGGTCGCACACTGATGCGGTGAAGGCTGGAAAGCCGTGCAAGGGTTCGCCGAAGCGCTCCAGCGACAGGGGTTGCACATGGTATTCCAGATTCGCGGTGGCCTGCTCGGGGCCTGACCGGGCAAACGCACCGAGCTGGCTCGGCGCCATGGCCAGCGGCCCGCTGCGATTGAGCGCATACCGCAACCCCATGTTCATCTTGCCCCAGAGGCTGCCCGCCATCTGATTCAGGGTGTGACCGTTGCTGACCTTGTAGATCAGACGCAATTGCAGGTGATCCTGAAGGTTCGCGCCCACACCGGGCAGTTCCACCCGCACGCCGATGCCGTGCTTCTCCAGCAATGGGCGCGGGCCTATCCCGGAGCGTTGCAGCACCATGGGCGAACCAATCGAGCCACAGCAGAGAATGATTTCACGACGGGCACCGAGCTTGCGCTCCTGGCCGCCCACCCTGGCCAGCACGGCACTGGCGCGGCCGTTTTCAAATTCGATCCGCGAGACTTCGGCGCCGGTCATCACGGTCAGGTTCGGCCGCTGGGCGACTGGCCGCAGAAACGCCTTGGACGCATTCCAGCGCACGCCGCGCCGCTGATTGACCTGAAAATAGCTGCAGCCTTCGTTGTCGCCGCCGTTGAAGTCCGGGATCGAGGCGATGCCAGTCTGGGCTGCTGCTTCGCGAAACGCATCGAGCAACGTCCACGACAGGCGCTGCTGTTCCACCCGCCATTCGCCCTTGGCGCCGTGCAATTCGGAGTCTCCGGCGTAGTGACTTTCCGAGCGTTTGAAGATCGGCAGCACATCCTGCCAGCCCCAGCCCTTGTTGCCCTGCGCAGCCCACTCGTCGTAGTCACGGGACTGGCCGCGCATGTAGATCATGCCGTTGATCGAGGAACAGCCACCCAAGACCTTGCCCCGCGGGTAGTTGAGCGCGCGCCCGTTCAGGCCGGGTTCGGCTTCGGTCTTGAAGCACCAGTCGGTGCGCGGATTGCCGATGCAGTAGAGGTAACCCACCGGCACGTGAATCCAGGGGTAGTTGTCCTGCCCGCCCGCTTCGAGCAGCAGCACACGATGGGAGGGGTTGTGCGACAGCCGGTTGGCCAACAGGCACCCGGCGGGGCCCGCGCCGACGATCACATAGTCATAGAGCACACTGTCCGTTTGCATGCGTCCCTCGATGATTTTGTTGTTTTCTATCGATGGGTCATCCTGAAGTCTTTTGCTGCAAAACAAAAGACCGCCTTGTGAGGCGGTCTTTTGCAAATCGCGCCGTCCGTAGCAGCCCGGCCGGGCGGCGCTCCGCTTGCCGGCGGGAGCGGTGGGTCAGTGACGGATATGTCGGCTGACACACCGCCCCCGCCGGCAAGCCGTGCTGCTACGAGGACTGCGTCGAGTCGGGCTTACACCGCGCTACGGCGATAGCTGCGGTAGTTGGGCATCCAGAAGTGACGCTCGATGGCTTCCACCAGCATCTCTTCGGTGGTTTCCAGCGCGACGTTCTCAGCCTGGGCCTGTTTGGCCACGGCCAGGGCGATCTTCTTGCTCACTTCCTGAATTTCCTTGAGCGGCGGCAATACTGCATCGCCTTTGCCGGTGACCATCGGCGAGCATTCAGCCAGCGCGTTGGACGCTGCCATCAGCATCTTGTCGGTGATGCGCGTAGCCTTTGCCGCGATCACACCCAGGCCGATGCCCGGGAAGATGTAGGAGTTGTTGCACTGGGCAATGTGGAACGTGCGATCGCCCACAGTCACCGGTGCAAACGGACTACCGGTGGCCACCAGCGCGTCGCCGTTGGTCCAGGTCAGGACTTCCTGCGGCGTGACTTCGACCTTCGAGGTCGGGTTGGACAGCGGCATCACCAGCGGCTTGGCGCAGTGCTTGTGCATTTCGCGGATGATCTGCTCGGTGAACAGGCCACGCTGGCCGGACACACCGATCAGCACGGTCGGCTTGCCGTTGGTGACCACGTCGAGCAGGCCCGGATACTCTTCGGACGAGGACCAGCCCGCCACGTCGCCAGCTTTCTGTGCGAGGTTCTTCTGGAAGTCCAGCAGGTTGTCCATGCTGTCGGTCAGCAGGCCGAAACGGTCGACCATCATCACGCGCTTGCGCGCTTCGGCTTCGCTCAGGCCTTCGATGACCATGGCCGCGATGATGTGCTCGGCGATGCCGCAACCGGCTGAACCTGCGCCCAGGAACACCACGCGCTGCTGGCCCAGGGTTTCGTTCTTGGCCTTGCACGCGGCCAGCAAGGTACCCACGGCCACCGACGCGGTGCCCTGGATGTCGTCGTTGAAGCAGCACAGCTCGTCGCGGTACTTCTCCAGCAACGGCATGGCGTTGGTCTGGGCGAAGTCTTCGAACTGCAGCAGCACGTCCGGCCAGCGGCGCTGAACGGCTTCGATGAACAGCGCAACGAAGTCTTCGTACTCCTTGCCGGTCACGCGCTTGTGGCGCCAGCCCATGTACATCGGGTCGTCCAGCAGTTCCTGGTTGTTGGTGCCCACGTCCAGCACGATCGGCAGCGTGTAGGCCGGGCTGATACCGCCACAGGCGGTGTACAGCGACAGCTTGCCGATCGGGATGCCCATGCCGCCAATGCCCTGGTCGCCAAGGCCCAGGATGCGCTCGCTGTCGGTCACCACGATGATCTTGATGCGATCCTTGGTTGCGCTGCGCAGGATGTCGTCGATGCGGTCGCGGTCAGGGTAGGAAATGAACAGGCCGCGGTGGGTGCGGTAGATCTTGGAGAATTCCTGGCACGCCTGGCCCACGGTCGGGGTGTAGATGATCGGCAGCATCTCTTCCAGATGCGAGTCCAGCAGGCGGAAGAACAAGGTTTCGTTGTTGTCCTGGATCGAGCGCAGGTAGATGTGCTTGTCCAGGTCGCTCGCGCATTGCTGGTACTGGTTGTAGACGCGGGTCACCTGCTCTTCGATGGTTTCAACGTTCTGTGGCAACAGGCCGATCAGGTTGAAATCCACACGCTCCTGCGGCGTGAAAGCACTGCCCTTGTTGAGCAGCGGCATCTCCAGCAGCGAGGGGCCAGCGTAGGAAATATATAAAGGTCGCGAAGTTTTGGTCATCAGTAATCGCCTTTTCTCTATTTGCTCTATCAATACATGCCCGAAGGGATGCCCCGGAGGTCGGTCTTTCACGACGCTCGACGCAGGCTCCGTCCGAAAAAATGAGGGGGTGGAAAAATCAGGGGGCCTATCTTACTCGTCTGGAAGCAATTGCGACATTTTGTCACGCTTTTGATTGCCAAATGATGGCTGAAACAAAAGCCGTGCACAGTGAAAGAGTTGTCAGGCAGGCGGGGGACTTGGGCGGTCAAACAGGCGTCAAAATGTTTCAGCAATGGGCAATTCCGGGCTGTTGCGTCGCATCTGGACGCAAAAAATCGGTTTCGCCCTTTCGATCCCCTGCGAGTGAAGGCACAATCGCCGTCCTTTTTCGGCTGGCATTGCTGGAGGCCACGAAATGATCAAAACGCCGTACTACCTCATCGACAAACAAAAGCTGCTGCGCAACATGGAAAAGATCGCCTACATGCGCGAGAACTCCGGTGCGAAAGCCCTGTTGGCCCTCAAGTGCTTTGCGACCTGGTCGGTGTTCGACCTGATGCAGCAATACATGGACGGGACCACCTCCTCCTCGCTGTACGAGCTGAAACTGGGTCGCCAGAAGTTCGCCGGCGAAGCGCACGCCTACAGCGTGGCCTGGGCAGATGACGAGATCGAGGAGATGCTCGACAACTGCGACAAGATCATCTTCAACTCCATCAGCCAGCTGGAGCGCCACGCCCCTGCCTGCGCCGGCAAGGTCCGCGGCTTGCGCGTCAACCCGCAGGTCAGCAGCTCTGACTACCTGCTGGCCGACCCGGCTCGTCCGTTCAGCCGCCTGGGTGAATGGGACCCGGCTAAAATCGAGAAGGTGATCGGCGAGATCACCGGCTTCATGTTCCACAACAACTGCGAGAACGGCGATTTCAGCCTGTTCGACCAGATGCTGTCGACCATCGAAGAGCGCTTCGGCCACCTGCTGCACAAGGTCGAGTGGGTCAGCCTGGGCGGCGGCATCCACTTCACCGGCGAAGGCTATCCGCTGGACCAGTTCTGCGCGCGCCTGAAGGCCTTCTCGCAGAAGTACGGCGTGCAGGTTTACCTGGAGCCGGGCGAAGCGGCGATCACCCAGAGCGCCTCGCTGGAAGTGACCGTGCTCGACACCCTGTTCAACGGCAAGAACCTGGCCGTGGTCGACAGCTCTATCGAAGCCCACATGCTGGACCTGCTGATCTACCGCCTGGACGCGAAACTCGCCCCAAGCGCAGGCGATCACACGTACATGGTATGCGGCAAGTCGTGCCTGGCCGGAGACATCTTCGGTGAATACCAATTCGAGCGTCCGCTGGCCATCGGCGACCGTCTGTCGTTCGTTGACGCCGCGGGTTACACCATGGTCAAGAAGAACTGGTTCAACGGCCTGAAAATGCCGTCCATTGCAGTGAAACAACTCGACGGTACTGTCGAGGTGGTTCGTGAGTTCGGTTTTGACGATTACCTGTCCAGCCTCTCGTAAGCTGGCGGATTTTAAGGAGAGAGAAACAAATTGAAGAAGAACGTTCTTATCATTGGTGCGGGAGGTGTCGCCAAGGTGGTGGCCCACAAGTGCGCGCAGCACAACGACGAACTCGGTCGTATTGCTATCGCGTCGCGTAACATCTCCAAGTGCCAGGCCATCATCGACAGCGTCAACGCCAAGGGCAGCCTCAAGCAGCCTGCGGAGATCAAGGCCTACGCCCTGAACGCGCTGGACATCGAAGCGACCAAATCGCTGATTCTGGAGACCGAGTCCCAGATCGTGATCAACGTCGGCTCCTCCTTCCTCAACATGTCGGTCCTGCGTGCCTGCATCGACACCGGCGTGGCTTACCTGGATACCGCTATCCACGAAGAGCCGGGCAAGGTCTGCGAAACGCCGCCCTGGTATGGCAACTACGAGTGGAAACACCTCGAGGAATGCCAACAGAAGAACATCACCGCCATTCTCGGTATCGGTTTCGACCCGGGTGTGGTCAATGCCTACGCCGCACTGGCGCAGCAAGAATATTTCGACCGCATTGATTCGATCGACATCCTCGACGTCAATGCCGGCTCGCACGGCAAATACTTTGCCACCAACTTCGATCCGGAAATCAACTTCCGCGAGTTCACCGGACAAGTGTGGAGCTGGCAGAACAGCCAGTGGACCAGCAACACCATGTTCGAAGTCAAGCGCACCGACGACCTGCCAGTCGTAGGCTCCCAGGACCTGTACCTCACCGGTCACGATGAAGTGCACTCGATCTCCAAGAACCTCGACGTGCCCAACGTCCGCTTCTGGATGAGCTTCGGCGCGCACTACATCAACGTGTTCACCGTGCTGAAGAACCTGGGCCTGCTCTCCGAGCAACCGGTCAAGACCGCCGAAGGCGTCGAGATCGTGCCGCTCAAAGTGGTCAAGGCCGTGCTGCCTGACCCTGCCTCGCTGGCGCCGGGCTACACCGGCAAGACCTGCATTGGCGACCTGGTCAAAGGCACCAAGGACGGCAAGGCGCGCGAAGTGTTCATCTACAACGTAGCCGACCACGAAGAAGCCTTCGCCGAAACCGACAGCCAGGGCATCTCCTACACCGCAGGCGTGCCGCCCGTGGCCGCAGCCCTGCTGGTTGCCCGTGGCGAGTGGGATGTGAACCGCATGGTCAACGTCGAAGAGCTGCCTGCCAAGGCGTTCCTCAAGGCGCTGGACGTGATGGGCCTGCCGACCCGCATCAAGGACGAAAACGGCGATCGCGCCTGGGACGAATAAGTTCTCAGGATCGATTCCCGACATGAGGTGCGCCCGCCCGGGCGCATCCTCTTCTGATACAACCTCCGCCATCCAGCGCTCAGGCGACTTCGCCCGACGCGTACCTCGCAAGACACTGCGAGATTCCTGCACAGCGCCACGCACTCACTAACCAGTGGGTTAAAAACCTGTGGAAGGGCCTGTTCAGAGCCTTTGCGACGCAGAACACACAAATAGTAACCAATGTGTCGGAAACTCTTGCATACCCGTTGATTCTGGATACAAGCTGACGGTCTACCAGGCTATCCAGACCTTCATCTTTTAAAGGTATGCGATGAGTTTCGACAGATTCAGTCCTGAAAGATCCGACCAAGGAAGCGGTCTGGATTTCCCCGTCCCGGATGACGCGATCTGTTTCGGTCCCTTTGCGCTCATACCTCAGCATCACCAGTTGCTGAAAAATGGCGAGCCCGTGCAGTTGGGGAGCCGGGCGATGTTGCTGCTCATCGCCATGGCCACCCGTCCCGGCGAATTGCTTGAAAAGTCCGAACTGCTGGGGCTGGTCTGGCCGAAGGTCGTGGTCGAGGAATGCAACCTGCGCGCGCAGGTCCTGACCCTGCGTCGGGCCCTGGGCGATGACGGGGACTCGACCTGGATCGTGACTGTGCCGGGACGCGGCTATCGCTTCGTCGCGCCGATCATTGCCCCTGCCGTTCATGACGTGCAGGCCGTCAGCCCCGCTCAGCCCGAGGTGCAGTTCAGCACCCGGCCCGTCTTCGGCCGGGAGAAACTGCTGGCGGTGCTCGGTGAGCAGCTCGAGGCTCGCCGCTTCGTGACCATCACCGGCCACGCTGGCATCGGCAAGACCACCGTCGCCCAGGCCTTGGCCGACCGCGTGCAGCCGCACTACGGGCAAGGCGTGTGTTTCATCGATCTTGCGTCGGTGAGCCGTGGGCAACTGGTGCATGTGGTCATCGCTGCGGCGCTGAAGATCGAGTGCAACGCCGAGGATCCGCTGCGCGGGATTGCCAGGCGGCTGGCCGCCAACAAGGTGCTGCTGATTCTGGACAACTGCGAGCACGTGCTCGAAGAAACCGCGACTGCCATCGAAGTAATCCTGCACGACGCCCGCCAATGCTCGGTGCTGGTCACCAGTCGCGAGCCGCTGCGCGCCCAGGGCGAGTTCGTGCATGAACTGGCGCCGCTGCCCTACCCGCCCGACGCCCCTGACCTGAATACCGAGCAGGCGATGCAGTACCCGGCCATTGAGCTGCTGGTCGAGCGTATCGCCGCCCATGACCTGGGTTACGTATTCCGTGATCGCGACGTGCAGGCCGCAGCGGCGATCTGCCGCAAACTGGACGGCAACGCGCTGGCTATCGAGATCGCCGCTGCACGGGTCAAGGCGTTCGGCATCGCCCACTTGCCGGAAATGCTCGACGGGGGTTTCCGCTTGCAGATGACCGGCCGACGCACCGCCCTGCCCCGGCATAGAACCCTTGGCGCAGCGCTGGACTGGACCTACGCGATGCTGTCGGCGCAGGAACAGGCCATGCTGCGCCAACTGTCGGTGTTCACCGGTCTGTTCACCCTCAATGCGGTGCAGGCGGTGATCGACGTGCCTGCCGAGGTTTCAGCGCAACTGATGGAAAGCCTGCTGGATAAATCGCTGGTGATGTCACGCGAGCGCAACGCCATCAAGCGTTATCGCCTGCTGGAAACCACCCGCCTCTACGCACAGCACAAGCTGGAAGAACACGGCGAAACCGATGCCACCGCACTGCGTCACGCCGACTGGGCGCTCGATGAGTTGCACAAATCGGTGCAGGACCTGGTCGGGACCACTCCGCAGGCGTGGCTTGCGCGCTACGGCGCAGATGTCGATAGCGTTCGCGCGGCGCTGGAGTGGGCCTACTCGCCACAGGGCGACCGCGAACTGGCGGTCGAGCTGACGTTGGTCAGCGCGCCGCTGTGGCTGCGCCTGTCCCTGACTGCCGAATGCTATGACTGGGTCAGCCGAGGCCTGCAACCGGCGGGTGAACATGCGCAGATCCCGCAGCGTCAGCGCATGCAGTTGCTGACCATCTCGGCCAGCGTCATGACCCTGACGTTCGGTGGCGGCACGAAAATCCGCGAAGCCTGGCTGCAAGTCAGCGAAGACGCCCACGCCCTGAACGACACCGAACACAAACTGCGTGCGTTGTGGGGCATGTGGAATGACCTGAGTTGCCGCAACCAGTACGTCGCCGCGCTGGAACTGGCGGACAGCTACGTCGAGCTGATCCGCGATTGCAGCCGCAGCGAACGCAAGCTGCTGGGATTGCGCATGCGCGCCGCCGCCCTGTTCCACATGGGACGGCTGGAGGATGCTCATCGCACCGTGGTCGAGGCCTTGAGTTCGCCGTTGTCGGCGAACACCCACCTGATCGACCTGCACTTCGACCAGCGCATCGCGGCCAGCTCGCTCAAGGCGCAGATCCAGTTGCTGCAGGGTGACGTGAACACGGCGCTGCTGGCCCTTGAGCAGAGCGTCAGCCAGGCCATCCGCCTCAACCACCCTGCCACTCTCTGGTACACCCTGAGCCTGAGCGCGATCCCGATCACCTTGTTGTCTGGGCGGCTGGATAAAACCCGGCATTATCTGTCCGTGCTGCAAGACAGCATGGAGGGGCACGACCTGTACCTGTGGCGCCAGTTCGCCCACTGTTTCGAGCACATCCTGCAGATCCGCCAGGGCGCCGCCGAAGAAGCCCTGCCGCACTTGGGCGAGGTGCTGGAACAGTTGCAGGATCAGGGCGGCAGCCCGCTCTACAGCCTGATGCGTTGCGAATATGCAAAAGGCCTGGCGATGCTCGGGCTGGCGCACCGCGCGCTGGAAGTGATCGAACAGACGCTGGACACCGCAATCGGCCGCCAGGAACGCTGGCTGGTGCCGGAACTGCTGCGCACCAAAGCGCAGTTGCTCGCCCAGGACGACACCCTGATCGCCCAGGCCCACCAGGTCCTGCAAGAGGCCCAGAGCGAAGCCATCGCCCAGGGCGCGAGCTTCTGGTCGATCCAACTGTGCGCCGACCTCAACCGGCTGGAAGAGAAAGATGATCTGGTCTGCCAACCAGATAATTAAAGCCCGAGGCGCAATCGTTTGCATGATGGGCTCCGGTGAAGGCCTGGCGGTGGTGGTGCCCTACAGATCGCTCCCGCGGGCAAGCCCGGCTGCTACGTGGGGTTGCGTCGGGCGTTCTGGCGAATGTGGCCTTGAGGATGCCGTCGCGGGCAAGCGCGCTCCTACAGGGTTGGGGTGAGTTTCATTTCTTCGCCATATCCCAAGGTCGTAGCATCCCGGCTTGCCGGCGTCGGCGATTTTGAAGACGCCCCCGCCGGCAAGCCGTGCTGCTACGGGGCGGGGTTTAGCCAGAGATTTTGATCTGGCTTTTGATCTTCTTACGCGATGGTGCAGGCGCCGCCGAACGCGACGTTAAGGCGCCAGGCCGAGCGCAGGTGTCGTGGAGGGGGATGAGCGGCAGGACGCCGCGAAAGCCGTGCGGGCCAGGGACGGCCCATCACGGCGTGCCCCCGGAACGACGCCGGAGGGAGGGAACCGAGACGAAGTCGAGGCCCAGCCTGTCGCAAATGGTTTGGTTACTTTGCCGAAACAAAGTAACGCGCCGTAAGGGCGCAAAGGTGAATCATCACCACCACCGCAAACGGATATACACCCAATCTCCGCGTCAACCCAAAACGCGGAGCGTCAAGACGGCAGTTACCACGCAGCGCGTGGGAACGATCAATATGTGGCGCAACGCAGGGAAATCCTCAGATCAACCGCGCCGCCACCAGCAGATCCGCCACCGCCTGAAAGGTATTGTCCGGCACCGGATCACCCGGCACTGCACGCCTGGCTATCTCATTCGCAAGCCTTGCATCCATGCCATGAGCGATGCCCAACGTCGCCGCCTGCGCCAGCATCGCCTGCGCATCCTCAGGCTCAGCACGGCACACCACCACCGGCACCGGGGTTTCCCCCCGCACATAGCGCACCCCGATCACCCAACTGTCCGCCGTGCCGATCATCAGCGACGCGCGGGCCAGGCCAAGCTTGGTCGCCAGCGCCTGCATCTCCCGACGTTGGCGCTGCCGCTCGCTCTTGATCAGCGGATCGCCATCGACATCCTTGCGCTCACGCTTCTGCTCACTGCGGGTCATCTTCATGTCACGCCCGAACAGCCAGCGCTGCATCAGCACATCGACGCCACCCACCAGCAGAAACGCCGCCAGCACCGTGAACATCAACGGCTTGAGCACCAGATAAAAGGTCGACTCGATGCAGCCAGCGCCACAGCGCGACGACTCCATCAGCGCCTGCAACGCATGGCGTCCCACCACGTAGAACGCCAGCGCCAGCAGCAACAGCTTGACCAGCCCCTTGAGGAACTCGACAAAGCTGCGCATGGAAAAAATCCGCTTGAAACCCTCTGCCGGATTGATCCGCTTGAACTCCGGCGTAATCGGCTCTACCGCAAACACCACACCACGCATGGTGATGATGTTGGTCAGCACCACCACCGCCACCGTCACCGCAACCACCGGCAGGGTGATGGTCAACACCAGTTGCTCAGCGGTGTCGATCACCCGCGGCCAAACCGTGTTGAACGGCTCGATGTAGATCAGCGCAACCATGTCCAGCAACGCCGTCACCTGCGCCTGCGCCTGGGGCAACAGGATCGAGATGCACAGGGTGCAGAACAGGATGACCATCCCCGACACCAGGTCCTGGCTCTTGGCGACCTGGCCCTTCTGCCGCGCATCACGCAACTTCTTGTCCGTGGCCGGCTGGGATTTCTCTTCGCTGCTATCGGCCATGCCGGCTCCTGTTCAAGTCCGGGCCTACTCCGAGCCTGCCAGGGTTTTGAGGAACTCCACGGTGCCCCGGAATTCCGCCAGTTGGTCGAGCATCACCGGAATCAGGAAGCCGATGTAGATCACCATCAGCACGGTGAAAAACAGGTTCTTCACCGGCAGCGACATATCGAAGATGTGCAGGCTGGGCGCCATCCGCGACAGGTAGGCAAGCATCAGATCAGTGACCAGCAGGCAGATGATCAGCGGCGCGACCATGATCACGCCGACCCGCGACACCTGGTCGAGTATCGACAGCACCGCCATCAGCGCGGAGCTCGCGAACAGCGGCGTGAAGGCGGTCACCGGCCATAACTGATAGCTGTGGTAGTAACCGTCGACCATCATGATGAAGCCGCCTGACATGAAGAACAGAGCGATCAGCATCACCGTCAACAGCGTCGCCATCACGCTGGATTCCCCGGACGCCAGCGGGTCGAGCAATTGCGCCATGGTCGAGCCGCGTTGCAGGTCCACCAGCTCCCCCGCCACCTCTGCGGCCCAGAACGGAATGCCGAACAGCAGCCCGATCAGCACGCCAATCAGCAGCTCCTTGATCATCAGGCCCACCAGCAGAAACCCGCCGTGCTCCGGCAGCGCGGTGAACGCGCCGAACACCGGCATGAACATCGGCACGGCAATGGCCACCGCCACGCAGCCACGGATCATGCCGGTCAGGCCCAGGCGATTGAACGCCGGAGTGATGACTACCACACCCATGGCCCGGCTGGCCGCCAGCGCCGCGGAGCTGATGACCGGGTACGCCACTTCGAGAAAGGCATTGGCAACGTTCACGTCCATGGTCGGTCAGCGCGTCCAGGCCGGGAAGTTGTCCAGCACCTGGCTGCCCAGTTCGAGCACCTGGCTTGCCAGCAAGGGGCCGACGAACACAATCACCAGCAGCACCGCCACCAGCTTCACCACCTGCGGCAGGGTCTGGTCCTGAATCTGCGTCAGGGCCTGCAACAGGCCGACGCTCAGGCCCACGACGATGGCAACCCCCAGCGCCGGCGCCGACAGCAGCAACACCGTCATCAGCGCCTTGTTCATCAACGATAGAAAGACGTCCTGGCCCATGGCTTCACCCGTAGCTCAATATCAGGCCGTGCATCAGCCGTGACCAGCCGCTCAAGGCGACAAACAGAAAGATCTTCAGCGGTATCGATATCAGCGTCGGCGACACCATCGACATGCCCATCGCCATCAGCACGTTGGCGACCAGCAGATCCACCACCAGGAACGGGATGTACAACAGAAAGCCGATCTCGAAGGCGCGGGTCAGCTCGGAACTGACGAACGCCGGCACCAGCACCACCAGGTCGTTGTCGCGCAGCTCGGCGCGGGCCTCCGGCGACCAGATGGTCTCGGTGGCCTGCATGAAGAACCCGCGTTCGCTCTCGTTGGCAAAACGCGACAGGTGCGCTTGCAGCGGCGGCCTCAGGGCATCGCCGAACTCCTTCACCTGCTCGACGTTTTCCATGTTCAGATCGCGGCCCTCCACCTGCCGGTACATGTCGCCGATCAAGGGTGTGGTCACGTACACCGAGAGGATCAGGGCGATGCCGTACAGCACCAGGTTCGGCGGCGTCTGCTGCACGCCCAGGGCGTTGCGGATCAGGAACAGCACCACGGAAATCTTCATGAAGCCGGTCAGGGTCACCACCGCCAGCGGGATCAACCCGATGGTGGCAACGACCAGAATGATTTCAATCAGGTTGGGCTGGTACCCACTCATGGCGTGACCAGGCTCAACAGACGCACGCCCAGGCCGTCGCCCATTTTCACCAGTTGCCCCTGGCCGATGCGCCGGCCATTGACCAGCAGGTCCACGCCATCGCGCATCTGCGGCGTCAGTTGCAACAGGCTGCCCTCACCCATTTCCCGCAGTTGCGCCAGCGACAGTTCGACACTGCCGACCTGACACACCAGTTTCAACGGCAGCTCGTCCAGCGAGCTTTCCACAGCGGACTCGACAGCAGATTCAGTCATGCAAACATCCTTCAAAGAAGATACAGCCATCGGTTGTTCAAGCAGTGTTGCGCGGGTGCCGTCCAGCACGGCACGGGCCTGCAAGCGGTCGTCGAGTACCAGCCGCACATGGCCTGCGGGCCAGTCGTCGAGCATCACCACATCGCCCGGTCGCAGGCTGCGCAGCTCGGCCACGCTCAGCGGCGCTTCACCGGCGTGCACCGGCAATTGCCAGCCGAGCGCCGCCAGTCCGTGGGCGACGGGAGGCAGGTGCGCGTCCAGTCCATCCGCCAGAAGCTGCGCGGCTTCGGCGCTCAGGTGCAGCGGCACGGCCAGGGGTTCGCCGCCGGCGCAGGTCACCTCCAGCGTCAGGTGCAGCACGAACGGTTCGCTCAACGCCACTTCCGGCGCTTCGACCACCTGCAGAGGCCGCCCGGCCGCACGCTCAAGGGGTTCGATGAAACCCAGCAGCGCCAGCTCCAGCAGCATCGTGCCGGGCAACCCGGTCAGGTGATCGGCCTGCCCGGCCAGCCCCAGCGAAGCCAGCGCCGCCGTCGGCAATTGCAACAACAGCGCGGCGCTGCCGAGGGTCAGATGAATGTCCAGCAAGGGTTCAGCGACCGGCGCAACGCTGGCCCACTGCACCGCGACCGGCTGCCCGCCAAACTCTCCCTGCCAGGCTCGGCGGCGGCGATGCAGACGGTTATGCAGTGCCAGCCATCGTGGATCGCAGCCCGCCCGCCACTCGATGCGCGTGTCAGCGCCCGGCCCGGAAGACCAGGGAGCGCTTTCCCGACACGTCATGCACCGCTCCTCGCGGACGCCACGGGCAGGTCATCTGATTCGTCACGACGCTCGCGGGCCTGAAGCTCGCTGCGCAGCCGGTGGTCGAGCAGCGAATCACAGGCCTCGGCCTGACGCTGACGGGCCATGCGCGCGGCACGGAACACATCGCGTTCGCGCTCTTGCGCCGCCAGGGCCTGCTCGTTCAGATCGACGCTGCTTTCCAGCGCGCGCTGGTTGTCGGCCAGTTCGTCGAGGTGGTCCTGAGCGGCCTGCCAGGCGCTGACCGACAGGCCCTCGCTGAAGTTGCCGTAGATCTGCTCGGCCTTGCGCGCCAGAGCTTCGCGGTGCAGGCGCAGTTTCTCCTTGGCGTCGTCCAGCGCGCTGTGGGTCTCGCGGCAGCGTTGCTGCTGGGCGGCCAACTGGCTGGAGGCGCGCTGTTCGCGCAACTGACGCAGTGCCTGGAGGCTACGTAGATCATTGGTGTTCATGGGTTCTCCGGTAAGGTCACGCCAGGACCTTGCGCATGTGGTTGAGGGTCTGGGCCGCACTGCTCGACTCCGAGGCAGGCTGGCGCAGGAAAGCTTCGATGGCGTCGTGCCGGGCGATCGCTTCGTCGGCCAGCGGATCGCTGCCGGGTGCGTATTCGCCCACGCGGATGAGCATTTCGATTTCATTGCGCCGCGCCATCAGGTCGCGCATGCGCATGGCCAGGCGGCGCTGTTCTTCGCTGGCCACCTGATCCATCAGACGGCTGCGGCTGCGCAGCACGTCCACGGCAGGAAAGTAGTTACGCTGGGCGAGTTCAGCGCTGAGCACGATGTGGCCGTCGAGGATCGAACGCGTCTCTTCGGCCACCGGATCGCTGGCCACGTCGCCTTCGGTGAGCACGGTGTAGAGCGCGGTGATGCTGCCGACCGCGCCGGGGCCGGCACGCTCCAGCAGGCGCGGCAAGGCCGAGAAAAAAGACGGCGGGTAACCGCGCCGGGTCGGAGGTTCGCCCACCGCCAGGCCGATCTCCCTTTGCGCACGGGCGAAGCGCGTCAGGCTGTCCATCAGCAACAGCACATTGCGCCCCTGGTCACGGTGATATTCGGCCAGCGCGGTGGCAACGAACGCCGCCCGCACCCGCTCCGCCGCAGGCCGGTCAGAGGTGGCGACCACGGCCACGCTGCGCGCCCGGGCCTGGGCATCGAGTTGCACGTCCAGCAGTTCGCGCACTTCCCGGCCACGCTCGCCGATCAGGCCGATCACAATCACATCCGCCTCGGTGTGGCGCACGATGCTCGCCAGCAGGGACGACTTGCCGACGCCCGGTTCGCCGAAGATGCCCATGCGCTGGCCCTGGGCGAGGGTCAGCAGACCGTCGATGGAGCGCACGCCCAGAGACAGCGGCTTGACGATCAATTGCCGGGCGAACGGCGCAGGCGGCTCGGCGTGCAGCGGGTAGCGTTGCAGCACACCGAGCGGCGCGTCACCGTCGAGAAAATCGCCCATGGGGCTGATGACTCGCCCCAGCTGCGCATCGCCCACACTGACGCCCAGGGTCTCGCCGGTGGCGATGATTTGCGTGCGGGTCGACAGCCCCTCCATCGAACCGATGGGCGACAGAATCGCTTCGTCCTGTTCAAAGCCGATGACTTCCGCCGCCAGGCTGCGACCGTTGCCGGGGTCGCGCAACTGGCACAGCTCACCGATACGCACGCCAGCCACACTGGCCCGCAGCAACACGCCGCGAATGCTGCGCACCGTGCCTTTCATGGGCCGAGGCCGGGCGTCGCGCAGGCGCTCGCCAAGGCGCGGGATGATTGCGTCAAGGTCAACGCTCAAGCTGCACCTCATCGACGAAGGGCAGCAGGCTGCGACGCAGGTTGTTCAGTTGCGCGTCCAGCCCCAGTTCCACCGAACCGACCGGCCCGCTCAGGCGTGCCTGGCCGGAGTGCAGTTGCTCGTCCGGCTCGACCGTGATCGGCAGGTGGTCGGCTTCGGATTTCAGGCGCAAACGCACCGCTTCGACTTGCCCTGCACAGACGAACAAGGTCAGGGCCTGGTCCTGGCGAAACGCAGTCAGCGCCTTGCGTGTGCAGCGCAGGATACGTTCGGGCTCGTCCATCTCGCCGATCACTTCACGCACGATGTCCAGCGCCAGATCGGCCAGCGACACTTCCAGCCCACCGAGCCAGGCATCGGCCCTGGCGGCTGTCTGCGCCAGTAACGCAGAGACCTCTTCGGCCCCCTGTTGCCGGGCATGCTCGAAGCCCTCCTCGCGGGCCTGCTCCAGCCACTGGGCGCTCTGCTCGCGGATCGTGTCCGCCTGCTCCTGGGCAGCACGAACGAACGCATAACCATCGATCCACAGATCAGCCTGCTCGGCGCGGATGATTCGCGACGCAGGTCGGCTTGGTAGTTCGCTCATCAGGCGGCCTCTCCCGTGGATTGATTCAAGGTCGAGGCGGCACGTCGCACGATCTCGACGCCCGCACCGATGGGTGAGCCGTCCGCCACCGGCAGATCCAGGCGCAGTGCAAGCCAGGCGCGCAGGTCGGCGGGCTGCTGTTGGACCCAGGCGGCGATGCAACTGGCGCCGTCGCGGTCGATGGCCTGCACCAGATCGGCGGGCTGGCGCAACAAGTCAGCGGCCCCGGCCAGCGCACGATGTGCCAGGGCCGTGGCGAACACTTCGCTGCCCAGCAGCTCGCGCAACTGGGTGACCACGTCGCTGCGAATTTCACGGGCCAGGGTCGCCGAATGCCAGATCGCCCCGCACAGGCGCGGCAGGGCCTTGAACGCCGCAGGTGGCAACAGCAACACGGCCAGGTCGCTGTCGTGGGGCGATGAAGTCTGCGCCAGCGGCGGCAAGTCGAAATGGCCGGTCATGACCCGCAACAGCCGGTCATGGAAGCGCGGCGTGTTGCGCAGTGCCGTGCATTGTTGATCGCTCAAACCGTCCGGCAGGCAATCGCGCAGGTGCTGTGGCCGGACGAAACTCAGCGGCTGCTCAAGCAAGCCCTGCCAGGTCTGGCGCTGCGCGCTCATCGGGCGTCCTCCAGCGTGTAAAGCGCATCGGCGCGGCGGCGCTGCCATTGTTGCCAGCCAAGGACACCCGCCAGCCCGAGGATACCCAGCAGCAACACGCCGAAAATCATCCGCGCTCGGGGCACGTTGTCTTCGAGCATCCACATGCCCAGGAAACTCGCCAGGCGCGGCTGAGCGTTCGCCTGCTGACGGGCGACCGAAGCCTTGATCGCGGTCACCGAGACACCGTCGTAGTTCAGCCCCGAGATGCCGTTGGCGACCAGGGTCTTGATCTGCGGGATCAGTTGATTGATATCGACGGCCGGGTCATAGCGCACCAGCACCGAGGCCGACGATGGCGAAATCACTCGCTTGAGCAGGTCGTTGTCGGGCAACACCACATGCACCCGTGCCGCGAGAATGCCGTCGATTTCCGACACGCTGTGGGACAGTTCTTCGCTCAGCGCATAGACCATCTGCGCCCGTTCCTGAACCGGTGATGACACCAGCCCGTTGCTCTTGAACACCTGGCCCATGTTGGAGAACGACTGGCCCGGCAGACCGGCGTTGTCCAGCACCGCCATGGCCTGGGCGAAGCGCTTCTCGTCGACCACCACCGACAGCTGGCCGTTGTCCTGCACCTTGCGTGACGCCGCAATGCCTTCGCGCAACAGCACCGCGACCATGGCATTGGCTTCGCGCTCGCCCAGGTTGGTGTACAGGGCGGTGTCGCAGGCCTGAAGCAGGCCGGCAAACACCACGACAATCATCAAACGCAGGGCACGACAACGGCTGGACATGAATTATTGACCTTTCAAAAGCGTGTTGGCGGAGCCGGAAATCTGCGTGGCGCCGCGCACCACCATCTGGGTTTCGATGGAGTAGTCGAACATCCGCCCGAGCGAGTTGACGATCTGGTCCACCTGCTGCTCGGCCACCCGCTTAGGCGGTTGGCCGTCACTGCCCGGCGTCTGCGCCGAGGCCAGGCGCTGCGGTTCGCTGGCCGATGTCGGACTGCTTGGCGCATTGCTGCGGGCGGTGCCATTGGCCAGGCCTTCGGCGCGCTCGGAAAAAGTCCGCGAGCGGTCGATGAAGCCGTTCAAGCGCTCCATGAGACCTTCGCCGATCTGATGCGGGCTCGCGCCTTCGGGCATGCTCTTGGCATTGCTGGCCATGTGTTCGAACAGGTTCTGGGACGCCTGCACACCGGCAGGCCCTCCTGACGGCGGCAATGCCGCCGTGGCTGGTGCTGCGAGACTGGCAGTCATGGTGGCGACCTACTCTTCGTCGTCTTCGGACGACTGGGCTTCGTTCAGCATTTCCTGGGCCTTGGGCATGATGATGAACTGCCCGCCGATGGTGACCGCCTGGGTGATCAGCGCATCGTTGAACTCCTCATCGCTCATCTCGGTCTTGGACTTGTCCACGGCCGCGTTGAACTGTGCCTCGGAGGTGGCGCCGACGTTGGGGGTGGTGCTGTCAATGGGAGTGACGGACATCGTTGTGCTCCTTCTTCAGGTTGGGTTTTGCTGCTTCAGTTGCTCACTTCGGTAACGCTGCTGCCGCGAAATACCCGCACACCGCGTTCCCGCATGACGGGGGCGGCGACCGGGCGACGTTGCTGGTCGACATGCTGCGCAACCATGTTCAGATACGCCGGCGGCCCGGACACGAACAGCTCGTCGCCATCGGGGCCGAAGCGCGACGACAACTGCTTGCCGTACACGTCCAGGCTGTTGAGCCAGGCCTCTAGTTGCTCCGATTGCAACTCCTGGGACTTGAACAGCCGGGTGCCGATTTCGGCGTCGCTGTTGAGGTACAGGATGTTGCCGTCGTAGTACCAGCTCAGGCCGTTGGTCTCGCACAGCTGGGCCAGGAAATCCCCCGCCGAACGGCCACGTACGCTGCTGCGGGCCTTGCCGTGAACCTTGTCCGACATGACCACGATCAACCCCAGGTTGCGGCCGAATTCTTCCAGCGCGGCGCGCACGTCCTGCTCCACCAGCAAGTAGGCATAGGGCTGGGTGAACCACTGCGGGTTATCGCCCGTTGCCTCTTCGGCCAGGGCGATCCCCGGTGCGGCCACGCCCAGCCACACAGCCAGCAGCCATACGAAACGATTACCCATGAAGACGGCTCCGGCAAAGGGTGTCGGCGATGATCGAAGGCATGAAAAACCTGCGCAGATAACGGTCGCCATCGCGCCTCAAGTGGATAGAATGGAGGCCCTTTCGGGAGAGCCGACCCGATCGCGCAGTGACCCTGAGCGATCGCTTCGAGGCCCCGCCGTTCTCGACCCAAGAGCCTTGTCCATGTCCAACCGTTTCCTGCGTACCCTGATGTTGTCCGGCAGCGTGATGCTCGCCTCCTGCGCCAGCCAGCCGGCGGCCGACAGCAGTTACGAACGCTTCATGCGCCTGGCCGCCGACCTTGAAAAACGCGGTGACCCGGCCACCGCAGCCGGGCTCTACGAGAAGGCCACGCAACAGCCCCAGGCGCAGCAACAGGCCTGGCTCAAGCTTGGCGAAACGCGCCTGGCCAGCGGCGACGCACGGGGTGCCGAGCGCGCCTACCAGCAGGCGCTGGAACTTGAGCCCGACGACGCCGCAGCGCTGCTGGGACTGGGCACCGCGCAATTGCGCGAAGGCAAACTGGACCGCGCCGTCACCGTGCTGACCCAGGCCAGCGCCCACGCCGATCAGCCCGAAGCGCTCAACCGTCTGGGCATCGCGCAGATCCTGCGTGGCCAGGCCAGCGAAGCCCAGGCCGCGTTCACCAAGAGTCTCGCGCTGACCCCCAACGATCTCGACACCCGCTGCAACCTCGCCCTGGCCTACGCGCTGGGCGGCCAGTCGCGCCAGGCGCTGGACACCATCGGCAGCGTCGCCAATTCGGCCCGTGCCCTGCCCCGCCATCAACGCAACCAGTTGCTGGTGACGGTGCTGGCCGGACAAGAGAGCGATGTGCAGGCGCTGCGCCTTGATGACATCCCGGCCGCCGACCGGCAGAAGCTGCTGACCGAAGCCCGGCGAATCAAATCCATCAAGGACCCGCAGGCCCAGGCCCGGGAACTGGGTCTGATCGACAGCCATTGAGCGCAACACGGTCACTGGCGCTCCTGCTTGTCGACCGTGGCCTGCTGCTCTGACTGACGTCGGCGCAGCTCCTCGCGATCGTAACCATCGATGTACACCTGCGCCGCACGCCCGACGGGCGCGGCCATGGTCGGGCCGCTCGCCCGGCCCTGCAGCAGGTCCTCGCGCCGCTCGACCATCTGCAGCAAGGTCAGGTTGTTGGCGCAGCCCGGCGGCAGCAACGGCACATAGGTCTCTTCGTCGGTGTCGAACTTGTCCTCCACCGACGGCTTGAGGCATTCATCCGGGATCAGTTCGACACGCCCGTCAGCGCGGGTCATGGTCCGGTAGTCCGGCGAATAGGAGGCAGGCTCCAGATGGGTCTGGCAGCCGCTCAAGAGCATCAGCACCAGGCCCAGCACAGTGACCGGGCGAACGGATGCAGACGTTGCGCGCTTCATGGCTGATCCCCCGCTCATTTGAGGTAGAACCCGAACATGCCGCCATTGCGCGGCCCGGCGGACGCCGTGGTCGCACCTTCGGGGCGGGCGTCGAGGGGCGTGGCCAGAGTGCGGGTGCGCACCGGCTGCACCAGATACGGCGTGATCAGAATCACCAGTTCCGTCTCGTTGCGCTGGAAGCGCTTGGAGCGGAACAGGTTGCCCAGGATCGGCATCTCGCCGAGCATCGGCACCTTCTCGACGTCCTGGCTGCTTTCGCGCTGGAACAGGCCGGCGATGGCGAAGGTCTGGCCGCTGCCGACTTCTACCCGAGTGTCGGCGCGCCGCACCCGGAACGAAGGCACCTGATAGCCGCTGACATTGACTGTGCTTGAGCCCATCAGGCTGCTGACTTCGGGGCGCACTTGCAGGGCGATGCGCTCGTTGGGCAATACCGTGGGGCTGAACAGCAGCGACACGCCGTATTGCTTGTACTCGATGCCTACCAGATCGCGATTGACCGGCACCGGCACCGCCACCTCGCCACCGGCCAGGAAGCTGGCGGTCTGGCCGGTCATGGCGGTGATGTTGGGCTCCGCCAGAATCTCCAGGATGCCGTTGCTTTGCAGGGCTTCGAGCATGGCGTCGATGTTGACGTTGCCCGAAGACAGCCCGGCGCTGATGACGTTGGATGCGCCGCTGGCTGCATCGGCCGCCAGCGAGCCACCGGTCAGCAGGCCAAAGGAAAAGGTGCCGTTGTTGAACAGGGCGTTCCAGTTGACCCCATAACGCAGCAGCTCCGAACGCGACACTTCGGCGAAGCGCACGCGGATGTTGACCTGGGCAGAGCCGGGGTAGGACGCGCCGTTGATCGCGGTCTTGAAGTCCTGGCCTTCGGTGCTGAGCAGGGCGTTGAGGTCGGTCGCCTCGCCTACGCTTTTCACGCTGCCGCTGGCCAGCACGCGGTTGCCCGCGCCTTCGATGCGTGCGGTGCTGCCGGGGTTGAGGCTTTGCAGTGGGCGGCTGACGGCGGTGGTGTTGCTGCTGACTGCAAGGCTCAAAGAGGCGATCTGTTCACCGTCGGCGCCCAGGGCGATCAGGCTGGTCTGCCCGGGCGCCTTGCCGAACACGTAGATCACGCCGGGAGACACCACCTGCAAATCGGCGATGCCGGGTTCGGCGACCATCACCGAATCCACCGGCGCCTTGAAGTTGAGGATGCGCCCTTCACCGGAGGCCAGGTCAACCGTGCCGGTGCTGCCACGGGTGATGTTCTGGGCGAGCGCCAGCGACGGCCCCGCCAACGCAGCAAGCATGACCACACAGATGCCGAAGAAACCACGCAAGCGAAACAGAGAAGAACAGATCATGAGGCAGTCGCCATGGGGGTATTGGCCACGCCGCTGGGCGCGCGGCGGTCGGTGATTTCGTTGAGGCTGACCGTGCCCACGGCCTGCAGGTTGTATTCGCCGGCCAGTTCGCGGAACGACAGCACCGCCAGCTCCAGTTCGCCCCGCACGATCAGGCGACGCATCGCCCGGCGCAGTTCCGGATGCACCAGCAACACGGTGTCCTGTTGTTCGGACAGCCGCTCGCAGGCGTGGCGCAACTGCACCAGCAAGGCGCGGTTGGTGTGTTCGGCAAAAGCATCACGGGTGTTTTCCTGACGGCGCAAGGTGGTGCGCAGTTGCTCTTCCAGGCCCGGGGTCAGCACGAAGGCGCTGATGACCCGGTTGCGGTCGGCGAACTGGTGGCTGATCTGCCGTGCCAGCGCCACGCGCAACTGTTCGGCCAGGCGTATCGCATCGGTTTCACGGCCGCCCCACTCCACCATCGCCTCAAGCAGCGCGCGCTGGTTGCGGATCGACACACCCTCGGCGATCAGCAAGCGCAAGGTTTCGGCAATACGTTGCAGGGGCACACTGCGCAGCACTTCCTTGATGAGTTCGCCGTAGCTGCCCTCAAGGCGTTCCAGAATCGCTCGTGTTTCCTGGATCCCGAGGAAGTCCGCGGCATAGCGGCGCAGGGTGCGCTCGACCACCGCGCCCAGCACTTCATCGGCGCGCATGAAGGCCACGCCCGCCTCCTGCAAACTGTCCTGATGATGCTGCTCGAACCATTGCGCAGGTCGGCGGCTGAGCGGTGAGTCCGCCTCAAGGGCTGGCACGTCGAGCAATTGCGCATGCACCGGATCGTCCTTGAGCAACAGGCAGTCCGTCGGCAGCTCGCCCTCGCTGACCGGCACGCCTTCAAGCTCAATGACGAAACGATTGGCCGCCATGGCCGGGTCCACGAACACGTCGGGCACCGGCACCTCAATACCCAGCTCACCACGCACCTCATGACACAGGGCTTCGATGCGCTGGCGCAATGGCTGGGCAGGCGCTGCCAGTGCGAGGCTGGAACCGAGGCTGAGCAGGATGCGGCTGTCCAGCGGCTTGCTGAGCATCTGCACCGGCTCCGGTGCTTCATACTCGACCTCCGGCGCCTCGATCACATCAGCTTCAGGTGAGGCTTGGATCACCCGACTGCGGCGGTAGATCACCCAGGCCGAGGTGCCGAGCAGCGCCGAAAGCCCGATGAACACGAATGCCGGAAAGCCCGGCAGCAGCGCCACGCCCAACAGAATCAGTGCGGTCAGGCCCAGGGCCATGTGGCTGTTGCCCAACTGCTGGATGATCTCGCTGCCCAGGTTGCCCTGAGCGCTGTCGCTGTTGACGCGGGTCACCACGGTACCGGCAGCCACCGAAATCAACAGCGCGGGGATCTGCGCAATCAGCCCGTCGCCCACGGTCAGCAGCGAGTAGGTATGGACCGCTTCGCCAAACGGCATGTCGCGCTCCAGCATGCCGATCAGCATGCCGCCCAACAGGTTGACCGCAAGAATCACCAGGCCCGCGATGGCGTCGCCCTTGACGAATTTCATGGCGCCATCCATCGCGCCGAACATCTGGCTCTCACGCTCCAGACGCGAGCGACGGCGACGGGCTTCGTGCTGGTCGATGTCGCCGTTGCGCAGGTCGTTGTCGATGCTCATCTGCTTGCCGGGCATCGCATCGAGGGTAAAGCGCGCGGCGACTTCGGCCACCCGCTCGGCACCCTTGGTGATGACCACGAACTGCGCGACGGTGATGATCAGGAACACTACCAGCCCCACGACCACCTGCCCTGCGATCACGAAATCACCGAAGGCCTTGACGATATGACCGGCGTTGCCGTCGAGCAGAATCAGGCGCGTGGTGGTGATCGACAGCGCCAGGCGGAACAGCGTGCTCAACAGAATCAGCGGCGGCAGCGCGGAAAATTCCACCGAGTGCGAGATGTAGAACGCGACGATCAGGATCAGGATGCTCAGCGAGATATTGAGGCCGATCAGCACGTCCACCAGCCAGGTCGGCAGCGGAATGATCATCATGACGATGGCCATCAGCATGAACGCGACGATGATCACGTCACTGCGCCCCGCAGCAATCCGGGCCAGGTCGTTGAAGCGGTTCATGAGCATCATTGCGCGGCTCTCCGGGCGATCAGATAGTCTTTGAAGCATTGCCGCGCCTCGACCTTGCGCGCCGCCCGCCACAGGGCCCGGCTGCGCAAGAGCAACAGGTCGGGCGAATCGCCTTCGATCTCGGTCAGCCGGTCAATCGCGCGCAGCGCCCGGTCGGGCTGCCCACCGGCGGTGAAGGCGGTCGCCAGGCTACGCAGCAACGCCGGATCGTCAGGCGACAGGTGCGCGGCGATCAGCAGCATCACCAGCCCTCGCTGCACCTGGCCGCCCCGGCGATACAGCTCGCCCATGCCCTTGAGCAGCTCGACGGCATCCTGGCTTTGACGAGTGGACCTGTTCACCGGCATCAGGCCTGAGCCTCGGCGCGCTGTTCTTCAAGGCTGCGGCGCAGGTCGATCTCTTCACGAATCAGCGCCTGGGCCAGCTCCTTCACCTGGGGCTCGGCGTCCAGCTCCGGCACCACCTGCTCCAGCACATATTCCAGAAGCTCCACCGACCGCGCGGTGCCAAACAGTTCAGGGCTGATGCCGGTGGTGGACGAGGCGCTTTCGACGTCGCCACGCAATGAGCGACGGGCACGGATTTCGCGCTTGCTCAGGACCGCTTCGAAGCGCGCACCCTGGCGCTGATGGACCGGCTGGACGGCGTCGACCGCAGGGGTTTTTTCGGAAATCGTGGGCAGCGTCGGGCGCGGATCGATTTTCATAGGGTGAAGGTGAACCGCTCTTCGCCACGGGCGAGGATCACCTGATCGTTCTCGATGCGCTCCAGCGTCCAGTCGTCCGCTAGCGCCGCGCCTGGGTACAGCCGCTTGCCGCTCTCATTGACGACGTAGGGATTGGGACCGAACCAGATCGCCTGAAAACGCACCCTTGGCCTTGCGATTTCTGCACGCGGCGTCACCTCGGCATGCAGCACGACCGACTGCCCGTAGCGGCTGTCGAAGGCCTGTTGCACGCTCATCCAGCGCGGCTTGCTGGCCGGGTCGTAGCTGCCTTTCAGGCTGAGCTGGCCTCCGGTTTCGCTGACCTTGATCTGGTTCAGGCCTGCAGCCGCCAGTTGTTTCTCCAGCCACACGCCCGCCTCTGCGGTACCGGGCGATTGACGGTCGTTGCTGACCGCAGGCACAGGGGCTTGGGCGACCTCGGTCGGCGCGACAGCTTCGCCGCGAAAGGCAAACGCACCCACACACAGAAACATCAGCAGCAGCGCGATGATCCAGTGCGGCTTGAGCGCTCTGCTCGATTTGAGAGGGGCGGCATGGGCCGGTGAAGCGGCGGTATCGGTCAACGTCAGGCGTGCCTCGCCCAGGCGAATGTCCACCGGGAAATAGGTGCGGTGGCCGCTGCCGACTGGCACTTTTATTTCCCGGGCGTGACGGCCGATGACGATCACTTCGCCGCCCAGCGCTTCGATCGCCACCTGACCATTGGTAAACCGCAGGGCCATGTGCCGCTCGACGACACCGGCGTCACACAGCAGCAGGTCCGCAGCACCTGCGCTGCCGATGACATAGGCGGCCTTGTCCAGAGACAGGCACACACCCTGGTGCAGGCCATGGGTGATACGCAGTTGGGGAGCGCTCATTCCCGGCGCCAGGGGCGCAGGCACGGAAGTCAGTGAAATCTGGGCTGTCATGTCGGTATACCCGAATCAGGCGTGCAGGCAATGGCGAGGTAGACGCAAAAAAAATCGGGTGATGCCAGAAAAAAACATGCGGGCAGCCTTGCAGCTGCCCGCATGAGCACATCAGTTCTGAGGACGTTGCTTGGTCGCGTCGAGCTCAGCCTTCTTGGCGGTGGTCAGCTCGGTGATCTTTGCCGACTTCTCGATAGCCATGTTGAAGGTGGCTTCCATTTTCGCGATCGCTGCGTCTGCGCCGCCGCCGGAGCTTGCTGGAGGGACTTCTGCCATTTTCTTTCTCCTTACAGGGATGGGGATGTCTTCAGCCGCATTGCGGCACATGGATCATTCATGCACTACCGTAAGGCCGGTTTATTACAAATGAACTTCGGCGTCACGTCAGTGCACGAATCCATACTACGCAGATGAAATTATTCACCGCTGTGAAAACTTGTGAAACGTCATATCCGTCACCCATCCGGCAACTAGGGAGCGCTGAACTGTCACATTAAGCCTGGCGGCTGATACTTGAACTCACGTCCCAATTTCACATTTTTCCGGGCCCGAGTTTGAACTTTATTTTTATTCGTTGTCGCGTCGACTGAAAATCGACGCCAGTTTTACTGCGCATCTCACGGCGACGATACTGGCCAGAAGCCTTGATTCACGCGGCCCAGCCAGGTTGTGAAATCTTGTGAAAACTTGCGCACAGTACGCTCCGCGCCTCGACACTCTGATAGGGTTCCAGCCGTTCGTTAGTTCAAGTCCGACGGTAGATGTCTGTCTGGAGTTCAATGCATTCATGATTCAACATGATTCTGCACGAGATCAGGCACCTCATCTATTCGTCCAGTACGCCCAACTAACCGGTCTGACCCGGCACACTTTCACAGGCGGCTTCCAACTTTAAACCCGTGAGAACAACACGATAACTTGACCGTTCAGACAGGCCCTTGCGTCACCGCCCGAGCGGTTCCAACAGGAGTTCTACCCGATGTCCACTCTCCCCCTGAACAGCACTCTCGATCCGAAAAACCTGACACGGGGCGCAGTGGCGCCGAAGACGCCCTTTACCGCATTTCTAAAGAGCAGCGTAAAGAACGCCGACCAGTACCGGCCTGCCACCGCCGATGAAAAAGCGCCGGCCCTCAAGGACTACAAGTCCATCGAGGAGCCGGGCACCGTGGGTGCCGACATCGTGCGTTTCACCACTCAGGACGGCGAGCAGGTGCTGGTGAGCAAGGCCACCAACCCCAAGCTCTATCAGCAGGTGGTCAATGACCGCCCGGCCCTGGAAGCGATCAAGCAGAGCGGCGATGAAGGCTACACACTCGCCGCTGGCGATGCTCCGCCACCGGAAACCCTCGGCGCCTACAAGTACATCGGGCCGCCGGATGAAAAAGGCTCGGGGCTGATCCGCTATGAACTGCAGGACGGCACCAAGGTGATCGTCGCCGAACAGGAAAACCCCGAGCTGTTCAAGCAGGTCGCCGAGGACTTCAAGGCGCTGTCGGGCATCAATGCCAGCGAAGCGGACGGCTACAAACAGGTCGCAGGCGACGCCAAGCCGCCCAAGACCGGCGACTACCTGAGCATCGGCCCTGCCGACGAAGTCGGGCCGGGGGTGGTGCGTTACGTGACCCAGGACGGCGAGAAGCACATCGTTTCCGAACGCGACAATCCGACCCTGTTCAAGGCCGTGAACGATGCCTACGACACCCTGAGCGGGATCAGCGCCAGCGAGGCCGATGGCTATCGCCGCGCGACCGACAACGAAGTCTGGCCGCCCTACTCCGGCACCGCGGTTGGCGAGGTGGACGAGGTCGGCCCGGGCCTGATCCGCTACAACACCGACACTGACAAGGTGGTCGTCGCCCGCGATGACAACCCGCAACTGTTCGACTACCTCACCTCGCTGCACGAGGTCATCAACGACCCGGCCAAATCCGCCGACATCAATACTGCGGTGTCCGACGGCGCTGTATTGGCCGACCGCGGTACGCCGGTGCCGGGCCTCAATGACTACAAGAACTTCAACTGGACCGTGGGCCAGGAAGGCGAGACGCTGACCTACGAGCTGCATGACGGCACCAAGGTCGTGGTATCCAGGGACCTGACCCCGGAGCTGTTCGAAAGCGCCAGCACCGCCAACGAGACCTGGGGCAAGATCCACAAGAGCGAGGACGAAGGCTACAAACTGGCAGGACCGAACGATTTCCTGAAAAACACCGACATCACCTTCGGCTCGCCGGACGAACTGGGTGACGGTCTGATCCGCTACGAGACCAGCGAAGGCAAGGTCATCGTCTCCAAGGAACTGAGCCCGCAACTGTATGACGACGTGGTCGCCAAGTGGGAAGCCTGGACCAAGACCGAAGTCGACGACACACGCAGCAAGGCCGGCCTGCCGTCCCATGACGAACTGGACGTGCTCAGCCTGGGCACGGGCGTGAAAGCCGACGACAAGGACGAGAACTCCCCGGAGCTGACTGTCAGCGAACTGGCGACCAAGGAGCTGCTTGACGACTACCGCAAGGGCGTCGAGGACGGCTCGATTGCCAAGGACGATCCGCGCGCCAAGCTGGTCCGTGCTCTGGAAGCCCAGGCGGCCTACCAGAACGGTCGCGGCCTGACCGGCTACGAAGAAGAACCCGGCGCCTTTGGCGGCACCTGGCGGGTGTTCGATGACAAGCAGACCGAGCTGACCTCAGCCGACATGCACGACATCATCGACGGCGGGAAACTGCAGGAGCAGATCGGCACCCTGTTCTCCGACCCGACCGTCAGCGCCGACTACAAGTCGAAGATGGACGGCGCCATCAACCGCCTGCCGAACAAGGACGAGATCAAGCAGAAGCTGCTGGACCTCACCAACAACCCGGATTACGTCACCTACCTCAAGGACCTGCAGAAACAGGGCAAGGAGCACGAAGCACAGCAGGACCTCAGCGATACCCTGACTTCGCTGTCGCTGTTCGATCCGGACGCTGCCACCAAGGCCGCGCAATCTATCCAGGCCGACGGCCTGACCAGCGACCTGAACGACCTGATCGCCGACCCGAGCAAGATCTCCGACGAGAACAAGGAACTGGCGACCAAGGACGAATTCGGCCTGCTCAAAAGCGTGCTCAAGGGCGAGTTGCTCGACCTGCCACGCCGTACCCAGGAAGTCATCGAGAAGTTTCTTGAAGAAGGTCTGGGGGACAAGAAGAAATTGTCCGCCGTCACCAAGGCGCTGGAAGAAGTGGGCGAAGCCTACAAGACCAACGGCAAGGTCACCGAGGCCGACATCAAGACCGCGCTGTCCAAGTCCTACGTACCGATTGCCGACCGCGGCACCCTGGGCGAGGTATTCAGCGCGCTCAACACCAAGGGCATCCTGGGCTCCATGGGGGCCGGTGTCTCGTTGTTCTCCGGGATCTACCAGTTGGCAGGCAACGGCGGCAAGCTCGCGGAAACTCCGCAGCAGCGCCTGGCCATCGCCAAGGACTTCCTGAGTTTCGCCGGCGCCGGCAACCACTTCGTCAAGCTGGGTGATGCCGTCGCCGACCTGGTGGGCAAAGGCGGCATGGTCGATTTCCTCGGCCTGGACAAGACCCTGCCGGAAATCTGGGGCAAGCAAGGCATCCAGTCACCGCTGGTGGATGTGCGCGATCCCAAGCTGTCCGAAGCGCTCAAGACCAAGATCGGCAACGCGCTGGACATCACCCCGGACATCTCCAACATCCTGGGCGATGGCAAGGGCACTTTCGCCGACGCCGAGAAGATCCAGGGCGGCATCACCCAACGTCTGGACGACGCGGTGTCCGGCGCCGGTGCGGCGAAACTGGGTGCCGGCAAGGCCGCGAAAATCGCAGGCTCGGTCATCAAGGTGCTGGGCCCGGCCTCCGACGTGGTGGGCGGCTTTGCCGACATCGTGCTCGGCGCGTTCACCATCAAGAGCGGCGTCGAAACCGGTGACCCGCTGGCCAAGGCCGCCGGTGGCCTGCAGATCGCCGCAGGTGCGTTCGGCGCATCGGCCGGTGTGCTGGGTGCCGCAGCGCTGGTCGGCGCGGGGTCGGCGGCGGCGCTGACCGGGCCGTTCTTCCTGGTGGGCGTGGTGCTGGCAGTGATCGGCGGGATCATCGGCTACTTCGTCGACCACAACAAAAAACAGAAGGCCAGCGAGAAGGAAAACGACTGGTACCGCGACCTCGCCGCCGACGGCCTGTTGCAGGACAACTGGGGCGACAAGGTCGAGTACCTGCACTACTCGATCCACAACTACGGTGGCCGCGAGGCCCCGCCCGATGACAGCCTGTTCCGCTTCCAGAGCGCCGAGTGGCAGCACTTCGACGAAACGCCACAGAAAGGCGGATCGTCGAGCAACCGCCTGGACGATGAACTGCACGTCGATTACGACAAGAAATAACCCCTTCACGCCGCGTCCCGCCAGTGACGCGGCGTTCACCGTTTCAGTCCAGGAGCCTGCCAAATGTCCCTCGCTGTCAACGAAGTCACCAAGACCAATGCCGTTGTCGATGGCAAATCAGACGCCCTCTGGGGCGACGCCGTCGACCGCGCCAAAGCCAAGGATGCCGGCATCGAATGGCAACTGCCCAAGGATGACCACCGCACGGTCGAACACATCATCGACGACAGCCCGCTGCTCAAGAACCTCGGCAACCAGAGCGGCGTGAAGGACAAACTCAAGGAGCGCGTCGGTGATTTCGAAACCGACCGTGACGCAGCCTATCGCGCCACCCAGGTGCTCGATCACATCGAGCAACTGGACGAGGGCGGCAGCCGCATCGCGGGCAAGGACGTGAACAACGGCAGGGTCGACGGCTTCACCAAAGGCGGCGATGCCAGGCACGGGACCGAGGCCGGCCGTCTCCAGGACTTCGGCAAGTACGGCTTCGAAAACCTCAAGGGCGAGCTTAAGCACATTGAAACGGCGGGCGACAACAGCGCCTCCAAAGAGAAGGCCGAGGCCCTGGGGATCAAGTGGGAGCGCCCGGAAGGTGACACCCGCTCGGCCCAGGACATCATTGACGACAACCCGCTGCTCAAGAACCTGGGCAACCAGAGCGGCGTGAAAGACATGCTCAAGGAGCAGGTCGGCGACTTCGAAAAAGACCCTGATGCAGCCTTTCGCGCAAGCCAGGTGCTGGATCGCATCGTCGGCTACGACGAGAACGGCAAGGTCCTCACCGGCGATGACGTCGCCAACAGCAGTGTTGACGGCTTTACCAAAAGCGGCGAAGCCAAGCACGGCACCGAAGCCGGACGCCTCCAGGACTTCGGCAAGTACGGCTTCGAATCCCTGCCCAAGGCCCAGGCCAGCGAAGACATCGCAAGCTACAAGGATTACCTCAAGGCCAAGCCGGATGCCGACGCCGGGTCCAAGGAAATCGCCGAGTACGCGGCGATCCTCGAACAGAAGTACGACTCGATCCGCGGCAAGACCGACGCAGGCGATACGCTGACCGCGCAGAACATCAAGGATTACAAGGACGCCAATGGGCAGCTGTCCGACAAGGAAAAGGCCGCACTGGATTTCTGGTCGCAACCGGGTGCGTTCAAGATCCTTGATACGTCCAGCAAACTCCTGGCCGGCGGCGCTGACGGCAAAGCCAGCAAGGCGGACATCCAGACCTGGCTGAAGGATTCCGCCCCGGCCGACGCCACCGGCCTGAGCGCGCTGCTGTCAACTGTCGTCTCGGGCAACGTCACGGCGAATGTCGACACCAGCAAACTGGGCAAGGACGTCTTCGAACATCCCGAAAAATATTCCGCAGAAGAAAAGGCCGCCGTGCTGCTCGATCTGCAAAACGCCCAGAAGCTGGTGATCGAGGGCGCCAAGGCCGGAATGTGGGGGGATGACTACGGCAAGGTGGCGATTGCCAACGGATCTGGCGCGTTCTGGGAGCCGGACAAGGTCCTGCAGGACATCAACGACCACATGAGCATCCTGCAGAACGACAAGCCCACGGCCGAGTACATCAAGAACAAGGGGGACGAGTCGATCAAGTCGCTGTTCGACTCCAGCCCGGGCCTCAAGGACGCCGTGACCAAGACCTACGAGGACCAGATCAAGTCCGGCAAGGCGCTGGACGCCGCGTGGGACGCCTCCACCCAGGACGGCAAGACCAACCAGCCCGAAGCACTGGCCAATTTCTATGCGACAGCACAGAGTTACCAGTCGATGCTCGGCATCAGCGATCCCGCCGATATCCAGGCCGCCGTGGGCAAGTCATCCCATAACGAAGCGATCCAGGCGTATTACAAGGACTCGCTGGCCTCGGGCGACCGCCTGCGTGAACTGCTCAAGACCGAAACCCCTGAAGCGGCCGGCAGCACATTCAGCCTTGAAGTGGCACTGTACAACGGTGCACTGGACCCGGAATTCACCAACCAGTTCGACAAGCAGCTCAACGACAACTTCTCCAGCATCGCTCAGGAAAACGCCTTCAAGGGCTCGAGCTTCGACGACCTCAAGGCCGCCTATGGCAAGGATGGCGGCGCCGAGCTGGACGAAGACAAGCTGCGCGAGCGCATCGACCAGATCCGCAACGACTCCCCCGAACTGCTGATGAACGAAGACGGCAGCGTTGCCACCACCGATCAGATCGTCGCGGGTTTCCGTGGCAACTGGGACATGTTCCGTCAGGGCACCAAGTTCCTGGACAAGATGGGCAAACTGTCCGACTTCGACCCAAGTGGCGATGCCAAGGGCGCGTACGGCAGTGGCACCCTGCACGCCGTGAGTGGCCTGTTCCTGGCTGGCGTGACCATCGCTCGCGGGACCCAGAACGGCGGCAAACTCTCGGACAAGAATATCTCCGACATCACCACCGGCTCGGTACAGACCACCACCGTGCTCACCGAGGGCGGCTCCAAGGCCTATCAGCAGTACCTGGACGGCGCGATCGAGAAAGGCAATAAACTGGTCGCCGACAATAACCTGCCCGCCGACCAGCTCGACAAGATCAAGGACAACGTCAAGGACGGCAAGAACTACAAGAACATCGCGAAGAACTTCGAAGAAAGCGCCAAGGGTATTGGCGGCCTGGCCGGCATCGCAGCGGGGGCGTACGGCATCTTCGACGGCGTGCAGGCGATCCGTCGAGGCGACACACTGACCGGCGGCTTCGGCATCACAGCAGGCTCGTTGGGTATCCTGGCAGGCTCGGCGTCGGTCGCAGAGGGCAGCATGGCGCTGCTGGGCGTCACGCGCTTCCTGCCCGCAGTGGCTTCCGTCGCGGGGGCCCTGGGCTTCCTGGGCGCTGGCGTGGCGGTGCTCGGCGCGATCATTCCGGGGCTGGTCAAAGAGGGCCAGCAGCAAGCCAAGGCCGACGACTTCGCCCAGGTGCTGGGCGGCTCGATCGAACGCTATGGCATCGACGGCGTGAAGGACGGCACCATCAGCGACATCCCGACCAAGGACTGGCCGGGTGGCGAAACCTGGACCTCATGACCTGATCAAGCTTCGCCATACATCCTGTAGGAGCGCGCTTGCCCGCGATAGCGGTTTGTCAGTCACGCTCAATGTGACTGGCAAACTGGATCGCGGGCAAGCGCGCTCCTACAAGGCATGAATGTCACTCTTATACTTCGTACAAAAAAATCCCCGGGCCATGACCTGGGGATTTTTTTGTAACCAGCGCTTTGTAATCAGTTGCTCGGACGCTGCTTGGTCGAGTCCAGCTCAGCCTTCTTGCCGGTGGTCAGCTCAGTGATCTGCGCCGACTTGGCGATGGCCAGATCAAAGGTGTCCTGCATCTTGGCGATAGCATCGGTCGCCGTGCCGTTCAGACCGCCGCTGGCTGCCCATTCGAAGTTCCACACGCCCGACAGGTTATCGGCACCGGCCACGTCATGGGTCTCGATGGCGGTGAACACATCCGGATGACGCTGCATGTACTGCGCCGCGCTCGACACATCGGCAGGCACCTTGCCCGACGTATCACTGGCCAGCTTCGCCAGATCCTGGCTGGTGATCGCACCCTTGCCGTTCTGCTTCATGTAATCGGCGATGATCTTGCTGGACTTGGCGATGTTCAACTTGTCATCGAACGCCGTCGTCGAGGATTTCTGGCTGCTTGGCTGGTTGCCGGTAGGCGATACGGTACTCATTGCGCTGCTCCCTCACTCGAATGATGGCACCGTCACACTAACGATACCCCACCGAGGACGTTAGCATGGGCAAATCGCCTTTATTGCGAGGCTTCACAACGTTTCACAGGGTGGGGAAGATTTCACGGTGTGGGCTGGGCCAGGCGGCTTTTCAGATGACGGGGCAGAGAAGTGCTTGCGCATCTTTGAGTGACGCCCTACCATCGGCATACGCCAATGACGCACACAAGGGATTGCATGATTTTCATCGAGTCGCCGATTTTCACGTCAGATTTGAAAGAGCATCTGAGCGACGATGAGTATGGAAAGCTGCAAACCTATCTCGCAGAGCATCCCGAGGCTGGCTCGCTTATGGAAGACACGGGCGGTCTTCGAAAGATTCGTTGGGCGGCAAAAGGCAAAGGCAAAAGTGGTGGCGTTCGAGTGATTTATTACTATGTCACTGCAGCCCGTCAGATACGGCTGGTTTTGATCTATCGCAAGGGAATCATGGATACCTTGACTGACAGCCAGAAAGCGCAGCTTCGCGCACTTAACAAGGGGTGGAAATAATGGAAAAGAATCTCTTCGATCGTCTTGTGGAAAGCATGACTCAGATGGATGAGATCGATCGCGGTGAGCGCCAACCATCGCGTGAATTCCACGTAGACGCAGTCCAGGTCAAAAAGATTCGTCAAGCAACGGGACTTTCCCAGGCCATGTTTGCCAAGCGTATCGATGTGGCTGTTGGAACCCTGCGCAATTGGGAACAAGGCCGCCGCGAACCGGAAGGCCCAGCCCGCGCGTTGCTTCGAGCCATTCACAACGACCCCAAACATGTGCTTGCTGCGCTGAGCGCTCAAATTGATTAAAGCCCGCTGATAGCGGGCTTTTTTCTGCCTATCTGGCCTGTGACGGATTTTGTCGGACCGAAACGAAAAAGCCCCGAACGCTTTCACGTTCGGGGCTTTTCAAATAATGGCGGAGAGATAGGGATTTGAACCCTAGGTACTGTCGCCAGTACAACGGATTTCGAATCCGTCCCGTTCGGCCACTCCGGCATCTCTCCAACGGCGCGCATCATAACAGCTTGGGGTGAAAACGCGAACCTTTTTTTCAAAATTTTCGCGTTTTTTCAGATGCTTGCGACGGTTTCTCTTTTTAGAGAGGCACGCCCAGGCGGTTTGCCACTTCTTCGTAGGCTTCGATGACGTCACCGAGGCCCTGGCGGAAGCGGTCCTTGTCCATCTTCTTCTTGGTGTCCTTGTCCCACAGGCGGCAGCCGTCCGGGCTGAATTCGTCGCCCAGGACGATGGAGCCGTCGCTGAACACGCCGAATTCCAGTTTGAAGTCGACCAGCAGCAGGCCTGCGTCGTCGAACAGTTTGCTCAGGACTTCATTGACCTTGAGCGACAGTTCTTTCATGCGCGCCAGTTGCTCGGCGGTGCCCCAGCCGAACGCCACGACGTGGGATTCGTTGATGAACGGGTCGCCCTTGGCGTCGTCCTTCAGGAACAGCTCGAAGGTGTACGGGTTGAGCTTCATGCCCTCTTCGACGCCCAGGCGCTTGACCAGGCTGCCGGCGGCGTAGTTACGCACGACGCACTCGACCGGGATCATGTCGAGTTTCTTGACCAGCACTTCGTTGTCGGCCAGCAGTTTGTCGAACTGGGTCGGAATGCCGGCCGCTTCGAGTTTCTGCATGATGAAGGCGTTGAACTTGTTGTTCACCATGCCCTTGCGGTCGAGCTGTTCGATGCGCTTGCCGTCGAACGCCGAGGTGTCGTTGCGAAACAGCAGGATCAAGCGGTCAGCGTCGTCGGTCTTGTAAACCGACTTGGCTTTGCCGCGGTAGAGTTCTTCACGTTTTTCCATGATGGGCTCCGCTTGCAGAAATGTTCGGGGCAGGTGCCCTTTAAAAATAGACGGGCTGTCGCCCATTCGGGATGTCAGGCGATTTCGCGCCAGTCGAGCCCACAATCTTGATCGGCCAATTGTAGCCAGTCCGGATCGCACCCGAGGGTGTCGACGAAACATTGCCGGGCCAGGTGCGGCAGGTTGTTCTTGCTGCTCAGGTGGGCCAGCACCAGGTGTTGCAGGCCCTGCCATCCCAGCTCGCTCACCAGGCTTGCGGCCTGGTGGTTGTTCAAATGTCCGAATTGCCCGCCCACCCGTTGTTTCAGGAAGTACGGGTAATGCCCTCGCGCCAGCAGGTCACGGCAGTGGTTGGACTCGATCATCAGCGCATCCAGCCCGCTGTAGCTGGCCAGCACCGAGGGGCAGTACGAGCCCAGGTCGGTCAACAGGCCAAAGCGGCGGCGCCCGTCATTGAAGACGAACTGTGTCGGCTCCAGCGCATCGTGGGCCACCGAGACCACATCGATGTTCAGGCCGCCGATCTGCACGCCCTGCCCCGCCACCAGCTTCATTCCCGCCTCGACCGGCTTGCGCATGCCGCGCAAGGTGCCGTCGCTGAGATAGACCGGTACATCGTAGCGCCGGGACAGCAAACCCACGCCATGCACGTGGTCGGCATGTTCGTGGGTCACCATGATGGCGCTCAACTGATGACCGCTGACGCCCAGCCTGTCCAGCCGACGCTCGGTTTCCTTCAGGGAGAAACCGCAGTCGACCAGGACATACGTGTCGTTGCTCGCAACCAGCGTGCCGTTGCCACGGCTGCCGCTGCCAAGAACCGCGAAACGCACTTAGCCGAGGTTGTCTTGAATGACGCTCAACACGCGACGGGCAATTTCAGCCGGCGCCACGGTATTGATGTTCTTCTCGACGGTCACTTGAACGTTGTCGCCAACCTTGCTCAGGCGCACCTGATAGCGCTCTGCACGGGCTTCTTTCTGTTCCTTGGTCTCTTCACTGCCAAACATGCGGGCGAAGAAGCCAGGCTTGTTCTCGGGCTTGTCGGCCTTTTCCGCAAGGTTGATGTAGTACAGGCCCAGGCTGCGGTTGATGTCTTCGACGCGCCAGTCACCCTGGTTCAGTGCACGACCTACGCTTGACCATGCGCGATCCAGGTCGGCGCCCAGGTTCAGCACCGGGTTGCCGCTACCGTCTTCGGACAGCGAGACGCGGCTCGGGGTGTCGTAATCACGTGCGGCCAGCAGGGACACCGAACCGCCCTTCTCGGCAGTGCGGCTCAGGCTAGCCAGCATGTCGTCGGTCAGGACCGAATCCAGGCCGACGTTGGTGCTGCGAGAAGGGAAGGCAGGCTCTTCGCTGCTGCCAGCCGGACGCTGGACGCTGACCACGTAGATTTCACTGGTGTTGCGCTGCACGCCCGGTTCGATCCGAACACGTACGCGGGTTTCGGTGCTGGCACTGTCACCCGCCCCGGCCAGGCGCTTGCCAACCGATGCGGACAGTTCGTCTGCACGCTGCCAGGTGGTGTTGAATTCGCCAGTCTGAGGACGGTCTTCGGCGATGCGGAAACCGTTGTCTTCAAAATACTGGTGGGCCACCGGCCAGACTTCGGCAGGTGCGCGCTGCGCCAGGACCCAGCGGTTGTCGCCGCTCTTCTGCAGCGAGTAGTCGCTGGACTCGGCAACGGTGGACAGCGGCTGCGGACGCGGGACCTTGAATTCACCCTTCTGGGTGTCATCGGCGACGTTGCGCGGAATCGGCAGCAGAGGGTCCAGGCGCTTGGCTTCCTGGATGCCTTCAGGCAATTGCATCGGTGGTTTCTGGGTCGCTTCCAGGTAATCGCTGCTGCGATCACGGAAGTAACCGTCCTGCCCGAACAGCCAGCTGCAACCGCTGGTGCTGGAAATGATCAAGGCTAGTGCGGAAAGTCCGGCCAGTCGCTTCATTGCGTAGTGCTTCCTCATTAAACCAAAACACCGGACTGACGCAGGGCCTGACGTACCGGCTCGTGGCAGGACTCGCTGAGCCAGGTGAGCGGCAGACGGATACCGTCCGGCATCATTCCCATCTCATGCAGGGCCCATTTCACGGGGATAGGGTTGGATTCGATGAACAGGGTCTTGTTCAGCGGCATCAGTTTTTCGTGGATGGCGCGGGCGGTGACGGCGTCACCGGCCATCGCGGCGCGGCACAGGTCGGCCATGGCACGCGGTGCGACGTTGGCGGTCACGGAGATGTTGCCCTTGCCACCGAGCAGGATCAGCTCCACGGCGGTCGGATCGTCACCGGAGTAGACCAGGAAGTCGCTGTCGACGCCGGCCAGGATGTCCTTGGCGCGCTGCAGGTCGCCGGTGGCTTCCTTGATGGCGATGATGTTCTTGATCTTCGACAGGCGGATCACGGTCTCGGCTTTCATGTCGCAGGCGGTGCGGCCTGGCACGTTGTAGAGGATCTGCGGGATATCGACGGCTTCGGCGATGAACTTGAAGTGCTGGTACAGGCCTTCCTGGGTCGGCTTGTTGTAGTACGGGGTAACCAGCAGGCAGGCGTCGGCGCCGGCGGTCTTGGCGTTGCGGGTCAGCTCGACCGCTTCGTGGGTGGAGTTGGCACCTGTGCCCGCGATCACCGGAATGCGACCGGCGACCTGCTTGACCACGTGACGGATGACTTCGATGTGTTCGTTGACGTCCAGCGTCGCCGACTCACCTGTAGTACCGACGGCAACGATGGCGTCGGTGCCCTCTTTCAGGTGAAAGTCCACCAGTTTGCTCAGGCTGTCCCAGTCAAGACGACCCTGTGCATCCATAGGTGTGACCAGTGCCACCATACTGCCCGCAATCATGCAAACCGCTCCTGCCGGAAAAAGAGAGCGGTAATGGTACTGGCGCCATCAACCTTGCACAAGCGAAGTACCACGGTTTCAGCCGCCGAGAGCATTCCCCTCGGCGACGGTTTTCGCTACCCTTCGGTCTTTGATCGGTACCGGTCATCTGCGCAGCTCGTCCGAGAGTTCGTTTTCTTCACTACAAACCCCGTTCCAGCAGTGCTGCCGCCCGATGCGAGAGGCTGCACGGGCACGGGTTCCAGTCGAAGCCACGATCGATACTTTCACCGAGTCCGCCGCACCGACCCACAATGTACCGACCGCTCATCGCTTAGGAATGCTGCATGTCGTCCATCCCCACAGTTCGCGAACAATTCCTTGTCATCAGTGCCCTTGGGGCCAACCCGATGGAGCTGACCAACGTCCTGTGCCGCGCCAGTCATGAAAACCGTTGCTCGGTAGTCAGCTCGCGCCTCACTCGCCATGGCGAATGCAGCGCGTTGATCCTGCAGGTCTCCGGCAGCTGGGACGCCCTGGCGCGCCTGGAGACCGGCCTGCCGAACCTGGCCAAGAAGCATGCGTTCACCGTCAACGTGGTGCGCAGCGCCTCGCTGGAAAGCCGTCCGGAAGCCCTGCCTTACGTTGCGTACGTAAGCTCGGCCTACCGCCCGGACATCATCAACGAGCTGTGCCAGTTCTTCATCGACCACCATGTCGAGCTGGAAAATCTGATCTGCGACACCTATCAGGCCCCGCAGACCGGCGGCACCATGCTCAATGCGACGTTCACCGTGACCCTGCCGGCCGGCACCCAGATCAGTTGGCTGCGTGACCAGTTCCTGGACTTCGCCGACGCCCTCAACCTCGATGCGCTGATCGAACCATGGCGCCCGCAAGCCCCAATGTAAGGACATCCCATGGCTGTAGAACTGGACAAACCCGTTGCCGACTTTCAGGTACAGGCCACCAGCGACCAGGTGGTAAGCCTGTCGGCCCTCAAGGGCCAGCAAGTGGTGATTTACTTCTACCCCAAGGACAGCACGCCAGGCTGCACCAGCGAGGGCCAGGGCTTTCGCGATCAGTTCGCGGACTTCAAGGCGGCCAACACCCTGGTGTTCGGCGTGTCCCGCGATGGCCTGAAATCCCATGAGAATTTCAAGGCCAAGCAGGCATTCCCCTTCGAGCTGATTTCCGACAAGGACGAGGCGCTTTGCCAGCTGTTCGACGTGATCAAGCTCAAGAAGCTGTACGGCAAGGAATACATGGGCGTTGATCGCAGCACCTTCCTGATCGACAAGAACGGTGTGCTGCGCAAGGAATGGCGTGGGGTGAAGGTACCGGGGCATGTGGCCGCGGTGCTGGAAGCGGCTCAGGCGCTGAACAACGCCTGACACGATTTCCATGTAGCAGCACGGCTTGCCGGCGGG
>NZ_JANHKS010000031.1 GCF_028682175.1 Pseudomonas putida | reverse complement strand
CCGGCAAGCCGTGCTGCTACGGGAAGGTGGTGTGCTTTTGATCTTGATCTTCGTGCGCGGTGGTACAGGCGCCGCCGAACGCGACGTCAAGGCGCCAGGCCGAGCGCAGGCGTCGTGTAGGGGGATGAGCGGCAGGAAGCCGCTAGCCGTGCGGGCCATGGACGGCGCTCATATGGACGAGACGGCGTGCCCCCGGAACGGCGCCGGAGTCGAGGGAAGTCCGAAGGACCCCAGCCTGTCGCAATGGCTTTGCCTACTTTCCCCGTAAGGAAAGTAGGTCGCCCGTAAGGGGCGAAACCCATAAGCCCAGCCACCGCGACAACGGATATACACACGACCTCAGCGTCGCAACAAGACGCGGAGCGTCAAGTCAACCGTCACCACGCAGAGCGTGGGAGCGATCATAAGCAAGCGCCAGAGCCATTCCTTCGCCACCTGTGACACATTGGCTAATTGACTAATTCGTCACATGTTTTGTCGTAAATCACATTTAAGGTACAATCCGCGCCCGCCGCACCCATCTGGACCTGATGACCGGACCGTGCGGCGGTTGTACTGTTTACTCAAGCTGCTGATTCCAATGATCTAACAACAAGCCAGCGCGGAGGGACACAGAACTCGAGGAGCGTCTAACGCCCTTGAACCCTACCTCCTCGCCCGTCGGGCGCGATACCGGACTTGCGTCAACGTCAGTTGCAAAACGACGTGACACTCCTCGGAATCGGCCCCCATAAAAACGGCAGGCGGATAATGTTCGATCAACTGGATAACACAATGCTGAAAAAGACGAGCAAGGCGCTGCTGGGGCTGGCAGTTACGCTGGGCATGCTTCAGGCACACGCCGCTGAAGCCAAGAAAGTGGACGTGCTGCTGATCGGTGGCGGCATCATGAGTTCGACCCTGGGTGTCTGGCTCAACGAGCTGGAGCCGGGCTGGTCGATGGAAATGATCGAGCGCCTGGACGCGGTCGCCGAAGAAAGCTCCAACGGCTGGAACAATGCCGGTACCGGGCACTCCGGCCTGGCAGAGCTGAACTACACGCCTGAAGACAAAGACGGCAAGGTCAACATCTCCAAGGCGATCGAGATCAACGAAGCCTTCCAGGTGACCCGTCAGTTCCTGTCCTGGCAGGTGCGCAGCGACGTCCTGAAGAACCCGCACTCGTTCATCAACTCCACTCCGCACATGAGCTTCGTGTGGGGCGATGACAACATCAAGTTCCTCAAGAAGCGTTACGAAGCACTGCAGGCGAGCCCGCTGTTCCGCCCGATGCAGTACTCCGAAGACCCGGCGCAGATCGCCAAGTGGGTCCCGCTGATGATGGAAGGTCGTGACCCGAACCAGAAGCTGGCGACCACCTGGACGCCAATCGGCACCGACGTCAACTGGGGTGAAGTCACCCGTCAGTACGTGTCGTCCCTGCAGGCTCGCCCGAACTTCAAGCTCAAGCTGTCCAGCGAAGTCAACGACATTACCCGTAACGCCGACGGCTCCTGGCACGTCGAGTACAAGAACCTGAAGGACGGCACCAGCAGCGCGACCGACGCCAAGTTCCTGTTCATCGGTGCCGGCGGTGGCGCACTCAAGCTGCTGCAGAAATCCGGCATTCCGGAAGGCCGCGACTACGCAGGCTTCCCGGTTGGCGGTTCGTTCCTGGTGACCGAGAACCCGACCGTTGCCATGCAGCACATGGCCAAGGCCTACGGCATCGCCTCCACCGGCGCGCCACCCATGTCGGTTCCGCACCTGGACACCCGCGTGCTCGACGGCAAGCGCGTGATCCTGTTTGGCCCGTTCGCGACCTTCTCCACCAAGTTCCTGAAAGAAGGTTCGTACCTGGACCTGTTCAGCAGCATGACCACCCACAACTTCTGGCCAATGACCAAAGTGGGCATCGAGCAGTACCCGCTGGTCGAGTACCTCGCCGGCCAGCTGATGCTGTCTGACGACGACCGTTTCAAGGCCCTGCAGGAATACTTCCCGCACGCCAAGAAAGAAGACTGGCGCCTGTGGCAAGCCGGTCAGCGCGTACAGATCATCAAGCGTGATGCCGAGAAAGGCGGCGTGCTGAAGCTGGGCACCGAAGTCGTCTCGTCCCAGGACGGCAGCATCGCCGCTCTGCTGGGTGCATCGCCAGGCGCCTCGACCGCCGCGCCGATCATGCTCAACGTGCTGGAAAAGGTCTTCAAGGACAAGGTTGCAACCCCTGAGTGGCAAGCCAAGATCCGTCAGATCGTTCCAAGCTACGGCACCAAGCTGAACGACTCCCCTGCCGCCGTTCAGCAGGAGTGGAACTACACCGCTGAAGTCCTGCAACTGGACAAGCCGCCAGTGATCGACCAGAGCGTCGGCACCAGCACCGCGACCCCAGCCACGCCGGTTGAAAGCAAGCCTGCGAACGACATGGCGCTGTAACAGGCTCCATCGTTGACGCTGTAAACAAAAAAGCCACGGGATTTGAACCCCGTGGCTTTTTCGTTTGTGATGCCCCTACCCTAAAATTGCAGCCGCCTACGTCCCGTAGCAGCACGGCTTGCCGGCGGGGACGCCCTCGAGGTCGCTCCGCCGGCAAGCCGTGCTGCTACCTGAGCGATCGCGACGGGATTTATTACACGGCATCACAAATGAAGTACCCGCCCCCGTATTTATCCGCTTCACGCAACTTTCTAAAGTCCACTCCACCTGCTGACCGATCACCCCGACCGGTCAACCTCTGGAGTTGCACTCATGCCTTTCATCAGCGTTCGCATCACCCGTGATGGCGTTACCAAAGAACAGAAAGCCCAGGTCATCGCCGAAATCACCAAGACCATGGAGACCGTTCTGGGCAAGGACCCGCACCTGACCCACATCGTGATCGAGGAAGTGGACACCGATAACTGGGGCTACGCTGGAATCACCACCACCGAGTACCGCAAAAACCTGACGCAGGCCAAATCGTGACCGTCGCCGTCAGCGTCGACTTCGTGTCGGACATCGTGTGCCCCTGGTGTGCGCTGGGCGCTACCGCCCTGGAACAGGCCATCGACAACCTCGCTGGCGAAGTGACCGTGGAGCTCTCGTACAAACCCTTCGAACTGAACCCGGACATGCCGGCCGAGGGCGAGCACGCCATCCAGCACATGATGCGCAAATATGGCCGCACCGCTGCAGAAGTCGCCTCACGCAATGAAATGGTGATCGCCCGCGGCAAGGCGCTGGGCTTTGACTTCGACCTGGAAAAACGCAGCCACTTCTACAACACCTTCGACGCCCATCGCCTGCTGCTGTGGGCTGCGGGAGAAGGCCGCCAGGTCGCGCTGAAAAAAGCACTGCTCAAGGCCTACTTCACCGACGGCCAGAACCCCAGCGACCTCGAGACGCTGGTACGCCTGGCCGGTGAAAACGGGCTGGACACCGCAGCCGCCCGCGAGGTGCTGGCAAGCAACCGGTTCGCCGAGGAAGTCCGGGAGCTGGAAGGCTTTTATCAGGCGCGCGGGATCACTTCGGTACCGGCGATGGTGCTCAACGGTCGTCAGTTGGTCACCGGTTCTCAGTCGGTCGAGTACTACGAACAGGTCCTGCGGGAAATGGCGCAAACGCCTACACCGGCCTGAAGCCTTACCCCATTCGTTCAATACGCATTCTTACGTTTAAAGAGGATTCATCATGAGCAATTCGAAAAAAGTCGTTGTGGTCACTGGCGCATCCCAAGGTCTGGGTGCAGGCATCGTCGCGGGCTTTCGCAAGCTGGGTTATCAGGTGATCGCCACCTCCCGTTCGATCAAGCCTTCCACCGATCCGGACATCCTGACCGTGGCCGGTGACATCGCCGACCCGGCCACCGCCGAGAAAATCATCCGCGAAGGTGTGGCCCGCTTCGGTCGTATCGATACGCTGGTCAACAACGCCGGGATCTTCGTGGCCAAGCCCTTCACCGAATACAGCCTGGACGACTACGCGCAGATCGTCGGCACCAACATGACCAGCTTCTTCCGCATGTCGCAACTGGCCATCGCCCAGATGGAAAAACAGGGCGGCGGCGGCCATGTGGTCAGCATCACCACCACCCTGGTCGACCACGCGGTTGAGGGCGTGCCTTCGGTCATGGCGTCCCTGACCAAGGGCGGCATGAACGCGGCGACCAAATCCCTGGCCATCGAATACGCCAAGCGCGGCATCCGGGTGAACGCCGTCTCCCCTGGCATCATCAAGACCCCGATGCACGGCGAAGAAACCCACGCCGCCCTGGGCGCACTGCACCCGGTCGGCCACATGGGTGAAGTCGAAGACATCGTTGGCGCCGTGCTGTACCTGGACAGCGCGAACTTCGTGACTGGCGAGATCCTGCACGTAGACGGCGGCCAGAGCGCTGGGCACTGATCGGATACCTGCGATTCGACAAACCCGAAAAGCAGGCAACACTTGAATCGGCCCGGTAAGCGGGCCGATTCCTCATTGAATGGCACAAGGCACTACCAATAGGAGCACATCATGAGCAAAGATCTGGACAAAGTGCTGTACACCGCCAGGGTTCACACCGATGGCGGACGCGACGGCGCTGCCGCGAGCGACGACAATCGCCTGAACATCAAGCTGTCTTCTCCGGGCGCCAAGGGCGACGGCACCAACCCCGAGCAACTGTTCGCGGCGGGCTGGTCGGCCTGCTTCATTGGCGCCATCGGCGTGGTCACGCAGAAGATGAAAGTGGCAATGCCCGCCGACACCAGCGTCGATGCCGAAGTCGACCTGGGCACCAACGAAGGCGGCTACCTGATCCAGGCCCGTCTCAAGGTCAGCCTACCAGGGCTGGACCGTGAAACCGCGCAGAAGGTCGTGGAAGCGGCGCACCAGGCCTGCCCATATTCCAAGGCGACCCGCGGCAACATCAATGCCGAAGTCACCCTGGCCTGACCGAAACCGGCGGCCATCCCAACCAGCTTCCCGAACGTCGGGCGGCTGGTTTTATTTTTTGATAGGCAGCTGGAAATTGTCGGCAAAACGCCCCGAAACAGTGCAAGAAATAACGATTCAGCGGCCATATCCTCGGCATCATGTGCGGTGCGCATACCCCATTCCCAAACGACATAACCCAGGGTTTACAGGCGTGATAGTCTCGCCGCACCTATGAGCATATGAAATGGCGTCAACGATGATCGCCAGTACAGGAAACGTCATGTCCAGAATGTCCCACACCGCGCTGCGCCGTAATTTCCGCGAGCTTCTCGCCTCCAACAAGTGCTTCGACACCGCCTCCGTTTTCGACCCGATGTCTGCGCGCATTGCCGCTGACCTGGGCTTCGAAGTCGGCATTCTCGGTGGTTCGGTCGCCTCGTTGCAGGTGCTGGCCGCCCCGGACTTCGCCCTCATTACCTTGAGCGAATTCGTCGAGCAGGCCACCCGCATCGGTCGCGTTGCGCAACTGCCGTTCCTGGCGGACGCCGACCACGGTTATGGCAACGCGCTGAACGTCATGCGCACCGTCGAAGAACTGGAGCGCGCAGGGGTTGCGGCGCTGACCATCGAGGACACCCTGCTGCCAGCGCAGTTCGGGCGCAAGTCAACGGACCTGATTTCCATCGAAGAAGGCATCGGCAAGGTCAAGGCGGCCCTGGAAGCGCGCTGCGATCCGGAACTGGCAATCATTGCCCGCACCAACGCCAACGTGCTGTCGGTGGAAGACCTGATCGAGCGCACCCAGGCGTACGAAAAGGCTGGCGCGGATGGCATCTGCATCGTCGGCATCAAGGACTTCGAACACCTGGAGCAGGTGTCGGCCAAGCTCACCGTCCCGCTGATGCTGGTGACCTACGGCAACCCGAAACTCAACGACTTCGAACGTCTGGCCAAGCTGGGTGTGCGCATCATCGTCGCCGGCCACGCGGCGTACTTCGCCTCGATCAAGGCCACCTACGACTGCCTGCGCGCCCAGCGCCAGGTCACACACAGCACCGAAAACCTCAGCGCCACCGAACTGACCCACACCTACACCTTGCCTGAAAACTACGTGGCATGGGCCGAAGAGTTCATGGACGTCAAAGAGTAACAGCCCCAGGAGCGGTGCCCTCCCCTGGCACCGCTTCCCTCCCGCAAAACCCCACGCTCCCGTAGCAGCACGGCTTGCCGGCGGGAGCGATGTCAGGGCTGGCTCAGGCGCTCAAGTGTTCGTAGAGAATCGTCGAGCCCACCAGCATCAGCACCATACCGCCGACGATTTCGGCGCGCTTGCCGACCACTGTGCCAAGCACCCGACCCAGCATCACGCCCAGGGTGACCATGACCGTGGTCGCAAGGCCGATGGCACCGGCCGCCACCAGGATGTTCACGTTGACGAAGGCCAGGCCCACGCCCACCGCCAGCGCATCGATGCTGGTGGCAAACGCGGTGATCGCCAGAATCACGAAGGAATGGGAGTCGGGTTTTTCCTCCTCTTCGTCATCGTGCTTGATGCCGTTGTAGATCATGTGCAGGCCCAGGATCAGCAACAGCGTGAAGGCGATCCAGTGGTCCCAGTTCTCGACATACTGAGTGGCCACCTGACCGATACCCCAACCCACAATCGGAGTAATGGCTTCGATCACACCAAAGATCAGGCCGGTGCGCAGCGCTTCGCTGAAACGTGGTTTGTGCAGGCTGGAGCCTTTGCCGATGGCCGCCGCGAAGGCGTCCGTGGACATGGCCAGGGCGAGGAAAATCAGGGAAATGGGGTTCACGGTGTACTTCCAGTCGGGCTATAGAGACAACGACGCAACCACACGCCCGACTTTAGGCATGGATGCATCGCTGGTCTCGCCAACCGAAAGGTGTTCGCGCCACGGCATGAAGCCGAGAATGTTGACACGAACGCTCATGACCAAGGCCTGAGCAGGCTACTCCCCAACAACGGTGGCCACTATAGCGGCTACGATGTGAAAATTATATGACCTCGATAGATTTTCGTGGTTATGGCTATCGGCTTAGCTCTTCACCTTGGCCGCATACAACCCACCCGCAATCACCAGGCAAGCGCCGATGATGGTCCAGTTATCCGGCAATTCGCCAAAAACCAACAGGCCGATCAGCGTGGCAAACAACAACAGCGAATAGTTGAATGGCTGCAGGGTCGATGCCGTGGCGTAGCGCAACGCCTGAAGCAACAAGAGCTGAGCCACCACGCCGGTCATCGACAGAATCCCCAGCAGCACCCACTCCGTCCCCGTTGGCGTCACCCACAACGGCAACCCCAGCACCGTCACGGCGATTGCACCGATCACGCCCATGTACAGCATGTTGGTCGCGAAAGAGTCGTCCTGGCTGATGCGCCGGGTCAACACGCCGAAAAACGCGAAACCCAGGGCCGAGATCAGCGGAATCAACGCAGCCAGCTCGAACACCCCGGTACCCGGCCGCAGGATCACCACGGTACCGAGAAAACCCACACCCGCCGCGAGCCAGCGTCGCAGCCCGATGTACTCCTTGAGAAACAACCCGGCTAACCCCAGCGTCATCAAGGGGAACACCGCATACAACGCATGCATCTCCGCCAGCCCCAGGTAACGCAAGCCGATGCCGAACAGCACGATATCCCCTACCCCGAGCAAGGCCCGGATGATTTGCAGAAAAGGATGACGGCTCCGGCTGGCGTTTCTTACACCGCCACGATAGGTGCAGTAGGCAATGGCGAACAGCAGGAACACCCAGTAGCGCACCATCACCAGCTGCATGATGGGCAAGTCCCTGACCAGCACCTTGGTGATCCCGTCCTGGGCGGCAAAAATCAGCATCGACAGCAGGCACAACAAGATACCGAGTTGAGGTCTCGCAGCTTCATGGGCGCGCGCAGCGCCTTGCAGCGGAGTGCTCATAGAGGGTCAGTCCAGTGGCGGGTTTTGGGATAGGTCGCAGGTGGTCACAGCTGCCGGGCATTTAAGCCAGAAAAGCGCGAGGGATGCATGTCTGGTAACGACGTGAAGGCGTCGGTGGTGGCCACGACTCACCACCTGTGAAGCATTACCGCCACAAGAAAAAACCTTGGCCTCCCGTAGCAGCACGGCTTGCCGGCGGGGGCGATCTCAAAATCGCCTTCGCCACCAAGGCGGCTCCCACGGGATCGAGGTCAGCCATACCCGTAGCAGTCCGGCTTGCCGGCGTCGGCGGTCGTGAATACGTCCCCGCCGGCAAGCCGTGCTGCTACAGGATGGAGTGGGTGTTTTGTGCAGACGCGACGTCAAGGCGCCAGGCCGAGCGCAGGTGTCGTTGAGGGGGAATTGCGAAGAAAAGGATATGTCCCCTGCAGGAATCGAACCTGCATCTAGCCCTTAGGAGGGGCTCGTTCTATCCGTTGAACTAAGAGGACGTAACGTCTGTAGCCTGAAACATGCCGACCGAACCGCTGAGCATGCCTGTCGGCGTCAGCGGGACGGCGAGCATGTTAACGGTAAGCCTTTGTTTTGTCATGTCGTCATTGTCATTTCAAGCTGTAGCCTCTTTCCCACGGACGCCCCCGCCCGAGCATCATCATGCAATTTGCAATGCACCACATTGACATCATTGCAAAGTGCAATCCAAACCCGCGCAAATTCATTCGTAAACCATTGATTTTATTGATTATTTTTTCACTAAAAAGCTGGCATGCAGGCTGCATTACTCCTGTTCGTGCAAATCCCCTTCAAAATCAATTCCAAGCGAAGGTAACCGACATGAACATGACTCTCTCGCTGTTGAATGCTGCGGCCCTGGTCGCTCTGGTGGCCTTTCACTTCCACGATGCTGGCAGCAAGACCGAGACAGTCGCCGTTCAGGCACAGCCTCATTATCTGATCAAGCAGGCGCCTCGCTACGCTGCAATGCCAAGCCAGCATTCCGACGCCATGCTGGCCAACGATACCGATGAAGCTATTCCTGTCGACCGCTCCGAACGCTGGGTGTTCTGATTTTTTACCAGCTGAAGCGGATTTGCCTGCTTTTCACTGACTACGACTACGAGAACCGCCATGTCCAAAGCAGCATTGTCCTTCTTGATTCTGAGCATCATGGCCATCGCGACGGATCAATTGCTCCCGACATCGATGGACACCCTGGGCACTATCGCCAAGGTTTCAGCAGGACTGTTCGCCTGCCTGTTCGTGATGGCGTTGATCGTGGGACGCCGGATCAAGTTCGACCCTGTACTGCGCCAGGCCAAGCCGTGATCCACGGCGCTGCCATCTGCTACGCTTTTTTCAACTCGATCTGAGCTGCTTTCCTACACCCGCGCCCTACGCACCCGCCTGCCCCGCCCGAAGACCCTTCGTCTCTTTCTTGAGCCTGTGCTCGTATTTTGACCCAGACGCTTCTACTCTGAAGACAGATAGCCATCATGGCGCAAAGCCGCGTCTACGGCGGTTATCGCCTGGAATGTGGCAACCGGGAACTTTGCAAACCAGAACGCATTTCTGATAATTGGTGCTGGCTAAACGCCTTTATCTAGTTCAATATTGTCACAGATTTGACGCCAAGGATCCGACGTATTGAGGCATGATGGCGGACCTTTATGTTGGCTGGTTGAACATTTCGCCAAAATGACAGTCAGACGATGACATCACGCGGCTGAATGCAGAACCGCCTGCCCCTTTGAACTAAATCGGTTAAATATATGAGCCCTATGAAACAGGCCAATTATTCCAGTCGCACAGCTGACAAGTTCGTTGTCCGCCTCCCGGAAGGCATGCGCGAGCGTATTGCGGAAGTCGCCAAGCAGCATCACCGCAGCATGAACTCGGAAATCATTGCGCGTCTTGAGCAAAGTCTGATTCAGGAAGGCGCACTGGGCGACGAGCCAAGCCTGCGTCTGGACAGCCCGGAGCTGTCTCTGCACGAGCGTGAGCTGCTGCAGCGTTTCCGCCAGCTGGCTCATCGTCAGCAAAACGCCCTGGTGTCGTTGATTGCCCACGACACAAGCCTGGCAAACGACGACGAATAAGTCGCCCTTGCTCTCCCGAAAGCCAGCCTAGCGCTGGCTTTTTCATGCCCGCCATAAATGCACTGCACGCTGCCATGAAAAAACAAAAACCGCCTCCCAGGGCGGTTTTTTGTTTGCTTGCGCGGACTAGAGCAGGAACAGCGTGGCCAGCCCCAGAAAGATGAAGAAGCCACCACTGTCGGTCATTGCAGTGATCATCACACTGGAACCCATGGCCGGGTCGCGCCCCAACCGCGCCAGGGTCATCGGGATCAGCACCCCCATGAACGCCGCCAGCAGCAGGTTCAGCGTCATCGCGGCGGTCATCACCACGCCCAGCGACCAGCTGTGGTACAGCAGGTAGGCCACGACGCCGATCACCCCGCCCCACAACAAGCCATTGACCAGCGCAACGCCCAGCTCCTTGCGCATCAGGCGCGAGGTGTTGCCGTTGCCGGTGCTGACCTGGTCCAGCGCCATGGCGCGAACGATCATGGTGATAGTCTGGTTGCCCGAGTTGCCGCCGATACCGGCCACGATCGGCATCAGGGCCGCGAGCGCCACCAGCTTCTCGATGGAGCCTTCGAACAGGCCGATCACGCGGGATGCGAGGAAGGCCGTGATGAGGTTCACCGCAAGCCAGGACCAGCGGTTGCGCAGCGAACGCCAGACCGAGGCGAAGATGTCTTCCTCTTCCCGCAGACCGGCCATGTTGAGGACTTCGGTCTCGCTTTCTTCGCGAATCAGGTCGACCATTTCATCGATGGTCAAACGGCCGATCAGCTTGCCGTTCTTGTCCACCACCGGCGAAGAAATCAGGTCGTAACGTTCGAACGCCTGGGCGGCCTCGTAGGCGTCGCCATCAGGGTGAAAGCTGACCGGATCGTCGGCCATGACTTCCGACACCTGTTTCTCCGGGTCATTGACCAGAAGGCGCTTGATCGGCAGCACACCCTTGAGCACGCCGTCGTAATCGACCACGAACAGTTTGTCGGTGTGGCTTGGCAGCTCCTTGAGGCGGCGCAGGTAACGCAAGACCACTTCCAGGCTGACGTCCTCGCGGATGGTGACCATCTCGAAGTCCATCAGCGCGCCAACCTGTTCCTCGTCGTAGGACAGGGCCGAACGCACGCGCTCGCGCTGCTGGGTGTCCAGCGCTTCCATCAATTCATGCACGACGTCGCGAGGCAGTTCAGGCGCAAGGTCGGCCAGTTCGTCAGCGTCCATCTCCTTGGCGGCTGCGAGCAGCTCGTGATCGTCCATGTCGGCGATCAGGGTTTCACGGACGGAGTCGGATACTTCCAGAAGGATGTCGCCGTCGCGCTCGGCCTTGACCAGTTGCCAGACCGTCAGGCGGTCCTCAACAGGCAGGGCTTCAAGAATGTAGGCGACGTCGGCGGAGTGCAGGTCATCGAGCTTGCGTTGCAGCTCGACCAGGTTTTGCCGGTGAACCAGGTTTTCGACGCGATCCTGATGCTGACCTTCCTGGCGATGGGTCAGATCTTCGACGACACGCTGGCGCTGCAGCAGATCGACCACTTGCGCAAGGCGATCCTGCAGGCTTTCCTGCGTCTTTTTTACTTCGATTTCAGTCATAGGCGAACTCCACTCCCAGCAGTGGAACACGCCGGAAGATCAATCAGTCGATTCTTGATTGGTACAGCTTGGATTTAAGTTGCTACTGGGTAAGTCCATGGAGGTATTCCACAAGCCCCGGCGGGGCTGACGGGCGCAATCATACACCGCTTGTCGAGGCTGCATGTTAAAAATTCAACACGGAACAAGCGCTTGCAACGCAATGCTGACCGCGGGATGAGTCTCTCTATCCTGCGACGTCACATCCGGTGAAGAAAACACGCTCGCTCCCGAATAATCATCTGGCTAGGCTGCGCTGACCCCGTCAAGGAGGACGCGCCTGTGCCATTGGACCTTCGAAAAGCCATTATTGCTGCCCTGTTTTTCATTCCCGTGCCTACATGGGCAAACAGCGTGCAGCGCTGCACCGATGAAAGCGGCAATCTCACCTTCACCACCCTGGGCTGTCCGCCCGGCCATGACATGCAGTTGCACCAGGCTTACAACGCTCCACCTGGAACGATAGCACCCGGCCCTGCTCCGCCTGCGCCAGGTGCCAAGACTGGCAGCAGCCACGAACTGGTGATCGTCGGCCAGCGGGACGACGGCTGCGGCAACGTGCTGAGTGCTGAACAGCGGCGCAAGGCGATCATCAACTACCAGACACCTGCCGGCATGACCAGACGCGATGTGGAAAGCCTGCTGGGCAGACCGGACAAGGTCGTGAGCCGCAACGGCGAGGTGAAGTATGTATACGAGGAGAAAAAAGGCAAAAGCCGGCAGGTGTCATTCGATGAACACGGCTGCGTGAAAGGCAGGATTCAGAAGCAGGAACGCTAGAAAGACAAAAGGCCCGCATTTTCATGCGGGCCTTCTGATTTATGGTGCACTCGACAGGATTCGAACCTGTGACCGCTCGGTTCGTAGCCGAGTACTCTATCCAGCTGAGCTACGAGTGCAAGTGGCGCTTGTTAAACCAGATCACCACTGGTTACTGCATTTTACTTCTGGAAGTGAGTGGTGCTTCCGAAGACCTGTTGAAGCCAGGCTCTTTCTTAAAGCAGTTATCTGTATCACTACAAACAACGCTTAAATGGTGCACTCGACAGGATTCGAACCTGTGACCGCTCGGTTCGTAGCCGAGTACTCTATCCAGCTGAGCTACGAGTGCATTTGTTGCCGCGCATTATAGGCCGTTGAATCTGCTTGTCAACCACTTTTTCTAGTAAATTCAACAACTTACCGAAGAAGCCAGATTACAACGTACTACGCAAATAATGGCGGAGAACGGGGGATTCGAACCCCCGACACCCTTTTGAGGTGTACTCCCTTAGCAGGGGAGCGCCTTCGGCCACTCGGCCAGCTCTCCGCAACACGGGGCGTATAATAACCACCCTTTTCCCCGTTTGCAAACCAAAAATTCAATAAAAATTAATGGCTTGGTTCCTGGCCCTTCTCTTTCTTGATGCGCTCGTAGATCTCTTCACGGTGAACAGCCACTTCCTTGGGCGCATTGACGCCAATTCGTACCTGATTACCTTTAACGCCGAGCACGGTTACGGTGATCTCACCGTCACCAATAATCAGGCTCTCCGCGCACCGACGGGTCAAAATCAGCATGCCTATCTCCTCAATCTACATTCAGGGACTACAGTCTGCACAACCAAAAGGCATCGTCCGGAACCTGTACCAGCAGCCCGGTCAGCCTTGAGTATTGACTAGCGGCGGAAAAAAAACAGTTTTATCGCGCCGTTCAGAAACACGAAAGGCGCGGTATTCACCGCGCCTTTCGGTCAACGCTTACTCGCCCTGGCGAGGCGCGTCGAGTTCAAAGGCAGTGTGCAGGGCGCGCACGGCCAGCTCCAGGTACTTCTCTTCGATGACCACCGAAACCTTGATTTCGGAGGTGGAGATCATCTGGATGTTGATGCTTTCCTTGGCCAGCGCTTCGAACATGCGGCTGGCAACGCCTGCGTGGGAGCGCATGCCGACGCCAACGATCGAAACCTTGGCGATCTTGGTGTCGCCGATCACTTCACGGGCACCGATTTCGCTGGCGGTCTTATTCAGCACGGCCAGGGCCTGGTCGTACTCGTTGCGGTGCACGGTGAAGGTGAAGTCGGTGGTGTTATCGTGCGCAACATTTTGCACGATCATGTCGACTTCGATGTTGGCGGCGCTGATCGGGCCGAGGATCTTGAAGGCAACGCCTGGAGTATCCGGGACACCACGAATGGTCAGCTTGGCCTCGTCACGGTTGAAGGCGATGCCAGAAATGATCGGCTGTTCCATGGATTCCTCTTCATCAATGGTAATGAGGGTACCTGGACCCTCCTTGAAGCTGTGCAGCACGCGCAGCGGGACGTTGTACTTGCCGGCGAATTCCACCGAACGGATCTGCAGGACCTTGGAACCGAGACTGGCCATTTCCAGCATCTCTTCGAAGGTGATCTTCTCCAGACGCTGTGCTTGTGGCACTACGCGCGGGTCAGTGGTGTACACGCCATCGACGTCGGTGTAGATCTGGCACTCGTCGGCCTTGAGGGCCGCCGCCAGGGCAACGCCCGTGGTGTCGGAACCGCCACGACCCAGGGTCGTGATGTTGCCGCTCTCGTCGACGCCCTGAAAACCGGCGACGACAACTACGCGACCTTCCTTGAGGTCAGCGCGAATTTTCTGATCGTCGATCTGCAGGATACGCGCCTTGTTGTGCGCGTTGTCGGTCAGGATGCGCACCTGGTTGCCGGTGTAGGACACCGCAGGCACGCCACGCTTGATCAGCGCCATGGCCAGCAAGGCGATGGTCACCTGCTCGCCGGTGGAAACGATCACGTCCAGCTCGCGCGGGACCGGTTGATCGCTGATCTGCTTGGCCAGGTCGATCAGGCGATTGGTTTCGCCGCTCATGGCCGACAGCACGACCACCAGATCATCACCCGCCTCGCGGAATTTCTTGATCTTGTCGGCCACCTGCTCGATGCGCTCTACCGAGCCCACGGAGGTGCCGCCAAATTTCTGTACGATTAAAGCCATCTCAAAGCCGCCTCAGCCCGTGAAGGGCGCCCGTTAAACATTCAAACCACCAAGCGCTGCGACCTGCCGGCAGGCAGGCCGCAGTGGGTCGACCAAGGGTTTGTTACAGTCCCTGATCGGCGAACGGAACCGCCAGCGCGAGCGCTGCGTCCAGGCCTGCGGCATCGACACCGCCGCCTTGCGCCATATCAGGACGACCACCGCCTTTACCGCCAACGGCAGCAGCCGCTTGCTTCATCAAATCACCGGCTTTGAGTTGGCCAGTCAGGTCCTTGGTGACGCCAGCCACCAACACGACCTTTTCCTCATGCACACCGCCGAGCAGGATCACTGCGCGGCCGAGTTTGTTCTTCAACTGGTCAACCAGGGCCAGCAGCGCCTTGCCATCCTGACCGTCGAGACGGGCAGCGAGGACCTTGGCGCCCTTGACGTCCACCGCAGCGGCAGACAGATCGTCGCCCGCAGCGCTGGCCGCCTTGGCCTGCAGTTGTTCCAGTTGTTTTTCCAGCAAGCGATTGCGTTCCAGGACAGCCGACAGCTTGTCCAGCAGGTTGTCGCGGTTGCCTTTGACCAGGCTCGCGGCTTCCTTCAGTTGTTCTTCGGCACCGTTCAGGTACGCCAGCGCCACGGCGCCGGTGACCGCTTCGATACGACGCACGCCGGCAGCGACGCCGCCTTCGCTGACGATCTTGAACAGCGCGATGTCGCCAGTGCGGTTGGCGTGAATCCCGCCGCACAGCTCGACGGAGAAATCACCGCCCATGCTCAGTACGCGAACGCTGTCGCCGTACTTCTCGCCAAACAGCGCCATGGCGCCTTTCTTCTTGGCGGTGTCGATGTCGGTTTCTTCGGTTTCGACCGCAGTGTTCTTGCGCACTTCGGCGTTGACGATGTCTTCCAGGGCCTTGATCTGCTCGGGCTTGATCGCCTCGAAATGGCTGAAGTCAAAGCGCAGGCGCTGACTGTCGACCAACGAGCCTTTCTGCTGGACGTGATCGCCCAGGACCTGACGCAGTGCCGCGTGCAGCAGGTGGGTGGCCGAGTGGTTCAGGGACGTGGCCTGACGCACATCAGCAGCGACTTCAGTCTGCAGTGCAGCGCCTACCGACAGGCTGCCGGACACCTGCACGCCGTGGTGCAGGAACGCGCCGCCGGTCTTGGTGGTGTCGCGCACGTCGAAACGCGCAGCGCCAGCCTGGAGGAAACCGCAGTCGCCAATCTGGCCACCGGATTCTGCGTAGAACGGCGTGCGATCGAGGATCACCACGCCCTCCTCGCCTTCATTCAGTTGCTGGACCGACTCGCCATCCTTATAAATAGCCACGACCCTGGCGTCACCGTTGGTGGCCTTATAACCGGTGAACTCGGTGGCCACGTCAACCTTGACCAGGCTGTTGTAGTCCATGCCGAAGGCGCTGGCGGAGCGGGCGCGCTCACGCTGGGCGTCCATCTCGCGCTCGAAGCCTTCCTCATCGAGGGTCAGGTTGCGTTCGCGGGCGATGTCGCCGGTCAGGTCCATCGGGAAGCCATAGGTGTCGTACAGCTTGAACACCACTTCGCCCGGCACCACGGTGCCCTTGAGCTCGGCCAGGTCCTGCTCGAGGATCTTCAGGCCCTGCTCCAGGGTCTTGGCGAACTGCTCTTCTTCAGCCTTGAGTACGCGCTCGATGTGCGCCTGCTGGGAAGTGAGTTCCGGGAAGGCTTCGCCCATCTCGGCAACCAGTGCCGCGACGATCTGGTAGAAGAAGCTGCCCTTGGCACCCAGCTTGTTACCGTGACGGCAGGCGCGACGGATGATGCGACGCAGTACGTAGCCACGGCCTTCGTTGGATGGCAGTACGCCATCGGCAATCAGGAAACCGCAGGAACGGATGTGGTCGGCCACGACTTTCAGCGAAGGCTGGGCGTCATTGGTGCAACCGATGGCCTTGGCGGCAGCGGCCAGCAGGCTCTGGAACAGGTCGATCTCATAGTTCGAGTGCACGTGCTGCAGCACGGCGCTGATCCGCTCAAGGCCCATGCCGGTGTCGACCGACGGCGCTGGCAGCGGGTGCAGCACGCCGTCGGCGGTGCGGTTGAACTGCATGAAGACGTTGTTCCAGATCTCGATGTAACGGTCGCCGTCCTCTTCGGGCGAGCCCGGCGGGCCACCCCAGATGTCGGCGCCGTGATCGTAGAAGATCTCGGTGCAAGGACCGCACGGGCCGGTATCGCCCATGGTCCAGAAGTTGTCGGAAGCGTACGGCGCGCCCTTGTTGTCGCCGATACGGACCATGCGCTCGGCCGGTACGCCGATTTCCCTGGTCCAGATGTCGTAGGCTTCGTCGTCGGTGGCGTAGACAGTGACCCAGAGCTTGTCTTTCGGCAGCTTCAGGACGCCGGTCAGGAAGGTCCAGGCGAAGGTGATCGCATCGCGCTTGAAGTAGTCACCGAAGCTGAAGTTGCCCAGCATTTCGAAGAAGGTGTGGTGACGCGCGGTGTACCCGACGTTTTCCAGGTCGTTGTGCTTGCCGCCGGCGCGCACGCACTTCTGGCTGCTGACGGCACGGGTATAGGCTCGTTTTTCCTGGCCCAGGAAGCAGTCCTTGAACTGGTTCATGCCTGCGTTGGTGAACAGCAGGGTCGGGTCGTTGCCCGGAATCAAGGAGCTGGAGGCGACACGGGTGTGGCCCTGCTCTTCGAAGAAGCTCAGGAAGGCTTCACGGATTTCTGCGCTTTTCATAGGTTCTTCCACGGGAACTGCGGCCAGAGGCAAATGCATAACGTCATTCGACGTAGCGACGGCAAAGGGCCGCATTATATAGGCGTTGCTTCCACGGTACAGCGTCTTTGTACGATAGAAGCAACCAATTGGATTATCGGTCGATTATTGCGCGCCGAATTCGGCAAATGCTGCAACCACCTGCTCCATTTGCGCGCCAGACACGTCCAGGTGCGTGACCATGCGCAGCCGCGACGCCGCGCTCAGGACGATGCCGCGCTCGGCGCAAAACGCCTTGAGCTGGTCGGCCCGCTCACCGATCTGCACATACACCATGTTGGTCTGAACCGGCTCGACGGTGAAGCCCAGCTCCGACAGAGCCTTGCCCAGGAACGCGGCATTGGCGTGATCGTCTGCCAGGCGCTGGACCTGATGCTCCAGCGCATACAGCCCCGCCGCCGCGATCAGACCGGCCTGGCGCATGCCACCGCCGACCATCTTGCGCAAACGGCGAGCCTTTGCGATGAACTCACTGGAACCGCACAGCACCGAGCCGATGGGTGCGCCCAGGCCTTTGGAGAGGCAAACCGATACCGAATCGAAATGCCGAGTGATCTCGCGGGCATCCACGCCCAGCTTGACCGAGGCGTTGTACAGGCGCGCGCCGTCAAGATGCAGGCTCAGGCCCTTTTCAGTGGTCAGTTTGCGCGCTGCGGCCAGGTAGTCCAGCGACAGGACCTTGCCCTGCATGGTGTTTTCCAGCGCCAGCAAGCGGGTGCGGGCGAAATGGAAGTCATCGGCCTTGATGGCCGCGACCACCTGATTCAGGTCCAGGGAACCATCAGGCTGGTTATCCAGCGGCTGGGGCTGAATCGAACCCAGCACTGCCGCGCCACCGCCTTCGTATTTATAGGTGTGGGCCTGCTGACCCACAATGTATTCCTCGCCGCGCTCGCAGTGGGCCATCAGGCCCAGCAGGTTGCTCATGGTGCCGGTGGGAACGAACAGCGCCGCTGCAAAACCCAGACGCTGCGCCAGCCAGGATTCCAGCTTGTTGACCGTCGGGTCTTCGCCATACACGTCATCGCCCAGGGGCGCGCTGGCCATGGCCTCGCGCATGCCGGCGGTGGGCTGGGTCACTGTGTCGCTGCGCAGATCGATTACCGTCACGATGAAGCTCCCTGAAAAGTGTGTCGAACCTCAGTTCTGAGGCCTTGACCCTTGATAATCAAGTCTTCGCGCGGCAAAGCCAAGGCCTGCTTATAAGAAAACCTGATGAAAACCATCCAAAAGGCTCCATGCACATTCTGAAAATCTGTGTTACAAACTGCACGCCGACGAAATATGCCGTCGGCAACGTTCTCAGGGCGGGGTGCGATTCCCCACCGGCGGTAATGGTGCGCAAAGTGCCTAGCCCGCGAGCGCTCGGTCGGGATTTCAATCCCGACAGAGGTCAGCAGACCCGGTGTGATCCCGGGGCCGACGGTCATAGTCCGGATGAAGAGAGAACGGGATTGGCACCACAGGATCGTCTCGCAGCCGGGTCACGGGCATTTTTTGCCGGGCCGCTTGCGACCGTACCCTGGCATCCCCTTCGATCCAAACGCCCTGTTTTTTAATTAAACAGGAGTCAGAACAGATGCAACCCACCGCAATTCACGCTCACGAGCGCATCGCTTTCATTCAAGCTTGCTGGCACAAAGATATCGTCGATCAGGCGCGCAAGGGCTTCGTCGCCGAGATGGCCAACCATGGCTATGCCGAATCCGACATCGATTTCTATGAAGTGGGCGGCGCCTTCGAAATCCCGCTGCACGCCAAGCTGCTGGCCAAGACCGGTCAATATGCCGGCGTGGTGGCTGCAGGTCTGGTGGTGGACGGCGGCATCTACCGCCACGAGTTCGTCGCGCAGTCGGTCATCAGCGCGCTGATGCAGGTCCAGCTGGAAACCGAAGTGCCGGTGTTCTCGGTGGTCCTGACCCCGCACCACTTCCACGGCGGCGAAGAACACCACAACTACTTCTTCAACCACTTCGTGCACAAGGGCCAGGAAGCGGCGAAGACTTGCGCAGATACGCTGACCAAGCTGCGTGCGGTGCGGCGTCTGGGTGAGTCGCAGAAGGCTGTGGGTTGATCTGGAATGCGGTGTCTTTCGAGGCACCGCATACCTGTAGGAGTGAGCTTGCTCGCGATTGCGTCGTATCAGTGACCTATATGGCGCTGACACACAGCAATCGCGAGCAAGCTCACTCCTACAGGATTGGGGATCGCTTCAGCCCAACTGCTCATCCGTCGTCGGCACGATCAGAATCCCGGCACGCAGGCCGTTCTTGACCTTCGGGTTGGGGAAGATGATGCGGGCGCCCTCCTCCTCTACCACCCAGCGTGAATCGGCCAGGTCCTCGGCCAGCACGAACCCCTTGTCCAGCCTGGTGAAGTTCTCGATGTCCGCCGGAAGGTGCAGGCGGAAGGCGTCGCTGTGCTTGATGATCTCGCGCGCCACGCTGAACAGCTTCAACCCGTCGATCTGATCGCCCACCAGCGGCTCGGTGCCGCGAATCAGGTGCTCAAGGCAGAGTTTCAACGGCGTCAGGTTCACGCTCTGGTTCTGCCCGAACGGCCGCGCCTTGCCCAGCTCCAGCGTAAAGGCTTCTGCATCGAGCTTCTCGTAGGTGTAGGCGCTGAACACGATGGACGGCTTGTTCTGCAACAGCACGGCCTCCATCCCGGCGCGATGCAGGCGGATCAGCTCGCGGCGCGAATGCTGGCGCCCCTCTTTCCAGGGGTAGAGCGCGAATTGTTCGATCTTCGAGCCGCGAATGGCCGTGTGCAGGTCGTAGTGCAGGCGGTAGCGGTCCGGCACGCTGAAGAAACTCGCAGCCAGGCGCTCCAGCTCGCAGGCGCGCATGGCTTCCGCGCCGCTGCCTTGTTCATGACGGCCATTGAACAGCCGGTTGATGTCGTGTTCGACGTAACGCTCGCCGCGACGCATCGCCTCGGGGTTACCGAACAGGAACAGAATGCGCGCCCGAGGCTTGAGTTCACCCCGGGCAATGGCATGGATCAGCTCGTCGAGCAGCTCGATCGGCGCGGTCTCGTTGCCATGGATACCCGCGGACAACAGCAGGTCGGTGCCATTGTCCTTGGCCTCTGGAGGGCGCACTTCCAGCGCCCCCTCGGCCAGCCAGCGCATACGCACGCCTTCGACGGTCAGTTGAGTCTTTTCTGCGGGCTCACGACCCGCCAGGGTCAGTTCAAGCAGTTTGCCGAGGGCGAGCATAAGGCCGATTACCTCTTAGTGATTGCAATCAGGGCCGTGGACGTGACCGTCTTCTTCATCTTCGCCGACGTCGGCCGCTTCCATTTCCAGCTGCAGGCTGACCAGGTTGGTGGCCATCGGGCGCAACAGCAGGTTGGCGTATTCGGTATCGCCTTCCTCGACGTCCACGCCGATCAGCAACTGACCGCGGCCATCCTGCTGAATCCACACCTCTTTGCCCTGCCAGATCACGGCAAAACGGGTGCAGGAGGTTTCCAGCTGGGTGCCATCGGTGTCTTCAAGGATCAAACGCAGCGCGTCGGTCATGCAGAAATTCTCTCTATAAGGCAGGAGCAGCGACGCCCCTGGTGCATCAATTGATTTGGAAAGGATAGACCGCGCCCAGCTTAAGGTGCTGAGTCAGTTCATCCAGCGCCGTACGACATTCGGTCAGCAACTGCGGATCGGCCAGATCGCTTTCGCTCAGGCGGTCACGGTAATGCTTGTCGACCCACTGCGTGAGGGTGTCATACAACGGCGCGGTCATGATAACCCCTGGGTTGACCGCTGCCAGTTCAGTTTCGTTGAGCGCCACGCGCAAACGCAGGCACGCCGGGCCGCCGCCGTTCTGCATGCTTTGCTTGAGGTCGAAGACCTTCACCTCGCGGATCGGGCTCTCGTCAGCGATCAGACGTTGCAGGTAATTCCACACCCGCTCGTTGCTGCGGCACTCTTCCGGCACGATCAGCAGCATCGAACCGTCTGCGCGAGACAGCAACTGGCTGTTGAACAGGTACGAGCGCACCGCATCATCGACCGCCACTTCGGTGCGCGGCACACAGATCGCCTGGAAGCGGCCGCCGCGACGATTCAGCTTGTCGTGCAGCTCGCTGAGCATGTGCTCGGTATTGAGGAAAGCGTCCTCGTGATAGAACAGCACCTCGCCATTGCCCACGGCGATCACGTCGTTGTGAAACACGCCCTGATCGATCACGGCCGGGTTCTGCTGGGCAAAGACCACGCCCTCATCGCTCAGGCCGTGCAGGCGGGCGACGGCTTGCGAGGCTTCCAGGGTCTGGCGCGCCGGGTACTTCTGCGGCGCCGGAAAACGGGTGTCGAAGGCCGCGCGACCGAACACGAAAAACTCCACCCCTGCCTCGCCGTAACTGCGGCAGAAACGCGTGTGGTTGGCCGCGCCTTCATCGCCGAACTGGGCGACGGCAGGCAGGGCGGCGTGGTGGGCGAAATGCTGCTGGTCGGCGAACATGGCGCCCAGCACGCGGCTGGTGGTTGGGTGCTCGATGCTGCGGTGGTACTTGCAGTTCAGGTTGGCGGCGGTGAAATGCACGCGGCCGTCGGCGGTGTCGGCGCTGGGGCTGACGGTGGCGGCGTTGGCCACCCACATGCTCGACGCCGAGCAACTGGCGACCAGCAACGGCATGGATTCTTTTGCAGCGCGCTCGATGACCTGGGCGTCAGTGCCACCGAAGCCCAGCTTACGCAGGCCGGCGATGTCCGGACGCTCCTGCGGCGCCAGCACGCCCTGGGTGAAGCCCATTTCCATCAGCGCTTTCATCTTCGCCAGGCCCTGCAACGCCGCTTCACGCGGGTTCGAGGACTGCTGGCAATTGCTCTGGGACGCGACGTTGCCGTAGGACAATCCGCCGTAGTTATGGGTTGGCCCCACTAGACCGTCAAAGTTGACTTCACAGGATTTCATCGGTGAGGCTCCGTGGATCTGTTTTTATATGCACATTCTTCATGCGCTGCACACCTGTAGGAGCGCGCTTGCCCGCGGCGGCTCTGTGTCCGCAAACGAGGTGTCGACTGACACTACGCGGTCGCGGGCAAGCGCGCTCCTACAGTCTTATTTCAAGGTGATGCCGGGGGTCAGGCTTGCTGGCAGCGCCAGCGTCCCGCTCTCCAGCGACGCCACCGGGTACGCGCAATAATCCGCGGCGTAGTACGCACTGGCGCGATGGTTGCCCGAAGCGCCGACGCCGCCGAACGGTGCGGTACTCGCCGCGCCTGTCAATTGCTTGTTCCAGTTGACGATGCCCGCCCGGCTTTGCAGCCAGAACTGTCGATAGCGTTCCTGCGAATCCGACAACAGGCCGGCCGCCAGCCCGTACTGGGTGTTGTTGGCTTCGTCGATGGCCGCAGCGAAATCCGCATAGCGAATCACTTGCAGCAAGGGGCCGAACAGTTCCTCGTCGGGACGCTCGGCTACGTCACTCACGTCCAGGATACCCGGCGTCAGCAAGGCCGCATTGCTGTCGGGCTGGGCCATCTCCAGCAGCGCCACGGCGCCATTGGCCAGCAGGTGCTCCTGGGCTTCGAGCAGCGCCTGGGCGGCACGCAGGGAAATCACCGAGCCCATGAACGGCGCCGGCTGCTGATCGAACGCACCGACCTGAATGGTCGACGTCACCTCAACCAGCCGCGCCATGAAAGCATCGCCCCACCCACCTTGCGGCACCAACAGGCGGCGAGCGCAGGTGCAGCGCTGGCCTGCGGAAATGAACGCAGACTGGATGACGGTGTAGACCGCCGCATCGACATCCGCGACCTGATCCACCACCAGCGGGTTGTTGCCGCCCATTTCCAGGGCAAGAATCTTGTCCGGTCGCCCGGCGAATTGCTGATGCAGCGAGTTGCCGGTGCGGCTTGAGCCGGTGAAGAACAGGCCGTCGATACCGCCGTTGGCCGCCAGCGCGATACCGGTTTCCCGAGCGCCCTGCACCAGGTTCAGGACACCGGACGGCAGACCGGCTTCGATCCAGCATTGCACCGTCAGCTCGGCGACTTTCGGTGTCAGCTCGCTGGGCTTGAACACCACCGCGTTACCGGCCAGCAGCGCCGGGACGATGTGCCCGTTAGGGAGGTGCCCCGGAAAATTGTACGGGCCGAATACCGCGACTACGCCGTGAGGCTTGTGGCGCAACACAGCGTTGGCGTCGCCCAGCGGGCCGCTCTTCTCGCCGGTGCGCTCGCGATAACTCTGAATCGAGATCGCGACCTTGTTGACCATGCTGGTCACTTCCGTCGCCGATTCCCACAGCGGTTTGCCGGTTTCCTCACCGATGCAACGGGCGATTTCATCGGCGCGGCTCTTCAGCGCGGCGGCAAAGGCTTCCAGCACCACGATGCGCTCTTCCAGCGTGCGAGTCGCCCAGGCCGGGAACGCCTGACGTGCAGCGCTGACCGCCGCCTCGACCTGCGCCGCGCTGGCACCCTGGCCTTTCCAGATCACCTGCTGGGTAACCGGGTTCAGCGATTCAAAAGCCTCGCCCTGCCCGGCCTGCCACTGGCCTGCGATATACAAAGTCGTCATTTACACACCCTCCCGAGCCGGCGACAGAGGCACTGCGCGCACCTGATCACCCGCCGTCAGACGCAGGCGCTTGGCGGTTTTCGGATCGACCACCAGCGTGCCCGCTGCGAAACGCGCAGGGGCGGCAGTCACGCGGCAATCTTCGCGCTTGCGGTTGTGGATAAGAAACGGGGTTGCGTCATCACCCGGCGTTCCGACCGCCAGCACCAGCGCCTGGCTGTCGCGCACGGCGCGGATCTTGCCGGTCTCGCATTCGATGGCCGGGCCTGCGTCGAAGATGTCGACGTAGCCCTGATAGCTGAAGCCTTCGGCCTTGAGCATCGTCAGCGCCGGTTCCGTGCTGGTGTGCACGCGACCGATTACGTCCCGCGCGGCCTGGGACAGGAAGCAGCTGTACAGCGGGAACTTGGGCATCAACTCGGCGATGAACGCACGGTTGCCGACACCGGTAAGGTAATCGGCCTGGCTGAACTCCATCTTGAAGAAGTGCCGGCCCAGGCTTTCCCAGAACGGCGAATGGCCCTGCTCGTCGGACATGCCGCGCATTTCGGCGATGATCTTCGCGCCGAACAGCTCGGGGAATTCGGCGATGAACAGCATCCGCGCCTTCGACAGCAGGCGACCGTTGAGGCCGTTGCGGAAATCGGCGTGCAGGAACAGCGAGCACAGCTCGGAGTTGCCGGTCAGGTCGTTCGCCAGGAACAGAGTCGGGATCTCGCGATAGATGTTCAACTCTTGCGAGGCGCTGACCGTCAGGCCCACCCGGTAGTTGTACCAGGGCTCGCGCAGACCGACCGCACCGGCGATGGCCGAGATACCGACCACGCGGCCGTCGTCGTCTTCAAGGACGAACAGGTAGTCGGTGTCGCCCCGCTCGGCTTCGCCACGGAAGGTTTTTTCGGCCCAACCGACCCGGTGCGCCAGACGCTCTTCATTGGCCGGAAGCGTAGTCAGGCCTGCGCCTGTGCTGCGCGCCAAATCGATCAGCGCCGGTAGGTCACTGCTGCGTACGGGACGAACGATCATGCTTTCTCCTCAGGCCGGCTCCTGTGGGGCACCGGCGAACTCTAACCCGCGACACGGCAACGCAAGGGGTTGCCGATGACTCAACTGTCAAACCGCGACGATGCGCACGCTGGCACCTTCACCGACACCCAGCGCCTCGGCGGCAGCCAGGCTCAGGGTCACCGGCTTGCCAGGTACCCAGTCCAGTTCCAGCATCACGGCGCGGTAGTCCTGCAACTGGCTGTTGGCGACCAGGTATGGACGGCCGCCCTTCACCGCATCGCCGCTGGCAACGGTGTCGACTTTGACCGGCACCACGCGGCTCTGGGCAATCGAACGAATGCCAGAGGTGCGCGCATGCAGGGTGGGCCCGCCGTCGAAGATGTCGATGTAATGGTCGGTCTCGAAGCCTTCGCGCATCAGGATGTCGAAGGTGATCTGCGCGCGCGGGTGGACCTGGCCCATGGATTCCTGGGCTTCGTCCGGCAGCAGCGGCACGTAGATCGGGTAATGCGGCATCAGTTCGGCGAGGAACGTGCGGCTCTTGAGCCCACAGATACGCTCGGCTTCGGCGTAGTTGAGGTCGAAGAAGTTGCGACCGATGGCGTCCCAGAACGGCGAGTCGCCGTTTTCGTCGCTGTAGCCGACGATCTCGGTGACGATCGAGTCGGCGAAGCGCTCGGGGTGAGCAGCCACGAACAGCAGGCGCGCACGGGAGTTGAGCTCCGACCACAAGGTGCCCACCAGTTCGGGCAGCACGTAGAAGCTGGTCAGCAGGCTGTTGCCGGTCAGGTCATGGCACTGGGAGAGCACGTGGATCTTGTTGTGGATCTTCAGTTCGCGGGAGGCATGAACGAAGGTCTCGTTGCGGAAACTGTAGAACGGCTCGGAATAACCGGCCGAGGCAACGATTCCGGAACAGCCCACCAGACGCCCGGATTCGGTGTCTTCGAGCACGAAGAAATAGGTTTCCTCGCCATTGAAACTGACCTCGGCGGCGAACGACGCTTCGGAAGCGGCGATCTTGTCACCCAGACGTCCAGCGTCATCCGGCAGGGACGTGACACCAATCGGACTGTCTGCGGCCAGGCGTTGAACCTCGCTCAGATCAGCCATTTGCGCAGGGCGCATCACCAGCATGGTGTCACTCCTTGAGAAAAAACAGGCCGGTGAAATCCGGCATGAGAAAAAAAATCACGAGACTGCATCGCACCCTGTAGGAGTGAGCTTGCTCGCGATTGCGGTGTGCCAGACAAAACGGATGTATCTGACAAATCGCTATCGCGAGCAAGCTCACTCCTACAGGAGATATGTGGCGCGGGTCAGGCTTTGGTCAGCTTCGCCACGGCACGCTCGAAACGGTCCAGGCCTTCGATGATGTCGGCATCCTCGATCACCAGGCTCGGCGCGAAGCGCACAACGTCAGGACCTGCCTGCAGGATCATCAGGTTTTCCTGTTCGGCAGCGTTGAAGAAGTCCTTCGCCTTGCCCTTCCAGGCGTCAGTCAGCACCGCACCGATCAGCAGGCCCATCCCGCGCACTTCGCTGAACACGCCATATTGCTGGCCGATCTTCTCGAGGCGCGCCTTGAACAGTTCGTGCTTGGCAGTGACACCCGCCAGCACCTCGGGGGTGTTGATGACATCGATCACCGCCTCGCCCACCGAGCAGGCGAGCGGGTTGCCGCCGTAGGTGGTGCCGTGCACGCCGACAGCCAGGTGCTTGGCCAGTTTCTCGGTGGTCAGCATGGCCGCCATCGGGAAGCCGCCGCCGATGCTCTTGGCGCTGGAGAGGATGTCCGGGGTCACGCCGTAATGCATGTAGGCGAACAGATGGCCGCTACGGCCCATGCCGCTCTGGACTTCGTCGAACACCAACAGTGCGTTGTGCTCGTCACACAGCTTGCGCGCGCCTTGCAGGTATTCAAGCTCGGCTGGCAGTACACCGCCCTCGCCCTGGATCGGCTCCAGCACCACGGCGCAGGTCTTGTCGCTGACCGCTGCCTTCAGTGCTTCCAGATCGTTGTAAGGCACGTGGGTGATGCCGGTGATTTTCGGGCCGAAGCCGTCGGAGTACTTCGGCTGGCCGCCCACGCTCACGGTGAACAGGGTGCGACCGTGGAAGCTGTTCAGCGCCGCGACGATTTCATACTTCTCGGTGCCGTACAGGTCGTGAGCCACGCGACGGGCCAGCTTGAAGGCCGCTTCGTTGGCTTCAGCGCCCGAGTTACAGAAGAACACACGCTCGGCGAAGGTGGCGTCGACCAGTTTCTTGGCCAGGCGCAGCGCAGGCTCGTTGGTGAATACGTTGGAGACATGCCACAGCTTGTTGGCCTGTTCGGTGAGTGCACCGACCAGCGCAGGGTGGGCGTGGCCCAGTACGTTGACCGCGATGCCGCCGGAGAAATCGATCAACTCGCGCCCCGCCTGGTCCCACACGCGGGAACCCTGGCCGCGTACCGGAATGAACGCTGCGGGAGCGTAGTTGGGGACCATCACCTGGTCGAAATCGGCACGTTGCACCGGTACTTGCTCAACGGACATCGGAGTCTCCTGAAGAGGAACGCCTGCCTGGGACTGGCGAGCGATGGAAGGATTGTAAGGACTGATTTGAGCGCGGCCTTGCCGCCAAGCGACAACTTCTTATAGCGCAAAACCGGCTTTTTCAGAGGCTTTCGGCAATGCGACAAAATGCTTCGGAAAGGCGCAGTTTAAACGTTAGCGGCGCGCAGTAGCAGCGTTGTGTGGATTTGAATTGTCCGACATGGACATCTGTAGGAGTGCGCTTGCCCGCGACGGGGTCGTGTCAGACAGCACATCCCCACCAGGCAGATCGCATTCGCGGGCAAGCGCGCTCCTGCAGGGGATCGATTTGCAGAGTGTCAACCGCGCTCGGCAGGCACCGACGACAGTTCGAACGGGCTGCTGCTGCGGCGCTGGTTGCGGTCTTCGCGGGGGGTGGCGCCGAAGAAGTTGCGATAGGCGCTGGAGAAGTGCGGGCCCGAGGAGAAGCCGCACGACAGGCCGATCTGGATGATCGACTTGCTGGTCTGCATCAGCATCTGCCGGGCCTTGTTCAGGCGCAGCTCCAGGTAATACTGGCTCGGCACACGGTTGAGGTACTGCTTGAAGATGCGCTCCAGTTGCCTGCGCGAAACACACACATGCTGGGCGATTTCGTCGGTGGTCAGCGGCTCTTCGATGTTGGCTTCCATCAACAGCACGGCCTGGGTCAGCTTCGGGTGGCTCGAACCCAGACGGTTCTGCAACGGAATGCGCTGACGCTCGCCGCCCTCGCGAATGCGCTCCACTACCAGTTCTTCCGACACCGCACCGGCAAGCTCGGCACCGTGATCGCGGGCGAGCACGGCCAGCAGCAGGTCCAGTACGGACATCCCGCCGCAGGCCGTCAGACGATCGCGATCCCAGTCGAACAGATGGCTGGTAGCGATGACTTTCGGGAAGCGCTCGGCGAAATCATCCTGCCAGCGCCAGTGCACTGCCGCCCTATAGCCATCGAGAAGGCCCAGTTGCGCCAGCGGATAGACACCCGCCGACAGCCCGCCGATCACACAGCCTGCGCGCACCAGTTGCTTGAGCGCGCCAGCCAGCGCAGACGCCATCGGCGCCGGTGGCTCGTCGGCGACCAGAAACACCTTCTGGCAGCCTTCAAGACGCCCCGCCCAGGGCTCGCCCGGCAACTGCCAGGCGGCGCCTTCGACCGGTGGTTCGGCCTGCAGGAACGACAGCTCATAGACCACTTCCGGATGCACCCGCTGCGCGACACGCAGGGCTTCTTCGGCCAGCGCCAGGGTCAGGGCCTTGGTGCCGGGCCAGATAAGAAATCCGATTCGATGGGCAGTCATGTCGTGCAATCCGGAACGTGTCGCAATTTTTTATGGGTCACACGCAGGGCGTGCAAAATCTGTTGCGTTCAGTTGATGGCGGCGAGCTGAATGACGCGCAGCATGAACTGTTCTCTCACAAAACGCACCGTTGAAAACGGGCGAATCGTTATTTCAGGCTACCGGACAGGAACTGCTGCAGACGTTCCGATTTCGGATTGACCAGCACCTCGCGAGGGTCGCCGCTCTCTTCGATCAGGCCCTTGTGCAGGAAAATCAGCTGGTTGGACACTTCGCGGGCAAAGCCCATCTCGTGGGTCACCACGACCATGGTGCGACCTTCCTGAGCCAGCGCCTGCATGACCTTCAACACGTCACCGACCAGTTCAGGGTCCAGCGCGGACGTCGGTTCGTCGAACAGCATGACCTCAGGTTCCATCGCCAGCGCCCGGGCAATCGCCACGCGCTGCTGCTCGCCACCGGACATGTGCCCCGGGTAGGCGTCCTTGCGATGGGCCACGCCGACCTTGTTCAGGTAATGCTCGGCCTTTTCCAGGGCTTCTTTCTTCGGCACGCCCAGGACATGGATCGGTGCTTCGATGATGTTCTCCAGCGCTGTCATGTGCGACCACAGGTTGAAGTGCTGAAACACCATCGACAAGCGCGAACGCATGCGTTGTAGCTGCTTGGGGTCGGCCGCCTTGAGGCCGCCGTCCTTGTTGGCCACCAGCTTCAGCTCTTCGTTGTTGAGCAGGATGCGGCCGGATTTGGGCTGTTCCAGCAGGTTGATGCAGCGCAGAAAGGTACTTTTGCCCGAGCCGCTGGAGCCGATGATGCTGATCACATCGCCCGCTTTGGCCGTCAGCGAAACGCCTTTGAGCACTTCGTGACTGCCATAGCACTTGTGCAGGTCCTGGACTTCCAGTTTGTTCATGGTTTCGGTTCTCACAAGTAATCAGTCGCTGAGCAGGCGGCCGGAACGCAGCGGAGTACGCCCCGCCACCTTGGCCATCCAGTAGCCCGGCTGGGCGTAACGCAGTTTTTCGATGGCGAACAGCACCCCGGCGGTGCCGGCGCAGACGGTGGTCGCACGGTCGTTCAGCGGATCGACGACCTCGAACAGCGGCTCGCCCGGCTCGACCCACTCGCCTGCTTCGCGCAGGAAAGTCAGCACGCCGGTGTGCGGCGCGTAGATCATTTCGGTGCCTTCGAACGGCATGCCTTCGCACGGCTCGTGGGCCGGTTGTGGCCACTCGCCGCTGATCAGGCCGTGCCCGGCGAGAAACGCCAGAATGCCTTCGGCATAGGCTTGCGCCTCGACTTTGCCGGTATTGGACTGCCCGCCCAGTTCAAGGGTGGTGGACATGCAGGCCAGCGGGATCTGTGCCTCGGGGAATTTCTTCGCCAGCCGCAGCCACGGCAGCGAGCAGGCTTCGTCGAACGAACTGCCGCCGGAGTCTTCAGCCAGCAGGCCGACACTGACACCCAGGTAGGCCGACAGCGAACGCCACTGCGGCCAGTGCTGGGGCAGCGCGTACATGTGCAGCGAGGCGTCGGTGTCGCAGTGCAGGTCGAGCACAATGTCGGCGTTGCAGGCGTGGCTCAGGAGCACACGATGCATGCCTGCCAGTTCGCTGCCCGCAGGCGGCAACTGGTCGAGCACATCGGCCATGGCCTGGCGAATCAGCTTGATGTTGGCCCGCGGATCGTCGCCCAGCTTGCCATCGAGCATCTGCGCCACCGGCTCGCTCAGCTCGGTGAAATCGCGGTTGAAATTCTTGCCGCTGCCGTATTCGAAACGCCCCTGGTGATTGCCTTGCAGCAACTGCCCAAGGCCGATGGGGTTGGCCACCGGAACCAGCTCGATGACGCCGTTGAGCATGCCCTGCTCTTCAAGCTTTGCCAGGCGCTGCTTCAATTCCCAGGCAGTGCGCATGCCCGGCAGTTCGTCGGCGTGCAGGCTGGCCTGGATGTAGACCTTGCGCTCGCCCTGACCGAAACGGAACACACTCAGCGTGCGCTCGGTCCCCAGGGTGCTCCAGGGCAGTCGATGATCGATGCGTTGCATGTCAGTGCTTCCTCGGTGCGAGGTAACCGAGCCAGCGGCGCTCGGCCAGCTTGAACAGTTTCACCAGAATGAAGGTCAGGCACAGGTAGAACACGCCCGCCGTGATGTACGCCTCGAACGGCAGATAGAACTGCGCGTTCACCGTGCGCGCCGCGCCGGTGATGTCGATCAGGGTGACGATGGAGGCCAGACTCGTGGTCTGCAGCATCATGATGACTTCGTTGCTGTACTGCGGCAGCGCCCGGCGCAAAGCCGATGGCAGCAGGATGCGGCGGTACATCTTGGCCTTGGACATGCCCATGGCCCGCGCCGCTTCGATCTCGCCCGGCGGGGTGGACTTGAGGCTGCCGGCGATGATCTCGGCGGTGTAGGCGCTGGTGTTGATCGCAAAGGCAAGGCACGCGCAGAAGGTCGCGCTGGACAGCCATGGCCACAGGAAGCTCTCGCGCACGGCTTCGAACTGCGCCAGGCCGTAGTAGATCAGGAACAACTGCACCAGCATCGGCGTGCCGCGAATCACGTAGGTGTAGCTCCAGGCCAGCAGATTGACCCAGGCGACTTTCGAGACGCGCATCAGGGCCAGCGGCAAGGCCGCCAGCAGTCCGAAGAACAGCGACAGCGCGAGCAGCTTGAGGGTAATCAACAGGCCGCCGAAATACAGCGGCAGGCTGTCCCAGACCACGTTGTAATCGAAGATCATAGGTCTGCCACCCTTACGCCGGCCGAGTAGCGTTTTTCGATGTAGCGCAGTACCAGCAGCGAGACACTGGTGATCACCAGGTACATGGCCGCGACTGCGAGGAAGAAAGTGAAGGGTTCGCGGGTGGCGTCCGCCGCCTGCTTGGCCTTGAACATCATGTCTTGCAGGCCGACTACGGAGATCAGCGCAGTGGCCTTGGTCAGAACCAGCCAGTTATTGGTGAAGCCCGGAATCGCCAGACGGATCATCTGCGGCACCAGGATGCGGAAAAATACCCGGCCGCTGCTCATGCCATAAGCCATGCCGGCTTCGGCCTGCCCCTTGGGAATGGCCATGAAGGCGCCGCGGAAGGTTTCCGAAAGATACGCACCGAAAATGAAGCCCAGCGTGCCGATACCGGCCATCAGCGGGTTCAGGTCGATGTAGTCGTCGTGGCCGAGCAACGGCGCGACGCGGTTGAGCAGGTCCTGGCCGCCATAGAAAATCAGCAGGATCAGCACCAGATCGGGAATGCCACGAATGACGGTGGAATACAGGTCGCCCAGCCAGGCCAGCCAGCGCACCGGCGACAGACGCAGGGACACGCCGACCAGACCGAGCACGATGGCCAGTGCCATGGAGCACAGGGCGAGCTGCAGGGTCAGCCATGCACCGTCGAGAATGACGGCTCCGTAGCCTTTCAACATGTAGTGTGGCCCTCGAGCGCGGGATAGAAAAATGGCGCGATCAGAAGGATGAAGATCCCGCTGATTGCGCCATTACGGACGAACGTCGACTTACTTGCCGTAGATGTCGAAGTTGAAGTACTTGTCCTGGATAGCCTTGTATTTGCCGTTGGCACGGATGGCGGCGATGGCGGCGTTGATCTTGTCCAGATCGGCCTTGTCACCCTTGCGCACCGCGATGCCTACGCCGTCGCCGAAGTATTTGACGTCGGTGAAGGCAGGGCCCACGAAAGCGTAGCCCTTGCCCGAATCGGTGTTCAGGAAACCGTCCTGCAGCAGGGTGGCGTCCGCTACGGTACCGTCCAGGCGACCGGCGCCGATGTCCAGGTAGATTTCGTTCTGCGAGCTGTATGGCTTGATCTCGGCGCCCAGGGGAGCCAGGACTTCCTTGGCGAAACGCTCGTGGATCGAGCCACGCTGCACGCCGATGTTCTTGCCCTTGATTTCAGCCAGGTTGTCGCCCAGGACAGTGCCCTGCTTCATGACCAGACGGGCCGGGGTGTTGTAGTACTTGTTGGTGAAGTCCACTGACTGCTTGCGATCGTCGGTGATGGACATCGAGGACAGGATGGCGTCGATCTTGCGCACCTTGAGCGCCGGGATCAGGCCGTCGAACTCCTGCTCGACCCACACGCACTTGACCTTCATCTCTTCGCACAGGGCGTTGCCGATGTCGTAGTCAAAACCCACGATGCTGCCGTCCGGCGCCTTGGAGGCGAATGGAGGGTACGCCGCTTCGATACCGATCTTCAGGGGTTTTTCATCAGCGAACGCAGGCTGTACCAGTACGGACAGCGCCAGTGCGCCCAGCAGCATGAGCTTTTTCATTCTTGGAACTCCATCGGTAAAACGCGACAAGTGACCATGGGCGGTAACGCCCGATGAGCAGAAGGACTATCTGAAATTGCGACGCGAGGCGCTGGCGGGTTCATGGCCCGACAAGCCTTCGGCGAGTGATCGGCATTTTAGCGGCAGGCTTTAAGTCGATATTTCTTCAATGCGACAACTAGTTACAGAAGCACCGAGAAAGCCATTCAGCCTGATTGACAGCTCCAGAACAATATGCAAGGAGCGACGAGAGCAAACCTATCAACGAAGCAAATAACGCGCCCATTATTGGCAAAGCCTTCTAATCCGGCAAGTCCAGCGTGGCCAGTGATGGCTTTGGGGCGATGAGTTGCAGGGGTTTCGGGGTCAAAGGCCTCAACCGCTCATGCATCGCCACGACACTGGGGTGGGCGGTAACAAATCGATATATCCCGATTTTTTTTCAACGTGTCCGCCTGTGCGTATTCCCGTGGTATCGGGCTTGCACTAATCCCTGTGGGAGTGGGCTCGCCCACGAAGACGGATGCATGAGCGATGGAGATACAGCGGATGTACCGCCCCCTTCGTGAGCAAGCTCACTCCCACAGGGGTCGTCGCAATATCAGAAATCCGGGTGAGTCCCGAGCAGGTATACGAAAAAAAGCCCCGCGCGGCTTTCACCGGGCGGGGCGTTCGGGACGTACGAGCGTCAGGCGACGTTCATGGTCTTGTGGGTTTCCACCAGATGGGCCACGACGCCCGGATCGGCCAGGGTCGAGATATCGCCCAGTTGATCGTACTCACCGGTGGCGATCTTGCGCAGGATGCGGCGCATGATCTTGCCCGAGCGGGTCTTGGGCAGGCCCGGCGCCCACTGAATCACGTCAGGCGAGGCAATCGGGCCAATCTCCTTGCGCACCCAGTTGCGCAGTTCGATGCGCAGCGCCTCGTCCGGCACCTCGCCACCGTTCAACGTCACGTAGACATAGATGCCCTGCCCTTTCAGGTCGTGAGGCACCCCGACCACTGCGGCTTCGGCGACTTTCGGGTGCGCAACCATCGCGCTCTCGATCTCGGCGGTGCCCATGCGGTGGCCGGATACGTTGAGCACGTCGTCCACCCGGCCGGTGATCCAGTAGTAGCCGTCTTCATCGCGACGGGCGCCGTCGCCGGTGAAGTACATGCCGCGGAAGGTCTTGAAGTAGGTGTCGACGAAACGGTCGTGGTCGCCGTACAGGCTGCGCGACTGGCCAGGCCACGAATCGAGAATCACCAGGTTGCCTTCGGCCGCGCCCTCGATCAGGTTGCCCAGGTTGTCCACAAGCGCCGGGATCACGCCGAAGAACGGACGGGTCGCCGAGCCCGGCTTGAGGGCCGTGGCGCCTGGCAGCGGGCTGATGAGGATGCCGCCGGTTTCGGTCTGCCACCAGGTGTCGACAATCGGGCAGTTCTGCTTGCCGACGGTGTTGTAGTACCAGTTCCAGGCTTCCGGGTTGATCGGCTCGCCCACCGAACCCAGCAGGCGCAGGCTCGAGCCATCAGCGCCTTCGACGGCCTTGGTGCCTTCGGCCATCATCGCGCGGATGGCGGTCGGGGCGGTGTAGAGGATGTTCACCTTGTGCTTGTCGATGATCTTCGACATACGGGTGATGTCCGGGTAGTTCGGAATGCCTTCGAACAGCAGCGTGGTCGCACCGTTGGCCAGCGGGCCGTAGACGATGTAGCTGTGGCCGGTGACCCAGCCCACGTCGGCGGTGCACCAGTAGGTTTCACCCGGTTTGTAGTCGAACACGCGCTCGTGGGTCAGCGCGGCGTACAGCAGGTAGCCTGCGGTGGTGTGCAGCACGCCCTTGGGCTTGCCGGTGGAACCGGAGGTGTAGAGGATGAACAGCGACTCTTCGGCGCCCATTTCCTTGGGGGCGCAGGTGGTCGATGCCACTTCGAGCAGGGTGTGGTACCAGATGTCGCGATGGCGGTTCCACTCGATATCGCCGCCGGTGCGCTTGCAGACGATGACTTTCTGCACGCTGCTGGTTTCAGGGTTGGTCAGGGCGCGGTCGACGTTGGCCTTGAGCGCCGTCTTCTTGCCGCCACGCAGGCCTTCGTCGGCGGTGATGACCACCTTGGAGCGGCAGTCGATGATGCGACCGGCCAACGCCTCGGGGGAGAAGCCGCCGAACACCACCGAGTGGATCGCGCCGATACGGGCACAGGCCAGCATCGCGACCACGGCTTCAGGGATCATCGGCATGTAGATGGTAACCACGTCACCGCGGTGTACATCCTGGCCGCGCAGGGCGTTGGCGAACTTGCAGACTTCTTCATGCAGTTCGCGGTAGGTGATGTTGCGGCTTTCGGAAGGGTCGTCGCCTTCCCAGATGATCGCGACCTGATCGCCACGCTCGGCCAGATGACGGTCGAGGCAGTTATAGGAAACGTTCAGGGTGCCATCGGCGAACCACTTGATGTCGACGCGGTGATCGTCGAAGGAGGTCTGTTTGACGGTGGTGAAAGGCTTGATCCAATCCAGGCGCTTGGCCTGCTCACGCCAGAAGCCATCGGGGTTGACCACCGACTGCTGGTACATGGCCTTGTAGGTCGCCTCGTCTGTCAGCGTATTGGCTGCCACTTCAGGGCGAACGGGGTACAGGGAAGCCGCACTCATCTTTCTTACCTCGGTGGAAATGTTGTTTTTGTATGCAACCGTTGTATCTGCCGATGGCCGCGAAAGCCATTCGACGATGGTCTTACCGGCCATCAGCATAACGCCGAAACGCCCTGAAGTGGCCGTTGCGCGGCAAATCTTCATATTCGAACTACGACCAAAGAACTAGGCGCGGCGACTGTTTCAAGGTCGATTTCGCGATTGTTACCGGAATGCTCAATAGTCTTTATCAAAATGGTTTCTATATGAATATTTCCTGCGAGCCTAGAATTCGTTTCGCCAACACGGCAAACGATTGACAACTAACAGCCCCCCACACCGGCTTGTCGATCTGGCAACTAAACCGATAGTTCACTGGCTTCTCACAGGGCCCCACAAGGGCCTTGTGCACCCGGCCGAGCGCAATTGACGATCAGCCCGGGGCGATGAAGCAACCGAGAGGAAACTTGTAATGAAAGCTGCACTGGTTGTAATGGCTCTTTGTGGTTTCAGCGCCGCGGCAATGGCGCAGGACGGACCGAGTGAAATTTCCAGCCAAGCACAACCTGTCGAGCACTACATCTACTCGACCGACCTGGACATCGCCAAAGTCATCTCCGTGGACGAAACGCCCAACGTCTGCAACGTGGTGCCACAGCACATGACCTACGAAGACTCCCATGGCCAGCGCCACGTGCTCGAGTACCTGGTGATGGGCAACGGGTGCAGTAACGGTTAAACAGAACACACTCTCCTGTAGGAGTGAGCTTGCTCGCGATGGCGATACATCTGCTTAATATATCTGGCAGATATACCGCTATCGCGAGCAAGCTCACTCCTACAGGCACGCGTTAAGTTGATCCTACCCCATAAAGTTTCAACTTATTGGCAATGGTCGTATGGGAAACACCCAGTCGTTTACCCAATAACCGACTACTCGGATGCGCCGCATATAGCTGTTCAAGTACCGCCTTTTCAAAACGCCCGACAATATCTTCAAGCCCGCCTTCAAGGGAGAAATCCCCCAGCGGCTGGCGCACGCCATAATCGGGCAAGCGAATGTGCTCGGCCTTGACCATCCCGCCCTCGCACAACGACACCGCCTGAAACAATACGTTTTCCAGTTGCCGCACGTTGCCCGGCCAATGGTACTGGGCCAGGCGCTCCATGGCCGGGGCGGAGATGCCCGGCAGCGGACAGCCGATCTGGCGGCTGGCCTGATCCAGAAAATGCTGCACCAGCGGATCGAGGCCATCCAGACACTCACGCAGCGGCGGAATGTGCAGCGACAGCACATTGAGGCGATGATAGAGATCCTGACGAAACTCGCCGCGTGCGCACAATTCGGACAAGTCCACCTGGGTCGCGCAGATCACCCGCACATCCAGAAACACCTCTTCATCGCTGCCCACCCGACGGAAACAGCCGTCCTGCAGGTAACGTAATAATTTGGCTTGCAACCGGGCGCTCATCTCGGCCACGCCGTCGAGAAACAGCGTGCCGCCCGCCGTCAGTTCCAGCAGCCCCAGCTTGCCCTCCGCCCGCGCGCCCTCGAAAGCGCCGGGGCCGTAACCGAACAGCTCGGTTTCCGCCATCGACTCGGAAAGCCCCGCGCAGTTGAGCGCCATCATCGGCGACTGGCCGCGCGGGCTCGCCAGGTGGCAGGCCCGCGCCAGCAGTTCCTTGCCGGTGCCAGTCTCGCCTTCTATCAGTAGCGGTGCGTCCAGCGGCGCCATGCGCCGGGCTTCGCGAACCACGGCGGCCATCACTTTCGAGCTCTGGAAAATACTGTCGAAGCCGCGCAGCTCCTGCTTGCGCACGTTGTAGATGTGCTCACCTACACGGTCGGCGCGATGCAGCGTCAGCACGGCACCGGCCATGGCCTCGCTGTCTTCGTGTTCGGATTGCAGCGGCGCGATGTCGGCCAGAAACACATCACCCTTCACTTTTACCCGCAGCCCGTTGATGCGCGAGCGGTTGGTGCGCACCAGTTGCGGCAGATCGAAATCCTCGGCGTAGCGAGAGAGCGGGATGCCCGGCACTTCATCGACCCTGACCCCGAGCAACTGCGCCGCCGCCCGGTTGGCCGCCACGATGGAACCGCCCATGTCGATGGACAGCACCGGAAACTCCAGCGCGCCCAGCAAGGCGTTCAGCTCCATGTGCCGACGCTCGCTGGGCATCAATCCCACACGCTTGACGCCGAACACCCCGGGGATCGCTTCGAATTTCGGACCCAGCGCCTGGAATTGCAGGTTGATGAGATTCGGACAACGCAGGTAGATCGCGTCGCCGAATTCGCCGCCCACCTCCCCGCCGGAAACGTTCACACCGTAGGAAACCAGCAGTTCTAGAATGTCGCGCAGGATGCCGACGCGGTTCTGGCAATGCACTTTGATGCGCATGGGAAGTCGACTCATTGAGGGCTGGGAATAGTCACCAGACGCTTTTTTATGATGAGTCAAAGTTTATCGTCAAGAATACGTGACAGTTCAAGCTTGTCTGCGGCGATTTAAGGCCGATATTTCGCGCCCCCTCCAATGGCTGTCAGGATTTCTTTACAGGCAACACAGATTTCCCGCGCCTCCAGTCACAGCCCCCTCGCGGCAAATGGCACACAAACCGGTATCTATATCCACAAGCGGGACGAACCCGCAACCCATTGCTCAAGAACAAGAACAAACCATTCAGGAGAGCACCATGAGCACGCAGTACGTCGCCCGAGAACCCGACGCCAGCGGCTTCATCCATTACCCCGAAGCCGAACACGGCGTGTGGAACACCTTGATCACCCGTCAGTTGAAGGTGATCGAAGGTCGCGCCTGCCAGGAATACCTCGACGGCATCGAGCAACTGGCCCTGCCCCATGAGCGCATTCCGCAACTGGCCGAGATCAATCGAGTGCTGGAAGCCACTACCGGCTGGCAAGTTGCCCGCGTTCCGGCATTGATCCCCTTTCAGACCTTCTTCGAACTGCTGGCCAGCAAGCGCTTTCCCGTGGCCACCTTCATTCGTACCCCGGAAGAACTGGATTACCTGCAAGAGCCCGACATCTTCCATGAAGTTTTCGGACACTGCCCGCTGCTGACCAACCCCTGGTTTGCGGAATTTACCCACACATACGGCAAGCTGGGTCTGGCAGCCAGCAAAGAGCAGCGCGTGTATCTTGCCCGTCTCTACTGGATGACCATCGAATTTGGCCTGGTGGACACTGCCCAGGGCCGCAAGATCTACGGCGGCGGCATCCTCTCATCGCCCAAGGAGACGGTTTACAGCCTGTCCTCTACACCTGAACATCAGGCCTTCGACCCGATCGAAGCCATGCGCACGCCGTATCGCATCGACATCCTGCAGCCCCTTTATTTTGTGCTGCCGGATCTCAAGCGCCTGTTCGACCTCGCCCACGAGGACATCATGGGCATGGTGCGCACCGCCACCGAACTGGGTCTGCACGCCCCACGCTTTCCCCCTAAAAACAAAGCTGCCTGACAAAGGAAAACCTTCATGACCGCTCCCCAATCAAACCCGCTGAATCAGGCCCACTGCGAAGCCTGCCGTGCCGACGCGCCACAGGTCAGCGAAGCCGAATTGCCAGAACTGCTGCGCCAGATTCCGGACTGGAACATCGAAGTCCGTGATGGCGTGATGCAACTGGAGAAGGTCTATCTCTTCAAGAATTTCAAATTTGCGCTGGCGTTTACCAACGCGGTCGGCGAAATTGCCGAAGCCGAAGGTCACCACCCGGGTCTCTTGACCGAATGGGGCAAGGTGACCGTGACCTGGTGGAGCCACTCGATCAAGGGGCTGCACCGCAACGACTTCATCATGGCCGCCCGCACCGACGAGGTGGCCAAAGGCGCCGAGGGCCGTAAGTAAATGCATTTTTCACAGATTCAGCGCGTACCGGACGATCCCATTCTTGGCCTGATCCAGGCCTACGCCAGCGACCCCAACCCGAACAAGTTCGACCTGGGCGTTGGCGTGTACAAGGACGCGCAGGGCCTGACCACCATTCCCCGAGCGGTCAAGCTGGCCGAACAGCGTCTGGTGGATTCGCAGCCGACCAAGACCTACATCGGCGGCCATGGCGAGCCGCGATTCGGTGCGCTGATCTGTGAACTGGTGATGGGCGAAGACTCGCCGCTGATCGCGCAAAAACGCGTGGGCGCCACCCAGACCCCGGGTGGCACCGGTGCCCTGCGCCTCTCGGCTGACTTCATCGCCAATTGCCTGCCCGGCAAAGGCATCTGGCTGAGCGACCCGACCTGGCCGATCCACGAAACCATCTATGCCGCAGCGGGCCTCAAGGTCAGCCACTATCCCTACGTGGGCAGCGACAACAAGCTCAACGTGCCGGCCATGCTGGAAGCCTTGAACACCGTGCCGGAAGGGGACGTGGTCCTGCTGCACGCCTGCTGCCACAACCCCACCGGCTTTGACCTGGGCCACGACGACTGGCGTGAAGTGCTGAAGATCGTCAAGCGCCGCAACCTGCTGCCGCTGATCGACTTCGCCTATCAGGGCTTCGGCGACGGCCTGCAGGAGGACGCCTGGGCGGTGCGCCTGTTTGCCGCCGAGTTGCCGGAGCTGCTGATTACCAGTTCCTGTTCGAAGAACTTCGGCCTGTACCGCGAACGCACGGGGGCGCTGCTGGTGTGCGCCGACACCAGCGAAAAACTGGCAGACGTTCGCAGCCAGTTGTCGGCCACCGCACGCAACCTGTGGTCCAACCCGCCGGATCACGGCGCTGCCGTAGTCGCCGAAATCCTCGGGGACCCGGAGCTCAAGGCCCTGTGGGCCGACGAAGTGGAAGAAATGCGCAGCCGCATTGCGCAACTGCGCCTGGGCCTGGTCGAAGCCCTGACCCCGCTGGGCCTGGGTGAGCGCTTCGCCCACATCGGCGTCCAACGCGGCATGTTCTCCTACACCGGCATGAGCGACGACCAGGTCGCCCGCCTGCGCAAGGAACACAGCGTCTACATGGTCGCCGCCGGCCGCGCCAACGTCGCCGGCATCGACGCCACGCGCCTGGATGCGCTGGCAGCGGCGTTTGCGGCGGTATGCAAGGATTGATTCTGTAGTTTCACCTGCCGGCAGGGGTAACCTGCCGGCAAGCCGTGCGCCGCCCGCCCGGGCTGCTACAAGGCTGTTTGACACAAGGAGAGTCATCATCATGGAGGAAGCCGTCAGCTATGCTCGCGCTTCTCGCGCCACGGCCTCACAACCCCCTCGGCAAAGTTCGCGGGGGAATCTGTTTCCCCACGTGTACTACAGCGACTGCTTTGTACGCCGCTTCCAGGCTGCAAGGTTCACCGCGCCTCTGGCCGCCTATCTGGAAATGACCCGCGCAGCACCGACCTGGGTGATTCGCTTGCTGGCCGTTCGCGATGGCCTGGTTCGCTGGCTGGGCATGACGCCTACCCGAGGATTCAGCTCCCGCACCACGCCGCCTGCGGCGGTGTGCACTGGGGACGATTTCGACTTTTTTCGGGTCCTGTCGTCCGACGCCGACAAGCTGCTGCTGACTCTGGAAGACCGACACTTTGAGGTCACGATCGAGGTTCTGCTGATCTCGCAACCTCAGTCGCAAAGCGTCTACGTGTCATCGACGGTCAACCCCCATACGATGGTGGGCAAAGGCTATCTGCGGTTGATCGCTCCATTTCACCGGGCGGTGGTGAGGTCCCTGCTTAACAGAATCCCATGACCCCCTCTGTAGGAGCGCGCTTGCCCGCGACTGCGGTGTGTCAGCCACAGATGCAACAACTGACACACCGCCATCGCGGGCAACCGCGCTCCTACGGGGCTCGGGGGTGGCTGGTGGTTTTGGTTGTAGCCTCGCATCGCCACTACATGACCAACGGCCATCATTAAAAGTCAGTTTGTCATTTGATGTGCTGTATTCTCCCTCTGCGTTTTATGGACGCGCTGCCTGATCGGCAGCTCAGGGCGGTTTGCAAACACGCGCACAACGCAACCGGCGAACCGAACCAAGCAACTTGTGAGGAGCGACAGACGATGCATGAAATCCCAAACTTCCCCTTCCCAAGCCAAACCCAGCAAAGCGCAGCAGCCCGACAGGAACTCGGTCAGCCGATCGAGATGAAAGCCGGAGCGAAAGACGGTGATAGCAAGAAAGCCCAAGGCCAACGCTGAAGGCTAAGTTTTCAGCCCCTATGCAAGAGCGTCTGCAAGGCGTACTTCCATAAGGGCTGAATTGCTCCGATAATGGACCGCATGACCGAATTTACCGAAACACAAGCTCAGGCCCTGATCGGCACCGCCGAAAAGATGATCGAAATCTGGGCACGCCTGAGCCCCGAAAAACAGCAAGCCCTGCTGGCCCGCTTCGGCACCCAGGAAAACGCCCTCGCGGCCCTGGTCACCACGCAACTCCTGGCGCCCGCCGCCAAATAATCAGAACAATACGCCCCCGAACAAGGCCATTTCGTACAGGCCCGGTTCAACCTTCGGCTGCCACTGGCACGCCCGCCTCGTTATCATGTGGCATCGCCTGGCTTTCAAGCGTCTACGCTCCATCAGGTTTCTGCCCCGCTGTTTTTTCTCAAGTGCAATCGTGGATTGATGCTCATGTCAGACGCTTCGAGCGCCGCAACACAACGCCCTATCGCCGTCACCTTGCAGGTCGTTTCCATCGTCCTGTTCACCTTCATCGGCTACCTCAACATCGGCATCCCGTTGGCGGTCTTGCCTGGCTACGTCCACACGGACCTGGGTTTTGGCGCCGTGACGGCGGGGCTGGTCATCAGCGTGCAATACCTGGCCACTCTGCTCAGCCGTCCGTACGCCGGGCGCATCATCGATAACCGCGGGTCGAAAAAGGCCGTGATCATCGGCCTGTTCGGCTGTGGTCTGAGCGGCGTGTTCATGTTGCTCGCGGGATGGCTCGATGCCTGGCCGATGGTCAGCCTGATCAGCCTGTTCGTTGGCCGGCTGGTGCTGGGCAGTGCGGAAAGCCTGGTGGGCTCCGGCTCCATCGGCTGGGGCATCGGCCGCGTCGGTGCTGCGAACACCGCCAAGGTCATCTCCTGGAACGGCATCGCCAGCTACGGCGCGCTGGCCATCGGCGCCCCCGTCGGCGTGTTGCTGGTCAAGAGCCTGGGCTTGTGGGCCATGGGCGTGAGCATCATCCTGCTGGCCGCGCTGGGCATTGCCCTGGCCTGGAAGAAAACCCCGGCGCCCATCGTGCACGGCGAACGCATGCCGTTCCTGCATGTGCTGGGCCGTGTGCTGCCCCATGGCACCGGCCTTGCGCTGGGTTCCATCGGCTTCGGCACCATCGCGACCTTCATCACCCTGTACTACGCCAGCCACACCTGGCCCAACGCCGTGTTGTGCCTGAGCCTGTTCGGCGCCTGCTTCATCGGCGCGCGTTTGCTGTTCGGCAACATGATCAACCGCCTGGGTGGTTTTCGGGTGGCGATTGCCTGTCTCTCGGTCGAAACACTGGGCTTGCTGTTGCTGTGGCTGGCACCGAACCCGAATCTTGCGCTGGCCGGTGCGGCGCTGACCGGTTTCGGCTTCTCGCTGGTGTTCCCGGCGCTGGGGGTCGAGGCGGTGAATCTGGTGCCTGCGTCCAGCCGTGGCGCGGCGGTGGGGGCTTATTCGTTGTTCATCGATCTGTCGCTGGGGATCACCGGGCCGGTGGCGGGCGCCGTGGCGTCGGGCTTTGGCTTCGCGTCGATCTTTCTGTTCGCGGCCTTGGCGTCGTTGGGTGGGCTGGGGTTGAGCGTGTACCTGTACAAGCAGGCACAGGTGATGCGGGAGAAGAAAACCGCCTCGTAGCAGCGCGGCTTGCCGGCGGGGGCGGCGTGTCTGTGACGAATGCGCCGTCTGACACACCGCTCCCGCCGGCAAGCCGTGCTGCTACGAGAGCGTAGTTGTATTAGAAATCTATCTTTCCGCGCCCTGCCTTGATCGACCCGCGCTTGGACTTGGCTTCCAGTCTGCGGGTCTTCGAGCCCAGGGTCGGCTTGGTCGGGCGGCGTTTTTTCTCGACCTTTGCCGCGCTGACAATCAACTCGCTCAAACGCAACAACGCATCGGCGCGGTTCTGCTCCTGGGTGCGGTATTGCTGCGCCTTGATGATGATCACGCCATCGCTGGTGATGCGGCTGTCACTGAGCGCCAACAGCCGTTCTTTGTAGAACGGCGGCAGTGACGAGGCGTTGATATCAAAGCGCAGGTGCACCGCGCTGGACACCTTGTTGACGTTCTGCCCGCCCGCGCCCTGGGCGCGAATGGCGGTCAGCTCGACTTCGCTGTCAGGCAGGTGCACGTTGTTGGAGATGATGAGCATCAGGCCCCTTCGGTGCTTACTTGATGATCGATGTGCGCTGGGCCATCGATTCGCCGTCGCTGTGGCGCTTGTTCTTGATGACGTAGAACACCCACATCACCACCAGCCACACCGGGATAGCGTACACCGACACCTGAATGCCCGGAATCATCAGCATGATCCCAAGGATCAGCACCACGAACGCCAGGCACAGGTAGTTGCCGTATGGGTACCAGAGCGCCTTGAACAGCGGCTGCAGGCCCTTGCGCGCCATGTGCTGGCGGAACTTGAGGTGCGAGTAGCTGATCATCGCCCAGTTGATGACCAGCGTCGCGACCACCAGCGACATCAGCAGCTCCAGCGCATTCTGCGGGATCAGGTAGTTGAGCAGCACGGCGATCAGCGTCACCGCCGCCGACACCAGGATCGCCCGCACCGGCACCCCACGGCCATCGACCCGCGCCAGGGACCGGGGCGCATCGCCCTGCTCGGCCATGCCGAAGAGCATCCGCGCGTTGCAGTAGGTGCCACTGTTGTACACCGACAATGCCGCGGTCAGGACCACGAAGTTGAGAATGTGCGCGGCGGTGTTGCTGCCCAGCATCGAGAACACGTGTACGAACGGGCTGCCGCTGTAGGCATCGCCCGACGCGTTCAGGTCGACTAGCAGCGCATTCCATGGGGTCAGCGACAGCAGCACCACCAGCGAGCCGATGTAGAAAATCAGGATGCGGTAAATCACCTGATTGATGGCCTTGGGAATGATGGTCTTGGGCTGGTCGGCTTCGGCGGCGGTGAAGCCGAGCATCTCAAGGCCGCCGAACGAGAACATGATGAACGCCAGCGCCATCACCAGGCCGCTCGCGCCATTGGGGAAAAAGCCGCCGTGTTCCCACAGGTTGCTGACCGACGCCTGCGGACCGCCGCTGCCGCTGACCAGCATGTAGCTGCCCAGGGCGATCATGCCCAGAATGGCCACGACCTTGATGATCGCGAACCAGAACTCGGCCTCGCCGAACACCTTGACGTTGGCCAGGTTGATCACGTTGATCATCACGAAAAAGACTGCGGCCGAGGCCCACGACGGGATCTCCGGCCACCAGTACTGCACATATTTGCCGACGGCGGTCAGTTCCGACATGCCGACCAGGATGTACAGCACCCAGCAGTTCCAGCCCGACAGAAAGCCTGCGAAACCACCCCAGTATTTGTGTGCGAAATGGCTGAAGGACCCGGCCACCGGCTCTTCGACGATCATTTCGCCCAACTGGCGCATGATCATGAAGGCGATGAAGCCACACAGGGCATAGCCAAGGATCATCGACGGACCCGCCGATTTGAGCACGCCCGCCGATCCCAGGAACAAGCCTGTGCCGATGGCGCCGCCCAGGGCGATCAGCTGGATGTGGCGGCTTTTGAGACCACGCTTCAAGTCACCTGAATGGGACATGTGTTCACTCATTGCAAAGTCACCTTATTGTTCTTGTCTGCGACGGAATCGAACCCGACACGCTCATGACGTGGCGGAATGAAACGGGATGGGTAAATCCCGAGTGGTTTGGCGTCCATACGCCGATGGATCACAGAAAAAACGCGGCGCATTGTACACCTCAAACGCCGTCGTGGCAGGCGCGGGGTCGATGGGTAAACAGCGCAGAAAAAAAAACGCCAGTCACGGGGACTGGCGTTTGTTCACATCAAGCCAGGATCACTCAGGCTTGCGACGACCGAAGCCCGGGCGCTGGCCCGAACCTGCCGGGGCGCCGCGACGCTTGCCCGACGGGGTCTTGTCGTCGTCCACCAGCTTGATGCCAGGACGGGTGGTCTTGGGCTTGGCCGGGCGCTTGTTCATCTCGCTCGGACGCTCGGCCACTGGCGTGCCACGGCTGCTGTCGCTACGACCGCCGGCCGCTGGACGCGGTGTGCGGGCCGGACGGCTGCCGTCGGCGGGCTTGCGTGCTGGACGCTCGCCATCGGCCAGGCGCGGCTCGCGGGCCGGACGCTCGGCAGGTACGGCATCCTTGGCCGGACGCAGTTGACGCACGCGCTCGCCCTTGCCCAGCGGACGGGAAGACTGGCGCTGCAGGCGTGCCAGCTTGTCCTTGGTCTTGGCGTTCATCTGCGGCATGGCGACCGGCGTCAGGCCGACTTCGGCGCTGAGGATGTCGACTTCCTGCTGGCTCATTTCGCGCCAGCGACCCATCGGCAGGTCGGAGTTGAGGAACACCGGACCGAAACGCACGCGCTTCAGACGGCTGACCACCAGCCCCTGGGATTCCCACAGGCGACGGACTTCGCGGTTGCGACCTTCCATCACCACGCAGTGGTACCAATGGTTGAAGCCTTCGCCGCCCGGTGCTTGCTGGATGTCGGTGAAACGCGCCGGACCGTCTTCCAGGATCACGCCGTTCTTCAGACGCAGCAGCATGTCGTCGTCGACTTCGCCACGCACGCGCACGGCGTATTCGCGGTCCATCTCGAACGATGGGTGCATCAGGCGGTTGGCCAGCTCACCGTCGGTGGTGAACATCAGAAGACCGGTGGTGTTGATGTCCAGGCGGCCGATGTTGATCCAGCGGCCTTCTTTCGGGCGCGGCAGGCGATCGAATACGGTCGGACGGCCTTCCGGGTCGTCACGGGTGCAGATTTCGCCGTCGGGCTTGTTGTACATGATGACGCGGCGGACCGTTTCGGCCGCTTCTTCGCGCTTGATGACGCGACCATCGACGCTGATCGCGTCGTGCAGGTCGACGCGCTGACCCAGGCTTGCCTGTACGCCGTTGACCTTGATCCGGCCTTCGCCGATCCAGGCCTCGACGTCACGGCGCGAGCCGACGCCAATACGCGCCAGCACCTTTTGCAGTTTCTCGCCTGCTGGGCCGATCTCTTTGTCCTGCTTGTCTTGTTCACTCATCTGGGCACCTCCCGGTGTGTCGAATCTGAAGTGTCTGGCGAACGGGATCGCCAAAAGGCCGCGCATCATACGCGGATGGCGCCGGTTGCGCATCAGAGACTAGATGAAAACCGTCGGATCGTGGGGATTTCTTCCGATGGGTGGACGCCTTCTACCCGTAGCAGCACGGCTTGCCGGCGGGAGCGGTGTGTCAGGCGGCACATTCGTCATAGACACGCCGCTCCCGCCGGCAAGCCGTGCTGCTACGAAAAAAGCTACTGTGCGTCCTGATCATCCTCATCCACCAGCAAATCATCAAAATCGGTCTTGAGGCCCTGCTCCATCGTGTCCAGTTCGGCCAGCAGGCTGCGGAAGCTGGTTTCGTCCCGGGGCGCTTCGGGCTCCTGGGGTTCGCCGTCCTCAGCCAGCGCCGCATCGGCCAGGGCCTGCAGATGCGCGGGAACGGGGGCGTCGTCGAAATCGAGCACCGGCTCGGCTTCCATCTCCCGAAGGTCAGCCAGGGGTGGCAGTTCGTCCAGGCTTTTCAGGTTGAAGTGATCGAGAAACGCCTTGGTGGTGGCGAACATCGCAGGTTTGCCGGGCACGTCCCGATAGCCCACGATGCGAATCCACTCGCGCTCCATCAGCGTCTTGACGATATTGCTGTTCACCGCAACGCCGCGCACGTCCTCGATCTCGCCCCGGGTGATCGGCTGGCGGTAGGCGATCAGCGCCATGGTTTCGAGCAAGGCGCGGGAATAACGCTGGGGGCGCTCCTCCCACAGGCGGCCGACCCAGGGCGCGAATTTTTCGCGGATCTGCAGGCGGTACCCCGACGCCACCTCTTTCAACTCGAACGCGCGGTTGTCACAGGACTTGCCCAGCAGCGTCAGGGCTTTCTTGAAGACCGCAGGCGCCGGGCGCTCGGCCTCCTCGAACAGCTCGTAAAGGCGCTCCAGCGATTGCGGTTTACCGGAGGCCAGCAGGAAGGCTTCGAGCAGCGAGGCAAGGTCACGGGGTTCGTTGAGGTTCATCGATCAGTCTTGCTCTTTATTCGGCTCGGGCGCGCACATGAATGACAGCGAAGGGTTCGTTCTGCACCAGTTCCACCAGTTGCTCCTTGACCAGCTCCAGCACGGCCATGAAGGTCACCACCACACCCAGGCGCCCCTCCTCTGCCGTGAACAGCTCGGCGAAGGGGACGAAGCCTGCGCCTTTCAAGCGCTCCAGCACATCGCTCATGCGCTCGCGGGTGGACAGGGTTTCGCGGCTGATCTGGTGGCTTTCGAACATGTCGCCACGGCGCAGCACCTCGGCCATGGACACCAGCAGCTCTTCCAGGGCAACGTCCGGCAACAACTTGCGCGCCCGTGCCTCCGGGGCGTCGAGCCTGGGCACCACGACGTCACGGCCCACGCGACTCAGGGTGTCGATGCCCTCGGCGGCGGCCTTGAAGCGCTCGTACTCCTGCAGGCGGCGAATCAGCTCGGCCCGTGGGTCATCCTCTTCGGCTTCGGCGGCTTCCGAACGCGGCAGCAGCATGCGCGACTTGATCTCGGCAAGCATTGCGGCCATGACCAGGTACTCGGCGGCCAACTCCAGGCGCACGGTCTTCATCAGCTCGACGTAGCCCATGTACTGGCGAGTGATCTCCGCCACCGGGATGTCGAGGATGTTGATGTTCTGTTTGCGAATCAGATACAGCAGCAGATCGAGCGGGCCTTCGAAGGCTTCGAGAAAGACCTCCAGCGCGTCCGGAGGAATGTACAGGTCCAGCGGCATCTGCGTGACGGCCTGGCCGTAGACCATGGCAAACGGCAATTCCTGCTGGGCATCGGCCTGGGGATCCAGCGCCGGCTCTTGCAACTGCGCCTCGGTCACTCGACTTCGACCCCGAACGGCGTCGGGTCGCCGCAACCGACGCGTACCACCTGGGGCTCGCCTTCGGACAGGTTGATGACCGTGGAGGCGGAAACCCCGCCGTGACCTGCGTCGATGATCAGGTCAACCTGATGTTCGAGCACTTCGCGCATTTCAAACGGGTCGCTCATCGGCAGGGTTTCGCCGGGCATGATCAGGCTCACGCTCATCAGCGGCTCGCCCAGTTCCTGCAACAGCGCCTGGGCCACCGGGTGACGCGGGACCCGCAGGCCGATGGTGCGGCGCTTGGGGTGCAGCACCAGGCGCGGCACTTCCCGCGTGGCGTTGAGAATGAAGGTGTAGGGCCCCGGCGTGTGGGCCTTGAGCTCGCGAAAGGCGGCGGTATCGACCTTGGCGAACAGGCCCAGTTGCGACAGGTCGCAGCACATCAGGGTGAAATTGTGCTTGTCGTCGAGCTGGCGCAGACGACGGATGCGCTCTACGGCGCTTTTGTCGCCCATCTGGCAACCCAGCGCGTAGGACGAATCAGTGGGGTACACCACAAGGCCCCCGCGCTTGATGATGTCCACGGCCTGTTTGATCAGACGCGCCTGCGGGTTCTCCGGGTGGACCTGGAAAAATTGACTCACGGTATCTTCCTGTTCAGACGGCAGTAGGCTGGTCATGTTTGAACCGACGCCACAAGGGCGGCAGATCCTCCGGTAAGGGACGGTAGACGCCGATCTCGGACCAGGCGCCTGGGGCATGAAAATCGCTGCCGGCAGTCACCAGCAGACCGAACTCTCGGGCCAGAATGGCGAGGCTGCCCACCTGGTCGGCAGGTTGCAGGCCGTTGACCACCTCGATCGCCTGGCCTCCGGCGGCAAGGAACTCGGACACCAGCCTGCGGCGTTTGCTGCGAGTGAAATCATAATGCCAGGGGTGTGCCAGGCTGACCCAGGCCCCGGCGCTGCGCAGCGTGGCGACGGTGTCTTCGAGGGTCGGCCAGTGTTGCTTGACGTCGCCCAGCTTGCCCGCGCCCAGCCATTTGCGAAAGGCTTCGGCACGATCCTTGACGAAACCTTCATTGACCAGAAAGTCGGCGAAGTGCGGCCGCGCCGGCGCATTGCCGCTGTCGCCGAGGGTCATCTGTACCGCTCGGGCACCTTCCAGCGCCCCGGGCATACCTTTCATCGCCAATTTGCGACTGATTTCTTCGGCGCGCAACCAGCGCCCGGTGTGCAATTGCTCAATGGCATCGAGCAACGGCCTTGCATCGACATCAAAACCGTAGCCCAGAATATGGATGGTGGCACCACCCCAGGTGCAGGACAGCTCGATGCCGTTGATCAGCTGCATGTCCAGCGCAAGCGCCGCCGTGCGGGCTTCTTCGAGGCCTTCGATGGTGTCGTGATCGGTCAGCGCCAGCACCCGGACGCCGTTTTCATGGGCGCGCGCGACGAGTGCCGCGGGCGCCAGGGCGCCATCGGAAGCAGTACTGTGACAATGCAGATCGACATTCATGGGGGCGCTTTCGCAGTCATTGATGTTTGTTATTATGCCGTCACATCCAGCTTCTGGCTCTTACTGTGAAACAATTCATCGACTTCATCCCGCTTATCCTGTTTTTCATCGTCTATAAAATCAGCCCCCAAGCCGTCGACATCATGGGCCACAGCTTCATGGTAGGCGGGATTTTCAGCGCCACCGCGATGCTGATCGCCAGTTCCATCGTGGTGTACGGCATTCTTTACGTGCGTCAGGGCAAACTGGAAAAAAGCCAGTGGCTCACCCTCGCCGCCTGCCTGGTCTTCGGTAGCCTGACCCTGGCCTTCCACAGTGAAACATTCCTCAAATGGAAAGCCCCGGTGGTCAACTGGGTGTTCGCCCTGATCTTCGCCGGCAGCCACTTCATCGGCGACCGCCTGCTGATCCAGCGCATCATGGGCCACGCGCTGACGTTGCCCCAGGCCATCTGGGTCAAACTGAACATCGCCTGGATCGTGTTCTTCCTGTTCTGCGGCGCCGCCAACCTCTATGTGGCTTTCACCTACCAGGACTTCTGGGTTGACTTCAAAGTCTTCGGCAGCCTGGGCATGACCCTGATTTTCCTGATTGGCCAGGGTATTTTCCTCGCCCGTCACATGCACGATGCCGACGCATCGACGCAGCCTTCCACCAAAAAGACCGAGGACTGAAATGCTCTACGCAATCGTGGCAACAGACGTCGCCAACTCGCTGGAAAAGCGCCTGGCCGCCCGCCCTGCGCACCTTGAGCGCCTGACCGCGCTGAAAAACGAAGGCCGCATCGTGCTGGCCGGCCCGATGCCTGCCGTCGACAGCAATGACCCGGGTGCTGCCGGCTTCACCGGCAGCCTGATCGTGGCCGAGTTCGAATCCCTGAGCGCGGCCCAGGCCTGGGCCGACGCCGATCCGTACATCGCCGCGGGTGTGTACGATCACGTGGTGGTCAAGCCGTTCAAGCAAGTGCTGCCGTAAGCCCCCCTGTGGGAGCGGGCTTGCCCGCGAAGAGGGATGATCCGGCAATGCGATGTTGTCTGGACCGCCGCCTTCGCGGGCAAGCCCGCTCCCACAGTTCGTTATTGATTCAGGATCATCGATCCCCCCGGCATTGCCTCCCCCACCGCTCATCATTCGCACCCACCTGCCGATATCCTGCCAAGACCAACAATAGTCAGGAGTCCAGATGCGTCCACGTCCGTGGTGTCTGCTGGCGGCCGCGCTCGCCGTCTCAGCGATGAGTCTCAACGTTCAAGCCGAAGAAACCGCTGACACCGTCAGCCATGCGTTGCCGCTGCCCAGCACGGCCACCCAGTTGACCGAGTTGCGCCAGCGCCTGGCCGAAAGCGAGAAACAACGCGAAGAATTGACCCGCAAGCTGCAGAATGCCGACGCCGAGCGCGAAAGTATTCAGCTTGGGCGCCTGCGCCAGGAGAACCAAAGGCTTAAACTGCAGCTCAAAGAAGTACAATCGGCGATGCCTGCGCGCATGCTGACCGAGCAACAACAATGGTTCGTCACAGGGGGCGGCGTTGCAATGGTGGCCCTGCTGTGCGGTATCTTTGCCAGCGGCTGGCGTAGACAGCGTCGGCAATGGCTAAATTGAGTGAGTCATGAGCGAGCTGTTACTTATTGATGATGACCAGGAGCTGTGCGAGCTCCTGAGCAGTTGGTTGAGCCAGGAAGGCTTTCAGGTGCGGGCCTGCCACGATGGCATGAGTGCTCGCAAGGCGCTGGCCGATGCAGCGCCTGCAGCCGTGGTGCTGGACGTGATGCTGCCCGACGGCAGCGGTCTGGAGCTGCTCAAGCAATTGCGCACCGACCACCCTGACCTGCCCGTGCTGATGCTCTCGGCCCGCGGCGAACCCCTCGACCGTATCCTGGGCCTTGAGCTCGGCGCCGACGATTACCTGGCCAAGCCCTGCGATCCCCGGGAGCTGACCGCCCGCCTGCGTGCGGTGCTGCGCCGCAGCCACCCGACCGCCGTGTCCAGCCAGATCGAGCTGGGCGACCTGTGCTTCAGCCCGGCCCGTGGCGTGGTGACCATCGACGAGCAGGAATTCACCCTGACCGTCTCCGAAGCGCGCCTGCTCGAAGCCCTGCTCGGCCAGCCCGGCGAGCCGCTGGACAAACAGGAACTGGCGCAACTGGCGCTGGGGCGCAAGCTGACCCTGTACGACCGCAGCCTGGACATGCATGTGAGCAACCTGCGCAAGAAGATCGGCCCCCACGCCGACGGCCGCCCGCGGATCGTGGCGCTGCGTAGCCGTGGTTACTACTACGCTCCCTAGCACCACCACCGTCCCGTAGCAGCACGGCTTGCCGGCGGGAGCGGAGTGTCAGACAAAACATCCGTCATAGACACACCGCCCCGCCGGCAAGCCGTGCTGCTACGAGGTCGTCAGCGTCTGTAAGGCTCATGACAAACCCTCTTTACCCAAGCTTTACCCACGCCTGACCTCGCTTGACCTTGATCTCCATAAACTGGCCACAACCGGCACAGAGCCGGATTCGAGACAAGGAGATTCACCATGCGTAAGACTCTGATGGCTTTGATGTTCGCTGCTGCTCTGCCTACCGTTGCGATGGCCATGCCACCGGAAGGCGGTCACATGGGCGGTCCTGGCTTCGACGGCCCTGGCATGCATCATCACAAGGGCCCGTTCGACAAACTGAACCTGACCCCTGAGCAGCACCAGAAAATCGGCAAACTGATGGGCGATCAATGGCGCGGCCGTTCCGAGATCACCCAGAAATACCTGGCCAAGCTCTCCCCAGCCGACCAGAAGGCCATGAAGGATGAAATGGAGGCCAGCCGGGCTAAAACCCAGACTGACATCCGCGCCATGCTGACCCCGGATCAGCAGAAGACCTTCGACCAGATGCAGAAGGATCGCGAGCAACGCCGTGCCGACCGCGCCGAATTCGAGGCCTGGAAAGCACAGAAAGCGACCAAGACCCAGTAACCCGCAACTGACGCGGCGTTACACTCCCCAACCCGACACGACCCCAAGCGTGTCGGGTTTTTCCAATTCAAGGGCCGCCGTCCGGGGCCCACACGAGGGCCTCACGTGCGTTCATTGTTCTGGCGAATCCTGGCGAGCTTCTGGCTCGCAATCGCGTTGGTGGCAGGTCTGTCGATCCTGCTTGGGCACATGCTCAATCAGGACGCCTGGATCCTCAGCCGCCACCCCGGCCTGCACAAGCTGCCGGAGAAATGGACGCAACTGTACGAAGAAAAAGGCCAGGACGCGGCCCAGGATTTCCTCCAGGACCTCAAGCGCAAGTATCACTTCGACGTTCAGGTGCTCAACGACAGCGGCGAAGCGGTGGTGCCCGGCACCTTCCCGATGCGTGCCGCAGCCTTCGAGGCGCGCCAGCAGAAAGACGACCAGCGCCCCCTGCCCTGGCGCCGGCTGACAGCGGAATACACCAGCGAAAAAAGCGGCGAGACCTACCTGCTGATCTACCGCATCCCGCACCCGGAACTGGACGCCTGGCACCGTCAGAGCCTGATGTGGCCGCTCAGCGCGCTGGGCATCGCGCTGGTGGTGCTGACCCTGTTCAGCCTCCTGGTGACCTTCTCGATCACCCGCCCCCTTAGCCGCCTGCGCGGCGCGGTGCATGACCTGGGACAGACCACCTATCAACAGAACAGCCTGGCGCAACTGGCCAACCGGCGGGATGAATTCGGCGTGCTGGCCCACGATTTCAACCGAATGGGCGCGCGCCTGCAAAGCTTGATCACCAGCCAGCGCCAGTTGCTGCGTGACGTGTCCCACGAGTTGCGCTCGCCACTGGCGCGGCTGCGCATCGCCCTGGCACTGGCCGAGCGTGCAGAACCAGCCGAGCGGGAAAAGCTCTGGCCGCGCCTGACCCGCGAGTGCGATCGTCTGGAGGAGTTGATCAGTGAAATCCTGGCACTGGCCCGGCTGGACGCCGACATGGGCAGCGCCGCGCCGGTGGACCTGCCGGGCCTGCTCGAACACCTGAAGGCCGAAACCGAGCTGAGCAGCACCGAGCAGACGGTGGCGGTGCACACCGAGCCCGGCGTCAGTCTGATGGGCTGGCCGAATGTACTGGAGCGCGCCCTGGACAACCTGCTGCGCAACGCCCTGCGCTTCAACCCGGCGGGCCAGCCCATCGAATTGACCGCCAGCATGATCGACGACGCGTTGCACATCAGCGTGCGCGATCACGGTCCGGGTGTCAGCGCAGAAAACCTGGCGCAACTGGGCGAACCCTTCTACCGCGCCCCCAACCAGACCGCGCCGGGTTACGGCCTGGGCCTGGCGATTGCCAAGCGCGCGGCGGAGAAACACGGCGGCAACCTGGTGTTCGAGAATCACCCGCAGGGCGGGTTTGTGGCGAGTATCGTCGTCCCGAAAGACGCATCCTGAACGACCGCCCGTAGCAGCACGGCTTGCCGGCGGGAGCGGTGTGTCAGACGGCACATTTGTCACAGAGACACCGTCCCCGCCGGCAAGCCGTGCTGCTACGAGTGATTCTTTAGCCCTGCCACTCGTTCACGAAATCAGTCACGTCAACCTTTGGTGCCTCGCGCGGCGGATTCAGCGGGGTGCCCAGGTACAGGAAGGCAACCACTTCCTCATCGGCCGACAACCCCAGCCCCTTGGCCACCTGCGGTGAGTACGCCAGGTCGCCGGTGCGCCACACCGCGCCCACGCCCATCGAGTACGCCGCCAGCAACACCCCATGAGCCGCGCAGCCTGCGGTGATGACCTGCTCTTTCTTCGGCACCTTGTAGTGATCCTGCAAACGGGCGATCACTACCACAACAAGCGGTGCGCGCAGCGGGCCCGAGCGGGCTTTCTCCAGCGCCTTCTCGTCCGCCTCGCCGCCCTTGTCGATCAGCGCCTGGGCCAGCAACTCGCCCATGCGGTTGCGCGCCTCGCCTTCCACGGTCAGGAAGCGGTAGGGCTTGAGCCCGCCATGGTCCGGCGCACGCAGGGCAGCGCTGAACAGCGCTTCACGCTGAGCGGCGTCCGGGGCCGGTTCGATCAGCCGGGGAACTGACACGCGATTGAGCAAAAGGTCGAGCGCTTGCATAAGTCGTCTCCTGAAAATGATGGGGCATTGTAGTGCCGCAAATGCATTCTTGAACTTCAATAACGAATGACAGTGGCATTTACTTACACGACTCTGGGAAATGCCTTCGGTTTACTTGCCCGGACCTGCGGGTAGAATGAGCGCCTTTCCACTACCAGATCAGAGCGACTGCATGGCGTTGCCGACCCTTCGCATCATCGGTTTCATTATCGGCATCTTCCTCATCACCCTGGCCATCGCCATGGTCATCCCGATGGCGACCCTGGTGATCTTCGACCGCACCGGCGACATGCCCTCGTTCCTCTGGTCCAGCCTGGTCACCTTCATCGCCGGTCTTGCGCTGGTCGGTCAGGGCCGCCCGGAGCACGTTCACCTGCGCCCACGGGACATGTACCTGCTGACCGTCAGCAGCTGGGTGGTGGTCTGCGTCTTCGCGGCGCTGCCCTTCCTGTTCACCCAACACATCAGCTACACCGACTCGTTCTTCGAAAGCATGTCCGGCATCACCGCCACCGGATCCACGGTGCTCAGCGGGCTGGACAACATGTCGCCGGGGATCCTGATCTGGCGTTCGTTGCTGCACTGGCTCGGCGGCATCGGCTTCATCGGCATGGCGGTGGCGATTCTGCCGTTGCTGCGCATCGGCGGCATGCGGCTGTTCCAGACCGAATCTTCGGACCGCTCCGAGAAGGTCATGCCGCGCTCGCACATGGTGGCCAAGTACATCGTGCTGGTGTACGTCGGCATCACCATCCTGGGCAGTCTGGCGTTCTGGTGGGCGGGCATGAGCCTGTTCGATGCGATCAACCACGCAATGTCGGCGATCTCCACGGGCGGTTTCTCGACCTCCGACCAGTCCCTGGCCAAGTGGCCGCAACCCTCGGTGCACTGGGTGGCCGTGGTGGTGATGATCCTCGGCAGCCTGCCTTTCACCCTGTACGTCGCGACATTGCGCGGCCATCGCAAGGCGCTGATCAAGGACGAGCAGGTTCAGGGATTCATCGGGCTGTTGCTGGTCACCTGGCTGGTGATGACCCTGTGGTACTGGGCAACCACCGACCTGCCCTGGTACGACGCGCTGCGGCATGTGGCGCTGAACGTGACCTCGGTGGTCACCACCACCGGCTTTGCCTTGGGTGACTACAGCCTGTGGGGCAACTTCGCGCTGATGTTCTTTTTCTACCTGGGCTTCATCGGCGGCTGTTCGGGCTCCACGGCCGGGGGCGTGAAGGTGTTCCGTTTCCAGGTCGCCTACATCCTGCTCAAGGCCAACCTGCACCAGCTGATTCACCCCCGCGCGGTGATCCGGCAGATGTACAACGGCCATCGGCTGGACGACGAGATCGTGCGGTCGATCCTGACCTTCTCGTTCTTCTTCACCATCACCATCTGCCTGATCGCGCTGTCGTTGTCGTTGCTGGGGCTGGACTGGATGACCGCCCTGACCGGCGCCGCCAGCACCGTTTCAGGTGTGGGCCCAGGCCTTGGCGAAACCATCGGCCCGGCCGGCAATTTCTCGACCCTGCCGGATGCAGCGAAGTGGATTCTGTCGCTGGGGATGCTGCTGGGGCGGCTTGAGATCATCACCATCCTGGTGCTGTGCATCCCGGCGTTCTGGCGCCACTAACGCCGACATAGCCCCTGTAGGAGTGAGCTTGCTCGCGATTGCATTTGCACAACCACTGTTGCTGTGACTGATGCACCGCAATCGCGAGCAAGCTCACTCCTACAGGATTGATGATGATCACTCGATCGACTTCCTGACCCGATACTCCCCCGGCGTTTCATCGAACCAGCGCCGGAACGCGCGGAAGAAATTACTCGGGTCCGCGAACCCCAGGAGGTAGGCAATCTCCAGAAGCGTCATCTGCGGCTGCGCCAGGTATTGCTCGGCCAGCTCCCGCCGGGTGTCGTCGAGCAGAGTCTGGAAGCTGGTGCCCTCCTCCTGCAGGCGCCGCTGCAAGGTGCGCTGTGACAGATGCAGGCTCTGGGCGACGGCTTCGCGCTTGGGCTCGCCCTGAGGTAGCAAGCGCGTCAGCACCTGTCGCGCCTGGTGCGTCACCCGGCTGCTGGCGAAACGCGCCAGATAATCCCCGGCAAAACGGTCATGCAGCTTGGCCATGGCCTCATCGGCGGTGGGCAGCGGCGCTTCCATTTCGCTGCGTGCGAACACCAGCGCGTTGTAGGGCGCGCTGAACGTCAGGGGGGCGTGAAAGAACTTCTTGTAGGGTTCGATATTCTTGGGCTGCTCACCCTGGATCAACACCTGGCGCGGATGCAACGGCCGGCCGGTCAGCCAGCCACAGAACGCCAGCGCGAAGGCAAGCGACGCTTCGGCGCTTTGCCGGGTGGGAGGCAGCAGGTCGCCGTGCACGGTAAGAATCAGGGCATAGCCTTCAGGCAGCAGGCGAAAACTCAGGTCGGCGCTGTCAGCGATGATCCGCTGGTAACGCACCAGGCGCTCGAAGCCTTCCTTGAGGGTGCGGCTGGACATCAGCGCATAACCCGCGACGCTGAACGACGCAGGCCGCACGACCCGGGCCATGTTCAGGCCAATCGCCGGGTTGCCGGACAATTCCACCGCGCGCTGCCAGAGGCGGGTCATCGAATCCTGGGCGAAACGTGCATCGGGGTTCTCGAGGTCGGCGTACACCAGCCCCAGTTCCTTGAACAACGCTCGGCAATCCAGACCGTCCATTTCCAGGGACTTGACGATCCCCATGGCCCAACTTGAAGAAGTCGTTTTTTCCATGCTTACGTCTTCTGACTGAAGTCGGTCGCCCCCTGCGACTGATAGCCGAAGGATACTACGTTGGCACCCATTGTCACTGATTGGCAGGTGGGGTTGGTTAAACTGTTGACTGACTCACATCCAGGAATCGAGCTGTGGATAACGTCAAGACCTTCGACCGTTTCGCCGACTTCTATCCGTACTATCTGCACGAACATTCAGACAGCACGTGCCGGCGCCTGCATTTCATCGGCACTACGCTGGTGATCCTGATTCTGGCGAGCGCTCTGTTGAGCGGCAAATGGCTGCTGCTGTGGGTGTTGCCGCTGGCGGGCTACAGCTTTGCCTGGGTCGGGCATTTCTTCTTCGAGAAGAACCGCCCGGCGACGTTCAAGCATCCCTTCTACAGCCTGCTGGGGGATTTCGTCATGTACCGGGACATGCTCAGGGGCAAGGTGCCGTTTTAACGCGCTTTTCGTAGCAGCACGGCTTGCCGGCGGGGGCGTAATTGAAATCGCTCCCGCCGGCAAGCGGAACGCCGCCCGACCGGGCTACTACGAGACGGTCTCGCCAACCGGTTGATTCGCCTCAACGGATTTGGCCTTGACGTGCGCATCGGCCAGACGGAACAGCTCGATGGTGCCGTCCCAATGCTCGATGAGGGCGGTGCAGGACTCGACCCAGTCACCGCAGTTCAGGTACTCGACGCCACCCACCTGACGGATTTCGGCGTGGTGGATGTGCCCGCAGACCACCCCGTCCAGCCCCCGCTTCACGCATTCGTGAGCGATGGCTTCCTCGAAGTCGCTGATGAAGTTCACCGCCGTCTTGACCTTGTGCTTCAGGTACGCCGACAACGACCAGTAACCCTTGCCGTACTTGGCGCGCCAATGGTTGAGCCAGCGGTTGAGGGTCAGGGTGAATTCGTAGGCCGAGTCCCCCAGGAATGCCAGCCAGCGGTGATAGCGGGTGATGACATCGAACTGGTCGCCGTGGATCACCAGCAGACGGCGGCCGTCGGCGGTGACGTGCTCGGCTTCGTCCACCAGCTGGATATTGCCCAGGATCAGCTTGGAGTAGCGACGCAGGAATTCGTCGTGGTTGCCGGTGACGTAGATCACTTCAGTGCCGCGCTTGCTCATGGTCAGCAGCCGGCGGATGACGTTGGTGTGCGCCTGTGGCCAGTACATGCCGCCGCGCAGCTTCCAGCCGTCGATGATATCGCCGACCAGATAGATCCTGTCGGCATGATATTGCTTGAGAAATGCGGACAGATGCTCGGCTTGGCAATCCCGGGTGCCCAGATGCACATCGGAGATCCACAAGGTCCGGACACGTTGTTTACGACTGGGTTTCGCGTTCTCGGCAATGCTCATGGATAGCCTCCGCTCGGGTTTCCACAAGGGTGGACCGGGTCGGTGAACCGAACATGACGAGGATGTTGAAATTTAATGACATGATTGAACGCCACCACACCCGACCGTAGCAGCACGGCTTGCCGGCGGGAGCGTTGTGTCAGACGGCGCATTCGTCATAGACACACCGCCCCCGCCGGCAAGCCGTGCTGCTACGGAGGTATTACCGCGTCTCAGGTCAACACAAACTCCACCGGCTCAAGCACAGGCGGCAATGGCTGTACGCCCAGGGCATCGAGGATATCGCGCTCGATCACCCGCACCAGCGCGTCCAGCGGCAAGTCGTTTTCGTCGTAGCCGAACGGGTCTTCCAGTTCGTTGCCGATGGCATCCAGGCCAAAGAAGGTGTAGCTGACGATGGCCATGAACAGCGGGGTCATCCAGCCCAGCGGTTCGGCCATGGCGAAGGGCAGCAGAATGCAGAACAGGTAGATGGTGCGGTGCAGCAGCAAGGTGTAGGGAAACGGCAGCGGCGTGTTCTTGATTCGGTCGCAGGTGGTCAGCGCCCGGCTCATCACGCTCAGGTGATTGGCCAGCAGCGTGTAGCGCCATTCGCTGATCTGCCCCGCCTCGCTCGCCTCGGAACACTTCCGCCCGACGTCGCGCAGCACGACGTCACAGCAATTGGCCCGGTTCAGGGCTGGCAACTGACTGACCCAGGGGGCCATGGCCTTTCGCGCATCCTGGCAGCGCAATGCGGCGTTCAGGCCGTGGGCAAAGCCGCACAGGTCACGCAGGATGGTTGCGCGAGCGCCGTCATCCTTGATTGCCTGGGTCTCGCGAATGATCGAGCGGGTCTCGGTGATGATGTCGCCCCAAGCCTTGCGCGCCTCGTACCAGCGGTCATAGCAGGCGTTGTTGCGAAAGCTCATGAAGATCGACAGCGACAGGCCCAGCAAGGTGAACGGCGTGGCGCTGACCTTGGCGAAGTAGTCCGGGTGCAGGCTTTCGATCAACACGATACCCGCCGCCAGCAAGGTCACCAGCAGGCTGCGACCGGCGATGCGACGGGCAATCGAGCCCTTGAGGGTCGAGAGCACGTTGAGCAGGTTGGGATGGGGGCGAACGATCATGGCGCGGTGCTCGGTTCAGCTGTCAGGGCTGCTCGTGCGGTCATTGTGGCCTAGATCGCGGTCCGGATCGATCCGGTCCCGCACCCGCTGCTTGAGCACCTTGGCCTCGGGGAAGCCGCCATCGGCCTTGCGCTCCCAGATCTGCACCTCATCGCAGGTGATCCGGAACACGCCACCGGTGCCCGGCACCAGCGAGACCTTGCCCAGATCGTCGCCAAAGGTACTGAGCAATTCCTGCGCAAGCCAAGCCGCACGCAACAGCCATTGGCATTGCGTGCAGTAGGTGATGGTGATTTCCGCCTTGGTGGTCATGGCTCAGCCCAGCCCTGCCAGCAGGTCGCGAGCGGTCTGTTGCGGGCCGTCGTCGGATTCGTCGATCACTTCCTGCAACAGGCGGCGGGCTTCTTCGATGTTACCGTCGTCGATCAGCACCTGGGCTTCGTTGATCTTGCTCAGGGGCTCCTCGTCCAGGTCCATGAGGTCGAACTCGGTGTCGTCGGTCATGAAGCTGTCGAGAAACGCGTCGTCGAGCTGGTCGCTCTGGCTCTGGACCAGGGAATCGACGTGGCTTTCAGGCTCATCGGGAAGGTCGAAGGTCATCTCGATTTCTTCCGGCGCGGCCTCTTCTTCAGCGAAGTCACTGAGGAATTGCTCTTCCGGCATCTCGAAGACTTCCGGCAATTCGGTCAGGTTCGAGGCGAACGCCGGATCCACCGCAGGCGGTGCTTCTGGCGCGGCCTTGCGTGGGGCCGGGGCGCTTTCGAACGGGTCGACCAGGTCCCAATCGGCGTCCATCGACAAGTCGTCCAGGTTGAGCTGGAAGTCGTCGGCCGGTGCCGGGTTGAGTGATGCCGCAGCGTTCTCGTCCAGTTGGCTGGCCGGGGTGCTGCTGGCGGCTGCCGCAGCGGCGACGGTCGCAGCCCCCGCCGCCACTGCGGCGGCAACCGGTGGCTGCACCGGGGCCGGGGCGGCGGGCTCAGGTTCCACCTTGAGTTTTGGGTAGCGGCTGCGGATTTCAGCGAGTTTCTCGGCTTCGATGCCGTGGTCCAGCAGCACTTTCTCCTCGGCGTTGAAGCCTTCGAGATCGCCCTGCTCGCCCAGCAACTCAAGAATACGCAGGCGTACGTCGGTGCGTTGCGGCTGCTTGTCCAGAGCGTCGCGCAGGATCGCCAGCGCCTCGGCAAAACGACCGTAGGCGATGTAGATGCTGGCGCCATCGAGGGCGTCGGTCGCAGCCCCTGCCAGGCGCTGGCCCGACGAGCTGGCAGCAGGCGCTGGGCTGGGGGCGCTCGGCGACACGGACGGCACTTCGTAGACCGGGGTGACGGTTGCCTGGGCAGGCTTGAGGATCGGCTCGGCCGGCTCTGGCTGCAGGGCCAACTGGTTCTTGATGCGGTTGCGTCGAACGGACCAGGCCAGCGCCAGCAGCAACGCCAGGACCAGCAGGGCGGCCAGGATCATGGGCCATGGCAGACCGTCATCCTGCACAGGCTGAACCGGCGCAGGGGCGGGCACTGGCGCAGGGGCGGGGGCCGCAGGCTCGGTCTTCTGCACGGGCGCGGCAGGGGCTGGTGCCGGAGCAGGCCGGGAAGCCAGCGCCTTCATTTCAGCCAGTTGGGTCTGCAACTCGATGATCTGCTTATCCTTGCCCGCCTCGTCTTCAGCGGCTTTCTGCGCCTGATCCTTGAGCTCATCGACGGTCTTGCTGAGCTGCTGGTTCTGCAGCGCAGTGGCCGACAGTTGCTCGGCAGGGCTTGGCGTGCCCGCAGTTGGCGCGGCAGGACTCGAAGGTGCAGACGGTGCAGTCGCAGCGCCAGCAGGCACTGCCGCAGCCTTGGGTTCCAGGGCGCTGTCGGGAAGCAAGAGGCTCTGGCCGACTTTCAACTGGCTGCGCTCGCCATTGGGGAAGGCTTGCGAGTTGAGTGCCTGGATGCCGCTGATCAGCTCTGCGGGGCTGGCCTTGCTGCCGGGCGCCTGCACGTGACGGGCGATTCCGGCCAGGGTGTCGCCGGAGACCACGGTGTAATGCTTGCCCTGTACAGCTTTGGGCGGCGCCACGGGAAGCCGCGAGCCATCGTTCCTGGGCCCGGCGGCTGGGGATTGGGCACGGCTGCGGGTGGCCGCAAGACCGGTTGGCGAGTTGGGCGGGTCGAGCAGCACGGTGTATTCGCGCAGTTGATCGCCGCTGGGGCGGACCAGGCGCACGACAAAATCCATGTACGGCTCGGTCACCGCCTTGCGCGACTCGACATGGACCACGGCACGATTGCCCCGGATCACCGGAGTGAAGCGCAGGTCGTTGAGGAAGAACACGCGCTCCACGCCGGCCTTGGCGAAGGCGTCGGCAGGTGCAAGCGCCACGACGATTTCGTCAGGGCTCAGCCCCGCTGCTTCGATCAGCTCGATATCCGCGTTGAATGGCTGCCCCAGCGCCGAGTGCAGGGTCATCTCCCCCAGCCCCAACGCCGCCGCCATGGAGGTGTGCAGCATGGACGCCGAGGCCACGGCCAATGTCAGCAATCCTGTGCGCAGACCCGACTGAACGCGAAATGGAAGGTAACTCCCGCGCCGACTACCGGCCTGAAAACTCTTCAGCATGCGAACCCTTATGAGGCAGGCTTCCCTGCAAATGCGTTGTACGAACACCCTGTCGGGGTCAAACCAGTATGGCTGCAAATAGAACAGGATGTTTCCACAGGTTCAACGTTTTATTGCAGGCATTGAGCCACAACGTCAGGATTTTTCCAGATTGTCGAGAATAGTCTGGTGCACACGCATGGCCACGCGCAGGTCTTCTTCATCTATACCGACGAACAATTCATGCCGCAGGGCGGTGGCGATGGTCTCGATTTTTTCGATAAGAGGGCGAGCCGTGTCGCTGAGCAGGATTTTTTTCGCGCGACGATCTTCGACAACCGCCTGACGGCGGACCAGGCCCTGGTTCTCCAGGCTGTCGAGCAGCCGGGCCAGGGTCGGGCCTTCCACACCGACGCTTTGCGCCAGCTCACGCTGGGTCGGCGGCGTCTTGAAGCGCGCCAGATGAAGCAGGACCAGCCAACGGGCCTGGGACAACCCAAGATCGGCCAGACGGCGGTCCAGCTCGGCACGCCAGCCCCGGGACATATGGGCCAGCTGCATGCCAAAGCGATGTTCTTCTGTTAACGGCATAGGTAACTCGATGGTTAAAGGCTAATCCTAATTAATAGGCAGCTAACCATGGAGCTTGTGACGAGGCAAGTGTCGGGGTGTGGTGTTTCGTCGCACAGCGCCGGGGTAGACCGGAATGCGGCGGGTTTGGCGTGGTATCGGCAACTGGCGCCGATCCTGTGGGAGCGGGCTCGCCCGCGAAGACGGCGTGTCAGGCAACGCTGTTGCGATTGAACCTACGCATTCGCGGGCAAGCCCGCTCCCACAGGTTCAGAGATATTCGCGTGTTCGGGGAAGCTTGGAGGGCAATGCCGAGGCTATCCCTTACACCTCAAATTCAGACTGCAACGCCGCACGCACGCAATACAGCACGCCTTCCGGCACCCGGCCGGTGAACATCTCGGCGATGGCGGCCACCGGCGGCAGTTCGCCTTCGCCGTCGAGGAAGGCGTCCTGGATTTCGCTGAGCAGCTCTTCGGGCAGATCCAGCGCCTGCTCCAGCGACAACTGCTGCTTGCCGATGGCTTCGGCCAGCATCGTGTAGACGTTCTTCTCGGTGCACTGCAATTGCCCGGCGATCTGCGCAGGGGTCATCCCGGCGCGGGCCAGGCTGATGAGTTCGTGACGCAGGTCGGTGACCACCCGTGGCGCAGGCGCCGCACCGCCGAGCACTTCCAGGAATGCCTCGCCGTAACGCTCCAGCTTGCGCGCGCCGACGCCGCTGACCCGGCCCATCTCGGCCATGGTGCCGGGCTGGCTGCGCAGCATTTCCAGCAGGGTCGAGTCGGGGAAGATGACGTAAGGCGGCACGCCGTGCTCTTCGGCCAGCTTGCGGCGCAAGGCCCGCAGGGCTTCCCACTGCTCGCGCTCTTCGCCGCGCACCAGTTGGCTCGCCGGGCTGCCCGACGCCTTGGGCGTGGTCTGTGGCTTGAGGTCGCGGCGCAGTTGCAGGGTGACTTCGCCACGCAACAAGGGGCGGCAGGTGTCGCTCAATCGAAGGCCGCCGTAGCCTTCGAGATCGGTATCGGCAAGACCACGGGCCACCAACTGGCGGAACAGCGAGCGCCATTCGCCCTCACTGCGCCCCTTGCCTACGCCGAACACCGCCAGCTTCTGATGACCGAAGCTCTGCACCTTGTCGTTTTCCTTGCCCAGCAACACGTCCACCAGGTGGCCGACGCCGTAACGCTGGCCGGTTCGATAAATGGCCGACAACGCCTGGCGCGCGGCCTCGGTGGCATCCCAGGTCTGCACGCCATCGACGCAGTTATCGCAATGCCCACAGGGGTTGGGCATGTCTTCGTCGAAATAGGCCAGCAGCGCCTGACGCCGGCAACGGGTTTCTTCGCACAGCGACAGCATGGCATCGAGCTTGTGCTGCTCGACGCGCTTGTGGCGCTCGTCACCCTCGGAGTTCTGCAGCATCTGCTTGAGCATCACCACGTCCTGCAGGCCGTAGGCCATCCAGGCATCGGCAGGCAGACCGTCGCGCCCTGCCCGGCCGGTTTCCTGGTAATAGGCTTCCAGCGACTTGGGCAGGTCCATGTGCGCAACGAACCGCACGTTGGGTTTGTCGATGCCCATGCCGAAGGCAATGGTGGCGACCATGATCAGGCCTTCCTCGTTGAGGAAGCGGCGCTGATTCTCGGCGCGGGTGTCGATGGGCAATCCGGCGTGATAGGGCAATGCGGGGTAGCCGTTGTCGCTCAGGAATGCCGCGGTTTCCTCGACCTTCTTGCGCGACAGGCAGTAGACGATGCCCGCGTCGCTGCGCCGCTCGGACAGGAACGCCAGCAGCTGTTTGCGCGGCTGCTCCTTGGGCACGATGCGGTAGAAGATGTTGGGGCGGTCGAAGCTCGACAGGAAACGCTCGGCGTTCTGCAAATGCAGGCGCGTGACGATTTCCTCGCGGGTGCGCTTGTCGGCGGTGGCCGTCAGGGCGATGCGCGGCACATCGGGAAACAGTTCGGCCAACTGGCCCAGTTGCAGGTATTCAGGGCGGAAATCGTGGCCCCATTGCGATACGCAGTGGGCTTCGTCGATGGCGAACAGGGCAATCTTGAGGTTTTGCAGAAACGCCAGCATACGCGGCTGGACCAGGCGCTCGGGCGCCAGATACAGCATCTTCACTTCACCCAGGCGAATCCGGTTGGCCAGGTCACGCTGTTGTTCGGCGCTGAGCGTGGAGTTCAGCGCGGCGGCCGAGACACCCAGTTCGTCCAGGGTCGCGACCTGGTCGTCCATCAGCGCAATCAGCGGGGACACGACCACCGCCAGGCCATCGCGCAGCAGCCCCGGCACCTGGAAACACAGGGACTTGCCGCCGCCGGTAGGCATCAGCACCAGGGCATCGCCCCCGCTGGCCACGCGCTCGATAATGGCACCCTGGCGACCACGGAAGCTGTCGTAGCCGAAGATGTCTTTAAGTACGCGTTGAGCCTGGTCGAGCATAGATACCCCGGATGGTGCCACTACAGCGGATGAACAGTCGCTGTGAAAATCGCAAAGCGCGGCAGTATACCGGAGCGCCCGGACAGATAGGACAGTCGTGACACGAGCGGTCGAAATTCATCGCAATCGGGCCTGGATGGCCCTCTTCGCTGGCATCTGGCGCCCTCAGGGCCTAGAATTCAGCATCGTTTATTTCCAAGGTAGTCCTTCAATGTCCTTCGCTGAGCAATTACACCGCCTGCAAGCCTTCCTCGACGCCGACGAGCTGCATGACGAAGCGCTGGACTATGTAGCCGCCCACGGCTACCTGACCGCGCTGTCGATCTGCTCTGAAGTGGTGCCGGACCGCGAGTGGATCGACGCCCTGTTCGCCGAGCCGCCGCACTACAACGACGCGGCCCAGCGCGAGGAAATCGAATCCACCCTGGTGCTGCTCAAGGCGCACATCGCGCGTCAACTGGCCTCGGACGAAGAGTTCGAACTGCCGTGCGACCTGGACCTGGGCGATGACCCGGACGACTCCGAGCTGCGCGGCTGGTGCATCGGCTTCATGGAAGGTGTGTTCCTGCGTGAAGCGGTATGGTTCGAGAATGACGAGGAAGAAGTCAGCGAAATGCTGCTGCCGATCATGGTCGGTTCCGGTCTGTTCGACGAGCAGCCCGAGTTCTCGGACATCGCAGCCGATGCGAATCTGATGGACGACATGATCGTGCAGATCCCGGAAGCGCTGTCCGCGCTGTTCCTGCTGCTGCACGCGCCGGACGAAAAACCGGCAATCCTCAAGCCGCGCCACCACTGAGTGGGCGCCTATGGCGCACGGCGGTTCAGGTAATTCCTCTCCACGTACGAGTCGTTCGCGGCTCGTGCGCTATCTGTTGCAGGGCATCGGCTGGCTGAGTGTGGCGCTGGGGGTGATCGGGATTTTTCTTCCGGTATTGCCGACCACGCCTTTTCTGCTGCTGGCCGCCGCCTGTTTTGCCCGCAGTTCTCCGCGTTTTTATCACTGGCTGGTCGAGCATCCCAGGCTTGGCCCGTGGATTCGCGGGTACCTGGACGGTGAAGGCATTCCCCTCAAGGGCAAGGTATACGCCATCGGGCTGATGTGGATCAGCATCGGGTTTTCCTGCTGGCTGGTGCCGCTGGTGTGGGCCCGCGGGTTCATGCTGATCTGCGCGGTGGGCGTGACGGTTTACATCTTGCGCCAGCCCACGTTGAAGCGCTGATACGGGTAAAAGCAAAATCCCCTGAAACACAACACCGACCGTAGCAGCACGGCTTGCCGGCGGGCTGATCTCCAGGCAGCCGTCGCGGGCAAGCGCGCTCCTACAGGATTGGGGTGAATCCCATTTTCTCAC
>NZ_JANHKS010000030.1 GCF_028682175.1 Pseudomonas putida | reverse complement strand
TGCTCACCGGGCTGGTGACGACCAGCACTGCCGATGTGGTCGCAGCCGATAACGTCTTGGCCGCCATCGGCAAGCTGCAGGCCAAGGCCGCCGCTGCTGTGACGGCACTTGCTGCAAAGGCTGCCAGTGGTACCAACAGCGATATCAAATCCCTGACCGGGCTGACCACCGCGTTGTCCGTCGGCCAGGGCGGTACCGGTGTCACCACCACAGCCGCGCTGCTGTCTGCACTGCAGTCGGCGGGCGCCTTCGGCAAGAGCAACATCCTCGGCAGCGTCGGGCAAAGTGGCGGGGTGCCCACGGGCGCCATCATCGAGCGCGGAAGCAACGCTGCCGGTGAATACACACGCTTCGCCGACGGTACCCAGATCTGCTACTGCAAGCCAAGCGGCATTGTCAGCGCTTCGGCAGGCCTGAACGTTCTGGGGCCTTACTCGACCCCGGCGGCGTTTGCCGCATCGGACTTCATCGTTCTGGGCAACGCAGTGCCGCAGGGTACGAACGATCAATACGGCATTGTCCTGGCGTATCCCGCCAGCGCTGGGTCGTTCAACCTGGTGCTGCGTAACGGTGCGGCTGCCCAGCAGTTCGCGAGCTTCCGAATTCTCGTCGTCGGCAGGTGGTTCTAATCATGATTATCAAATTGCACCCGCAGCGCCGCGATGAGCTGCTCGAGGTCCACAAGAGCGGGGATACGCTGGTCATCAACGGGGAGCCGCTGGACTTCAGCCCTCTACCGGACGGCGCCACGCTCCCGGCCGGCGCGGTCGATAGCCCATGGTTCACCGGGGACGTTGATCGCGTGAACGGCGAGTTGGTCATCAACCTGCTGCTGCCATTGCCAGTCAACTACAGCCAGGCGCAGGCGTTTCCACAGGACCTGGTGGGCGTTCCGGATGGTCCGGTGCTGCTGCCTCAGCCGTTGCCAGCGCCCGAAGTTATCGAAGAGCCTCAGGAGTTGGCCGAATGAGCAAAATCGACTGGTCGAAAATGATCACCAAAGAGATGAAGGAGGCCGCGGCGCTGGCGCTGGTGCTTGCGGAATCGAAAAGCCAGCTGGCGCAGCGTAACGCCGTGGCTGCGGAGCAGATCGCCCGGATTCAGGACCGTGTGGACACGCTGGGGTACGGAGTTGATGCCGGCGTGGCCACCGAAGAGGATGAGGCCGAGCTGGCGGCGCTGACGATCAGCCTCAAATCTTGGAAAACCTACAAGTTCGCCCTGGGCAAGGTGGCTACGCAGCCGACCTGGCCGGCGGCGCCGGTGTGGCCCCCAGCACCCGCAGTCCCTGACATCGCCGCAGATCCCGCCGCGCTGGCGCTTGACACTGTCTGATCGCGACCCCGCGACCCGGCCCGCCATCGAGCGGGTATTTTTTTGCCTGGAGAAAAGTGATGCCTGTAACTGAGAAAGATCGCGATGTGCTGGCGCGTACCCTGTGGGGCGAGGCTCGCGGGGAAGGGGCGGCGGGGATGGTGGCCGTGGCCTGGTCGATCCGCAACCGGGTGGACATGGACCTGCACAATGACGGCAAGGCTGATTGGTGGGGTGAGGGCTACGTCGATGTCTGCACGAAGCCCTGGCAGTTCAGCTGCTGGAACAAGGGTGACCCGAACCAGCCGTACCTGACCGGCGCGAAGGCCATCCCGTTCCGTGAGCTGGCCCAGTGCCGCGCGGCCGCTGACCTGGTGATCGATGGGAAAGTGCCGGACCCGACCAAAGGGGCAACGCACTATTACGCCACCACCATGCCCAAGGCGCCGGCCTGGGCCGCGAAGGCGAAGAAGACCCTGACCCTGGGGCATCACGTGTTCTTTAAGGATGTGCCCTGAACGTCAGAATGCGTCGTTCCGAAGAACACCTCCGGCACTTTGTACTGCCGCATGACGGCGTCTCGTTGAATAAGGATGAGCTGAAGGGAGGCGATCTTGTCGCTCCGCTGGTTGTTCTCCTGCCGCAGCTCGTCGAGGTATTGGTCCAGTTCGGCTTTCTGCTTGCGCAGTTTGTCGCGCTCGGCCGTGACCTCGGCATTGATGTCCACCAGCTGCGCCAGGTTCTTCCGGTGCCGGCTGACTTCTTCCTGTAACGCCCGGCATTCCTCGATGAGCAGGTGCGACTGCTGCTCGAGCATTTCCTCGCGGGTGAATTCATCGGGCCATTCGGCCTCTGGTATGTCGTCCATTGGTAAAACTCAAATACTGTTTGTATATACAGTAATCGAGTTCGCCGGGCGAAGACCAGCCAGGCTGACGAGTTGCGATTTGGGGAGGGGTGAAACGGTCGGCAGAACGCCATAGGAGGGGTGCTGAAGCTGTCTAATACTACGTCCCGCGACCTCGATTTTTCTGGTCGTAAACCCACCTAAATCGTGGTTCAGTTTTAGACGTCAAAATCGCGCAGGCCTTTTAGTGTCTGGCCTGCGAGCTTGTTTTTACACTACTGCTGCATCATGGGTGTGTGCGACGAGAGATCGGAAATTGCTTTATTCATCAGTCATTTAGGCAAATTCGTTGGAAGATTGGGGCAAATGGAGCGCGTGGCGTGGAACTCCACCTACGTGGGTCGACGCCAGATCCGATTGCTTTTGCGATGGGGCCAAGGGTATCACGCACGCTCGTGGCTCGCAGGTCCGGGTTATTCGTCACGGCGCGTTTCCGGGGCCACATTTTGCCGCTGCAGCTGTCTAGGATGTGGGGGCTGCGGTCCGATTCCGGGCCGGCATGAAAAAGGACTTTCATATGAAAAAACGCAAACGCGCACGGGACGCCACCAACGGACGCTTCATCACCCTTGAAGAGGCGCGGCAGCGACCGCGGGAAACCGTCACCGAGACCATCAAGCCACCCAAGAAATGCCCCGTTCCGCTGGAGCCCGCATAGACCATCGGACAGGCGCGGTTGCCGGGCAGTCGCGTCCTGTCTTGCACTGCCGGCACGCTCGTGTAGCGTGTGGCGCTTGCCCGGAACATTCGGAGAATCGCTGTGGATGACATCACTCAACTGGCTGCCACCCTTGGGCAGCAGCTGTTAAAGGTACATGCGCAAGTGAGTACCGCTGAATCTTGCACCGGCGGGGGCATCGCCGAGGCCATCACCCGCATTCCCGGCAGCTCGGCCTGGTTCCAGGCTGGCTACGTCACTTATTCCAACCAGCAGAAAACCCGGCAGTTGGGCGTTGCGCCCGATCTGTTCGCGCAGGTCGGGGCTGTCAGCCAGGAAGTGGTTCAGGCCATGGCCCGGGGCGCACAGGACAACAGCAGCGCCCGGTTCTCGGTCGCGGTCAGCGGTGTGGCCGGTCCCGATGGTGGGTCAGTGGAAAAACCGGTGGGTACGGTGTGGATCTGCTGGGGGGCTGGGGAGCAGCTGATTGCCCGACGCTTTCAGTTCGCCGGTGACCGCGATCAGGTGCGCCGACAAACGGTGAAGGCCGCTCTAGAGGGGCTGATCCAGCTCACTCAGGCAGAAATACCAAATCAGGGGTAGGCGCGGGCTCAACCCTGTGGAATAATACTGTTCACTTATACAGTTATATCGGCCATCAGGCCTAACCGATTACGAGAGGACTTCAATGGACGACAACAAGAAGAAAGCCTTGGCTGCGGCCTTGGGTCAGATCGAGCGTCAGTTCGGCAAAGGCGCAGTCATGCGCATGGGCGATCATGACCGTCAGGCTATTCCTGCTATCTCCACCGGTTCGCTGGGTCTCGATATCGCACTGGGTATCGGCGGTCTGCCAAAAGGTCGGATCGTTGAAATCTACGGCCCGGAGTCTTCCGGTAAAACCACCATGACCCTGTCGGTCATTGCCGAAGCTCAGAAGATGGGCGCCACCTGTGCGTTCGTCGACGCCGAGCACGCGCTTGATCCGGAATACGCCGGCAAGCTGGGCGTCAACGTCGACGACCTGCTGGTCTCGCAGCCGGACACCGGTGAGCAGGCCCTGGAAATCACCGACATGCTGGTGCGCTCCAACGCCATCGACGTCATCGTCGTCGACTCCGTTGCCGCGCTGGTGCCAAAAGCTGAAATCGAAGGTGAAATGGGCGACATGCACGTCGGCCTGCAAGCCCGTCTGATGTCTCAGGCGCTGCGTAAAATCACCGGTAACATCAAGAACGCCAACTGCCTGGTCATCTTCATCAACCAGATCCGCATGAAGATCGGCGTGATGTTCGGCAGCCCTGAAACCACCACCGGTGGTAACGCGTTGAAGTTCTACGCCTCGGTTCGTCTGGACATCCGCCGCACCGGCGCCGTCAAGGATGGCGACGAAGTGGTCGGCAGCGAAACCCGCGTCAAGGTCGTGAAGAACAAGGTAGCTCCTCCTTTCCGTCAGGCTGAATTCCAGATCCTGTACGGCAAGGGCATCTACCGTAACGGCGAAATCATCGATCTGGGTGTGCTGCACGGTCTGCTGGAAAAATCCGGCGCCTGGTACAGCTACCAGGGCAACAAGATCGGCCAGGGTAAAGCCAACTCGGCCAAGTTCCTGCAGGACAACCCGGAAATCGGTGCGACCCTGGAGAAGCAAATCCGCGAAAAACTGCTGACTGCTGCGCCTGACGTCAAAGCCCAATCGTCTCGCGTTGCCGAAGACGACATCGCTGAAGTCGAAGACGCTGACATCTGATTGCTGTCATGTCGGTAGAGCTTGATACGCCCGTCGCCGTACGGCGTACTGCAATGGACCTGCTCGCACGTCGCGAGCACGGTCGGGTCGAGCTGACGCGCAAGTTGCGTCAGCGAGGCGCCCCTCCTGAATTGATCGAAACGGAGCTCGACCGTCTGACGGAAGAGGGTCTGCTTTCCGAATCCCGTTATCTCGAAAGTTTTGTTTCCTACCGTGCGCGGTCTGGCTACGGCCCTTTGCGCATCCGCGAAGAGCTGGGGCAGCGTGGGTTGCAGCGTGCCGATATCGAACTGGCGCTTCGTGAGTGCGGCATTGACTGGCGAGAGAAGCTGGAAGAGTGCTGGCAGCGCAAGTTCGGTGGGCAATTGCCCCAGGATGCCCGCGAACGTGGGCAGCAGATGCGCTTTCTGAGCTACCGAGGTTATCCACCGGAACTCATCAGCCGTCTGCTAAGCGGGAAAGGCTACGACGACTGATATCGCGTGGGCGTGTTCGAGATCGCTCCCGCGGGCAAGCCCGGCTGCTACGGGATTTGCGGTGTCCGCGCGGGATTTGTGTTGTCTGTTCGTAGCAGCACGGCTTGCCGGCGGGGGCGTCCGCAAGATCGCTGACGCCGGCAAGCCGGACTGCTACGGGGTCGGTTTCACGTCGCCTGCAGGGGTTCGCGACCGGTGGCTTTGATACCTTGCACCGGCTTCGCCCAGTTTTCGCTCTGATTGATGAAATTCACCAACTCACGAAGCCGTCCATGATTGCGCCCGGTGAATTTGAACGCCAGGCGGGTGAGGTGGCTGAACTGCGCCTCGTCGTGCTCTTCCTGGTAGCTGTGCTGATGAAAATCATCGCTCAGGCGCAGGTCGGCGAAGCTCTCCTGGATCTGCGACAGCGCCTGTTCGCTCAGGGCATGGTGCATGCGAATCACGAAGGTGTTCTTCAGCCAGCGGCTTGAGTGGAAGTTGCTGTAGAACTGGTTGATCTCGGCCACGGCCTCGTCGGCGCTGTACACCAGTCTCAGCAGGTTCATGTCGCTGGGCAGAATGTAGCGGTTGGCTTCCAGTTCGTTTCTGATAAAGCTCAGGGCTCCCTCCCAGAATGTGCCGCCCGGTGCATCCAGCAGCACCACGGGCACCAGCGGACTCTTGCCGGTCTGGATCAGTGTCAGCACTTCCAGCGCTTCATCCAGGGTGCCGAAACCGCCCGGGCAGAGCACCAGGGCATCGGCCTCCTTGACGAAAAACAGCTTACGGGTGAAGAAGAAGTGGAAGGGCAAGAGGTTGCCCGTCCCGTCGACGGTGGCGTTGGCGTGTTGTTCGAAAGGCAGGGTGATGTTGAAGCCCAGGCTGTAGTCGAGCCCGGCGCCTTCGTGAGCGGCGGCCATGATCCCGCCGCCTGCGCCGGTGATCACCATGAGGTCGGAGGCGGCAAGTTTGGCACCCAGCTCACGAGCCAGGGCGTACACCGGGTGCTCAAGCGGCGTGCGGGCCGAGCCGAACACCGTGACCTTGCGCCGGCCCCGGAACTGTTCCAGCACACGGAAAGCATTGTCCAGTTCGCGCAGGGCCTGAAGGACGATTTTGGCGTTCCAGCGGTTGCTGTCGTCCTGGGCCATGCGCAGGACGGTCAGCATCATGTCTCGGTACAGCGCAAGATTGGGGCTGTTGGGGGCCACCAGGTTGAGTTGTTCTTCGACCTTGGCGGTCAGGTCCATTCCGTTGCTCTGGAAATGGCGGGACAACAGATCATTGGGTACATAAGGCATTCAGACTTTCTCCTTCTGCAGAATCATTGATCCGGTGCGTTGCCACAGGATCACGACGCTTCATGCGTCGCTGCTCACAGCCGATCGGGGGCCAGGGTCAATTGCTCGATGGCGACAGGCTGACGCCACGTTGATTCTGCCTATGTCCTTGGGTTGAAAAGAAAATAGTGTGCGTGACGACTGTGACAGGCAACCCCCTTTCTTGCCCGTGAAACACCATGAATCAATACGGTAGGTACAGCGGCTGACTCGATGATGTGCCCAACAATCCACGCTGGCAACGACTCTTTGCGAGCATCGGGCAACCTGCTTTCCACTCGTCGGAAGCCAGCATGAGGCGTCAGCGCTCTGATTTACTGAAAGAGATGGCAGAGTAATGCCATTGCAACCTGGATAGCATCGACGGGCCCGAATGTCGGGTGGCGCGTCGAACGGCGGTCATCGAGGTTTGCCCACGTGCACGTCTGGCGTGGACGGGCCAGGGAGGATGAAATGGAAATCATCAGGCTGGAAGTCGATCAGGAGCTGTACCACTCGCTGATCGAGTCGGCGCGCAGCAGTCGTTGCACGCTGGAGCAGGAATGCATCAGGCGCCTGAGCCAGAACGGCCGGCGCTCGTACTATCTTCAGGCGCTGGTCGCCGAATTGCGCGCCGAAGATCAGCAACGGCGCGCAGCCTGCTAGCAGGGCAGGTTACTTCTTCTTGGCAGGCGGTTTTGCGGCGCAGTCGGCTGCGGTGATCTGCTGAGTGGTGATCGGGCGATCGGTCTTGTATTCGCGGAAGTCGTAGCGCAGCACCGCGCCCTTGGCCATCAACTGGCGGTATCCAGCATTGCGGCAGACGCTCGTGCCCAACTGGCGACCCATCAGGTCCGGGTTCTCGCGCATTTGCGCAGCCTGGCCGGCCTGCACGCTCAGGTGATTGATGAGCACCTTGCCCTCGACGGTGTAACCGTTGTCCAGAATGTCTTCGCTGAGCGCGTTGGGCTTTCCGACGTTGCTTTTCGCAGCGACCTGTTCAAGCTCCTTGTTGAGTTCGTAGTCCTGTTTGGACGCCGCGTTGGCGCACAGAGGGGCAACGAGCAAGAGCGTAAGCGCGGGGGCGATGAGGCGCAGCATTGGATTCTCCTGGAGCAATGAACGGTGTTGGACCGGCGACAACGGCAGGCGTTCACTGGTGACATAAGGCTTTCAAGGCCGGGCAGTATAGGGGAGTCGCCAAGGCCGACACCAGAGATCCGGCGGCGTCTGGTAAACTGCGGCGACTTTTTCCTGCCGGATGTTTCCTGTGTCGTTGCCTTCCTGCTGCCCGCTGCCGTTACCCGGGCGCCTTGCCTCATGAGCCATGCCGTCTCGCGTCTGCGCGCCGAACGCTTGGCCCGCAGCACCAAGCCGTTCATTGCGCGAGGCTCGCGCGCGCCTCGCTGTGCAAGATGCCGGGTGATCGAAAGCTACTGCCTGTGCGCGTGGAGACCAGAGGTTCAGGCGCAGTCGGCAGTCTGTCTGCTGATGTATGACACCGAGCCGTTGAAACCGACCAACACGGGTTGGCTGATTGCCGATGTCATCAAGGACACCGAGGCCTTCAGTTGGTCGCGAACCGAGGTGGACGAAAAGCTCCCGGCGCTGCTCAATGATCCGCAGTGGCAGCCTTACATCGTGTTCCCGGGTGAGTTCGTGGCGCCCGAGCGGGTGGTCACCCAGGTGACGCCGCAGCCGGGCAAGCGTCCATTGTTCATTCTCCTTGATGCCACCTGGCCCGAGGCGCGCAAGATGTTTCGCAAGAGCCCCTATCTGGACAATCTGCCGGTGCTGAGTCTTGAGCCTGAGCAGATGTCACGCTATCGGCTGCGCCGCTCCAAGCGCGACGATCATTTCTGCACGGCCGAGGTGGCGGCGTTGTGTCTGGAACTTGCCGGCGATCAACAGGCCGCAGGGGTGCTGGACGCCTACCTGGATGTGTTCAGCGCCCACTACCTGGGCGCCAAGTTCCTGTTGCCCATCGACCCGGACGACGCCCCCCACAGCCATCTAAAGCCGTTTCTGTAGGTAGCCTCTACACCAAACCTGTGGGAGCGGGAATCCGCTGCGACACGAGACCTGTGGGAGCGGGCTTGCCCGCGAAGGCATCAGTCCAGACTCTGCAAAGGTGCCTGACCCTCCGCTTTCGCGGGCAAGCCCGCTCCCACAGAAGCTTCATCGCTGCCGTTTTCAGGCCGGTTCTTTCCTCGGCCACAGTTGCGCCAGCAACATCCCCGCCAGCATCAGCGCGCAGCCCACATATCCACGCAGTTGTAACGCCTCGCCGAGAAACCACGCGCCGGCAATCGCGGCGAACACCGCTTCAAGCGACAGAATGATCGCGGCATGGGAGGCAATGGCGTGCTTCTGCGCCACCACTTGCAAGGTGTATCCGACGCCCACCGCGAATACGCCGCCGTAGAGCAGGGCAGGGCCCGCGGCGATGATGCTGTCCAGGGTAATCGGCTCGAAGATCAAAGCCAGGATCAGGCTGATGACCGAGCAGGTGGCGAATTGCAGGAACGCCAGGCGGATCGGGTCATGGCGGCTGGCGAACAGGCCCACCAGAATCACGTGCCCGCCCCAGACGAACGCGCCGATCAGTTGCAGCCAGTCACCGGATGCGACCTTAAAGTTGTCGCCGACGCTGAGCAGGAACATGCCGATCACCGCCAGCACGCAACCGAGCCAGGTGCCCATGCCGGTCTTGTGACCCAGAAGCAGCCCCAGAAGTGGAACTACAATGACATACAGCCCAGTGATGAAGCCTGCGTTGGTGACACTGGTAAACAGCAGCCCCACCTGCTGCAGGTTGATGCCCAGTGCCAGCGCGATGCCCATGACGATGCCGCCTTGCAGCAGCCCGCGGGTCATCAGGGGTTCCGGTGCAGGGCCGCTGGCAGGGCGGCGCAGGATCAGCGGCAGCAGGCAGATCGAGCCCAGCGCAAAGCGCAGGCCGGAGAACAGGTAGGGGCCGATGTGATCCATGCCCGCAGTCTGTGCGACGAAGCCTGAGCCCCAGATCATGGCGGTCAGGAGCATGAGCAGGTCCGCTCGCAGGGCGTGTCGTTGCATGATGGCACTCGTCGATTCAGGGCCGCAGACTGTGCCGTAAACCGTCGAGCTTGACCACCCCGGCTTCGCTGGGCATCCTTGGCGCCGCATGAATGTTCGAACGCCTTGTATCCCGTGCTTTTGGCGTGGTTTGCGCCGCAGTGGCACACGGTGATGAGGGCTGGCATTTACCGATGCCATCGTGAGGGCTGAATCCGTCGGCGCTCACTTATAAACAGGATCATGAAATGAACTACGAAATCCTGATCGCCGATGACCATCCTTTATTCCGCAGTGCCTTGCATCAAGCGCTGACGCTTGGCCTGGGCCCCGATGCCCGGTTGGTCGAAGCCGAAAGCATCGCTGACCTCGAAACGCGCCTCACTGAGAAATCCGATTGGGATCTGGTCCTGCTGGACCTGAACATGCCCGGCGCCTATGGTTTTTCCGGGCTGGTGCTGTTGCGTGGCCAGTATCCGCAGGTGCCGGTGGTGATGGTGTCGGCCCAGGAGGAAGCGGCCGTGGTGGTCAAGTCCAAGGAGTTTGGCGCCAGCGGCTTCATTCCCAAGTCCAGCTCCCTGGAAACCATCCAGCAGGCAGTGCGTACCGTGCTCGATGGCGATGTCTGGTGGCCGCCGCAGGTGAATGAAAGCGTGCGAGTCTCGGATGAAGCCCGCGCGGCCAGCGAAGGGCTTGCGAGCCTCACGCCGCAGCAGTTCCGGGTGCTGACCATGGTCTGCGAAGGCCTGCTCAACAAGCAGATTGCCTACGAACTCAACGTTTCGGAGGCCACCATCAAGGCCCACGTCACGGCGATCTTCCGCAAGCTGAACGTGCGCACCCGTACCCAGGCCGCGCTGTTGCTGCAACAACTGGAATCGATTTCGCCCAACTGATTTGCGCGTTTTCGCTCTGTTTCAAGGCATTCGGCGGCAGACCTTCACACTTTTTTGACTGTCGCTGAACTAGCCTCCCTCGTCTTCATTTATCAGTAAGTTTCCCTCATGACGTCACCGTTCAAAGGCCAAACCGGATTCAAACGCGTGCTCAACGCCGCAGGCTATTCCCTCGACGGGCTGGTTGCCGCTTTCAAGGGCGAAGCCGCCTTCCGGCAACTGGTGCTGCTCAACGTCATTCTGATTCCGCTGTCGTTCCTGTTTCACGTCAGTCGTGGCGAAAGGGCGATCCTGATTGCGGTGTGCCTGCTGGCGCTGATCGTTGAATTGCTCAACTCGGCCATCGAGGCGGCCATCGACCGCATCTCCCTGGACCGGCACCCGCTCTCCAAGAACGCCAAGGACATGGGCAGCGCCGCGCAGTTCGTGGCCTTGAGCATGATTGCGGTGGTCTGGGGCCTGATCCTGCTGAGCTGAATACATTCCTCCGTAGCAGCACGGCTTGCCGGCGGGAGCGGTGTGTCAGACGGTACATTTGTCACAGACACACCGCCCCGCCGGCAAGCCGTGCTGCTACGGTTCGGCGTCAGGCAATGCTCGGCAACACAATCTCGTCACTGCGCCGCACCCCTGCGGTAAACGCCCTGCACAGCTCCAGAAACTCGCGGATCGCCGACGTCTGGTATTTCTGCTTGTGCCAGATGAAGTAGAACTGCCGCACCAGGTCCAGCTCAGGGGTTTCCACCGCCACCAGGCTGCCCCGGCGAAACGCATCGCGCAGCGCCAGGCGCGAGATACAGCCAATTCCCAGCCCCGATTCCACCGCGCGCTTGATCGCCTCGGTGTGCTCAAGCTCCAGCCGCACGTTGAGGCTGTTGAGGTGATGGCGCATGGACTGGTCGAACGTCAGCCGCGTCCCTGAACCCTGCTCCCGCAGAATCCAGGCCTCGTGGGTCAGCTCTTTCAAGGTGGCCTGGCCGCGCTTGGCCAGCGGATGCTGCGGGGCGCAGAACACCACCAGCTCATCCTCAACCCAAGTCTGCACTTCGATATCGGGGTGGCTGCAATCACCCTCGATCAGGCCCAGGTCGATTTCATAGTGGGCCACCTGTTGCACGATGTTGGCGGTGTTCTGCACGTGCAGCTTCACCTGGCTTTCCGGGTGGCGCTGCATGAAGCTGCCGATCAGCAGGGTGGCCAGGTAGTTGCCGATGGTCAGGGTGGCGCCCACCGCCAGCGAGCCGAAGCCGGACTTGCCGTTGAGCAGGTCTTCGATTTCCTTGGCCTGGTCCAGCAAGGCCACGGCCTGGGGCAGCAACTGGCGCCCGGTGGCGTTCAGGCTCAGGCGCTTGCCCGCCCGATCGAACAGCTGGCAACTGGATTGGCGCTCCAGTTCGGTAATGGAGGTACTGGCCGCAGATTGCGACAGAGACAGCTGCACGGCAGCGCGGGAAACGCTTTCCTGCTGGGCCACGGCGACGAAGACTTGCAGCTGACGGAGAGTAAATCGCATATCTATATAACCGATAACCCATATCTTGATAATTCAGTTAACAGATATTGTGTCTGCCACTAGAATATTGCGCAATGGCGCTTTGATTGGCGCATGCAAATATTCAGGAGTTCCCACGTACCATGAGCAACATGAATCACGAGCGTGTCCTCAGCGTTCATCACTGGAACGACACCCTTTTCAGTTTCAAGTGCACCCGTGATCCAGGTCTGCGTTTCGAGAACGGTCAGTTCGTCATGATCGGTCTGCAGCAGCCCAACGGGCGCCCGCTCATGCGTGCCTACTCCATCGCCAGCCCGAACTGGGAAGAGCATCTGGAATTCTTCAGCATCAAGGTGCCGGACGGCCCGCTGACTTCCCAGCTGCAGCACCTGAAGGAAGGCGACGAGATCATCATCAGCAAGAAGCCTACCGGCACTCTGGTGCTGGATGACCTGAAGCCAGGCAAGCACCTGTACCTGCTCAGCACCGGCACTGGTCTTGCGCCGTTCATGAGCGTGATCCAGGACCCTGAAACCTACGAGCGTTTCGAGAAGGTCATCCTGTGCCACGGCGTGCGCTACGTGAACGAAGTCGCCTACCGCGAGTTCATCACCGAGCACCTGCCGCAGAACGAATTCTTCGGCGAAGCGCTGCGCGACAAGCTGATCTACTACCCGACCGTTACCCGCGAGCCGTTCGAGAACGAAGGCCGCCTGACCGACCTGATGCGCAGCGGCAAGCTGTTCAGCGACATCGGTCTGCCACCGATCAACCCGCAGGACGACCGCGCCATGCTGTGCGGCAGCCCGAGCATGCTCGACGAGACCAGCGAAGTGCTGAACAGCTTCGGCCTGACCGTTTCGCCACGCATGCGTGAGCCGGGTGACTACCTGATCGAGCGCGCATTCGTCGAGAAGTAAGCTACAGAATCGGACCTAATCGCGGTTGAAGCGCTGCCACAGTCACTGTGGGGGCGGATTCATCCGCGACCAGGTCAGTACAGGCATCCGTAACTGGGCGTCTGAAAAAAACCGCCTGGAGGTCACGGACCAGGCGGTTTTTTTGTGGGTGTTTTTCAGGGTTTGCAAACCCCGCCCGTAGCAGCACGGCTTGCCGGCGGAGCGGTGTATCGGTGATGGATGTGCCGTCTGACACACCGCCCCCGCCGGCAAGCCGTGCTGCTACGGGGGAGGGGCGTTCATCAAATGGTTGATCGAACCACTTCCAGCACCCGAATCAACCCCGGCTGCGGGTAATGCCAGCGCACGTCCAGGTCCCAGAATTGCGCGCCGTAGCGACGCTCTGGCGCCGGCACCTGGTACGCCGGACGAGGGTCCTGGGCCAGGCACTGTTCGATCAGTTCCACCAGCGGCTCATCCAGGCGCAATCCGTGTTCGCGGGCCTGCACCAGCGCACTGTCATCCCATTGCACGGGAATCAGCACGGGCGCCGCCGCAGCCATGGCGTTGGTGGCACAGTCGATCACGTCGGCGTAGGGCACGTAGGGTTTGACGTCCAGCACCGGCGTGCCGTCCAGCAGGTCGATGCCGGACAGCCACAGCCGGTTGGCTTCGACCCTTTCCAGCTTGACCACCGACTGGCCGATGCCGTTGGGGCGGTGGGTGGCGCGGGTGGCGAACACTCCCATCGACTGGTTGCCGCCCAGGCGAGGAGGGCGAACCTTGAGCCGTGGTTTGTCTTCCAGCGCTTGGTGGAACAGGAACAGCAGCCACACGTGGCTGACTTGCTCCAGCCCTTGCACTGCGTCGCCCTGGTCGAACGGCGCGACCAGTTCCAGCACGCCACGGGCAGCAGGCGCCAGTTGTGGCTGGCGCGGGATGGCGAACTTTTCCTTGAAGCAGGAACGCATGAAGCCAATGGGGGAGACGCTGTAGGCCGTCGTCATCGGGAGCCTGCGGTACTCAACCGCGAACGCGCGTGGTCAGGCCGCGCAGGAAATTACGCAGCAGTTGGTCGCCGCACGGGCGGTAGTTGTTGTGGCCCGCCTTGCGGAACAGCGCGCTGAGTTCAGGCTTTGAAACCGGGAAATCGGCCGCGTTGAGGATCGCGTGCATGTCTTCTTCCTTGAGTTCGAAGGCCACGCGCAGCTTCTTCAGCACGATGTTGTTGGTCATCGGCAATTCGACGGGCAGCTGCGGGCGGCTCTCATCCTTGCCGCGCTTGAAGAACACCAGGCCGTCGAGAAAGTAGGCCATCACTTCATCGCTGCAAGGCTCGAAGCCTTCTTCTTCATCTTTCTTGAGGAAGGCCGCGATCTGCGCCTTGGTGACGTCGAGCCCGCCCAGCTTGATGATTTCGACCACCTTGGTTTCGTGGAGATCAAGCATGTAGCGAATGCTGCGCAGTACGTCATTGTTCATCATGATGCGTGTTTCCTGTTGTTCGTGCATGAGCGCGCGCCCGCAGGCATCGCGCTGAAAAAAAGGCTCAGAATTTCTCTTTGTCGGTCATGTAGCGCCACTGGCCTTCGGGCACCTTGCCGATGGACACGCCGCCGATGCGGATCCGCCGAATCGACACGACCTTGAGCCCCACCGCCTGGCAGAGCTGGGCGATGATTCCCGGCTGCGGGTTCTTCATGGCGAAGCGCAGGCGAGTCTCGTTCTGCCAGCTGGCCTTGACCTTCGGCAGCTCCGTGCCTTTGTACATCAGGCCGTGATTGAGGCGGTTGAGTCCGTGGGGAGCCATTTCGCCGTCGATCTCGACCACGTATTCCTGTTCGATCTTGCTGCGGTCATCGGTGAGCTTGCGCAGGATTTTCCAGTCCTGGCTGAACACCATCAGGCCACTGGCATTGGCTTGCAGGGTCGAGATCGCTTCCAGACGCAGGAAGTGCCCCTTGAGCGGGCGCTTGCCGATGCTGTGCTCGGCCGACAGCGACGCCGGGGAGATCAGTGCCAGGGCCTTTTCCGGGCTCATGCCAGCGGGCACGTTGAACAGAATGGTCACCGCTTCCGGGGTCACGGCCTTGGCGTCGGGGCTGAGGGCGACGGTCTGGTTCTCGACCTTGAATTGCGGCTCGTCGACGACCACGCCGTCCACCGTGACCCAGCCGCCCTCGATGTACAGCTCGGCTTCGCGGCGCGAGCAGCCGGTCAGCTCGATGAGGCGTTTGGAAAGGCGAATGGGATCAGTCATGAGAAAAGCCGTAGCAAGAAGGGAAAGGTGCCTATTGTACCCGTGCAAGCACCGTTAATCGCGGCAACATTGAAAATGCAGACCGAATAAGACTCCATTCGGGGGATTTTTCCGGGGGCGGCGCAGGTCTGCTCTCAATTCCCACTTTGTCTGGAGCTTTTTCATGACCAAATGGCTACCCGCCTTGCTGATGAGTGTCGGCCTGCCACTGATGGCCGCAGAGGCACCGTCCTATGGCCCGCAACTGGAGGGCTTCACTTATCCGTATCCGGCGCAGGATTTCAGTTTCGAATCCCAGGGTGTCCAGGTGCAGATGGGCTACATGGACATCAAGCCCACCGGCACGCCCAACGGGCGAAGCGTGGTGATGCTGCACGGCAAGAATTTCTGCGGCGCGACCTGGGAAGGCAGCATCAAGGCGCTGACCGCAGCGGGTTACCGGGTGGTGGCGCCGGACCAGATCGGCTTCTGTCGCTCCAGCAAACCTGCGGACTACAAATACTCATTCGAGCAACTGGCGCAGAACACGCGGGCGCTGCTGACTCAGTTGGGCATCGATCATGTGACCGTGGTCGGGCATTCCATGGGCGGCATGCTGGCGACCCGTTTTGCCTTGATGTACCCCGAGCAGGTGGATCAGTTGCTGCTGGTCAACCCCATCGGTCTTGAAGACTGGAAAGCCAAGGGGGTGCCGGATCGCAGCTTCGATGACTGGTACGCTCGCGAGCTGAAGACCAACGCCGAGAGCATTCGCAAGTATCAGCAATCGACCTACTACGCCAGCGAGTGGCGGCCTGAGTTCGATCACTGGGTGCAGATGCAGGCGGGCATGTTCAACGGCAAGGGCAAGGAAGAAGTAGCCCGCGCCTCGGCGCAGACCTACCAGATGATCTTCAACCAGCCGGTGTTCTACGATTTCGAAAAGCTGAAGATGCCGACCGTGCTGTTCATCGGGCAGAACGACAACACGGCAATCGCCAAGGATGCCGCGCCAGAGGCACTACGCAAGACGCTGGGCAACTATCCCGAGCTTGGCAAGGCGGTGGCCAGACGCATTCCCCAGGCGACCCTGGTGGAGTTCGCAGGGCTTGGGCATGCGCCGCAGATTCAGGATCCGCAGCAGTTCAACAGGGTGTTGCTGGAGAGCCTCAAACACTAGCGGCAAGCCCCCCGTAGCAGCACGGCTTGCCGGCGGGAGCGGTGTGTCAGGCGGTACATTCGTCACAGACACACCGCCCCGCCGGCAAGCCGTGCTGCTACGGATTATCTGTGGGCTTTCAACCTCATCCGCAACATCGGGTACGGCCTGCCCAGGCCGTCCACTTCCGAGCGCCCGGCAATCTCGAACCCCTGCTTCTCGTAGAAGCCCAGCGCCTGCGGGTTCTGTTCGTTGACGTCCAGTTCAGTCACGCGGTAGTTCTCGATGGCGTAATCCAGCAGCTTCTTGCCCAGCCCCATGCCGCGGTAGTCCGGCGCGATGAACAGCATTTCCAGTTTGCCCGGCGTGGTGCCGCCAAAGCCTGTGATGTTCAGGCGCGAGTCGCGGGTGCAGAACAGGTTCACGGCATCCAGATACTGGGTTTCCAGCAGGTTGCGCAGCAGGGTGATGTAGTTTTCCGGCAGAAAGTCATGGGTCGCCCGCACGGACGCCTCCCAGACCCGGGTCAGTTCGGCGTAGTCGTGTTTCTTGGGCAGGTAAATGACCGAGTGGTGGGCCATGTTGCCGCGTCTCCTGTGTCTTTTGTTGTCCTTATCTGGAGACGATAGCCAGAAAAAACAAACCCCGCCGTTCAAGGGCGGGGTTGTCGGGGGAGCGATAGCGGAACCGGTATCGGTCCGGCCTTAGACCGGCTCAGCCCACAAGTCATACTCGTCGGCATCGACCACGCGGCACAGGACCTTGTCGCCCGGCTTCAGATCGCGGTCGCTTTCGACGAACACGTTACCGTCAATCTCCGGTGCGTCGAAGAATGAACGGCCGACGAAGCCCTGCTCGTCCACTTCATCGATCAACACTTCGATTTCCTTGCCGATCTTCATCTGCAGGCGCGCGGCACTGATGGCCTGCTGGTGCGCCATGAAGCGATCCCAGCGCTCCTGCTTGACGTCGTCCGGCACGATCGGGGCGTCCAGCAGGTTGGCCGGTGCGCCTTCGACCGGCGAGTACTGGAAGCAACCGACGCGGTCCAACTGCGCTTCGGTCAGCCAGTCCAGCAGGTACTGGAAGTCTTCTTCGGTTTCGCCCGGGAAGCCCACGATGAAGGTCGAACGGATGATCAGGTCCGGGCACTGCTCGCGCCATTTCTTGATGCGCGCCAGGGTCTTGTCTTCGAAGGCCGGGCGTTTCATCAGCTTGAGGATCTTGGGGCTGGCGTGCTGGAACGGGATGTCCAGGTACGGCAGGATCTTGCCCTCGGCCATCAGCGGGATGATCTCGTCCACGTGCGGGTACGGGTAGACGTAGTGCATGCGCACCCACACACCCAGCGAGCTCAGGGCCACGCACAGTTCGGTCATGCGGGTCTTGACCGGCTGGCCGTTCCAGAAACCGGTGCGGTACTTGACGTCGACGCCGTAGGCGCTGGTGTCCTGGGAGATGACCAGCAGCTCCTTGACGCCGGCCTTGACCAGGCGCTGGGCTTCGTCGAGCACATCGCCCACCGGACGGCTGACCAGCTTGCCGCGCATGGACGGGATGATGCAGAAGCTGCAGCTATGGTTGCAGCCTTCGGAAATCTTCAGGTACGCGTAATGACGTGGAGTCAGCTTGATGCCTTGCGGCGGCACCAGGTCGATCAGCGGGTTGTGATCGAGCTTGGGCGGCGCTGCGTCGTGCACGGCGTTGACCACCTGCTCGTACTGCTGCGGACCGGTCACGGCCAGCACGCTCGGGTGCACGTTGCGGATGACGCTCTCGTCCACGCCCATGCAACCGGTGACGATCACCTTGCCGTTTTCGGCGATGGCTTCACCGATGGTGTCCAGGGATTCGGCCTTGGCGCTGTCGATGAAACCGCAGGTGTTGACCACGACGACGTCGGCGTCTTCATAGGTCGGCACGACCTGATAGCCTTCCATGCGCAACTGGGTGAGGATGCGCTCGGAATCGACCAGGGCCTTCGGGCAACCCAGGGAAACGAAGCCGACCTTGGGGGCGGCAGACGTGGTGACGGTGGACATGACTAACCTCGGCGTAGGTATGCCCCGGCGTCTGGCCCGGGCACTGACTGGGCGCTTGGTGCGCCTCTGATCAAAAAGTGCGCAATTCTAGCGATGAGAGACGCGATTGACCAGCGTTATACCGAGAATTACGACGAGTGCTGCGCTATGCTTCGCGGCGTTGAACCCGGCAACCCTTGTTGGCCGGGAACATCTGAATTTACCGGTGTGCGGCGGGTCAATCCCGATACTGCACATCGCAGCACTCGAGTCAGGGTTTCAGGAGTAGTTAATGGGTCATGCAACCAGTCAGGCCGATACCGGTCATTCGTCAGCCAAGCCCTTGAGTTTGCTGGTGGGGGCGGTCGGGGTGGCATATGGCGATATCGGCACCAGCCCGCTGTATACCATCAAGGAGGTTTTCGTCGGCGGTTATGGGGTGCAGGCCGGGCATGATGCGGTACTGGGCATCCTGTCGCTGATTTTCTGGGCGCTGGTCTGGGTCGTCTCGTTCAAGTACATGGCCCTGGTGCTGCGCGCCGACAACGACGGCGAAGGCGGGATCATGGCCCTCACGGCGCTGGCCCGCCGGGCTTCGGCCAAATATCCAAGGCTGCAGGCGACCATGATCGTCTTCGGGTTGTTTGGCGCTGCGCTGTTCTACGGCGACAGCATGATCACCCCGGCGATTTCGGTGCTCTCGGCGGTCGAAGGCATGGAGCTGGCGTTCGACGGCCTGGATCACTGGGTGGTGCCGATCGCGCTGATCGTGCTGGTGGGGCTGTTTCTGATCCAGCGCCATGGCACGGCGCGCATCGGTGTGATGTTCGGTCCGATCATGGTGCTGTGGTTCGTCACCCTGGGCGTTCTGGGTATCCACGGGATCATCCAGCAGCCCGAGGTGCTGAACGCGGTCAACCCGCTGTGGGCGCTGCGCTTCTTCCTCGACCATCCGGGCATCGGTGTTGCCGTGCTGGGCGCGGTGGTGCTGGCGCTGACCGGCGCCGAAGCGCTCTACGCCGACATGGGCCACTTCGGTCGCAAGCCGATTTCCCGTGCCTGGTTCGCCCTGGTGCTGCCTGCGCTGGTGCTCAACTACTTCGGCCAGGGCGCCGTGGTGATCGAGAACCCGGAAGCGGTGCGTAACCCGTTCTACCTGCTGGCGCCGAGCTGGGCGCTGCTGCCGTTGATCGGCCTCTCTACGCTGGCGACCATTATCGCGTCCCAGGCGGTGATCTCCGGCGCGTTCTCCATGACCCTGCAGGCGATCCAGCTGGGTTACATCCCGCGCATGTACATTCAGCACACCTCCAGTGACGCCCAGGGCCAGATCTACATCGGCGCGGTGAACTGGACGCTGATGGTTGGCGTGATCCTGCTGGTGCTGGGCTTCGAGTCTTCCGGCGCCCTGGCCTCTGCCTACGGCGTGGCGGTGACGGGCACCATGCTCTGCACGACCATCCTGGTGGCCTCGGTGATGCTGCTGGCGTGGAAATGGTCGCCATTCATCGCGATTCCGATCCTGGCGGGCTGCCTGTTCGTCGACGGCATGTTCTTCGCGGCCAACGTTCCGAAAGTGGTGCAGGGTGGCGCATTTCCGTTCCTGGCCGGTATCGCGTTGTTCATCCTGATGACCACCTGGAAGCGCGGCAAGCAGCTGCTGGTCGAGCGTATCGACGAAGGCGGCCTGCCGTTGCCGATCTTCATCAGCAGTATCAGCGTGCAACCGCCCCATCGTGTTCAGGGGACGGCGGTGTTTCTGACGGCTCGTCCGGATGCCGTCCCACATGCGTTGCTGCACAACCTGCTGCATAACCAGGTGCTGCATGAACAGGTGGTGTTATTGACCGTAGTCTACGAAGACACGCCACGTGTCCCTGCGGCGCAGCGCTTTGAGGTTGAAGCCTATGGCGAGGGGTTCTTCCGGGTCATCCTGCACTTCGGTTTCATCGACGAACCGGACGTCCCGGCCGCGCTGAAGCTCTGCCATTTGCCGGATCTGGATTTCAGCCCGATGCGCACGACGTACTTCCTAAGTCGTGAAACCGTGGTTTCAACCAAATTGGCCGGCATGGCCCGCTGGCGCGAAGGCCTGTTCGCGTTCATGTTGAAGAATGCGAACGGCAACCTGCGCTTCTTCAAACTGCCGTACAACCGCGTGATCGAGTTGGGTACGCAGGTGGAGATGTAAGCACCCGCCGCGGCAAGTCGCAGTCTTGTGAACGCCCCCCATCCCGTAGCAGCCGGGCTTGCCCGCGGGGGCGTCCTCAAGATCGCTCCCGCCGGCAAGCCGTGCTGCTACGGGATCGCGGTAATCCGCCCCTTTTGTGAACGCCCATAAAAAATCCCCGCAATCGTGAGAATGCGGGGATTTTTTGTGGCGGGGTTATTCGGCGCTGGCGGACTCCGGCGCTTCCTTGCCTTTCCACTTGTCGATGACCGCGATCAGGCGTTTTGCCAGGGCAGGGTAGTCTTCATCGAAGTGGTGACCGCCCGGCAATTGCTGCTTCTGGCCTGGGGCGGTGGCTTCGGTGCAGCCGCTTTCGTCCTTCTCTTCCACGCCATAGACGCAGAACACCTTGTCAGCCGGCAGCTTGGCCATTTCCGGGCCAGTGGCCGCTTCCTTGCCGGAGGCGCCGAGCCAGCCTTCTACCGCGATCTCGAAGCTGCCACTGCGGGCGAAGGCCAGCAGGATGATGCCGTCAACGCGGGCCTTGTCATCTTCCGGCAGGCGGTTGTAGATGGCGGGCAGTACGTCGGCACCGAAGGAATAACCCGCCAGCACGAAGTGCTTGGCACCCCATTTCTGCCGGTAGTGGGCCATCAGCTCGCTGAGGTCGGTGGCCGTCTGCTCAGGGGATTTGTGTTCCCAGTAGTAGCGCAGGGTATCGATGCCCACCACCGGGTAGCCACCGGATTTGGCCATGTCGCCCGCCACGTCCTTGTCCAGGTCGCGCCAGCCGCCATCACCGGAGAGGAACAGGGTGACGGTGTCCGAGGGTTGGCTCGAAGGCACTTCAACGACCGGGATGTTCAGACCACCACTTGCGTCATCGGCGATCAGCAGATGACGGACTTCGGTGTTGAGGATCTGCGGGTACTTGATGTCGTAGTCGCTGATCTTGGTTTCGGCGTTGGGCGTGTCACGAACGAACACGGCGGTTTCATCGTCCGGGCCGTCGTTCCAGGCCACGGTCCATTTGCCGTGGGCGGCGGCTTTGGGCGCCGGGACCTTGCAATCAGGCTGATTGAGGACGAAGTTCACCGAAATGGCCTGGGCCTTGTCGTTGCTTTGGCCGGCTAGCCAATCCCAGGCCACCGAGCCGCCTGCGCTGATACCGGCAACCACGTCCGGCGCGCCGTCGAGCTTTTGCAGCGCTGCCGTGAAGGCCTTTTCCTGCAATTGGCAATCGTCTTTTGGCAGCACCACCTGAATCACTTGGGCAGAAGCGTCGTAGCTCAGTGCCAGGACCTGCTTCTCGGTCAGCGCGTCTTCGGTGGTCACGGCCAGGGCCACGCGGGTCTTGACCTTGGTCGACGGAGTGGCGCGGATCAGCGCCGAGCCGTCATCCAGGGTAATGCGTTCCAGTGTCGGTTGGGCGGCAGGGCGGTTCCACAGCCAGAAACCCAGTGCCACCGCCAGAATTACCAGGGCAGCGAGCAAAAAGCGCCAGTAGCGTTGAATCATCAGCGTTTCACCAATCCAGTCAGGCCGCCCGCGATCAGGGCAGCAGTGTCCGCCAGTGCCACCAGCGGATCGAGTCCGGCGGGCACGGCCATATAACGAGGTTCCCAGTCAGGCTGGAATTTGTCTTTGAAGCGGCGCAGGCCCTGGAAGTTGTAGAGCTGCTCGCCGCGGGTGAACACCATCGAGCCCAGGCGCTGGGTCAAGGGCGCGCCACGCCGAGGTTGCAGGCCCGACAACGGCACCATGCCCAGGCTGAAGCGGGTGTAGCCTTCCTTTTTGTAATGCAGGATCAGGCCGACCATCATGAATTCCATGGTCAGCTTCGGCGCATCCGGGTGCGAACGCATCAGGTCAAGGCTCGCCAGATCGTTGCGCGAGGTTTCCAGCAGGTTGGAGAACGCAACCGGCTTGCCCTGGAAGTGAACGATGGCGATGCGGAAGTGCTTGAGGTAATCGAGGCTGAAACGGCCCAGGGAGAAGCCTTTCTCCCGCACGTTCTTGCCGGTGAGCCAGGCGTCGGAAATCACCTTCAGCTCATCCATCGGCGCCTGGCCGACTTCGTAGATTTCCAGCGACAGACCATCGCGACCACCCCGGTTCCAGGTGTAGCGCAGGTCCTTCATTTCCTTGCCCTTGGCCTCGATGTCGAACTTGAGCAGGTCGACCCGGGCTTCCTCGCCCAGTTTGATCGCGGTCAGGCCGATGTCCATGTAGAACGGCAGGTTCTCGGCACGCACTTGATAGAACACAGGGCGTGCGTGGTGCACGTCGCACAGGTCGCGGAATTGCCAGATCAGCTCGGCGCGCTGTTGGGTCGGGCCGATGGGGTCATACAGCGCCACCAGGCTGCGGCCGCGATGGGCGTACATCAGGAAAGCATTACCGTCCGGGTGCAGCAGAACGGCTTTGTCGCCGGTCAGCACCAGACCGCCATCAGGCTGGCTGGAGGCCTTGATGATTTCGGCGGCCTTGGCCAGTTGGGCTTCGTCAGGCAGGTCGATCTGCGGGCGCGCGGTGCGCAGCAGCCAGGTCAACGAGACGATCACCAGCAGCACTGCACTGCCCAGCGCCGAGCGCAGGCCGCGAGGGGCGTCGGCATCCAGGGTGAACTGCCACCACAGTTGATGGCTGTAGGGCACGTCCTGGTAGGCGAACAGCAGCAGCCAGAACGAGGCGCCCAGTACGCAAATGCTGGCCACCAGATACAGCGGTGAAAACGGCAGTTCCAGCAAGCGGCTCGGCCGATAGAAGGAGCGGCGGAAAATGGCCAGCAGGCAAGCGGTCAGCAGCAGCATGCTGGCCTCTTCCCAGTCGAAACCTTTGAGGATCGACAGCACCGAACCCACGAACAGCAGGATCGTGGTGAGCATCCAGGCGGCGGACAGGCGTCGACGCAGGCCCTGGGCCAGCAGCAGGCACAGCACGCCGATCAGGCTTGCGCCGAAGTGCGATGCATCGATCAGCCGATGAGGGATCAGAAAGCCCAGGCTTTCCAGTCGGGTGTCGATTTCCGGGGTCGAGCCGGAAAACAGCAGCACCACGCCAGACAGGAACACCAGCAGCGCCAGGATCGGCGCGCCCAGCCCTGAGGCCACACGAATGGCCTGGCGGGCAAACAGCAGGCGCTTGGCCTCGCTGAACAGCAGTACCAGGCACGCCACCAGCAGCGGCAGCAGCACGTAGATCAGGCGATACAGCAGCAGCGCGGCGGCCAGTGGCGCGGCGCCCAGTTCGTCGGCGAAGGCGGTCAGCAGGATCGCCTCGAACACCCCGACACCACCCGGCACATGGCTGAGCACGCCGGCGGCCAGGGCCAGCAGGTACACCAGCAGGAATGCGCCGAAGGGCGGGGCGGACGGCAGCAGCAAGTACAGCACGGCAGCGGCGGCGGCCACGTCCAGTGCGGTAATCACCAGTTGCATGAGCGTCAGGCGCAGCCCCGGCAGGCGCAGGGTACGACGCCCGGCGCGTACTAGCAGGTTGTGCGGGATTGTCTGTTCCGGCAGGCGACGGCGATAGACCGCAACGCCCAGAATCACACTCAATGCCAGTACCGCGATTGCGATCGTTGCCAGCACGGGGACCGACAGATGCAGCGCCAGGGAGGCGGCGGGCAGGTCGCTCAGCGTGGCCAGTGCCGCCAGTGGTGGAAGCGCACAACCCAGCGACAGGCTGGCGAACAGCGTCATGTGCGCGACTTCACCAGCCCCAAGCCCCAGACGGGAATACAGGCGATAGCGGACCGAGCCGCCGGACAGCATCGACAGGCCCACGGCGTTGCCGATGGCAAACGCACAGAACCCGCCCATGATCATCGATTTGGGCGGCAGGTCGACGTTGGCATATTTAGTGGCCGACCACTCGTAGCCCAGCAAAATGGTAAAGCCGATGACCGTCGCCAGCACGGCGCCGCCCAGAGAAGGCAGCGGAACGCTGAGCAGCGAGTCCTGCAGCGCGTAGATATCCAGTTCCGTGAGCATGTGCCGACAGGCGATCAAGGCCAGGGCAAACAGCAGGATGGTGACGGCCACCCCAATGGGTTGACGATATTTGCTCACCAATTCGCGAAGACGCGGTCGGGCAGGGGAAACCGGAGAAATCTCTGGAGCTGCTTCGTTGGTGTCGGATGGGTTGGCGCGCATCAATCACTCCTTGGATCGTGCGCGACAGGATGGGGGTATACAGCCAAGTTACCAATCCCTACGCAAAAAATAATTCAGGATGTTAGCGCTTCAACGTCTAACGGGCGAATACGGCAGTGACGTCTCTGTGACTGTTCAGTCTAGGTTCAGTTACTGGCAAGCGTATCGGCACAAAAGCAAAAAACTCTCGTGCCTGGTAACACAGGGTAACAAGCTACCTCAGACCGAAGCGATTTCGACAATGAAATGTGACAAGGGTTTAGCTCTGTCATTCGGTCGCTTTCGTCAGGGCAAAAAAAAGGCCACTCTTTCGAGTAGCCTTCTTCAAACGTTTGGTTGCGGGAGCCGGATTTGAACCGACGACCTTCGGGTTATGAGCCCGACGAGCTACCAGACTGCTCCATCCCGCGTCTGTGTGGCGGCATTCTACAGTCGAACGCCTGAGTGTCAACCTTTAATGCCAAAGATCGACAAATTAACCACATTCGCACGGGTGAAACGCCTAAGTGACGGTCGGACAAGGCTTTTATCGCAACGGCCAGCGCTTAGCAGGTGGCCATCATCCCGGTGGAATGTTTCAGGCGTATGAAGGAAGAGTGACCTGGAAAATCGACGCGCACAAAAAAGGCCACTCTTTCGAGTAGCCTTTTTTGATGTTTGGTTGCGGGAGCCGGATTTGAACCGACGACCTTCGGGTTATGAGCCCGACGAGCTACCAGACTGCTCCATCCCGCGTCTGTGTGGCGGCATTCTACAGAGGAATGCCGGGGTGTCAAGCGAAAGGCCTGAGAAAATTGCTTTTTGTTCAAATAGTTAGCGCTCGACAACGGGGCTGGCAGGCTTCCAGGCCATGCAATACGGGCCTGACAGGGCGGTCAGCTATGGTTAGCCGTGCTCGTAGGGGATATGGCAGGAGCGTGTCAGATAGATGCTTGAATGAGATACTGCTCAACCGTATTCCTACGACTGTACGTTATGCCGCAGCGCAAAATCATCCACATCGACTGTGACTGCTTCTATGCCGCCATCGAAATGCGCGACGACCCGCGCCTGGCCGGCAAGCCGTTGGCAGTGGGTGGTTCGGCGGATCGGCGCGGGGTCATCGCCACCTGTAACTACGAAGCCCGGGCCTATGGGGTGCGTTCGGCCATGTCTTCACGCCATGCGCTGTCGTTGTGTCCGGACCTGACCATCGTCAAGCCGCGAATGGATGCCTATAAAGAAGCATCGAAGGAAATCCACACGATCTTTCGTGACTACACCGACATGATCGAGCCGCTGTCGCTGGATGAGGCCTACCTGGATGTGTCCGAGTGCGAGCATTTTTCCGGCAGCGCCACGCGCATCGCCCAGGACATTCGTCGGCGCGTCTCCAATCAGTTGCACATCACGGTTTCGGCGGGTGTTGCGCCGAACAAGTTTCTGGCCAAGATCGCCAGTGACTGGAAGAAACCCAACGGGCTGTTCGTCATCACCCCTGATCAGGTCGAGGACTTTGTCGCAGACCTGCCGGTTTCGAAGCTGCATGGTGTGGGCAAGGTGACCGCCGACAAGCTCGGCCGCATGGGGATTCTCAGTTGTCAGGATGTGCGGGGCTGGAGCAAGTTGTCGCTGGTGCGCGAGTTCGGATCATTTGGTGAGCGGCTGTGGAACCTGGCCCACGGTATCGATGAGCGCCCGGTGCAGAACGACAGCCGCCGGCAATCGGTCAGCGTGGAAAACACCTACGATACCGACTTGCCGGATCTGGCCAGTTGCCTTGCCCGGCTGCCTGAGTTGCTGGAAAACCTCAATGGGCGCATCGCCCGGATCGACACACTGTACCGGCCGGGCAAGCCGTTCGTGAAAGTGAAGTTCCACGATTTCACCCAGACCACTCTTGAGCAGTCAGGGGCGGGGAGGGATCTGGAGAGTTACGAGCAATTGCTCGCCCTGGCATTCGCACGCGGCGGTAAACCGGTGCGATTGCTGGGTATTGGCGTGCGGCTGCACGACTTGCGCGGCAAGCACGAGCAGCTTCAACTGTTCACCTGAGTTGGCCCTTACTCGCTGCCGACCGGCACCGCCACCAGCCGCCCTGCATCCTTGGCCAGCGCCCGCAGAAACTCGTGTTGCAGCTGCGGATCGTTGCGGGTCATTTCAATCAGCGACTGTTCCAGGTCACTGGCTTCCTCTTCAAGGCCCAGCTCCGACAGGCGCTTGACCCGGTGCACCCACTGGCTGACTTCGTCGTCTTCGAGGTCGTCGTAGATCAAACCGTGAGCTTCGATCAGCTTGCCGCGCAATGTCTTGCTCAGCGGCAGGTTGGTACTGGCCTGCACGTTGGTCTGTTCGTCTTCGACCTTGATGTTCAACTGGGTGATGCGGCTCAGGTCCTGTTCGGCGAACGGGCTGTCGAGCAGATTGATACGCAGCACGCCGTTGCGGTCGGTGTTCAGCTCGTTGGTGTCCTTGCCGGCCTTGACCTGAACCGGGCTTTCGCTCCATGGCAGGCTGGTGTGCTCGACGCGGTGATCGCGCTGCACTTCATCGATTCCCGCCAGATTCTGCTGCGCCCGGCCGTGGGACGGAGCGTTCATGAACGGGTTGATACCGGCGATGCCGTAACTGAGCCAGTCCTTGGTCACGCTGTCGGGCAGGCTGCCGAAGGTGAGTACGTTGACCACGTTGGCGCCCACACCGGCGACGATGGCCACTGCGCCCAGCGGAATCTCGTAGATTTCGCGCCAGGGCTGATAGGGGGTGTAGCGATCGTAATGACGAGTGACTTCGAATTCGGTGATGTCGAAGGTCTTCAACTCGTGGATACGCACACGACGCTGCGGCAACTCAAGGGTCTTGGGTTCGCCGACGTCGATCTGGAAACTGTGGTCGAGCAACTTGCGGTCGACGCGCTCTTCCTGCTCACTGCGTTGAGACAGATGGTTGGCGCAACCGCTGACGAGCAGAGTGCCGCACAACACGGCGCCTGCGAGGGGACTTCGCTTTAGCATGAGATCTCTGATTGCAGGTAAGACGGACTCGCCTGGGCAAATCGGCATGCGGCTCAAGTGATGGCGCGCCCGCCTGCAGCGGGCGCGCCTTCGACTCAGCGCTTGATCCGGCCCTTGATGAAGGACAGTACATCGGCCACAGGCAGAACCTGGGCTTCAGACTCGGTGCGGCTCTTGTATTCCAGGTTGCCTTCGGCCAGGGAACGGTCGCTGACCACGATGCGGTGCGGGATGCCGATCAGTTCCATGTCCGCGAACTTGATGCCCGGGCTGGTTTTCTTGTCACGGTCGTCCAGCAGCACCTCAAAACCTGCGGCAGTCAGTTCTGCGTACAGTTTGTCAGTGGCTTCGCGCACGGCGTCGGTCTCGTAGCGCAGCGGTACCAGGGCGATCTGGAACGGTGCCAGTGCGTCACTCCAGATGATGCCGTTGTCGTCGTAGTTCTGCTCGATGGCGGCGGCCACCACGCGGGAGACACCGATACCGTAGCAGCCCATGGTCAGGGTCACAGGCTTGCCGTTATCGCCCAGAACCTGGCACTTCATCGCATCGCTGTACTTGGTGCCCAGCTGGAAGATGTGACCGACTTCGATGCCACGCTTGATGACCACTGTACCCTGGCCGTCCGGGCTTGGATCGCCCTCGACCACGTTACGCAGGTCGGCCACTTCCGGAACCGGCAGGTCGCGTTCCCAGTTCACGCCGAAGTAGTGCTTGTCATCGATGTTGGCACCGATGCCGAAGTCGCTCATCAGCTCGACGGAGCGGTCGATGATGCAAGGCAGCGGCAGGTTCAGCGGGCCGAGAGAGCCTGCACCCGCGCCAATGGCTGCGCGCAGTTCGGCTTCGCTGGCCATGACCAGCGGGCTGGCCACCAGTGGGTGGTTGGATGCCTTGATCTCGTTGAGTTCGTGGTCGCCACGAATGATCAGCGCGATCAGCTTGCCTTCCTCGGCGGCATGTACCACCAGGGTCTTGACGGTTTTCTCGATGGCCAGGCCGAACTGTTCGACCAGGGCTGCGATGGTCTTGGCGTCAGGGGTATCGACCAGGCGCAGTTCTTCAGTGGCGGCTGCGCGGGTCTTTTCGCGCGGGATCGCCTCGGCCTTCTCGATGTTGGCGGCGTAGTCGGAGGTATCGCTGAACACGATATCGTCCTCGCCCGATGCAGCCAGTACGTGGAACTCGTGGGAGCCGGCGCCGCCGATCGAGCCGTTGTCCGCGACTACAGGGCGGAAGTTCAGGCCCAGGCGGGTGAAGACGTTGCAGTACGCCTGATGCATGCGGTCGTAGGTTTCCTGCAGGGATTCCTGGGTCGCGTGGAAGGAGTAGGCGTCCTTCATGATGAACTCGCGACCGCGCATCAGGCCGAAGCGTGGACGGATCTCGTCACGGAATTTGGTCTGGATCTGGTACATGTTGATTGGCAGCTGTTTATAGCTGCTCAACTCGTTGCGAGCCAGATCCGTGATGACCTCTTCGTGGGTCGGGCCGGCGCAGAAGTCGCGATCATGGCGATCCTTCAGGCGCAGCAGCTCAGGCCCGTACTGTTCCCAGCGGCCTGATTCCTGCCACAGTTCGGCCGGCTGGATGCCGGGCATCAAGACTTCCAGCGCACCGGCCGCGTCCATTTCTTCACGCACGACCGCTTCGACCTTGCGCAGCACGCGCAGGCCCATCGGCAGCCAGGTGTAGAGGCCCGAAGCAAGTTTGCGGATCATGCCGGCACGAAGCATCAGCTGGTGGCTGATAACGACCGCATCGTTCGGCGTTTCTTTTTGTGTGGCGAGCAAATATTGACTGGTACGCATGGTCGGCCGTTGTCGGTTGCTGTGACTGGGAAATGACCTGGCATTGTACGGGGGTGATACGGTCGAGTACAGGGCGGGCGGGCGCTACAGCCTGTGGGATTTAGGGTTTTGCGGGCATGAAAAAGCCCGGCGCAAGGCCGGGCTTTTCTGTAACGAGTGTCAGACAGTGCGATTACAGGACCGAAATCGGGTAGTCGACGATCAGACGGAACTCGTTTACATCGCCTTCGCCCTCGTCCGTGTTGGCACGGTGGAACGCTTGACGGATGCGGAACGACAGGTCTTTGGCCGGGCCAGTCTGAACGACGTATTTGGCCTCGACGTTGGTCTCGTGGTGGCTACCGTCAGCACCGTACAGACCGGTATAGGTGCTGTTCGATGGGGTGTGGGTGCCGTCGATGTCGGTACCGCTGACGTAACGAGCCATGAAGCTCAGGCCTGGAACGCCGTACGGCGCCATGTTCAGGTCGTAGCGAGCTTGCCAGGATTTTTCACCCGGGGCGTTGAAGTCGGAGTATTGAATCGAGTTCGCCAGGAAGATCGAGTCGCCACCGCGGTTGTTGTCGCCGATACCGATGTAGTCGAATGGCGTGTCGCCGTTAACCTTCTGGAAAGCCAGGGTGACGGTGTGAGCAGCCAGGAACGAGTAGGCGGCGGACAGGGAGAAAGCGTTGTTGTTGATGTCGCCTGCTTTCTTGCTGCCGGTGTCCTGGGTGTTGTAGTAGTTGACGTCAAACGCCAGCGACTGGTCGCTGCCCAGTGGCAGGGTGTAGTTGACGTTACCGTAGTACTGGTTCCAGACGTCTTCGAGCTTGTTGTAGTAGAACGCAACGCCCAGGTCGTCGGTGACCGCGAACTTGCCGCCGCCGTAGGTGGCAGACTTGGAAGTCACGCCAGCGTAGGTAGCCCAGATGTCGCCGTTACGGTTGGTTTCGTCCTGGCTGGTGCCGGAAGTGAAGCGACCTGCTTCAACGTCCAGACCTTTGATCTCGCTGCTCTGCAGAGTGATACCAGTCGCGGTTTGTGGCAACAGACGGGAACCGCCCACTGCGAACACCGGGTTCTGCGGCTGCATGTCGCCGATTTTCAGTTCGGTTTTCGAGACGCGGAACTTAACAGCGCCACCGGCTTTGCCGAAGCTGTCTTCGTTGCGACCCTGGCTGTCGGTTACCAGGTTGCCGGAACCGGAGTATTTGTCGGAGCCGTCGAGCTTGAAGCCGGCATAGCCGAATGCGTCAACACCAACACCGATCAAGCCCTGGGTGTAGCCGGAGCTGAAAACACCCCAGAAACCCTGGGTCCAGTCCTTGTCGTCTACGGCACCGTTTTTCTTGTCACGGTTGTAGTAGTAGTTGCGGGCCTTGAGGTCCAGCTTGCTACCTTCAACAAAACCAGTTGCTTCGGACTGATCGCTTACGAATGCCGCAGCCGATGCCAATTGGGTACTGGCTGCAGTGACTGCCAGTGCGATTGCGCTCCACTTCATCACTCTCATCGTGACTTTGCTCCTTTGGTTTTAAGAAGAGTACTGCCGTCCACCTGTTTTTTTATCTGGCCGGCTTCTTTCTTTTTGGTGTCGGCGAAACTTATAGCACGCTGACATTATTGGCGATAGTTACGAACCCATCCTTTCGATTTCTTTACGACCCTGTCGCGATTTGCTCCGTCCAGGTCGCAATTGAACAGCTCCATATCCACCAGACGTACAACTACCGCAGTACTTTTCGACAGTCAGGATCCGCATCCGCAGTGGTGTGAACCCTGTCAATCCAAACGCCCCCAGGAGCTTGCTCGCCATTTTTTCTTTTCGACCGCCGCGCAGATCTCCGATCCGTGCTTTTGCGGTCCTGTGTGTGACAAAGCAACAACCGTGCACAAAGTTCCCGGAAATCTGAAAATTTTGTGGGAAAGCACCTAATGACATTGAGTTTTACCCATAAACCTATGATTTTTATGGAGAAAAAAATTTCAAAAAAATACTTTGCGGTGGCTGTGAGAATGAGATTACTACGCAAAAGTGTCACTGGCGTTACCTGTTACCGCGAGCAAGTGAGTAAAAGGCGGATAGGTGTTGCTGCGTATGTCTTCGGAGTGAGTCGTTTTGGTGCACGGCGGGGCGCTACCGCTTGATAATGGGACGGCGATTCATGACAAAAAACGGCACCTGCGCCCCATGCGTCGGTTGCGATGCACTGGGTTCAATTCAACTCATTGATACTGCTGAGAAAATCTGATGAATGAGCAGGGTGTTCGCGGACATTTACGCATGTGGCGCTTGCGTCAACTCAGTGCGCACCGCGCAAGCAATGCTGAGGCTGCTCTGCTGACCCGAAATCAACAGCAGTCGGGCAAACTGTTGCCAAACTGCAGCCCCGGCGTGATTCCCGGAGAATTCCCGAGTATCCTGCTCGGACTAATCAACTGTTTCTTCGGCGTGCGTCGAACGTCGGAAACTTAACCTTGCGATCAGGAGTTAATGCGTGTTCGTTCTGGACCAGCGTTTGTTAAATGACACTTTGCCAGTAGGTGATTTCCCGTTGTGCCGACTGTTACTGTCGAACGACTCGCAATACCCCTGGTTCATTCTGGTGCCGCGCCGGGCGGACATCAGTGAAGTGTTCCAGTTGTCCGGGAGCGAGCAGGCGCAGTTGTGGAAAGAAACCACCTTGTTGTCCGAAACCCTGGATCAACTGTTCGACGCTGACAAAATGAACGTCGCAGCGCTGGGCAACGTGGTCAGTCAGTTGCACATGCACGTCATCGTCCGGCACAAGGGCGATCCGGCGTGGCCTGCGCCGGTCTGGGGCAAGCACCCTGCGGTGCCGTACTCCCGGGAGCAGGCTGCCGAAGTCATCGCCCGGCTGAAGACGGTGCTCACTCAAGACTTCACCTTTGCGGAGACGCAGGCATGAACCTGGAAGAGCGGGTGATGGAACTGGAGAGCCGCCTGGCTTTTCAGGACGACACGATCCAGACGCTGAACGACGTGCTGGTGGCGCAACAACGCAGCGTCGAGCGCCTGCAACTGCAGATTGCCGCGCTGATCAAGCGCCAGGCCGAGATGGGCGGTCAGTTCGAGGCCGTCGAAGAAGAAGCGCCGCCACCTCACTACTGAGCATGGCAGGCATAAAAAAACCGCGCCTTGAGCGCGGTTTTTTTGTGGGTGACGATCAGCGGCGGGGAAGCGCCGCGATGACGTCTTCGGCCTGCAGGCCTTTATCGCGATTCATCACCGAGAACTCCACGCGCTGGCCTTCGACCAGTACGCGGTGGCCTTCACCGCGGATGGCGCGAAAGTGCACGAAAATATCATCGCCCGAGTCGCGGGAAATGAAGCCGAAGCCCTTGGAGGTGTTGAACCACTTCACGGTGCCGGTATCGCGTTGCCCCAGGTCGTGCTGCTGTGGCGCTGGCGAAGGGGAAGAACGGTAAAAGCTGACGGCCAGGTGCACGGCAACGGCAATCACTACCGCCAGCAGGCTGACCAGTACCGCTGGCTGGCCAGCGATGGTTTCGAGCGGGACGAGCAGGGTGAGGACTTGAAGCACGACGGCCAGCACCAGCAGCGCACTGACCAGGTTTTGCAATTGATGACGCGGGCCTTTGTTCCAGTATGGAATCACTGGTGCGAGCACCAGGTTGATCAGGCCAAAAAATGCCAGATAAAGAGCATCCGGCTGGGACAGGTAAGAAGACAAGGCTTCACTACGCAGGCTGGGTATGAATGACAGCAGCAGGGCAGCTGCGCCCGTTAGCAGGTGGACTATTTTCAACATTTGGATAACTCACATTTAAATTGGATCACGAGGAAACAGCCGACCACGGCCGGTACGCTTCAGAACAAAAGGAGGCGTGATGCACGATCGTTGGGTCAGCCTGCGCGCTACAGCCTGTTGGCACATCAGTAGCGACACAGCTGTATTTAACAGCAAAGGTGAGATCTACTCAAATCAAGCGCTTAGCACGGTTGATCGAAGGTGATGATGGCAAATCGTCACTTGTTTAACGATGGCGTCTGGAGGCCTGTTCCAGAGCATTCAGCAAAACCCTTGAGCGGATTTCAGCCAGGCGCAGACAAACCTGTTCCAGCGATGCTTCATACACACAGATGGCTGCGCCGCGGGTTGCACCTTGCTAGAGTGTTCGGCAGTTTTTGAAATAACCATCGTCATATAAAGAGGAAGAAGCATGGCTATCGATATCGGTATCAGTGAAGAAGACCGCAAGTCCATCGTGGACGGCCTTTCTCGCTTGTTGGCAGATACCTACGTGCTGTACCTGAAAACCCACAATTTTCACTGGAACGTCACCGGGCCGATGTTTCGCACCCTGCACCTGATGTTCGAGGAGCAGTACACGGAGCTTGCGCTGGCCGTTGACTCCATCGCCGAGCGGATTCGCGCATTGGGCTTCCCGGCGCCGGGTACCTACTCGACGTATGCCCGCCTGTCTTCGATCAAGGAAGAAGAGGGCGTGCCTGCCGCCGAAGACATGATCCGTTCCCTGGTCCAGGGCCAGGAGGCAGTGACCCGTACTGCCCGCGGGATCTTCCCGTTGCTGGACAAGGTCAGCGACGAGCCTACCGCCGACCTGCTGACCCAGCGCATGCAGGTGCATGAAAAAACCGCGTGGATGCTGCGCGCTATGCTCGAAGGCAAGTGATCGCAGGAGTGGGCGGCAGCCAATGCCGCCCACTCGACAGTAGTGCTGCTGACTCTTTTATTCATCTTTCGGTTCGGAGTGTTAGCAGGTAACTTTCGACGCTGAAACGATTGTTCACCCAGTATTTTCGTATCAACTATCATCTTGGTGATGGTACTCATTACCTGTTTTAAAACAGCGCAAAATACATATATAACGCCCTGCCTCTGATAGCGCTTTTTCGCCTCTTTATCCTCGCGATTCGCCCTGCAATTGAAGTCATCTCCTACGCCCCGTGGGCCCTGATTCTGCTGGTTAAGCCCCGGTTAATCGGGCTTGATACACGGGCTGTTTATTTGGTTTCAAATGTTTCGATTGCCGTGCTCTTGCGGCAACGAGGAGAAGTTCATGAGTCAAGACGCTATACGGGAGATCAGGGATGGCCATCGATGTCCCAAGGTACAGAATGTTCCGTTTGTCGAAAGTTTCAATATGGACCTGGCGCAGCCTCAGTCGCGCTCGGTGAGGCTCAATGGCCTGGCAACCTGCCTTCGCCTTGAGGGGGTGTACTGGAATATCCTGTCCGAGATCGCAAGTTATAACAGTTGCTCGGTCAATGCCGTTCTGTCTTATGTCGATCGGGAGGTTCACCTGCGTTATGGCGGCGTGAAGAACTTCAGTGGTTTGATTCGCGTGGTGTGTGTGACGCATCTGTTGCAGGCCGAGGGCCTGCAACTGTCGCCAGCGTGACCCCGGCAAGGCCCTAATTCCTGTGGGTCCGCCCCTTGCGGACCCGCTCCCGACGACAGTCGCCCGGCAGCGCAGGCCCCGCTGCGGGCGACTTCTTCATTCTCCGGTGGCAAGCGCGGCTGCACAGCCTTGATTAACCCTATATAATCCCCCGCCTTACCATGGCAGGCAGAAACCGACCGCCGGGTTGAACTGCATGCCAAGGCTCCTGCACCATTGCGCACTGGCGACGGGCGAGAGCTCCACCGAATTCCGAATTACGAGAAGTGAACAGACGACCATGATGCGCAGCCATTATTGCGGCCAACTGAACGAAAGCCTGGAAGGTCAGGAAATTACCCTTTGCGGATGGGTCCACCGCCGTCGCGACCACGGAGGGGTGATTTTCCTCGATATCCGCGATCGTGAAGGTCTGGCCCAGGTGGTTTTCGATCCTGATCGCGCTGACACATTCGCCATCGCGGACCGCGTTCGCAGTGAGTACGTCGTCAAGCTCACCGGCAAGGTGCGCGCGCGTCCTGCAGGCGCCGTCAACCCGAACATGGCTTCCGGCGCGATCGAAGTGCTGGGCTATGAACTGGAAGTGCTGAACGAGTCGGAAACCCCGCCGTTCCCGCTGAACGAATACTCCGACGTCGGCGAAGAGACTCGCCTGCGCTATCGCTTCATCGACCTGCGTCGCCCGGAAATGGCCGAGAAGCTGCGTCTGCGTTCGCGCATCACGTCCAGCATCCGCGGTTTCCTGGATGGCAACGGCTTCCTGGACGTCGAAACGCCCATCCTGACCCGTGCCACCCCTGAAGGTGCGCGTGACTACCTGGTGCCTAGCCGCACCCACGCCGGCAGTTTCTTCGCGCTGCCGCAATCGCCTCAGCTGTTCAAGCAACTGCTGATGGTCGCCGGCTTCGACCGTTACTACCAGATCGCCAAATGCTTCCGCGACGAAGACCTGCGTGCCGACCGTCAGCCTGAGTTCACTCAGATCGACATCGAGACCAGCTTCCTCGACGAAAAAGACATCATGGGTCTGACCGAGAGCATGATCCGCAAGCTGTTCAAGGAAGTCCTGGACCTGGAGTTCGGTGATTTCCCGCACATGACTTTCGAAGAAGCCATGCGCCGCTACGGTTCCGACAAGCCTGACTTGCGCAACCCGCTGGAACTGGTCGACGTCGCCGACCAGCTCAAGGAAGTTGAATTCAAGGTCTTCAGCGGCCCTGCCAACGACCCGAAATGCCGCGTGACCGCACTGCGCGTTCCAGGCGGCGCGAGCATGCCGCGCAGCAAGATCGACGACTACACCAAGTTCGTCGGCATCTACGGCGCACGTGGCCTGGCTTACATCAAGGTCAACGAGCGCGCCAAGGGCGTCGAAGGCCTGCAGTCGCCTATCGTCAAGAACATCCCCGAGGCCAACCTGAACGTGATCCTGGATCGCGTTGGCGCGGTCGACGGCGACATCGTGTTCTTCGGTGCCGACAAGTTCAAGATCGTCAGCGAAGCCCTGGGCGCACTGCGTATCAAGCTGGGTCACGACCTGGACCTGCTGACCTGCGAGTGGGCGCCGATGTGGGTCGTCGACTTCCCGATGTTCGAAGAGAACGACGACGGCAGCTTCTCTGCGCTGCACCACCCGTTCACTGCGCCGAAGTGCTCGCCTGAAGAGCTGGAAGCCAACCCGGCCACCGCTCTGTCGCGCGCCTACGACATGGTCCTGAACGGCACCGAGCTGGGTGGCGGTTCGATCCGTATCCACCGCAAGGAAATGCAACAGGCGGTCTTCCGTCTGCTGGGTATCGCCGAAGACGAGCAGCAGGAGAAGTTCGGCTTCCTGCTCGACGCCCTGAAGTATGGTGCACCGCCGCACGGTGGCCTGGCATTCGGTCTGGACCGTCTGGTCATGCTGATGACTGGCGCCCAGTCGATTCGTGAAGTCATTGCCTTCCCGAAAACCCAGAGCGCTGCCGACGTCATGACCCAGGCACCGGGCGTCGTCGATGCCAAGGCGCTGCGCGAACTGCACATCCGCCTGCGCGAGACGCCAAAGGCCGAGTGATGCAAGGCAGGGCAGGGCGGAGTTCTCCGGGATTTCGCACTGCCTGCCGCGCCCGTATCGGGCAAGAATTCGAGTGAAGCGTCCTCGTTCGAGCAATCGGCGAGGGCGTTCGTGTTTCAAGGTTTGGAGCGTTTTATGGCTGGTCATTCCAAGTGGGCGAACATCAAGCACCGCAAAGAGCGTCAGGATGCCAAGAAAGGCAAGATCTTCACCAAGTGGATTCGTGAACTGACGGTTGCTGCCCGTCAGGGTGGTGGTGATCCGGCGTCCAACCCGCGCCTGCGCCTGGCGCAGGACAAGGCGCTTGGCGCCAACATGAGCCGTGACATCATCGATCGCGCCATTGCCCGGGGAGCCGGTGCTGCCGATGCCGACGACATGGTCGAGCTGGGTTACGAAGGTTACGGTCCGGGCGGTGTGGCGGTGATGGTCGAAACCATGACCGACAACCGCAACCGCACTGCCGCGGCGGTGCGCCATGCGTTCAGCAAGTGCGGCGGTAACCTGGGCACCGACGGTTCGGTTGCGTACCTGTTCGAGCGCAAGGGGCAGATTTCCTACGCGCCCGGCGTCGACGAAGACGCGTTGATGGAAGCGGCCATGGAGGCTGATGCCGACGACGTCGTGACCCACGAGGATGGTTCCATTGACGTCTTCACCTCGTTCGCCGGTTTCTATGCCGTGCGCAACGCGCTGGAGGCGGCGGGCTTCACGGCGGCGGATGCGGAAATCGTGATGCAGCCGACCACCAGCGCGGTGCTGGATCTGGAAATGGCTGAAAAGGTGCTCAAGCTGATCGACATGCTTGAGGACCTGGACGACGTACAGAACGTCTATTCCAACGCGGAAATCCCTGATGAGGTGATGGAGCAGTTGGGCTGACCGTCACTCTTTTCGGGTTTTGAGGCCGGAGGCACGAAGCGTCGATTCGATCAGCGCTATCGGTCTCCGGCTTCTGCCTTTAAGCTGCGTTCAATTGTGCGCGTCCCTCTTCAAGCTGCAGGCGTTATGACTTTAATTCTAGGTATCGACCCAGGTTCGCGGATCACCGGTTTCGGTGTGGTGCGGGACACGGGGCGGGGTTGCGAGTACGTGGCTTCGGGCTGCATCCGCACCGGCAGTGGTTTGTTGCACGAACGGTTGCAGATCGTTTATCGCGGCGTGCGTGAGGTGATCCAGACCTACGGGCCGGTGACCATGGGCATCGAGAAGGTGTTCATGGCCCGCAACCCGGACTCTGCGCTCAAGCTGGGCCAGGCGCGAGGGGCTGCCATCGTGGCGGGCGCCGAGGAAAGCCTGGAGATCGCCGAATACACCGCGACCCAGGTCAAGCAGGCGGTGGCAGGGACGGGCGGCGCCAACAAGGATCAGGTGATGATGATGGTCATGCACCTGCTCAAGTTGACCAAGAAGCCTCAGGTAGACGCCTCGGACGCATTGGCGATTGCCTTGTGCCATGCTCATACCCGTTCCAGCCTGATCCCCCATGGCCTGAACACCGCACGCAGCCGTGGCGGCCGCTTGCGGCTCTGATAGCATCATTCGCTCATAAATTTTTACTTGCAGCTCACACGAGTCCTGCAAACATGGCGGCCAGGGTTCAGCCCTGTCTCTTGCAGTGACGGGCTACTGGAAAGGATCTGATACGTGATTGGACGTTTACGCGGCACGCTCGCCGAGAAACAGCCGCCGCACCTGGTGCTGGATGTCAACGGCGTGGGTTATGAAGTCGAAGTGCCCATGACCACGCTTTATCGTCTGCCCCATGTCGGCGAGACGGTGACCCTGCACACCCACCTGGTGGTTCGCGAGGACGCGCACCTGCTGTTCGGCTTCTATGAAAAGCGTGACCGCGAGATGTTCCGCGAGCTGATCCGCCTCAACGGCGTGGGCCCCAAGCTTGCGCTGGCGCTGATGTCCACGCTTGAGGTCGATGAACTGGTGCGTTGCGTCCAGGCGCAGGACACCTCCGCGCTGACCCGGGTGCCGGGTGTCGGCAAGAAGACCGCCGAGCGCCTGCTGGTCGAGCTCAAGGACCGCTTCAAGGCCTGGGACGCGTTGCCAGGCGCTTTCACGCTGGTTTCCGAAGGGCCGGGTACACCATTGCCGGTGGCGACCGCCGAGTCGGATGCGATCAGTGCGCTGGTGTCCCTGGGCTACAAGCCGCAGGAAGCCAGCAAGGCGATCACGGCCATCAAGGACAAGAATCTGAGCAGCGAAGATCTGATTCGTCGCGCACTCAAGGGGATGTTGTAAGTGATCGAAGCCGACCGCCTGATCGCCGCCACCGGGCGCGACCGAGACGAGCAACTGGACCGGGCCATTCGCCCTCTGAGCCTTGCCGACTACATCGGCCAGCCCACCGTGCGCGAGCAGATGGAGCTGTTCATCCAGGCCGCCCGCGGGCGCAACGAAGCGCTGGACCATACCCTGATCTTCGGCCCGCCCGGCCTTGGCAAGACCACCCTGGCCAACATCATTGCCCAGGAAATGTCCGTCTCGATCAAGAGCACCTCGGGCCCTGTGCTGGAGCGTCCGGGTGACCTGGCCGCGATCCTGACCAACCTGGAACCGCACGATGTGCTGTTCATCGACGAAATCCACCGCTTGTCGCCCATCGTCGAGGAGGTTTTGTACCCCGCGATGGAGGACTTCCAGCTGGACATCATGATCGGTGAGGGCCCTGCTGCGCGCTCGATCAAGCTCGACCTGCCGCCGTTCACCCTGGTGGGCGCGACTACCCGTGCGGGCATGCTGACCAACCCGCTGCGTGACCGCTTCGGTATCGTGCAGCGTCTGGAGTTCTACAGCATCGCCGACCTGTCCACGATCGTGTCCCGTTCCGCGGGTATCCTGGGCTTGCCCATCGAGGACGAGGGGGCGTTCGAAATCGCCCGTCGTGCTCGCGGTACGCCGCGGATCGCCAACCGCCTGTTGCGCCGTGTGCGCGATTTCGCCGAGGTCCGTGGAAAAGGCCAGATCACCAAGGCCATCGCCGACCAGGCATTGAACCTGCTGGATGTCGATGAACGCGGTTTCGATCATCAGGACCGGCGTTTGCTGTTGACCATGATTGAGAAGTTCGATGGCGGTCCGGTGGGTGTCGACAACCTCGCGGCGGCGATCAGTGAAGAGCGACACACCATCGAGGACGTTCTGGAACCCTATTTGATCCAGCAAGGCTATATGATGCGCACACCTCGTGGCCGTATGGTCACCCGGCACGCGTATCTGCACTTCGGCCTGAACATCCCTTCGCGGATGGGCGAGCGCCCGGTGCCGGACGAACTGGCCGACGATGCCGACGAATAAATTCGGTTCGGACCGATTTATTCAGGCGTTTGATGGTCTGACGGGCAGTCACGGCAATGTGATGCCGGTCTTGTGGTTAAAAAACGATGAAAAACAGTTGCCTGGCCGGATTGGCAACCTGAGGAGTAAGCACTAGAGTATGCGCGCGCAAAACGGGGCTCAGTCGTTCGCACATCGCTGTCGCGTTTATTACGAGGACACCGATGCTGGCGGCGTCGTCTACTACGTCAATTACCTGAAATTCATGGAACGGGCTCGAACCGAGCGTCTGCGGGAATTGGGCTTTGCCCAGTCCGCGATGGCCGGCGACGAGAACCTGTTGTTCGTCGTGCATTCCAGTGAGGCGCGGTATCACAGCCCGGCACGCCTGGACGACGAGCTGCTGGTCAGCGCCGAAGTGATCGAATTGAACCGTGCCAGCCTGCGCTTTCAGCAAAGCGTCAGGCGGGCTGCGGATAATGTACTGCTCTGCGAGGGGCAGTTTTTGGTGGCGTGTGTGCGCGCCGATAGTTTCAAACCCCGGGCCATTCCCGAAACTCTGCGCGCGGCCTTTGCCGGCCAGGGCGGCGCGGGTACACATTCAGAGCAGGAGATACAGCGTGGAAGCTAACGTCGTCGACCATACCTCCATGTGGAGTTTGGTCAGCAATGCCAGCGTGGTGGTTCAGTTGGTGATGCTGATCCTGGTGGCCGCATCGGTCACCTCGTGGATCATGATTTTTCAGCGCAGCGCCATGCTGCGTGCCGGCCGTCGTGCGCTGGACACCTTCGAGGAGCGTTTCTGGTCGGGTATCGACCTGTCCAAGCTGTACCGTCAGGCCGGCAGCAACCCTGATCCGGATTCGGGCGTCGAACAGATCTTCCGTGCAGGCTTCAAGGAATTCTCCCGTCTGCGCCAGCAGCCTGGCGTTGACCCTGACGCGGTGATGGAAGGCGTGGCGCGTGCCATGCGCGTAGCCATCTCTCGCGAAGAAGAGAAGCTGGAGCAGAGCCTGCCGTTCCTGGCCACCGTCGGTTCCACCAGCCCGTACGTGGGTCTGTTCGGCACCGTGTGGGGGATCATGAACTCCTTCCGTGGCCTGGCCACCGCACAGCAGGCCACCCTGGCAACCGTTGCCCCGGGTATCGCCGAAGCACTGATCGCGACCGCCATCGGTCTGTTCGCCGCAATTCCTGCAGTAATCGCCTACAACCGTTTTGCCGCCCGTGGCGAGAACCTGATTGGCCGTTACTACACATTCGCCGATGAATTCCAGGCGATCCTGCACCGTAAAGTGCACACCAGCGAAGACTAAGCAGGTATTTCCAAATGGCTTTAATCGCTCGCGGCCGACGCGGCAAACGCAAGCCGGTCGCCGAAATGAACGTGGTGCCTTACATCGACGTGATGCTGGTGCTGCTGGTCATCTTCATGGTGACCGCGCCCATGATTAACCAGGGCGTGAAGGTCGATCTGCCCAAGGTCTCCAGCGAGGCCTTGCCGCAGGACAACAACAACCAGGTCCTGACCATTTCGATCAAGGCTGACAAGACCTATTACTGGAACCTTGGCAGCGAAGTCGACACCGACAAGCAGATGGACAAGGCCATGACCTTGCCGCAGCTGACCAGCGCCGTGACCAAGATCATCGCTGCCGGCCGTGAAGCCGGCAAGCAGACCCAGGTGTTCATTCGCGGTGACAAATCCGTCGATTACGGTGCCGTCATGGGCACCATGGGCGGGTTGCAGAAGGCCGGGGTCGGGAACGTTGGTCTGATTACCGAGGCGCCCTGATGCAGCCGATTCGAGAGCCATCAGCCTCGGAAAGCTACTTCTGGCCGTCTGTCTGGGCCGTGGCCCTGCACGTCCTGATTTTTGGTCTGTTGTTCGTAAGCTTTGCCATGACACCCGAGCTGCCTGAAGCCAGGCCCATCGTCCAGGCAACGCTCTATCAGTTGAAGTCCAAGAGCCAGGCGACCACCCAGACCAACCAGAAGCTAGCTGGCGAGGCTAAGAAAGCCGCTGCACGACAGACCGAAGTCGAGCAGATGGAGCAGAAGAAAGTCGAGCAAGAGGCAATCAAGGCGGCGGAACAAAAGAAAGCCGATGCCGCTCAAAAGGCCGAGGAACAGAAGGCCGAGGAAGCGAAGAAGGCGGAAGAAGCGAAAAAGGCCGATGACGCCAAGAAAGCCGAAGCCAAAAAAGCCGACGACGCCAAGAAAGCCGCCGAAGAGAAACAATTGGCTGATATAGCCAAGAAGAAAGCTGAAGACGACGCGAAGAAGAAAGCCGAGGAAGACGCCAAGCGCGCGGCTGCCGAGGAAGCCAAGAAACAGGCTGCCGAGGATGCCAAGAAGCAGGCTGCTGAAGACGCGAAGAAAAAGGCTGCCGAAGACGCGAAGAAAAAAGCGGCTGAGGATGCCAAGAAAAAGGCTGCCGAGGACGCCAAGAAGAAGGCCCAGGACGCTGCCCGTAAATCGGCGGAAGACAAGAAGGCGCAAGCACTGGCCGACCTGCTCTCCGACAAGCCGGAACGCCAACAGGCGCTGGCCGATGAACGTGGTGACGAGGTTGCGGGTAACTTCGACGATCTGATCCGCTCGCGAGCTGCCGAAGGCTGGGCACGTCCCCCTTCAGCGCGCAAGGGCATGACAGTGGTGTTGCAGATTGCCATGCTGCCGGACGGCACGATCACTTCGGTGAGCGTGGCCAAATCCAGTGGCGATGGTCCGTTCGACAGTTCGGCGGTAGCAGCGGTCAAGAACATTGGTCGTTTGACAGAGATGCAGGGGCTGAAACCTTCGGATTTCGCACCTTACCGGTCATTCAAGATGACATTCACACCTGAGGATCTAGCCTTGTGATTAACCTTCTTCGAGGATTGCTTGTCGTTCTGTGTTGCGCAGCGGGTTTCGCCGCTGCCGACGAAAAGAACATTCTGGTCACCAGCGGCAGCGACCGTGCCACGCCTATCGCAGTCGTGCCTTTCGGCCTGCAGGGCGGTAGCGTCCTGCCGGAAGACATGGCCCAGATCATCAGCAACGACTTGCTGAACTCTGGCTACTACTCGCCTATTCCAAAGGAAAACATGATCAGCCAGCCGAGCCAGGCCAGCGAAGTCATCTTCCGCGACTGGAAAGCACTGGGCGCGCAGTACGTGATGGTTGGCAGCATCGTGCCATCGGGCGGTCGCCTGCAGGTGCAGTACGCACTGTTCAACGTGGCCACCGAGCAGCAAGTGCTGACCGGCAATGTGTCGGGTACCACCGACCAACTGCGTGACATGGCGCACTACATCTCCGACCAGTCGTTCGAAAAACTGACCGGTATCAAGGGTGCGTTCTCCACGCGCATGCTGTACGTCACCGCCGAACGTTTCGGTGGTAACAACACGCGCTACACCCTGCAGCGTTCGGACTACGACGGTGCCCGCGCAGTGACCCTGCTGCAGTCCCGCGAGCCGATCCTGTCGCCGCGTTTCGCGCCGGATGGCAAGCGCATTGCCTATGTATCGTTCGAACAGAAGCGTCCGCGCATCTTCGTTCAACACATCGACACTGGCCGTCGTGAGCAGATCACCAACTTCGAAGGCCTGAACGGCGCACCTGCGTGGTCCCCGGACGGCAGCAAGCTGGCCATGGTTCTGTCCAAGGACGGCAACCCGGAAATTTATGTGATGAACCTGGCTTCGCGTCAGCTTTCGCGAGTCACCAATGATTCGTCCATCGATACCGAACCTTTCTTCGGTAAAGATGGCTCGACCATCTACTTCACATCCGATCGTGGTGGCAAACCACAGATCTATAAAACGAGCATTAACGGTGGCGGCGCTGAACGCGTCACTTTCATCGGTAACTACAATGCCAACCCTAAGTTGTCGGCTGATGAAAAGACGCTGGTCATGATCCATCGTCAAGATGGCTTCACAAACTTCAAGGTAGCAGCCCAGGATTTGCAGCGCGGTAGCGTAAAAATCCTTACAGACAGCAACCTTGATGAGTCGCCTACTGTTGCGCCCAACGGCACCATGGTAATCTACGCCACCCGCCAGCAGGGCCGGGGAGTCTTGATGCTCGTGTCCATTAATGGACGCGTAAGGCTCCCGCTTCCTACCGCTCAAGGCGAAGTCAGAGAACCTTCCTGGTCCCCTTACCTGAACTGACGCGGCGCTTTACGTTTTACTTAACACACTGGGGTTCATTAGGAGTTTCACGATGGAAATGCTGAAGTTTGGTAAATTTGCTGCGCTGGCTCTGGCCATGGCTGTAGCTGTAGGTTGCTCGTCCAAAGGCGGCGACAATGCCGGTCAAGGCGCTGCTGTAGATCCAAACGCTGGTTACGGCGCAAACACCGGTGCCGTTGATGGCTCCCTGAGCGAAGAAGCTGCTCTGCGCGCAATCACCACTTTCTACTTCGAATACGACAGTTCTGACCTGAAGCCAGAAGCCATGCGCGCTCTGGACGTTCACGCCAAGGACCTGAAAGCCAACGGCGCTCGCGTCGTTCTGGAAGGCAACACCGACGAACGCGGTACTCGCGAGTACAACCTGGCACTGGGCGAGCGTCGTGCGAAAGCCGTTCAGCGCTACCTGGTTCTGCAAGGCGTATCGCCAGCTCAGCTGGAACTGGTTTCCTACGGTGAAGAGCGTCCAGTTGCTACCGGCAACGACGAGCAATCCTGGGCTCAAAACCGTCGCGTCGAACTGCGTAAGTAATTTGACATGCGAACGTGCCGCCGTGCTTTAACCGTTTTGGCTCTCACCCTTCCTCTTGCAGCGATGGGTGCGGTTCCTGTGGTCGATGACAACTCTGGCTCCGCTGGCAGCAGTTATCCGCCATCGGGTTATGGTACGGCGGGCGCCTACGCCGGAGGCGGGGCTACGGCCCAGCCTTCGGCGCAAGGTCAGCTGTTCATGCAGTTGCAGCAAATGCAGGATGAAATTTCGCGCTTGCGCGGAATCGTCGAAGTCCAGCAGAACGATATCCAGCAGATGAAGCAGGAAGCGCTGGATCGTTACAAGGACCTTGACTCCCGCATCGGAGCTGGCGGCGCACCTGCCGCACCAGCTGCCAACAATTCTGCATCCGACGGCGGCGTCAATGCCGGCGGAGCACCCGCAGCACCTGCCGCAGGCGCTGGTGGTCAAGTACCGCAAACCAGCACCGAGCCTGGTGATCCGGCGAAAGAAAAGCTCTACTACGACGCTGCCTTCGACCTCATCAAGGCCAAGGATTTCGACAAGGCCAGCCAGGCGTTCTCGGCTTTCCTGCGCAAATACCCCAACAGCCAGTACGCGGGCAACGCCCAATACTGGCTGGGTGAGGTGAACCTGGCCAAGGGCGACCTTCAAGGTGCCGGCCAGGCCTTCGCCAAAGTGAGCCAGTTGTACCCAAAGCACGCCAAGGTGCCTGACTCGCTCTACAAGCTGGCAGATGTCGAGCGTCGCCTGGGTCACACCGACAAGGTCAAAGGCATTCTGCAACAAGTCGTTGCCCAGTACCCCGGTACTTCGGCGGCTCAACTGGCTCAACGGGACCTTCAGCGTCTCTGATTGCCAGCCAGCTTGACCCTTGATTCAAGAAAGCCGCGCGTTGCGCGGCTTTTTTCGTTAGAATCTCGCACCCGAAATTCCGGTATTGATTACGCTTTTGTAGATTCTGCGAGCGCAGGGTGTACAAAAGTGCCTGACGGAGGCGGATGGCCTGTTTAGCCGTTACGCCCGTGGCCCATATGCAAGACACATTACGCATCACCGAAGTCTTTTACTCTTTGCAGGGTGAAACGCGCACGGCAGGCTTGCCTACCGTTTTTGTGCGCCTCACTGGCTGCCCATTGCGCTGCGGCTACTGCGACAGCGAATACGCCTTTAGCGGCGGCACCATCCAGACCCTCGACTCGCTCATGGAGCAGGTTGCCAGCTATCGCCCGCGCTATGTCTGCGTCACGGGCGGTGAGCCCCTGGCCCAGCCCAATGCCATCCCGTTGCTCGAGCGACTGTGCGATGCCGGCTACGAGGTGTCCCTGGAAACCAGCGGTGCGCTGGACATCTCCAAAGTCGATCCCCGTGTCAGTCGCGTCGTCGACCTGAAGACACCGGGTTCGAAAGAGGTGGCGCGCAATCGCTATGAAAACATCGAGCTGCTGACACCCAACGATCAGGTCAAGTTCGTGATCTGCTCCCGCGAGGACTACGACTGGGCGGTTTCCAAGCTGATCCAGTACGGCCTGGAGCGTCGTGCCGGTGAGGTGCTGTTCTCGCCGGTTGCCCATGACCTGCGCCCGCGGGACCTGGCGGACTGGATCGTGGCGGATAGCCTGCCGGTCCGAATGCAGCTGCAATTGCACAAGATTCTCTGGGACGATGAGCCGGGACGCTGACATGAGTGAACACACGATGACTGAGAAACGCGCGGTAATCCTGCTGTCCGGTGGCCTTGATTCGGCCACCGTGGTGGCCATGGCCAAAGCCGACGGCTACACCTGCTACACCATGAGCTTCGACTACGGCCAGCGCCACCGCGCCGAGCTGCAGGCCGCAGAGCGCGTGGCGAAGGACCTGGGCGTGGTCGAGCACAAGGTGATCGGCTTGAACCTGAACGGCATCGGCGGCTCGGCCCTCACCGACAGCAGCATCGCCGTGCCGGAAACCCCGGGTGAAGGCATCCCGGTCACCTACGTGCCCGCGCGCAACACCGTCTTCCTGTCCCTGGCACTGGGCTGGGCAGAAGTGCTGGGCGCCCGCGACATCTTCATCGGCGTCAACGCCGTGGATTACTCCGGCTACCCGGACTGCCGCCCGGAGTTCGTGGAATCCTTCGAGCGCATGGCCAACCTGGCCACCAAGGCCGGCGTGGAAGGGCAGGGCTTCACCATCCAGGCGCCGCTGCAAATGCTCAGCAAGGCCGATATCGTCAAGGCCGGCACCCGCCTGGGCGTCGACTACAGCCTGACCGTTTCCTGCTACCAGGCCGACGATCAGGGCCGTGCCTGCCGCAAATGCGACAGCTGCCGCCTACGCGCCGAAGGCTTCGCCGCAGCCGGTTTGCCGGACCCGACAAATTATTTTTAACTTTTTTTCGATAAGGTGTTGAATTACTGAGAAATTACAGTAATATACGCGCCACCACGAAGCGGGTCGTTAGCTCAGTTGGTAGAGCAGTTGGCTTTTAACCAATTGGTCGTAGGTTCGAATCCTACACGACCCACCATCTTCAAAACCCGAGAGGTCCACGTAAGTGTGAATTCTCGGGTTTTTTTTCGTCTGGAACAAAGTGGGCCGAGCACTTGTGCCGCCAGCCGTTTGATGACCTGAAGGCCTAACTACGTAAGCACGCCCATAACCGCACTCACCAGCGCCGCAGCCATCTTGTCTTTGTTGACGATGGCGTCGGGATGGTCTCGCTGAATTACACTGATAGGCATGCTGGCTACGACCGCATCTTGTGGTTCCTGAACCAGGCACTGACCACCAGCTGCTGCCACAGCATTGGCTCCCTGAACGCCGTCGCAGTCTCCACCTGAAAGAACAACGCAAATCACGCGTGGCCCAAATACCTCTGCTGCCGTCATGAACAAACGGTCGGCTGCTGGCCGTGAATATCGAACCTTTGGCCCGTCGCTCAGGTGTAGCAGGCCGGGATCAACTATCTCCAAATGCCTGTCGGGGGGCGCGACATAGATCCGGCCCGACTCGATAATTTCACCCTCTCTCGCATACTCAACTGGCAACCCCGTATACCGGCCAATGATGTCGGCCAAATATCCGGGACTGGACGGCCCGGAATGGATAACGATCATGATCGCCGCGGGGAAATCTCGGGGCAGTGCACCTAGTAGGGTTCTCAAGACCTCCAGTGCGCCCTGAGATCCGCCGATGACCACTATGTCTCTTGCTGGTGCTTCAACCTGCATATCCATGGGCGTCTCCTTTCACCTAAATCATGGACATAGACGGCCTTGAAGTCGTTCAGTCTTATGGTGGTGCCTATCAACAATGCGGCAGGAAATGCTTGGCGAAGGGAGCCGCCTGTGGCAGGCCTTAACATTCCGTCAGCTTGAGGTTTCGAGGCTAGAACCGAGGTTGAGCGAGAGTTCGTGCCAAGCGAATTGCCGTCGAAACGTTGACGTTGTGCAGTACCGAGGCGCTGCCTTGCAGGATCCTCAAATTAGCAGTCATGAGATTTTCGCTCTGTCGAACGTCCGATTAGCGTCCTCGACGGGTTTCTATAAGCCTGCCAACGATGTACCCAACAACGACCATGGCGGCAGTGGTCGCAATTAGGAAGGCTTGAGCTGGGTTTTGAATGGCAAGGCGCTGATTGGCTTGATCAGATGACTGATCTGCGGGGTCATCGACCTGGGCTGATACTTCAACCTCCGCCAATGTGAGTGTTGTACCGTCCTTCAGCTTGAGGGTCAGGTCGATAATTGTGCCTGCCAGCCCGCCTGGAAAAGCTGACTCCCCAACGGAGCTCACCTGATCAACCATAAACTGGTCGCCATCCATCCAGCCGACGGCGGTTAGGAGCTCTGGATGAAGGAAGTATTTGCCGTCTAGAAAGAACCCCCTGAATTCTGGAGCACCCTCTACGTTTTCAATGATGTATCGCTCACCTGTCTTCATGCCTGTGGGGTTGTTCATAAATCATTCCTCCAGTTAGTGAAGGATAGAGGTACTGCGTGGCGGGAACGTTCCTATTCCTGGATCAAGGGTGGTTCCAATGTCACTTCCGGCGCAAAGCCAGTCCGAGAAAATGCCTGGCGGCACAAAACGGGGCAGATTCGGATGAGATTTAATTTCGAGTTCACAGCAAATAGCCAATTACGCCAAACCTTTCTGATTCACCAGTGCGTGATTTCCATAATCGAAGCCGCCAATCACCCAGCCCTAAATGGCATGCCAGTCCGGCTGGTTGTGGTGTTGGATGCTTGCACGGACGCTACTGAGGGCTTGGCAGCTTCAGCGGGTGCTATGGTTCTGAACGTCCACCACAAAAATGTCGGAAAGGCTCGTGGAGCAGGTGCAGAACTACCTTACGAACCTGGCGATTTCGTTGTGTTCCAACCCGTCTGCGCTCGAATCTTCCCATCCCTTCAACACGCAATGGGGTGAGCCTTGACGGCTGGCTCCGTGAAATGGGATAGGGCTGACAGGTGCGTTTATGTTTCAGGAACGGAAGTTACATGGAGCGAGCCAGATGGACACTCACGAACGAGAGATGCTCGACAGGTGTTATCCCGTTGATGAAGATATCGCGCTTCAGCGGCGGATTTGGCGTTTTGAACGCATTGGCTGGTATGCCCTAGTCATCGTCGTCGCCCTGACGCTTTGCGGTCTGTTTTCGCATGGAGCCCTTAGTTCGGCCACGGCTACCTCTTCGGCAAAAGACCTAGTGGTCGAGTACGAGAGGTTCCACCGCAGCGGTGCGGTCAATCCGATGATCATCCATAGTCGTGGGGTTCCAGGCCAGACCCATACTGTCTTCATTTCTGAGGATATGCTTGAGGGCTTTAGCATTGACTCAATGCAACCCCAGCCCGTGGGTTCTACAGGTAGCCGGCAGGGCTGCGCCTCCGGTTGATGGGAGACTCTCAAGGTGAAAGCGCTTTGTACTTGGCTTGGCGCAGCGACGGCGTAGGTGTTGTCAAAAGCGAGATCGCCATCGACGGCGGTGGGAAAGTTTCACTCACTCAATTCATCTATCCATAGGTGCGAAATGGACGCAGTTTTGCGGGCAGCCGCCATTTATCTCGCACTGATGGTGCTCTTTCGGATTTCTGGACGAAGAGCCTTGGGGGAAATGACATCTTTCGACTTCGTCCTTTTATTGATTATTGGAGAAGCGACTCAGCAGGCACTCTTGGGCGACGACTTCTCAATCACTAATGCCGTTTTGGTGATCGTGACGCTGCTTTCCATTGATATCGGTTTCTCGCTTCTCAAGAGGCGCTCTAAACGCATCGGAAAGCTTATCGATGGTGGGCCAACAATCATCGTCGAGAATGGAGTGTTCCTGCGGCACCGGATGCACGAAGCGCGGGTGCAAGAGGATGACGTCATGCAGGCTGCTCGATTAGGCCCGGGGGTGGAAAGCGTTGATCAGATCAAGTTCGCGATTATCGAGCGCAATGGGAAGATTTCTATCATCCGCAACGAGTGACTGGCTGTCGCTTCATACTTCTTGAAAAGCGATGCGCACACATCTGCAGCCTACCGCAGGCTGCAGAAGCATATCCTGGCCAATCAGCCTTTGCTGTGCTCTTTGGATGTAGGTGGTTCAGCAACGCCGCGTGGCCCGGCGATTCCCCATATGGCCAACCCGATCACGGGCAGAACCAGGATGAGTAAGGCCCATCCTGCCTTGGTGCCAGATGATTTGCTCGTTCGCCAGACGCTGGCGATTGCCCAGATATCAACCAGCAGGAGGACGAGTGCCAATATCCACCAGATAGCGGTCAGTTCCATTTAGCACCTCCATTCCCTGATTAAACAGCGGGTATCGCAGCCGGGGAATCCGTTTCCGGCATTACAACATCGTTCCTGCCCGGCGTAAGAATGACCTTGCGGCAATCTTCCTGTTTCTTGTCGAAAATCTTGTAGCCTTCAGCGGCCTGCTCCAAGGACATCCTGTGGGTGATGATCGCTTCAGGAGAGATGTGTCCCAGCTCGATGTGCTCAAGCAGCTCTGGCAGGAAGCGCTGCACGTGAGTCTGGCCCATCTTGAACGTCAACCCCTTATCGAACGCATCCCCAAACAGGAACCCGTGAATGAAGCCGGAGTAGACGCCCGGCACGCTGACGGTGCCCCCGCGCCGTACTGCCGCGATACATTGGCGTAGCGCCTTGCCGCTGCTGCCTTCGAGTTTGAGAGTGGCGAGGATGGTTTCAGTGGTGCTGCCTTTGGCTTCAAAGCCGACAGCGTCCACTACGCCATCGACCCCGCGCATGCCTGGGGTTTGCCGGATGATCGTGTCAGCAGGGTCGTCGTCTTCATCGAAATTGACTGGGATCACGTTATAAGTCTGTTGCGCGTAAGCGAGTCGGTAGGGGTGGTGGTCGACCATGAAGATGCGCTCGGCCCCGAGCATGCGGGCAACCGCTGCGCAAAGGAGGCCGACCGGGCCAGCGCCATAGATGGCAATGCTGGAGCCTTGGCCGATGCCGGTATTCGTCACCGCCTGATACGCAGTAGGCAGGATGTCCGAGAGGAACAGTACCTTCTCATCCGCCAATGTGCCCGGAACCTTGAACGGCCCGGTGTTGGCTTTCGGCACACGCACATATTCAGCCTGGCCACCCGGAATACCGCCATACATGTGGCTGAATCCAAACAGCGCTGCGCCCGGCGGGATCGCTTTCTTGTTCATGATCGCCCCACGACCGGTATTTGTCGTTTCACAGGCCGCGAATAAATCCTGCTGGCAGAAGAAGCAGTCTCCGCAGGCAATCACGAACGGAATTACAACGCGATCCCCCGGTTGGACGGCCGTCACGCCTGAGCCTGTCTCTTCGACGATGCCCATGAATTCATGGCCGAAGATATCGCCGTGCTCGACGGTCGGGATCTTGCCGCGATACAGGTGCAGGTCTGAACCGCAGATCGCCGTTGCGGTGACCCTTAGGATGATGTCGTCCGGCGCCTCGATGATCGGGTCGGGAACGGTGTCGACCTTGACGTCATGGGCACCGTGATAGGTGAGAGCTCGCATATTGTTTTCTCCGCTGTTTAGTGTGGCCTCTAAAGAGCGGAGCTATGGAGCGTCCGTTAAGTTCATGCCTTCGGATAGCCGCAACCTTGCGATTAAAATCAGCTGGCTGGTGAAACCATTCTTTTGAGACTGTTCGTCGCTTCAAATGAACATAACGCGAAAGGCTCGGCCCAAGATCCGGCGAGTGTTTATGCGTTCTCAAGGGGCATCCTGATTTTCGCCCCTTGGCGGGATGATCAAGAAGTCATATCAGCCATACATATGACCGTGTTGCTCATTGAGGAACAAACGATGGTGATTGGTGCCGCAGACCTAAACATCGACCTTGCCAACAAAGCCGAAGAGGCACTATTCAAGTGGCTCATCGCAAGTTTTTTGATGGGGAAGAGAATTCGAGGTGACGTTGCCGCTCAGGCCTACAGGATCATCGTCGAGAAACACCATCGTGACACGCCTGGCAAGCTTGCGGCATGTACGCACGGCCAGTTGGTGAGGATGCTGGGAGAGGGCCGTTACACCCGTTACGACGAATCTACCGCCAACCGACTACTCAAGCTGAGCGAGCGTTTGACGCGCGACTACGGTGGGAAAGTGCTGAACATTCTTGAGGCCAGCAAAGACCGATCTGAGTTTGAGGCAAGGCTCAAAGAATTCGAAGGCATTGGCCCTAAGACGGTTGAGATCTTCATGCGCGACGCGCAACAGGTGCTGTTTTGAATACCGCAGGGATTTACGTAGGGTGCGCTGGCTGGAAGCTGGCACGGGAGTTCGCGCCTGAATTTGAAGACGCAGGTACGCATCTGCAACGTTACGCACTACGGCTGGGCGCTGTTGAGATCAACAGCTCCTTCTATCGCCCACATAGACCCGCAACTTATGCGAAGTGGGCATCATCGGTAAGCAGCGATTTCCGCTTCTCAGTGAAAATGCCCAAGTCGATCAGCCACGAGAGTCGGCTCGTGGACTGCTCAGAGCTGCTTGATAAATTCTTGTCGGAGGTCACTGCACTGGGTAGCGCGCTCGGCTGCCTGCTGATCCAGCTCCCGCCTTCACTCTCATTCGATGCCCGGGTCGCAGGCCGCTTCTTCGACTCGCTGAGAGCTCGCTTTTCAGGGCATGTGGTGATCGAGCCGCGTCATGAGTCATGGGCAAACGCTAACGAGCTTCTCGTTGATCAACACATAGGGCAAGTGGCGGCTGATCCTGTCAGGTTGAGTAATGGCGCGCAGCCTGGTGGCTGGCCGGGAGTCCGATATTGGCGCCTGCACGGAGCCCCGAGAATTTACTACAGCGCTTATGACACACCTTGGCTTGAACACCTCGCGAAGAGGATTGAGGCGATGCCGGAGGACGTGCCGACCTGGTGTATTTTCGACAATACTGCACGCGATGCGGCCCTTGGCAACGCGCTGCTCATGCAACGGTTGTTAAGGATCGGTGGCCGCGATGAGTAGGAACCGCAGAGGCAAGCGTCGGCATCCACTCGATTGTCGTGCCTAAGCCATTCACGTTGTACGTGGCGATCTTCAGGTCTTGCACCTTTGCGTACCTTCCAGCAGTCCGAGCCTACTCATCTGAGGGTCTACAGGTAGCGGAGTTCGCGATCTAACACTGGATAATGACCGTTCGAGAACTTCATCGAACGGGAAGCACAAAGCGCTTTCGAAACCTGTAGATCGCGACTCTTTCGTGGTCGAGCGAGGTGCTTATGAACAGTTCCGCAATACCCGGTGATGACAGAGATGCCAATGACGCGATCAAGCCACTGGAACCAGGTCGTCCTGACGTGATGCCCAATCCGCCTCCTGGCAGCGACGAGGGCGACTCTAAGGACAACGAACCGGCGCCAATCCTCGACGGGGACATCCTGATAGATGAGGACATGTCAGACGTAGAAGCCAACGACTCCGTGTCTCAGGAGCATCCACCGCAACGCTGAGGGTAAAAGCGTCAATGATGGTGTGGCGGGCTCATATGAACCGCCATTCTCACCACTTGTCGGCCAAGTCATCTGCTACCAGTCGCCCGCGAAACTTTGGGTGCAAGCAAGCGACCCTCTCACCAATTAGTGTGAACGTATGGATTCATGAATCTTCTAAAGCTCACAAGTGGAGGAGTCAGCATGCAACCAAAAACTGAAGGGCTTGAAGAACAAGGCCCCAGCCGCGTTCCGTTCATCAACGATCCCCAAAAGCCTTCTTCTAAATCCTCTAATAGGAATGGAGAGTCTGTTGAGGCGGACGACGAGGAAATCGAGCCGGATCCCGATGGCGAGGTAGACGCCGAGCGTTAGGAAAACACCCGGCAGTGACACCGACGTCTAGTTAGGGCGCTCTCGGGCCTCAACGGGTGCCAATGGGGGCGAGGATATCCGCATTGCTTGATGCTATGCCTGGGAATCGCAGCATGAACGACTCTTTCAATCTCTCGCGATTTATTGATGCGCAGCGCCCGGTTATCCGCCGAGTCATGGATGAACTGCGGGCAGGCCGTAAGACGAGCCACTGGATGTGGTTCGTTTTCCCGCAGCTAAAGGGGTTGGGCAGAAGCGAAACCGCGATGCGCTTTGGCATCACCAACATGGACGAGGCTCGTGCCTATCTCGCCCATCCATTGCTCGGGCCGCGCCTTGATGAGTGCGTGCAAACTCTTCTTGAGCATCGCAATTTGAGCGCATTTGAGATTTTCGGCTCGCCAGATCATCTGAAGCTGCGCTCGTGCCTGACATTGTTCAACGAGGCGCATTCGGAATCCGCCTTGTTTCAGCGAGCACTCGATCAATTCTTTGACGCAGAGCCGGATGACAGGACAATCCAGTTGCTCCAGGCCTCTCGGTAGTAACCTTGGACTGGAACGGGTGAGTGGAGCGCGCAATTATGATCCCCACGATCCCACCCAAACGGTCGCCCGTCCAGAAAGGCTGAACGTTTAAGCCAACCTCCCAGTCGTACCAGCAAGACGCAGCGAACTGCGCGCATTGCTTACCTACCGTGAGGTCACCATGAGCCCAAGTCCTTCCACCGGCGTCGAGCTACATTCCATCGCGTTCACTCTGAACGGCGATCACCGAACGCTGAACATTCCCCCGTGGGTGACCTTGCTCGATCTGCTTCGGGACGAGCTCGACCTGACCGGCACCAAAAAGGGTTGCGACCACGGGCAGTGCGGTGCCTGCACGGTGTTGCGTGATGGCAAGCGCATCAATGCCTGCCTGACGTTGGCCGTGATGTGCGATGGCGCCGAGCTGACTACGGTTGAAGGGCTCGCCACGGGGGATGAGCTGCATCCGATGCAGCGGGCGTTCATCAAGCACGATGCCTTCCAGTGCGGTTACTGCACGCCGGGGCAGATCTGTTCTGCCGTCGGCCTTGCCCGCGAGGGGCGGGCGAATAACCGGGACGACATCAAGGAACTGATGAGTGGCAACCTCTGCCGCTGCGGTGCCTACACCAACATCATCGCCGCGGTTGAGGAAGCGTTGCCTCACAGCGGTGGGGAATTGGGGCAGGGAGGGGCGCAATCATGATGCCTTTTAACTATTCCCGGCCTCGGGATGTCAGTGAGGCGATCAACCTGGCCGACGCCACGACCCGGTTCATCGCCGGCGGCACCAATCTGGTCGATCTCATGAAGGAGAACGTGGTCCGCCCCGGTCGGCTGATCGACATCACCGGGTTGGGCCTTGATGAGGTCGAGGAACTGCCCAATGGCGGACTGCGCATCGGCGCGTTGGTGAGTAACGCTGATCTGGCGTGGCATCCGTTGATCGAACAGCGTTATCCGTTGCTGTCCCAGGCCATCCTTGCCGGTGCGTCCCCGCAACTGCGGAATATGGCGAGCACCGGTGGCAATCTCTTGCAGCGCACGCGTTGCTACTACTTCTACGACACCGGTTCGCCCTGCAACAAGCGCGAGCCGGGCAGCGGGTGTCCGGCGCGTTCGGGCTTGAACCGTATCCACGCGATCCTCGGGGCGAGCGATGCCTGCGTCGCTACCCATCCATCCGACATGTGCGTCGCGCTCGCGGCGCTTGACGCTGTGGTCCATGTCGAAGGCAAGGCCGGAAAACGGCGTATCGAATTTGCCGACTTCCATCGTTTACCTGCAGACGCGCCTGAGCGGGACAATCAATTGGCTGACGATGAACTGGTCACGTCCATCGAGCTGCCGCCCCCTCAGTTCATCGCCCACCATCGCTACCTGAAAATTCGTGATCGTGCGTCCTATGCCTTTGCCCTGGTTTCCGTGGCGGCAGCGCTGGAGCTTGATGGCGACACCGTTCGCCAGGCCAGGCTGGCGCTGGGCGGAGTCGCGCACAAGCCGTGGCGTGACAAGGCCGTCGAGGCCTCGCTGGTGGGCAAGCCGGTGTCCCGCGAGACCTTCACCGCCGCAGCTGACTTGTTGCTGCGCGATGCCCAGCCGCTGACCCATAACGCCTTCAAGGTCCGGCTCGCCCATCGTGCAATCGTGCGTGCCTTGAGCGACGCCGCCATTGGAGGGAATGCCTGATGAACACATTCAATGCTGCGGTGGGCCAGCCACTGGATCGGGTAGATGGCGTGGCCAAGGTAACGGGCAAGGCGCGGTATGCGGGTGAATACCCCGAGGACGGGCTGCTGTTCGGCAGCGTGGTGTCCAGCACCATCGCCAAAGGCCGTGTGCTCGATATCGATACCCGCGAGGCCCTCAATGTGCCGGGCGTGGTGCTGATTCTCGACCACCGCAACCGGCCGCGGCTGTCCAGCTACGACGATGACTACAGCGATGCCGACTCGGCCGAAGGCTCCGCGTTTCGCCCGCTCTATAACGACCGAGTGTTGTACAGCGGCCAGCCATTGGCGCTGGTTGTGGCGCAGACGCTGGAAATGGCGCGCTACGCTGGCTCGCTTTTGCGCATTCGCTATGAAGAAGAGCCGCACCAGACCGATCTGGATGCCGCCCTCGACCACGCACACAAAGCCCCGGCCGAAACGCCAAAACCGCGAGGCGATTTCGCCCGGCATTTTGCGGACTCCGCCACCCAGGTGGACGTGACCTACACCACGCCGGTGGAGCACCACAACCCGATGGAGCCCCACGCCTCGACGGTACTCTACAAGCCCGATGGCAGCCTTGAGATTCACGACAAGACCCAAGGCACTCAGAACTGTCAGGATTACCTGCACAAGATTTTCGACCTGCCCAAGGACAAGATCCGAATCCTCGCAGCCTTTGTCGGCGGCGCGTTCGGCTCGGGCCTGCGCCCCCAGTATCAGTTGCCACTGGCAGTGATGGCGGCCCTGGCGCTGAAACGCTCGGTCCGCGTGACCCTGACCCGGCAGCAGATGTTCACCTTCGGTTATCGGCCACGCACCTCACAGCGGCTGCGACTGGGCGCGGATGCCAACGGCCGCCTTATGGCGATCGGGCACGACGCGATCGGGCAGACCTCACGCTTCGAGGACTTCACCGAGCACCTGGTCGAATGGAGCGGCATGCTCTATCGCTGCAACAACGTGGCGCTGAATTATCAACTGGTGCCGCTCGACGTCTACACCCCGCTGGACATGCGTGCGCCGGGTGCTGCGTCAGGCGTGATCGCGCTGGAAGGCGCACTGGACGAACTGGCCTGTGCGGCAGGCATCGATCCCCTGCAACTGCGCCGCGTCAATTTCGCCGACAGTAACGGCAACGAGGGCAAGCCGTATTCGAGCAAGGCGCTGCTGGCTTGCTACGACCAGGGCGCCGAACGCTTTGGCTGGAGCCACCGCAATCCGGTGCCTCGCAGCATGCGCCAGGGGCGGGAGCTGATCGGCTGGGGTGTCGCAGGCGGCGTCTGGGAAGCCATGCAGATGAAGGCCAGCGCCAAGGCGCGAATCGATGCCGCCGGCAAGCTGACCGTCAGCAGTGCCACCACGGATATCGGCACCGGCACCTACACCGTCATGACCCAGATCGCCGCTGATGCGGCCGGGGTCATGCCGCAAGACGTGACATTCATCCTGGGCGATTCCTCGCTGCCCACCGCGCCTTTGCAGGGCGGCTCCTTCACGGTTTCTTCGGTCGGTTCCGCCGTGAGGCAGGCGTGCCTGATCTTGCGCACCCAGGTGCTGGAAGCGCTGCGTCGGCTGCATCCCGAGGTGGCTGATGTTCCGGTGGAGCAGATCGGCTTCGGGGACGGGTTCGTGCACGCCGGGGATCAGCGTTTTGCCATCGCCGAAGTGGTTGCCCATTGCGAAGGCGGCGCACTGGAAGTCCAGGTCGATGCAGAGCCCAGCACCAAGCGCAGCGGGTTTGCCACGGCGACTCACTCTGCGGTGTTCGTCGAAGTGCGGGTCGATGAGGACCTCGGCACCATAAAGGTCAGCCGTGTGGTCAGCGCGGTTGCAGCAGGGCGTGTGATCAACCCGAAGACAGCGCAGAACCAGTTGATGGGCGGCGTCGTCTGGGGCCTGGGCATGGCGCTGCAGGAAGACACCCTGAGCGATCACACGCTCGGTCGTTTCATGAATCACAGCCTGGCCGAATATCACATCCCGGTCCACGCCGACATCGGTGACATTGATGCGTTTTTCGTCGAGGAAGAGGACGACATCGTCAACGACCTGGGCTCCAAGGGCGTGGGCGAGATTGGCATCGTCGGCGTGGCTGCGGCGGTTTCCAATGCCGTGTTCCATGCCACTGGCAAGCGGGTGCGCGATTTTCCCGTGACGCTCGACAAGCTGCTGCAGTGACTGCGAACAACACCCGGATGCATGGCACCCGAGTGTGAGATTTGTGTACCCGTGATGTGCTTTCCAACCTGATGGAGATGGCCCGATGAACGATCTTCCCGTTACACGTCCCGCGACCGCGCCGTTGCCCTTTGACGCGTCGTTCGAGCAGATTCCTGACGATGAAGCGCAGACCAGCAAGGAGCTGGCCGAAACGCTCCACTCGATCATGGAAACCACCTTCAAAGACAACGGCCATGCCAATCGCAGCGTTCACGCCAAGGGCCATGGCTTGCTCAAAGGGCGGGTCACAGTGCTCGACAACCTTCCGCCGGAGCTGGCACAGGGCGCGTTCGCCCGCCCCGGCACACTGACCGCTTTTCTGCGGTTCTCGACCAATCCCGGGGACATCCTCGATGACAAGGTTTCAACGCCGCGCGGTCTGGCAATCAAGCTGGTGGGTGTCGATGGCCTGCGTCTGCCGGGCAGCGAAGGTGAGGTGACACAGGACTTCGTCATGCAGAACGCCAAGGCGTTTACTGCCGCCACGCCCAAGGCATTCCTGAAGACCTTGAAGCTGCTGGCCAAGACCACCGACAAGGCGCCGGGCATGAAGAAGGCACTGTCGGCAGTACTGCGGGGTGTGGAGTCGACCATCGAATCCATGGGCGGCGAAAGCGGCACCTTGAAGAGCCTCGGCGGCCATCCGCAAACCCACATTCTGGGCGAGAGTTTTTCCACTGTCGCGCCGATTCTCTACGGGCCCTATTACGCCAAGCTGGCCATGGTACCGGTGTCGCCATCCTTGACCGCACTCACTGACCTGCACGTGGACTTCGGCGACAACCCGGACGGGCTTCGGGCAGCGGTGAGCGAGTATTTCAGTCAGCAAGGCGGCGTCTGGGAGCTGCAAGTGCAACTGGCGACCGATATCGAAAAGATGCCCATCGAAGATGCCTCCGTGCAATGGCCGGAAGACCTCAGCCCTTACGTCACCGTGGCGCGGGTCGAGGTTGATCCGCAGGCGGCGTGGGACGAGCAGAAAGTCCGGGAGATCGACGATGGCATGGCCTTCAGCCCCTGGCATGGCCTGGCGGCCCACAGACCCTTGGGTGGTGTGATGCGGGTGCGCAAACCTTCCTACGAGATGTCGTCTGAGTTTCGCGGCAGTCACAACGGTTGCCCGATTCACGAACCCCGCTGATTGAGGTCTTTGCATGCAGCTTATCCACCCGACCGCGCATTTCCATCCCTACAAGAATGCCTCGGGAGGCTGGGGTTCGGCGCATTCCGTCATGAGCATTCTTTGGCGTGAGCAGGCGCTGGGCAAGGCGCCCGCGGCGCTGATGAAGCAGAACAAACCCAAGGGTTTTGCCTGCGTCAGCTGCGCCTGGGCCAAACCTGGCAACCCCCATGCGCTGGAATTCTGTGAGAACGGCGCCAAGGCCACGGCCTGGGAGTTGACGTCACTGCGCACGGACGCGGATTTCTTCGCCCGGCACACCCTGAGCGAGCTGCGTGGATGGAGCGATTACGATCTTGAACAGCACGGGCGGCTGACCCACCCCTTGCGCTATGACGCGCAAATCGATCAGTACGTGCCGACCACCTGGGAGGAGGCCTATGCTGCCATCGGCGTCCAGCTCAAACAGCTGGCGTCGGACGAGGTGGCCTTCTACGCCTCGGGCCGCGCGTCACTGGAAGCCTCCTTCATGTACCAGTTGTTCGCCCGCGCATACGGCACCAACAACCTGCCGGACAGCTCGAACATGTGCCACGAGAGCACGTCGGTTGGCTTGCAGGAAAGCATTGGCGTGCCGGTGGGAACGGTGACCCTCGCCGATTTCGAGCACACCGACTGCATCTTTTTCTTCGGCCAGAACGTGGGCAGCAACAGCCCGCGCATGCTGCATCCGCTGCAGGAGGCTCGTAGGCGTCACGTGCCCATCATCATCTTCAACCCCCTGCGCGAGCGTGGGCTGGAGCGCTTCGTCAATCCACAGTCGGTCAGCGAGATGCTCGGCCCTTCATCGACGGCCATCAGCACGCAATACCATCAGGTCGCGATTGGTGGCGATACGGCGGCGGTCATGGGCATCGCCAAGGCGCTGTTGTTCATGGATCGGCAGGCGATGGAAGCAGGCGCCCAGCCTGTGCTGGATCATGCCTTCATCGCCGAACACACCGAGGGTTTCGACGCCTTTGTGGCGCAGGTCGATGGCTACTCCTGGGACGACCTTGTACAGCGCTCTTTGTTGAGTCGTTCATCCATGGAGGCAGCTGCCACCGTCTACGCGCGAAGTCAGAAGGTCATGATCATTTACGGCATGGGCATGACCCAGCACCGCCACGGGGTGGGCAATGTGCAGATGCTGGTGAACCTGCTGTTGCTGCGCGGCAATATCGGCAAGCCGGGCGCGGGGATCTGCCCGGTTCGTGGGCATTCCAATGTTCAGGGCCAGCGCACAGTGGGCATTACTGAAGACCCGGCCAAGGTGCCCAAGGACAGGATCGAGGCGCGATTCGGCTTCAAGGTGCCGAGCAAGAAAGGCCTCGCTACCGTCGATACCTGCAAGGGCATCCAGGATGGCAGCGTCAAAGGCTTCATCGGCCTGGGTGGGAATTTCCTGCGCGCCGTCCCCGACACTGACCGCATGGAGCCCGCCTGGAAAGGGCTGACGCTGAACGTGCAGGTCGCAACCAAACTCAACCGTACGCATCTGTTTGCGGGGCAACACACTTGGCTGCTGCCGTGCCTGGGCCGGATTGAAATCGACCAGCAGGACGGCACGCCGCAGGTCTACACCACCGAAGACAGTACCGGATGCATCCGCGCCTGGCAGGGGCACGCGCAGCCCGCCGCCGAGCAGTTGCGCTCGGAAGCCGCGATCATTGCCGGGCTGGCCCAGGCGACTCTCGGTGACGAGGTGCGCATCCCCTGGGATGACTGGCGCCGGGACTATGTGAAGGTGCGTCAGGCCATCGCCGACATTTACCCCGAGATTTTCCACGACATGGAAACCCGGATGTGGGAGGAGGGTGGTTTCCATCGCCCGCTCCCGGCGGCCCAGCGCAAGTGGGCGACCGAGTCTGGGAAGGCGCAGTTCAAGACGCCATCCCGACTGGATGAAGATGATGATGTATCGCTGGGGACTGATCGGCGCGACGTGGTGCAACTCATGACGCTGCGCAGCAATGACCAGTTCAACACCACGGTCTATGGCTACGACGACCGCTTCCGTGGCGTGCACGGCACCCGCAGCGTGGTCTTTCTCAATCGTAACGATATCGTTCGCCTGGGCTTCGCGCCGGGGCAGTGGGTGACGTTGCGCACCGCCATCGAGCCCGAGGTCCGTCGTGAAGTGGGGCCATTCCAGATCATCGACTACGACATACCCGAGGGCTGTGCAGCGTCTTACTACCCCGAGTCCAACCCACTGGTGCCACTCTGGCACCACGCCGAACGCAGCAAGGTGCCCGCTGCCAAATCCGTCCCGGTGAGCCTGCACGCGGCGCTGCCGACAGAGCAGAATCGCCGGAACGAAATCCCTGATGGCGATCAGGTCCGGGAGTGAGAACAGCGCCCTACAGGCTTCTGCGCGTGAGCTTTGCCAGTCATTTGAAACACTTCATGACGCTTGCACCACTCACCTGAGTGGAAAGCGTAATGATCTGTTTTAAAAAGGGAATTTTTTTATTGTAGGACGATCTGTGAGGGGTGAATGTCTTTGCCACGGAGAGAAAACATGGCGCAGGAACACCATTACCGAATCGACTATCTGCTGCAGGGCGCTTACAAGACTTTCTACATTCGGGCCGCGAAGATGGACAATGCCGAAGCCTGGCATTGGGCCACGGTTGACGCTGGGATCGGGCAGTTGCCCAAGTACCGGACCGACCCCGTGTCCAGACTGAGCAAGCCTCAGGCGGAGAAGCACGGCATCACCAATGTGGAATGGCACAAGGCGTAACAGGTTTCACCTCGGCCCCTCCGGAACGCTCAAACTGTGAACGATCTTCTTGCCGGGCGACGTTCGTTGTAGTCTTGGCAGACTTTCAGATGAGGGGGCCGGTGCACATGACTCGTTCGGATTTCTCTGCTGACGTTGCAGCGGTCCATGCCATTGGCGCGGTGCCCGTGATCCTGAGCATGGTCAAGCACATGACGGGCATGCGCTTTGCCGCTGTTGCGCGGGTCACCGACAAGAACTGGGTCGCCTGCGCGGTGGATGATTCCATCGATTTCGGCCTCAAGCCTGGTGGCGAGCTGGTGCTCGAATCCACCATCTGTCACGAGATACGTCAGCACAGGACGCCGGTGATTTTCGGCAACGCCAGTGAGCATCCGCTGTTTTCAACGCACCACACGCCCAGGACCTACGGCCTGGAAAGCTACATCTCGATCCCGATCATCATGGGTGACGGAGAGTTCTTCGGCACGCTATGCGCTATCGATTCGGTGCCTGCCAATCTGGAAGAGCCCGCCATCGTCAAGACGCTGACCCTGTTCGCTCAGTTGATCGCCATGAGCCTTGATTCGCAGAACAATCTGGAGGCCACGCAACTCGCGTTGGCGGCAGCCAAGGAGCATGGGCGCTTGCGTGACCAGTTCGTCGCAGTGTTGGGCCATGACTTGCGTACGCCCCTGAGCGCCATCCGGATGAGCTCGGAATTGCTGGAAAGCCGAACCACGGAAAAGCGCTCACTGAACCTCATCGCAGCCATCCGCAACAGTTCTGTGCGCATGGGCATGCTGATCGAAAACGTCCTCGATTTTGCGCGTGGGCGGATGGGCGGCGGAATTCCTGTCAAACGACAACTGGTGGATGATCTGGGGCCCATCCTTGAACTGGCGCTGCGTGAAGTGCAGATGTCCAGCCCCGAGGCGCAGATTACTCACGCCCTTGATCTGCCGGGCGGCATCTATTGCGACTCGCTGCGAATCACCCAACTGTTGTCGAACCTGGTAGGGAACGCGGTGACCCATGGGGCCAGGTCGTCCCCCATACGGGTTCAGGCGTGGTGTGAAGATGCGGACGTGGTCATTTCAGTGCTCAACCAGGGGCCGCCGATTGCCGAGCGCTTGATGCCGCTGTTGTTCGAGCCGTTCACTCGCTCGGAAGCCGGCCAACGCGGAGAGGGTCTGGGCCTGGGCTTGTACATTGCCTCGCAGATCGCCGAAGCCCATGGCGGCACCCTGCAAGTGACCTCCACCCTCGAAGCGGGTACCGCTTTCGTCGCACGATTTCCCAGCACCATCAAATGGGTCTACTGATTCTGTAGGCGGTCGTAAAAGGAGACCTGATGTCCAGCGGCTGGGCGCTGCAGAATGACAATTCCTGCGATGTGAGCCTGGCATGCACCTGTTGTCATGCAGAGGTGCGCCAACCGTTGGCGCATGCGAGCGACAAAAAGAACGAACTCGGAGGTTGCGGGCGGACTCCACTTTTCACAGTGAAGAATCCGATCGCATACCGAGGACGACAATCATGAGCAACTATCCAACCCCACCGTTCAAGTCACAGAAACAACCCGTACCCGGCGATCAAAGCAAGATGGACCCGTATCCCGATTGCGGTGAAAAAAGCTACAAGGGTTCAGGTCGTATGGCGAACAAGATCGCCTTGATCACCGGCGCAGACAGCGGGATCGGTCGAGCGGTGGCGATTGCGTTCGCCCGTGAAGGCGCCGATGTCGCGATCTCCTATCTCGATGAGCACGAAGACGCGAAAGAAACCGCCCGTTGGGTGGAGGAGGCGGGCAGGCAATGCATCCTGTTGCCGGGCGATCTCGCCGACAAGGCGCATTGCTCAGCCATCGTGAACGACACGGTCAAGAAGTTCGGGCGCATCGACGTGCTGGTGAACAATGCGGCCTTCCAGATGACCCATGAGACGTTCGAGGATATCCCGGATGAGGAATGGGTGAAGACGTTCGATATCAATATCACCGCCATGTTTCGAATTTGCAAAGCCGCACTGCCCTCGATGCCGGCGGGCAGCTCGATCATCAACACCAGTTCGGTCAATTCCGATTCGCCGAGTCCGTCGCTGCTGGCCTATGCCACCACCAAGGGCGCTATTGCCAACTTCACCGCCGGGCTCGCACAGTCTCTGGGGCCGCGCGGCATCCGGGTCAACAGCGTTGCCCCAGGTCCGATCTGGACGCCTTTGATCGTGTCGACGATGACAGAAGATGACATTACCCACTTCGGGAAAAACACGCCCCTGGGGCGGCCGGGCCAGCCTGTGGAAGTCGCACCGATCTATGTGCTTCTGGCGTCAGATGAAGGCAGTTACATCTCGGGTACGCGGTATGGCGTGACAGGTGGCAAACCGATTCTGTAACCGGGTATCACGGTTTTGACGGTTCGATGAAACAGGCGCCTTCCGGCGGTGGACATTGCTGTTCACTGCCGGACTGGCGCCTGTCGGTCGTTGATTGACGAGCGTTTCAATAACACTTCACCGTGAACAGTTGACCCAGATTCGTCGTGAACCGTGCACTCAGCAGATCCTGGCGCATCGCCCAATCCGGAGACGGCGGCACCGTCGCCACGCGCAAGGTGCCGCGCCCCCAGCGGTCGTTGATCCGGTCCAGGACCCTCATTATTTTCCCGCAAGCCTCAGGTTGCGCTGCCGTGAACAGATCATCGGTAAATTCCCCTGGTTGACGCAGATCCATCAACAGCACTTCTGCCTTGCTGTATTTGAAGCCTTCCCTGAACAGACGGTTGACTGCCTCGGTCGCCGCCTTGGTCATCAGGCGCACGTCATTCGTGGGGTAGGGCAGCTCCACCAATGCGGCGTTGGCGTACTTGGCCTCGTCGGGATTGAACATCCCGGTGCGAATGCTGACCCGGATCTTCTTGCACAGCGAATTTTGCCCACGAAGTTTTTCTGCGGCGCGATGGGTGTAGGTGGCCACCGCTTCTTTTATAGGCTCGATGGTGGTCACTCGGTCGCCGAACATTCGGCTGCAGCAGATTTCCTGCCTCGGCGGTTCGGCTTCACCCAGCTCCAGGCAGGGCGTGCCGGCCAGTTCGCGGGCGGTCTTCTCGATCACCACGCTGAATTTGTGGCGCAACGTCCATGAGTCCGCCTTGGCCAGGTCCATCGCGGTCTTGATGCCCATGCTTTCCAGGTGCGCCTTCATGCGTTTTCCGATGCCCCACACTTCGCCCACGTCGGTGTTGCGCAGGGTCCAGTCACGCTTGAACGGATCGCAGATGTCGACGACGCCACCGGTCCTGTCCAGCAATCGCTTGGCGGTGTGGTTGGCAAGTTTGGCCAGGGTCTTGGTGCGGGCGATGCCGACGCCGACCGGAATGCTGGTGCGTTTATAGATCGTGGCCCGGATCTGCCGGCCGAATGCAGTCAGATCGCCGGGAATACCGGTGAGGTCGGCGAAGGCCTCGTCGATGCTGTACACCTCCAGCGCCGGCACCATCGACTCGATGATGGTCATCACCCGTTCGCTCATGTCGCCGTACAGGGCGTAGTTGCTGCTGAACGCGACGACGCCGTTGCTGCGCAGGTGGTCCCTGATCTGGAAGTAGGGCTGGCCCATTTTCACGAAGGGCTTGGCGTCGTAGCTGCGGGCGATGACGCAACCGTCATTGTTCGACAGCACCACGATGGGCGTCCTGGCCAGATCCGGGCGAAACACGCGCTCGCAACTTGCGTAGAAGCTGTTGCAGTCGATCAGCGCGAAGACGGGCTCAGGCTTTGTCATGATCGCGGATGCTGTACTTGACCACGCCCCAGATCACCAGCTCATCGCCTTCCATCACATGCCGTGCCGGATATCTGGGGTTTTCCGACATCAGGATCACCTCGTTCTCACGCATGTGCAGGCGTTTACAGACAGGCTCGGTATTGAGCGCCGCAATCACGATGTCACCGTGCTCGGCGTACAGGCTGCGGTCGACGATGACCAGGTCACCGCTGTAGATCCCCGCTCCCTGCATGCTGTCGCCCTCGATCTTCGCCAGATAGACATGGGGCGCGCGGATCTCGAACAGCTCATCCAGAGAAATGTGTTTCTCGATATGGTCCGCAGCTGGCGAGGGAAACCCGGCGGGCACCTGGAACGAATAAAGGGGAAACCTTTCGCCGCTGGCGGCCACTGGGCCGAGGATGGAAACACTCATGATGCACCTTGCATGCGTTAGCTGTATGTATATACAGTTAACGATCTAGCCCGCTTGCGGTCAATCTCATATGTAGGAAATTTCGACGGGTGACAGCATGTGTGGACGCTACTCGATCTATGAGCCGATGGACCACTACCTCAAGGCGCTTGCTTCCGCGCAACTGGTCATCAACGGCTATGACCTCTGGCCGATCGAACGCTACAACGTCGCGCCGACTACTCGGGTCGAAATCATCCGGCCCGTGGGCGAGGGGTTGAGCGTCGACAAGGTACGTTGGGGGTGGTCACCGTTCTGGGCCAGGGGCAATCGGCCAGATCCCATCAACGCTCGCGTCGAAACGGCATTGACCGGCAGGTTCTTCAAACAGCTGTGGCCGAACGGGCGCGCCCTGGCGCCGGCGAACGGCTGGTTCGAATGGGTGAAAGATCCGAATGATCCCAAGCGCAAGCAGCCGTACTACATTCGCTTGAAGGAAGAGCAGCCGATGTTCTTCGCCGCGCTGGCCGAGGTGCATGCCGGGTTAGAGCCGGACGAGAGGGACGGGTTCGTGATCATCACTGCAGACAGCGACCAGGGCATGATCGACATTCACGATCGCCGCCCGGTGGTGCTGAGCCCCGAGCATGCCAGGGAATGGGTCGATCCGCAGACGTCACCGGTGCGGGCGGCGGAGATTGTGAAGGAGTGTTGCCGGGCGACCGAAGAATTCACCTGGTTCAAAGTGGGGAAGGACGTGGGGAATGTGCGCAATCAGGGAGAGGGGTTGATTGGTCCTTTGATGGAGGATGACGATCCAGATGAATGAGCACAAAGGCGAAGCTGAACAACAGGAACGGCCAGGCCTCTGATCCTGGCCCTCCAATCGAAACGTTACTGACTGATAGAGTCTGCGACGTGCTGATCCTCATTTACATAAGAAGGAAAATCCGTGAATCCCACCTCGCCACGGCGTGTGTAATAGGTGGAGCGATCTGCCTCGCTTAATTCCCAGCCCTGTTTGAGTCGCTGATCAAGGTCTGGATTTGCGATGTAGGGCCTGCCAAAACCGATCAGGTCCACAAGCCCCGTATCCAGGGCAGCCTGGGCACTCTCCCTGGAGGCGAAACCACCACACCAGATGATCGCTCCGTCAAAGGCAGCCCTGACCTTGGTCAAAAGACCGTGGTCAAGGTAGCTCTGCTTGAACTCTGCATTCTCCATGTTCTCGGTGGGCATGAGTTCGTAGACCAGGTGCATGTACGCCACATTGCGCCGCGCCAGGTGCTCGGACACATAAAGCAGTGTCTGCTCGGTAAGCGGGTCTGCCGGCATCGAGTTGAACCTGCCGAATGGTGCCAGGCGTACGCCAACTCGTCCTTCTCCGAAGATGCGCATTGCTTCATCAACGACCTCCATCAGGAAGCGCGCGCGATTCTCGACCGTGCTTCCCCCGTATCGGTCATCGCGAGTATTCAGCGCCGAGTTCATGAACTGGTCGAAAAGGTAGCCGTTCGCCGCGTGGATCTCGACACCATCGAAGCCCGCCTGGTGGGCGTTCTCAAATGCACGGGAGAAGTCCGATACCAGAGACTCGATTTCACTGGTTTCCATGCGCCGGGGAACCCCTGCGCGGATGTACCCCAATTTGCCGTTGTCGTCGTGGACGAAGACATCCGAATGTTCGGCGCGTTCTTCCGTCACCCCGCGTGGCGCTTGACCGTCATGATGAATGGAGGGATGAGACATCCTGCCCACATGCCAAAGCTGCAGGAAGATTTTTCCTCCCTTGCGATGGACTTCATCGGTCACCAGTTGCCAGCCCTCTTTTTGCGCTTGCGTGTAGATGCCCGGCGTCATTGCATAGCCTTTGGCTGATCGGTCAATGTCGGTGGCTTCGGCAATAATCAGTCCCGCTCCGGCGCGTTGTCCGTAGTAGGTGGCCATCAATGCATTGGGCACATCACCCTCTGAGGTGCGCGTGCGGGTCATTGGGGCCATGACGATGCGGTTGCCAAGCGTAAGCGAGTTACCCAGGTGTCGGGGATCAAACAGGTCTGCCATAGTGGTCTTCCTTCAGTGAGTTACCAGCCTGGAGACTAATTTTTTGCGGGGTGTCCGATCCACACACCCTTTGGTGAGCAAACGCAGATGAAGATACTCAACAAGTTGCCTGGCCTGCCGGTGGAGCGCGCGCTGGCGGTATTGTCCGGGCGTTGGAAGGCAGTGATTCTCCATGCACTGCTCGATGGGCCGCAGCGCATTCGCGGACTGGAAAAGCGCATCGTGGGAATCTCTCAAAAGGTTCTGATCGAGCAGCTCAGGGCACTGGAAGAGCATGGAATGGTTTGTCGTCAATCCGTTGCGGATGAGAAACAAGCTGTCGAGTATTTCCTGACCCCCTTGGGTGAAAGCTTCCGTCCGGTGCTTGATTCATTGATGGAGTGGGGGACTCATCACGCCAACGAGCTTGAGGAGGCCGATAAGCTGTTGCCCTGTGATGCCGTCTTGCGCAGTTATCGCGGTGAGCCTTGAGGGGATGGCATTTGCTTCCCATATAAACAGAAGAAACCCCCTGATTTTCCTCGTGTTTTGTCTATTTCATAGAAAGTTCACATTAAGTGTTGACGCCCCCTCGAATCTCTCTATAATTCGCCCCACTTCCGGCGCAGTCGGAACGGAAAACTCCTTGAATATCAACGAGTTAGACGTTCAGGATAGCGAGGAGGTGCTTCGGTTCAGGTCACTGAATCGGCAGCGGTGAAAAAAGGTGGTTGACAGCAG
>NZ_JANHKS010000003.1 GCF_028682175.1 Pseudomonas putida | reverse complement strand
GCTGCACGATCCGCGACCGACACCTCTCGCGTAGGAGCGCGCTTGCTCTGGGCCGCATTCGGACGATGGCGATCTTGAAATCGCCAACGCCGGCAAGCCATGCCAAGTCAGGCGTTCAACCTTCGAACGCCTCGACAATCACGATCTCGGCATGGGCCGCGCCCTGGCGGTGGCTCATGGCTTCCTGATACTCGGGCGAGTGGTAGCACGCCAGTGCCTGCTCGTAGGAATCGAACTCGATCACCACCGTGCGCTGCGGGGTCTTGCGGCCTTCCAGGGCTTCGGCGCGGCCGCCTCGGGCGAGGAACCTGCCGCCGTATTTCTTGAACGCAGCCGGGCCGCGGTGGGTGTATTCGGTGTATTGCGTCGGGTCATTGATGTCGACGTGGGCGATCCAGTAAGCCTTCATTGCGCTCTCGCTCTTTTGGTCAATGCTGTGGTTTCAAAAAAGGTGAATCTGTGAAATATTCTGTCTTATGGTATACCACGATTTGCCTGTGTAATCCCTCATTCCATAAAAAGAGATCCCGAGTATGGCGTTCGACCGCATCGAAGACATCATCGAAGACTACCGCCAGGGCAAGATGGTCCTGCTGGTGGATGATGAAGACCGGGAAAACGAAGGCGACCTGCTGCTCGCCGCCGACCGTTGCACCCCGCAGGCCATCAGCTTCATGGCCAACGAAGCCCGCGGGCTGATCTGCCTGACCCTGACCGACGAGCACTGCCAGCGCCTGGGCCTTGAGCAGATGGTGCCGAGCAACGGCAGCGTATTCTCCACCGCCTTTACTGTGTCCATCGAAGCCGCCACCGGCGTGACCACCGGGATTTCCGCCGCCGACCGCGCCCGCACCGTACAGGCCGCGGTCGCGGCTAATGCCTGCGCCGACGACGTAGTGCAACCGGGCCACATCTTCCCGCTGCGTGCCCGCGAAGGCGGCGTCCTGACCCGCGCAGGCCATACCGAAGCCGGCTGTGACCTGGCGCGGCTGGCCGGCTTCACCCCGGCCTCGGTGATCGTCGAAGTGATGAACGACGACGGCACCATGGCCCGCCGCCCGGACCTTGAGCGCTTCGCCGCGAAACACGGCATCCGCATCGGCACCATCGCCGACCTGATCCACTACCGCCTCAGCACCGAGCACACCATCGTGCGCATCGGCGAGCGCGAACTGCCGACGGTGCACGGGACCTTCCGCCTCATCAGCTTCGAGGACCGCATCGAAGGCGGCGTGCACATGGCGATGGTCATGGGCGATATACGCCGTGAGGAGCCGACGCTGGTGCGGGTGCACGTGGTCGATCCGCTGCGCGACCTGGTGGGTGCCGAGTACAACGGCCCGGCCAACTGGACGCTGTGGGCTGCGCTGCAGCGGGTCGCGCAGGAAGGTCGCGGCGTGGTCGTGGTGCTGGCCAACCACGAATCGTCCCAGGCGCTGCTGGAGCGTATCCCGCAGTTGACCCAGCCACCGCGCCAGTACACTCGCTCGCAGTCACGCATCTACTCGGAGGTCGGCACCGGCGCGCAGATCCTCCAGGACATCGGCGTCGGCAAGCTGCGTCACCTCGGACCGCCACTCAAATACGCAGGCTTGACCGGCTACGATCTGGAAGTGGTTGAAAGCATTCCATTTACAGGCTGATGGTACCGAGCTGGCGCACTGAATCAGCTCATGAGCAGTGCGCCACTTGCCCCGGCACCTCCCTTTCCGTTCGTCACAGAAGCACAAAAAATCAAGGCATCAGAGACGGCAAAGTGCTTGCAGAAAGTTTGGAATACCATAATATGACATCCCGTAGGCCGAAGATTTTATCGTCAGGTGTGGCTGACAAAAACAGTTCATTCCACCCCACCCGACAGGCCCCGTTTTAAAGGTCCGCAGCTTGCCAAGGCTGCGCACTCATTGCTCCCGACAGGCGGGCATTGGGTTCTGTACGACAGGTTCTGACGCGAAGGTGAGGCAAGGCGAAAACAGCCGAGGAAGCGGAGTTTACGAGTTGTAAATGAGCATTCCGAGGCTGTTTTCAACGCAGCATCACCAAGTGTCAGGACATGTCGTGCAGGACCAAGCGATCCGCTCAAAAAACACAACAAAGAGGGCGAAAAAATGGTGTTGATTCAACGTGCAACAGCGGTCCTGACAGCAGGTGTACTGGCGCTCTCTTGTCACGCAGCAATGGCGGCCGACAGCGTCAACTTCGTCAGTTGGGGCGGCTCGACTCAGGATGCGCAAAAGCAGGCCTGGGCCAACTCCTTCACCAAGAGCACCGGGACCGCCGTGGTTCAGGACGGTCCGACCGACTACGGCAAACTCAAGGCCATGGTCGAGAGCGGCAACGTTTCCTGGGACGTGGTCGATGTCGAAGCCGACTTCGCCCTGCGCGCGGCCAGCGAAGGCTTGCTCGAGCCGCTGGATTTCAGCGTCATCAAGAAAGACCGCATCGATCCGCGCTTCCAGTCCGACCACGGTGTGGGCTCCTTCTTCTTCTCCTTCGTGCTGGGCTACAACGAGAGCAAGCTGGGCAAGGCCAAGCCTGAAGACTGGTCCGCCCTGTTCGACACCAAGACCTACCCCGGCAAACGCGCGCTCTACAAATGGCCAAGCCCAGGCGTGCTGGAACTGGCCCTGCTGGCCGACGGCGTACCGAAAGACAAGCTCTACCCGCTGGACCTGGACCGCGCCTTCAAGAAACTCGACACCATCAAGAAAGACATCGTCTGGTGGGGTGGCGGCGCGCAGTCCCAGCAATTGCTGGCCTCCGGTGAAGCCTCGCTGGGCCAGTTCTGGAACGGCCGCACCTACGCCCTCAAGCAGGACGGCGCACCGGTGGGCGTGAGCTGGAAACAGAACCTGGTCATGGCCGACTTCCTGGTGGTGCCAAAAGGCGCGAAGAACAAGGACGCGGCCATGAAGCTGATCGCCGAGGCCGCCAGCGCCAGGGGCCAGGCCGATTTCTCCAACCTGACCGCGTATGCGCCGGTCAATCTGGACAGCGTGCAGCGTCTGGATTCGACCTTGGCCAAGGACCTGCCGACCGCCTACCCTGAAGATCAAATCACTCTCGACTTCGCGTACTGGGCCAAGAACGGTCCTGCCATCGCGTCACGGTGGAACGAATGGCTGGTCAAATGAAAATGACGGCCATCGCGTCCCGTCAATCCAACCCGGCCGGTGGTGCGTCCAGCACCGCCGGCGCGGCATCCACCCAGGCTGTGACGATGAAGCAGACGACCTCCCTGTCGCAACGCTGGAAAGGCAGCCGCAACCTGCTGCCGGCCCTGATCTTCCTCGGCCTGTTCTTCTTCGCGCCGTTGATCGGCCTCTTGCTGCGCGGGGTGCTGGAGCCCACGCCCGGCCTTGGCAACTACGAGCAACTGTTCGCCAACTCGGCCTATGCCCGAGTGCTGTTCAACACCTTCTCGGTGGCGGGCCTGGTCACGCTGTTCAGCCTGTTGCTGGGTTTCCCGCTGGCCTGGGCGATCACCCTGGTGCCACGGGGCTGGGGCCGCTGGATGCTGAACATCGTGCTGCTGTCGATGTGGACCAGCCTGCTGGCGCGCACCTATTCGTGGCTGGTGCTGTTGCAGGCCTCGGGCGTGATCAACAAGGCATTGATGGCCATGGGCATCATCGATCAGCCGCTGGAGATGGTGCATAACCTGACCGGCGTGGTAATCGGCATGAGCTACATCATGATCCCGTTCATCGTACTGCCGCTGCAGGCCACCATGGCTGCCATCGACCCGATGGTGCTGCAGGCCGGTTCGATCTGTGGCGCCAGCCCCTGGACCAACTTCACCAAGGTGTTCCTGCCGCTGTGCCGCCCGGGGCTGTTTTCCGGTGGGCTGATGGTGTTCGTCATGTCCCTGGGGTACTACGTGACCCCGGCCCTGCTCGGCGGCGCCCAGGACATGATGCTGCCCGAGTTCATCGTCCAGCAGGTGCAATCGTTCCTCAACTGGGGGCTTGCCAGTGCAGCCGCTGCGTTGCTGATCGTGATTACCCTGGTGCTGTTCTACTTCTACCTCAAGCTGCAACCGGAATCCCCGGTCGGCTCGAACCACGCGAGGTAACCCGCCATGCTCCTGACACCCAATGCCATGAGCCCGCGCCTGCGCTGGGGCCTGTACTCGGTCACCGGGCTGATCGCCCTGTTCCTGCTGCTGCCGATCGTGTTCATCGTGCTGCTGTCGTTCGGCTCCTCCCAGTGGCTGGTGTTTCCGCCACCGGGCTGGACACTGAAGTGGTACGTGCAGTTCTTCGGCAACCCGGACTGGATGGCCGCGGCCCTGGCGAGCCTCAAGGTGGCGATCCTGACCACCCTCTTCGCCGTGCTGCTGGGCCTGCCAACCGCCTTCGCTCTGGTGCGCGGACGCTTTCCGGGCCGCGACATGCTCTACGGCCTGTTCACTCTGCCGATGATCGTGCCGCTGGTGATCATCGCGGTGGCGGTCTATGCGCTGTTCCTGAAACTGGGCTACACCGGCACGCTGGTGTCCTTTGTAGTCAGCCATGTGATCGTCGCGCTGCCGTTCACCATCATCTCGATCATCAACTCGCTCAAGCTGTTCGACCAGTCCATCGAGGATGCGGCGGTGATCTGCGGCGCATCGCGGATTCAGGCGGTGTTCAAGGTGACCTTTCCGGGCATCCGTCCGGGCATGGTCGCCGGCGCCCTGTTCGCCTTCCTCGTGTCCTGGGATGAAGTGGTGCTGAGCGTGATGATGGCCAGCCCCAACCTGCAGACCCTGCCCGTCAAGATGTGGACCACGCTGCGCCAGGACCTGACTCCGGTAATCGCCGTCGCCTCGACGCTGTTGATCGCCCTGTCCATCCTGGTCATGTTTATCGCCGCGACCCTGCGTCGCCGCAACGAAGCGAGAATGCCTTCATGAGTGCCGTGATCAAAGATTCAGCAGCTGCACAAAATCAGCAACAGCCCCTCGTCAGCCTGCGCAACCTGAACAGGCATTACGGCGACTTCGCGGCGGTGGACAACATTTCCCTGGACATCAAGGACGGCGAGTTCCTGACCTTCCTCGGCTCCAGCGGCTCGGGCAAGAGCACCACGCTGTCGATGCTGGCCGGGTTCGAAACGCCAAGCTCCGGCGAGATCCTGGTCCAGGGCAAATCCCTGGTCAACGTGCCGCCGCACAAGCGCGACATTGGCATGGTGTTCCAGCGTTACTCGCTCTTCCCGCATCTTTCGGTGCGCGACAACATCGCCTTCCCGCTGGCCATCCGCAAGCTGTCGGCGGCCGAGCGTGACAAGCGCGTCGACGCCATGCTCAAGCTGGTGCAACTGGAGCAATTCGCCCATCGCCGCCCTTCCCAACTGTCTGGCGGCCAACAGCAACGTGTGGCCATCGCCCGCGCGCTGGTCTACGAACCACGCATCCTGCTGATGGACGAACCGCTGGGCGCGCTGGACAAGAAATTGCGCGAAGACCTGCAAGACGAACTGCGCCAGCTGCATCGCCGCCTGGGCATCACCATCGTCTACGTGACCCACGATCAGGAAGAAGCCATGCGCCTGTCCCAGCGCATCGCGATTTTCAGCCATGGCAAGATCGTCGGCCTGGGCACCGGCTATGACCTGTACCAGAACCCGCCGAATGCCTTCGTCGCCTCGTTCCTGGGCAACTCCAACTTCCTCAAGCTCAAGGCCCAGGGCAATGGCGCGGCCACGTTCGAGGGCCAGCCACTGTCGATTCGCCTGACTTCGGGACTGACCACAGATCAGGACGTGCTGCTGATGATCCGCCCCGAAAAAGCCCAGGCCCTGAGCGTCGAACAGGCCGCCGCCCAACCGCTGCCCACCGGCTGGAACGAAGTCGGCGCCAAGGTGGGCGAGGTGTTGTTCCTGGGTGAAAGCCAGACCTGCACCGTGATGACCGCAGGCGGAACCTCGATGACGGTCAAGGCGTTGTCTGCGGCGGGCATGCCGCTCAAGGCCGGCGACCAGGTGCGCGTACGCTGGGCCACGGCCGATGCCTGCGTGTACACCGAATGGGCCGAGAGCGACCTGAACAAGGCCGCCGGGGCGCATTGAGTCTCTGTTTAACCTACAACCCTGTAGGAGTGAGCTTGCTCGCGATACGTCGTTTCAGACACCACACCCGTGCCTGACCCACCGCTATCGCGAGCAAGCTCACTCCTACAGGTCCGGACACCCCCTCTCTATCTCGCCTATGCTCTGAAGACCCGCGCCCTCAACGTGCAGTCCCGGAGCTTCTCATGAAAACACTGCCCGTCCTGTGCGCCCTGTTGCTGGCCGCTCACTTCACCTGCGCGGTGGCCGAAGACTGGAAACTGGCCAGGGACGAAAACGGCATCAAGGTCTACCTCAGCCAGCCCATCGGTTCGGACTACCAGAGCTTTCGCGGCGTGGCCCGGATCAAGGCCGACATTCCCACCCTCAGCCGTCTGCAAGAGAACCTCACCATCGCCTGCAAATGGCTCTACGCCTGCGCGGACATGCGCCTGCTCAAGGTGGATGGCGACAAGACCTTCGTCTACCTGACCACCGACCTGCCGGCACCGGCCAGCGTGCGGGACATGGTGCTGCAGGTGCAGACCGAGCTGCTGGACAACGGCACGGTAATCCGCCACCTGAGCGCGATCAAGGGCATGGAGCCTGAGGTAGACGGTGTGATCCGCGTCAACGAACTGCACGGCGAGTGGATCATGGTGCCCAGGGGCGAGAGGGAAACGGAGGTGACTTACCAGATGCAGGCCGATCCTGCCGGGGCGATCCCGGCGTGGCTGGCCAACCGGTTCGTGATCGATGCGCCGATGGTGACGCTCAAGACGCTACGCGCGGTGGCCGAACGCCAGGGTGGGCATTCGGCCGAAAATGAAACACCTTGATGGGGAACCATATGCCCCGTAGCAGCACGGCTTGCCGGCGGGAGCGGCGTGTCAGTCGACATCAATGTGTCAGACATACCGCTCCCGCCGGCAAGCCGTGCTGCTACGGGTTAGGACGTTTTACTCCGCATACCCCAACCGCGCCGCACGAGCTTGATCGGAACGGCCCCGGGTCGCCAGGCAGTAATACAGCGGGCAGGTGATCAAAAGCCCCGCCAGCCACGACAGGTCCGCCCCTTCCAGGTAATTGGCCCAGGGCCCGACATACAGCGCGGTGTTGGCAAACGGCAACTGCACGATGATGCCAATGAAGTACGCAATGATCGCGTGGGGGTTGAAGCGGCCGTAGATCCCGCCGTCCGGGCTGAAGATCGAGGCGATGTCGTAGTTGCCGCGCTTGATCAGGTAGAAGTCGATCAGGTTGATCGACGCCCACGGCACCAGCACGATCAGCAGCGTCAGGATCAGGCCGATGAACTCCTTGATGAAGTCCCCGGACGCGCCCACTGCCGTGATGCAGCAACCCGCCAGAATTACCGACGCCAAAATCACCCGCACCTTGATACTGGGCGTCCAGCTCGCGGCGAAAGTCTGGATCGAGGTCACGATGGAAAGCACCGCACCGTACAGGTTCAAGGCGTTATGGCTGATGATGTTGAGCAGGAACAACAGCATCAGGACCGGGCCCAGCACGCCGGTGGACTGCTTGACCGCCGCCATGGCTTCAGTGCCTTCCGGCGTTGCCAGCACGGCGACCGCGCCGAAACAGAACGACAATGTGGTGCCCAGGGTTGCGCCGAAAAACGTTGCCCAGAAAGGCCGTGCAATGCCGATATCGCACGGCAGGTAGCGCGAGTAATCCGAGACATAGGGCGAGAAGCTGATCTGCCAGATGATCCCCAGGCACAGGGTCGCCAGGAAACCCGACAGGTTGTAGCCACCGCGGCTGAAGAAATCCAGCGGCAGGTCCTGGCTGAAGATCATCACAAAACCGGCCAGCAGCGCGGCGCCCATCACCCAGGTGCCGATGCGGTTGAGGGTGTGAATGAAGCGATAGCCGATCACGCCGATGGCCGTTGCGCTCAACGCGCCGATCACGACGCCCGCAGGCAGAGGCACGGAAGGCAGCATGCCGTGGATCGACTGGCCTGCCAGCACGATGTTGGAAATGAAGAAGCCGACGTAGATCAACGCGGCAAAAAACACGATCAACAGCGCACCGTAACGGCCAAACTGGCCACGACTCTGGACCATCTGCGGAATGCCCATGCGCGGGCCCTGGGCCGACGCCAGGGCAATGAACACCCCGCCGATCATGTGGCCCAGCGCAATGGCGATCACCCCCCACAACAGGTTGAGGTGAAACACCTGGACCACCATCGCGCCGGTCACGATGGGCAGCGGAGCAATGTTGGTGCTGAACCAGAGAGTGAACAGATCCCGCGCTTTGCCATGGCGCTCGGCCAGGGGAACGTAGTCGACGGTGTGGTTTTCAATCAAATGCGTGGCGTTGCCGCCATGATTCTCGGATGTAGTCATCGTTTCGCCTGAATTCTTGTCTTTGTGGCTAGCTAAAACCATGAAGCGACTGGCAGAGCCTTGCGGCCTTGGTGCGCGCCTTTCAACGCCGCAAACACATCCCTGCACTCACGAGCGAGGCAACCATATTATGGTATGCCAATATTTTACAACCGCCTGAACGGTATTTTTTACCAACGGCAAGGCTCAGATATACAAGGAAAAATCGGTTCAGCATAGGCTGGAGCGCCGGTTTACAAGGGCTGCGAGGAAATCGAACAAATCCGGGGCGGGATCGACGAGAGAAAAAACACTTGCAGAAAAGGTATTACGGTATACCATCAGACACATAAAACTTATCGCCTTCGGCACCGAACCGCAGAGGTAGCAACATGATCGACGCAACCGTCTACAAGAACGTTATGGGCTCTTTTCCCTCTGGCGTGACTGTGATCACCACCCTCAATGACGACGGTGAAGTGGTCGGGCTGACTGCCAGTGCATTCAGCTCGCTGTCGATGGATCCGCCGCTGGTGCTGTTCTGCCCCAACTACAGCTCCGACTCCTACCCGACCCTGATCAAGAACAAGCGCTTCGCCATTCACTTGCTGTCCGGCTCCCAGCAGAGCGAAGCCTACGCTTTTGCACGCAAAGGCAAGGACAAGGCCGCCGGCATCGAGTGGACCCTGAGCGAACTGGGCAACCCGCTGCTGGCCAATGCCACCGCCATCATCGAATGCGAACTGTGGCGCGAGTACGAGGGTGGCGACCACGCCATCATGGTCGGCGCGGTGAAGAACCTGATCGTCCCCGAGCAGCCCGCCAGCCCCATGATCTACTGCCGGGGCAAGATGGGCGCCCTGCCCGCCCTGGCTTGAAGCTCGTGACTTGCAGCTTGAAGCTTGTAGCTGCTCTCTATTACGGTATACCGAAAAACACCGCAGCGCGGTAAGAACAATCCGAGGTAAGCGTCATGAAATTTTCGTTGTTCGTTCACATGGAACGCTGGGATGAGTCTGTCAGCCACCGCCAGCTGTTCGAAGACCTGACCGAACTGACGCTGATGGCCGAACAAGGCGGCTTCAGCACCGTGTGGATCGGCGAACACCACGCCATGGAATACACCATTTCCCCAAGCCCGATGCCGCTGCTGGCGTACCTGGCCGGCAAGACCAGCACCATTCACCTGGGCGCGGGCACCATCATCGCGCCGTTCTGGCACCCGCTCCGGGTAGCCGGTGAATGCGCGCTGCTGGATGTGATCAGTAACGGTCGTATGGAAGTGGGCCTGGCCCGGGGCGCTTACCAGGTCGAATTCGACCGCATGGCCGGCGGCATGCCGGCATCCGAAGGCGGCAAGGCGTTGCGCGAAATGGTGCCGGTGGTCAAGGCGCTGTGGCAAGGCGACCACGCCCACGACGGTGAAATCTGGAAATTCCCGACTTCCACCAGCGTGCCGAAGCCGGTCAAGACCCCGCCGATGTGGATCGCTGCCCGCGACCCGGACTCTCACAACTTCGCGGTGGCCAATGGCTGCAACGTGATGGTCACGCCGTTGATGAAGGGCGATGAAGAAGTCGTCGATCTGAAGAACAAGTTCGAAGCCGCACTGGCGAACAACCCTGGCGTGCCGCGCCCGCAGCTGATGGTGCTGCGCCACACCCACGTGCATGCCGAGAACGACCCGGAAGGCTGGAAAGTCGGCGCACGGGCCATCGCGAAGTTTTACCGCACCTTTGATGCCTGGTTTGGCAACAAGACCACGCCGGTCAATGGCTTCCTTGCGCCGAGCCCGGAAGAGAAGTTCGCCGAACGTCCGGAATTCTCCCTGGACAGCCTGCACAAGACCGCGATGATCGGCACGCCCGAAGAAATCATCCCGCGCATCAAGTACTACCAGGAACTGGGCGTCGACGAGTTCAGCTTCTGGTGCGACAACAGCCTGCCCCACGCCGAGAAGAAGAAATCCCTGGAGTTGTTCATCAAGCACGTGGTGCCGGCGTTTCGTTGAAACGGCGCACGGCTTGCGGGCGTCGGCGTTCTCAAGATCGCCCCCGCGGGCAAGCCCGGCTGCTACGAGGGCGAGGTGTTCGCGAGTTCTGTGTTCACACCAAACCCGTAGCAGCGCGGCTTGCCGGCGGGGACGTCCTCACGGCCGCCACCACGGGAACGCCCTGAACCTTGTAGGAGCGCGCTTGCCCGCGACGGCGTCGTGTCAGGCGACGGCGATGTTGCAGACAGATCGCTATCGCGGGCAAGCCCGCTCCTACAAAGACATCAATGCCCGAACAGCGCCTGCACCTGGTTGTAACCCATGCTGCTGTGGGTCACGGCATCGGACGCGCCCTCTTCCAGAAACCCCCGCGCCAGCTCTTCAGCCTGTCCCCAGAGATTGAGCACCATGCTCGAACCGGCACTCAGCCGATGCACGCCCAATTTCGCCAACTCATCGGCCGACGGCAGTCCAGGCCGGGCCAGCACGTTGATCGGCATGTCCACTCCCGCAACGATGGCCTTGATCTGCTCCAGATCGGTCACTGCCGCCACAAACAACCCATCGGCCCCGGCCTCGCGGTACAAGCGCCCGCGCTTGAGCGTCTCCTCGACTCGCAATTCTTCACTCACAAGACTCGCCAGATACACATCCGTGCGCGCGTTGATGAACACGTCCAGGCCGCTGCGCGCCGCCATGTCCTTGATCGCCTCGATCTTGCGCGCCAGCAACTCAGGCGCGTCCGGGCCGTCCTCGAGATTGATGCCCACCGCGCCCACATCCAGCACCCGCTTGATGTTCTGGGCGACGGTCAGCGGCTCGTCGGAGTAGCCGTTTTCGATGTCCACCGACAGCGGCACCTTGATCACCCGAGCGATGCTCTGCGCCACGTTGACGGCAACGTCCACGGGAAACACCCGGCCATCGGCATAGCCCTGGCTCCAGGCGACACCGGCGCTGGTGGTCGCCACCGCCTTGGCCCCCAGGCTTTCCACCAGCCGCGCGCTGCCGGCATCCCAGACGTTGGGCAGACGCAGAACCGTGGTTTGGTGGTGCAGGTCACGAAAGGTTTTGGCAGAAGCAGGCATGTTCATCTCCATTGATAGCGCTGTGATTATGCGAAAGTTGTGCGAGCAGGCAGTCTAGAACAGCGATGCCTGAACTGCTTGTCGGAGTGCACGGGGCAGACAGCCTTCCAACGTCAGAAGCAAGGCCTTGGCCTCAAGCCCTCCGGCGAATCCTGTGAGCGAACCGGAACTGCCGATCACCCGATGACAGGGCGCGACGATGGAAATCGGATTCTTGCCGTTGGCCGCGCCCACCGCACGCACGGCCGCCGGATTGCCGATCTGGGTGGCGATGTCGAGGTAGCTGCGGGTCTGGCCGAACGGGATGGTCAGCAGTGCATGCCAGACCTTTTTCTGGAACTCGGTGCCGTGAAATTCCAGATCCAGCTCGAAACGATCGCGGGTGCCGGCAAAATATTCGGCCAGTTGCTGTTGGGCACGGTCCAGGATTTCGCTGCTCTCTGCCTCGGCCATGGGGCCGAGCAACACCCGATTGGGCCGTTCGTGCTCCCAGAGAATGGCCGCCAGACGCGGCCCCTTGGCCACCAGTTTCAACTGGCCGACCGGAGAGTCGATGAAGCGGTAGGTGAAGTTCATGGCAAGGCTCCTGCGCTTGACGATGAGCCCATGTTAACCGCGCCGGCGCGCAGTACCATCCAGTTCTTGCGGTCTAATTCGTGTCAGCCGCCCTTGGCCTTGCCCGCCACGTCCGCCGCCGAATTCCAGATATGCAACGCCGCGTACGCACGCCACGGCCGCCAGGCTTCGGCCCGGGCCTTGTGCAGCGCAAGCCTGGTGAGGGTCGGGTCCTGGCCGGTCATGAGGTTCATCAGCACCAGATCCGACGCAGGCCAGGCATCGGGGTCGCGCCAGGCGCGCATGGCGATGTATTCCACGGTCCATGGGCCGATGCCGGGCATGGCCAGCAATTGCTGGCGCAGCTCGCTGGTGTCGCCATGGGCGGCGTCCAGGCACAGCTCGCCACTGGCCACCGCTGCCGCCAGGCGTTGCAGGGTTTGCACGCGCTTGCCGGGCATACCGATCTTGTCCAGGTTGACCTGCGCCAGCGCCTGCGGTGTGGGGAAACGCCAGGCCAGCGGATCGAGCGGATCGTCCGCCACCTGGGTCCCTGCCCGCTGTACCAGCCGCCCGACAATGGTGGTCGCGCCCTTGACGCTGACCTGCTGGCCGACAATGGTGCGCACCACCAGCTCGAAACCGGAAAACGCCCCCGGCACCCGCAACCCAGGCCGCAGCTTGACCAACGACGCCAGCCAGGGGTCTGCCGACAGATCGGCATCGATCTGCCCCGGCTGGGCATACAGGTCGAACATATGGGAAATCGGCGCAATCAGCTCATCAATGTAAGCGCTGACCTCACCGTGCAAGGTCGCGACCAGGTGATTGCCCTCGGGCGCCAGCGTCACCGACAACCAGCCGAAATGCCCTTTGTAGTCGATATTGCGCCGGTACTCGCCGCCAACAATGGCCTCGACCCCGGCGGTTGCACGCCCGGCGAAGAAGGCGAGCATGCGTGGCCAGTCGAAGGGGGTAATGAAGGGTAAGAGGCGCGTGGCGTGGGGTGCGATGAGTGCTGACATCGATAAGGCCGGGCAAGATAGGGACCGACCGAACGCTAACGCACTTTGCAGGTTTACACAAAACCCGTAGCAGCACGGCTTGCCGGCGGGGGCGGTCTCAAGGACGCCGTCGCGGGCAAGCGCGCTCCTACAGGTTCGAGGTCAGGCATACAACCACAGACACCCCGTAGCAGTCCGGCTTGCCGGCGTCGCGATGCAGAACCTTCGCAATGTCAAGGATCAGGTCGGACACCCAACCGCGCCGTCGTTGAGATTCTGCTTGTAGTTCTCGTACTGCAACGTGGCCTTGCCGTTGTTCCACTTCAGGGTGAGCACCAGCACGGAGTCGAAGTCATCGCCGGTCCAGTCGTCGACCAGCTTCAGGCGTTTGCCGGAGGCTTCCTCGGCGACCTTGTTGATCAGCTCGGGCAGGTAGCCGTGGGACCAGGCGGTGTAGATGGTGGCGTCGTGGTATTTGTCGCGCATGAATTCGTCGGCCAGGTCGCTGGTGTCGTTGGCGGCGAAGTCGATGTTCACTGGCAGGCCCAATTTGATGGCGCTCGGGCCGACGGTCATCAAGGGTCGCAGGTAGCTGTAGGAGTGATCGCCCTCACCTTCTTCCACGTGGCGACTGGGGTTGGCGGCGAAGATGAAGTCAGCCTTGCCGAAGGTGTTCGGCAGCACCGTGGAGAGGTCGATAGCGCGGTTCAAACCCTGGCAGTTGAGCTGCCCCAGGCCCATGGCCGGCTTTTCTGCGTGGCGCAGGAAGACCAGGGTCTGGGTGCCGTTCTTGGGTTCGGCGTGCACGCCCTTGCCTGCCACGAACCAGAACACTGCCGAGCAAACCAGCATGATCGGCAGGAAGAAATAGGCAAAACGCTGGCGTGCCAGGGAGAGAACGGAGGATTTGAAAAAGGTCATGTCGGCCTGGAGTTCTGATGATGCGTGAGGGGCATGTGTGTCCTGTGCAACGTCCCTGTGAACTGGCGATCAGCTAGCGAGATGCAGCCTAGCCAAGCTTTATGTCCGTATGAAGAATGACCATCAGATGGCAAATAGCCTCAGAGGTTGCATGCAAGCCCCTGATTTATCGGATTTTTGGCCCAACGGTATGTAAGAGAATGTGTATCGCGCGCCTCATGCAGGCAATTGCCGAGGCTTGTAGCGGCTGCACACCAGGGCGCTGACCACCACCGCAAGGCCCGCCAGGCCGTACACCCACACCGGCGATGCCACAGGCAGCAGGATCCCGGCCAGCAGCGGCCCGACTCCGGCACCGATGTCGCGCCACACCGCATTGCCTGCCAGCGCCTGCACCCGAGCCGCACCCGGATTGCGCTCGGCTACGAGGGTGGTCACCAGGGGCAACTGCAACGCCCGCAGGATCAGCACCCCACCTGCGCCGAGGATCAGCCAGTGAAAGCCGAAGGCCGTCAGCGCAAGCGTGGTCAGCGCGGAGAACACCACCAGCATCCGCACCGCGCCGTAACTGGCCGCCGCACGTCCGCCGAGGGGACTGAGCAGCATTTCCGAGGCATAGCGCAGCGCCAGCAGCACCCCGGCAATGAACACCGCGTTGCCGCCCAATACCGATTGCGCCTGCAAAGACAGGCCGAAGATGAACAGCCCGTCCAGCGCCACGCCTTCGATGAAGGACCAGATCGCCACGCTGTCCGGCGCCTTGAAGCGGCGCCCTCCTGCGGTGGGCATTGCATGGGGAATATTGGGCAGGCCTTTGGCAACCAGTATCGCCGCCAGGGAGAAGAACGCCAGAATCAGGAAAATCACTCGCGGGCCGTAATGCAGGCTTATCAAGGCGCCGATGGGCAAGGCCAGCATCGGGCCTATGGCGATGATCGCCCGCGATGTGCCGGACCTGCGCGCCGCACCACCGGCCTCGGATGTGGCCAGCGCCTGGGTTGAGAGGTTCAGCGCGCCAAAGGTCAGGCCCCAGCCCAGGCGCAGGATCAGCAACCACCAGAAACCGGTGATGAACGAATTGCCGAACGCGCACAGGGCCGACACCGTGGCCGCCAGCATCACGGTCGGGCGGTCGCCGAATCTTGCGTAGAACCGCACCACGTAGCTGTAGCCGAAAATCCGCACCAGGCGGTTGGCTGCCAGCAGTATCCCCGCTTCGGCCAGGGTGATACCGAATGCATCGGTGTTCATCGGCAACAGCAGGTACAACAGGACGTCACTGGGCAGGCACAGGCTTAGGACGGTCGCCGAACGGCGGGAGGCTGAATCGGCATCTCGGGCGGCAGGCATGCGCAGAAAGGTCCTGTAACACAAATGAAATTGCAGCATGCAGATATGGCCGGGCCATGGCAACAGGTGTTCACCACAAAACCCGTAGCAGCATGGCTTGCCGGCGGGGGCGTTTTCGAGGTCGCAATCCCGGGCAAGCGCGCTCCTGCAAGGCAGGGGTGCTCGCAGCATTTGGGTTCACCACAGAACCCCGTAGCAGCACGGCTTGCCGGCGGGGGCGTCCTCAAGATCGCTCCCGCCGGCAAGCCGTGCTGCTACGGGGGCCAATGTGGTCATGGGATTTGTGATGGGGATGCCCACCTTTCATCCGATCTTGTGTTGACGATTCTCGCGCTTTGGTGTTTCCTGAAACCGGTTTCAGAGCAACGCACGCTCTGCGAAAGAAAGCCTGCTGATAAATCCAATAAGGGTCAGGCCGTGAACAGTATTCCGACATCGACGCGCTCGCGCGTCACCATGAATGACGTGGCTGACCTGGCCGGCGTCTCCAAGGCCAGCGTCTCGCGCTTCATCGGCGAAGACCGCCAGTTGCTGTCCCAGGCCATCGCCCAACGCATCGAGCAGGCCATCGACACCCTCGGCTATCGCCCCAACCAGATGGCCCGTGGCCTCAAGCGTGGGCGCACGCGGCTGATCGGGATGCTGGTGGCCGACATCCGCAACCCCTACTCCATTGCCGTGATGCACGGCGTCGAAACCGCCTGCCGCAAGCACGGCTACAGCCTGGTGGTGTGCAACACCGACCGCGATGACGAACAGGAGCGCCTGCACCTTGCCGCGCTGCGTTCGTACAACATCGAAGGCCTGATCGTGAACACCCTCGGCCATCACCTGGACGAACTGCGCGAGCTGCACGAAGAACTGCCGATGGTGCTGGTGGACCGCAAGGTCGATCAGTTGCAGAGCGATCTGGTCGGCCTGAACAACGTCGCGGCAGTCAACCAGGCCCTCGATCACCTGCAGGAACAGGGCTTCGGCGACATCCTCATGGTCACCGAACCTCAGGACGGCACCAGTTCCCGCATCGAGCGCGTCGAAGCGTTCAAGGCTGGCATCGCTCAGCGTCCGAATTTGCGCGGCCAGGTCCGCGAGACCGGCGAGCAGCTGCGCGAGCAACTGCGCGAATTCCTCGCCCAGCGCAGCCACGGCCACAAGGCGCTGTTTACCGCCAACGGCGTGGCTACCCTGAGCACCACCCGCCAGCTGCACGAACTGGGCTGCCGCCTGTTCGACGACATTGGCCTGATCGCCCTCGATGAACTGGACTGGTACCCGCTGGTGGGCAGCGGCATCACCTCGCTGGCCCAACCCACCCACGACATCGGCGTCACCGCCTTCCAATGCTTGCTCGACCGCCTGCGTGGCGATCAGGAGCCGGTGCGTCTGTATGACTTTCCAGCGCAACTGATCGTGCGCGGCTCGACACGACAGCGACCCTGAACCTATCCCTTTAGCGACCGCAGGTCCGCAAACCTGCTGATGTGAAGAACTTCCATCGGGCACCCTAGCTCGAACAAAAATGAAACCGGTTTCAGAGGACAATAACAATGAACCGATTCCCCGTTGCCATCAGCCTGGGCGCCTACGGTGCCGACTACGTTCGCCAGATCGGCCAGGCCAGTTTCATTCCCGTCCTGGCGGCCGCAGGCGTCACGCGCATCGAGGTGCGCGAAGAACTCCTGGTGGGCGAAGACCTGCCAACGCTGGCCCAGGCCATCCGCGACCAGGGCCTTGAGTGCCTGTACTCGGCGCCGCTGGAGCTGTGGCTTGCGGGGCAACACCAGCACGATCCTGAACTGGAAACCACCCTGCAACGGGCCACTGCCTGTGGCGCCGCCTGGCTCAAGGTTTCCCTTGGGCATTTCACCGAAGACAGTGACGTCGCGGCGCTGGCCGAGCGCCTGGCCCGTTACGATGTGCATTTGCTGGTGGAGAACGACCAGACGCCCCAAGGCGGCCGCATCGAACCCTTCAGGCAGTTCTTCGCGCGGATCGACGCCCTGCAAATGCCCATCGGCATGACTTTCGATATCGGCAACTGGATGTGGCAGGAGCAGTCCGCAAGCGAGGCCGCGCAGCACCTGGGGCGCCATGTCGAATACCTGCATTGCAAGGCCGTGTCGCGCAATGCCAGCGGCAAGCTGATCGCCGTGCCGCCCCGCGAGGCCGATCTGCAGCAGTGGGAGCAGTTGCTTCAACACATGCCGGTCGGTGTGCCCCGTGCTGTCGAATACCCCTTGCAGGGCGAAAACCTGCTGGACGTCACCCGCGCCCAGGCCGACACCCTCGCCCGCCTCGGCCAGGCCAGGCTTGAACATGCCCCGGAGGCGCTGAGCCATGTCTGAGATCGACATCCTTTCCTTCGGCGAAACCATGACCATGCTGGTGGCCGAACAGCCCGGCGATCTGGCTGCGGTCCGCCACTATGAGAAGCGCATTGCCGGCGCCGACAGCAACGTCGCCATCGGCCTGTCCCGGCTGGGTTTCAACGTCGCCTGGCTGAGCCGGGTCGGTAACGATTCGATGGGCCGTTTCGTCACCCAGAGCCTGGAACAGGAAGGCGTCGACTGCCGCCATGTGACAGTGGACCCTGCGCATCCGACCGGCTTCCAGTTCAAATCCCTTGAGCTTGAAGGCGCCGACCCTGTGGTCGAGTACTTCCGCCGTGGCTCGGCGGCCAGCCACTTGTCGGTGAATGACATCGTCCCTGACCTGCTCAAGGCCCGTCACTTGCACGCCACCGGGATTCCGGCGGCGCTCTCGCCCACCTGCCGCGAGCTGTCCCACGTCTTGATGACGCAAATGCGCGATGCCGGGCGCAGCGTGTCGTTCGATCCCAACCTGCGCCCCTCGCTGTGGCCGGATCAGGCGACCATGATCCGCGAAGTCAACCGCCTGGCGGGCCTGGCCCATTGGGTGATGCCGGGCCTGGCCGAAGGCGAGCTGCTCACAGGCTTCGACACCCCGTCCGAGATCGCCCGGTTCTATCTGGACATGGGCGTGGAAGCGGTGGTCATCAAGCTCGGCGCCAAGGGCGCGTACTACCGCACCCAGTTGAACGAAGCCTTCGTGCCCGGCGTGCCGGTGGCCAAGGTCGTAGACACCGTAGGCGCAGGCGACGGCTTTGCCGTGGGCGTCATCAGCGCCCTGCTGGAAAACCTCGACTTCGCCCAGGCCACTGCCCGTGGCAACTGGATCGGCAGCCAGGCGGTCCAGAGCCGCGGCGACATGGAAGGCCTGCCGACCCGCCTGGCCCTGCAAACGGCCGAAACCCGTAAAGATCTGCGACGACAACCCGCCTGAATTCACATGCCTTGCAACGACTCTGTTCAATCACCTGCTGCGACAAAAACAACATGCTCAGGGAGCCCAACATGGAAAAGCTACTCGACACCGTGAAGCACGCCGGCCTCAAACGTCGCTGGCTGCTCATCATGCCTATCGTTTTCATCACCTACAGCCTGGCCTACCTTGACCGCGCCAACTACGGCTTCGCCGCCGCCTCCGGGATGGCCGAAGACCTGCAAATCACCCCCGGCATGTCGTCGTTGCTGGGTGCGCTATTTTTCCTGGGCTACTTCTTCTTCCAGGTGCCCGGCGCGATCTACGCACAGAAAAAGAGCGTGAAGAAGCTGATCTTCGTCAGCCTGATCCTGTGGGGCAGCCTCGCCACCCTGACCGGCATCGTATCCAACGCCTACATGCTGATCGCCATCCGCTTCATGCTCGGCGTGGTCGAGGCAGCCGTCATGCCGGCCATGCTGGTGTACCTGTGCTACTGGTTCACCAAGGCCGAACGCTCGCGGGCCAATACCGTGCTGATCCTCGGCAACCCGGTGACCATGCTCTGGATGTCGGTGGTGTCCGGCTATCTGGTGGCGCATTTCAGTTGGCGCTGGATGTTCATCGTCGAAGGTCTGCCTGCCGTGATCTGGGCCTTCATCTGGTGGCGTCTGGTGGACGAGCGTCCGGCCCAGGCCAAATGGCTGACCGCTGACGAGAAGACCGAACTGCAAGCGCGCCTGGACGCCGAGCAAGTGGGCATCAAGCCGGTGAAGAACTACGCCGAAGCCTTCCGCTCGCCGAGAGTGTTGCTGCTGGCCGCGCAGTATTTCTGCTGGAGCATCGGCGTCTACGGCTTCGTCCTGTGGCTGCCGACCATCATCAAGAAAGGCATGCAGATGGACATGGTGGAGGCCGGCTGGCTGTCGGCGCTGCCGTACCTTGCCGCAGTGATCGGTATGGTCCTGGTGTCCTGGGCCTCGGACAAACTGCAAAAGCGCAAACTGTTCGTCTGGCCGCCGCTGCTGTTGGCCGCGTTCGCGTTCTACGGCTCATATGCCCTGGGCACCGAGCATTTCTGGTGGTCCTACTCGCTGCTGGTGATCGCTGGCGCCTGCATGTACGCGCCTTACGGGCCGTTCTTCGCCATCGTCCCGGAAATCCTGCCGGCCAACGTCGCCGGTGGCGCCATGGCGCTGGTCAACAGCCTCGGCGCGCTGGGCTCGTTCGCCGGCTCCTATCTGGTGGGCTACCTCAACGGCGCCACTGGCACCCTGAGTGCCTCGTACCTGTTCATGAGCGGCGCGTTGCTGGTCTCGGTTGTACTGACGCTGATGCTCAAGCCGGACGCCGCCGCAAAGCCCCTGCGCGATGAGCCCAGTGCTCGTCGCAGCCCTGCGCACCCCTGATCTGGAAACCTTTGCATGAAACCACACGTCGTTCTCTACAAGTCCCTCTCGGCGCCGCTGATGCAGCGCCTGGAGGATCACGCGCAGGTCACACTGATTGAAGATGTCAAAAGCCCCGGCGGCCTGGCCCGCCTGCGCGATGCCCTGCCCCAGGCGGACGGATTGCTCGGCGCGAGCCTGAAAATAGACGGGCCGCTGCTGGACCTTGCACCCAGGCTGAAAGTCATCTCCAGCGTTTCCGTAGGCGTGGACAACTACGACATCCAGGACCTGACCCGGCGCGGCGTCCAGCTCACCAACACCCCGGACGTACTGACCGAAACCACAGCAGACACAGGCTTTGCGCTGATCATGGCCACCGCCAGGCGCGTCGTCGAACTGGCGAACATGGTGCGCGACGGCCAGTGGAAACAGAACATCGGACCCCGGCACTTCGGCAGCGATGTGCACGGCAAGAAGCTGGGCATCATCGGCATGGGCCGGATTGGCGAAGCGCTGGCGCAACGGGGCAACCTGGGGTTCGGCATGCCGGTGCTCTATCACAGCCACTCGCGCAAGCCGGCGGTGGAAGCACGATTCGGCGCGCAGTACCGCAGCCTGGAAGACTTGCTCAAGGAAGCGGATTTCGTTTGCCTGACCCTGCCCCTGACGGCAGACACGGAAGGCTTGATCGGCGCGGCTCAGTTCGCGCTGATGCGTCCGGAAGCGATCTTCATCAACATTGCCCGGGGCAAGGTGGTGGATGAACAGGCGCTGATCGAGGCGCTGCGCAACCGGCAGATCCGCGCAGCCGGGCTGGATGTTTTCGAGCAGGAACCACTTGCCCAGGACTCGCCATTACTGACGCTGGTCAACGTGGTCGCCACCCCGCACATGGGCTCGGCCACCTTCGAGACCCGCGAGGCGATGGCCGGTTGCGCGGTGGACAATCTGCTGGCCGCGCTGGCCGGCCAGCGACCGCCGAATCTGGTAAACCTCGAAATCTGAAGTTCAACGACCTGTAGGAGCGCGCTTGCCCGCGATGGCGTCGTGCCTGCCACCCACAAGGTCGCAGACATATCGCATTCGCGGGCAAGCGCGCTCCTACGGACCAGGGTGTTCGGGCAATTGTTGTTTCACCCCGGCCTCGCGGCTTGCCGTGCTGCTACGAGGGCCAGGGTGTTTGCAGGGTTTGTGTCCTGCTCAGATCTTGAACCGCGTCACCATCGCTTTCAGGTCCACCGCCAGACGCGACAACTCGTGGCTGGCGGCGCTGGTCTGGTTGGCCCCTGCCGCTGATTGCGCGGCCAGGTCACGGATGTTGATCAGGTTACGATCCACTTCGCGAGAAACCTGGGCCTGCTCTTCCGAGGCGCTGGCGATCACCAGGTTGCGCTCGTTGATGCGCGAGATGGCTTCGGTAATGAGTTCCAGCGCATCGCCGGCTGAACTCGCCAGGCTCAACGTGCTGCGAGTGCTGTCGGTGTTGCGCGACATCGATTCCACGGCATCCCCTGTGCGCGTCTGGATCCCCGCCACCATCTGCTCGATTTCCGTGGTCGACTGGGCTGTGCGGTGCGCCAGCGCCCGCACCTCATCGGCCACCACGGCAAACCCGCGTCCGGCCTCGCCCGCCCGCGCCGCCTCGATGGCGGCGTTGAGGGCCAGCAGGTTGGTCTGCTCGGCAATCGAACGAATCACGTCCAGCACCTTGCCGATGTCACGGCCCTGCTCGGCGAGACCTTCCACCAATCCGGTGGTGGCCTGGATCTGCTGGGTCATGTCCTGAATCGAGCGCACCGTCTCGACCACCCGGTCGCGGCCCTGACGCGCCGTCTGGTTGGACTCCTGCGACGCTTCGGAAGTGGACACCGCGTTGCGCGCCACCTCCTCCACCGCTGCAGTCATCTCGTTGACCGCCGTGGCCGCCTGTTCGATTTCGTTGTTCTGTTGTTGCAGGCCGCGGGACGATTCCTCGGTCACGGCGCTGAGCTCTTCCGCCGCCGATGCCAGTTGCGTGGCCGACCCTGCAATCAGCTCGATGGTCTTGCGCAGGTTCTGCTGCATGGTCGACAACGAGCGCAACAACTGGGTGGCTTCATCCTTGCCATCGATCTCGATTGGCTTGGTGAGATCGCCCCCGGCAATTTCTTCGGCTACACGAACCGCTCTATTCAGCGGGTTGACGATACTTTTGGTCAGCAGCCAGGCCAGGATCACCGTCAAGAAGACCGCAATAACCGACACCACGATGATGCCGATATTGGCATTGTCATATTGCTCTTTTGAAATAACCGCCGCTTCCCGGGCACCGGCCTTGTTGATAGTGATGAGCTGGTTGATCTGCACCCCCATCAAGTCGGTGGCATCTTTCATCCGCGTATTGATCAAGTTGCGCATTTCTTCAGCCTTGTCCTGGCGTGATAACTCCAGCACTTGAGCCTGTACATCGAGAAAGGTCGCCAGGGTCGCTTCGAACTGATGATAAACCACCAGTTCCTCGCCTTCGGCAGGAAGTGCCGCGTAATTCTTCTTGGCTTCCTGCAACTTGCCGATCAGCTCGGCAATGCGCGCGTCGGTTTCACGCAGCGCCGCAGGATCGCGGTTGACCAGCGTGCGGAACGAGGTGATGCGCAGGCGCAGGCTGTTTTCCAGCATCCCGCCCAGGTAGCCGACACTGGGCAGCTGGTTGGTTTCCATGTCGGTGGTCGCCTGGCGAATCAGCGCCATGCGGTTGACGGAGAAAAAGCCGAGTCCGATCACCAGTACGGCGATGAACGCAAACCCCAGGAATGCGCGTGGCGCGATGTTCATGTTTCGTATCGACATGGAAGTACTCTCGTGAAAGATCCGGCTCATCGGATAAATGCGACTAACGCACCCACCAATGCCTTCTCTGATATCGGCCGGCTTTGTCGATAAATTCAGTGCGCTTTAATACTTTTTTTAAACACGCGCTTTAGTGGATCCAATACTTCAACGCAAAACGTTTGCGTGTTAAGCGAGCGTTACAGCGTAAAACAGAAGATGGGCATTTAACGGGCTGGCTTGTCGCAGAAGTAGTGGCCCAGTGCCTTAGTTTTAAATAACGATTGCGCATCAGAATCGTGCGCGCACGGATATAAAGGAATATGACCCACGTCAAAAATCTGTAATTTTTATGGTCTGTAGGATTTTTTCTCACTACTGTCAGAACTCGGTGCTACCTTTATCTGGCGCGTCCACTTATCGACCAACGTGAAAGACATAACAGGTAGTGCGGAGCTCTGGCTCAAGCATTGCGCCGTTGCTCGAACCTGGCCTGACACAACCGTTTTCCTGCCCTGCGGAGCTACACAATTGCTCGATTGAACGAGGTGGGTCCCATGAATAAAGTCACGTTCCCCAACGCCTGCCAGCTGATGCGCTGGCATTTTCATCCTGTGGGCTTTGAAGCCAACATGGATGCACCCAGCAGCATGGTCGCGCGCCTGTTCGACCGTGCCAGCGGTGAAACGGTGATCGCCATTGCCGGCATCCCGTGCGCGACGGTGATGAACGCGATGGACGTGGAACGCATTATCGAGGCCATCGAGCTGGAACTGGAGACGTTCGTCCCCAGCCGAATCGAGTATTTGCAGCGGGCTTGAAGCCCGATCTCGACCCACTGCCACGTCCCTGTAGGAGTGAGCTTGCTCGCGATTTGGCATCACAGTCAGCACAGAGTTGGCTGGTCCGACGCCATCGCGAGCAAGCTCACTCCTACAGAAGGTATCGATGGCCGTGGAAATTATGTTTCGGCAGTCATCCCGCCACGCCGATCTTCGAAAAACGCCTTGTCGGAAGCGATCCTTGCTGACGCCCTCGGCACAGCCGCCTCATCATTGCCCGCCGCGTCGATGAACCAGTAGCAATGGCGCACGGCGCGGGTGATCGCGACGTAGGCCAGGCGCAGGACTTCATCTTTCTGCGCGTTATCGAACGCTTCCAGATCACCCTCCTTGCCCAGCCCCGCCAACTGATAAACCTGATTCTTGTACGGCGATTGAGTCAGGTGCTGGCAATCGCCGAGCAGGAACACCGCATCGGCCTGCAGGCCCTTGGAGCTGTGATAGGTCAGTTGCTTGAGCCGCCGTTCGTGGGGCGGCAGCGCGTAGTCGTCATCGACCAGCGCGGTCAGCGCCTCGGGCAATTTGCTGCGCTCGCTGCCCTTGCGGTACAGCAGCAGCACCGAATCTCCGGCGTTGTAATGCTCGATCAGGCTGGCCACCAGGCGATCGTCGTCGCGGTCAAGCACCGTGACCGGCAGCAACTCCTGCACCGGCCCACTGGCCCGGGCCTTCTTGCCGCTGATCGCAGGCGCCGCGCGCACGATGTGCTCGGCGGCGTCGATGATGTGCTGGTGGCTGCGGAAGTTGTCGCTGAGCATGACCTTGGTGGTCGACGGCGACGAGAACTCCTTGGGAAATTCCATGAAGAACTTCGGCGAACTGCCGCGCCAGCCGTAGATCGACTGCCAGTCATCGCCCACGCACAGCAGCGACGAGCGCTGGGCACCACGCCCGACATGCAGCGAGGCGCCGCGACTGCGCACTTCCCGCAGGCTCGCGCGAATCCACGAGACGATCTGCGGCGAAACGTCCTGGAATTCGTCGATCATCAAGTGCGACAGCGGGCGCAATCCCTCGTCGCTGACCAGCTTGAGATTCTCCGGCGAGTTCTCGCCAAACAGCGAGAACATACGGTTATAGGTCATGACCGGCGGCGTCTGGGCCAGCAAGTGGTCTTCGAAGGCTTTCCAGAACAGGCTCAAGGCTTCGAAGAAGAAGCGGTCCGGGTCCTGATCGGAAAAGCTCATCTGCGCCACGGCGTCCGGCACGTCCAGGCCCAGGTTCTCGATGAAGCCTGCGGCCGCGACGAAGCAGTCCAGCAGCGGCGCGGCGCTCAGCTCGCCCTTGACCTTGTAGTCGAAGCCCGGCCCCGCCACGGCGGCGCCTGACAACGACTGCATCATGCCCCGGGAAGCCTCGTAGTTTTCCAGCCAGATCACCGGTTTGCGGCAGAACGCCTGGAACAGCGTGCGCTTGATGACCCACTCGGCCCACACCGGCAGCTTGGCGTCCGGGCGGCGCAGGTGCTGGTCTTCGCCGGGGTCGAAACCCAGGACGATCCAGGCGTCCAGCTCGGCGGCGTAACCGTGGACATGGAACGTCAGGCCGCTGACCTCGACGGTCTGGCGCATCGGCTCCACGCCCTGGATCGGCCAGGCGCCCTTGCGAATCCACAGGTCCTCGATCACGTCGCACAGCTCTTCGTCGCGCTTGGACGACAGGCCCATGACGGTGATGCGTTTCTGCACGTCGGGGTGGTCGCGGTCCAGTTCCTTGAGCTGCAAGGAATGCCGATACAGCGGCGCCATCACTTCGCGGAAACGCTGATTGCTGGCGTACAGGTCGCGATAACACAGGTTCATGTGCTGACGCTGGGCGTCGTTGATGCGCAGGTCGAACGGGTTGCTGTCGGCGCCATCGTTCAACAGCGGGTTACCGAACAGGTCGGCGCCCTGGCTGCTGAGGTTCTCGAACGCCTGCAACTGCTCGAAGCCCGGCAGGCTGCGCACCAGCGGCAGAATGCGCGAGTGGAAGGTGCGCACCACTTCGCGGGCCTGGCGCTGAGTCAGGTCGCGGCCCCAGAGGCCCATGATCTCGATCAGTTTGTTGATGAAGTCCTTGCGTGACTCGCGGGTGAATGTCACCACGGTCATGGAGTCCAGCTCGAAACCCAGATAGTGGTTGAGCAGCAGCACCCGCAGTACCAGCGAGGTGGACTTGCCCGCCCCCGCGCCTGCGATCACGTAGGTGGACGGCGTGTCGCTGAAAATCATTTTCCATTGCGCAGTGGTCGGCTGCGCGTGGGGCGGGAGTTTTTCGGCGACGTCGGCCTTGATGCGCTTCTTCAGTTCGTTGGTCAACGGCAGGCGCCAGTCATCGAACAGGTGCTCATCGACCCTGGGGCCACGATGCTCCTGGGGACGCGTGTCACGAATCACCAGCACTCGACGCCCCTCTTCGATGCCATCCATGCGGCCCTCGGCATAGCCCTCGTCCATGCCTTCGGCGTGGCCGTTGAGGTAGCCATCGGCGTGGCCCTGATGCCAGGACGGCACGTGCTGTGCCTGCAGGCGCAAAAGGCTGCTACCGATCATGCGCGCCAGCAGGCGTTTGAAGAACGGCAGGCGCTCGGGAGGCGTGAGATCAGGTGGAAGATCGGGAGATGGCTTGGCGGAAAAATCGTGCGGCACGCAGGCTCCGGATATCAGTGTTGATGTAAAGGTGCCTATGGTCGCCCCATTCGCCGCCAAGCTCCAGCGAAATGCTTTGTGCTCATGGGCTTAGCCGATCAAGTGCAGGTAAAACGGCAGAATATGCCCAGCAAAAGCATCTAGGATTTCGATCATAATAACGCAAAACTTACGCTTTTTATCGATAATAGATTGTTGGATGATTACTCCATCGACTAACCAGCGGCGCCGCGATAAACGGTCCGGCCCTGCTACGGAGGAACTGATCATGCTGCAACTTCGACCTTTCAAATCCCTCGGCGGTGCCGATCATGGCTGGCTGAACGCGCATCACCATTTCTCGTTCGCCAATTATTACGACCCAAGCCGCATGAGCTGGGGCCAGTTGCGGGTATGGAACGACGACGTGATCCAGGCCGGCACCGGCTTCCCACGCCATCCGCACCGCGACATGGAAATCATCACCTACGTTCGTGAAGGCGCGATTACCCACAAGGACAGCCTGGGCAACGAAGGCCGTACCGAAGCCGGAGACGTGCAAGTGATGAGCGCTGGCACCGGCGTGGCCCACAGCGAGTACAACCTGGAAGCGACCGATACCAAGATCTTCCAGATCTGGATCATGCCGGACGAAGTCGGTGCGCCACCTTCCTGGGGTGCCAAGCCGTTTCCAAAAGCCAACCGCGAAGGTTTCGTGACCCTGGCCAGCGGCAAGGCTGACGATGACATCGAGCTGCGCATTCGTGCCAATGCCCGACTGGTCGCCGCCAACCTGAAAGCCGGTGAGTCGGCCGAGTACGTGCTGGACGAAGGTCGCCGCGCCTACCTGGTGCCGGCCACTGGCGCCATCGAAGTCAACGGCCTGCAAGCCAGGGCCCGCGACGGTGTGGCAGTCGAAGACGAGCGCGTGCTGCGCGTGACGGCCATCGAGGACAGCGAGATCGTGCTGGTGGATGTGGCGTGATCGAGCTGAAATGAAAAAGCCCCGACGTGAGAGCGTCGGGGCTTTTTTTTTGCGCGGCAGTTGTCTGGCAAGATCGCCCGTAGCAGCACGGCTTGCCGGCGGGGGCGGCGTGTCAGTCGACATCAGGGTGTCAGACATACCGCTCCCGCCGGCAAGCCGTGCTGCTACGGATCTGCCAAATCCTTACTTCGGGGCAATCGCCGCATCCACCAACACCTGCGCTTCAGCCACCAGGCGCTTGAGGTGCTCTTCGCCCTTGAAGCTTTCGGCGTAGATCTTGTAGATGTCTTCCGTGCCCGAAGGACGCGCCGCGAACCAGCCGTTTTCGGTCATGACCTTCAACCCGCCAATGGCCTGGTCGTTGCCCGGCGCCTTGCTCAGGATACCGGTGATCTTCTCGCCAGCCAGCTCCGTGGACGTCACTTGCTCCGGCGACAGCTTGCTCAGCAATGCCTTCTGCTCGAAGTTGGCCTTGGCCTCGACGCGGGTCGAAACCGGTTCGCCCAGCTCGTCGGTCAGCGCCTTGTACATCTCGCTCGGGTCACGCCCTTTGCGCGCACGGATTTCGGCGGCCAGCAGGGCCGGGATCAGGCCGTCCTTGTCGGTGGTCCAGACTGTGCCATCGCGACGCAGGAATGACGCACCGGCGCTCTCCTCGCCACCAAAGCCCAGCGAGCCTTCGAACAGGCCCTCGGCGAAGAACTTGAAACCCACCGGCACTTCATACAGGCGACGGCCCAGACGCTGGGTGACGCGGTCGATCATGCCGCTGCTGACCACGGTCTTGCCCACGGCCGCATCGGCGCGCCACTGTGGGCGGTTCTGGAACAGGTAGTCGATGGACACCGCCAGGTAGTTGTTTGGTGCCAGCAAGCCACCGGTCGGGGTCACGATGCCGTGGCGGTCGTGGTCCGGGTCGCAGGCGAAGGCTACCTGGAAGCGGTCCTTGAGGCCGATCAGGCCCTGCATGGCGAAGTTGGACGATGGGTCCATGCGGATCTTGCCGTCCCAGTCCACGCTCATGAAGCGGAAGGTCGGATCGACGTGCTGGTTCACCACGTCCAGGTTCAGGCCGTAGTGCTCACCGATGGCCGACCAGTAGCGCACGCCCGCGCCGCCCAAAGGGTCCACGCCCAGACGCAGGCTGGCGCCACGGATGGCGTCCATGTCGATGACGTTCTTGAGGTCGGCGACGTAGGTGTTGAGGTAGTCATGGCGATGGGTGGTGTCGGCGCGCAGGGCTTTTTCATGGCTCATGCGGGTCACGCCGACGATCTTCTCGGCGAGCAGTTCGTTGGCCTTGGTCTCGATCCACTTGGTGATGTGCGAATCGGCCGGGCCGCCATTGGGCGGGTTGTACTTGAAGCCGCCGCTTTCCGGCGGATTGTGGGACGGCGTGATGACGATGCCGTCGGCCAGGCCCGATGTGCGACCCTTGTTGTAGCAGATGATGGCGTGGGACACCGCCGGCGTCGGGGTGTATTCGTCGCCTTCGGAAATCATCACGTTGACGCCGTTGGCCGCCAGCACTTCCAGCGCCGACGCCGCAGCCGGAGTGGACAGCGCGTGGGTATCGGCGCCCAGGAACAGCGGGCCGTCGATGCCATTGGCCTGACGGTACAGGCAGATCGCCTGGCTGATGGCCAGGACGTGCCACTCGTTGAAGCTCAGGTCGAACGAGCTGCCGCGATGGCCGGAGGTGCCAAAGGAAACCTTCTGGGTGGCGACCGAGGCGTCAGGTTGCCCGGTGTAGTACGCCGTGACCAGACGAGGAAGATCGACCAGCAATTCTGCAGGCGCCAGTTTGCCTGCGAATGGACTGATACTCATGCGAAACCTCCGTGGATGAAAAAAGAAATTAGCGTCGGCGAAACAGGAAAAGGCCTGCGGCGCGGCAGTTTACTGGCACTTGGACCGTCGTGCTCGGGTATTGATCCGTAAACCGTTGAGACAAATAGCAGCTGTGATTCAGATTTGCCACCATGCCGGCAACAATTGCTGAATCCTGTGTTCGGCGAAGCGATCATCGATCAGCACCACCACGCCCCGATCCTCCGTGCCGCGGATCACCCTGCCGGCGGCCTGCACCACCTTCTGCATGCCAGGGTAGAGATAGGTGTAGTCGTATCCGGCGCCGAACAACAGGCCCATGCGCTGTTTCAGTTGCTCATTGACCGGATTGACCTGCGCCAGGCCCAAGGTCGCGATGAATGCACCGATCAGCCGCGCGCCGGGCAGATCGATGCCCTCGCCGAATGCCCCGCCCAGTACCGCGAAGCCGATACCCTGGCTTTCGGGGGTGAAGCGCTCCAGAAACGCCTGGCGATCAGCCTCGGCCATCCCCCGCGATTGCTGCCACATCGGGATCTGCGGGTGGCTGTCGGCCAGCAGTTGCGCCACCTGTTGCAGGTAATCGAAGCTGCTGAAAAACGCCAGATAGTTGCCCGGCCGCGCCTGAAACTGCCCGGCCAGCAGTTCGACGATGGGCGCCAGTGACGCCTGCCTATGGTTGAAACGGGTGGATACGTGGCTGGCGATCTGCACCTGGAGTTGCGAGCGCTGAAACGGCGAATCGACGTCGACCCAGGCCGTGGTGTCGGGCAAACCCAGCAGGTCCCGGTAGAAATGCCGGGGGTTGAGTGTTGCGGAAAACAGCACCGTGCTGCGCGCCGCCGTCAGCCGTGGCCGCACGAAACCGGCCGGCACCACGTTGCGCAACGTCAGCCGGGACAAGGCACGCTTGCTGCCCAGTTCACGCTTGCTGATGTCGAACAGGAAGTGCTCATCGAACAGCTCGGCGATGCGCCCGAACTGGATCGCCTCGAAGTAGAAGCCTTGCAGCTCACCGTTGGCGGCCTGGGGGTGGTCGTTGAAATAGTCGCCGAAGGCCGCAACACACAGGCTGAGGCTGGCGATGAATTTAGCCGGCGTTCCCGGATAGGCCTGATACGGCGCAATCTGCTCCTTATGCAAGGCATTCCAGTCGCGGTTGAGCCGGTTCAGCGACTTCTTCAAAGGCTCAGGCGCAGTCTTGCGCAGCAGGTCGAGGTTGTACTGGTCAAGGCTTGCGCTGTACATCTGCCGGGCGCGCTCGACCATGTTGTGCGCCTCGTCCACTAGTACCGCCACCTGCCACTGGTTGAACTGGCACAACCCGAACAGCAAGGCGTTCAGGTCGAAGTAATAGTTGTAGTCGGCGATCACCACGTCGCACCAGCGGGCCATTTCCTGGCTCAGGTAATAGGGGCAAATCTCATGGCGCAGCGCGACTTCCCGCATACCGGCCTGGTCGAGCCAGCCCTGCTGCGCCGCTTCCTGGCGCGCTGCGGGCAGGCGGTCGTAGAAGCCTTTGGCCAGCGGGCATGAATCGCCGTTGCATGCATTGGTGGGGTATTCGCAGGCTTTGTCCCGGGCCACCAGCTCCAACACCCGCAGTTTGAGCTGCGGGGCACTTTCGCCCAGCACGCCCAGGGCATCCAGCGCCAGTTTGCGGCCAGGGGTCTTGGCGGTGAGGAAGAACAGCTTGTCCAGCTTCTGCCCCGGCATCGCCTTGAGCATCGGGAATACGGTGCCGATGGTCTTGCCAATACCGGTGGGCGCCTGGGCCATCAGGCAGCGGCCGGTGCTGACCGCCTTGTACACCGACTCGGCCAGCACGCGCTGGCCACTGCGAAAGTCGGCGTGGGGAAATTTCAGGCCGGTGAGTTGGGTATTGCGGTTCTGGACGTAGGCGATTTCCTGGCGCGCCCAGTCCAGGAAAATGCCGCACTGTTGGTTGAAGAAGGCATGCAGTTGTTCAGCCGTATGGCGCTCGCGAATCAGGGTTTCCTGTTCGCTGACGACGTTGAAGTAAACCAGCGCGAGGTTGATCTCGGGCAGTTGCAGCTGCTGGCAGAGCAACCAGCCGTAGACCTTGGCCTGGGCCCAGTGCAGTTGCCGGTGGTTATCCGGCATGGCGTCGAGCTCGCCGCGGTAGGTCTTCACTTCTTCGAGCTGGTTGAGGCTGGGGTCGTAGCCGTCTGCCCTGCCCCGCACGCTCAGTTCGTGGAAGGTGCCGGAGAGCGCCACTTCGGTCTGGTAATCCGCTGAGCGCCTGCTGGCCACGGTGCGATGCCCGGCGATGCCCTCAAGCGCCGTGGGCGATGGTGTGAAACGCAGGTCCAGGTCCCCGGCCTTGGCGGTAAACTCGCACATGCCGCGCACACCGATCGTGTAGCCCGCAGCGGCCGCAGGTTGGGGAAGGATGGTGGCGATGGAAGTCACGCGGATTCGGGCCGTTGGGCTGACACTGGACGAACGTACAGTTAACCGATCTGCGGCGCCGATGGCAAATGGAAATGGATCGGTGGTGGGTATCTGTTCGAGTCTGATCTGGCACCTCGGTGATCTCACCGCCGCTCCCGCCGGCAAGCCGTGCTGCTACGGGTTCAAGGTTTGTCCCGATATCGCGTACATACATCACACCTGTAGCAGCCGGGCTTGCCCGCGGGGGCGATCTTGAGGACGCTGACGCCGGCAAGCCGTGCTGCTACGGGTTCGAGGTGTGTCCCGATATCGCGTACATACATCACACCTGTAGCAGCCGGGCTTGCCCGCGGGGGCGATCTTGAGGACGCCGACGCCGGCAAGCCGGACTGCTACGGGTTCAAAGGTTTGTCCCGATATCGCGTACATACATCACACCTGTAGCAGTCCGGCTTGCCGGCGATGACGATTTCCAGGACGCGGACGCCGGCAAGCCGGACTGCTACGGGCAGGTCAACGCAACATCCGGCTACACCCGTTCCTGCACCAGGGCGTTTCTGATGATCACCAGCATCGACTCGATGTTCTGGCTCCAGTCCGCCGCGCCGCTCAGGCACAGGCTCTGCTGGTGCAAGCCGCGCACGCTGAACAACTCTCCCGGCGCGATCACGATACGCTGCTCCAGCAACCGTTCGAACACCCGCGCCATCTCCACCCGGTGCACGCTCTCCAGCCACAGCGTGGCCCCGCCTTGAGGCTGTTCGAAACGCACCTCCTCGCCCAGGTACTGCTCGACCAGGCCGCCCAACTGCGCCATCCGCTCCTCCAGGCTCTTGCGCAGCCAGTGCAGATGCCGGTCCACCTGCCCCGAGCCATACAGCCGCGCGATAGCCTTCTGCCGAATCGGCGGCAGTCGAAACGAGCGCAGCAGCATCTGCTGGTGCCACAGCGCACTGGAATGCCGACTCAGCAGATAACCGAACGGCGCTTCCAGACCGATACTCTTGTCGAACGCCCCCAGAATCAGCAGGCGCCTGGGGTCGATCAGGTCGCGCAAGGGTTGCGAGTGCTCCACGAAGCACAGTCCGCCGTGGGTGTCGTTCTCCAGCACCCAGACCCCGCTGCGATTCAACACCTCAGCCAGGCGCTGACGCTGCTCAAGCGCCCTGACCCTGCCGCGAATCGGCTGCATGCGCGAAGACAGGATCGCCATCTTGATCTCGCCACGCTTGAGCAGGCCATGGAGTTCCTGGGCATCGGTCTCATCGCCGGCCTCGGTGCACCACTCCACCACGCGAATGCCAAAGGATTGCAAGGTGCGCAACAGGCTCCAGCTGCACGGCGATTCCACCAGCACGGCGCAGTCACGCAGTTGCAACGCCTTGAGCACGGTTTTCAGCACGCCGGTCTTGTCCGGGCCGACGAACACGTTGTCCGGGTGCCAGCAGTTCTCGGTGGACGAGGTGTAGTGCGCGGCCAGTGCCGTACGCAGTTCGATGTCGCCAAACGGCTGGAAACGCGGGTCAGGCTGGCAGGGATAGTGACGCACCAGCTCGCGCTCCAGAGTGAGCAACGCGCCGTCCAGCGACTGCAGCAAGGTGGGCTCGTCAGCGCCGAAGACGAACATGTCGCCGCGCCGGGTGCTGGCCTGGTAACGCTCCAGCGGTGCGTCGCCCTCGCACAAAATGTCGTTACAGGGCTGGGGCAAGGCGTAATAGCCAGACTTGGGCACCGAGCAGATACGGCCTTCCTTTTCAAGTAATGAGTAGGCGTTCTGCACGGTGGAAATGGACACCCGCAAGCGCCGGGCCAGCAGGCGCAGCGAAGGCAGCTTGACTGCCGGTCCCTGGGGCAGTTCATTGGTCAGGCGAGACAGGTAGCGGTACACCACCTGGTAAGCAAAATCGGTCTTGTTGTTATTCATCAGGCACACCCCATCCATGCGCAAGGCGCAGGGTCGTTGAGAGAAATCGCCCGTGGTGCGGCCGCCGGAGCCCGGCGCAACGGCATCACGGGCACAATGGTCAGCGACCGGAGATCAGTTCCGTGACCGTCTCGCCGGTTTCCTGGTCGATCGTCGTGACATGGCCCTTGTCGGGGTCGCTGGCGCGGACTCGGGCAATGATCGAGCTGTCGTCGCAGAAGTCCACGCGCCGTTTCGCGTAGAGACTCTGCAGGCCCTTGAGCGTCAGGCCGCTGACATCCACCAGCCACTGGACCACCTGATCCGAAGCCACGTCGCCGGACAGCACCTTGTGCAGATCGCCCAGCGCCACCAGCATGCCGGGATGACAACGGCGCAGAAACGCTTCCAGTTGCGCGCCGCAATCGACGAAGGGCGCGAACATCAGGCAGACCAGTTGCGCCTCGTTCAGGCCGAACGCCTCGAACCCGTACCCGGCCGCCAGCTCGCGCCGTTCCAGCAATTTCTCGGGGCTGTCGTAGGCCGCCATGGCCTGTTCGATCAGGCGTCGCGGCATGCCTTTGCGCCGCATCATGCCCGCCGCAAGTTCCAGGTATTCCTTGATGCCGTCGGCGTATTCACGCCCCTGGACGAATTGCGCCTTGAGCCCGCGCATGTGAGCCATCAGCAGCGGGTTCGCGCAATCCGACTCACTGAAACTGAAGGCCAGATCGTCGAAACGGAACCCCAGGAAATCCGTCAGCAATGGCCAGTGATCCTCGACCCTGAAACCGATCAGGTCGGCCACCGTCAGGAACGCCGGAGTCACGGGCCGGCCCGGATACACCGGCAACCGCGGGGTAAACCCGGGCGGCTCGGCCTCTTCGCCATACAGCTCGTGGTAATAGGCCTGGCCGACGCTGTCGATGGTGCTCAGGGCCGTGCTGAAGCCGAGCTTGTGCCAGTGCTCGACCTTCTGGCCGTTCTGCCGCGCCAGACGCATGATCCAGGTGGCGTACTGCTTCTGCTCCTTGAGCGAATCCCCGCTGAGCACCGCGTCCACACCCTCGCCCCAACAGGCCGCACGGCCGAGGAACTCGGTCATGCCCAGATAGCAGCTGTTGCAGAAGGTGGTGCGGGCATCCCCTGCGGTCAGGTGCCCGCCCAGCAGCATGTCGGAGCGGTTCTGCTCGCGCCCGGCCGTGGAGAATGGCAAGTCGGGCTCGAAGGCCTGCACGTAGCGGTGATCCACCACCAGCAACTCGACCCGGGGGTCGTCGTGCAGGAACAGCGCCGAGTAACAGCGGTTGATGTTGTCCATCACTGCCGACGTCATCCCCGCATGGCGCATGTTGGCAATGCGCAGGTTGAAGGTGGTGGGCGCCCGGCAGGCGATGCTCAACTGGGCGGCGCGCAACAGGGCCACGGTGTAGGCGCTGTCCTTGCCGCCACTGAAGGCCACCAGAATCCTGTACTGCCCGACCCGCTCCATGCCACCGGCGGCCACTATCAGGCGTTGAATCAATAGTTGCAGCGCGGTGCGTTCCGCGCGGTTCAAATAACTCAACAAGCGCTGAAGAACTTGCTGATAGACATATGTCATTGCCTGTTCATGTATGGAACCCATTATCCGATCATCCGTAGTGCAGCCCTGCGACAACATCAAACTCTTGCGACAACACGCGTCATTGAAGAGTTGATCACCTTCTGCGTACCACGCTCAAACAGCGCGTGATGATATTCGCGATCAACTGCTGTCCTGAGTTGAACAGCACTGAAACGCCAGTGACGGGAAAGGCCCGCAAGCCACTGCAGGCGCGCCTTGCAGCGCACCGCACACGGGGTTGGACACAGACAAATATGGAAGACCGATAGTGGCGTGCATCCGGCACCGTATAACCATCGGCCACGACAGACAGTCAGGCATGACTCGTTCCTTGAGTTTTGGTTCACCCCGTCATTATCGGTATCTGATTCACAATTACAAGCTACAGAATGCCGACGGAATGCCTGTCAGCTTTCCACTGAAACATGCACGCTTTTAAACAACTTTGTTTAATGATCGAACACCCTGAACAACACACAGCGCTCTAACTTCGCACACCGGGCAAAGTACACATCCGTTCAACAGGTTCGACCCCATAAACAAAAAAGCCTTCCTGAACGAATCGGGAAGGCTTTGTCGGGTCTTGCATGGCCGGTAAATGACGGGACGGACACCCTGAACCGGTGACCGGATCCACAACGCCGACGCCTGGGCCTGGGCGTCGAACAGTCAGCCTCGCGCGGTAGATTGCGCTCAGGCGGACTCGACTTCCACCACGACACGCCCACCTACCGGGCAGCCGTCCATTACACGATGGGCTTCCACGACCTGCTCGAACGGGAAGACCTTGGTCACCTGTGGCAGCAGCAGTTTGTCGCGGGTCAGCTCGTTGATCTTGAGCAGCGCGCGCTCGACCGCTTCCTTGTCCTGGGGGATACCCAGTTCCGGCTTGCCGGTGAAGTTGCCAACGCAGTGAACGAAGAACTGGATGTTCTTCTGGAACGCAGCGCAGGCCGGGAATTGCACCTGGTTGCCGCCTTGCAGACCGTACAGGATCAGGCTGCCGCGAGGCGCGAGGGCATCGCCGAGAATCGACATCTGCGGACCGCCCAGACCATCGAGGATGACGTTGACGCCAGCCTTGTCAGTGTACTTGTTGATCGCGAGCAGCAAATCCTGCTCCTCGGTCACCACTACCTTGTCGGCGCCCAGGGACGTCAGGTAGCGGCGTGAAGTGCCTTCTTCATCATCGGTCTTGATGGCCGCGATGACCTTCAGGCCCAGCGCCTTGCCCAGTTGCAGGAACGCGGGACCGGCGCAGTGACCGGCGTCAGTGATCAGGGCCACTTGCCCTTCTTTCACGCGGGCCAGCTCCACGTAGGCAAAATACGCCACCAGCATCGGGGTGTAGTGCACCGCCGCCTGATTGGGCGTGAGGATGTCCGGGTATTTGGTCACGGAGGTGCGTGGCAGGACGATGAACTCGCCATACACCGGATGCTCGTTAGGGTTGGCTGACGGAAAGCTTGCGACCTTGTCGCCGACCTTCAGGTCATCCACGCCATCGCCGACGGCGGTAATCACGCCGGCCATTTCAGACCCCAGGCCAGCGGGCAGCTTTGCCTGGGACGATGCCAGATTTTGTCGCCACAGCACGTCATACCAGGTGACACCAATCGCCTGGACGCGTATCTGCACCTCTCCGGGTGCTGGCAACGCGGCTTGCTGCTCTTCTACCTTGAGCACCTCGGCCGGGCCAAACTGATGAAAACGGATCGTGCGGGACATTTCGAACCTCGCCTTATGAACCTTGATGCCATGAACTCTATCCGGGCGCTGCCGGTAACACTATCAGTGGCTATTAATAGTCGACATGCCTGTCATCGATTCTGTTGTTGAAAGGCGGTCATTAGATAACCATCGAATGCTCACGTATTCAAGGCGGTCATTGTTCTTTTCTCGTATCGACAATGCAACCCGACGCCCATTTTCCGGATGAACGTACCGCCAGACGGCGCGTAAACTGCACGGGCGCTGCGGCGCAAAGGCCAATCGGGTGCTCATACCCATTGGTCAAAATCGCGGGGCCAAGGTTCAGCGCAAATTATCGACGGCCGTGATGGTTAACACGTTGGTATGCTTGCGGATGAATTTAACCGTGCGCAGAATCGGCCAATACCCGTACTATTCGTTCCTGAGCCAAAACCGGCCCTGCCTTGCGGGCGGCCAACGTATCGACCCACGTTCCCGAGACCCCGTCATGAATCGCAACGACCTGCGTCGCGTCGACCTCAACCTGCTCATCGTGTTCGAAACCCTCATGCATGAACGCAGCGTCACGCGTGCGGCGGAAAAACTGTTTCTCGGCCAGCCCGCCATCAGTGCTGCGCTGTCACGCCTGCGCGGGCTGTTCGACGACCCGTTGTTCGTGCGCACCGGGCGCAGCATGGAACCGACGGCCCGCGCCGTGGAAATCTTCGGCCTGCTCTCCCCTGCGCTGGATTCCATTTCCACCGCCGTGAGCCGCGCCGCCGACTTCGACCCGGCCACCAGCACTGCGGTGTTCCGCATCGGGCTGTCGGACGACGCCGAATTCGCGCTGCTGCCGTCGCTGCTCAAGCGCCTGCGCTCCGAAGCCCCCGGCATCGTCCTGGTGGTACGCCGCACCAACTACATCCTGATGCCCTCGCTGCTGTCGTCTGGCGAAATTTCCATCGGCGTCAGCTACACCGACGACCTGCCGGCCAACGCCAAACGCAAGGTGCTACGCCGCAGCCGACCCAAGTTGCTGCGCGCCGATTCCATGCCCGGCGCCATCACTCTGGACGACTTCTGCGCCCGGCCCCACGCGCTGGTGTCGTTCGCAGGCGATCTGGGCGGCTTCATCGACGAGTACCTGGAAAAGATCGGCCGCAAGCGCCACGTCGTACTCGCCGTACCGCAGTTCAACGGCCTGGCGACCCTGATTTCCGGCACCGACATCGTTGCTACCGTGCCCGACTACACAGCCGACGTGCTGACCGCCGCCGGCGGCGTACGCGCAGAGGAACTGCCACTGGAAGCCCGCACCTTCGAACTGCACATGGCCTGGCGCGGCTCCCAGGACAACGACCCCGGCGAGCGCTGGTTGAGGTCACGGATTCAGATGTTCTTCGGCGACCCCGACAGCCTTTGATACCTGTGGGCATGCCCGCCTGGGCGTGCCCTTCATCGAGCGTTACAGCGGGCAAACCGCGTAATGCTCGAAAATCGCACAACCGTTCGATAATCGCACCAATTCCGCCAAACCCTCTCTACTGTTGCCCGATCTTGCGGCACGCTTAGCGCAACGCAACAAACAACGCCAAGCGCGACTGGCCCCTCCTTCAAAGGACGACGGCCAGACCGACAATCCACACTCCAGGAATGACCAGGAGCTCGCTTTGATCAATAAAACGTTCGAGTCCATCGCCAGCGCGGTGCAGGGAATTACCGACGGTTCAACCATCATGGTCGGAGGCTTCGGCACTGCCGGCATGCCGTCCGAGCTCATCGATGCGCTGATCGATACCGGTACCCGCGACCTGACCATCATTAGCAACAACGCCGGCAACGGCGAGATCGGCCTGGCCGCTCTGCTCAAGGCGGGCAGCGTGCGCAAGGTGGTCTGCTCGTTCCCGCGCCAGTCCGATTCCTACGTCTTCGACGAACTGTATCGCGCCGGCAAGATCGAGCTGGAAGTGGTGCCGCAAGGCAACCTGGCCGAGCGCATCCGCGCAGCGGGTTCGGGCATCGGTGCATTCTTCTCGCCGACCGGCTACGGCACCCTCCTGGCCGAAGGCAAGGAAACCCGCGAGATCAACGGCCGCCAGTACGTCCTGGAGATGCCGCTGCATGCCGACTTCGCGCTGATCAAGGCGTACAAGGGTGATCGCTGGGGCAACCTGATCTATCGCAAGGCCGCCCGCAACTTCGGCCCGATCATGGCCATGGCCGCCAGGACCGCCATTGCCCAGGTCGACCAGATCGTCGAACTTGGCGAACTGGATCCGGAGCACATCATCACTCCGGGTATCTTCGTCCAGCGCGTGGTCGCCGTTTCCGGCGCCGGCGCTTCTTCGATCGCCAACGCTGTCTGAGGCCTGCCATGACCATTACCAAAAAGCTCTCCCGTACCGAAATGGCCCAGCGCGTAGCCGCAGACATCCAGGAAGGCGCGTACGTCAACCTGGGCATCGGCGCACCGACTCTGGTGGCCAACTACCTGGGCGACAAGGAAGTGTTCCTGCACAGCGAAAACGGTCTGCTGGGCATGGGGCCAAGCCCGGCCGCCGGCGAGGAAGACGATGACCTGATCAACGCCGGCAAGCAGCACGTCACCCTGCTCACCGGTGGTGCTTTCTTCCACCACGCCGACTCGTTTTCGATGATGCGCGGCGGCCACCTGGACATCGCCGTACTGGGCGCCTTCCAGGTGTCGGTCAAGGGCGACCTCGCCAACTGGCACACCGGCGCTGAAGGCTCGATCCCGGCCGTGGGCGGCGCAATGGACCTGGCCACCGGCGCCCGCCAGGTGTTCGTAATGATGGACCACCTGACCAAGTCCGGCGAAAGCAAGATCGTGCCCGAGTGCACCTACCCCTTGACCGGCATCGGCTGCGTCAGCCGCATCTACACCGACCTGGCCGTGCTGGAAGTGACAAGCGATGGCCTGAAAGTAGTGGAAATCTGCTCTGACATCGACTTCGACGAGCTGCAGAGGCTCAGTGGCGTGCCATTGATCAAGTGAGTGCTCCCAGATTGACAAGGTAAGGATTTTTCCTTACCTTGCTCAAAGCTCACCACGAGACGCCATCATGTCTGCCATCCACGAAATCGCCACGCTTACCTCCAAGGGTCAAATCACCCTGCCCAAATCCGTTCGGCAGCTACTGGGACTGGATACGGGTGGCAAGATCGCCTTCGACGTGCGTGACGGAGAGGTGGTCGTCACCCGTGCCGATGCCCCTCACGAAGACCCGGCCATTGGCGCGTTCCTCAGCCTGCTGGAAGCCGACATTCGCGCAGGCCGAAATGTTGAAGCGTTGCCCAGGGATCTGGCGCACACAATGCTCGCGAACGCAGGCCATGACGTGGATCTGGACCAGGATATCGAGGGTGAGGTCGAGCTCTGATGCAGCGCCATGGATGGACACTGCTGTTCCATGAAGGTCTCACCGCCCAGCTTCGCAAACTTCAGTCCGCCGCAGCGCGAGCCGAACAGAGTGATCCGGATGGATTCCAGAGCAACGCAAACGTCAAACTCTTGCGAGCCTTGAGTCAGCTGATTCTGGATGTCGTTCCAGGCGACCCCGCCCGGGATGATTACCGCCAAGGCAACACGCTGGGAACAGCCTATCGCCACTGGCGCAGGGCGAAAATCGGCAGACGCTTCCGGCTGTTCTTCCGCTATGACTCAACCGCCAGAGTCATCGTCTACGCATGGGTCAATGACGAGCAGACACTGAGGTCGGCAGGCAGCAGGTCCGATCCGTATGCAGTCTTCGAAAAGATGCTGGGACGGGGCAATCCGCCCGATGATTGGGACACACTGATAGCCTCGACCTGTGGCGATTGGGCTGAAGCTCAATAACGCTGATTTCGAAGGTGATCTACCCGGCTCACATGACCGTTTTTATACACGCCTGTGACAACCGCTTTCTCCCGATCACCCCATCCAGTCAAAACCCCGAAATAGAGCCTCTGCACAGGTAAATATCATTCCCACTGATATTTACCTTCGTCGTATTCGATTCGTGCAATAAAACCCCCGGGAACAGAATCCGCCCATCTCAATAACATCGGCGGATTTTCCCATGGTTCAGTCACTTACTCCTTTGCGCTATCCCCTTGCCGCGCTGGCTCTGGTGGTGATCAGCGCTTGCGGCCGGACCCCAGAGGCGACGGTTGCCCCCGCAGCGGCGAAAGTCAACGTGGCCAAGGTGCTCGAGCAGCCGGTCAACGAATGGGATGAAGTAACCGCGCGTCTTGAGGCCCCGGAAACCGTGCAGGTGCGTCCTCGCGTCTCCGGTCAGATCGACTCGGTGGCCTTCACCGATGGCGAGCTGGTCAAGAAAGGCGATCTGTTGTTCCAGATTGATCCGCGTCCGTTCGAAGCCGAAGTGCATCGTCTGGAAGCCCAACTGCAACAGGCCAAGGCGGCTTCGGTACGCAGCAACAACGAAGCACAACGTGGCGAACGCCTGCGCACCAACAATGCCATCTCGGCGGAGCTGGCTGACTCGCGGACCACCACCGCCCAGGAATCCAAGGCAGCGGTAGCCGCCATTCAGGCCCAGCTTGACCTGGCGAAACTGAACCTGAGCTTCACCCGCGTTGCCGCACCGATCACCGGTCGCGTCAGCCGTGCGGAAATCACCGCCGGCAACATCGTCACCGCCGATCAGTCGATCCTCACCAGCGTGGTCTCCACCGACAAGGTCTACGCCTACTTCGACGCCGACGAGCGCGTGTTCCTCAAGTACAACCAGTTGGCCCGCGACGGCAAGCGCGGCGCGACCACGCCGGTGTACATGGGCCTGTCCAACGAGGCTGAGAACCCGCACCAGGGCCAGATGAACTTCGTCGACAACCAGGTCAACCCGCGCACCGGCACCATCCGTGGCCGCGCCGTGTTCGACAACAGCAAGGGCGAATACACCCCGGGCCTATACGCACGCCTGAAGCTGGTCGGCAGCGCCACCTACTCGGCGATGCTGATCAAGGACGAAGCCGTGGGCACCGACCTTGGCAAGAAATTCGTGCTGGTGGTCGACAAGGACAACAAGGCGACCTATCGCAACGTTGACCTGGGGCCGAAACTCGAAGGCCTGCGTATCGTGCGCAGCGGTCTGCAGAAGGACGATCGTATCGTCGTCAGCGGCCTGCAGCGTGTGCGCCCGGGCTCGCCGGTCGATCCGCAGGACACTCAGATGGCCAGCCCGGAAACCCTCGCTGCGCTGCAACAACAGCGCCAAGCACTTGAAGCCAGCAACCAACCCAAGGCCCAGTCGAAACTGGATGCCAAAGTTGCCGCTGCCGCTACGCCACGCGGTTAAGGGACAGACTCGATGAATTTTTCCAAGTTCTTCATTACACGGCCGATCTTCGCAGCGGTGCTCTCGCTGCTGATCCTGATCGCCGGTGCCATTTCGCTGTTCCAGCTACCGATCAGCGAATACCCGGAAGTCGTGCCGCCGACCGTGGTCGTGCGCGCCAACTTCCCCGGCGCCAACCCGAAAGTGATCGGCGAAACCGTGGCCGCGCCACTGGAACAGGCGATCACCGGTGTCGAGAACATGCTCTACATGTCCTCCCAGGCCACCGCCGACGGCAAGCTGACCCTGACCATCACCTTCGCGCTGGGTACCAACCTGGACACCGCGCAGGTGCAGGTGCAGAACCGCGTGACGCGGACCGAACCGAAGCTGCCTGAAGAGGTGACGCGCATCGGTATCACCGTGGACAAGGCGTCCCCGGACCTGACCATGGTGGTCCACCTGACCTCGCCGGATCAGCGTTACGACATGCTGTACCTGTCCAACTACGCGGTGCTGAACATCAAGGATGAGCTGGCTCGTCTGAACGGTGTCGGCGACGTGCAGCTGTTCGGTATGGGCGACTACTCGCTGCGTGTCTGGCTGGACCCGAACAAGACCGCTTCGCGCAACATCACCGCGACCGACGTGGTCACTGCCATTCGCGAGCAGAACCGTCAGGTTGCGGCCGGTCAACTGGGTGCACCTCCCTCCCCGAGCGCCACCAGCTTCCAGATGTCGATCAACACCCAGGGCCGTCTGGTCTCTGAGGAAGAGTTCGAGAACATCATCGTGCGCGCCGGCGAAAACGGCGAGATCACCCGCGTGAAGGACATTGCCCGTGTGGAACTGGGTTCCAGCCAGTACGCCCTGCGTTCCCTGCTGAACAACCAGCCGGCCGTGGCGATCCCGATCTTCCAGCGCCCGGGCTCCAACGCTATCGACATTTCCAACGAAGTGCGCAGCGAAATGGAACTGCTCAAGAAGAGCTTCCCTGAAGGCATGGACTACAGCATCGTCTACGACCCGACCATCTTCGTGCGCGGCTCCATCGAGGCAGTGGTTCACACCCTGTTCGAAGCACTGATCCTGGTGGTGCTGGTGGTGATCCTGTTCCTGCAGACCTGGCGCGCCTCGATCATCCCGCTGGCCGCCGTGCCGGTGTCGCTGATCGGTACCTTCGCGGTCATGCACCTGTTCGGTTTCTCGCTCAACGCGCTGTCGCTGTTCGGCCTGGTACTGGCCATCGGTATCGTGGTGGACGACGCCATCGTGGTGGTGGAGAACGTCGAGCGTAACATCGAGCTCGGCCACCAACCGATGGAAGCCACGCAGATCGCCATGCGCGAAGTAACCGGCCCGATCATCGCGACCGCGCTGGTACTCTGTGCGGTGTTCGTACCCGCGGCGTTCATCTCAGGCCTGACGGGGCAGTTCTATAAACAGTTCGCCCTGACCATTGCCATCTCGACGGTGATCTCGGCGTTCAACTCCCTGACCCTGTCGCCGGCCCTGGCTGCCGTGCTGCTGCGCGCCCACGATGCACCGAAAGACGCCTTCTCGCGTTTCCTCGACAAGCTGCTGGGTGGCTGGCTGTTCCGTCCGTTCAACCGGTTCTTCGTCAAGGCCAGTAACAAGTACGTCGGCACCGTTGGCCGGGTCATCCGCGTCAGTGGCGTGGCACTGGTGGTGTATGCCGGTCTGATCGTCATGACCTGGCTGGGCTTCTCGACCACGCCAACCGGTTTCGTGCCGCAGCAGGACAAGCAATACCTGGTGGCCTTCGCTCAACTGCCTGACGCCGCCAGCCTGGACCGTACCGAAGACGTCATCAAGCGCATGTCGGACATCGCCCTGAAGCAACCGGGCGTGGAAAGTGCCGTAGCCTTCCCTGGCCTGTCGATCAACGGTTTCACCAACAGCCCCAACTCCGGGATCGTGTTCGTGACCTTGAAGCCGTTCGAGGAGCGCAAGCTGGCCAGTGAGTCGGCAGGCGCCATCGCCGGCCAGCTCAATGGCAAGTACGCGTCGATCCAGGAAGCCTACATGGCGATCTTCCCGCCACCACCGGTACAAGGCCTGGGCACCATCGGCGGTTTCCGCCTGCAGATCGAGGACCGTGGCAACCTGGGTTACGACGAGCTGTATAAAGAGACGATGAACGTCATCGCCAAGAGCCGCAGCGTGCCGGAACTCGCCGCCCTGTTCACCAGCTACACCGTGAACGTGCCGCAAGTGGACGCCGCCATCGACCGCGAGAAAGCCAAGACCCACGGCGTGGCCATCAGCGACATCTTCGACACCCTGCAGGTGTACCTGGGTTCGCTGTATGCCAACGACTTCAACCGTTTCGGCCGTACCTATCAGGTCAACGTCCAGGCTGAACAGCAGTTCCGTCAGGACGCCGAGCAGATCGGTCAGCTGAAAGTGCGCAACAACCTGGGCGAGATGATTCCACTGGCGACGCTGCTCAAGGTCACCAACACCTCAGGCCCTGACCGCGTGATGCACTACAACGGCTTCATCACCGCTGAAATCAACGGTGCTGCAGGTCCAGGCTTCAGCTCGGGCCAGGCCGAAGCTGCGATGAACAAGCTGCTCAAGCAGGAACTGCCCAACGGCATGACCTACGAGTGGACCGACCTGACCTACCAACAGATCCTGTCGGGCAACACCGCGCTGCTGGTCTTCCCGCTCTGCGTACTGCTGGCGTTCCTGGTACTGGCCGCCCTGTATGAAAGCTGGAGCCTGCCGCTGGCGGTGATCCTGATCGTACCGATGACCCTGCTGTCGGCCATCGCCGGTGTGATCATCGCCGGCAGCGACAACAACATCTTCACCCAGATCGGCCTGATCGTACTGGTGGGCCTGGCCTGTAAGAACGCGATCCTTATCGTCGAGTTCGCCAAGGACGAACAGGAGAAAGGCAAGACTCCGCTGGAAGCCGTTCTGGAAGCCTGCCGCCTGCGTCTGCGTCCGATCCTGATGACCTCCTTCGCGTTCATCATGGGTGTAGTGCCTCTGGTGCTGTCCAGCGGTGCCGGTGCCGAGATGCGTCATGCCATGGGCGTGGCGGTGTTCTCCGGGATGCTGGGCGTGACCTTCTTCGGTCTGCTGTTGACGCCGGTGTTCTATGTCCTGATCCGTAACTACGTCGAACGCAAGGAAGCCCGCAAGGCGGCCAAGGCTCAAAGCGTTCAGAAAATCGCCCCGGAGGCTCATTGATGAAGGCTGCAAAACTCTTCCTGCCGAGCCTGTTGGTCCTGGCGCTGGCGGCCTGTGCCGTCGGCCCGGACTACAAGAAGCCGGACACCGCCGCGGCCAACATTCCGGCCGCGACACAGGGCAACTATGACCGTAGCCACATCGAAACCATCTGGTGGCAGCAGTTCGACGATCCGACGCTGAACAAGCTGGTCGCGCAATCGCTGCAGGGCAACCGTGAACTGCGGGTGGCGTTTGCCCGCCTCAAGGCTGCGCGCGCCATCCGTGACGACATCAGCAACGATGCCATGCCGGTGGTGACCAGCCGCGCCAGCAGCCAGATCGGCCGCGCCCAGGTGCCGGGTGAAACCGAGCACCGGGTCAATCAGGAACGCTATGACCTGGGCCTGGACATGGCCTGGGAAATCGACCTGTTCGGCCGCATCCAGCGCGAACTGGAAGCCAGCGAGGCCGACCAGCAAGTGGCCGAGGCCAACCTGTACCAGCTGCAGGTGACCATGATCGCCGAGCTGGTTGATGCGTACGGCCAACTGCGCGGTGCGCAACTGCGCGAGGACATCGCCCGGGCCAACCTGAAGAACCAGCAGGAATCCCGTGGCGTCACCGTGCAACTGCGTGACGAGGGCGTGGGCAACGAGATCGACGTGGTGCGCGCCGATGCACGTCTGGCGGCGGTCGAAGCCAGCATTCCGCAACTGCAGGCCGAGCAGACCCGCGAGCGCAACCGCATCGCTACCCTGCTGGGCGAGCGCCCGGATGCAATGACCGCGATGTTGGCGCCGGCCAAGCTGCCAGCGATTTCCAAGGCGTTGCCGATTGGCGATCCGACCAAACTGCTGGAAAACCGTCCTGACGTGCGCAGTGCCGAACGTCAACTGGCGGCGCAAACCGCGCGCATCGGTGTGCAGACCGCCGACCTGTTCCCGCGGGTCAGCCTCAGTGGCTTTCTGGGCTTCACCGCCAGCCGTGGATCGCAAATCGGTTCGAGCGCGGCGCAAGCCTGGGGCCTTGGCCCGAGCATCACCTGGGCAGCGTTTGACCTGGGCAGCGTGAAGGCGCGGATCCGTGGCGCCAACGCCGATGCCGAAGGCGCACTGGCCAACTACGAGCAGCACGTGCTGCTGGCCCTGGAAGAAACCGACAACGCCTTCAGCGACTACGACAAGCGTCAGCAGCGTCTGGTGTCGCTGGTGCGTCAGAGCGAATCCAGCCGCAAGGCAGCGGACCTGGCCAACATCCAGTACCGCGAAGGCACCGCCGACTTCCTGGTGCTGCTGGACGCCGAGCGTGAGCGCCTGGCGGCCGAAGACAGCCAGGCACAGGCCGAGATCGAGTTGTACCGTGGCATCGTCGCCATCTACAAAGCGCTGGGTGGCGGCTGGCAACCGAACGCCTGATCCTTGCAATGCTGCGGTGCCACTTACCGGTTGCACCGCCCAAGCCCCGGGCTCACAAGGTCCGGGGCTTTTTTGTGGGCAGCACGCCTGGCCGGACCACCTTCAATCCTGTGGGAACGGGCTCGCCCGCGAAGACGTCCGACCTGGCGCGCCGACGACATTTGCCCCACCGCTTTCGCGGGCAAGCCCGCTCCCACAAAATCCGGACCCGGGACGGACGCCCAGACACCCGCCACACGATTGCCGTTTGACACCCGGCCATCGGTCCCCGAAGCTTGCCCCTCATGCAGACACGGAAATCGGTATGCCTAACGCGCCCCAGCCACACTCCCCTTCACCGTTGAAGGCTCGCCGTCGCGGACGGGCTGTCGTGGTCGTGTCCGTGCTGTTGCTGCTTCTGGGCGCCGGTTGGCTGGTGCGTGGCTGGTACGCCCCGCCAGCCCCCGTGGTGGTCAACCACAGCTATGCCGAGGCGCTGGAGCAGGCCCACAACGGCAAGCCGGGCGCGGCGCGGGTGCTGTACCAGCAATTGAGCCGCACCGACCTTTCGGACATCCGCCGCGCAGGGCTGCTGGCTGAACTGGGCAACTACCCCAGCGCCCAGGCGCTGAAGATCCTCGACGGCGACCTCAAGCGCCCCGTGCCGCTGGTGCAGCAGGCAGCCATCGATGCAGTGACCAACATGGTGTCCAACGCCCAGCGCAGCATGCTGATCGGTCCGCTGCTGGACGCCCCCGACCAGAACGTTCGATTCAGCGCAGTGCGGGCATTGACCGGGCTCACGCCGGATGACCTGGGCCTGTACTTCAGCGCCTTCCAGGAGGCCGCCGATCAGTACCAGAACACCCTGGCGTCCCAGCCACCCAGCGGTCAGAGCCAGATCCAGCTGGCGAAGATACTGGTCACCCAGAACGCTCCGCGCAAGGCACTGGAGGCCCTGGACCTGGCGCTGAAACTGGAACCGAACAACATCGAGGCCGGAGTCGCCCAGGTGCAACTGCTCGACCGTCAGGGGCAGATGGAGCAGTCACGCCAGCAACTGGCGGCGTTGCTCGAAAAACACCCGCAATCCTCGCTGCTGCAACATGAACTGGGCACCTGGCTGCTGCGCCATCAACAGAACGAATACGCGCTGCTGGCACTGGCCAAGGCAGTGGAACTGGACGCCGACAATACCCAGTACCGCTACGACCTGGCCGTGGCCCTGCATGACCTTGCGCAACTAGAACCGGCCCAGCGCCAACTCGAGGAAATCCTCCAGCGCCAGCCCGCCAACCGCCGCGCTCGAACGCTACTCATCGACTACTGGAAAGAAAACGGCCAGTTGCAGAAGGTGCAGGTTCTGCTGGCGGAACTGGAGCAGCTCAACCCCGACGACCCCGCCCTGCAACAGGGCCTGTAAATACGCCAGGGCCGCGCCAACCGCTGGCTTTGATCTTTTCCATAAATTGCCAAGTTTGAGAAATTACTTACAACGGCTGTTCTCCTGCTCCGGCATTTTCTGTCAGACCCGATAATTTTACATGGATGTTTCATTTAACAATTGCGCCCCGGCTATTTTACAACTCGAAAAAAAAGTGCATTATTTACCTGTCGCGCATCACAACTACCCCTTCGCTGATGTTGAGCTGACCGCCTGACGTTATTCCGATGTATGACGATCACGCCACGGGGTAGCCTTAAAAATGAGCACAGGACCCTTACATGCGTCCATGTTGCTTGGGTTGGGCTGACAACAGCCACTAATCGCCGGAGTACTATTTTTTGTCCAGACTTGCCGAGTTTCGCGCAGCAGAACGAGCCCTTCAGGAACAGCTGGCCCAGCTGGAAAGCCTGAAGAACGATGCCGGACTGAAAAAGGAGATCGAATTCGAACAGAAGCTCCAGGCCCTGATGACCAGCTACGACAAGAGCCTGCGTGATGTCATTGCCATCCTCGATCCCAACCCTTCGGCCGCTACCGCCGCGCCAGCCGGCCCGAAACGCCGCCGCGCTCGCGTGGTCAAGGTTTATCAGAACCCGCACACCGGCGAGCTGATCGAGACCAAGGGCGGCAATCATCGCGGCCTGAAATCCTGGAAGGAACAGTACGGCGCCGAAACCGTCGACTCCTGGCTGCGCGGCTGATCCCATCCCGTTGCGCCATGCTGTTATAAAAAAGCCCCGCTTGCCGGGGCTTTCTTATAAGCGCTAATAATACAAGACCTGGCCACATCCCCATCTGCTAGTTCCTGTGCCCCGCGCAGTAACGGTTTGCCGCCTCCTTTCGTATAGTTATCGCCGCCTCCTCCTTCCTCGAAAGCAGTAATGAGTTGGTGTTATCGCCATGGCTGATACCGCGACAAAAGAACGTCACCCACAAACTATTGACGCCAAATGACAAGTGGTCGAGAAATATCTAGCAAAGCGGCCGAAGGGGAGTTTTCTTCACGTTTTTTTCACAAGCACTTCTACAGGATGAAGGCTGCTAAAGGATTAGCGCCCCATGCCCGCTTCGGCGGGCTTCTTTATGCCTGCGATTTGATCGCGATCAATTAAGATCATGGCGCGGCATTGAGTTTCAGGCTATCCCTTATACGCTGCACCTCTTCCTTGTTGGCCGCGTAGCCATCGGCCGAGCCTGCATAGGACAACGACCAGGCCGTTTCCTTGTTGGCGGCCGCCACCAGGGTCTGGGTCATCACATGGGCGCCGTTCTGGGTGATGGTGCAGGTGGTTTCCATCGCCGGCACCTGGCTCAGGGTGCTTTCTTTCATCCGGGTGCAGACGCTCTGGAAACCGCCGTGCACGAAGTTGACCTGGACCGCCTTACGCATCTCCAGCAGCACGCCTTCGACGTTCACTTCATGACCGGCCTGCAAGCGGGTCTGGGTCAGCTCCACGACCATCGCCGGATCGCCGTTGCCATCGCTCTTGACCGCACGCTGGCGCACCTGCACCGAGGGCCGATCGGGGCCGGCTTCCTGCGTGGGCAGTGCCTCGACCTCCCAGTCGCTGGGCCAGACAATCATGGCGTCTGCCGCCAGGGCATGGCCTGCGCCAAATGCCAGACACATGCCGGCCAGGGAAACTGCGCGTAACGTTGAAAACATGAGCGATACCTGAGCGTAGAGCCACAAAGTGTGGGCCTGTCGCTCGGGGTTCACAAGCGCAGGCATAAGGTTTGTGCACATTTCGGGTTTGGCTCGGGCGCCGGGTCCCGTATCATTGGGCAACATTTACAGGATCTATCCGGAGTCACCCATGAGTCTGCACGAACTGAACACCTTCCCTGGCGTTACCGCCCAACCGGACACCGCCACCGCCCAATTCGTGTTCAACCACACCATGCTGCGCGTGAAAGACATCACCGCATCGCTGGATTTCTACACCCGCGTGCTGGGTTTCAGCCTGGTGGAGAAGCGTGACTTCCCCGAAGCCGAATTCAGCCTGTACTTCCTGGCACTGGTCGACAAGGCGCAGATCCCGGCTGACGACGCCGCCCGCACCGTCTGGATGAAAGGCATCCCGGGCATCCTGGAGCTGACCCACAACCACGGCACCGAAAAAGACCCGGCATTCGCCTACCACAACGGCAACACCGACCCTCGCGGTTTCGGCCACATCTGCATCTCGGTGCCGGACGTGCACGTCGCCTGCGCGCGCTTCGAAGAACTGGGCGTGGACTTCCAGAAACGCCTGACCGAAGGGCGCATGAAGAGCCTGGCGTTCGTCAAGGATCCGGATGGCTACTGGGTCGAGATCATTCAGCCGACGCCGGTTTCCGAGTAAAACAGAAACTCGGCGCCGGACGCTGACTGTGGGAGCGGGCTTGCCCGCGAAGGCGGAGTGCCATTAAACGAGAACGTGACTGACCTGACGCATTCGCGGGCAAGCCCGCTCCCACAGGAGAATCAGCCGGTCTGAAAGCAAAAAACCTCATGATCACTCATGAGGTTTTTTTGTGCCGCCGTTTCAGCCAGCCATCACGCCGGAGCGCTGGTGCGGATCAGGTGGTCGAATGCGCTGAGGGAAGCCTTGGCGCCCTCGCCCACTGCGATCACGATCTGCTTGTACGGCACGGTGGTCACGTCACCGGCTGCGAAGATGCCCGGGATCGAGGTTTCGCCGCGGTTGTCGACCACGATCTCGCCACGGGGCGACAGCTCGATGGTGCCCTTGAGCCATTCGGTGTTGGGCAACAGACCGATCTGCACGAAGATGCCTTCCAGCTCGATGTCCAGCACTTCATCGGTGGTGCGGTTCTTGTAGCGCAGACCGTTGACCTTCTGGCCGTCGCCGGTCACTTCGGTGGTCAGGGCGCTGGTCAGCACCGTCACGTTTGGCAGGCTGTGCAGCTTGCGCTGGAGCACCGCATCGGCACGCAGGCTGCTGTCGAATTCCAGCAGGGTCACGTGGGAGACGATACCGGCCAGGTCGATGGCCGCTTCCACACCCGAGTTGCCGCCGCCGATCACCGCCACGCGCTTGCCCTTGAACAGCGGGCCGTCGCAGTGCGGGCAGTAGGCCACGCCCTTGTTGCGGTATTGCTGCTCGCCGGGCACGTTCATCTCGCGCCAGCGGGCGCCCGTGGCCAGGATCACGGTCTTGCCCTTGAGCACGCCGCCGCTGGCGAACTTGACCTGGTGCAGCTCGCCGTCCTTGCCAGGAATCAGCTGGTCCCCGCGTTGCAGGTTCATGATGTCGACTTCGTATTCCTTGACGTGTTCTTCAAGGGCAACGGCCAGTTTCGGGCCTTCGGTGTGTTGAACCGAAATGAAGTTCTCGATCGCCATGGTGTCCAGCACCTGACCGCCGAAGCGCTCAGCCGCGACACCGGTGCGGATGCCTTTACGCGCGGCGTAGATCGCCGCTGCCGAACCTGCAGGGCCACCACCGACGACGAGCACGTCGAAGGCTTCCTTGGCGTTGAGCTTCTCGGCCTGGCGATCACCGGCGCTGGTGTCGATCTTCGCCAGAATCTCTTCCAGGTTCATGCGACCCTGGGCGAACAGTTCGCCGTTGAGGTAGATGCTCGGCACCGACATGATCTGGCGGTCCGTGACCTCCTGCTGGAACAGGCCGCCTTCGATGGCGACGTGCTGCACGTTGGGGTTGAGCACGGCCAAGAGGTTCAGCGCCTGTACCACGTCCGGGCAGTTCTGGCAGGTCAGCGAGAAGTAGGTTTCAAACTTGAACTCACCGCTCAGGGAACGTGCCTGCTCGATGGTGTCCTCGGTGGCCTTGGACGGGTAGCCGCCCACTTGCAGCAGCGCCAGTACCAGCGAGGTGAATTCGTGGCCCATGGGCAGGCCGGCAAAACGCAGCTTGATGTCCTGGCCCGGGCTGTTCAGGGCGAAGGATGGGGTGCGTGCGTCAGTGCCATTGGTGTTCAGGGTGATCTGGCTGGAACTTGCAACGATGTCGTTGAGCAGGGCCAGCATTTCCTGTGATTTCGCGCCGTCATCGAGGGACGCGACGATATCGATCGGGCGAGTGATCCGCTCCAGGTACGATTTCAACTGGGCTTTGAGGTTGGCGTCCAACATGATCGGCTTTCCTTAATCTGCTTTGTTCAGGTCTTGAAATAAAAACGCCCAGGCGATGACCGCCCGGGCGTTTTTTTGGGGGCGATGCGGTTTACTTGCTTATGGGCTCATCGCCCCCGATCCGGTCACGAGGACTTAGATCTTGCCGACCAGGTCCAGGGACGGAGCCAGAGTGGCCTCGCCTTCCTGCCATTTGGCCGGGCAGACTTCACCTGGGTGTGCAGCGACGTACTGAGCGGCCTTGATCTTGCGCAGCAGCTCGGAGGCGTCACGACCAACACCACCGTCGTTCAGCTCGACGATCTTGATCTGACCTTCAGGGTTGATCACGAAAGTACCGCGGTCAGCCAGGCCAGCTTCTTCGATCAGCACGTCGAAGTTGCGGGAGATGGTCAGGGTCGGGTCGCCGATCATGGTGTACTGGATTTTGCCGATGGCTGGCGAAGTGTTGTGCCAGGCAGCGTGGGCAAAGTGGGTGTCGGTCGAAACGGAGTAGATTTCTACGCCCAGCTTTTTGAAGGCTTCGTAGTTGTCAGCCAGGTCTTCCAGCTCGGTCGGGCAGACGAAGGTGAAGTCGGCTGGGTAGAAGAACACCACAGACCATTTGCCTTTGAGGTCAGCATCCGAAACGTCAACGAAAGAACCGTTTTTGAAAGCGGTAGCTTTGAACGGCTTTACTTGGCTGTTAATGATAGGCATCGGGTGGATCTCCTTAGGGTTGAATGAATCAGGTCATGAATTCGATGGGAAGGATCTTACGCACAATCGGCGGCAGGGGCTCATTGGCAAACCTGATGCGGCTAATTGGTTTTCGCTATAAGAAGACTCTATTAATAGAAGAATTCAGTCAGTAGCAGAATCAGGTTACAGCTTGGCGAACCCGTCCCTGCCCAGCGACGGATCATCAGACGCCGGCCCAGCCTACCCAGTTCATCCCACACTGTTCAACCCGGTGCAGACAACCTGCTGACAATGACGCACAATACGCGCCATTAGGTGGTACGTAATATGCGATACGTATCTGGTACGAACTGAACGGAAAGCATCATGGCAAGAAGCGGTATCAACAGGGCCGAAGTGCAAGCCGCGCGCAATGCGATCATCGCCCGGGGCGAAAACCCCAGTATCGATGCAGTACGCATCGAGATGGGCAATACAGGGTCAAAGACCACCATCCATCGCCTCATGCGGGAAATCGATGCTGAAGGCCATGATGCAGCGGCGTCGCAGATCGACGAGGAACTGACCGCCCTGGTCGCCCGACTGGCCTTGCGCCTGAAGGAAAAGTCCCGCGAGCAGATTGACGACGCCAGGGCCAGCCTCGACGCCGAGCGCCAGGCAATGCAAGGCGAGCTCCAGGACACACGCCGCCAGTTGGCCGAGTTACGCGAGCGGCATGCCGCGCAGACCACCACCCTGGGCAGCCAGACCGCCACCCTGCTGCAGGTGCGCGAGGCGCTGCAGAATGAGCAGAAGGAAAACGCCCGCCTGAGTCAGGCCGTACAGGACACCGCCAGCCGCCTGGCTGACAAGGACGGGCAAATCCAGACCCTCAAGGAGCGGCACCTCGACGCCCACGGCCAAAGCGTCCTGCTCAAGGAGCGGGTGCGCAACGCCAAGGTCGAGATGGAAAAGCTCAAGCAACAATTGACCGAGCGCGACCAGCAGAACCGTGTGCTGGAGCTGATCCTGATCAAGACCGAACTGGCGCTGGAGAACCTCAAGGGCGGCAAGACCGGCGCGCAACCGGACTAGTCAGCGCTTTCGATCAATCCGCGCACCCGCTGCGCCAGGGCGTCTATGGTGAACGGCTTGGTCAGCATGTCCATGCCGTCCTCCAGCACTTCGCCACGGACCAGCGCGTTCCCCGCGTAACCGGTCATGAACAGCACGCGCAAGCCCGGTCGGTGCTGCCGGGCAATCTCCGCCACCTGACGGCCGTTGAGCCCGGGCAAGCCGACATCGGTCACCAGCAAGTCGATACGTCCGCCACCCTCCAGAAACGGCAGGGCCGCCGCTCCGTCCGCCGCGACCTCGACCGAGTAGCCCAGCTCGCGCAACACATCGACCACCAGCATGCGCACGTCCGGCTCATCCTCGACCACCAACACTCGCTCACCCTGGCTCGCACGTGGCGGGGCGATGTCTTCGTCGTCTGCCGGGGTACCGCCATTGGATTCGAAGTGGCACGGCAGGTACAGATCGATGCGCGTGCCCTGCCCCTCGGTGCTGTCGATCAGCACCTGGCCACCGGTCTGGTTGATGAAGCCATAGACCATCGACAACCCCAGGCCGGTGCCCTGGCCGATGGGCTTGGTGGTGAAAAATGGATCGAAGGCCCGGGCGATGACTTGCGCCGACATGCCGGCCCCCGTGTCCTGCACGCCGAGGCGAACGTAGTCACCGGGCGCCAGGGCATCATGCATCACCGCCACATGCACCGCCTCGGTCTGGATCAGCAGACGGCCGCCGTTGGGCATCGCATCCCGGGCGTTGATCACCAGGTTGAGCAGCGCGTTTTCCAGCTGGTGCTCGTCAGTGCGGGTCAGGCGCAACGCGCTGCTGAGGTCGATTTCCAGCTCGATGCTTTCACCGGTGGTGCGCCGCAGCAGCTCTTCCATGGACATCACCATGCGGTTGATGTCCACCGGCTGGGTGTTCAGTGATTGACGACGGGCGAAGGCCAGCAGCCGGTGAGTCAGCGATGCCGCACGATTGGCCGAGTTCATGGCGGCATCGATATAGCGGCCGATCCCGCCGACACGCCCCGCTGCCACCCGCCGCTGGATCAGGTCCAGCGCACCGAGCACACCCGTCAGCATGTTGTTGAAGTCGTGGGCGATGCCGCCGGTCAACTGGCCGATGGCATCCATCTTCTGTGCGTGACGCAGCGCTTCCTCGGCCTGGGCGCGCTCGCTGATCTCGATCTGCAGGCGCTCGTTGATCTCGGCCAGCTCGCGGGTGCGCTCCGCCACCCGCCGCTCCAGGCTCTCGTTGAGTTCGCGCAGGGCATCCTCGGCCTTGACCTGGGCGGTGATGTCCGTGCTCGTGCCCAGCCAGTAGGTAATGTTGCCCGACGCTTCGCGGATCGGCAGCGCGCGGCACAGGAACCAGCGGTACAGGCCATCCTTGCCCCGCAGCGGGAAGGTGTCTTCCCAGATGGAGCCCGTGGCGAAGCAGCGACGCATTCTGGAATCGACGCGCTCCAGGTGGTCCGGGTGATGCAGCGAGCGCCAGCCCAGGGCCATCATGGCCTCGTGGGAGGTGCCGGTGTAGCTGTACCAGCGGGCGTTGTACCAATAGATGCGTCCAGCCGGGTCCGCGATCCAGGCCAGCTGGCTCATGTTGTCGGCCAGGGTGCGGAACTGGCGCTCGCTTTCATGCAGCGCCTGCGCCTGTTCTGCGCCCGGCTCGTCAGGTCCTGCGGGATTCAGAGGCATGGATGCCGAAAAACTCTTTCTGGTCAAAAACTGGGTCCATCCCGTTCAAACTATACCCGTCCGGTCCTCATCCATGAGACCGGATCCTTTACATCCATGACATCAAGCGGTCAGCGGGTCGCTGTGCGCATGGTGACGAACTCTTCGGCCGCTGTCGGATGCACACCGATGGTGTCGTCGAAGATTTGCTTGGTCGCGCCCGCCTTGAGCGCAATGGCCAGGCTCTGGACGATTTCGCCGGCGTCGGGTCCCACCATGTGGCAACCCAGGACGCGATCGGTCTTCTTGTCGACCACCAGCTTCATCAGGGTGCGCTCCTGGTTGTCGGTCAGGGTCAGCTTCATCGGGCGGAAGGTGCTTTCGAATACCTGCACGTCGAAGCCATCCTTCTTCGCCTCTTCCTCGGTGAGCCCCACGGTGCCGATGTTCGGCAGGCTGAACACCGCCGTCGGAATGTGGCGGTAGTCCACCGGACGATACTGCTCAGGCTTGAACAGGCGACGGGCCACCGCCATGCCTTCGGCCAGCGCCACCGGGGTCAGTTGCACGCGACCGATCACGTCGCCCACGGCGATGATCGATGGCTCGCTGGTCTGGTAGTTGTCGTCGACCTTGACGAAGCCCTTGTCATCGAGCTCGACATTGACCGTCTCCATGCCCAGGTCGTCCAGCATCGGGCGGCGGCCCGTGGCGTAGAACACGCAATCGGTGTTTACCGAACTGCCGTCGTTGAGCGTCAGCTGCAGCGTGCCATCGGCGAGTTTTTCGATGCTGGCGATTTCGGTCTTGAAGCGGATGTCCATGCCGTGCCTGGTCAGCTCCTGGTGCAGGTGCGTGCGCACGCTGCCGTCGAAGCCGCGCAGGAACAGTTCGCCGCGGTACATCAGCGACACCTGGGCACCCAGGCCATTGAAGATCGAGGCGAACTCGACGGCGATGTAACCACCCCCCACCACCACGACGCGCTTGGGGATCTGCTCGAGGAAAAACACCTCGTTGGAAGTGATGGCGTGTTCGCGACCCGGAATCTCAGGCACCTGCGGCCAGCCGCCGGTGGCGATCATGATGTGCTCGGCGGTGTGCACCTGGCCGTTGATTTCCACTTCATGGGGGCCGCGCAGCCTGGCGTGGCCTTCCATCAGGGTGACGCCGCTGTTGCCCAGCAGGTTGCGGTAGATGCCGTTCAGGCGGCTGATCTCACGGTTCTTGTTGCCAATCAGGGTCGGCCAGTCGAAATCGGCCTCGCCTGCCGTCCAGCCAAAGCTCTTGGCCTGCTCGAAATCTTCGGAAAAATGCGCCCCGTACACCAGCAGCTTCTTGGGCACGCAGCCGACGTTGACGCAGGTACCGCCCAGGTAGCGGCTCTCGGCGACGGCCACGCGCGCGCCGAACCCGGCAGAAAAACGGGCCGCACGCACGCCGCCGGAACCGGCACCGATGACGAAGAGGTCGAAGTCGTAGCTCATTTCTGTATCCTTGGCAGGCATGGATTTTCGCGGATTCATGGCGAATCGCGGCGCTGGCCAGGCCAGCGAAAGAGCCTAAGCATAACCGCTCCAGCGCGCCGGGCAAGGGCCAGGACCCAGAAACGACAAAGCCACCCGAAGGTGGCTTTGCAGAGCAGTACAGTTACTTGGCTTTGGTCGGTACAACGACCGGATCCAGCGACTTGCCCGTCTTGTAGAAATGCTCGAAGCAGAAGTTGGTGGCTTCGACGTAGCCCTCGGCACCACCGCAGTCGAAACGACGACCCTTGAACTTGTACGCCAGCACGTTGCCTTCGGCAGCCTGCTTCATCAGTGCGTCGGTGATCTGGATTTCACCGCCCTTGCCTGGCTCGGTCTGTTCGATTTTTTCGAAGATGTCCGGGGTCAGGATGTAACGGCCGATGATCGCCAGGTTCGACGGTGCATCTTCAGGTTTTGGCTTCTCGACCATGTCGGTGACGCGGTACAGGCCGTCCTTGATTTCTTCACCAGCGATCACGCCGTACTTGTTGGTTTCGTTCGGGTCCACTTCCTGGATCGCGACGATCGAGCACTTGTACTGCTTGTGCAGCTTGACCATCTGGGCCAGTACGCCGTCACCTTCCAGGTTCACGCACAGGTCATCCGCCAACACCACGGCGAATGCCTCGTTACCGATCAGTGGGCGGCCGCTGAGAATCGCGTGGCCCAGGCCTTTCATTTCGGTCTGGCGAGTGTAGGAGAAGCTGCACTCGTCGATCAGCTGGCGGATGCCGACCAGGTATTTTTCCTTGTCGGTGCCCTTGATCTGGTGCTCCAGCTCATAGCTGATGTCGAAATGGTCTTCCAGGGCGCGTTTGCCGCGACCGGTGACGATGGAGATTTCATTGAGGCCCGCAGCCAGTGCTTCTTCCACGCCGTACTGGATCAGTGGCTTGTTGACAACGGCCAGCATCTCTTTGGGCATGGCTTTGGTCGCTGGCAAGAAGCGAGTGCCGTAACCGGCTGCAGGGAACAAGCATTTCTTGATCATATAAGTCCTTGATGGTGCTGGGGGTGTTGCGGCGCAGTCTAATCAGGAGGCGATAACCTTACAATGCCCCCGAGGCTGGCCGTTAGCTGACTTGGTAGAGGAACGGATGCGCAGATAGTTCCGCACGATTCCGGTTATTGCGACCACCGCGCATCTGCAAGCTGTCCGGGGACGGTTCGCAAACGTTTTTTCTGATCGGTGATTGCCGACTGTTCTTCACATCATCCGTACGAGGGTATCCATTTCCACGAAACGACCGAGCGATGACTGGAGCAAGCGTAGCCGGATTTATTGGATTGCGTAGGAAAATTATGCGCTTGCGCCGTATCATGGCCGCCTGAATCATTTATCGAGACGGATCGATGGCGGAAGTCAAAGTTGTAAACGGGTATCAGATCAAGAAAATGCAGGATGGCGGGTGGTGGCTGATCGGCCATGACGGCGAGCAGGTCGCCGGCCCCTTCCCGAGCGAAAGCAGCGCAGTCGAAGTCGCCTCGGTGTTCGAAGACCTGGCCCCGCGCAGCCGCCCGGGCAAGAAGTCCTGATCGAAAGACCGGTTCGGCCCCGCCTGTGCGGGGTCTGAGCCACGGCGCACGGGTAAAAATGTTCCCGTGATGCCGGAACGATGGCACAGTCTTCCAGTCTTACCCAACGCCAGGCGCGATCCCCGCGTACACCCTGGCGTTCATCTGGCCCTCATCGTGAAGCATCCGAAAATGATCAAGATCCTGTCCGTCGTTGTTGTCTTGGGCCTGACCGGCTGCGCCACCGCGCAAAACACTTACCTGAAGGATGGCAAGCAGGCCCTGAGTATCGACTGCTCGGGCGAAGCCATGTCCTGGGCCGCCTGCTACGAGAAAGCCGAGGCGTCCTGCGCAGGCACTGGCTACAACATCGTCAGCACCAATGGCACCCCGCAGCCCAAGGATGCCGACAAGACCCTGGGCGTGGACGTCGGCAACTACAAGACCCGCAGCGTGCTGGTGACCTGCAAGTAGGCGCGGTCACTCACCGGAAATACAGGCGTTGACCGCGTGCTGGATGTCCTTGGGGCGTAGCGGGTTGTTGCCACCACTCTCGAACAACTTGATGGAGCTGCCGCCCGAGCGCTTCTCGATATCGACAATCGCGGTCGGCGTCCCGTGGGTGAATTTCTGCGGGACGATGACCCGCATGCCCTCACGGTGCGGCTCGATCTGCGGCGGATTGCGGCTGTCGGTGATCCGGGCCACGAAGCAGTCGGCGTATTCCTGGGGGGATTTGCCAGACATCACGTTCATGGTCGGTGGCGTGTGTTCGATGTCCGCCACAGAGGCACAACCGGTCATCGCCAGGGCCAAAATAACAACAGCCAGTTTCATACAATCCCTCCAATAAATGTCCTACGACAAGCCGGACTTCGATTAAATCCCCGGGTTTTGCACTTTTTCATTGCCGCAATCGCCTCCATAGGCCATGTGGCGAGCAAAGGCTCGGGTTGCCGTGATATCGTTTCGGGTTTTCAAGCATGCCCTGTCCCTGGAGACACCCATGAAATTCGTACACCAGCGCGAGCACCTCAATGAAGACGACATGGTCGTCATCGAGTGCTCCCAGCTCTGCAACATCCGTCTGATGAGCGACGCGAATTTCCGCAGCTTCAAGAACGGCGGGCGCCACACCTACCACGGCGGCGCATTTGACCGCTTCCCGGCCAAGATCACGGTGCCCAGCAGCGGCTTCTGGAACATCACCATCGACACCGCCGGGCGCAAGATGGACAGCCACGGCGGCGGGCGCAAGACCACGTTCACCCACTCGATCAAGATCGTTCGCCGCACCTCGTCGCGCCTGAGCTGATTCTTCCATTAGACACCGGTGCGCGTGAAAGCTTCGTTGCAGCGCGCGCACCTGACACCTGCCAAGGAACCCAACGTGAGCAACCAAGCCCCCGTCGTCAAATACGCCATCAGCTACAAACTCAACGGCGAGCGCCGCTTCGAGTTCGCCCTGCTGCAATCGCCGTCCGCCGAAGAAGCCCTGGCAGCCCTGCAGAAGATGCACGGCGACAGCGACGACGTCATCAGTGACGTCAAGGTCAGCAAAGCGCTGTAAGCGCCAACAGACAGCCAGGCACGCCGCGATGATGCAACGCAAAGGCACTACGCCCGCCACATTCGACCTGTTCGCAGACGACAGCCCGCAGCCGCCGTCCACCGAGCAGATCGGGGCGCAATCCTTTGTGTTTCGTGGCTTTGCCCTGCCCCTGCTAGACCGCTTGCTGCCTGCCCTGGAAGCGACGCTGACACAGGCGCCCTTTCGCAACATGGTCACCCCGGGTGGTTACACCATGTCGGTTGCGCTGAGCAGTTGCGGCCAGTTCGGCTGGACCACCGACCGCAACGGCTACCTGTATAGCCCCATCGATCCGCAGACCGGCCAGCCCTGGCCGGCAATGCCTGAAGTGTTCATGGAGCTGGCACGCGCAGCAGCCGAGGCTGCGGGGTTTGCGGGCTTCCAGCCTGATGCCTGCCTGATCAACCGCTACATTCCAGGCGCAAGGCTGTCGCTGCATCAGGACAAGGACGAGCGCGATTATCAGTGGCCCGTGGTGTCGGTATCCCTGGGCATTCCGGCCATTTTCCTGTTCGGCGGCCATGCCCGCAGCGACGCCACGCAACGGGTGCCGCTGTTTCATGGCGATGTGGTGGTCTGGGGCGGCGAAGACCGCCTGCGCTACCACGGCGTGATGCCGATCAAACAGGCGGAGCATCCGCAGTTGGGCGAGCAGCGGATCAACTTCACCTTTCGCAAGGCACGTTGACACTGATGCTGTAGGAGCGATGCTTCTGTAGCAGCACGGCTTGCCGGCGGGAGCGATTTCAAGGCCGCCCCCGCGGGCAAGCCCGGCTGCTACGGGTATGCGGCGTGAATGCATCACTGCGTCACCGCATCCTCATGGGCGGCCCGGGCCTTGACCGGGCAGATCACGCGGTGCAGGTTCAGGGCGGTGTTGATGATGCCGATGTGGCTGAACGCTTGCGGGAAATTGCCGAGCATGCGCCTGGCCCTGGGATCATACTGCTCGGCCAGCAAACCGACGTCGTTGCACAGGCCGCACAAGCGGTCGAACAGCGCGGCCGCCTCCTCCTCGCGCCCCTGCAACACATACACATCCGCCAGCCAGAACGAACAGACCAGAAAGGTGCCTTCGCTGCCCGACACGCCATCGGTGCTGCGCTCGCTGTCATAGCGCAACAGCAGCCCATCCTGCATCAGCGCTTTCTCGACCTGCGCGATGGTGCCGGCCACGCGCGGATCCTCGACCGGCAGAAACCCGGTCAAGGCGATCTGCAGCAGGCTGGCATCCATTTCCTTGCCGCCGTAGGTCTGCACGAAGCTGCCCAGTTGGGCGTCGTAGCCCCTGGCGCAGACGTCGGCGTGGATCTCGTCGGCGATCCTGCGGTAATGCAGCCCACGCTCGCGGTCTTCCGGGTTGTCACTCTGCGCCAGCACACCGGCATTGCGGTCGAACGACACCCAGGCCATCACCTTGGAATGTGTAAAATGCCGTGGCTCGGAACGGATTTCCCAGATCCCGGCATCAGGGTTGCGCCACACGCTCTCCAGAAACGGCATGATGACCTTCTGGATCTCGATACTGCGCGGCAAGCGCGGCAGCCCGCTCTTGAGCGCCTGGGTCATGGCATCCGCCACTTCGCCATACACGTCCAGTTGCATCTGGGTGGCCGCTGCGTTGCCGATCCGCACCGGGCGCGAATCCTCATAGCCGCTGAGCCAGGGCAGTTCATATTCCGGTAGCCGCCGCTCACCGCCCAGGCCGTACATGATCTGCACCTGTTCAGGGTTGCCGGCCACCGAGCGCAACAGCCAGTTGCGCCACGCCGTGGCTTCATCGAAATAACCCAGGTTCATGAAGGCCAGCAGCGTCATGGTTGCGTCACGCAGCCAGCAGAAGCGGTAGTCCCAGTTGCGCTCGCCGCCCAGTTGCTCAGGCAGCGAGGTGGTCACGGCGGCGACGATGCCTCCCGTGGGCGCATAGGTCATGGCCTTGAGGGTGATCAGCGAGCGCTTGACCTGCTCGGACCAGGGGCCGACGTCGGGACAACGGTCGGAGAACTCGCGCCAGAAGCTTTCGGTCTGTTCCAGCGCCTGCTCGCAATCGAAGCCCTTGCGCACCGGCTCGTGGGACGCCTGCCAGGTCAGTCCGAAACCCAGGCGCTGGCCGGCCTTCACGCTGAACAGGCTTTCAGTGTGATGATCCATCGGATGCACTTCGGCCGGTGTGCGCAACACCAGCATTTCCGGGCCGCCTACCGCCGTCATGACATGGGGCTCGCGCTTTTCGACCCACGGCACGTTGCTGCCGTAATCGAAGCGGATCGCCAGATCCATGCCGAACTCGACCTCGCCTTCCAGCCCCACCACCAGACGCACCACGCTGTTATCGACTGCCATGGGCATGAAGTCGATGAGCATCGCGCGGCCGGTATCGGTGGTGAACAGGGTTTCCAGAATCAGCGTGCCGTCGCGATAACGGCGGGTGATCTGGCAGTTGGCGGTCTGTTGCGGGGCAATTTTCCAGCGACCGTTGTCGCTGTCGCCCAACAGGGCAGCAAAGCAGGCAGGCGCGTCGAAACGCGGAAAACACAACCAGTCCAGCGACCCGTCGCGGGTCACCAGCGCTGCGGTGCGGCAGTTGCCGAGCAGCGCGTAGTCTTCAATCGGTACAGCCATTAGGTGCGTGTCCTTCTGGTGTCTGGGTGAAGAACCCGTAGCAGCACGGCTTGCCGGCGGGAGCGGTGTGTCAGGCACAGAGGGTTTTCTGACACACCGCTCCCGCCGGCAAGCCGTGCTGCTACGGGCAAGCGTTTGAATCAGCGTGGCAGGATGTAACGCTCGATGGCCGTCGCCAGCCCGTCTTCCAGGTTGCTGCCCGTTACGTAGTTGGCGTGGGTCTTGACCCCGGTTTCTGCCTGGCCCATCGCGATCGACAGCCCTGCACGCCGGAACATCGCCACGTCGTTGCCGGCATCACCTATGGCCGCTGTATGCGCCATGTCCACGCCCAGGGCCTGCGCCACTGTCGCCAGCGCCGTCCCCTTGTTGGCGTCCAGCGCCGTGACATCCAGGTAGTAGGATTGCGAGCGCGCCGCCAGAGCCGTCTGGGCGATCAGCGGGTTGAGCCGGGCTTCGAGCTGTTTGAGCAACTCGAAGTCCTTGCTGGCCGCGACGATCTTGTCGATGCGATCGATCACCTCGTCGAAATGCTCGACCTGCACGAAGTCATAGCCCAGGGTGTTGCGTTCGTGCTCGACGTAATCCCCTTGCGGGTCGAGCAGCAGCCATTGATCGTCGGCGAACACCCACACCGAAACCCGTTCGCCAGCGAACAGCTCAAGGCTGATGCGCGCAGCGTGGGGGTCGATGCGATGGGCCTTGAGCAGGCTGCCGTCAGGGTTGACGATATTGGCCCCGTTGAACCCGACCGTAGGCACATCGATGCCCAGCGCGCGGATCTGCTCGCGCATGGCCCGCGGTGGCCGGCTGCTGGCGACCGAGAAATGAATCCCGGCCTCCTTGAGCTTGCGCACCGCCTCGATGTTGGCCTGGCTCAGGCTGTGATCGGGGCGCAACAAGGTGCCATCGATGTCGGAGAGCATGAACTGGATGAGAGGTTGCGCAGATTCACTCATCCCAGACGTTGCCAACTGCGACCGTCACGGGCTAGCAGCTCATCGGCCGCCGCAGGGCCATCTTCACCCGCCTTGTAGAACTCGACGTGAGGATCCTTGGCCCAGGCATCGATGAACGGCTGCACGGCGCGCCAGCCGTTTTCAATGTTGTCGGCACGCTGGAACAGGGTCTGGTCCCCGGTCAGGCAGTCATAGATCAGGGTTTCATACCCGGTCGATGGCTGCATCTCGAAGAAATCCTTGTAGGCAAAACCCAGCTCGATGGTCTGCATGTCCAGGGTCGGCCCTGGCTTCTTGGCCTGCAGGTCGAACCACATGCCTTCGTCCGGCTGGATCTGGATCTTCAGGAAGTTGGGCTCCACGCGATCCACGTCGGTGTCGCGAAACTGCGCGTAAGGCGCAGGCTTGAAGCAGATCGCGATCTCGGTATCACGCACGCTCATGCGCTTGCCGGTGCGCAAGTAGAACGGCACGCCGACCCAGCGCCAGTTGTCGATGAAGACCTTGAGCGCGGCGTAGGTTTCCGTGTTGCTGTCCGGGGCAACCCGGTCCTCTTCACGATAACCGGCCACGTTCTTGTCGCCCAGGGTGCTCTCGGTGTACTGACCGCGCACCGAGTTGGCCAACGCCTCCATCTCCGACCAGGGCCGGATGGCCCCGATCACCTTGGCCTTCTCGCCACGGACCGCATCGGCGCCAAACGCCGCCGGCGGTTCCATGGCAACCATGGCCAGCAGCTGGAACAGGTGGTTGGGCACCATGTCCCGCAGCGCGCCGGTGGTTTCATAGAAACTGCCGCGGGTTTCGACGCCCACGGTTTCGGCGGCGGTGATCTGCACGTGATCGATGTAGTGATTGTTCCAGAACGACTCGAACAGGCCATTGGAGAAACGGCTGACCAGAATGTTCTGCACCGTCTCCTTGCCCAGGTAATGATCGATCCGGTAGATCTGCTTCTCGCTCATCGCTTTGAGCAAGCAGGTGTTCAGCGCCACAGCGCTGGGCAGGTCATGGCCGAACGGCTTCTCGATCACCACGCGACGGAAATAGTCGTCGCCCTCCACCATCAGCCCTGACGAGCCGAGTCGCTTGGTCACTTCACTGAAGAAGCGCGGCGCGGTGGCGAGGTAGAACACGGCATTTTGCGTGCCGGTGCTCTTGATCTTCGCATCGATGGCCTGATAGGTGCCGTCGTCGAGAAAATCCCCGGTGATGTAGCTGATGCGTTTGGCCAGACTGCCCCACAACGCGGGATCCAGAGGCTCTTCACCGCCCTGGGCGACCTTGCTGGCCGCCTCCTGACGAATGAAATCCTCGAGTTTCTTGGCGAAGTCGGCGTCAGTGACGGTGTTGTGGTCAACGCCTACGATGTGCAGGTTCTCATCGACCAGTCCGTCACGGAACAGGTTGTAGAGCGCCGGCATCAACAGCCGCTTGACCAGGTCACCATGAGCGCCGAACAGGAACAGCGTGGTTGCCGGAGCAACCGGGGCTTTCTGCTTGCTTCGCGATAATCCCATTATTTTGGTTCCTTATGACCACCAAATCCGAAACGCATGGCCGACAGCATCTTGTCGCCGTACGTGCTTTGTTGACGGGAGCGGAAACGGGCGAACAGCGAGGTGGACAGCACTGGAACCGGAACGGCCTGCTCCATGGCAGCCTCGATGGTCCAGCGTCCTTCGCCGCTGTCGGCGACCGAGCCTGAATAGGCATTGAGCTGCGGATCGGTCGCCAGTGCGTCGGCGGTCAGGTCCAGCAGCCAGGAAGACACCACACTGCCACGGCGCCAGACTTCGGCGATGTCGCCAAGGTTCAGGTCGAAACGCTGGTCGGCAGGCAGGTTGTCAGAGTTCTTGGTCTTGAGGATGTCGAAGCCCTCGGCGAAGGCCTGCATCATTCCGTACTCGATGCCGTTGTGGATCATCTTGACGAAATGGCCAGCGCCCGGCGGGCCTGCGTGGATGTAGCCCTGCTCGGCGCGCGGGTCGGCGTCCTTGGCGCGATCCTTGGTGCGCGGGATGTTGCCGATGCCCGGTGCCAGGGTCTTGAACAGCGGATCGAGGCGGTTCACGACTTCGGTTTCGCCGCCGATCATCATGCAGTAGCCGCGCTCCAGGCCCCAGACGCCGCCGGAGGTCCCGACGTCGACGTAGTGCAGGCCTTTTTCCTGGAGGGCGTGGGAGCGACGAACGTCGTCCTTATAGAAAGTGTTGCCGCCGTCGATGATGACGTCGTCCGGCTCCAGCAGGTCGGCCAGGACGTTGATGGTGTCTTCGGTCGGCGCGCCAGCGGGCAGCATGACCCACACCGCGCGCGGTTTTTCCAGTGCAGCCACCAGTGACGCGAGGTCATTGGCTGGCGTCGAACCCTCGTTGGCGAGCACGGTGCGAGACTGCTCATCGCGATCATAGACCACAGTGGTGTGGCCATTGAGCATCAGTCGACGTGCGATGTTGCCGCCCATGCGGCCTAGTCCGACAATCCCGAGTTGCATGTAGAGGTGCTCCTTAATCAAAAAACGGGTGCCCCATTTTATAGCCCAGTACCGCCTGTTGGGTTAGTCCGGGGCGCAAAACGAAGGTTTCAGGGTGAAAATAGTTTCATCTTGGTGCGCAAGATCCGCTCTAAACTGCCGTTTGTCGCGAGGGGCGCACCTTAGCGACAATTCAAAATAAAAAAGTTCCCTTTTGCGTCAAAAGAAATCAGAATCCGCGCCGACAAAGGTAGGAAGCATAGGCAAGTCGGGTAGCGATGCTGTCATTGCTTGAACCTTACGATGTTGAATCCGCCATTTGCGAGGTGAGCAATGGGCACAGTACTACCTGCAAGCGTTCCACAAACCCTGTACGTTACCATTCGTCGCGACGAACTGCGTGAATTGAAAGAAGAACGTGATCAGTTGCAAAAGAAAGTGGCTCAGTTGACCCAACTGCTGCAGCACACCCAGATCGCTTCGTCGGGCACCGCCCTGCAAGCCTGATCCCCGCTCCGCCCGCCTTCCCCGTACATGGCAAGCCCGATCTGCTGGCTTGCCCCCTGGTTGATCCCCCGCTGCCTTCACCCTCTTGAAACTCGACCTGCCAAGCGTCGGACCCGTTGCGCGATGTATCGTTCAACCGCCCTGAAAGCACATTTGTGTGTCAAACGACACCGTCCCGACACCCGTCTCACATATTTTTCACCTGCCCATCACCATACTCACGCCCCTCTGTGACGCGTCCGTGCTGTTCGGCCGCGCGAAAGATCCATAGCTGGAGCGCCTGATGGCAACAACGCAACGGAGCACCCCGACTCCGAAAAAATTCGACTGGGCGGGTCTCGCCTGGCTGTTCGTCTTCTTCTGGTACTTCTCCGGAATCACCCAACTGCTGATCCAGTTGACCGGCATCACCGGCTTCGCAGGATTTCGCCAGGCGTTCGTTATGAGTGGCATCTGGCTCGCGCCGATGCTGCTGTTCCCCAACAAGACCCGCGTGATGGCCGCCGTCATCGGCGTGGTGCTCTGGGCCTGCTCCATGGCCAGCCTGGGTTACTTCTTCATTTATCAGCAGGAGTTTTCCCAGAGCGTCATCTTCATCATGTTCGAGTCGAACATCTCTGAAGCTGGCGAGTACATGACCCAGTACTTCGCCTGGTGGATCGTGCTGGCCTTCATCGCCCACACCGCCTTCGCGATTTTCCTCTGGACTCGCCTGCGCCCGGTGTACATGCCCCGTGGCCGCGCCTGGGTGACCGCCGTGGCGTTACTGGTTGCGATCATCGGCTACCCGCTGGCCAAGCAGATGTCGCGCTTCGACACCACCGCAGCCGGCCTGGAAGCCTTCGAGTCGCGCATCGAGCCTGCCGTGCCATGGCAGATGCTGGTGGCCTACCATCGCTACACCCAGCAGCTGGACAGCATGCAGGACATGCTGGCCACCAGTAGCAGCATCGCCCCGCTGAAGAACCTCAAGGATCAGCAAGCCGGCCTGCCCACCACGCTGGTGCTGGTGATCGGTGAGTCCACCAACCGTGGCCGCATGCATCTATATGGCTACCCACGCCAGACCACACCCAACCTGGACGCCATGAAAGACCAGTTGCAGGTGTTCGACAACGTCATCACCCCGCGCCCCTACACCATCGAGGCGCTGCAGCAGGTCCTGACCTTCGCCGATGAAGAAAACCCGGACCTGTACCTGAAGACGCCATCCATCGTCAGCGTGATGAAACAGGCGGGCTACAAGACCTTCTGGATCACCAACCAGCAGACGATGACCAAGCGCAACACCATGCTCACGACCTTCTCCGAGCAGGCCGACGAGCAGGTGTACCTGAACAACAACCGCAACCAGAACGCCCGCCAGTACGACGGCGACGTGCTGGAACCGTTTGCCAAGGCATTGAATGACGCGGCGCCGCGCAAGCTCATCGTGGTGCACCTGCTGGGTACGCACATGAGCTACCAGTACCGCTACCCGCAGGACTACGAGAAATTCACCGGCCGCGACGGCGTTCCCGCTGCCATCGATGACAGCAAGCTCGAGCTGTACAACAGCTACGACAACGCCGTGCTGTACAACGACTTCGTGGTGTCGAGCCTGATCAAGACCTACGGCAAGGCCGATCCGAACGGCTTCCTGCTGTACCTTTCCGACCACGGCGAAGATGTCTATGACTCTGCGGGCCACGACACGCTGGGGCGCAACGAGGCCAAGCCGACAATCCCGATGTACACGGTGCCGTTCATTGCCTACGCCTCGCCGAAATGGCGCGAGACCCACGACTGGAACTTCGACAGCATCCACAACCGGGCTTACACCAGTTCGAACCTGATTCACACCTGGGCGCAACTGGCGGGGCTCAGCTTTGACGAACTGGACACCACCAAGAGCCTGGTCAGCCTGGACTTCAAGGCACGCCCACGGCTGATTGGCGACCCGTATGCGCAGAAAGGCCTGAGTGATTTCGCGGTGATGGAAAAGGCGGCGAAATCTCCGGAAGTGGTGACCAAGTAACTCGCCGCCGCCACGGACCGAAGGAGCGCGCTTGCCCGCGACGAGGGGGTGTCAGCACAGTATCAATGGGCTGACACACCGCCGTCGCGGGCAAGCGCGCTCCTACAGGTGGTCACTGCGCTTATAGCTTGCGCAACAACACCCGCGTCACCCGCCGCTCCTGCACTTGCACCACCTTCACATTCCACCCTTCCCATACCAGTTCGTCGCCGATCACCGGCAATCGATCCAGCAGGCTCATGATCAGCCCCGCCAGGGTCTGATACTCGTCGGTGGCGCGGGCCTTGAAACCGATGCGTTCGCGCAGGTGACTGAGGTTCATGGCCGCGTTGACCAGCACACCCTCGCCCTCCTCGATCAGGTCCGGCCCGTCGATTTCGCTCGCGTCGGGCAACTCACCGGCGATGGACTCCAGGATGTCGGTCATGGTCAGGATGCCGGTGAAGTCACCGAACTCGTTGACCACGAACGCGATGTGGGTCGACTGGCTGCGCATCTGCTCCAGGGCATTGAGCACCGAGAAACTGTCCAGCAGGTTGGGCGTGGGTCGCACCATGTGCTCCAGGTTGGGCTCCACGCCCGCCAGCATCGCCGTGAGCATTTCCTTCTTGTGCACGAAGCCCAGCGGCTCGTCGATCCGGCCGCCACGCACCAGCGGCAGGCGCGAATAGGACGAGTTCATCAGGCGCTGACGAATGCTTTCCTGATCGTCGTCCAGATCGATCATGTCCACGTCGTTGCGCACCGTCATCACCGTGCGCACCGGGCGCTGGGCCAGTTGCAGCACGCCGCTGATCATCACCCGCTCGCGGCGGTCGAACACCACTTCTTCGGCATCGCCGTCGAGCATGTCGGCGATGTCCTCGCCCACTTCTTCGACACCCGGCTTTCTGCCGCCCATCAGGCGCAACACCGCATGGGCCATGCGCTCACGGCGCGGCAGATGGCCCTTGAGGCTCCGTTTGCGTCGGGAACGGGCGATCTGGTTGAACACCTCGATCAGGATCGAGAAGCCGATTGCCGCGTACAGATAGCCTTTAGGGATGTGGAAACCCAGGCCATCGGCGGTCAGGCTGAAGCCGATCATCATCAGGAAGCCCAGGCACAGCATGATGACCGTCGGGTGGGCGTTGACGAAGGCGGTCAGCGGCTTGCTGGCGACGATCATGATGCCGATGGAGAAGATCACGGCGATCATCATGATCGACAGTTCATCGACCATCCCCACGGCAGTGATCACGGCATCCAGCGAGAACACGGCGTCCAGCACCACGATCTGCGCCACGATGGGCCAGAACAGTGCGTAGGTGGCGCTGCCCGATTGCTGGGCGACATGCCCCTCCAGGCGTTCGTGCAGTTCCATCGTGGCCTTGAACAGCAGGAACACACCACCGAACAGCATGATCAGGTCGCGTCCGGAGAAGCTTTTGCCGAAGACCTCGAACAACGGCTCGGTCAGCGTCACCATCCACGAAATACTGGCCAACAGGCCCAGGCGCATGATCAGCGCCAGGGACAGGCCCAACACCCGCGCCTTGTCGCGCTGCTCGGGCGGCAGCTTGTCGGCGAGGATGGCGATGAACACCAGGTTGTCGATACCCAGCACCAGTTCCAGCACGATCAACGTCAACAGGCCCAGCCAGGCCGTGGGATCAGCAAGCCATTCCATGGATCAATGCATCCTTATCAGTGGCGAGAGGACAGGCACGACGAAGCCCGACGTGCCAGCAGGCAGGTCGTTCTGGGGAAGAATAATCGTGATCAGGCGCGAATCAGCGCCAGGAGAAAGAAAAAAGCGATCTGCGGTCAGTGGGCACAATCGGCAACTGGGAGGTTCCAGTGAGAGAGACATGGGTGTCCTGAAATGAATACGGGAGGCGATCCTACCTCGCGCAAGGAATATTCCTACAGGACTTAACTGTTACAAATATTTTGAAAGGTGTTGCCCAGGCAACAGTGGAATGTTCAGGACCGCTCCCGCGGGCAAGCCCGGCTGCTACGGGACTGCGTCGTGCTTCGATCTGCTTCTGTGGGAGCGGGCTTGCCCGCGAAGGCGGCCGCTTTCGCTGGCAAGCCAGCTCCCACAGGGGATTGGTGTCCAGTCCCGCTACGAACAGATTGGTGGCTTACAACGCCTTCTGCCAGAACAACGCGCGGCCCATCTGCGGGTCGAGCTGGTAGTCGCTGAAACCCAGCTTCTCATAAGCGCCGCGGGCCGCCGTGTTGCCTTCGAGCACTTCCAGGGTGATCTTGCAGCAACCGCGCTGACGGGCGATTTCCTCGACCTTGGCCAGCATCTTCTGGCTGATGCCCTGCCCACGGGCAGACGCGATCACCACCACGTCATGAACGTTGACCAGCGGGCGGCAAGCGAAGGTGGAGAACCCCTCGAAACAGTTGACCAGCCCCACCGGCTCGCCCGCGATGAAGGCCAGCACGCTGAACGCATGGGGACGTTTGGCCAGCTCGATCGCCAGTTGCTCGCGAGTGTCCATGGACAGGGAGTGGCCCCCGCCCATTGGGTCTTCGGCATATTGATTGAGCAGAAAGCCGATGGCTTCGGCGTGGACCGGGTTGCTATAGCTGGCTTGCAGGACCAGCACCTCAGGGGCTTGCATTGACTTCCTCTACAACTGGAAAAGGTGACTGGCAACGGGCCAGAGAGCCGGTTGCCGCGTGACCGGGATTCTACCGTGGGACGCACGCAAAAGGACCGGTACAAAAGTAGGATTTTTCTCCGAACGCACAAGAATCGATCCATGACGCACCGAGAAATGGCATCTCGTCGAATTTTCGTGACCGGGTGGTCGCAAAACAATCTTTAAACGCTATGCTCCGTCGGCCCCATTGGTTTGATTGTCGAACAATCCGATCAACGGTCGTCCACCCGTTTTTCCCGTTTACCCTGCGCCAAGGCGGCGCACGGCCCGGCCATGGAGATGGTGTAGCAAGATGAAATTTTTCCTACAAAAAGCTGCCGTGCCCCGTCCCAGACATATCCTTGAAAAAAAGTCGAAACTTCTGCAAAACCCCCGGGTCAGCACAATAGAGCGCCTATGCTATTGGTTGAAGCCCGAGCAGAGGCCGCTTTCACCCTGTCCTTCACTATGCAGTCGGTAAATGGGTATCGATCTTGCGTAGGTCTTGTGTGCCTGGCCATAGGACATGGCCAATTACAACTCAAGTGCTGTACCAACACTGCGTATCGAATGGGAGAAAACGATGATTAGTGCCGCTGTCAAAACCCAGAAGGGAGAGAGTTTTAATCAGCCGGCCAGCGAGCTGACCCATCTGCCGGTCTTCGCAACGACGAGCGCACCTCTGCTGCAACTGCCCCCTGTACAACCAGGCATATCCATGGTGAACAGAAAAAAGGTTCTGTTCGTCACTTCGGAAATGGCCGATCTGGTGAAAACCGGCGGTCTGGGTGATGTGTCTGCTGCACTGCCGCGCGCCATGCGCCACCTGCACGATGTACGCGTGCTGATTCCCGGCTACCCACAGGTCATCAATAGCGGAAACCCGATTCATATCATCAGCGAGCTGGGCGGCCATGCGGCCCTGCCTCCCTGCAAGATCGGCCGGATGGACATGAAAGACGGCCTGGTCATTTATGTATTGATCTGCCCCGAACTGTACGAACGCGAAGGCACGCCCTACGGCGACAACCATGGCCGCGACTGGTCCGACAACCACATCCGTTTCGCCCGCCTGGGCCTGGCGGCTGCGGACTTCGCCGCCGGCGCCGTGAAAACCCAGTGGTGCCCCGAGCTGGTTCACGCCCACGACTGGCCAGCGGGCCTGGCCCCTGCCTACATGAAGTGGCGCGGCCAGAGTACGCCGAGCATTTTCACCATCCACAACCTGGCCTATCAGGGCTTCGTCAGCACCGCATCGAGCCGCGAGCTGGGGATTCCCGATCAGGCACTGGGTCCCGATGGCATGGAGTTCTACGGTCGCCTGTCGTTCATCAAGGCCGGCATGGCCTATGCGAGCCACATCACCACCGTCAGCGCCACCTATGCCAAGGAAATCACCACCCCGGATTTCGGCTGCGGCCTGGAAGGCTTCCTGCAGAGCAAGGCCAATCGCGGCCAACTGAGCGGGATTCCCAACGGCATCGATGAAAGCTGGGATGCGGCCACCGATGATCACTTGATCTGCAACTTCGCGCCCAACGAGTGGACCCGCAAGGAGATCAACGCCGATCACGTCCGTGAGTTGTTCGAGCTTGAGCCTTCCACCGGCCCGCTATTCGCCGTGGTTTCGCGCCTCGTGTACCAGAAGGGTCTGGACCTGACCATCGGGGTGTCCGAGTTCATCGTCAAGAATGGCGGCCAGATCGCGATCATTGGCCGTGGCGAACCCGACGAAGAAGACGCCATGCGCGCCCTCGCCGCCCGCTTCCCCGGTCAGATCAGCGTGCGTGTCGGCTTCAACGAAACCGACGCCCGGCGCATGTTCGCCGGCAGCGATTTCCTGCTGATGCCATCGCGCTACGAGCCTTGCGGCCTGAGCCAGATGTACGCCCAGCGTTTCGGCTCATTGCCAGTGGCCCGCTGCACCGGCGGTCTGGCGGACACCATCGAAGACGGCTGCACCGGCTTCCTGTTCAACGAATCTACCGTTGAAAGCTACACCGAAGCCCTGACCCGCGCCTTCAAGGTGTTCGAGAACCCGCCTTTGCTCAACGCCATGCGTTGCCGCGCCATGGCTGCACCATTCGACTGGCACAAGGCCGTTGAACCCTATGCCGATCTTTATCAGGAGCTGTTGAAGAAGAACGTGGGGGCTGCACTGCATTACTGAGTCATACCGAACACAGATAAGGGGTAACGGATGCCATCGCGCACGGATGAGAGCTGGCGCCACGGCGCCGTCTTGCTGGATCCCGAACACACCCGGTTCGCCCTCTGGGCACCGGATGCCTACTACGTCAGCGTGGAGTTAGAGGACGGGCCATCACTGGCCCTCCTGCCGCAGGAAAACGGCTGGTTCGTCCTTGATACCCGATGCCCGGCAGGCACAGGCTATCGCTACACCATCGATGAAAACCTCAAGGTACCTGACCCGGCTTCCCGGGCTCAGGTCAGCGAGGTGCATGGCTACAGCCGGGTCGTCGATCACAACGCCTTCGAATGGCAGCACAGTGCCTGGAGCGGACGCCCCTGGCACGAGGCGGTCATCTACGAGCTGCACGTCGGCGCCCTCGGCGGCTTTGCGGGGGTCGAGCAGCACCTGCAACGGCTGGTGGATACCGGCATCACGGCCATCGAACTCATGCCCATCGCGCAGTTTCCCGGCGAGCGTAACTGGGGCTATGACGGCGTGCTGCCCTACGCACCACAGTCTTCCTACGGCACGCCCGAGCAGCTCAAGCATCTGATTGACACCGCCCACGGCCTGGGCCTGATGGTGATTCTGGACGTGGTCTATAACCACTTCGGGCCGGACGGCAATTACCTGAACGCCTACGCCAAACACTTTTTTCGCAGCGACAAGAAGACGCCCTGGGGCGATGCCATCGATTTCCGCCGCCGCGAGGTGCGCGACTTTTTCATCGACAACAGCCTGATGTGGTTGCTCGACTACCGCTTCGACGGCCTGCGTTTCGATGCCGTGCACGCCATCGAAGATCCGACCTTCCTGCAGGAAATGGCCCAGCGGATTCGTCAGGCAGTTCCGCCCTCCCGGCATGTGTGGCTGACCCTGGAAAACGAATTCAACCAGGCCAGCCACATCACCAAGGGTTACGACGCGCAATGGAACGACGACGGCCACAACACCCTGCACGTTCTGCTGACCGGCGAAACCGACGCCTACTACACCGACTTCGCCGAGCAGCCTACCCACAAGCTGGCGCGGCTGTTGGGCGAGGGGTTCGTCTATCAGGGCGAAACCACCCGCCATGGTCACGCCCGTGGTGAACCCAGCGCCCATCTGCCGCCGACCGCGTTCGTGCTGTTCCTGCAGAACCACGACCAGATCGGCAACCGCGCCCTGGGCGAGCGCCTGATTCAACTCTGCCCGGCCCCTGCACTGCGCGCGGCCACGGCCTTGCTGTTGTTGTCGCCGATGATTCCGCTGATGTTCATGGGCGATGAATGGGGGGCCAGCGAGCCGTTCCTGTTCTTCACCGACTTCCACGATGAACTGGCCGATGCCGTGCGCGAAGGGCGGCGCGGAGAGTTCGCCGACTTTGCCGCCTTCGCGGATCCTGCTCGACGTGAACGCATCCCCGACCCCAACGCCTTGCAGACTTTCCGCTCCTCGCGCCCGGCCGCCGACGCACTGCTGCTGGAAACCGACCTGGGGCAGGATCATCGCAACTGGCAGGCGCTGTACCGCGAACTGCTCGCGGTCCGCCACGCGCACATCGTGCCGCGTCTGGCCGGCGCCAGGGCGCTGGGTGCCCAGGTGCTGGCCGACAAGGCGGTCAGTGCACGCTGGGAGATGGGCGACGGCCAGGTGCTGCGCATTGATCTGAACCTCAGCGAACACAGCGTGCAGGTCGACAGCCATGGCGTGCAGCATGTTCTTCATGAATCCCATCCACAATCGGCAGAACTTTCACGCCGGGGCAGCCTCAATCCCTACACGGCCATTGTCAGCCTGATATCGAGTGACGTTGCGGAGGATACGGATGAGCAATGAGCAACTGGAAATGCTGGCGACCGAGGCGGGATTGTCGGTCGACTGGAAAGACGCCAACGCACGACCGCAGCGGGTCAGCCCCGACGTGCTGCGCAAGGTACTCGAAAGTCTCGGCCACCCCGCCACAGACGACTCACAGATCGCTGCCAGCCTTGAGCGCCTGCGGCACGAGAGCCAATCGACCACCCCGCCACCGCTGCTGACGGTGGATCACGGCAGCAACCTCGACCTCTCGGCATGGTTCAAGCCGAACACCCCATTCGTGCTCGAACTCGAAGACGGCTCGCGCCTGGAGGCCAACCTCACCGCTAATGCCGAGCTGCCCGCGCTGGCCACCGTCGGTTATCAGCAACTGGCCATCGACGGCCAGCACCTGACCATCGCCGTGGCGCCCAGGACCGCCTACAGCCTGGCCATGGCCACCGATACCAGCGTGCCCCGTGCCTGGGGTCTGACCCTGCAACTCTATTATCTGCGCAGGAGTGGCGACGGCGGCTTCGGCGACACCCAGGCGCTGGAAACCTTTGCCCGGGCAGCCGGGGAGCGCGGTGCCGCGGCGATCGCCATCAGCCCTGTGCACGCGATGTTCGCCAGCGACACCGAGCGCTTCAGTCCCTACTCGCCATCGAGCCGGTTGTTCCTCAATGCGCTGTACGCGGCCCCCGGTGCAATTCTCGGCGAGCGGGCCCTGCGCACCGCCATCGACGAAACGGGCCTGGGTGAAGAACTCAAGCGTCTGGAAGAACAATCCCTGATCGATTGGCCCGCCGCTGCGGCGGCCAAATGGAAGATTTTCCGTGCGTTGTACGCCTCGTTCATCGCCAGTGGCAATCCGCTGCACGAAGACTTCAAGAGCTTCCGTCACGCCGGTGGCGAGGCACTGGAAAACCACTGCCGCTTCGAGGCCCTGCGTGACCAGTGTGAAACACTCGGCATCAGCGGCAACTGGCACGAGTGGCCCGAACAGTTCAAGAACCCGCGCAGCCAGGCCATCGACGAGTTTGCCGCCAGCCACGCCGAGCAGATCGGTTTCCACGCCTTCGCCCAGTGGCTGATCGCCCGAGGCTTGGAGCGGGCGCAGACCGCCGCGCGCGGCAGCGGCATGAGCGTCGGCTTGATCGGCGACCTTGCCGTGGGTGCCGACGGGGCCGGGAGCCAGGCCTGGAGCCGCCAGGATGAACTGCTCTCGGCACTGACCGTAGGCGCGCCGCCCGACATTCTCAACCGCTCGGGGCAAAGCTGGGGGATCTCGGCGTTCTCGCCCACGGGCCTCAAGCGCAATGGCTTTCGCGCCTTCATCGAAATGCTGCGGGCCAACTTCGCCCACGCCGGCGGCCTGCGCATCGACCACGTGATGGGCCTGCAACGCCTGTGGGTGGTGCCGCTGGGCTCACCGCCAAGCGAGGGCGCGTACCTCAATTACCCGCTGGACGACATGCTGCGCCTGTTGTGCCTGGAATCCTGGCGACACAAGGCGGTGGTCCTCGGCGAGGACCTGGGCACGGTGCCCGAGGGCCTGCACGACAAGCTTTCGGCCCGGGCCATCCTGGGCATGCGTGTGCTGTTGTTCGAGCAGGACAACGCCCATTTCAAGCCGATCATCAAATGGTCCGACGATGCCCTGGCGACCACCAGCACCCACGATTTGCCCACCCTTACCGGCTGGCTCAGCGAGCTGGACATCGACTGGAACAAGACCCTGGGCCACATCGACGACGACACCGAACGCCAATGGCGCGAAGCCCGCGAACGCGAACGTGAAGGCCTGCGCGCTGCGTTGCGCCTGAACTACGGCATGCACGACAGCAACGACAGCGACATGATCGACGGCAGCGTGCGCTATCTGGGCCACACCCGTGCGCCCTTGGTGCTGCTGCCCATCGAAGACGCCATGGGCATCGAACAGCAGGCCAACCTGCCCGGCACCATCGACAGCCACCCCAACTGGCGCAGGCGCCTGCCCGGCGACAGTGCCGGGTTGCTGGACAACGCCAACGCCGCACGGCGTCTGGAAATCCTCGCCGCTGCGCGGCAACAGGCAGCGGAGCGTGACCAATGAACCCGCCGGTCAATCCCGTCTTGAGCCCGCTGCGGGCGACCCAGCGCCTGCAATTTCATAAAGACTTCACCCTGGACGATGCCGCGAAACAGGTGCCCTACTTCGCAAGCCTGGGCATCAGTCATCTCTATGCCTCGCCGCTGCTAAAGGCCCGCGCCGGGTCCATGCACGGCTATGACGTGGTCGATCCGCGCATCATCAACCCGGAGCTGGGTGGCGAACCTGCCCTGCGCCGGCTGGTGGCGACGCTGCGCGAGCACGGGATGGGGCTGATTCTGGACATCGTTTCCAACCACATGGCCGTCGGCGGAGCGGACAATCCGTGGTGGCTCGACCTGCTCGAATGGGGCCAGCGCAGCCCCTACGCGAAGTTCTTCGACATCCAGTGGAATTCCCCCGACCCGCTGCTCAAGGGCCAGTTGCTGCAACCCTTCCTGAGCACCGACTACGGCACCGTCTTGCAGAACGGCGAAGTGCCGCTGCGCTTCGATGCCGAGCATGGCAGTTTCCGGGTCGAGCATTATCAGCACCACTTCCCGATCAACCCCGGCACCTACGCCCCGCTGCTCAACGCCGCGCGGCGCCCCGAGCTCGAGGCCCTGACCCAGGCCTTCGCCCGGCTGGACAACCATCCGCAGGCCTATGAACAGGCCCAGCAGCTCAAGGACGAACTGGCCGACTTGCTCAAGGCCAACCCCGCGCTGATCGAGGCCATCGAGACCGGGCTTGAGCAGTTCGATTCACGCCAGCCTGATGGCTTCAAACGCCTGCACCGCCTGCTTGAGCAACAGGACTATCGCCTGGCCAGCTGGCGCACCGCAGGCGACGACATCAACTGGCGGCGCTTCTTCGACATCAACGAGCTGGGCGGCCTCAAGGTCGAGCGCTCCCAGGTGTTCGAAGCCACCCACGCGAAGATTTTCCAGTTGATCGCCGAAGGCCTTGTAGACGGCCTGCGCATCGATCACATCGACGGCCTGGCCGACCCTCGGGGTTATTGCCGCAAGTTGCGCCGTCGCGTCGACAGCCTGCTCTCGCGGCGTCCGGCGGGCACTGAACTTGCGCACCTGCCGATCTTCGTCGAGAAAATCCTCGGCCCCGACGAGCAACTGCGCAGCGACTGGAACGTGGACGGCACCACCGGCTACGAGTTCATGAACCAGGTGTCGCTGCTGCAACACGACCCCAGGGGCGAGGAAATCCTCGGCGAGCTGTGGAGCCGGATCAGCGGTCGCACCGCCGACTTCAACCTGGAAGTGCTCGAAGCCCGCGACCTGGTGCTCCACGGCACCCTGGCCGGTGACTTCGAAAACCTGGCCCAGGCCCTGCTGCAAGTGGCCCGCAGCGATGTAATGAGCCGCGACCTGACCCTCGGTGCGATCCGTCGCTCGCTGCTGGCGCTGGTGGGCAACTTCCCGGTCTATCGCACTTACATCAACGCTTGCGGCCGCTCGGCCGAGGACCAGCGCTTCTTCGACCAGGCCATGGCCGGCGCCCGGGACATGCTCAGCGAAGGCGACTGGCCGGTGCTCGACTACCTGCAACGCTGGCTCGGCGGCGAAAGCCTGCGCGACTACCCCACCGGTCCTTTGCGCGAGATGCGCCGCAAGGCCGGCAACCGTTTCCAGCAACTGACCTCACCGGTGGCGGCCAAGTCGGTGGAAGACACCTCTTTCTACCGCTCGGCCGTGCTGTTGTCGCGCAACGATGTGGGCTTCCACCCGCAACATTTCAGTGCGCCGGTAGAGGACTTTCACCAGGTGTGCATCCAGCGTGGTGCGACCTTCCCGGACAACCTGCTGACCACCGCCACCCACGATCACAAGCGCGGCGAAGACACCCGCACCCGCCTTGCCGTGCTCAGCGAGAACGCCGGCTGGTACGCCGAACAGGTCGAGCGCTGGCTCGCGTTGTCGGCGCCGCTCAAGGCCGGTGATACGGCGATCAGCCCGGGCGACGAACTGATGCTGTACCAGGCGATCCTCGGCAGTTGGCCGCTGGACCTTGCCGGCGACGAAGCCTTCCAGGCCTATGCCGAACGCCTGACCCGCTGGCAGGAAAAGGCCCTGCGCGAAGCCAAGCTGCAAAGCAGCTGGAGCGCACCGAACGAGGCTTATGAAAGCGCCTGCCGCGAGTTTCTGCAGCAGTTATTGCTCAGCCCCGATGCGCTGGCGCTGCGTCAGTCCATCGGCGCGACGGCCAACCGCATCGCGCCCGCCGGCGCCTTGAACAGTCTGGCGCAAACCTTGCTGCGCATGACCGTGCCCGGCGTGCCTGATCTGTATCAGGGCACCGAGTTCTGGGATTTCAGCCTGGTCGATCCGGACAACCGTCGCCCAGTGGATTACCCCGCTCGCGAGCGCGCATTGAGCCAGGCTGCAACACCGGCCGGACTCCTGGCGCACTGGCAGGACGGACGCATCAAGCAGGCGTTGATCGCGCAGGTGCTCATGCTGCGCAAACAACACCCTGCGCTGTTTGCCGAGGGCCGCTACACACCGCTTGAAGTGGTCGGCGAGCAGGCCACGCACATCATGGCGTTCGCCCGGGAATCGGAGGGTATCCGGGCAATCGTTGTGGTTCCACGTTTGCCGGCTGAACTATTGGGCACCGCGCAAACTCCATTCATCAACGCGGCAAATTGGGGCGATACACGAATCATCCTGCCGTTCGCTGATTCAGATCCAAATTGGAAGGGACTTTTCTCGCAGGCTACAGTCACAACCAACAAGGAAATGTCGCTCAGCGCAGCGCTCAAGGAATTTTCCGTAAATCTGCTAATACAAACCTTGTAATACCTGGGAGTGTCGAGATGAGTGCCGACGAGAAACGTATCAGCGAGCTGGCCCACCAAATCTGGGAAACCGAGGGCAAGCCTCACGGTCAGGATGCACGTCATTGGGAGATGGCTCGCAAACTGGCGGAAGCCGAAGCCAAGGCGCCGAAGAAGGCACCTGCTGCCAAGGGCGCTGCAAAACCCAAGGCCGAGCCCAAGGCTGCAGCGGCGAAACCTGCCGCAAAGCCTGCAGCGAAACCTGCGGCCAAGGCTGCTGACAAACCTGCTGCCAAGGCGCCAGCCAAACCCAAGGTAGCCGCCAGCGGGGCAGACAAGCCAGCGCCAGCCAAACCTGCGGCAAAACCTGCCGCCAAGCCGGCCGCGAAAAAGGCCCCGGCGGCCAAGCCTCCGGCGCCGTGAGCCTGCGCAACAGACGAACGAGCATCGTCTGACAAAACCCCTGCCGCAGGGATCGCCTGAAAACGATCACAACCCCCTGCGGTATTCACCTGCCTGTTTTTGATCATTGGCGCAGCCCTCCTGCGACAAAGGTTTTGTTCGCCTTCAGGAAATCATTCGAATTTCAGGAATCACCATGAGCAAGCAAGAGAAAAACACCGCCCCCCAGAATGACACCCCAAAGGCTGACAGCCCGCAGGCCAACGCAACCCGCATCCGTGAAGGCCTGCCCTTCCCCCTCGGCGCCAACTGGGACGGCCTGGGGGTCAACTTCGCGATCTTCTCGGCCAACGCCACCAAGGTAGAACTGTGCCTGTTCGACTCCACCGGCGAGACGGAACTGGAGCGTATCGAACTCCCGGAATACACCGACGAGATCTTCCACGGCTACCTGCCGGACGCCCATCCGGGGCTGGTCTACGGGTATCGCGTCTACGGCCCGTACGATCCGAAGAACGGCCATCGCTTCAACCACAACAAGCTGCTGATCGACCCCTATGCCAAGCAACTGGTCGGCCAGTTGAAATGGTCCGAAGCGCTGTTCGGCTACACCATTGGCCACCCCGATGACGACTTGAGCTTCGATGAGCGCGACAGCGCGCCGTTCGTGCCCAAGTGCAAGGTCATCGACCCGGCCTACACCTGGGGTCGCGATCAACGGGTCAACGTGCCGTGGGAAAAAACCATTTTCTACGAGACCCACACCCGCGGTTTCACCATGCGTCACCCGTCTGTGCCGGATGAGCTCAAGGGTACGTTCTCGGGCCTGATGGTCGATGACGTGATCCAGCACATCAAGGGCCTGGGCGTGACCTCGATCGAGCTGTTGCCGATCCACGCCTTCGTCAACGACCAGCACCTGCTGCAGAAAGGCATGACCAACTACTGGGGCTACAACACCATCGCCTTCTTCGCCCCGGACCCGCGTTTCCTCGCCCATGGCAAGATCGCCGAATTCAAGGAAATGGTCGCGCACATGCACCATGCGGGGCTTGAGGTGATTCTGGACGTGGTCTACAACCACACCGCCGAAGGCAACGAGCGTGGCCCGACCCTGTCCATGCGCGGCATCGATAACGCCTCCTACTACCGCCTGATGCCGGACGACAAACGCTTCTACATCAACGATTCAGGCACCGGCAACACCCTGGACCTGAGCCATCCCTGCGTGCTGCAGATGGTCACCGACTCGCTGCGCTATTGGGCCACCGAGATGCATGTCGACGGTTTCCGCTTCGACCTGGCGACCATCCTCGGCCGCTACCACGATGGCTTCGACGAGCGTCACAGTTTCCTTGTCGCCTGCCGCCAGGACCCGGTCCTGCGCCAGGTCAAACTGATTGCCGAGCCCTGGGACTGCGGCCCCGGCGGTTATCAGGTGGGGCATTTCGCACCGGGCTGGGCAGAGTGGAACGACAAGTTTCGCGACACCGTGCGCGCCTTCTGGAAAGGCGATGAAGGGCAACTGGCCGACCTCGCCAGCCGCCTGACCGCTTCGGGCAACATGTTCAACCAGCGTGGACGCAGGTCCTATGCGTCGGTCAATTTCGTCACCGCGCACGACGGCTTCACGCTGCACGATCTGGTGTCCTACAACGACAAGCACAACGAAGACAACGACGAGAACAACCAGGACGGCAGCAACGACAACCGCTCCTGGAACCATGGCGTCGAGGGGCCGACCGAAGACCCCGAGATCAACGCGCTGCGCCTGCGCCAGATGCGCAACTTCTTCGCCACCTTGCTGTTCTCCCAGGGCACGCCGATGATCGTGGCCGGTGACGAGTTCGCCCGCACCCAGCACGGCAACAACAACGCCTATTGCCAGGACAGTGAAATTGGCTGGGTCAACTGGGAATGGGACGAAGACGGCACCGCGCTGCATCGCTTCGTGCAGCGCCTGATCAAGCTGCGCAAGACCTATCCGATCCTGCGTCGCGGACGCTTCCTGGTCGGCGACTACAACGAGGAGCTGGGGGTCAAGGACGTGACGTGGCTGTCCCCGAGCGGCGAGGAGATGACCATCGAGCAGTGGCATGACGCCAACGGACGCTGCCTGGGCATGCTCATGGACGGCCGCGCCCAGGAGACCGGGATTCGTCGTCGCGGCTCGGAGGCGACCCTGTTGCTGATCGTCAACTCCCACCACGAAGGCGTCAACTTCACCCTGCCGCAAGTGCCCGAAGGCACCGACTGGGTCAGCCTGATCGACACCGACCAGCCCGACATCCGCGGCAAGGACCACTTTGCCTTCAACTCCGAGTACACCGTGTCACCGCGCTCGTTGCTGTTGTTCGAGTTGCAGAAGGAAGATCAGGGCTAAGCCAGAGTCCGATACTTTTTTGCACATCGATTTCTGTGGGAGCGGGCTTGCCCGCTCCCACAGGCAAATCCCATGTATGTCGTCGTTTGGGTATTCCGTCGCTCGGGTGATTCTCACATCAACGCCGACAACCGCACATCCGCCGCCAGCACCCGGCTCAACTGCCCATTGCCGGCAAAGATCGGTACCGAGACGGTGATGCAGAAATCATCCGTAGCCGATGATCGATACACCGGCGTGATGTGGCTGGCGGACTGTTCGGCCACGGCGCGAAACCATGGCCGCTGGGACCAGTTGCGACCCCTGCAACTAAGCCCCTTGCCATTGCCCTCCAACCCGATGTTTTCGCTGATCTGCACCCCGTTGCGGTCAACCATGTAGAACAGCTCGAAGCGCTGATCCCGTTGCAGCGTGTCGCGCATGAAGCGTTCGGCGCCCTGTAGATCCCCATGCAACGCCGCCTCGCTGGCCAGCCGTTCGACACTGCCCTGAATGGCCTTGTGCATCTGCAGGCCGAAACCGCCCAGCCCGTCCAGCAAGCGATCCCCGCTGACACGCACCGCATCACTGTGAGTCAATACCTGCCCGGCGTTGCCCAGCAACTGCGCGGCGACCCCGGCGATGTTCTGCACGTCACGGTTGATCGCATGCACGGCGATCCCGATATGTTCGGTGCCGGATGCGATATGCCCGACTCGCTGATCGAGCTGATCCATGGCCGCCTGCGTCCCCAACAGGTCCTCCCCCATGCGGGTCATGCCCGCCCGGCCATCGGCCACCGCCGCGTGCATCACTTTGCCGGCCGCGCCCAATTGATCCATGTCGGCGCGAAAGCGCTCGATGATCTGGCTGACCCGCCCAGTGGACTCAGTGGTGTGCCCGGCCAGGCGCCGAACCTCATCGGCGACCACCGCAAAGCCGCGCCCGTGCTCCCCTGCGCGCGCCGCTTCGATAGCCGCGTTGAGGGCCAGCAGGTTGGTCTGCTGCGAAATGCTGGCAATCACGCCCAGCACTTGGCTCACCTCCTCCAGTTGCCCGAACAACTGCCCGATCACCTTATCGAGGGTCTCTTCGCTGGCACCGATGGCATTGACCTGGTCGAGCACCTGCTCGCCGGTCTGCTGGCACTGGCGCAGAGTCGATGCGACTTCACTGGAAAGCTTGGCAACCTCTGCCGCGCCGGGCACCAGTTCGCTGTCCAGTGACGTGCTGACCTGCTCGCTGGCGCTGGCAATCAGCTCCGACGCCTGGGCCAGGGTCTGCCCACTCTGTTCAGTGGCACGGGCGATCCGCGCAAGCTCGGGCGCATGGGCAGCAATGTCCACGCTGGCGGCCAGGCTCTCACCCAGGCGCTGGTGCAAGGTCTGGGTAAAGCCGTTCAAGCGCCTGTTGAGCGGCGACGGCCCGGACAATTGCACGGTCAGGTCCAGGCGGTCGAACAGCAGGTTGAGCAGGTCATCGTCTTGGACCCGGTATTTATTGGCGCGCAGTGAAAACATCTGGCAACTCCTTCGCAATGTTCCCCAAAGACTGCAAGCAGAGTGCCATCACCAAACCCCTCCATTCAGGCGCTCAAAACCCTTCCCAGCGCACGATTTTCGACATCGCCGCCAATCCCCCTGACCCTTTTGGTGCAGCACGGCCAACCCGCTCCCTGAGCCAGGTCAAAGCCCATGGCAGAGCGCCTGCCTCCCGCAAAGGCCCGTGTTCACTGACTTTGTAGTCACGAAAGGACTTTCGGTATCAAAACTACAAAATATGTAGTTCATGAAAAAAATCACTACAAAATGGTTGACGAAGGTTTTTCCCACCGGCATAGTGAAGCCGTCTCCCCGATCGGGAGAGCTGGCAAAAGTATTCCGGGCCCGTTCGACATAGCCGTCGAACAACCTCTGGATGTGTGCTGCCCACAAGGCAGATTGATGAAGCTGAACCGGCAGGATCGACTCGACTGGGCCGAGCGCTGGCGAAACATCCTCATGACACTTGTGGTCGACCACGCATCGTCGCCAGTGTCTCTGGACGTCCGCTGTTTCTCACTCTCCTCGTTTCGCCCCCGCTCGTAGCAGCCTCTCATCGACACTACATCCGCGCCGCCCGGCACCGGCTCTGTGTATCGACGGACCTTTAATGTCAGCAACAGAAGGACTGCGAACCGATGGACGATTCGCCATAACGTGTGAACTAACCAGATAGATTAATCAGTGGGCAAAAAGGGGTATCCAATCATGAACTTGAACAATCAACCTACCATTGACCAATTGGCTCGACTGTTCGCTGCACAGAAGGACTCCCTCGATAGCCACATTCTCTGGGTCTGCAAGGAAGGCAACGTGCACATGGAAGGCCTGGGTGCCTGCACCGAGGAGCAGGAGTTCGACGACCAGCATCCGCACATGCGTGCGCGGCTGAAGATGTACCGCAAGGGCCAGGGCTATGTCGGCAAGAAGGCCGCCGCCGACAAACAGTTCCTGGGCCGGGTGCTCGACACCCTGAGCAGTGAGTGGGGCCAGGTACGCGAGGCGTCGGGCGTACGGGTCATCGACAAGCTCTGCTAAGCAATGAAAAACGCCGCTGATCCCCTCCACGACGGGGGATCAGCGGCGTTTTGCTGTGTGCTTGAAACCGGGTCAGAACGCCAGCTTGTAACCGATGGCGACCAGCATCACGGCCAGGCAAGGCCGCAGCACGCCATCGGGGATGCGCCCGGTCAGGTGGCTGCCCATGTAGATCCCCGGCAGCGAGCCCATCAGCAGGAAGCCCAGCATTGACCAGTCCATGTTGCCCATGCTGGCGTGGCCGAGGCCTGCCACCAGCGTCAGTGGCACGGCATGGGCGATCTCGGTGCCCACCAGACGACGGGTGTCCAGGAATGGATACAGCAGGAACAACGCCACGGTGCCCAGTGCCCCCGCGCCGATGGACGTCAGCGCCACCATCACACCCAGCAGCACCCCGGTGAGCACGGTCAGGATGTTCAGACTGCGGTCGCTCAAGCGATAGCGGTCACCGGCATGGCGATGGGCGAATGCCAGCAGGCGCTTCTTGAAGAAGATCGCGAGGGCAGTCAGCAACAGCACAAAGCCCAGCGCCTGTTTGATGACGCTGTTCATCGACTCGGGGGCGGCATACAGGCTGTGCAGAAACAGCAAGGTCAGTCCGGCGGCGGGCACGCTGCCCAGTGTCAGCCAGCCGGTGATGCGCCAGTCGATGTTGTCGTTCTTCTTGTGAACCAGCACCCCGCCGCTCTTGGTGATGGCGGCGTACAGCAGGTCAGTGCCCACGGCCGTTGCCGGGTTGATGCCGAACCACAACAGGATCGGCGTCATGAGCGATCCACCACCGACGCCAGTCATGCCTACGATGAAGCCGACCACCAGGCCTGCGACGACGAAACCAATATTGCCAAAATCCATTGTTCTGCCTGACCGATGCGCACATGCGAGAAAAAGCTGGCGCGCAGGATAGCCAGTTTTCTTATGAAAAACGTAGACCGAAACGATCTATCGTTATAACCATTAGTGCGCATATCACACACTCAATCCTGTAGCAGTCCGGCTTGCCGGCGTGGCGGCCTCAAGACCGACCCGCGGGCAAGCCCGGCTGCTACGGATCGGGGTGGGACTGGGATTGAGATTCACACAAACCCCGTAGCAGCACGGCTTGCCGGCGGGGGCGGCGTCAAGATCGCCGTCGCCGGCAAGCCGGACTGCTACGAGATTGGGGTGGACTTAGAGTTGGGCTTCACACAAAACCCCGTAGCAGCACGGCTTGCCGGCGTGGCGGCCTCAAGGTCGACCCGCGGGCAAGCCCGGCTGCTACGGATCGGGGTGGGACTGGGATTGAGATTCACACAAACCCCGTAGCAGCACGGCTTGCCGGCGGGGGCGGCTTCAAGATCGCCGTCGCCGGTAAGCCGGACTGCTACGGGACTGCGTGGGTTTACGGATTGATCTTCTGTGGTTCGGCCTGGGCCGCGCTGCGGTGGCGCATCCAGGCTCCGACTGCCAGCACCAGCGCGGCACCGATGGCACTTGCCAGGTAGTGCACCCAGCCGGCATCGACGAGCCAGGCATCCAGCGCACGATCACCCGGGACCATGCCACCGGCGATCCAGCCGATCAGCGCTCCACCCAGTTGCACGACAATCGGAAAACGCTCCATCGCCGCCAGCACCAGACGGCTGCCCAGCACGATCACCGGAATGCTGATCAGCACCCCCGCCGCCACCAGATAGATATTGCCGTCCCCCGCCGCCGCCACGGCCAGCACGTTGTCCAGGGACATCACCACGTCAGCGACGATGATGGTCTTGATCGCCGTCCACAACCGCGTGCCGCCGTCGATTTCCTCATCGCCATCGTCCTGATGGGCCACCAGCTTGATCCCGACCCACAACAGCAGCACCGCGCCCACCAGCTTCAGGTACGGCAACGCAAGCAACTGCATGGCGAAGAACAGCATCACCACCCGCAACACGATGGCCCCGAGCATGCCGCCATAAATGGCCTTGCCCTGCAGATTGCGCGGCAGCTTGCGGCAGGCCATGGCGATGACCACGGCGTTGTCGCCGCCCAACAGCAGGTCGATGGCGATGATCTGGGCCAGTGCGGTCCAGATGGCGGGGTCGGTGAACCAGGACATGTACAAACCTTATCGAACGAACAATGGAAAAATGCCGGTGGCAAGGGATACCAACAGCAGGATCAGGCTGTTGATGACCGACCACTTGAGGGTGAAGCGCTGATTCTCGGCATAGTCGAGCTTGAGCATGCTCACCACCAGGTAGGTCGACGCCACCAACGGGCTGAGAATGTGTACCGGCTGCCCGACCAACGAAGCACGGGCCATTTCAATGGCGGTGATCCCATGATGCTGGGCAGTTTCGGCAAGGATCGGAAGGATACCGAAATAAAACACATCATTGGAGACTAACCAGGTGACCGGGATGCTCAACAGAGCGGTAATCAATGCCATGAACGGTCCGAAACTGTCAGGAATGACCCTGAGCAAGCCCGTCGCCAGGGCATTGGCCATGCCGGTTCCGCTGAGCACGCCCGTGAACACACCCGCCGCAAAGATCAGGCTCGACACGGCCAGAATCGGCGGCGCATGCAGGGCCAGTTGTTCCTGCTGCTCCTTGAGGCCCGGGAAATTCACCACCAGCGCCAGGCACGCGGCGATCATGAACAGGTAGCTGAGCGGAAACAGCTCAAGACACAAACCGAGGATCAACAGGCCAGTCAACGCCCAGTTGAAGTAGAAGCGCCAGCCGCCCCCGCGATGATCCCCCAGCTCCGAGAAGTCGCCATTGACGTCGATGGCGCCGCCCAGCCGCGCACGCTCGCGGCGGCCAAACAGCCAGGCCAGCACGAAGGTCCAGGCCACGCACGCCAGCATCGCAGGCAGCATCGGCACGAACATCTCGCCCACATCCACATGCATCGCGGTGGCGGCGCGCGCCGTCGGGCCGCCCCAGGGCACCATGTTGCCCAGCCCCGAAACCTGCAACAACAGGCAGCAGACCATGGGCAGCGACAAACCCAGGCGCTTGTAGATGGGCAGGAACGCCGACAGCACGATCATATAGATAGTCGCCCCGTCGCCATCCAGCGCGACCACGAACGCCAGCAACACGGTGCCGATGAAAATCTTCACCGGATCGCCCTTCACCGCGCCGACGATCCGCGCCACCAGCGGATCGAACATCCCGGCCTCGGTCATGGTCAGGAAGTACAGCATGGCGAAGATCATCAGCACGCCGTTGGGCGCGACCATCTTCAGGCCATCGATCACGTACTTGCCAAGCTCAGCGTGAAAGCCGCCAATGACCGCGAATACCGTGGGAATCAGGATCAGAGCAGTCAACGCCGACAGGCGCTTGCTCATCAAGAAATAAATGAAAGACAGCAACATCAGGGAGCTGAGGATCATCAGCATGGTCGTTTCCTGTTTCTTATAGTTGTACAGGTCGATGACGCCCGACCGGCAAGATCAGGCGCCCGCAGCGTCGGGTCGAATCAGACCGGCAAGCCTTTCTCCCGCAACAGGGAATCGAAACGCTCGGGGTTGGCAGTGCCCAGGCGATTGGTCTCGCGGATGGCCGCTTCGCGATCCAGGTGCGCAAGGGTCTTGGGCAGCAGTGCGGCGGCATCCTGGGCCGGGATCGAAATCACCCCGTCGGCGTCACCCAGCACAAGGTCGCCCGGCAGCACGCACAGGCCGGCGCAGGCAATCGGCACGTTGATCTCACCCGGGCCGTCCTTGCTCGGGCCGCGGTGGGTGTGACCGGCGGCGAATACCGGAATCACGCCCTCGGCCAGCTCTTCCAGATCCCGCACGGCGCCGTCGATGACGATACCGCCCAGCTTGACCCGCAGCGCCGTGGTGCGCACCAGTCCACCAATGACCGCCTGGCTGACGTCGCCGCCACCGTCGATCACCAGCACGTCGCCTGGCTGCACCATCATCAGCGCCTTGTGCACCATCAGGTTGTCGCCGGGACGAACCCGCAGCGTGAACGCCGGGCCGCAGAGCTTCAGTGACAGGTCGCCGTGATAGACCTTCAGCCCACGGGCGCCGATGCAACGGCCCATGCAGTCACCGGCGACGGCCACCGGGATGGCGCGAAAGGCCTCGATCAGCTCGGCGCTCAGGCTTTCGACCCGAGGGTTGATGCGATAACCGGCCGGCCATTGTTGTTGAGAAGTGGAAGTCATGAGGCGCTCCGGATCAGTGATTGACGGTGTTGGCATTCAACACGGCGGGATTGATGCAGGCCGAGGGTGCGACAGGCGTGCCGTTGAGGTAACCGAGGACGTTCTGCGCCGCTCCCTGGGCCATTGCGGCCAGTGCCGCCGGGGTCGAACCGCCGACATGGGGGGTGAGCACCACGTTATCCAGGGTCAGCAAGGGACTGTCGGCAGGCAGCGGTTCGACGGCCATGGTGTCCAGGCCGGCAGCGTACAAGTGGCGTTCACTCAGGGCTGCGATCAGCGCGGGTTCGTCTATCACCTCGCCACGGGCGGTGTTGATGAGCAACGCGTCCCTGGGCAGCAGCGCCAACTGCGGCGCGCCGATGAAGCCGCGGGTCTGAGAGGTCAGCGGCACATGCAGGCTGAGTACGTGGCTCAGCGGCAGCAGCTCCTGCAACGAGCTCACTCGCTCGGCTCCGTCGAGATCGGCGCTGTCAGGCAGCAGCGGGTCGTACACCACCACCGACATTCCGATTGCCTGACAGGCGCGCGCGACCCGGCGAGCCACCTGGCCGAACCCCACCAGGCCCAGCGTGCGGCCACTCAGTTGCAGGCCGTCCTGCGCCCGGGACCAGCGACCGTCGCGCAACTCGCGGTCCATCCAGTTGACCCGCCGTGCGGCGGCGAACATCAGCGCCAGGGTCATTTCAGTCACCGACTGTGCGTTGGCCCCCGGCGTCACGTACACCGGAATGCCCCGGGCGGTGGCCGCATCGACGGCAATGTTGCTGACGCCCACGCCATGCTTGGAAATCACCTTGAGGGTCGGGCAACCGGCGATGGCGCGCTCCGTGAGGTCCAGGGTGCGGGAAATGACCGCGTCCACCGGTTCGCTGAGCATCAGCTGTTCAATGTCGGCGGCGCCCTGCCCGGCAGGCACGAACAACACGCGACAGCCTTGGGCATTGAGCAGGTCGAGGCCGGCCTGCGCCAGTTTGGGCGCGGTGACCAGAATGGTATGTGGCATAAGCGTGATATCTCCGGCTTATTGTTTTTTTCGCCCGTGCGTCGGGCATGCCGTGAGTATCACTGTCACAACCGTTGCTATCTATTGGTGAAAATTCAAGCATTGATTCCTGGGAGGAAAGATTCAGCCGTCGCTGTTTTCTTCCCGCAGGATCTCGATGAAGCGCCGCGTGGCAGGGGAAAGAAAGGCCCCGGCGCGATGCACCACGCCAAAGCGGCGGGACATGGTGGTGGCGGGATTGGGCAATTCCACCAACCCGTTATCCAACCTGCCGGCCTTCAGGCTTTGCCGGGAGATAAAAGTCAACAGGCCGGTTTCGACGATCAGGTTGGGCACGGCGGCAATCGAACTCGTGGCAATCGCCACCTGTGGCGCAGGCAGGCCATGGGCAGCGAACACTGCGTCCAGCCATTGCCGGGTGGCCACCGAACGCGCCGACAACACCCAGCGGTAGTCGCACAGCTGCTCGATGGACATCGGCCCACTGGCGAGCGGATGCCGGGTACTGGCCGCGACCACCACTTCATCGAAGCCGATGGGCAACTCAAGCAGGTCATCGTCACGCGTACCCAGGGGGCCGATGACGATGTCCAGTTGACCTTTGCGCAGCGCGTCATGAAGCACATCGTTCATGCCGATCTGCAGTTCCATGACCACGGCCGGCGCCTGTTCCTGCAACACGCGACAGGCCCGCGGCATGGTCGAGTCGGCCATGGTCGCAGCGGCGCCCACTCGAATGGTGCCCGCCAGGCCTTTGCCGAGGGACATCGTCTGGCGCTGGGTTTCATCGAGCATGCGCTCGATCTCCACCGCACGCTCGCGCAACAGCTGCCCGGCGTCGGTCAGGCGAATGCCGCGCCCCTCCCGCTCGAACAGCTCTGCGCCATATGCTGCCTCCAGCCGGTCGACGCACTTGGACAGCGCCGACTGCGAGATATGCAGCGCTTCGGAGGCGCGCCCCAGATGCCCAAGCTCCGCGACCCTGGCGAAATACGCCAGGTCACGAATCTGCAGATTGATACTCACGGCTCGCCATCCCAGTAATCCAGCGTGCCTTCCTTGCGCTGCACCACCCGGAACACCCGCTCATCATTGACCGACGCGGCGGCCAGGTATTTGCCCGAATCCGGGTACTCGCACACTTCCGGCGCTTCCCGGGTGCTGATGGACAGGTATTTGAGCGGCGCGTCGGAGGTGTTGATGATCTGGTGCGGGTACTCGGGGCCCGGCGGAATGAACATCACATCGCCGGCCTTGATCGGCAGCATCTGCCCGGCGACACGCAAGCTGCCGTGGCCCTCGATGACGATGAACATCTCCTCCTGGGCGTAGTGAAAGTGATAGGGACACGAGCGTTTGCCGGGGGCGACGATGTCGATCGAGGCGCCGAGTTTCTGCGCGGCAGTGCCGGTGCCCAGCCGTGCAGCCAGGGTTTCGTACAACGGGTCGCGGCGCTCGGCTTCAAGCGGCACCTCGTTGTAATTGCGGATCAGCAGCGCGGCCAGTGAAGTGTTGGTGTCGGTCATGGCGGCTCCGGATTCAGCGTGTGGCGACGATGAACAGACGCGGGAATGGCAGCAGCACCGTACCGTCCGGCAGCGCAGGGTACGCCTGGCTGATCGCCTTCAGGTAGGCCGCAAGGAACGCTGCCTGCTCGCCTTCGTCCAGACGCTGCAGATAAGGCCGCAACGCCGAGCCCTTGAACCACTCGACCACCGCCTGATGCCCGCCCGCCAAGGGGTGGTGATAGGTGGTGCGCCACACATCCACTTCGGCGCAATGGGGCACGAGCAACTCGTAATAGTAGGCAGCCGGGTGACGATCCGGGTGTTTCACCGAACCGGTCTTGCTCGCCCAGGGGCCGTTAGCGGCCACTTCCCGAGCCAGGCGATGAGCCGGCTCCTCAAGGTTGTCAGGGGTCTGCACGGCCAGCGTGCCGCCTTGGTTCAGGCGTGCGGCCAGGCGCGGATACAGCTCGGCGTGATCAGGCAGCCATTGCAGCGAGGCGTTGGCCAGGATCACGTCATAGGTCTGCTCCGGGTTCCAGGTGCCGATGTCGGCCAGCTCGAAGGAGAGATCCGGCAGGCGCTGGCGGGCGTCGGCGAGCATGTCGTCCGAGCTGTCGAGGCCGGTGATTCGCGCGTCGGGGAAACGTGCGGCCAACACCTCGGTGGAGTTGCCCGGGCCGCAGCCCAGATCGATTGCGTGCTTGACGCTTTGCGTGGGGATCGCAGCGACCAGATCGCGCACCGGGCGGGTGCGCTGCTGTTCGAACATCGAATACTGCCTGGCAGACCAACTCATCGGGCTTGTCCTTTTTATCGAGGAGGATTGCCGGTGAGGGTAAGGCGTGAGCGGCCCAAGTACAAATGAAGAGCCGCAGCATCGTCCTCGCTTCTCGTTCGCACCGCCCGTCACTTCATTTCAAATAGTGACTTGCATGATGAAAGTCATCACATTAGATTACACCCATCATTTCGCAGCAGCCTCATGCGCTGGAGATCATGGCCATGAAAAAGAAAAGCTTCGCCGACATGCCCTGTCCCATCGCCCTGAGCCTTGAGCATGTGGGTGACTGGTGGAACATCCTGATCCTGCGCGATCTGTCCTACGGGCTGAGCCGCTTCGATGAATTCGAGAAAAGCCTGGGCATCGCCTCCAGCACCCTGACCCGGCGCCTCACTGCGCTGATCGAGTCCGGGCTGGTCGAGCGCCGCGCCTACAGTGACAAACCGCCCCGCTACGACTACCTGCTCACCGAGCGCGGCCGTGATTTCCGTCCGGTGGTGCTGACGCTGATGAAGTGGGGCAACAAGCACTTCGCGCCCAACGGCACCAAGGTCGAGCTGTTCGATGACCGCAACGGCGAGCCTGTGGACATGGTGCTGGCCGACGCCAACACCGGCAAACGCATCAGCCTGCTTGACCACAACCTGCGTTATCTGGGCCCCGCCAGCAGCCTGTCTGCCTGGCGCATCGAAACCGGTCGCGCCCGTCGCGAGGCCTACCGCCAGACCCTCAAACCCACCCAACCCCTTTCGCTCGACAGGTAATCCTCCATGAACCAGCCACACACCATCACCGAGCCGGCCACCGCCGTCCCATCGCCAAAACCCGCTCGGGGCAAACGCCTGATCCTGCTGTCCCTGGGTGCCGCCGCCGTGATCGGCGGCGTCTGGTTCGGCAGCCACTGGTGGACGGTCGGGCGCTTCATGGAGTCCACCGACGATGCCTACGTCGGGGGCGACGTGACCGTCATCGGGCCGAAGGTTGCCGGCTACATCACCGAACTCAAGGTGCAGGACAACCAGTTCGTCCACGCCGGTGACCTGCTGGTGAAGATCGATGACCGCGATTACCGCGCAAGCCTGAACAAGGCCGAAGGCGCGGTAGCGGCGCAGGAAGCCCTGCTGGCCAACCTCGACGCGACCGAACAGCTGCAACATGCCGTCGTCAGCCAGGCCAAGGCCGGGATCGACGCCGCCAACGCCGAAACCGTGCGTTCCCGTGACGATCAGGTGCGCTACCAGACGCTGTCGGCCCGCTCGGCAGTGTCGGTGGAAAGCTTCCAGCGCGCCGACGCCACCTACAAGACTGCCCAGGCAAACGGCGCCAAGGCCCAGGCGTCGATGCTCGCCTCGCAACGCCAGCTGGATGTGATCTCGACCCAGAAACTGCAAGCCCGCGCCGCCCTCGAACAGGCCCGCGCCGAACGTGACCTGGCCCGGCTCAACGTGGGATACACCGAACTGCGGGCGCCGGTGGACGGCGTGATCGGCAACCGCCGTGCGCGGGTCGGGGCCTTTGCTGCCGCAGGTACTCAATTGATCTCCGTGGTGCCGGCCAAGGGCCTGTGGGTGGACGCCAACTTCAAGGAAGACCAGCTCGCCCACATGCACCCAGGCCAGGCGGTGACAATCGAAGCCGACGTGCTACCGGGACAGGTATTCCACGGCCATCTGGACAGCCTGGCACCGGCCACCGGTTCGCAGTTCAGCGTATTGCCACCGGAAAATGCCACCGGCAACTTCACCAAGATCGTCCAGCGGGTGCCGGTGCGGGTCTACCTGGACGGCGAAGACGGCAACCTCGGCAAGCTGCGCCCCGGCCTTTCGGTGATCGCCGAAGTCAACACCAAGGCCGATGCCACCGGCACCCAGGTCGCCAGCGCCACTGACGGGAAGACCGCGCCATGAGCGCCGCCACCGTCGCCGCACCCGCGCGCAAACCGAAGGGGCCGGTGGACGCCGCCAGCATGGCGACGTCGGCCAAGGTCCTGGCGTTCGCCAGCATGTGCCTGGGGATGTTCATCGCGTTGCTGGACATCCAGATCGTTTCCGCTTCGCTGCGTGACATCGGCGGTGGCCTGAGCGCTGGCTCCGACGAAACCGCCTGGGTGCAGACCAGCTACCTGATCGCCGAAATCGTGGTGATTCCGCTGTCCGGCTGGCTGGCCCGGGTGTTCTCCACCCGCTGGCTGTTCTGCGCCTCGGCGGTGGGTTTCACCATCGCCAGCCTGCTCTGCGGCCTGGCCTGGAACATCCAGAGCATGATCGCCTTTCGTGCCCTGCAAGGCTTTCTGGGCGGCTCGATGATCCCGATGGTGTTCACCTCGGCGTTCATGTTCTTTGGCGGCAAGCAGCGGGTCATCGCCGCGTCCACCATCGGCGCCATCGCCTCGCTGGCCCCGACTCTGGGCCCGGTGATCGGTGGCTGGATCACCGACGTTTCGTCCTGGCACTGGCTGTTCTACATCAATCTGGTGCCGGGGATTTTCGTCGCCTTCGCCGTACCCATGCTGGTCAACATCGACTCCATGGACCTCAAGCTGCTCAAGGGCGCCGACTACATCAGCATGGTATTTCTGGCGCTGTTCCTGGGCTGCCTGGAATACACCCTCGAAGAAGGCCCGCGCTGGAACTGGTTCAGCGACCAGACCATCCTCACCACCGCCTGGATTTCCGGCCTTGCGGGCCTGGCGTTCATTGGCCGGACCCTGAGCGTACAGAACCCGGTGGTAGACTTGCGCGCCCTCAAGGACCGCAACTTCGCCCTGGGCTGTTTCTTCTCCTTCGTCACCGGCATCGGCCTGTTCGCCACGATTTACCTCACCCCACTGTTTCTGGGCCGGGTGCGCGGCTACAGCGCGCTGGACATTGGCGAGGCGATTTTCTCCACCGGGGTGTTCCAGTTGCTGGCGATCCCGGTCTACGGTTTTCTGGCCAACCGCGTCGATTTGCGCTGGACCATGATGTTCGGCCTGTCGCTGTTCGCCCTGTCGATGTGGGACTTCTCGCCGATCACCCACGACTGGGGCGGCCATGAACTGCTGCTGCCCCAGGCAATTCGCGGGTTTGCCCAGCAGATGGCAGTGCCGCCCACCGTGACCCTGACCCTCGGCGGGCTGCACCCCTCGCGCCTGAAACAGGCGTCGGGGCTGTTCAACCTGATGCGCAACCTGGGCGGAGCCATCGGCATCGCGGCCTGTGCCACGATTCTCAACGACCGCACCAACCTGCACTTCACCCACCTGGCCGAGCACCTGAACTACAGCAACGAGGCCATGAACAATTGGCTGGCAACCGCCACCGGCAACTTCGCGGCCATGGGCCAGAACGCCGCCGACGCTGGCAGCTCGGCGCTGCATCAGTTGTGGCTGCTGACCTACCGCGAAGCCCAGACCCAGACCTACTCCGATGCGTTCCTGGCGATCATGGTCTGTTTCATCGTCGCCGTGGCCATGGTCCCGCTGATGCGCAAGGTCGCGCCACCGGCTGCACCGTCTGCAGACGCCCATTGAGATCGCCATGAACACTCACTCCCCATTTCACGCTTCACGTTTCGAGGGCAGCCCCATGAACACCCTGGCGTCTCGTTTCAAACGCACCGGCCTTTTCGCCCTCAGCGCACTGGTTATCGCCCTGGCCGGCTGTACCGTCGGGCCTCACTACCAGCAGCCGGAAAACACCCTGACGGCCTCGTACCAGAACCAGCCCCTGTTACAGCAGCGCGTCGGCGAAACCCCGGCCCCCGAGCTGGACACCTGGTGGACCGGATTCAACGACCCCGAGCTGACCCGGATCATCCAGCGCGTGCTGGAGCAGAATCTGGACCTGGCCAAGTCCTTCGCCCGAGTCGAGCAGGCCCGCGCCGTGGCGCAACAGGCCGGCGCGATTCGCCTGCCGCAAGGCGCGCTGGATGCCAAGGCCGTGCGCCAGCGTCAGTCCACTGAAAGCTCCCAGGGTCAGATCGGCAGCGCCTTCCCCGGCTACGACCGCAACCAGACGCTGGAAACCATCGGCGTCGGCGCCAGTTGGGAAGCCGACCTTGCCGGCGGCCTGAAACGCGGAGAGGAAGCAGCGGTCGATGAAGCCCAGGCCGCCGAAGCCAGTCACGTCGGCGTGCGGATTTCCGTGGCCTCGGAAGCTGCCGATGCCTACTTCCGGATTCGCGGTGCTCAGCAGCGTCTGGCCGTGGCCGAAGACCAGGTCAAGACCCAGAACAACCTGCTTAACCTGATAAACGACCGCATGGGCAGCGGCCTGGCGACCAACCGCGAACAGGCCCAGGCTCAGGCGCTGGTGTTGCAGGCCCGGGCGACGATTCCGCCGCTGCGCACCGAATTGGCGACCCAACTGAACCGACTGGACGTGCTGATGGGCGCACAACCAGGCACCTGGGCCAAAGAGTTGGTGAGCAGTTCGCAGCGGTACAGCGTGCCGACCATCAGTGATTCCGAAGGCCCCGCCGACCTGCTGCGCCGGCGCCCCGATGTGATCGCTGCCGAACGCAAACTGGCGGCTTCCAACGCGCGGATCGGCGCGGCGATCTCCGAGTACTACCCGAAGGTTTCGCTGTCTGGCCTTTTGGGATTCGATACCGCCCACAGCGGGCAGTTGTTCAGTTCAGCCGCGTTCCAGCCCCAGGCGATTCTGGGCCTGCACTGGCGTTTGTTCGATTTTGGCCGGGTCGATGCCGAGGTCGCCCAGGCCAAGGGCGCCAACGCCGAAGCCCTGGCCGAGTACCGACAGGTAATGTTGAAAGCCACCGAGGACGTCGAGAACGCGATTGTCACGCTGGTGCAGCTTGAACAGCAGCGTAGCGAAGTGGACCAGGAAGTCGCTGCTCACCAGGTTGCACGGGATGCGGCGCAGGATGCCTACAAAGGCGGTGCGGTGAGCCTGGTGGAAGTGCTGGATGAGGATCGGCAGTTGCTGGTGTCGCGAGATCAACTGGCGCAATTGCATGCCAATGATGCCCGGGCGGCCGTCTCGACCTTCCGCGCCCTCGGCGGCGGTTGGCCGCAGACCGCAAAAGCCGATTTGGCGAAACGCTGAGTCCTGGCATCCATTGTACCTGTAGGAGTGAGCTTGCTCGCGATGCGCCAGTCCTGACCGCTTGACGGTGACTGGGAAATCGCCATCGCGAGCAAGCTCACTCCTACAACGATCGGCGGCGAACATCCGTAGCAGTCCGGCTTGCCGGCGTCAGCGATTCCAAGGACGCCCCCGCCGGCAAGCCGGGCTGCTACGGGTCGAGCGTTCGCATCAGCCCTTGATGAATCCCAACAAGATCTCGTTGATCTCGTCGGCCTGCACCGTGCACATGCCGTGGGATCCGCCCTTGACCAGGTGCAAGGTCGAGCCTTTCACCAGCTTGTGACTCTTCTCGCCAGAGGCCACCAACGGCACGATCTGATCGTCGTCGCCATGCAGGATCAGGGTCGGCACGTCGATCTTTTTCAAATCTTCAGTGAAGTCGGTTTCCGAGAACGCCTTGATGCAGTCGTACTCGCCCTTGATGCTGCCCAGCATGCCGATGGACCAGAACGAATCGATGGCGCCTTGCGAGGTTTTAGCGCCGTCGCGGTTGAAGCCGAAGAACGGCACGGCCAGGTCCTTGAAGAACTGCGAGCGGTCCGCGCTGAAACCTGCTCGGATGCCGTCGAATACTTCCAGCGGCAAGCCTTCAGGGTTGGCGGCGGTTTTCAGCATCAACGGAGGAACGGCGCCAATCAGCACTGCCTTGGCCACCCGGGAGGTGCCGTGGCGACCGATGTAACGCGCCACTTCGCCACCACCGGTAGAGTGGCCGATCATGATCGCGTCCTTGAGGTCCAGCGCTTCGAACAGCTGCGCCAAGTCGTCAGCGTAGGTGTCCATGTCGTTGCCGTCCCAGGTCTGGCCTGAACGGCCATGGCCGCGGCGGTCATGGGCGATCACCCGGTAGCCTTTCTGGCCAAGAAACAGCATCTGCGCATCCCACGCATCGCCATCGAGCGGCCAGCCGTGGGAAAACACGATGGGCTGACCGCTGCCCCAGTCCTTGTAGAAGAATTCGGTGCCGTCTTTGAGGGTCAGAATAGACATGTGACGCAATCCTCGAGCGATGTGCAGGGAAGATTCAGCGTAGCTGCGGATCGCGGATGTGCATTGTCGATATGTGCTGGTTTCAAAAAAGCCCTCCACATCCCCGTAGCAGCACGGCTTGCCGGCGGGGCGGTGTGTCGGGCGAATCATTCGTCACAGACATGACGCATTTCGTAGGAGCGCGCTTGCCCGCGACGGCGGCGGATCTGCACCGCATGTGGCGATTGACACGACGCTATCGCGGGCAAGCGCGCTCCTACGGGTTTCAGAGCGTCATGCCGTCCCGTGCCACGATCACATGCCCCGGCAGCTCATCGGCATGCTCGATCAGCCACGCATCCAGGGTGTGGCCCACATGGGTCAGCACCGCCTTTGCAGGTTCAAGCGCATCGATGATCTGCAACGCCAGGGTCAGGTCATTGTGGTTGCGCGGCGTCTGGGGTTGCGGCGGCATGGAGCAGTCCAGCACCAGCACGTCCAGCGCCTGCTCGCGCAGCAACGCCTCGGTCGTATCCGGCAGCCCGACGGTGTCGGTCAGATAGGCGATGCGCCTGCCCTCGCCCTCCAGCAAATAACCAAGCGTCGGTTTGGAGTGCACCAGCGGCAGCGCGGTGACCTGCAAGCCACCGAACAGGCGGGTTTCGAACGCCGCGAACGGCTGGCCGAAATCCAGGATGCCGGGGTGCTTGTAGAGGTCCGACAGGCCCTCGGGGTCCGCCGGGCCGTGCACCGGAATCACCAGCCCCTGCCCCCAGCGCAGGTGCAGCAGGCCCTGGGCGTGATCGGCGTGGTAGTGGGTCTGCAGAATGCCGCTGAAACTGCGCGGCGGGAAACGCTCGCACAGGTCCGGCAGGCCGCTGTCGATCAACCAGCGCTGATCGCCCATCTCGACCAGCGCCGAACACGGCAGGCGGCGCAGGCGAGCATCGGCGTGGGCCGCCGAGCACGCCTGACACTGGCAACCGTAGACCGGCACCTGCCGCGCATCCCCCGTACCGAGCAGGTTCAGGCGCATGCGTGCTCCCGGTCGATGTGCTGCAACAGCCTGGCGACGGTCTGCTCAAGGGCGCCCGAGTTGTCGAGCAACAGGATTGGAGAGCCTCCGGCCGGGGCCGCCGCCAGCAGTTCATCGGCAAACTGCGCGTTGCGCGCCAGACGCGCCTCGATCTCCCCGGAGGTTTCACGATTGCGCGCCAGCAGACGCCGACGCAACACCGCCTGATCGACGCTCAACAGCACCACCAGAAGGTCCGGATAGCGCGCCCGAGCCTGTTCGAGATGCCCGCGAGAACCGTTGACCAGCACGTCATGCCCGTCGGCCAGCCACTGGTCGATCTCTGCCGGAATGCCGTAGTGCAGGCCGTTGGCGAACCAGCTCAGGGCAAAGGCGCCCTGCGCCTGCATCTGCCGGAATTCATCGACACTCACGGCCTGCGCCGCCTCGCCGCGGGCTTCGGCAGATCGGGTGATGACCCGGCGCACGATCCGACAGCCCCGTGCGGCCATCGGTTCGCGCGCGGCGTCCAGCAGGCTGTCCTTGCCCGAACCGGATGGTCCGATGAGATAGATCAACCTGCCTGTCATCAAAAAACCCTCTTCGCTTGTCGCCAGACCTGCTGGATCACCGGCAATGTGCCCACGGCGCGGGCGTGGATCAGATCGGCGCGCAGGCCGACGCGGATCTCGCCGCGATCGTTCAGCCCCGCCGAACGTGCCGGCGCCAGGCTGACCGTGGTCACCGCCTTTGCCAGGCCAGCGCCAGTCACCTGACCATTATCGCCCAGTTGCCCGCGCTTTTGCTCCAGTTGGTCGCCCAGGGTGAACGCCGCTTGCAGGAGGCTGGCCGGATAATAATCGCTGGAGAGGATATCCAGTAGCCCTTCTTGCGCCAGGGTCGCCGCCGCGATGTTGCCCGAGTGCGAGCCGCCACGAACGATGTTCGGTGCGCCCATCAGCACGCTCATGTCCAGACGCCGGCAGGCCTGTGCCGCTTCCAGGGTGGTCGGGAACTCGGCGATGGTCATGCCGTAGCCCGCCGATTCCTCGACGTGGGCCACGGTCGCGTCGTCGTGACTGGCCACCGACAGGCCGCGCGCCAGACAGATGTCGACGATGGCCTTGCGATAACGGTCACTGTAGATCTTCGAGTTGGCGACCTGCTCGACGATGAATTCGTCCATCTGCTCGGTGCTCAGATGGTACTTGCCCATGTAGTACTCGCGGTACTTGGATTCCAGGGCGAACTGACGCTGGCCCGGCGAATGGTCCATCACTGACACAAGCTGCACCAGCGGCTGTTCCACCAGGTCGCGGAACACGCTCAGGGTGTCGGGGTGGCAGACTTCACAGCGCAAGTGCAGGCGGTGCTCGGCGCGGGTCATGTCGGCGGCGTTGGCGCGGGCAATGGCATCGACCATGCCGGGCAATTGCTGCATGCGCTTGCCCTTGGGGTTGACGTCGCCGATGGACAGCGCGTCGAACACCGTGGTGATACCGGCCGCGATGATCTGCGCGTCGTGGCTCATCACCGCCGACGCAGAGGGCCAGTCCACCCCGGGGCGCGGGCTGAGGTGTTTTTCCAGGTTGTCGGTGTGCAGCTCGACCAGGCCCGGCAGCAGATAGTCGCCGTCCAGGTTCTGTGCCTGTGGCAGGTAGCTGACTCCGGTCTGCACGTCCTGGATCAGGCCATCGCGCAGCACCACGGTGCCGGTGAACACCTGATCGGCAGTGACGACCCTGGCGTTGGTCAGAATCTGTTCGTTCAGCATTGCAGCAACTCCTTGGCGGTCAGGTGCTTGTCGGGCGATTCTTGCGGGGTCATGTCCAGCAGGCGGTCGGACACCGCCTCCCGTGCCAGGCGGTCATGGAAGATGCCGATCAGCGCGGCACCGCCAGCCTTGGCTTCGTTGATCAGTTCCAGCACCACCTGGCGATTGACGTCGTCCAGCGACGCGGTCGGTTCGTCGAGCAGCATCACCGGCCACGGCACCATGAAGCCGCGGGCGATGTTGACGCGCTGCTGTTCGCCGCCGGAAAAGGTACCCGGCGCCAGTTGCCACAGCCGCTTGGGAATGTTCAGGCGGCTGAGCAATTCCTCGGCGCGGGCTTTGGCTTCATCCCGGCTCCATCCACGGGCCAGCGCCGGTTCCATCACCACATCCAGAGTCGCGACCCGGGGAATCACCCGCAGAAACTGGCTGACGTAGCCCAGGGTCTGTTGCCGCACGGCCAGGACATCGCGAGGGACCGCGCCGACCATTTCCAGCCATTGCCCCTGATGCTGCAGCCGAATGCTCCCGCCCGCCGGCAGGTAGTTGCCGTAGAGGGTGCGCAGCAAGGTGCTTTTGCCTGCGCCGGAATGGCCGTGCGGCACCAGGCATTCGCCGCCGCGCACCGAGAAATTAAGGCCGCGCAGCACATTGAGCACCACTCCGTTCTGCTGGTGCAGGGTGAAGGTTTTCGAGAGGTCCTGGACCTCGATCAGCGTGTTCATCAAAGCCACTCCAAAAGTCCGATCAAGGTTGCAGCACCGAAGACACCAGCAACTGCGAATAGGGATGCTGCGGATCGTCAAGGATCTGATCGGTCAGCCCGCTTTCCACCACCCGCGAGCGGCGCATCACCATCAGCCGGTCGGCCAGCAGCCTCGCCACGGCCAGATCGTGGGTGACGATCACCACCGCCAGATCCAGCTCGCGCACCAGGCCACGCATCAGGTCCAGCAGGCGCGCCTGCACCGAAACATCCAGGCCACCGGTGGGCTCGTCCATGAACACCAGGCGCGGGCCGGACACCAGGTTGCGGGCGATCTGCAAACGCTGCTGCATGCCGCCGGAGAAAGTGCGCGGCAGGTCGTCGATGCGCGCCGGGTCGATCTCCACCTGGCTCAGCCAGTCGAGGCCCGCTGCCCGCAGTTGCTGGTAATTGCGCAAACCCTGGGCCATCAGCCGTTCGCCGATGTTGGCCCCGGCCGACACCGCCATGCGCAGGCCGTCGCGGGGGTTCTGCTCGACGAAGCCCCACTCGGTGCGCAACAGGGTGCGGCGCTCGGCTTCGCTGGCGCTGTACAGGTCGAGCCAGTGGCCATCCTTGCCGCGATAGTCGATGACGCCGCTGTCCGGCGGGCAACGGCCACTGAGCAGCGACAACAGGGTCGATTTACCGGAACCGGACTCGCCGACGATGCCCAGCACTTCGCCGGGATACAGCTCGAAACTCACGTCCTGGCAGCCCTTTTCCGGACCGTACAACTTGCTCAGGCCACTGACCTTGAGCAATGGCTGGGTGCGGTCGGCAACCACCTGATCCTCAATCCTGTGCACGGCATTCATTGCGCAGCCCTCCCCTCGTTGACCCGTTGCGCGCAGTAGTCGGTGTCCGAACAGACAAAGCTCTGGGTGCCCTGATCGTCCAGGATCAGCTCATCGAGGAACGACTTGCGACTGCCGCAGATCGCGCAACTGTGCTCCCACTTCTGCACTTCGAAGGGGTGGTCCTCGAAGTCCAGGCTGGTGACCCGGGTGTAGGGCGGCACGGCGTACAGGCGCTTTTCGCGACCGGCGCCGAACAGCATCAGGGCCGGGCTCATATCCAGTTTCGGGTTGTCGAATTTGGGGATTGGCGAGGGGTCCATCACGTAGCGCTCGTCAACGGTTACCGGGTACGCATAGGCCGTGGCGATGTGGCCGAAGGTGGCGATATCCTCGTACAGCTTGACGTGCATGACGCCGTAATCATTGAGCGCGTGCATGGTGCGGGTTTCGGTTTCCGAGGGTTCGATGAAGCGCAGCGGCTCAGGGATCGGCACCTGATAGACCATGATCTGACCTTCGTGCAGCGGCGTTTCCGGGATCCGGTGGCGGGTCTGGATGATGGTCGCCTCAGGCGTACGCTCGGTGGTCGCGACCCCGGCGGTGCGGCCGAAGAAGCGGCGGATCGACACCGCGTTGGTGGTGTCGTCGGCGCCCTGGTCGATGACCTTGAGCACGTCCTCGGCGCCGAGGATCGCAGCGGTCAGCTGCATGCCGCCGGTGCCCCAGCCATAGGGCAACGGCATTTCGCGGCCGCCGAATGGCACCTGGTATCCGGGAATCGCCACGGCCTTGAGCAGGCCACGACGGATCATGCGTTTGGTCTGTTCGTCCAGGTAAGCGAAGTTGTACGCCTCGTCGCGCGGCGCACGAGGCTGCTGGCGAGGTTCTGTGGCGGCATTCATTGAGCCGGCTCCTTGGAAGGCTTGCGCAGTTTGCGGATCAGTTCCAGTTCGGCCTGGAAGTCGACGTAGTGCGGCAGTTTCAGGTGCGACACGAAGCCCGAGGCCTCGACGTTGTCGCAGTGGGCCAGCACGAACTCTTCCTGCTGGGCCGGCGAGATGATTTCTTCGGCGTATTCGCCGGCCCGCAGCGAACGGTCCACCAGGGCCATGCCCATGGCCTTGCGCTCGGCGTGTCCGAAGGCCAGGCCGTAGCCGCGGGTGAATTGCGGCAACTCTGTGGCAGAGCCGACAAACTGGTTGACCATCTCGCATTCGGTGACTTCGATGGCGCCGATGCTGATCGGGAAACCCAGCTCTTCGGGCTCGATCCAGACCTCGACTTCACCGACGCGGATTTCGCCTGCGAACGGGTGGTTGCGGCCATAGCCGCGTTGGGTCGAATACCCCAGCGCCAACAGGAAACCCTCATCGCCTCGGGCCAGTGCCTGCAAGCGTTCGGCGCGGCTGGCCGGGTACTCCAGCGGCTCGCGGGTGATGTCGGCCACCGGCGCACCGGTGTCGATCTCCTCTTTTATCAGGCCCTCCTTGCCCAGCAGGCCAGACACCCTCGGGCAGGCCTGAACCGTCGCTTCGGCACGAGTCTGCGGGCCGGGGAATTCGCCTTCGGCCAGCAAGCTGAAGTCCAGCAGCCGGTGGGTGTAGTCGAAGGTCGGGCCCAGCAACTGGCCGCCCGGTACATCCTTGAAGGTCGCCGACAAGCGACGGTCGAGCTGCATGGTCGAGGTGTCGATGGGCAGGCTGGCATTGAAGCGCGGCAGCGTGGTGCGATACGCGCGCAGCAGGAAAATCGCTTCCACCAGATCACCCGCCGCTTGCTTGATCGCCAGCGCCGCGAGTTGTTCGTCGTACAGCGAGCCTTCGGTCATGACCCGGGCCACGGCCAGGGGCAGTTGCTCCTGGATCTGCGCGACGCCAAGCTCGGCTATCGAAGTATCACCCCGGCGCCTTTTCGCCAGCAGCTTGTGAGCGTTGTCGATGGCCTGTTCGCCACCCTTGACGGCAACGTACATCAGACACCTCCCTTGAACAGAACCTGTGTGCTGCGCGGCAGCCCCATCAGTTCGCTACCGGCCAGAAAGAACACATCGATGCCACGGGGAAAGTCGTTGCGCGATTCACGCTCTTCCCAGAACGCCTCTTGCAGCGGCAGGCTGACGTGGTTCTTGCTTTCGATCCCCGGCCCCTTCCACGCAAGCTGGCGCCCACCCTGGAGGCTCGGCAGTTGAACCAGCAGCGTGCAGGACTGATCGGGGTAGCGGTCGTTGCCCAGGTCGAAGCCACTCAGGTCGTGCAACTGACTGTCGTCGAGCAAGGCAAAACGGGCGTTCTGCCGGTCGCTGACAATCGGGCAGCCGCAATGGAAGGTCAGGTTGGCGCGGATGGCCTGGGTGTCGAACCGGGGCGCCAGCCACAACGGTGTGTCGATGTCGAGCAACGCCAGGCACAGGGCGTGGCTGGCCGATGCCAGGCCTTCCAGATGCGGCGGGGTCTGCGCCGACAGCAGGCTCTGGGCTACGCCGGGGCCTGCCAGCGCCTTGAGAGCGGCGCGGAAGCTGCGCTGCGAATCCAGCACCGGGTCGGCGAAAGCAGGCTGCAACAGGGTTGCACTTGCGGTAACTGCGTCCATCAGTTCTCTCCTCGGACCAGGGTGAAGAAGTCCACTTTGGTCGCTGCGGTTTCGGCTTGTTGTCGGGCGCGGCGCACGGCTTGTGCCTGGGCCAGCGGTTCGATGAGTTCACGTATCCAGTGGCTCTGTTGCGGGCCTTGCAAGTGCGCGTCGGCCAGCGCTGCGAGTTCGGCGTGGGCCTTGTCGCGCCCGGCCAGGTAGCTGTAGCCGGTGCGCCCGTCAGCCAGGCGCACCACGCAGCGGGTCACGGTCATTTCACCGACGTTGAACGGTGCGCCGCTGCCGCCCATGCGGCCACGGACCAGGGTCATGCCGATTTCCGGGGCGCGGATCATCCTGTACTCGACGTCGCGCAGGGCGTTTTCATGGGGCGCAAGATCTGCCCGGTGGGTGCGCGAGAGCACGCCGAACCAGTGCTGGCGAACGCTTTGCGCGGCGTCGGGTGTGGAAGCGGTTGTGGCAGTCATCGAAGGCATCTCCATCAGGTGACGATCTGATACTGGAAGCGGTCGGAGCGGCTGGTGGAATGGGCAATCTCCACCGGACGTCCGTCCGCATCGCGGGAAAGGGTGAGCACGGTCAGCGCCGGCAGGTGACGTGGCATCAGCAGCACGCTGGCCTCTTCACGGCTGGGCAGGCGTGCGCCGATCAGGCTGAAGGTGCGGGTCAGCGGCAAATCGCGGGAGGCGAGAAACTGGCGCACCGAACCGCTCTTGTAATCGGCCACCAGCGCAGTGCGACTGGCGCAGTAGCGATGGCGGATCAGGCTCACCGGCTGGCCGTCGAGGCGGCGCAGGGTCTGCAATTCGATCAGCGGCGCGTGTTCTTCGAGGCCCAGGTGCTCGGCCTCTTCGCGGGTGGCCACGCACTGGCGGCGCTGCAACAACACCGCCTCGACACCGTGGCCCAGCGCCGACAACGACTGGCTGTAGGCACTCTCGGCAGCCACCGGGTACACCAGCGGGCGGCCCAGCACCTGGGTGCCCTTGCCCTGGCGGCGCAACAGGCAGCCTTCGCGCACCAGTTCGTCGATGGCGCGGCGCACCGTGTGGCGGTTGACGTCGAAGCGCGTCGCCAGTTGGGTTTCGGCGGGCAGGAACTCGCCAGCGCTGTAGCCGGTCAGTTCGCGGCGCAGGGTGTCGGCCAATTCGCGGTACATGGGTTCCCGATGGAGGGACTCATCTTGTCTAGACAACTGCATGGCTAAAAAAAGGGCTCGCACCCTCTCCTGTCGAAATCGTTAGATGAACTGCTTGCGCAGGCGCTGGGAGAAGATGTCGATGATGCTCACCACCACGATGATCACCAGCAGCACCGAGCAGGTCTGGGTGAACTGAAAGGCGCGGATGTTTTCCCAGAGGATCACGCCGATGCCGCCCGCGCCGACCATCCCCACCACCGTTGCCGAGCGCACGTTGGATTCGAAGCGGTACAGGGCGTAGGAAATCCACAGCGGCATGACTTGCGGAATGACCCCGAAGATCACTTCCTGCAACGCACTGGCGCCGGTGGCACGCACACCTTCCACGGGGCCCGGATCGATGGCCTCGACGGCTTCGGCGAACAGCTTGGCGAGCACGCCGGTGGTGCTGATCCACAACGCCAGGACACCGGCGAACGGACCCAGGCCCACGGCCACCACGAACAGCATGGCGAAGACCATTTCGTTGATGGAGCGGAAGGCATCCATGACCCGGCGCAGCGGCTGGTGGACCCACCAGGGGGTGATGTTTTCAGCGCACAGAACGCCCAGCGGCACCGAACAGATGATCGCCAGCAGCGTGCCCCACAGGGCGATGTGCACGGTGACGATCATCTCCTGGAGGTAGGCGCGCCATTCGTGGAAATCAGGCGGAAAGAAGTCGGCGGCGAAAGTCGCCATGTTGCCGGAGTCGCGGTACAGCGCCAGCGGGTTCATCTCCGCGCCGCGCCAGGCCCAGGCCATCACCGCGAGGAAAATCCCCCAGCCCAGGTACTGCGGCCAGGTGCGCTTGCCAACGGCGTCAGCGTATACAGCGTGAGTGCTCATGACAGGGTTCCGGTATCGATTGCGTTTGAGGCAGGCGCGACGGGCTGGCCGCCGCGCCGACCGGTCAGCCCGCGTTGGCGGTCTTCTGTTTGTCCAGCTCGGAGATACGGTCCTGCAGCTTGTTCAGGCCTGCGTCGATTTCCTTGAGCTTGGCCGCCTTCTCGTCAGCGCTCAGGGTGCTGCTGGCGGTGGTTTCGGACTTCTGCTTGAACAGCTCAAGCTGGCGGATGGTCAGCAACTGGTCGTCCGAAGACTTGAGGAACTTGCCCATCTGCATGTTCTTGAGCACGGCCTTTTCTTCGTCGGTGTCACCGTAGTTGGCGAAGAAGTCGCGGATCTTGTTCTTGGTCGCATCGTCCATGCCCTTGCGCCAGACCATCGGGTCAGCCGGGATGATCGGGGACTTCCAGATCACCTTGAGCTTGGCAGCGCTTTCCGGCTGGGTGACTTCCAGGCGATCCATGCTCTCGGTGTTGAAGGTGGCGACGTCCAGTTGGCCCTTGGCGACGCTCAGGGCGTTGACTTCGTGGCTGGAGTTGAGCGTGCGCTTGAAGGCGGTAGCGGCATCGACATTGTTCTTGGCGAATACGTAATAGCCCGGTACCAGATAGCCCGAGGTGGAGTTCGGGTCACCGTTACCGAAGGTCAGTTCCTTGGCGTGCTTGAACATGTCGTCGATGTTGTTGATCGGGCTGTCCTTGCGCGCAATGATCAGGCTCCAGTAACCCGGCGCACCGTTGGCGGCGGCGGTCTGGGCGAAGATTTCGCCGCCCGAGCGGTCCACCGCTTCCATGGCCGCCTTGTTGCCCAGCCAGGCCACGTCGACCTTGTTGAAGCGCATGCCCTGGATCAGCCCGGCATAGTCGGAAGCGAAGGTGGCGTTGACTTTGAGGCCGGTCTTTTTCGACATGTCGTCGAGGAACGGCTGCCACACGCTTTTCAGGTTTTGCGAGGACTCGGTGGACATGATGCCGAAGTTGATGGCGCTGTCAGCGGCCTGCGCGGTGCCCATCAGGCAACCGGCGAGCACAGCGGCAGACGCGAACACGCGACCGAAACGGTTCAACATGGAGAGCTCCTGGAACGGGGGTTGGGGTGTAATGTCTGGGAAAACCTGAAGCCGTCAGGCCAGTGCCAGCTTTGGCGGGCGGCCCTTGCTGCGGCCCTGATCGGCGAACATCAGGGTGGTGTCGGCATCGGCGCCGTAGAGATCGTTGAGGAACTGGCCGCTGAGGTCGGCGCCGTTGCCGTCGAAATGAATGCGCCCGCCCTTGAGGGCCACGGCGCGGGGGCAATAACGCACGGCGTAATCCACTTGATGCAGGGTCACGACCACGGTCTTGCCGTCCTGGCGGTTGATGTCGGCGAGGATTTCCATGACCTTGCGCGCAGACTCGGGGTCCAGCGAGGCAATGGGTTCATCGGCCAGAATCACCTCAGCCTGCTGGGTCAGCGCACGGGCGATGGCTACGCGTTGCTGCTGGCCGCCGGAGAGCGTGGAGGCGCGTTGATGGGCGAAGTCCGCCAGCCCCACTCGCGCCAGGTTGGACAGGGCGCGGTCCTTCTCCTCGGCATTGAACAGGCCCAGGCTGCCACGCCAGCGCGGCATGCGGCCCAGGCAACCGAGCAGGACGTTGTCCAGCACGCTCAGGCGGTTGACCAGATTGAACTGCTGGAAGATGTAGCCGATATCGGCACGCAGGCGGCGTACCTTGCCGTTGAGTCGGCCTGAAGCCTGCACTTCGCGGCCCAGTACGCGCACGCTGCCGCCGTTGCTGCGATCGCAACAGGCCAGCCCGGCCAGGTGTCGCAACAGGGTGGATTTGCCCGACCCGGAAGCGCCGATCAGCGCCACCATTTCCCCGGGTTGTATAGACAATGCAAGGTCAACCAGAGCGGTCTTGCGAGCGAATGTCTTGTTCAAGCGGTCGACATGGATAGCTGCGTTCATGGGGCTTCTCTTGTCTTGGGGTGCTGGCTTCCTGCCAGGTGAATGTTCAACCGCACGACCGTCCCGGGCCGTTGGGTGCGACTGACATTAGTGGTGCTCCGTGGCGTTTCGATGAACAGGAAATGACTGGACTGTCATATTGAGATGGCGTTTTGATAGTCGCCATTTCGCCGATGTTGTCGACATCTTTGCCACAGGCGTTGATCTAGAGGACGTGCGGTATAGACAAGTGCAAGCGGCCTTGCCTGCGCGTGGGCGCCAGAGGGACATGAGAAGAAATGAATATTTTTTTGTGACAGGTGAAACAGGCGCGATTTGATCAAAGCAACGGCAAGATCAAAACGGCTGGTTGGATCCGGTGCTGCTACGGTGACGGTTGACCTCAATCTTGTAGGAGCGCGCTTGCCCGCGATTGCAGTCATTTATTGACCGCTGCGCCGATTGACAAGCCGCCGTCGCGGGCAAGCGCGCTCCTACGGGGGCAAGCCTGGCGCAAACACCACGCACCCCGTAGCAGCACATCGAGCGATGTCAGAAGCGCCCCAGCCGATACGCCTCCGGTGCCGGCAACCCCGGCTGCACGCTGCAACCGGGCACCCACTCGAGCACCATCTCGGCGGTGATCGCTGCCTGGGTCAGGCCCAGGTGTTGGTGGCCGAACGCGAGCAGCACCTTGCCGTCGCAGGCGCTGTCGATCACCGGCAGCGAATCGGGCAACGAGGGGCGAAAGCCCATCCACGGCGTGGCATCGCTGGCGTCCAGATCCTGCTTGAACAGCCCCTGGCTCAGGCGCTGCAACTGCCAGGCCCGTTGCATGTTCGGTGGGCTTTCAAGCCCTGCGAATTCCACGGTACCGGCCAGTCGCAAGCCTTCGGCCATGGGCGTCATGATGAACTTTCGTTCAAGGGAGGTGACGGCGAACGGCAGGCGATTGTGCTCGTGGGGCAGCATCAGGTGGTAACCACGCTCGGTGTCCAGCGGCACTTTCTTGCCCGTCAGCACCTGGGTCAACTCGGCCGAATGAGCGCCACAGGCGATCAACACCTGACGGGCATTGACCTTGCCCTGATCGGTGTCCAGCGACACGCCGCTGGCCTGTACCCGCCCCCCTGAAACCTTGCGTTTGAGAAACTGCACGCCGCTTTCCCTGGCCGCTTGCACCAGCTCGGTGACCAACAGATAAGGGTCGATGAAATGTCCGGTGGCGGGAAAGAACAGCCCGCCCTGAATGCTCTCGCTCAGTTGCGGCGCGGCCTGCTGAATGGCGCTGCCACTCCAGAATTCCACCGGCACGCCCTGCTCTGCCATGCGTGCCTGAAGCTGATCCAGAGCCTGACGGGATTCGTTGCGTTCGAACACCAGCAGCGAGCCGTCCTCCTTCATCAATTGCTCCCGGCCAATGGCTCCCAGCAACCTGTGCCAGGCCGCCAGGCTGCCTTCGTTCAACGCGCGGATGCCCGCCACGGTACGGCGGAACGGCTCGGGCCGAAGGTTGAGCAACAGCCGGGTGAACCAGGGCACGGCGCGCGGCATGTATTTCCAGTCCAGGCGCAACGGCCCCATGGGGTCCAGCAGCATCGCCGGCAGACGCTTGAGAACCGAGGCGTCTGCGATGGGAAAGACCTGCTCGGTCGCCAGGTGTCCGGCGTTGCCGTAGGACGCACCGCGACCGGGTTCCTGATGGTCCAGAACCATCACGTGCTTGCCCTGGCGGGCCAGCAGCAGCGCACAGGCGACGCCGACGATGCCCGCTCCCACCACGGCGATATCGGCGATGTGATCGGGCTGAGCGGTGTCGCGGGTATTGGGCATCGGCATGACTTCTCAGCCCTCTCTCTGGCCGTCGAGCAAACGCCGCAACTGCAGCGGGTTGGCGAACTGCAAGGCATCGGGCAGCAGGCTGTCGGGGAAATCCTGGTAGCACACCGGACGCAGGAACCGCAGGATCGCCGCCGTACCGACAGACGTCGAGCGCGCATCGGAGGTGGCCGGGAACGGCCCGCCATGAACCATGGCATCGCACACTTCGACACCGGTCGGCCAGCCGTTGGCCAGCAGGCGCCCGGCCTTGCGCTCCAGGGTCGGCAACAAGGCGCGGGCCGCCTGCACATCCTCATCATCCAGGTGCAGCGTGGCGGTCAACTGGCCTTCCAGATGCTCGGCCACTTCACGCACCTGCTCGTCGCTCTCGCACTGCACCACCAACGAAGCTGCACCGAAAATCTCCGCCTGCAAGGCGTGGTTGGCGAGAAAGTCCCGAGCGTGGGTGACGAACAGATGGGTCTGGCACTGGTTCGGACCCTGCGCCGCAAGCCCGGCGGTGGCCGGCTGGCTGACCTGTTCAGCCAACGCCGCGACACCGGCCTCGTAGGCACTGAAGATGCCAGGGGTGAGCATGGTCTGCGGCGGGCTGTTCTGCACCTGGCCCGCCGCTGCGGCGATGAACCGCTCAAGGTCCGGCCCCTGGCGCGCAATCACCAGACCCGGATTGGTGCAGAACTGCCCTGCCCCCTGGTTCAAGGAAGCCACGAAGCCTTGCGCCAGCGCCTCGGCGCGTGCCTGCAAGGCCGCCGGAAACAGGAACACCGGATTGATCGAACTCATTTCCGCGTACACCGGAATGGGCTCGGGACGATTCTGCGCCGCCTGGCACAAGGCGATGCCACCACTGCGCGAGCCAGTGAAGCCCACCGCCTTGATGCGTGGATCGGTGACCAGCGCGGTACCCACTTCGCGCCCCGAGCCGTATAACAGGGAGAACACGCCCTCGGGCAGGTTGCAGTGTTTGACCGCCTTCGCCACCGCCCGCCCTACCAGCTCGCTGGTGCCGGGATGAGCGCTGTGGGCCTTGACCACCACCGGGCAACCGGCAGCCAGCGCAGACGCGGTGTCGCCACCGGCCACGGAAAACGCCAACGGGAAGTTGCTGGCACCGAACACGGCCACCGGCCCCAGCGGCACCTGACGCTGACGCAAATCGGCGCGTGGCAGCGGCTGACGCTCCGGCATGGCAGTGTCGACCCGCACGTCCAGCCACTCACCGGCCCGCACAGTCCGGGCGAAAGTACGCAACTGGTGGCAGGTGCGGCCGCGTTCACCCTGGATACGGGCGCGTGGCAGGCCGGTTTCCAGCGTCGCGCGATCCACCAGTTCGTCGCCCAGGGCCTCGATCTCGCTGGCGATGGTTTCCAGAAACTCGGCGCGGGATGCAAGGGACGTCTCGCGGAAAGTATCAAACGCTGCCCATGCCAGTGCACAGGCTTGCGCCACGTGTTCGGCAGTGCCGCCCGGATAAGCGGGTTCGAGGTCCTGGCCGGTGGCTGGATCGATGGCGCGGATCGCTTCGCCGGTGCCGGAAACGGCGTGCTGGCCGACCACCATGTTGCCTGTGAGGGTCATGGGATGTCCTTGAAAAAAAGAGAAGATGCAGTGGCGCTCGATGGACGCACCACGGGAACCAGAACAAAAGGCGACGCCCGCCGGGGCGCCGCCTGCACAGCGGCTATCAGGCCAGGTTCTGCTCGGCCGACCAGTTGGCGTACCAGTTGCGGAACAAGGTGTACTGCGCTTCGGCGTAACCGCGCTGGGCTTCGCTGAGCTTGTCCGATTCGTTGAAGTGCAAGGTGTATTCCTTGTCGCCGTTGAGCACCATCAGGTGCTTGTAGAACAGCACCAGATCGCAGCCTTCGTCGAAGGACGACAGCACACCCAGGGCGGCTTCCAGCTCACGAGCCTGACGGCGGGCCTTGGCGTCACCCGCCGCGGCTTTCTTGCTCAGGGCAACCAGGGTCAGCACTTCGCGTGGCAGCGCGTTGCCGATACCGGTGATCGCACCGGTGGCGCCGCAGTTGACGAAACCATGCACCACTTGGGTGTCGACGCCGACCATCAGGATCACTTCGTCATCCTGGGAGGTGATGTTTTCCGCCGCGTAACGCATGTCGGCAGCACCGCCGAACTCTTTGAAGCCGATCAGGTTCTTGTGCTCGCGGCGCAGTTCGAAGAACAGGTCGGCGCGGGTGGCGAAACCGTAGTAAGGGCTGTTGTAGATCACCGCTGGAAGGTTCGGCGCTGCCTTGAGGATGTCCGAGAAGTGCGACTTCTGCGCGGTCAGCGAAGCACCACGGGACAGCACGCGCGGAATGACCATCAGGCCGGCGGCGCCGACCTTGGCGGCATGGGCTGCATGGGACACCGCCTCACGGGTGTTCACGGCACCGGTGCCGACCACGGTTGGAATGCCAGCGGCCACCAGGCGCGCCACGCCTTCCTGGCGCTCGGCTTCGGTCAGCAGCGGCCAGTCACCCATGGAACCGCAATACACCACGGCGCTCATACCGATATCGATCAGTTCGCGGCCTTTCTTGACCAGCGCATCGAAGTCCGGCTTGCGGTCGGCGGTGCACGGGGTCATCAGGGCGGGCATGCAGCCGGTGAAGATGTTGTCGCTCATGGGGTTGCTCCTTGTTCGTTTAAATAGTGCGTTCAGATCGATAGGGTGTGTTGCGCCGCCCAGGCGGCATCGGGCGCAGGGCTCAGATGCCCCACGCGAAAGCGTCCTGCTCGTCGATCAGCAGCGTGCTGTCGGCGGTCATGAAGGCCTGGCCGCGAATGAAAGGCCGGATGCGCTCGCCTTCCCATTCGAAGCGGCCCTGAAACTGGCTGCCGGTGATGCTGGCCTGTACCCAGGTCTTGCCGGCTTCTAGCTTGCCGTCGGCGGCCAGGCACGCGAGTTTGGCGCTGGTACCGGTGCCGCATGGCGAGCGGTCATAGGCCTTGCCGGGACACATCACGAAGTTGCGGCTGTCGGCCTGGGCGTCGTCGGCGAACAGTTCGATGTGGTCGATCAGCGCACCGCCTTCGCCGGTGATGCCCTGCTCTTCCAGGGCCTTGAGCATGGTCCAGGTGTATTCGGTCAGGTGCTCGACGTTGCTCATGTCCAGGGTCTTGCCGTGGTCCGAGACCAGGAAGAACCAGTTGCCGCCGTAGGCGATGTCGCCCAGCACGCGACCGTGGCCCGGCACTTCCACTGCCACCTGCTGGCGATAGCGCCAGGACGGCACGTTGCCGATGGTCACGGCGCCGTCATCGTGCAGCGTGGCGCTGACCTGGCCCACCGGAGTGTCGATCTTGTGCACGCCCGGACCGATAAGCCCCAGATAGGCCAGGGAATTGACCAGGCCGATGGTGCCGTGCCCGCACATGCCCAGGTAGCCGGTGTTGTTGAAGAAGATCACCCCGCAGGTGGCGTCCGGCGAGACCGGCTCGCAGTACAGCGCGCCGACCAGTACGTCATTGCCCCGCGGTTCGAGCAGGCACGCGCGGCGCCACTGATCATGTTCGCTGCGCAGCGAGTCACGCTTTTCGGCCATGGTGCTCCCGGACAGTTGCGGGAAGCCCTTCATCACCAGCCGCGTCGGTTCACCGCCGGTATGGGAATCGATCACCTGTACTTTTTTCATGAACCCTTCCTTTCTGAGGCTGAGCCTTAATGGAATGTGTGGCGGTCGGTCAGACCAACAATTGTTCGATGTCGTGTATCAACTGGCTGTCGACGAAAACCCCGTCGCGCTCCGAGCGCTGGCGCGCCGCAAAACGTCGCTGCGAAGGCAGGCGCGCGCCCTGTTGGGTAATCGCGCCGAACAATTGCTCGGCGCTTTGCAGGCCCTGCTCCAGGTCGTCGCCGAGGAAGCGTTTGGGGTCGAAGGCCAGCAACAATTCGCCGTGGCAGGGCGTGGCGCCCGCACCGCCGTCGAAGGTCAGGGACTGAGCGCTGGTCATGTCGCCGATCAGCGCCCCGGCCATCAATTCGATCATTGCCGCCAGCGCCGAACCCTTGTGACCGCCAAACGTCTGCATCGCGCCCCCGAGTGCCGCCTGGGCATCGGTGGTGGGCGTGCCCTCGGCATCCAGTCCCCAGCCCAGCGGGATCGGCTTGCCTTGCCGGGCATGCAGCTCGATGTCGCCACGGGCAATCGCACTGGTGGCGAAGTCGAACACGAACGGCTCCTGCCCCGGACGCGGCCAGGCAAAGGCCAGAGGGTTAGTGCCGAACACACCCTTGCTGCCGCCGTGGGGCGCAACCCAGGCGTGGCTCGGGGTCATCGCCATGCCTACCAGCCCGTGGGCGGCGATGGCTTCGACTTCCGGCCACAGCGCCGAGAAGTGAAAACAGTTGCGAATCACCAGCGCGGCCACACCCAAGGCACGGGCCTGCTCGACCAGCAGCGGCACGCCGGTCTCCAAGGCGAGCAGCGAATAGGCGCGGTGCGCATCGATGTTGATGATCGACGGTGCCGGATGGCTCACAGTGGGTTGTGCCACCGGCGATACCTTGCCCGAACGCAGCGAGCCCACGCACACCAGCACCCGGTACAAGCCATGGGAATGGCATTCGTCACGCTGGCCCTGGGTGATGACCTGGGCAATCGCCCGGGCGTGGTCTTCGCCCATGCCGTTATGGATCAGTGCGCGCATCGCCAGGTCGTGGACCTGTGCGAGACTCAGATGGACGGTATCGCTCATGCTCTGCTCTCCACTAGTCCGGGTTTCAGGACGCATGCTGCGCGCGCCCGCCCACAGGCCGCAGCCCGGCACGGGGTTCGGCAACCGCTTCGCTTTCGTCGTCATCGTCCAGGTTGACCAAGTGCGCCGGCACGCCGGTCGCCGCTCCCCAGTAATAGATGCCCAGCGCACAGGCCGCCACCACCAGGGTGTCGAACGGATGGCTGATGGCACCGATGCCGCCAAAACTGCCCAGCTTGGAAAGCACGATGGTCACTGCGTAGAAGCCGATCAGCCACAACGATGAGCGGACTTGCTGGCCCAGGCTCAGGTGCTGGGTCGGGACGAACCGGCCGCACAGCAGGTAGATCACGAACATCACGATTTGCAGGCCCAGCAGCCAGGAGACCGTGCTCCAGCCCGACCAGTAGACGATCAGCGCGGCGATGATGAACGACAGCGGCCCCATGACGCCCATGCACTTGACCCGGAACGGCCGCGGCATGTCGGGAGCGTTGCGACGCAATGCAGCGACCGACACCGGCGCCACGGCGTAGCTGAGAATCAGCGCAGCGGACACCACGTTGATCAGCGCTTCCCACGACGGGAATGGCAGGGTCCAGAACACCGACAGCCCGAAGGTCAGCCACAGCGCCGGGCGCGGGATGCCGGACTCTTCGTCGATGCGGGTGAAAATCTTGAAGAAGGTACCGGTCTGCGCCCAGCCATAGATGACACGCGGGGTAGCGTTCATGTAGATGTTGCCGCAACCGCTCGGGGAGATCATCGCATCGGCCACCACCAGGTACGCCAGCCAACCCACACCCAAGGCCAGGGCGATATCGCGATAAGGCAGCGCCAGTTCCTTGCTGACCGCGGCCCAGCCGTTGGCGAGCATCTCGGTTGGCACGCTGCCGACGAAGGCCAGTTGCAACAGCACATAGATCGCGGTGGACAGCAGCACCGACAGGATCAGCGCAAAAGGAATGGTGCGCTGCGGGTTCTTCACCTCGCTGGCCACCGAAATGATCGGCGTCAGCCCCAGGTAGGCAAAGATGATCCCGCCCGCCGAGACCGCCATCTCAATGCCCGACATGCCGAACGGCGCAAAGCCCTGGCTGGTCAGATTCTGCGGCTTGAAGAACGCGAACAGCACACCGATCACCAGCAGCGGCACGATGAACTTGAACACGCTGATGAGGTTGTTGGCCTTGGCGAAGGTTTTCACGCTGCGATAGTTCAGCCAGAAAAACAGGCACAGCAGGCCGAACTGCACCAGCCAGCCGATGGCGGTCGGGTCGCTTGAACCTGCCTTGGTCAGTTCGGGAAACCAGGCCGCCGCGTATTGACGCGAGGCCACCACTTCAATCGCCACCAGGCTTGTAAAGGCGATCAGGGTGATGAACCCCATCAGGTAGCCCAGCAACGGGCCGTGGGAGTAGACCGGGTAGCGAATCACGCCACCTGCACGGGGCAATGCCGCGCCCAGTTCGCAATAAACGATACCCAGCAACAGCACGGCAAAACCGCCCAGCACCCAGGAAAAAATACCTGCAGGCCCTGCAATCGCAGAGACATGACTGGCTGCAAACAACCAACCCGAGCCAAAAATGGCGCCCAGTCCGATAAACGTGAGGTCTATCAGTGAAAGTTGTTTTTTGAACTTACCGTTACCTGACATCGTTTTGCCTTTTTGTGTGTTATTGAATCGGCAGTTTCATGAGGCTTGATTCGCTGTTGCGGATCGTCAATGCGTGGAGTAACCGCCGCTGTCTTATTGAATTTTCGGCTGCATTCGATGGGCATAGAGTGAACCCAAACCCCACCCCCGCGCTTGATGCTTTCGCCTGCGTGCCATGACGAAATCGGCACAATTCGAAAAATCCCCGCGCGCCGCCAGAACGCTCTGGCACGCCACTCGACAGTCTGCAAAGCATGATGCAAGCTGACCTCCCGACCGCTCATGGACGGCATCACGGAGTCGCAAAATGGCGCACAACGCCCTGGACATCTTGCTGCACGGCAACGAACTGCACCGCCCGGAAAACATCGAGCAACTGCTTGCCGGGGTCGCCTTGCTATTGCCGATGCTGGACGTGATCCCCAACGCCGCGATCTTCATCAAGGACGATCAGGCGCGTTATGTACTGGCCAACCGCACCCTGGTGGAACGCTGCGGGCTCAAACAGTTGAAACCCTTGTTGGGCAAGACCAGCGCCGATGTATTCCCGGCACAGTTCGGCCCCGGCTATACCGAACAGGATCAGCGCGTACTTGAACGGGGCGAGATACTCGAAGACCAACTTGAACTGCACTTGTACGGCAGCCGGGAACCGGGCTGGTGCATGACCCACAAACGCCCCTTATATAACCGCGCCGGGGAAATCATAGGCCTGATGGGCATCTCGGTAGACCTGCAAACGGCCAGCGACATGCACCCGGCCTACCAGCGCCTGGCCGCCGTGGACGACTTCATCCGCACCCACTTCTACCGGCCCATCAGCCTCTCGGAGCTGACCCGCATCGCCGGAATCTCCGTGGCGCAACTGGAACGTTACTGCAAGCGCGTGTTCCACCTGACGCCACGCCAGATGATCCAGAAGGTGCGCCTGGAAAACGCCCACCGCCTGCTGCTGACCGACCTGCCCATCACCGATGTCGCCATCCAGTGCGGCTACACCGACCATAGCGCCTTCAGCCGGCAGTTCAAGGCGCTGACCGGGTTTACGCCAAGGCAGTACCGCCAGGCGACCGGGCGGGAGTGAGCGCGCGATACAACATCGCGAAACACATCGGCTTGCCTGGATGCTGTCCTACACCAGCCGCGATGATCGGGCTGTAGACCCCGTAAAACCTGGGGTTCGCCGGTTGCGGGGCGGACCACTGCCAGCGTTCTCCCCTTCGTCAGGACAGCCGGCGGTTTGACAGTGCAGAGGGCCGATGCGAAGCTCCGAACATCGAAAAGGAGAACGCGTATGTCACTTGCAGCCGTCATGAGATTCCTCGGAATTCTGGACGAGAAGGACATGTACATGAAGGCCAGGGGTGGCGTGAAGAACCTTCACATCGTAGGTCGCGGCATGCTCAAGCAGGACCTTCAGGAAATCTACAACTCCGACAGCTACAAAGACGCTCAGAAAATCGCTGAGCAGATCGTCGCCAAGCAAGCCTGAGCATGGGGTTGCTTCTCATACTCCCGATTCTGGTGAGTGGCTACCTCGTCTGCATGAACCACCCTTACTACTTCTGCCGCCTACATCGCTATGACGGCCAGCTGCTTTACCTGCTGGTCGCCAAACTTGGCTTGTATTGCGTGCTGTTTGCCCTCATTGCCTGCAGCACGGCCACCGCCCTCGACCGGTTTCTCGAATGGTGTGACCTGCAAGGCCGGATCGGGCTGATACTTGTCGATCTGGGTTATTCCAGCGCTGCCTCTGCGGCTCATCACGCGTTTGTGCTGGAAGTGGCAGTCCTGACGATTTTCACCCCGGCCCTCTGGACTCTCGCTGCACGATTCCTGGGTTTTCTCAGAGGCAGGTACACAGGTTTCGGATCAGCCTCTGCCTATCACCGGACTCGTTTGCTGCTGGACACGCCACTGGGGGAACTGCTCTTCGACTCTGTGTCGAAAACGCGCCAGATCCTGATGCTGACCATGAACGATCGCAAGGTTTACGTCGGGCTTGTGGACTCGCTCGGCGAAGCCAGCGAAAAGGAGTCCCCGCAAAGTACCTTCAGTTTCGTGCCGATGCTCAGCGGCTATCGGGACAAGGACACGCTGGAGTTGAAACTGACCACGACATACCCTGACCGCGATACGATCCGCATAGTCTTGCGAGCAGAAAATGTGCTGACTGCCACGCCCTGGAAGCCCGAGCACTGGAAGGACTTCTCCGCTGTGCGGGCCGCGCATGTCAGGACGGTCAACAGGAAATGCCTGCGGCAGCGTTTGTTGTCAGCCGGCAGCACGATTTCCGGCTAACACGATGATGTTTATGATTTTTTTCATCCGCGTGCTTGACTTCCCTTTTTTAATCAGTAAGATAGCGCTCATTCCGCGATAGCTCAGTTGGTAGAGCAAGTGACTGTTAATCACTGGGTCCCTGGTTCGAGTCCAGGTCGTGGAGCCAAACGTAATACTGAAAAGGCCAGCGCATAGCTGGCCTTTTTTGTTTGTGCACGGAAAGCTCCGGTCGAACGCGATACTACCCCTTCCCTGCCTTCAGCCAGATCTGCACGGAGCCGGCCGCCTGCTGCAGCGCGGCCAGGATGACCTGGCGATCGGAATCCGGCACCTTCCCCACGATCCACCTGATCAGTTCCTTGACCAGTTCGATCACGCGACGCTGGGGAAGACGCAAGGTCGTCAACACCTGCCTCGCAACGGCCCGGGCACCCAGCATGCTGACGAGGTTGGGGTCGCAGAGCGTGCGCAGGTTGTGAAACAACCGGTTCATTGACTCGTCGGCAAACACCTTGTCATCTGCCTGAACATCCAGTTGCACCTGATTGAGCCAGGTGATGAACGCCTTGTTGGCGATCAACGCTGCCAGAATGGCCTCGACGCTGTCGATGCTCATTGGACTTTCATGCTCTTGGGCGTCTTCAACCGGCCGGTTGCGCATAAGGTTCAAGTCGATGACGCGGCGCCCCAGATGCAGCGCCGATACCAGGATGTCCTTGAACGCGGACATGAGCGTGACTTGAGGTATGCGGCTGGCGATGCCGATTTCATCGTTCGTCGCTGCACTCGGCTTGGGCGGTTCCACCAACGCCGCAGTCCTCACCCCAGGCACCTCACTCCACAGAAACCAGGTACTGCTCGGCTCTGTCTGGAACGCGAAGTCCATCAACTCGCAGAGCAACTCGTTGCCACCGGGTGTCGCCAGCAACTGATCCCAACTGCGCCTGAGCAACGGCGGCGCGGTCAGGGTGGGGCCGCGCGTCTGGGCATCTGTCAGTTTCAGCGCGTATCCCAGGGCGCTGACATCGGCATTGCCCTGCCCCACCTGCGCGCCAAGCTGCTGTACTCGAGCCTTCAAACCGCCGGGATCGACCTCTGGTGCCGGCTGCGCATGTCCGGGGGCCAGCTCGCCGGGTTCGTTGACCGGCGCCGTCAGTGACCGCAGCCCCAACTGCAGGTCCATCAAGGTCAGCAGGATGTTTTCGACATCATCCGGGCCGCTCCAGCCATAGACCCGTCGCCCAGCGCCTAGCCCCTTTCTCGCAGCTTCCAGCCGGAACAGGCTCGCCTCGTAGTGCAGCTCCAGCGCATTGGCTGACAGCATGGCGATGGCCGCATGGTCGAGTTCGACCGCCACGGATAATCGCTCCTCACCCCGCGCCGTTTCATCCTTGAGTGCCAGGCTGAACACGGCGGTCACCTGGCCCGGCAGCATCAATACCGGCAGACACAGCTGACGCCGCTCTTCGCGCTGCTGGACGATCACGTACCCGCCCGCAGGCAGCGTCGTATCGAACACCAGCACGCCGGGCGCTTCGGGCAGCGTTCGGGCGTCGCTCATCGGCCAGGACTTGGCGCCATCGAAACGCTCGATTCGCAGGCAGCGCATTTCTTCGCGCATGTGCTCGGCGGTGGCCGTATCGAGCTGCGAGCCTGCGTCGATGGGTGCCCTGAGCACGAAGCGGAAGTTGCCTGTCCCCAGCGAAAAAGGTCGTGGCAAGCCGGCATCGGCCAGTGAGGTTCCAGGCAGCGGAATCGGCGAAGGGAATGCCAGGGCTGGCAGCTCCACGTCCATCCAGTCCGAATGATCCGATATGTCTACGTCCTGGACACTCTCGCAGTAGCCGATGCGCTGCCGCATCTTGTATTGACCGGGCTCCAGTTGCAGATCGAGCACACCGACGCCCTTGGCAATCAGCGCGTAGCCTCGGTTGACCAGATAAAGCTCCGATGCATCGGCACTGGACGTGAATCGCACCCTGACGTTTTCCCCGCCCGGGACCTGCCATGCCACCGGGGCTGGCGCCTCGATCTCTTCATCGTCTCGTTCGCGGACTCGCCCTTCGGCGTCCGGCTCGAGAGGTTGGTTTTCCGGCTCAAAGGGCGATGGCATTGTTCACCCCCGGATCAAAACTGTGGGTCCCCGTGCCGACGAGTAGTGTGTGATCGCCGGTCGGAAGGATCAGGGTGAATTGCTGCCCGCCGTCCGCCGATGGGCTGAGCGCAATTTCCTGCTGCCAGCTGTAGGCGGTGTCGCGCCAGATGAGGGACGACGCTCCGACTGTGGCGATGGCGTTCCACAGGTCTGAACGCAGGTACAGCGAGCTGCCTGGCACCAGCGCCGTGGTGCTCGTGAAGGTAACGGCATTGAGCGTGCGCCGGGACTTGAAGTAGATGTCACCCTGATCGGGAGGCACGCTGCGCGGTGCCGGAGGCAGCGGGTTGACCGGGTACCAGTTGGCCCAGTTATAGGTCATCACCCGAGTCAGCACCTGCCCTGCCACGCAGCCCGCCACATCGCTGGGCGCATCTTCCAGCGCCCGCAGGAAGGCATCGGTCATCAAGCCGACCACCTTGCCGTTGGAGCCTGGCAGCTCGCGTTCCTGGGATTTGCCTCGCCTGGGTGCTGCATACAGCGCATAGACCTTGGTGTTCTCGGCAGCGCTGTTTTCCACACGATTGAAACTGGGTGGGTTGTAGGTGAAGTTGCCGAACACGTCGCGACAACAGTCCATGATCAGCACCACTTCGCTGAACAGCCCGGCGCGCTTGATGGCGGCAGCGTATACGGACCCCGCAAGATTGGAATGGATGCTCCCGTAGTTGTCGGCGCTGAACAATGCGGCACTGGGGTAGCCGTCCTCACTGAGCGAGAAGCCATGCCCCGAGAAGTACAGGTAGAGACGGCTCTTGCGGCGCAACGGCTCGCCTTTGTCGTCAAAAGCGATCCTGTTGAACTCCTGGGAGAACGACCAGGCGTTGGGCGACCAGACGGTGCTCTCCGGCCAGCCGGTTCCGGGTAGCGCCAGCAATTCCTGGGGCGTGGTCAAGGTCACCACATTGCCGCCGGGCACAGCGGCACCCTGCGGGTCGGTCAGCCAGTCCCGGACCCGCTCGATGTCGTTCAACGGACCGTCGAGGGTGGGGAACAAGTCGCTGTCGCGATAGCGGGCGATGCCCACCAGGATTGCGCGATCGTCGGTAGCCATGGGCCGCTCACCCCCGGATGATGTTCATCAAGGAAATCAGGGTGGATTCGTCATTGTCGAAATCGCCATGGTGCTGCGAATCGCTATTCAGACCGACCCCCGCGTCCGCCGCCCTGGACCAGACCAGACGATTGGCCTTGGCATTGAAGAACTGCCAGACCTTCTGCACCTGCGCATCGTTGCTGAAAGCGGCTTGCGTGAAGAAGCGCTCCATTCCCACCAGCGGCATGTCCTCCTCCGAGGTCCACTTGCCGTCCACGTCATTGCCCTCCAGCAACCCCGAGACGAAATACAGCAGGCTGCGCGTGTAAAGCGGCTTGAGCATCGCGTCCTGTTGCTCGCGGGCATCACGCATGGCGAACATGCGAAAGTCGCGAAGATAAGTGCCTTCATGGTCATTGATGGCCCGGGCGAATCGCTGGCACGTCACGGCAGGTGCGAGGAACACCACCTGGATCGGCGTCTCCAGCCCCGCGGACCTGGCAGCATCGAGAAAATTGCAGATGTAGATCGCCCCGGTGCTGTGGCCGACCAGGGTGATCTTCTTGAACTGTTTGCCGGCCTTTTCCATCTCCCTGATCTTCTGCACCACCAACCGGCCGCAGGTGTCGGTGCCGTCGGCGAAGCTGTCCAGGGTGTCCTTCTTCATGGCGTTCCAGACGGTGGCGCCAATCAGGTCACCGTAGGCGGACTGCAGCACCTCCTCGACGATGGTGCAGTACACGCCGTGATCGCGATGGCTGCGAAAGCGCTTGAGGACCGCTATCACGATCCCGGCGGCATAGCGCGCCACGTTGAGCCAGGTGAAGACGCCCCGGGTCTTGACCCGGGCATCGGTTGAAGCCGGTCCAGTGGCAGGGAACATCTCATCCAGTGCATCCGGACTGATGAGCAGCACCGTGGCGCGCTCCGTCGTTCCGGCTCCCTTGGTGGTGACCACGACGCCGGGCGGGTTGGCGGCATTGAAGGCTCGCCCGAGCACCCTCTTGAATTCAGGATCATCGTCCAGTTGCCGCTCGATATCGCTCGCCAGGTCATCCAGATCGGGAATGCCGGCGTTCGACCGCGTCGTAGCCTGAGCGTCGCCGGCAATATCGCTGTCTTCTACGGGCGGCGCCTGGCGCAGGTTATCGAACCAGCGGTCATATTCTTGCCGGAACCGGTCGACATCGGTAATAGGGACGCCTCCCGCCCCCTTGAAGTTGACGCCCCCGACCGGGGAAATCTTTGCCACCACCCACTCGGACACTTTCTTTACCAACTCCCGAAAGGCTGGGTCGTTGAGAATGTCGCTCTTGTTGTTGAGCAGCGCTTCCTTGAACCCGGACTCCCAGACAAAAAACAACGGGTAGGCGCCGGCTTCCTGATAACGCGGGGTCAGCCTCGCGGTTATGTCATTCAAGGCGGAGTCGCGGCTGACCAGTCCCCCGTGCATGTGGATCACCAGACCCTTGGCCGGCCCTTGCTGCATGGCATGGTCGAGTATCCGCGAGACCTCGGTAATGGCACTTTGCGGCGGGTTGCCGAGCCGGCCGTTGGCAGAGACCAGATAGTTATCTTTATTGGGTGCGAGCAAAGGCGTGGCCATACGAATCCCTCCGACAAACCGGTGCGTTGTGTATAAACGAAATACTGAACTTACTTATAGAACACGCACCGGGTTTTGCGGCAAAAATGGCGACGGAAGTTGAAACTTTATCAACTTTCAAATAACGACAGGGAGCCGACATGGCTCCCAGTTGTTTAATTGCTTATGGCGATATGTAAATCCAATGAAACATATTGGGTAGTTCAGGTTCACTATTTTGAGTATTGCGTTAAGTTAGAGTTACGCGACCAGATTCTTGGATCATCTGGCCTCAAAACCTCCACCCTACTTCCTCAAGCGCCACCCCCAGCGCATCGACATCGGCACGGCTGCGGCCCTCGAACATCGGCATATACGCCAACGGATCGGCGAGCGTCGATGAACTGCCTATGAAGCCCTCAACCGTGGCATGCAGGCAGAACGCGCTGTACGCCGGGTTGTAGCCGCCCTCCTGAACGATCAGCAACCGCCCTTCGCAGAGTTCGTCCGCCAGCGCTCTGGCCTGCCGCGCCAGGTGGTTGAAGCCGTGCATGGTCAGCAACTGCCGCCCGTTGGGATCGAACTGCGAGGCGTCCAGGCCGTTGGCGATGATCAGCAACTGCGGTGCGAAGGTCCTGACGGTGGGCTTGACGAAGCGTTCGAACGCCAGCTCATAGGTCAGGTCGCCCGAGCCCATGGGCAGCGGGAGGTTCAGGTTGCCGCCCAACGCCTTGCCTTCGCCGCGCTCGTCCACAGCTCCAGTCTGCCGATGGCTGGGACCCCAGGCGCCGTGATCCATGTGCAGGGACACGGTCAGCACCGAGGAATCGGCGTAAAAGCCGGCCTGGGTGCCGTTGCCGTGGTGCACGTCCCAATCGATGATCGCCACCCGTTCGATACCGGCCACCCGCGCGGCCTGGGCTGCGACGGCAACGTTATTGAAAAAGCAGTAGCCGTCGCACATGTCCGGTGCCGCGTGGTGGCCTGGCGGACGCACCAGGGCCATGGTCGGGCGGCGGCTGGCCAGGGTCTTTTCCACGGCAGCGATGCTGGTGCCCGCCGCTGCCAGCAGGCCCTGCAGGCTGCCGGGATTCATCAGTGTGGTGCTGCTGAAGCGTTTGCCGTTCGGCTCGGCATCGCGAATCCGGCTCAGGTACTCGCGCGTATGAAAGCGCAGCAGTTCAGCATCGGTCGCGTGCCGCCCGCTGTGCCAGGCCAGATGCCCGGCTACCGGCCCGTTGTGCAGGATGGCCCGCATGTTGACCAGTCGCGGGCTGCTTTCCGGGTGCTGGATCTGAAATTCCAGCAAATCGCTGGGTGGCGCTTCGAACACTCCGTAGCCGGTGTCGTGACGCAGCACGTCGTCATGCCAGAACACGTCCATCGATGGCGTCATGGCGGCGTCCTCAGTCAATCACGTGCAGTTCAGGTGGAATGTCCGACAGGCTCCTGGAGCCGTCCTTGCCGCACAACACCGTGTCGCCCAGTTTCAGGCCGAAGCCTTCGCTGTAGAGCGACAGGTTCGGTTCGATGGAGAACGACATGTTGGGCTGGAACACATGATCGTCGGCCTCATCGACCATCATCGCCTCAAGCCAGGTCGGCGGATAGGCAAGCCCCAGGCTGTAGCCGATGCGGTGTACGCGAGTGCGCGACAGGTCGATGCGGTCCAGGATCGCGTTGCACACGCGGTTGGCCTCACCCACCGGCGTGCCTGGCTTGGCGATGTCGATAGCGGCGTTGAAGGCTTCGGTTAGCAGCGTCGAGACTTCCCGCACTCGGGCTGTCGGTTTGCCGATCACCGCGCTGCGCATCAGGATGGCGTGGTAGCGGTTGCACACCCCGGCGTGTTCGAGGATCACCACATCGCCGGGGCTAATGGTCAGCCGGTGCGGCATGGCGTGGGTCATGGTGCTGCGCCGGCCGGTGGCGCACATCGGGCTGATCGCTGCGTACTCGCTGCCCGCATCGCCCAGCGCCTTGGCGACGATCCCGGAGATTTGCACCTCGGACATTCCCGGCCGCAGGGCCTCGAACGCGGCGAGCATGCCCTGGTCGGCCATTCGCGCGGCGCTGCGCTGGTACTCGATCTCTTCGGCGGTCTTGATCAGGCGCTCTTCGGCGACCACCACCGAGGCGTCTTCGAAATGGGCGTGGGGCATGTGCTTGAGCAGCGTGGTGTATTGCAGCGCGCTGAAGGTCGAGGCCTGCATTTCCAGACCGATACGGCCCTGGCTCAAGCCGAGCCCTTCGAGCGAATCGGCGACGATGCGCAGCGGGTCCTGTTTGGCGATGTCGTAGAAGATCCCCTCTTCCAGGCACGACAGCTCATAGGTGCAAGGCTCTTCGCTGGTGCGCGTGAGGAAGATGGGATTCGCGAGTTTCGGCGAGATGATCAGCGCCTGGTACCAGAGAAAACCCAGGCTGTCGAAACCGGTCAGGTAGTTGATGTTGTCCGGGTAATTGATCACCAGGGCGTCCAGCCCGCGCGCAGTCATGCGTCGCTTCACGGCCTCGATACGTTGACGGTAGGTGCGCAGCGGAAAAGCAGTCATCATGACGATTCCCTCCTTAGGGAAAAGGTGAGCGTTTTTCAGGTAGATGCAGCCAGAGGTCGATCCGGGCGGGTCAGCCGCCCGGTGAAGCGTTGCGGTCATGCCGGTACATGCGCACCAGCAGCACCACCAGAGTGATGAAGACCATCAGCGTGGAGACGGCGGCAATCGCCGGGTCGAGGTTGTAGCGCAGACCGTCCCAGATTCTCTTGGGCAAGGTGATGACGTTCAGGCCGCTGGTGAACAGGGTCACCACCACCTCCTCCCAGGACATGATGAACGCCATGAAGAAACTGCCCGCCAGGCCGCCGCGCACGTTGGGCATCAAGACCTGAACGATGGTCGAACCCAAGCCTGCACCCAGTGAACGGGAGGCCTTGTACAGGCTGCTGTCCAGCCGGCTGTAGGCCACCAGCATGGCGATCAGTGAATATGGCAAGGCCATCATCAGGTGCCCGAAACCCACGCCGACCAGCGAGTCCAGCTGCTTGACCGAAGCACCCAGGTAGTAGATCGACATTGCCGACACCACCTGCGGCACGATCATCGGCAGCAATACGATCAGGGTCAGCGCCACGCGATAACGCGGCTCCAGCCAGATGCCGGTGGCGAACAGAAACGACAGAACCGTGCTCACCACCCCCACCACCACGGCCAGCCCCAGGCTTTGCAGGATCGAGCTGAGCCAGGCGCCGTCCAGCAGGGTCAGGTAGTGGCGCAGCGACCAGGCACCGTCGGGAAACGACAGGTAACGCTGGTCGCCGAACGACAACGGCACGATCACCAGGATCGGCAGCAGCAGAAACAGCGCCGCCAGCCACATAGCAGCCATCGACAGCCAGCGGGCGATGTTCACCTTCGGCCGGCGCGACTGCGGTTCGTGTGCGACGGTGGCAGGATTGCTCAAGGTGCGTCCCATGTTCATGCCTGTCTCCCGGTAAACCGCCCGACGCCCACCAACTTGACGAACACCACGGCACAGACCGCGACCATCGCCATCAGCACGATGCTCAACGCCGCGCCCAGGCCCCAGTTCGACAGCTGGAACATCTGGATGTAGATACTCTCGGCCAGCATCGCCGCCTTGCCGCCGCCCAGCAGCGCCGGCGTGACGAAGCACCCCAGGCTGAACACGAACACCGTGGCCATCGCCGCTGCGACCCCCGGCAGGGTCAGCGGGAAGAACACGTTGCGCAGGGTTTCCCAGCGTCCGGCGCCCAGGCTCGAGGAGGCGCGCAGCAGACTGTCGTCCACCTGGCCCATGGAGGACAGTAACGGCAGGACGGCGTAGGGCACCATGAAATGCACCATGCCGATCAGCGCGCCCAGTTCGTTGCGCACCAGCGCCAGGGGCTCATCCACCAGCCCCAAGGTCAGCAGGCCCTGGTTGACCAGGCCATCGTTGCGCAGCAATACCAGCCAGGCGAAGGCGCGGATCAGCATCGACAGCCAGAACGGCAGCAGCACGAACAGCTCGATCAACATCCGCCCACGGGCCGAGGCAAAGCGCCAGCGAAAGGCGATCAGGTAGGCAATCGTCACGCTGATCGCCGTGGTCAGCAGGCAGATCCGCAGCGTGCGCCAGATCACCGTGTGGATCGAGGCCGTGTCCAGAATCGTCGCGTAGTTCTGCAAGCCCGGTTGCGGCAGGCTCAGGCTCCAGCCCAGCACGCCCGCGGTGGGCAGCAGGTAGCCGACCACGATCAACAACGGCAGGGGCAGGATCAGCAGCGCATAGATGCGCAACGTGCCGTGGAAACTGATGCGCATGTCAGCCACCGATCAGGGCCAGGTAACGGTTGAGGGTGTCGCTGTAGTGGTCGGCGTACCACAGGTTGTTCATCTGCACCTGTTTGCGCAGGTTGTCCGGCGCCGTGGGGTTGATCTTCTGCAGGTCGGCCGACAGCAGGCTGTTCACCTTGCTGTCCACGGGGCCCATGTTGTAGACCTCCATCAACTTGGCCTGGGTTTCGGGGCGCAAGGCAAACGCGATGAACTTCATGGCATTGGCGGCGCCTGCGGGGTTGTTCTTGGGTACCATCCACACCGATGGCGCGACGATAGCGTTGTCGAAGCCCCAGTCGATGGCGCCGCCGGTGTCCTGCTTTACCAGTTGCGCGCGGGTGTGCCACATCTGCGCCATGCTCACCTCGCCGTCACGCAGCAACTGCTGGCATTCGGCGCCGGTGGACCAGTGGGTGACGATGTGCGGCATCAGCTCTTCGATCTTGCGCAGGGCGCGGTCGACATCCAGCGGATAGAGTTTGTCCGGGGTCACGCCGTCGGCCAGCAGCGCGCATTCGAGGTTGGCGCTCATCCACTTGTACAGCGTGCGTTTGCCAGGGTACTTCTTCACGTCCCAGAAGTCGGCCCAGCTCTTGGGCGGGTTCTTGCCGAATTTCTTTGCGTCATAGCCCATCACATAGCTGTAGCTGTAATTGGCCAGGCCGAACTCGTGGACGTCGCCATAGCCGATCAGGGACTTGTCGACCACGCTGTAGTCGATGGGCGTCAGTACGCCCTCCTTGCCCAGGCGATAGGACGAGTACATCTCGCCGTCGCACACGTCCCAACGCACCGCGCCACTGTTGACCTGGGTTTTCACCGCGCCCTCGGTCGGCCCGCTGCCGTCCACCTGCAGCTTCATGCCGGCGGCGTTGAAGGCCTGAAAGCTTTTCTCGAACGCCGGGACCGCATCGCCGCCCCAGTTCGCCACCACCACCGAGCCGCTGTCGGCAAAGGCCTTGCGCAAAGGCCCCATGCCAGCGGCGGCGGCCATCACCATCAGCAACTGGTTGAAGCTGCGACGGCTGAGGGTGCCCGCCTCCACTCGCTGCTGGGCGATCTGGGCAACGTCCTCGATAAAGTGCTGTTTGTCTTTCATTCTCGGTTCCCTTTGCAAAGTGGCGGCAGGTGATCGAAATGTTGTTATTGGTTTGAAATCAGGTGACCGTGCTGCTGGGACCAGGAGCACCAGTACGGCTGCCCCCGTTCAAGACTGTTCAACAAGGGATGGCTGACGGGGATGCGCAGGGCAATCGGCTGGGCATCCTGGGTGCGCAGATCGACGCTGACGTGGGTGCCCAGGTAGGTAATGGCTTCCATCCGCGCTACCACGCCATTGCCGTTGCCGGTCTGGTCCACAGGTTTGAGGTCCAGATGCTCGGGACGAATCGCCAGCCAGTGCTCGGTGCTGGCGAACGACAGCGGCCGCTCCACGCCTTGAGTGATGCGCAGGGACCGACCCTGGTAATTGCACACCAGCGCGCCGTCCTGGCGGCTGATGTCGTTCACGCCCAAGAGGTTGGTGTCACCCAGGAAATTGGCCACAAAGCGGCTGGCGGGACGCTCGTAGACTTCCTGGGGCGTGCCCAGTTGCTCCAGCCGCCCCCGGTTGAACACGGCGATGCGGTCCGAGAGCGCCAGCGCTTCTTCCTGATCGTGGGTGACGAAAACGAAGGTGGTGCCGAACTCCTTGTGCATGCGTGCCAGCTCACCCTGCATCTCCTGACGCAGGCGGCGGTCCAGCGCCGACAGCGGCTCATCGAGCAGCAACAGCGGTGGCTCGAACACCAGCGCCCGGGCCAGCGCCACGCGTTGTTGCTGGCCGCCGGACAGTTGCTTGATGCCACGGGTGCCCATGCCATCGAGCCCGACCCGCTCGATCATGCGGCCGACCCGCTGTTTGATCTGCTCCGGCGCCATCTTGCGGACCTTCAGCGGATAGCCGATGTTCTGCTCCACGGTCATGTGCGGAAACAGCGCGTAGCCCTGGAACACCACGCCGAAATTGCGCTGGTCGGCGGGCAAGCCGGTGATGTCCCGGCCATTGCACAGGATCCGGCCTTCACTGGGTTGTTCGAAGCCTGCGAGCATCATCAGCGTGGTGCTTTTGCCGGAACCGGACGGCCCGAGCAGGGTGAGAAATTCGCCACGTTTGATATGGAGGGTGATGTCGCTCAGCGCACGGGTGGCGCCATAGCACTTGCCCAGTTGCTGCAGATCGACGAAATGTTCCGGGGAAATCGACATGGGATCTTCCTCCTGCGTAGGCGTGCCAGACGCCGTCCTGTGCAGCTATCGTCATGGCAAATTAAATTGACTTCAACTGATTTGTTTTCTAGGTTTCATGTGAATTCAATTCACTGAAAACCTCGAAAATGCCCCTGAAAGCGACACGCCGCCTCCCCTCCCTGATTGCCTTGCGCGCTTTTGATGCACTGGTTCGCCAGGGCAGTACCGGTGCTGCGGCGCTGGAGCTGCACGTCACCCACAGCGCGATCAGCCATCAGATCAAAAAGCTCGAGGAGGAACTGGAAGTCGCGCTGGTGGAGCGCAATGGCAAGGGCGTTCACCTGACCTCAGCGGGGCGTAAGCTTAGCCAGTTGGTCAATGGTGCATTCGAGCAGTTGCGCGATATCCAGAATGCCCTGCCGACGGTCACCCCTTCCGGCAGCCTGCGCATCGCCTGCGCCCCGGCGTTGCTGGCACGGATCTCGGGGATGCTGGAGCGTTTTCTGCGCGACTACCCTGAAGTTTCGTTGCACCTGCTGCCCATCGAGCACGCCACGCAGAACGTGGACATGGTGATTTCTTTTGGCGACAGCGAGGTGCAAGGCCAGCGTATCGCGGCACTGGGCGACATCCTGTATTTCCCGGTGTGCAGCCCGCGCCTGCTCAACGGCAGCGAACCCCTGCGCAAGCCGCGGGATCTGGCGCGGCAGGTATTGCTCCACGAGGACGACGGCTATGACTGGAGCCGCTATTTTCTGGCGGCGGGAATTCCCAGCCTGCAAGGCCGGCAGAACATCTTCCTGCCCGACGCCTCGCTTACCATCGGCGCGGCGATTGCCGGGGTTGGCATCACCATCAGCGACCACATCCTGGCCGGCGAGCAACTGGCCCAGGGCACGCTGATTCGCCTGTTCGACATCGAATTTCCCGCCCCTCACCCCTATTTCATCATCATGCCGCCTCGGGGCGACAACGACCTGGCCAAGGCCTTCGCCGACTGGCTGATGCGCGAGCTTGAGTTGATCGAACGGGTGGGTTGAGCCCGGGTGCGCTCTTGATTCTGCCCGCAGGGCGTAGGAGCGCGCTTGCCCGCGATCTGGCGCGGCAGCGGCAGCGGCAGCGGCAGCGGCAGCGGCAGCAAAACCAGACACCGCGTCCTGTCAGGTGCACCGCATTCACCGAATTTGCTGTCGCTGCGCGCCAGGTCGCGGGCAAGCGCGCTCCTACGATGGGAGGCATGTAAACCCGCGATCGGGGTATTCAGAACCTCGGGATCTCGAGCCCCAGGCTTTCGCGCAAGGTCGTGCCTTCATACGCCGTGCGATACACCCCGCGTTCCTGCAACAACGGTATGACTTCCCCGGTGAAACGCTTGAACTGACCCGGATGGCCGATGTAGATATTGAACCCGTCCAGCGCCCGCGCTTCGAACCACTCGGTCATCTTGCGGGCCACGGTTTCGGCCGATCCCACGAAAGCGCCCGGGCGCAACTGGCGGCCGAACTCCACCGCCTGGCGCAAGGTAAACCCCTTCTCCCGTGCCTGGTCGGCGATACGCTTGGCATTGGTGAAAAAGCTGCTGCGCGCGGCCTCAAGACTTTCCTGCGGGAACGGTGCATCAAGGTCATATTGACTGAAATCGTGCCAGCCGAAATTGCGCCCGAATTCCTTGAGCGCCAACTCGAAGCTGTGGTCGGCCTGATGGTAGTGCCGCTCGATTTCCCGGGCATGCTCATCGGTGTCCCCGACATAGATCTCGGCCCCCGGCAGCACCAGCAGTTGCTCAGGATCGCGTCCCAGTCGCTGCGCCCTGCCCTTGACGTCGCGGTAGAAGGCCTGGCCCTGCTCGATGCTGGCCGCATGGGTGAACACCACATCCGCCGTCGCCGCGCCCAGCTCACGCCCTTGCTCCGAATCCCCGGCCTGAAAGATCACCGGCTGGCCCTGAGGCGAGCGCTGGATATTCAGCGGCCCGACCACGCTGAAGTGCTCGCCCTTGTGATTGAGCGCATGCAGCTTGTCGGTGTCGAGAAACTGCCCGCTGGCGCGATCCCGCACAAAAGCGTCATCTTCATAGGACTGCCACAACCCCTGCACCACCTTTACATGCTCGGCGGCGCGGCCATATCGGGTGTCGTAGTCGTAGTGCTCGTCGCGACTGTAGTTGCCGGCGGTGCCGGCGTCGCCGCTGGTGACCACGTTCCAACCGGCGCGGCCCTTGCTGATCAGGTCCAGCGACGCCAGCCGCCGGGCCACGTTGTACGGCGAGTTGTAGGAGGTGGTCAGCGTGCCGACCAGGCCCAGATGTCGCGTGCTCACCGCCAGCGCCGAGAGCAGCGTAAGCGGTTCCAGGCGATTGAGGTAATGCGACGGCGAGCCCGGTGTGATGAACTGGCTGTCGACAATGAACATCAGGTCGAACAGCGCCGCCTCCGCCTGCCGCGCGATGTCGATGTACCAGTCGATATTGACGCTGGCATCGGCCGGCAGCTCAGGGTCGAGCCAGAGGTTGTGCCGCCCCGGTCCACCACAGCCCATGGTCAGGGCGCCCAGCTTGATCTGTCGTTTGCTCATGGTTCAAGGCTCCCCAGGCGTTATGGCTGGACGGTCGCAGTGGCGGTTTGCAGGGGTGCGCTGAACGACTGATCGAACAGGCTCGCTGCCGGGTACGACTTGATAAGGCCCAGGCCTGCGAAGAAATCCACGGTCTTCTGCGCATCGGCAATCACTTGCGGGCTCAGTGGCTCGACGTTGGTGCGGGCACGGGCGAACCACACGCGGGCAATCTCGGCGTCGGCGCGGGTGCGCTTGGCCCAGGCATCGGCGTAGGCATCGGTATTGGCCGAATCTTTGAGGGTCCATTCACGGGCCTTTTTCAGGCGCTTGAGGAAGTCATCGATGGCGGCGCGCTTGGTGTCGATGATGTGGGCGTTGGCGACCACGTAGCTCTGGGCCGGAATCAGCCCTTCAGCGGTGGCCAGAATCCGCGCCCCTTGGCGCTCCTGTTGGGTAACGTAGGGCTCCCAGGTGGCGATCACGTCCACCGAGCCGCCGTCCAGTGCATGGGAAGCGTCCAGGGCGCTGAGGTAACGCAGGTCGAGGGAGTCGCGCGGCACACCGGCGTTGTCCAGCGCTGTGAACAGCAATTGCTGGCTCCACGAGCCTTTCCAGATCGCCGCCCGCTTGCCGCGAAGGTCGGCGATGCTGTGGATGTCCGAGTCCTTGCGCGCAAGAATGGCAACGCCGCCCAGGTTCTGCCGGGTAATGGCAATCACCTTGATCGGCGCCCCAAGCGCGCCTAAGAACAGCGGCGGCGCATCGCCCAGCAGGCCCAGGTCCAGGCTGCCGACATTGAGCGCTTCGGCCACCGGGGATCCTGCGGTGAATTGCTTGAACTCAAGGGTATAGGGCAAATCGTCGAGCACCCCCGCCGCTTCCATCACCGCCTGGGCGTTGTAGCTCTGATCGCCTACCACCAGGGTTTGCGCTTGCGCGGACAGGCTCAGCAACGCGGCCGCAGCACCGGCGGCCAGATTCTTCAGATAACGCACGTTCGTCTCCAGATGCCTTCTCAAGGCAGGTCAGAACGATCCGCGCGCACGGTCTCGCCAGCATTGACAGCTAATTATAGCGTTTGCGTATAACTACGCTCCTGCTTATAAGCTAAAGACTCCTTTCGGCATTGTGAAATTCTATTTGGGTATAACCTAATGTCATTAACATGCGCCAGACACATGTCTTGTGATTCCCCCCAGTGAACTACCCTTTGAAGCCATGGGCAGTCTGTTCTTTTCATGATCGATGCGCACATTGGCAACAGACCGCTGTCCATCCCATAAGCATCACGCAGAGAGGATTAGACATGTCTTCAGATTCTCGTCCCGCGGTACTCGAACTGATCGGCAACACCCCGCTGGTGAAGGTCACCCGGATCGACACCGGCCCCTGCACCCTCTTTCTGAAACTCGAATCCCAGAACCCCGGCGGCTCGATCAAGGACCGCATCGGCCTGGCCATGATCGACGCCGCCGAACGCGACGGCAGCCTGCGCCCTGGCGGCACCATCGTCGAAGCGACGGCGGGCAACACTGGCTTGGGCCTGGCACTGGTGGGGCGCGCCAAGGGCTATCGGGTGGTGCTGGTGGTGCCCGACAAGATGTCCACCGAGAAGGTCTTGCACCTCAAGGCCATGGGCGCCGAGGTGCACATCACCCGCTCGGATGTCGGCAAGGGCCATCCGGAGTATTACCAGGACGTCGCCGCCAGACTGGCCAAGGAAATCCCCGACGCGTTCTTTGCCGATCAGTTCAACAACCCTGCCAATCCGCTGGCCCATGAGTGCAGCACCGCACCGGAAATCTGGGCCCAGACCCAACATGATCTGGACGCTATCGTGGTGGGTGTCGGCTCGGCCGGGACCCTCACCGGTCTGACCCGGTTCTTCAAGCGGGTGCAGCCGGATCTTGAGATGGTGCTGGCCGACCCGGTGGGCTCGGTGGTCGCCGAATACAGCCGCACTCGCACCCTGCCCACGCCCGGTTCCTGGGCGGTGGAAGGCATCGGCGAGGACTTCATTCCGTCGTTTACCGACATCTCCACCGTGCGCCACGCCTACTCGATCAGCGACGAAGACAGCTTCGAACATGCGCGCAAACTGCTGCGCACTGAGGGCATCCTCGGCGGCTCATCTACCGGCACTCTGCTGGCGGCCGCGTTGCGTTATTGCCGCGAGCAGACCGAGCCCAAGCGCGTGGTCAGCTTTGTCTGCGACACCGGCACCCGCTATTTGTCCAAGGTCTACAATGACCAGTGGATGACCGACCAGGGCCTGCTGCAACGCACCCATTATGGTGATCTGCGCGACCTGGTGGCACGCCGCTTCGAAGACGGCCGGGTCATCAGCGTGGGGCCCGACGACACCCTGCTCACAGCCTTCCAGCGCATGCGCCTGGCTGATGTCTCGCAGTTGCCGGTGCTGGTCAATGGCAAGCAACTGGTTGGCGTGATCGACGAATCGGACATCCTTCTCAACGTACACAAGGATGCCTCGCAGTTTCGCGCCGTGGTCGCTGACGTCATGACCGAAAAGCTGGAAACCCTAGCGCCGGACGCGAGCCTGGCGCAGCTTCAGGAGGAACTCGACCGCGGATTGGTCGCCATCATCGCCGATGCATCCGGCTTTCATGGCTTGATCACCCGTTTTGACCTGCTCAATCACTTGCGGAGATCCCTTGCATGACTCAGCACGACGACAGCCACCCGTCCCACGCCTTCGCCACCCGCGTGATCCACGCAGGCCAGGCGCCCGACCCCAGTACCGGCGCGCTGATGCCGCCGATCTACGCCAACTCGACCTATCTGCAGGAAAGCCCCGGGGTGCACAAGGGCCTGGACTACGGCCGTTCGCACAACCCCACTCGCTGGGCGCTGGAGCGTTGCGTGGCGGATCTGGAAGGCGGCACCCAGGCCTTTGCCTTCGCGTCGGGCCTCGCCGCCATCGGCTCGGTCCTCGAATTGCTGGATGCCGGTTCGCACATTCTCTCGGGCGATGACCTGTACGGCGGCACCTTCCGCCTGTTCGACAAGGTGCGCAAACGCAGCGCCGGGCACCGCTTCAACTTCGTCGACATGACAGACCTCTCGGCCTTCGAAGCGGGCCTGCAAGACGACACCAGGATGATCTGGGTCGAAACCCCGAGCAACCCGCTGCTGCGCCTGACGGACCTGGCGGCCATTGCGCGCATCTGTCGGGATCGCGGGATCATCTGCGTGGCGGACAACACCTTCGCCAGCCCCTGGATCCAGCACCCGCTGGCGTTGGGGTTCGACATCGTGGTGCACTCGACCACCAAGTACCTCAACGGCCACTCGGATGTGATCGGCGGGATTGCCGTGGTCGGGGACAATGCTGATCTGGCCGAGCGGCTGGGCTTTTTGCAGAACTCGGTGGGGTCTATCGCAGGTCCCTTCGATGCGTTCCTGACCCTGCGCGGGGTGAAGACCCTGGCACTGCGCATGGAACGGCACTGCGCGAATGCACTGGAGCTGGCCCAATGGCTGGAGCGCCAGCCGCAAGTGGCGCGGGTCTATTACCCCGGCTTGCCGTCCCACCCGCAGCATGCGCTGGCGTGCCGGCAGATGCGCGGTTTCGGCGGGATGATTTCCCTGGACCTCAATACCGACCTCGCGGGTGCGCGACGGTTTCTGGAGAAGGTCGAGATCTTCGCCCTCGCTGAAAGCCTGGGCGGTGTCGAAAGCCTGATCGAACACCCGGCGATCATGACCCATGCCAGCATCCCGGCGGCCAACCGCGCAAGGTTGGGCATTGGTGACGCCCTGGTGCGGTTGTCGGTGGGCATCGAGGACGTCGAAGACCTGCGCGCGGACCTGGCGCAGGCGTTGGCGAGTATCTGAGACGCAAGGCCGGCGGCGTTCTCAAGGACGTCCCCGCCGGCAAGCCGTGCTGCTACGGATTGTGGTGCGCCGAAGATCTTTGTAGCAGCCGGGCTTGCCGGCGATGGCGATCTCAAGGACGCCCCCGCCGGCAAGCCGTGCTGCTACGGGACCGTGCTGATCACAATTGTGAGGTCTGCACCGAAAGCCTGTGGGAGCGGGCTTGCCCGCGAAGGCGTTGGGCCTGACGCCTCGATGGTGCCTGATCCACCGCTTTCGCGGGCAAGCCCGCTCCCACAGATCATGACCATTCAATAATTGAAGACATCCCGCAAACCCGTAGCAGCCGGGCTTGCCCGCGGGTCGATCTCAAGGACGCCCCGCCAGCAAGCCGTGCTGCTACGGGTGATCGGGGGGTTACTTCCAGGCTCCACCCTCGACGATCACTGCCGCAGGATCGGTATCGGCTGCCAATTGCTGGCGCACGTACTGGTCGTACAGTTTCAGCAGGTATTTCTCCTTGCCAAGGCTGGCAAGCTCGCCGTTGACCCACTGCTGCAACTCGGCATTGCCCTTCTTCACCGCCGGCGCAATCGGCGCTTCGTCGCCCAGTTTCTGCGGCAACACGCGATACCCCGGGTTCTGCTTGGCCCAACTGAACAGCACCAGGTTATCTTGCGCATAGGCATCGCCACGGCCATTGGCCAAGGCCTGCAGCGACTCGGAGTTTTTCTCGAACTTGAGCAGCTTCCAGTCAGGATGATTCCTGGTCAGCCAGATGTCGGCAGTGGTCCCGGTAGTGACGATGATGGTCTTGCTCGCCAGATCATCCAGGTTCTTGACCGCACTCTTCTCCGGCACCAGTGCCTGTACCGCGACCCGCAGGTTCGGGTTGGTGAAATCGACCACCTGCGCACGCTCGGGCGTGACGGTCATGTTGGCCAGGATCAGGTCGACCTTGTCACTTTGCAGAAACGGAATACGGCTGGCGGGCTCCACCACCACGAATTCGATTTTCTTCTCGTCCCCCAGCAGGTCCTTGGCGAAACGGCGCCCCAGGTCGGTGTCGAACCCGACATAGTCGCCCTTCTCATCCACGAACCCGAACGGTGGCTTGTCGCTGAATACGCCAACGACCAGCTTGTCCCGGGCCTTGATCTTGTCCAGATAGCCTTCGGCATGGGCAGCGGTGGCGCCGACCAGCAGGCCGACGGCAAGCAGAGGGAAAACGAGGGCAGATTTAAGCTTCACGATGCATTCCTTTTAGGCAAATTTTCTACATAGGAAAACTTCTCCAGAAACTGCTGCGCGCGTGCGGTCTGCGGGGAGCTGAAGAATGTTTCAGGGGCGCTCTGTTCGGCGATCCGGCCGCCGTCCATGAACAGGATCCGGTCCGCCACTGCACGGGCAAAAGCCATTTCGTGGGTGACGATCAACAGCGTCATGCCGCTGCGGGCGAGGTCCAGAATCACCTCCAGCACTTCCTTGACCATCTCCGGGTCAAGGGCTGCGGTAACCTCGTCGAACAGCATGACTTTTGGGTTCATGCACAAGGCACGGACGATGGCGATACGTTGCTGCTGGCCGCCGGACAACTCGCGGGGGTAGGCATCGCGCTTGTCCAGCAGACCGACGCGTGCCAGCAGCGTTTCAGCCTGGGCTCTGGCCTGTTGCAGCGGGCGCTTCTGCACGCTCAAAGGGCCGAGCAGGATGTTGTCCAGCACGCTCATGTGCGGGAACAGGTGATAACTCTGGAACACCATGCCGATCTGCTGACGCACCAGTCGCCAGTCAGTGTTGGCCGGCAACTCGCGCCCGGCAAAGCGATAGGTGCCCGCGTGCCCCAGCTCAAGGCCGTTCAGGCAGCGCAGCAAGGTGCTCTTGCCACAGCCGCTGGGACCGAGGATCACCACCACCTCGCCTTCGCGCACCTTGAGGTCGATGTCCTGCAAAACCGGGCTGCTGCCGAAGTTCTTGGAGAACCCCGCCAGTTCTATCAATACACTCATGAATGATTCCACCGCCGCTCAAGCACGCGGGAGGCGGCTGACAGCGGATAACAGGCCAGAAAGAAAAAAACGAAGAGAAAGCCGTAGATCAACACCGATTCGTAGGTGCGTTCGATGATCTGCTGGCCGATCTTGATCACGTCCACCACGCCGATCAGCACCGCCAGCGAACTGGTCTTTATCAGCCGCGTGAAGACGTTGATCATCGGCGCCGTCATGCGTCGCAGGGCCTGGGGCAGCAGCACCTTGCCGTACAGGCGCGGCAGGTCCAGGCCGATCGCCAGCCCCGCTTCGCGCTGGCCACGGGGCAACGAGCGCAGGGCGCCGCGCACCACTTCGCCGGCTTCCGTGGCACCCCATAACGACAGCACCAGCACCGCGCACCAGAAGCCCTGAATGCTCCAGCCGAAGAAGATCGGCAGGCCGAAGAAAAACAGGTACAGCCAGACCAGTACCGGAATGGCCCGGAACAGCTCCAGATATACCAAAAGGATCAGGTCCAGCCAGCGAATGCCCAGGTTGCGCAGCACGCCGTAGATCAGCCCACCGACACTGCTGAACACGATGGCCAGCGCCGAGATGCCCAGGGTGCGGCCGATGCCGGTCGCCAGTTGCGGCGCCGACACCCACAGCAATTCAAGACCCGAACTGGCCATGGGAAAGCCTCCTTTCCAGGGCCCGCAGCAACAGCGACAGCGGCACGAACAGCACCACACACAACCCGGTCATGACCGCGAGCATTTCGTAGGTCTTGTAATACAGCGCGATGTAATTCTTGGTGGTGTAGAGAATTTCCGGCACCGCCACCGCCGACACCACGGTGGTTTCCTTGAGCAGGAAAACGAAGTTGGCGAACAGCGCGGGCAAACTGAGGATCCCGGCCTGGGGCAGGATCACGTGGCGCAGCAACTGCCAGCGCGACAGGCCGATGGACAGCCCTGATTCGATCTGCGAACGGGGCACGGCTTCGATCCCGGCGCGCAGGATTTCAGTCAGGTAGGCGCCACCGAGAAAGGTCATGGCAATGATCGCCGACGCAAAGCCGGAGATACGAATGCCGATACTGGGCAAGGCGAAATAGATGAAAAACAGCTGGATCAGCAGCGGCGTGTTGCGAGCCAGCTCCACGTAGACTCGCACCAGCGGCTGCAACAGCGGCACGCGAAACATCAGGATCGTCGCATTGACGAGCGCCACACACAGCGAGGTGGCGATGGCAATAAGGCCCACCTGCAAAGTGACGCCCACCGCAGCGATGAAAGCAGGCAAGGTGGACAGGGCGAAGGCAACATCGAAATTCATTTCAGGGCATCGACAGTAACGGACCTGGACGATTGCAGGCTTTGTGCCATATCCCACACAAGCGAAAACAGGCCATCGCGCATCCGGGAAGCCTGCTAACTGACTGTTTTCAAACGAAAGTGTTGAACCGGTGTTGCCATGACAACATCCACCGGACCGGAGCAGTCGGCTTGCTGGCGACAGCGACTTCAAGCCCGCCCCCGCAGGCAAGCCCGGCTGCTACAGGATATGAGGTGTTCGTTAAAGCGGCATACGCCCGATGCTGAAACGTTTTTGAACACAATACTTGTACAGACGTTGCATAATGTATAACCATGCGCCCGCCTTAAGGCACAATGCCATCACATTGAAGGGCCTCGCCCGGCACAACCCGTTTCCCCTGAGGTTCTCATGCAGTTGATCGACGACCCGGATGCCATGTACCGCCTGCTCATCCAGGGTGTCGTGGACTACGCCATTTACATGCTCAGCCCCGAGGGCATTGTCGCCAACTGGAACCCGGGCGCAGAACGGGCCAAGGGCTATACCAGCGCTGAAATCGTCGGCAAGCATTTCTCGGTGTTCTACAGCCAGGAAGAGCGCGACCGCGACCAGCCGGGGCAGAACCTGGAAACCGCACGCCAGACCGGCCGCTTCGAAGCCCAGGGTTGGCGCATGAAAAAGGATGGCGGATCGTTCTGGGCCCACGTCGTCATCGATGCGGTCCGTGATCCGGCGGGCAACCTGATTGGCTTTGCCAAGATCACCCGGGACATCAGCGAACGGCGCGAGAATGAACTTCAAGTGCTGGAAGCCAAGGTGCTGGCCGAGCAATACAGCGCGGAGATGGCATCGCTGTCGCGCTTTCTCGATTCGGTGATCTCCAACATCCCGGCCAGCGTCATCGTAAAGGACGCCCAGACCCACCGCGTGCTGCTGGCCAACCAGCAGGCCGAGGCGCTGCTGTCGGTGGGCGGCGTCACCATGGTCGGCAAGATGCTCAGTGAGTGCCTCCCACACGAGGTGGCGGTCTATATGGACCAGCAAATGGGTGACGACCTGCGCGCAGGCGACATCAGGACCGCTGAAACCCTGGTCAGCACCAACAAGGGCCCCAAGACGCTCAGAAGCCGCACCGTGCTCAACCGCGACCCCGGCAACACCACCGATTACGTGCTGTACGTGGCCGAGGACGTGACCGTGGAGTTGGCCGCGACCGCCAGAATACATCACATGGCGCACCACGACGCCCTGACCGGCCTGCCAAACCGGGTGCTGTTCCATGACCGCCTCAAGACCACCCTCGCCCAGGGTCAAGGTTCGGAAAAACTGACCGCCGCGCTGTGCCTGGATCTGGACGACTTCAAGAACATCAACGATGCCCTGGGCCACGGCTTTGGCGACAAACTGCTGCGCGCCCTGAGCAACAGGCTGCGCTCCGAGCTGCGCGATCGCGACACCCTGGCCCGCCTGGGCGGTGACGAGTTCGCGGTGGTGTTGCCCGAACTGGACACCGCCGAGGCTGCCGAACTCACGGCGCAACGGCTGATCCAGGCCGTGCGGCCGCCCTTCCTGATCGAAGGCCATAGCTGCTCGGTGGGCGTGAGCATCGGCATCGCCCTCTCGCCGGACGACCACGACACACCCGAGCAGTTGATGGGCTACGCCGACATGGCCCTGTACGAAGCCAAGCGCAACGGCCGCAACCGCTTCGAGCGGTTCCGCGCGCAACTGGACGAAGCGGCGCGTTACCGTCGTTCGATGGAAACCGACCTGCGCACCGCGCTGCATTTTGGCCACCTGCAACTTCACTACCAGCCCATCGTCAGCCAGAACGGCGGGCAGATTTCAGGCTACGAGGCGCTGCTGCGCTGGATGCACCCCACCAAGGGCGCGATCATGCCGATGGACTTCATCCCCATGGCCGAAGAAACCGGGCTCATTCACGAGGTGGGCAACCGCGCGCTGAACCTGGCCTGCCAGGAAGCGGCCAACTGGGGCACCGAGCAGACCGTGGCGGTGAACCTGTCGCCGGTGCAGTTCAGCAACCCCGGGCTGGTCGACGCCGTTGCCCTGGCGCTGGCGGATTCGGGCCTGGCCCCGGCTCGGCTTGAGCTGGAAATCACCGAATCGGTGTTGCTGGAAAACAGCGACGAGAACGTCAACACCCTGAGGGCGCTCAAGGCCCTGGGCGTGGCGATTTCTCTGGATGACTTCGGCACTGGCTACTCGTCCCTGGGCTACCTGCGCTCGTTCCCGTTCGACCGGATCAAGATCGACATGTCGTTCGTGCGGGAAATGGCCAACAGCAAGGAAGCGCTGGCCATCGTGCGGGCGATCACCGGCATGAGCAACAGCCTGATGATCAAGACCACGGCCGAAGGGGTCGAAACTGTCGAACAGATGCAGCAGTTGATCAGCGAGGGCTGCTCGCATTTCCAGGGGTATTATTTTGGCCGGCCTATGCCCGCCGCAGAGCGCCTGGAGACGGTGAGCGACTAGTCTCGATTGACCGTAGCAGTCCAGCTTGCCGCGGCGGTATCGAGATCGCCGTCGCGGGCAAGCGCGCTCCTACAGAACGATTCGCCGCACCACAGTCCGTAGCAGCACGGCTTGCCGGCGGGGGCGGCGTCAGGATCGATACGGGCTGCCGCCTTACCCCGCCTTCGCCATCTCTTCATCGGCCTCATGGGCCTGCACCGCATGGGCCAGGTCCTCGGTCATGCGCAACTCGACGCCGGTCGCGGAATACTGCGCGGCGGCGGCAAACGGCGCGGACGCCACCGGCACCGGGTGCGCGCGACGACGCCAGACGAAGAACGCCACCATCCCCAGGTTGATGACCGCAAACGCCCAGAACAGCCCTGACGGCCCTGCCCAGGTCATGACCGGGGAAATCGCCATCGGGCTTACCGCCGAACCCAGCGAGTTGATCAGCAGCAGGCCCTGGATCATCCGCACCAGGGCGCCATCCGGCGCGCTGTCGGCAGCATGACTGACCGCCACTGGATACACCGCGAACACCCCGCCACCGAGCAGGAACATCACCAGCACCATCGGCCAGCCCGAAGGCGGCAACAGCACAGCGGCAACCGACAGCACCGCGCACGCTGCGCCCAGGATGATGAGCACGGTCTGGCGGTCCTTGCGGTCCGACCAGCGCCCGACCGGATATTGCAGCACCATGGCGCCGAAAATCACTGCAGCCATCATGTGCCCGACTTCCGTCACGTTCAGCCCCACCTTCTGCAGGTACAGCGGCAGCAAGGTGTAAACCGCCGCAATGGCCACGCCCGAACCAAAGCAGCCCATGACCCCGGTCGGCGTGATGCGCAGCAATTTGCCCGGATGCAACGGCTCGGCGCGCTCCACCAGCGGCGTGACCTTGGGAATCATCACGATCGGCACCAGCGACAGCGAAGCCAGCATGGCCGCAATGGTAAACGGCACATCCTGCCCCGCCCCCATCACCGTGCCCAGGCTCAATTGCCCCAGCAGGCCCGCGCTGTAGAGGGCGATCATGTACAGCGCCAGCAGGCGCCCGCGAATTTTCGGTTCAGCCACCAGCAGCAGCCAGCTTTCCACCACCAGGTACACACCGACGATGGCCCAGCCGTTGATCAGGCGCAGGGCCGACCAGATCCACGGATCGCTGCACAGGCCTTGCAGCGAAATGGTCACCGCGATCAGCGCGGCGAAGCAGCTGTAGGCACGAATATGGCCAATGCGGGAAATCAGACGCTCGTTGAAGATCGAGCCCAGGGTCAGGCCGATGAAATAAGCCGACGACACCACCCCTACCATCGTCGCGGAGAAACCCATGGCATCCAGGCGCAATGTCGTCAGCGACGACATCAGCGCGCTGCTGATGCTCATGATAAACAGACCCAATAGCGGAGCCAGCGCCATGGACAGCAATTGCACAGACATAACGACCTCAGTGGACAAACAGAAAGGTATCGTTGCTGGCGGGGGCTTTATTGGAATTGTGCAGCGGGCAACGCAGGGCGCGCATCTTAGCGGGCAAGATGGCGCTGTTGAAGACGCCGGCAGGAAGAATTTCGACACATCGGTCGGCAAGCCGATAGTCGGCGTGGGCAAGGGGTATTGATGTGGCCAAGGCCTGCCGGCGGCGGTGATTTTTAGATCGCCCCGCCGGCAAGCCGTGCTGCTACGAGCCTGAATCAGACAGGATTAGCGGCGATCCAGCCACACGGTTTGCGCGTTGCAGAACTCGCGGATGCCGAAGTGCGACAGCTCGCGACCGAAACCGCTCTTCTTCACGCCGCCAATCGGCACGCGGGCATCGGAGGCGGTGTAGCCATTGATGAACACGCCGCCGGTCTCCAGACGCGCAGCGATGTCACGCGCCAGCTCCACATCGGCAGTCCAGACGCTGCCAGCCAGGCCGAACTCGCTGTCGTTGGCCAGTTCCACCGCGTGGTCGGCATCACGGGCAACGATCAGGGACGCCACCGGGCCAAACAGCTCTTCCTTGAAGGAGGTCATGCCCGGGCGGACGTTGGCCAGGATGGTCGGCGGATAGTAGTTACCCTCGCCCGCCAGCTTGTCGCCGCCCAACAGCAGGGTGGCGCCTTCGCCGAGGGTCTTCTGCACCTGGTCGTGCAGCTCGTCCCGCAGGTCATAACGGGCCATCGGGCCGATGTAATTCTCGTCCACAGTCGGATCGCCCATTTTCAGCGCCTTGACCGCCGCCACGAACTTCTCGGTGAAGGCCGGGAGCACGCTTTCTTCGACGATGATCCGCTTGGCGGCCACGCAGATCTGCCCGCTGTTCTGGTAACGGCCGACCGCAGCAGCCTTCACGGCCTCGTCGAGGTCAGCATCGGCCAGTACGATGAACGGATCGGAGCCGCCCAGTTCCAGCACGCATTTCTTCAGCGCCGCACCGGCCTGCGCAGCAATCGCCGAGCCTGCACGCACGCTGCCGGTGACCGCGACCGCTGCGATGCGCGGATCGGCGATGGCACTGGAAACGCCTTCATTGGTGACGTTGATGACCTCGAACACGCCCTCCGGCAAGCCGGCCTCAGCCCAGGCATCACGCAGCAGATAAGCACTGCCCATGACGTTCGGCGCGTGCTTGAGCACGTAGGTGTTGCCCGCCAGGATCATCGGAATCGCGCCGCGCATCACCTGCCAGATCGGGAAGTTCCACGGCATGACGGTCAGGATCGGACCCAGCGGCAGGTAATCGATGTAGGCCTTGTCGTTTTCCACCGGAGTCTTTTCCGGCGCCAGCATGGCCGGGCCGTGTTCGGCGTACCAGTCGCAGGTGGCTGCGGTTTTTTCGACTTCGCCACGGGCCTGGACAATCGGCTTGCCCATTTCAGCGGTCATCATCTGCGCCAGCGCTTCGGCATTCTGGCGCAGCGCCTTGGCGACCTTGCGCAGTTGCTCGGCGCGCACGCTCACAGGCTCCTTGCGCCAGGCCTTGAAGGCGGCGGCGGAGCGGCTGAGGGTTTGCTCAAGATCGGCTGCGCTTTCGAACGGATACTCGGCAAACACCTCGCCGGTGGCAGGGTTCAAGGAGATGGCGTGGGTGGGGGATGCGTGTTTCGACATAATCAAAAGCCTCCTGATGACGGTTGACCTTCGCCGCCGGGCAGACGCCCGTTGCTGAAGTCTTGGGGCCACGATAATCTCTCGCTGAAATTTGTGATAATGAATAATTATCAAAAATACATTCTCTAATCGAGAAAGAACACGAGACGCCCATGGACCTGACCCAACTCGAACTGTTCAAGGCCATCGCCGAAGAAGGCAGCATCACCGCCGCCGCCCAGCGCCTGCACCGCGTACCCTCCAACCTGACCACGCGCATCAAGCAACTGGAACAGGAACTGGGGGTGGATCTGTTCATCCGCGAGAAACTGCGTCTGCGCCTCTCGGCCACCGGATGGACCTTTCTGGACTACACCAAGCGCATCCTGGAGCTGGTGGAAGAAGCCCGCCAGGCCACTTCCGGCACTGAGCCCCAGGGCGTATTCTCCCTGGGGTCGATGGAAAGCACGGCGGCGGTGCGCATCCCTTCCCTGCTCGCCGACTTCCACCAGCATTACCCCAAGGTCGAGCTGGATTTGTCCACGGGCCCTTCGGGCGACATGATCGATGGCGTGCTGTCGGGTAGGTTGAGCGCGGCGTTCGTCGACGGCCCGCTGCGCCACCCGGAACTGGAAGGCATCAAGCTGTTCGAGGAAGAAATGCTGCTGATTACTGCGGCTACCCACGAGCCGGTGAGCCGCGCCCGGGACGTCAGCAGCAAGACGGTCTACGCCTTCCGCCAGAACTGCTCCTACCGGCGGCACTTCGAGGAGTGGTTCAAGGCCGACATGGCGACCCCCGGCAAGATCTTCGAGATGGAGTCCTACCACGGCATGCTCGCTTGCGTCACCGCAGGTGCCGGGGTGGCGATGGTGCCGCGCAGCATGCTCGAAAGCATGCCCGGTTGCCGCAACGTCAACGCCTATCCGCTCAGCGAGGCGTTTCGCTACCTCAATATCTGGCTGACCTGGCGCCGGGGCGTGCGCACCCCGGCGCTCAACGCGTTCATCGAGCTGGTACAGAAAACGGTGGGACAGCCCCGGTCCGCTGACGAGGCTGTGTGAAGGCCATCGCTGCCCGCCGACAGGCCCAGGCCTGGACCTAGCGTGGAATGATGATGGGGACGAAGGTCGTCGGGGCCTGAGGCCCCTTCATCAGGCCATCGGCCTCGACGATGTGGATGCCCTTGCCCTTGGCGTAATCGAACAGCTTCTGGGTCGAATCGCGGTCGACATAGCCACCATCGTCGATGATCGCGCTGAGCCCGGTCTGGCGCTGCGCCTCGACGAACTGCACCTGCCGGGTCAGGCCGAAGTTTTCCAGGCTGACGGCCTTCAGGTCCGTCCATTTGAGCTGGACGATCTCGGTGTAATGCAGGGTCTTGGCATCCCAGCCCAACACCGACAAGCCATCGTCGGTAAGCGCATAGGTGCAGAAACTCATCCCGCCGACATTCGAGCCCGGTGTTGCGACCACCACGTTGCAGCGACCATGCTGGAGGACCGGTTTGACAATTTCAGGATTCTGGCTGGCCACCTGAGCCGCATAGCCTGCGCGATCGTAATATACGGTTGCCTTGTCCAGCGGCGTTGTGCACCCGGCCAGCAAAACAGCCCCGAGCAGCGTCAGACTTCCTATCGCTTTGTACATGACTTCCTCATTTGAAAGCACGGCAGACGACCTGCCGACCACTTCGATACGGTGTTGCCTGAGCGCTACAGGCAATCGGCGCGGGTGACCTGGAAGTGAGAAACCACCTCGCCGGTCGAATCCCGGTAGGAGTAACCGATCCGGGCGCCGCCTTTGAGCAAATCGAGATACAACGCCGTGCTGCAGGCATTGCCCAACACCGACTTGCGCATCACCTGCTCGAACTGCCCGCGATAGTCCGTTGGAACCACGTCGTCCGGCAGGGCAAAGCGCATCTCGATCTGCTGCCCTTCGACGAGGTCAGCGCCGTCCAGGCGGGTGACTTCATCGAGCATCATGGGCGCGTTCTTGTTCAGAACCTGAACCGCCCGTTCGAGTTTTTCCTGGGTGCTCGGGTCCAGGCGCCAGGAAAAAAGCACCTTTCCTGCTGGCACTGTCATGAGTACCAGAAACGTAATGAGCAGAATCTGTTTCAACCGGAAAGCCTTGGCTGGATGCCCGCTCATACCGGCGGACAAGGTCGAAGCAGATGTTGAGCTGGAGGGATTCACGAAGCATCCTTGCAGTGGCGCAGTGACATCATTCAATGGCGGCGATAGTAAACAGCCATCACTTTGACGTCAATCATCCGCCAGCCCTTCTACCGTGCAAAAAAAACGGTCACCCCGACAGAATCCGGGATGACCGCTGGTTTGCTTGAGGTGATTACTTGGTGAGTCTGTCGTAATCCATCTCACCGGCCACTTCACGGAAGTTCATGTGGTCCAGTTGGTTGGCGGTGCGATTGGCGCCTGTCTTGTCGGAGCCATCGGAGGCCAGGCCGCGCTCGGGTTGGCCATTGGCAGCGACCGAATTGGCACCTACGTGATCGGCACCGTCGGCCGCTACGCGATTGGCACCGACTCTGTCTGCGCCATCAGCTGCTACGCGATTGGCACCGACCTTGTCTGCGCCATCGGCTGCCACGCGGTTGGCACCGACCTTGTCTGCGCCATCGGCTGCAACGCGATTGGCACCGACCTTGTCTGCGCCATCGGCTGCCACGCGGTTGGCACCGACCTTGTCTGCGCCATCGGCTGCAACGCGATTGGCACCGACCTTGTCTGCGCCATCGGCCGCTACACGATTGGCGCCGACCTTATCTGCGCCATCAGCCGCTACACGATTGGCGCCGACCTTATCTGCGCCATCAGCCGCTACACGATTGGCGCCGACCTTGTCTGCGCCATCGGCAGCCACACGATTGGCACCGACCTTATCCGCGCCATCAGCCGCTACACGATTGGCGCCGACCTTGTCTGCGCCATCAGAAGCAACGCGATTGGCACCGACTTTATCCGCGCCGTCAGCAGCCATGCGATTGGCACCAACATTATCCGCGCCGTCCGAGGCCATGCGGTTGGCACCAACATTATCCGCGCCGTCCGAGGCCATGCGGTTGGCACCAACATTATCCGCGCCATCGGAGGCCGTTGCGTTGGCGCCGACATGGTCCGCACCGTCGGATGCCGTCCGGTTCGGTCCGACTTTCTCCGAACCGTACTCGGCGACAGTCTTGCTGTCCTTCACTTCGTCGGCCGCGCATGCAGCGGACACACCCAGAGCCAGCACGGAAACCGTCAGGCCCATAATCAATTGTCTCTTCATAACCGATTGCTCCAGATGTCATGTCGGTTGATGCGAGCGAAATGCCCGGGGTTGCTTTCCTGAACCAATGAAAGACCGTTATTTGACAACGAACGACGATAACTTCCCTGAGTCGCGCACTCGGCCAACCCGCTAACACACCACGCTAAATGGCACGCGGTGATAACGCTGTTTGGATGCACGGGTTCAGCGTAGTCCCAAAGAGCGGTTCGTGCCCGTGATTGCGGGACAATCCGCCGGGTGGTGGAGGGTTTTCACCACAAGATTTTCGAGCCGCTAGTTCGCCATTAGTTCGCCGAGCGCCATGGAAAAGCACGATTGTGCAAGTTGGCGCTAATTGATGTTCGGGCGATTGGTTTAGTTTCGGTAACAATAGTTGATGTCACACGGACCGTAGCAGCACGGCTTGCCGGCGGGAGCGGTGTGTCAGGCGACTGGTTTCTCAACGACATACGCTCCCGCCGACAAGCTGCGCTGCTACGGGAGGTGCGTTCCAGAGCCGCTGCAGCCCCCCATCATTACCGTTAATGACGACCATAAAGACGATTGTCTTCAGCTTTCCAGGGGCTCGCGTAACATCACGCCATCACTTGCTCATCCCCCATTCCAGCTCAAAGGACCATCGCCATGACTATCCACCTGATTAACGCTGCCGTCCTCTCCGTCGTGACCGTGTTCCTGGTCAACCGTGCATTTGCCCTGTACGACCTGGTCAACGCAGCGACTGTTTCCGAACATATCTAAGCCCCAGCGGATGCCGGGAGGCTCACGGCATTGGCCGGGTTTCCTGGGACATGAATTCGGTGATTCGCGAACGCAACCAGCGTTCGGCCGGATCGTTGTCGTGGACGCCGCTCCAGACCATCGACAGCTCAGCAGGCTCGATGGCGAACGGCGGATCTTCAGCGCGTAGCGCACAGCCTTCCACCAAGGCACAGGCGGCATAATCCGGGACCGTGGCAATCAGCTCCGTGCCCGCCAGCAACGCCCGCAAGCCACTGAACTGCGGCACCGCCACCACGACCTTGCGCGCCCGCCCGACCTTGGCCAGGTCCAGGTCGATGTTGCCCGAGAGGTCCCCCGAGAACGACACCATGGTGTGCGGCCTTGCGCAGTAATCATCCAGCGTCAGCGTGCCCGGACGCTTGTCGCCGCGCAGCACCTTGACGCCGATATCCCGCAGTTTCTTGCGCTTGGCGTTGGCCGGCAATTCGGTGGTGTAGCTGATGCCGACCGAAATCTCTCCCGAGGCCAGCAGTGCCGGCATCAACAGGAAGTTGGCCCGACGCACCACCACGATGATCCCCGGCGCCTCTTCCCGCAGCCGGGTCAGCAGCGGCGGAAACAGACCGAACTCGGCGTCGTCCGAGAGCCCGATGCGGAAGATGTCGCAACTGGTGGAGGGATCGAACTCCTTGGCCCGGCTCACCGCACCGGAAATGGTATCCAGCGCAGGCTTGAGTTCCTTGAGAATGTCCAGCGCCCGCGCGGTGGGCTCCATGGCCCGGCCGTTGCGCAGCAGCAACGGGTCGTCGAACAGGTCGCGCAGCCGCGCCAGGGCCGCGCTGATCGCCGGCTGGCCCATGAACAGTTTCTCGGCCACCCGCGTCAGGTTGCGTTCGAACATCAGGGCTTCGAAGATCACCAGCAGGTTCATGTCGACGCGGCGCAGGTCGTTGCGATTCATTGAGTCATTCCGTGGTCAGCGTGGAGGATGCCGAAGCGGCGAGCGGGCATGAGCATATCCTTTGCAACGGCGTCGTTGAACCGGGATTTTCGCGAACCAGCCTGCGCAGGTATACACGCCTAGCCGCGTGAGGAATTGAACGAATGTGCGCTTTGAAAACGCCCCCGGATCGCTGCACAGCACTGACTGACTAAAATCAGCACAGCGCATCAATTCAAGCATCGCCGATGCCTGACAGAGTGGCACCCTGCTTTCGCTCTCTGAATAAGGCCGATCCATGGCAAGCCGCTTATCCGTTCTGACCCTGGCGCTGGTCGCCATCTCCCCTGACCTTATGGCCGCCACCGACGATGAACATGGCTTTCTGGCCGACACCTCGCTTGACGTCCTGTCGCGTAATTTCTTCCTGCAAAACGACTACCGAACCGGGCAACGGGACCAGAGTTATCGCCAGGAATGGGCCCAGGGCTTTATCGCCAACCTGCACTCGGGCTTCACCCAAGGCACCCTGGGTGTGGGTGTCGATGCCCATGGTTTCTACGGCCTGAAACTCGACGGCGGTCGCGGCCATGCAGGCGCCGGGCTGCTGCCGCTGGACAGCGACGGCCGTGCCGAGAGCGACTATTCCGATGCCGGCGCCGCGCTGAAACTGCGGCTGTCGAAGACCACCCTGAAAGTGGGCGAAATGGAAGTCGAGACGCCAGTTTTCGACACTGGCGACAAACGCCTGCAACCCGAGTATGCGACGGGCCTGCTGCTCGACAGCCGAGACATCGACGGTCTGAAGCTGGTGGCCGGACACTTCAACGCGTTCAAGAATCAGAATGCCTCGACGTCCAGAGGCGACTTCGACGGATACGGCGCCAGCACACGGGGTCGCTCCATCAGCCTGGCGGGGATCGAGACCACCACCAAGGGGCCGGTCGGCGGATCGGTCTACGCCTCGCAACTGACCGACACCTGGCGCCAGTACTACGGCAACCTGCATTACCTGAACGTGCTTTCGGACAACAGTGCCCTGCTGCTGGACAGCAATCTGTACCGCACCCTGGATCAGGGCAGCGCCCGCGCTGGCGCAATCGACAACACCGCCTACAGCCTCTCGGCGCGGTACAGCGTGGGCGTCCAGGCGTTCACCCTGGGCTGGCAGAAGATAGATGGCGACACGCCGTTCGATTTCGTCGGTGGCGACTCGATCTACCTCGCCAACTCGATCAAGTACGCCGACTTCAACGGCGCCCACGAACAGTCCTGGCAGCTGCGTTATGACCTGGACGCCAGTGCATTCGGCGTGCCGGGGCTCAAGTTCATGACCCGCTACGTGCGCGGCAGCCAGATCGACGGCACCCACGCGCCACAGGGTGCGGTCTATCAACCGTTCGATGAGGTCACGGGGCGGTATCAGCCGATCCAGGGCCAGGGTGGGCGACACTGGGAGCGGGATATCGATGTGAAATATGTGGTGCAGTCGGGTCCGGCCAAGGACCTGTCGCTGAACCTTTCCCACGTCGCTCACCGGGGTAACGCAGCTCAGGGCGGCGACGATATCGACCGGTTGTATATCGTGGTGGAGTACCCGCTGGACCTGCTCAAGTAAGCCCGATCACTGCGCGCAGCAAGCTGGCGCCCCGGCCATGGAGCGGCGCCAGTTGAACGGGGTGATACCCACTTCACGGGTGAACACCCGGGTGAAATGGGATTGATCGGCAAAGCCGCAATCCAGGCTGATCTGCGAGATGGTCAGCGCCGAATCGCCGAGCAGGCCCTTGGCCTTGTCCAGGCGCAGTTGCAGGTACCAGTCACGGGGGGACAGGCCGGTGTTTTTCTTGAAGGCGCGGGAAAAATGGCTACGCGACAGGGAGCACTCATTGGCAACCTGGGCAATCGACAGGCCCTTGTCCATCTGGCTGGCCATCAACTCCTTGGCGCGGCGTTCCTGCCAGGGCGACAGCGCCACGCGGTCGGCCGAGGCGTCAGGTTCGGGCTGTTCGTCGACCGGATTCAGATACACCGACAGCTCGTGAACGACCTGGTCCAGCAACTCCTGCTCACTGCCCAGCAGTGAACGCATGGAGGCCAGCAGCGAGCGAAACTGTGAAGGGTTCATGGCGTTCATTTCGGGCTCTCCAGCTTACCAGGGCGGTTCATGGAGTCTGGGCGGGCACCACCTTAAAGTCCTTCCTGAGGCATTAAATGTTCTGAATGGTTAATAACGCCACCCGTCTCAAGGGCCCATTGCAGACGCTTTCAGAACTTTTCAGGTGCAGCACAAAGACGATCATGGCGGTGAGCGCTATGGTCAATTTTCCGAGGCAGGTTCGCTGCGAGGGATGCAAGTGACCACCCGATACATAGCTGGCGTCTCGATCCCCAACAGCGCGATGGCACGCGCGGCGACCGAGCTGATGCGCGACACCCAGTCCGGGCTGCTGTTCGATTCGGCCCTGCGTACCTTTGTGTTCGCGAGCCTGCTGGGTCAGGGACGAGAATTGCGTTACAGCCCGGAATTGCTGTACGTCGGCGCGCTTTTTCTGCGCATTGGCGTGACGGCGCTCTACCGACACTCGCAACGGCGCTTCGAGGTGGACAGCGCGGATGCGGCGGCGGAATTCCTGCGCGGGTTCGGGCGCTCCCGCGAGGACATCGACGGGGTCTGGGATGCGATCGCCCTGCACACTACGCCCGGAATCGCCCGGCACAAACCGGCACTGACCGCGCTGCTGGCTACTGCGGTGGAGGCCGATCTGCTGGGCCGTCATTGCCAGACGCTGTGCCCCGATACGCTGGCGCGAATCCTCAGTGCCCTGCCCCATGAGCCTGGCTTCAAGGTCAAGTTGCTACACACCCTGGCGCTGGGCCAGATGCATCGCCCGCAAAGCACCTCGGGGACGGTGAATGCCGATGTGCTGGCGTTTCATGACCGGCAGATGAAAGTGGACGGATTCTGCAAACAGCTACTGGATGCGCGCTGGCCGTGATTCCGAGCCCGTAGCAGTCCGACTTGCCGGCGTAGCGTCCTCAAGATCGCTCCCGCGGGCAAGCCCGGCTGCTACGGGATTGGGTTGGATGAACGAGATCGGCCGGACACCTCAATCTGTAGGAGCGCGCTTGCCCGCGATGGCGGACTTGAAATCGCCGACGCCGGCAAGCCGGACTGCTACGTCGCCGCTGGCAAGGTAAACACGAAGGTCGTCCCGCCAAAACGCGCGGGCATCACGTACAACTGCCCGCCGTGGGCGTGGATGATGGTGCGGCAGATCGCAAGGCCCATGCCCATGCCTTTGTCCTTGGTGGTGAAGAATGCGTTGAACACCTTGCCCAGGTGCTCGGCCTCGACGCCGGGGCCGGTGTCTTCCACGCTGACCACCAGGTACTCCTCCGCCACAGCATGGCTGGCAATCGACAACCGGCGCAATACATGATCGCCAGGACTCATCGCCTCAAGCGCATTGACGATCAGGTTCAACACCACCTGCTGCAACTGCACGCTGGAGCCCATCACCTGCAGCGGCGAGCGGGTCAGGTCGGTGGTCATCAGCACCCGTTGCTGCTCGCCTTCCGCCTGGGTCAGCGCAACCACATGGCGGATCACGTCGTTGATCTGCAGCGCGCGACGGTGCTGCGCATCCTGGCGCGCCAGTGACTGCAAGGCCCTGACGATGTCTCCGGCGCGCTTGCCGTCCTGGACAATGTCATGCAAGCCCGATAGCGCCTCGCCGATCCGCGGCGTCTCGCGATTGAGCCAGCGCAGGCTGGCCGCGGCGTTGGACACCATGGATGCCAGCGGCTGGTTGATCTCGTGAGCGATGGAGGCCGCCAGTTCGCCCATCATCGTCGCCTGGGACACCTGGGCAAGCCTTGCCCGGGCAGTGCGCAGCGCGGTTTCAATGTCCTGACGGCGGGCGTTTTCCCGCAGCAACTGGTCATGCAGGCGTGCGGTTTCCAGCGAAGTCGCCGCCTGCCCTGCCAACAGCTCCAGCACCCCTGCCCGGCTGGCCGTGAACACCCCAGGCGTCAGGTTGTTTTCCAGATACAGCACGCCGATCTGCCGGCGCTGCTTGAGCAACGGCAGGCAGACCGCCGAACGCACCTCCTGGTCCTTGAGGTACTCATCGGCGCCGAAATAGGCATCCGCCCGCACATCATCGATCAACAGACGCTGATGGGTGCGCATCACCCGATACAGGATCGACAGCGGCAAGTGCAGCTTGGTGGGGACCATCTGCGTGAGCTCGATCTGCAGCCCGGTGTCATCGCCCTGGCCCAGTGCGCAGATCTGCGGCGCATCGTTCTTGACCAGCATCAGCAGCGCTCGCTGCGCCCCGGCGTGGATCATGGTGGTGCTCATGAGCATTTCGATCAGCCGGTCCTGATCGGTTTCCTCGCTCAGGGCCTGGGCGGCCTTCATCACCGAAGACAAATCCAGGGTGTCCTGCCCGCCGGGAATGCTGATGGAGCTGCGCGAGACAACCGCCACTTCCTCATCGGACAGCCGTGCGCACAGCGCGGGTCGGTGCGCAACCGGATCCCCCGCCGACTCGCCCAGGGTCAGTTCGGGAATGTCCTGGAACTGCCGCCACTGGCAGCGGCAGGTGCGCAGGTCGGCCAGCAGGCTGGCGGCGCTCTGGTAGCGCTCATCGGGGTTCTTGGCAATCAGCTTGAACACCAGTTGCGAGAGCACTGGCGGGATGTCCCCCCGATAAAGGTTCAAGGCCGTCGGCTGGCGTGCGATGTGGCAGTACACCCACTCCACGGCATCGCGGGCCTCGAACGGCAGGCGCCCGGTCAGCCACTCGTAGAATGTCATGCCCAGCGAGTAGAGATCGCTGCGCTGGTCGGCACGCCGCTCGACCTTGCGCGACTGCTCCGGCGACATGTACGCCAGGGTGCCGCAGATCGAATCGGACACCGGCATGTGCCCGGACGGATGGGCCTGCACACTCAACCCGAAGCCGGTCAGGCGCACCACTCCATCGGCGCCTTCGAGCAGATTGCCAGGCTTGATATCCCTATGCAGCAGGCCGCTGACATGAGCCTGGGACAACGCCGCTGCTGCACCGATGGCGATATCCAGAAAGCGCTCCACGGAGAACGGTTCGTCGGCCCGCACATACAAGGGCTGAGCGGAAGGATCGCTGAGCACCAGCAACGGGCTTTCGACGCCCGACAACAGCGTCAGCGGCTGGGCCGCCCCGCGGGAACGGTTGGTCACGCGAGGACTTCCAGACGCTCGTGCATCTTCAGCAACTCGATGACATTGCGCGCGCACATCTTGGTCATGACGTGCTTCTTGTGGACCTTGGCCGTGACTTCGCTGGTGCCCAGTTCCACGGCGATCTGCTTGTTCATCCGGCCAGTGACCAGCAGTGCCATGACCTCTTTTTCCCGCGGAGTGAGGGTATTGAAGCGCTCGCGTACGGTGCTGGTCAGGCATCGCTCGAACAGATTGGCGGCGTCATCGGCCAGCGCCTCGCGCACCAGGTCCAGCAGTTGTTCGGGCTCGAAGGGCTTGGTGAGGAATTCGTGGGCACCGGCCTTGATGGCCTTTACCGACATGGCGATGGTGCCGTAGCCGGTCATGAAAATGATCGGAAAATGCAGGCCCCGGGCGAGCAGTTCATCCTGCAGGTCGAACCCCGTGCCCTGGGCCAGGTTGACGTCCAGCAACAGGCAGGTGGGTGCGTCCTCCACCGGCTGCGCAAGAAATGCCTCGGCGCTGTCGAAGGCGCTGCAGGCGATGTCTTCGGAGCTCAGCAGGCGCATCAGCGCAGTGCGGATGGCCGCGTCGTCGTCGACCACATACACCCTGGGTGTCGCTCTCATAAATGCTTCCGTCGGTTCAGCGGGCAGCCGCCAATGCTTTCTGATGCCGGGCATGATACCCGTCGGGGCCGCTTGGCACAGCGCGAACCGACTGCAGGCTTGCCAGGGTCGCGGGCGGATCAAAGGTGTATGGGTCGGGCCGCAGCGTCTGGCCTTCCAGCTCGTGCAAATGGCCGGTGCGCAGGCAGGCGCGGGTTGCGCTGAGCATCCGGTAGAAGCGGAACGGCCCTTGCGCCGTGACCATCAGCATCGATTTGGTCGCCAGGCGCACCATGCAATCCATGATGCAGGCACGGCCCAGGGTTGCGCACTCGAGCGCCGTGCAGGCCTGATCGAGGGTGAAACGCCCGTCCAGATCCGCCAGCAGCCGCAGCACCGTGCGTTCCTCCTGATTGAGCAGACGATAGCTCCAGGCCAATGATGATTGCAGGGTTTGCTGACGCGGCGGCGCGGTGCGCAGGCTGGCTGACAGCAAATGGACGCTGTCGTCCAGGCTTTGAATCAACTGGAACAGGCCCAGGGCGCACGCCCGTGCGGCCGCCATTTCCAGCGCCAGCGGAATACCGTCCAGACGACGGCAGACTTCGCCCACCAGCTCGACGCTGTAATCGTCCAGCTCCGCGTCAGGGGTGGCGGCGATCTGGCAATCCAGCGAGCGCCAGTGACGCATGAACAGTTGCGCCGAACCGCTGCCCAGAATCGCCTCGCGGCCGGCTTCAGGTCCGGGGGATGTCAGCGGTGGCACCCGCAGGCTGCGCTCGCCGGCGATGCGCAACGGCTCGCGGCTGGTGGCCAGGATGCGCACCGACGGCACGGCCAGCAGCAGGGTTTGCGCAAGCTCGGCCACCTGATCGATGAGGTGCTCGCAGTTATCGAAGATGATCAGCCCAGGGTTGCGTTCCAGATGTTCGATGAGCGCCTGCTGCAGCAGTTCGGGTTGCAGGCGCTCGACCACCAGCGCAGTGCCCAGCGCCCGGGCCACGGATTCGCGGCATTGCAACTGCGCCAAGGGCACGAAGCAGACAGGCATGGAGCCCGTCTCCAGCCGTTGCCTGCCCAAGGCCACGGCAAGGCTGGTCTTGCCCACACCGCCGGGGCCGATCAGTGTGACCAACGCTGCAGAATCGCTCAGCGCGGTGTCGATCTCAGCGAGCAGCGCCTGGCGCCCCACCAGTTCGACGGCGGCCGGCAGCCGGATGTTGCTGAAAGAAGGCGGTTGCACGGGGTTGGCCGGGGACGGCGGCGTCCCGTCGCCACCGCTGCACTCGCCCGCCAGCAACAGATAGCCGCGCCCCGGCACCGTGCGGATCAGGTCGCGATCACTGCCCAGCGCCTTGCGCAAGGCCGAGATGTGCACCTGCAGATTGTTTTCCTCGACCACCGTGTCCGGCCAGACCTGCTCCAGGATCTGCTCCTTGGTCACCAGATGCCCCTGATGGCGTACCAGCAGCTCAAGGATATCGAACGCGCGAGTGCCAATGCGCAGGGCAACGCCGTCTTTGAAAACGTCTCGCGACTCCAGGGAGACGGTAGCCTGACCGACACTGATCATGTTGTTCACACAGTCCTTTAAGTGGATAAGCACGCCCCTGAACCGCTGAACACAGCCACGGGCAGACGCCCGCGAGCCGGTTGCAACGCAGCTGATCCATTCTCATTCAGTGCCTATCTAACCAGCAAAACATGAACATGGATATTACCTGTAGGGGTAGTTACCGGCAGGTAATGGAGCCGCGAGCCTGGGCCATGCACCATCGGTTATAGACAGCCCGCCCCCGCTGTCCCTACCATCCCCGCGTGCCACAGCGGCCAGAATACCTCTAGCGGATATCACCCAATGTCGACAGTCGTTCCCCATTACTCACTGGCCTGGAGTCTGCTTCTGTTGCTCGCTGACGTGGTGGCCTGGCACCTGCTCGCCGAGCGCGGCCGGATTGCCCAGGTGGGCGCCCGCCTGGGCCTGTTCGTCGCCTACAGCCTGGTCATCATCAATGCCGGGGTCAGCCCGCTGGAGGCGCCCAACTGGCCTGACGACAGCGCGCTGCAATTCGGCGCCACGGCGCTGGCGATCGTCTGGTGGGTCTACGCCGCCCGCTCGCTGACCGTGGTGCTGGGGCTGTTGCTGACCGGGCGTGTCGGCCACAGTGGCCGCCTGTTGCAGGAGGTGATCGGTGCGGTGATCTTCCTGATCGCCATCGTCGCAGCCGCAGGTTACGTCTTGCAGTTGCCGGTCAAGGGCCTGCTGGCGACATCGGGGGCGATGGCGATCATTGTCGGCCTGGCCTTGCAGAGCACCCTGAGCGACGTGTTTTCCGGGATCATCCTGAACACCACCAAGCCGTATCAGGTCGATGATTCGATCTCCATCGACGGCATGGAGGGCAAGGTCATGGACATCGACTGGCGTGCCACGCACCTGCTGACCGGGGTCGGGACCATGGTGGTGATTCCCAACTCGGTGGCGGCCAAGGCGAAGATCGTCAACCTGAGCCGGCCGGTCAACATTCATGGGGTGTCGATCAACATCATGATGTCGCCGCACATCCGCCCGCGCCGGGTGCTCGATGCGCTGGAGCGGGCGTTGCAGGGTTGCAGCGCACTGTTGCAGACGCCCCGCCCTCGCGCCGTGGTCAAGGACACCAGCCCCACCACCATCGAATATGCCGTGACGGGGTTTATCAGCGATCTGTCGACCAAGAGCGATGTGCGCAACCTGCTGTTCGACCTGGCCTACCGGCATCTGGAAGCGGCGGGTATCGCCTGGCAATCAGAGACCACCGCTGAAGCCGTGTCTCGGCCGCGCGCACTGCTCGATGAGGTGAAGGTGTTCCGCACCAGCACGGCCGAGGAGAAGAATCAGTTGGCGCAAACCATGGTCGCCCGCGAATACGCTGCCGGGCAGACCATCATTGAGTTGGGTGAGGTGACTGACGGGTTGTATGTGATCGCCACGGGCGTGGTGTCGGCCAGTGTGCCGGACGGCAGCACCATGGTCGAAGCCGGGCGCATGGGGCCTGGCGAGGTGATGGGTGAACAGAGCGTGCTGGCGGATACACCGTCGGAGGGGCGGTTCAACGCGATCACCTCGTGCGTGATCTACCGCATCGACAAGGCCGCAACCCGCAGTGCCATGGAGCAACGAGCCGAAATCACCACCGCGCTGAACAAGCTTCAGGCGATTCGTCAGCAGAGCAGCCAGCACGTGTTGCTGCGCAAGCCGGTGGCGATCAAGAAGAGCAATTTTCTGGGGTGGTTGCAGAAGCGCTGATCGCGGTCCTTTCTCTTGTCGCGGGCGACCTCAAGGCCGCCCCCGCCGGCAAGCCGTGCTGCTACGGGAACGTGGCCAGCCCCCGAGAACACCGCAGATCCCCGTAGCAGCCGGGCTTGCCCGCGGGAGCGATCTCGAGGCCGCCACGCCGGCGAGCCGGACTGCTACGGGACCGGGGCCAGACCCACCCCCGAGAACACCGCAGATCTCCGTAGCAGTCCGGCTTGCCGGCGTCGGCGGTCTTGAAGGCAACCGCTGTCAGGCATCCCCCTCGAGCAGCGAGCGCAGCATCCACGCGGCCTTTTCGTGTACCTGCATGCGCTGGGTCAGCAAGTCCGCCGTTGGCTCGTCACTGACTTTTTCCAGCAAGGGGAACAGCCCACGGGCCGTACGTACCACCGCTTCCTGGCCCTTGACCAACTGGCGGATCATGTCGGCAGCCGCCGGAACCCCCGGCTCTTCCTCGATGGAAGACAACCGCGCGTAAGTCGAGTAGGTCCCCGGTGCCGGAAAGCCCAGTGCGCGAATACGCTCGGCGATGGAGTCAACCGCTGTCGCCAGCTCCGTGTACTGCTCTTCGAACAGCAAATGCAGCGTGCGGAACATCGGCCCGGTGACGTTCCAGTGGAAGTTGTGGGTCTTGAGGTACAGCACGTACGTATCAGAGATCAGCCGCGACAAACCCTCGACGATTTCTGCGCGATCCTGTTGGTTGATACCGATTTCGATAGCCATGTCTTGCTCCCTGTGGTCTGTGTCGCGTTTCGTTGTGACCATTCTAGGGAGCACGACTCAATAGCTGAAATCACTCATACCAATCGCAACCATCGACAATCACTATGACTGCGTACGGTCCGGCCGGGTCAGCCCCAGCTTGTCGATCCGATAGCGCAACATGTCACGGGTCAGCCCCAGCAGCCGCGCAGACTTGGTGACGTTCCAGTCGGTCTTGTCCAACACCTTGCGCACCATCTCGTTCTCGACTTCCGGCAGGTTCATGTTGCCCAGCCCCTCATCGACCGAATGCGACTGCGGATGCGCAGGTGCGTGAGAATGCGTGTTGGGCACCAGGTGCGGCACGAACGGCATCGGGCTCATGGGTTCGTCCATCAGGCTCATGCACAGGCCCAGTTGATGGGGCGCGATGCAGTTGGTCTGGGTCAGCAGCACCGTCTGCTCGAGCATGTTGCGCAACTCGCGCACGTTGCCCGGCCAGCTGTAGCTGCGCAACAGGTGCTCGGCTTCGTTGCTGAAATACAGATCGCTCTTGCCGTACCGCTTGCCGTGCATCTGCAGGAAGTGTCGCGCCAGGCGGATCACGTCATCGCCACGGGCCTGCAGACGCGGCACCTTGATCGAGATGATCCGCAGGCGGAAGAACAGGTCACGGCGGAACTTGCCCTGCTGCACCATCTGTTCGAGGTTGCAGTTGGTGGCGCTGATGATCCGCAGGTCGACCTTGCGCTCTTTAACCGAGCCGATGCGGCGCACGGTGCGGTCTTCCAGCAGCTTGAGCAGCTTGGCCTGCAGCAACAGGTCCATTTCACCCACTTCATCCAGGAACAGCGTGCCGCCATCGGCGGCTTCCACCAACCCTGTGCGACGATCCTTGGCGTCGGTGAACGCGCCCTTCTCATGGCCGAACAACTCGGCCTCGATCAGGTGGGCCGGGATCGACGCACAGTTGAATTCCACGAACGGTCCCTTGCTGCGCGGCCCGTCGAAATGCAGGGCGCGGGCGATCAGTTCCTTGCCGGTGCCGGTGTCGCCTTCGACCAGTACCGGCGGCAGATCGCTGCTGGTCATGCGTCGCTCGGCGTCAAGCAACTGAGTGACTACGCCCTTGACCGTCATCATGGCAGGTGAGTCGCCAATCAGCGCCTGCAACCCGGAATGCTTGGCTTCGCGGTCCTGATAGAACGACAGCGTGCGTTCAAGGCGCTCGGCGGCCAGTGCCTTGTCCAGCAACAGCTTCAATTCCGGCAGCGCCACAGGCTTGGTCAGGTAATGGAAGGCGCCCTCCTTCATCGCCGTGACCGCGTCTTCGATGTTGCCGTAGCCGGTCATCATGATGAGCTTCAGGTCCGGCGCGCTTTCCTTCAAGGCGTTGATCAACTCATGGCCGCTCATGCCCGGCAACGAGTTGTCGGTGAGCACCACGTCTGGCCGCCAGGTCTGGAGGGTCTTGAGCGCGTCTTCTGCCGAATGACAGACCCGCGCCTCGAAATCCCGACGCTCCAGATAGGTCTGGATGTTACTGGCCAGGAGCTCGTCATCTTCAACCACGAGTATGCTGTGTTCCATCGACTCCCCCTCCTGCCGCAATTTTGAAAGTCAGCTTCACGCGAGTGCCTTCCTGCTCCCGGCTGGTCAACGAGACCTTGCCGGCGAAGCGCTCCATGATCCGCTTGACCAATACCAGCCCCACGCCAAGCCCACCCTGTTTGGTGGTAAAGAACGGCTTGAACACCATCGCCTCCTGCTGCCGGGACATGCCCTTGCCGTTGTCGGCGACGGTCAGGTAGACCCGCCCGCGAGCAGGCTCTGCCTGGATGTCGATCACAAGCTTGCCGTCCTTGGTCATCGCCTCCAGGGCGTTGGCCATCAGACTGTTGAGAATCTGCGCCAGCAGAATGCGCTGGCTGATCACCATCGGAACCGGCTGCGGCGCGAACTCGACCTGAATGTTGGCGCGACGTATCTGCTGTTCATAGGACTGCAACACATCCTGCATGCACGCCACCACATCCACCGCCTCGGACTCGCCACTGATCGGTCGCAACGAGAGAAGCAATTCGCGTACCCACTTCGACATACGGTCAACCTGGTTGATGATGTCGTTGATGTTCTTCTGCGCCGCAGGGTCGACCACTTCCAGGGCAAGTTCAGCGCTGGAACGGATGGTCGCCAGGGGGTTGCGCAGGCTGTGGGCGACCGCCGAAGACATCTCGCCCAGGGCTGCGAACTTCTCGCTGTTGATCAACTGGCGCTGCTGGAATTCAAGCAGGCGCGAGGCCCTGCGCACGATCCAGAACAGCCCCAGGTAAATGATCATGCCGCCAAGCCCGGTGGACACCCAGATCACCACGTAGCCGCGCTCGATGCTGGCGATCAGGTCCTTGGGTTCCTTGTAGATTTCGACGATGGCCAGCACGTCCTTTTCTTCGGCGTCGAACAGCGGAATATAGTTTTCTATAAAGAGGTAATCCGGCGGGTTGAGGAACTTCTGTTCGTTCTGCCGGCGCTGGGTTTCGTGGTGTGCGGTGCCCGTGCGCTGGCGCGAATGGAACGCGGCTTCGAGGTCGTCGTTGCCCAGGATCGCCTTGCCGATCAGGGCCGGGTTGGTGGACCAGATAATCACCCGATCCGGTGCGTAGACGTTGACCAGCAAGGCATCCGGCAAGGAAGAAATGTGGTCGAGAAACTCGTCCCGGGACTTGCGCCGGGTCTCTGGATCGACGTCGGCCACGGGCAGGTCGCGGCGGGTGTCGAGCAGTTCAGCCATGGTGCGGCTGGTGGGAATTTCTGCGTGGCGGATCTCGGCCGAAGCGATGGCGTGGACGAACTGGGAGGTCAGCAAGGAGTCGCGCTGCACCGCTTCACTGACCACGAAACGGGTGGAGATCAGGCCCAGCCCGATGGCCACCGAGGCGATCACCAGGAGGCTGACGATGGAGAACCAACGCAACAGATTGAAGGGAGGGCGAGGCTTCTTTTCGATTTCTTTGATGCTGGCCTGGGTCAGCATTTCGTTGCGTCCTACAGATCCCATGACAACCGTCCCGGACACGTTTTTTAAAGTCGGTATAGCGTAAGCACAGTCATTAAGATAGCTGCATTTCATCGACCTACGCGGCGATTGATATCAGTAAGCCACCACTGAACATGACCGTTCGGCGCTTAGTCCCTGATCGGCAAAGCAGTTTTCAGAAAAGCGTTGAACTTTGTTGAACGCAAACCGTCCGTCCGACTTTTTGCGCCCCACGGACTGCCCCCTTCCCCAGCCTTTCCCCAACAGTGGGGAGAGCGCCCCACTCTGCTTGTGCCCGACCTGTAAAACGCCCCGCCCGACTACCCCATAAAAATGCCAGAGGCCTTTTGAATCAAGGCTTTCGGGGTGTGTTTGAGATTCTGGTACAGAAGTTGCGCTAGGGCTTTCAGCCTCCTGGAACCGACGCTCCGTCCGACCCACGCCAGAGGCACGGTTCATTGCGAGAGGGAAGACAAATGCCCAGCAAACTGACCCACGCCGTAACGTTGCTGTCATTGATCGCAGCGATTCACGGTTCCGCCCAGGCCGCCTTGTTTGCGGTTGATCCTGGCCCCTACAGTCCGCAGATCGGTAACTTCGCCCAGTGGTACCAGGACACCCACGGTCGTACCCTGGACCTGTGCCTTGGCAAGGCACTGAGTTCAAGGGTGCCTTCCACCCCCGGCGTTCCATCGTACATGTGCACCCTGGCCGTCGCGCCCGGTGTGTTCGATGACAACCAGCCGATGGTATTCCCCACCAACTTCCCCGACGAGGCCTTCTGGTTTCTCGCGGACGCGGCCATTCCAACGGCCGGGGCGACCACGCTCAACCTCAAGTACACCGCGGCGCTGGAGGCGGCGTTCGGCGGCGGCGACCCTGCGCCCAACGATCAGATCAGCTTCGCGCGGATCCGCATCCGCATGAACGCGGCGCCCGGCGTGTACACCATTACCCACCCCTATGGTGTGGAAGTGTTCACCGTCGATCCTCCCGTGCCCAATGGCAACGGCAACGGTAACGGCGGCGCCAACGGGATCAAGGCCATCAACATGACCCGGGACATCGGCATCACCTCGCCCGGCGTGTTCACCGGCGCCCTGGGTGGCGATGTCGGCCCCTTCCTGCGCAGCGTCAACGGCCCGTACACCGAAACCGACCCGACCACCGGGATCGCCTCGCAGTACATCGGCGACCCGAACCTGACCGAGCAAGTGACCGGCAGCCCGTTCGGTACCAACTTCGTCCGCGTGCAGGGCCCCAACGGCCTGGACGTGCGCACCGACGTGTTCGGCATCACCGGCAAGCTGTCCACGGTCGTGCGGCCAACCCCGGTCGTGGTGCCTCGCGCCGACTACACCCGCAAGAATGGCGGCCCCGGCACAACCGGCGTCCAGGCCCAGGAAGACGTGTTCGCCCTGGCACCGCCACCTCCTGGCACTGCGCAGTACGCAGACACCTCGGCGGCCACTGTCCCGATGACCGAAGGCACGGCCACCGGCGCCTGGTACGGCCAGTCCACGGCCAATCCGAGCCCGCCTGCCAACGTGCAGGTCACCGCCGACAACCACCTGGCCATTGCCACCAGCACGCCGACCACTGTGCCCCACGCCCTGACGGACCTGGTGAAGATCAGCACCGCTACCTACAGCCTGAGCAACGGACAGATCACCGTGGCCGCCAGCAGCAGTGACGAAACCGGCAACGTCACCCTGACCGCAAGCGGCAGTTCCGGCGGCGCCATTGGCGCGCTGAGCAGCACCGGCACGGTCCGCACCCTGACCACCAACATCTCGCCCATTCCACCGGCGAAGGTCACGGTGACTTCATCCAATGGCGGCAGCGATACCGAAGAAGTGGTGATCGTTCCCTGATCGCAACCACTCCTTGCACTCGAATCTGGAGGCAACATGAACAGTTGGCCAAGTCTGATTTTCGGCGCCATGAGTCTGATCGCAGTGAGCGACGCGGCAGTTGCCGCCCTCGATGCGGTAGACCCTGGGCCTTATACCGTCGCCACAGGACGTTTTCCGCAGTGGTATCGCGACCTGCCCGCCGCAACACCGGGTTCCCAGGAGCTTGAGCTGTGCCAGTCCCGCGCAGTGAGCTCCAGGGTCGCGGCCACCGTTCCACCGGCCTACATGTGTACGCTCGGTGCGGTGCCCGGTCTGTACGACGATGCGTTCCCCATGGTCTACCCGGATAACTTCCCGGACGAGATGTTCTGGTACCTGCTGCAGGCGCAGCTCAAAACCAACGTCAGCCCGATTGCCGGCTACGGACTTGAAATCTACACCGCAGGCGTGGAAGCGGCCTTCGCCACCGATCCACCCACCGACGGCTCGCAGCAGAGCTTTGCGCGGATTCGCATGCGCATCGACATCCCGGCCGGACGGCCCGGGACCTACACCGTGACCCATCCCTACGGCGTAGATACTTTCAACGTCACCACCACCGGGCGGCGCGCGATCAACCTCACCCGTGACATCGGCATCGGTGCGCCTGGCGATTTCAGCGGCGCGCTGACCGGCAACCTCGGTCCGTGGGTCAAGGGCGTCGGCGGCCCCTACACCGAAATCGACCCGGAAACCGGCGCGCAGAACACCTACCTGGGCGATCCCAACGTGCCAGAAGCAGTGACCGGCAGCCCGTTCGGCACCAACTTCGTGAAAATCGAAGGCCCTGCCGGCACGCTGATCCAGAACCTTTTCACAGTCAGCGGCAAGGTGCGCGACCCACGGGTGCAAACCCCGGTCGAAGTCCGTCGCGGCACTTACAGCCGCAACGGTTCCGGCACTCGCGTGGAGCTGTTCGCCTCATCCCCGAACAGTTCAGCCCTGTGCTACCGGGAGACGCTTGCGCTGATCCCCGGCACACCGGCTTCACCTTGCCAATTCAACATGCTGGGCGACAACAACGGCAACTTCTTCGTGGCGCATTCGGCCTCGACGCTGCCACCGTTCGTGATCCTGACTGCAACCAACCCGATCGGCACGACCAAGCCAACGGCAGTTTCGGCCAAGCTGGTTGACGTGGTGAAAATCACCAACGCGCAGTACGCCTGGAGCAACCACACCCTGACCGTGCAAGCCACGTCCAGCGACGAGACTTCGGTGCCAGACATGATTGCCCAAGGCTTCGGTCCGATGACCAAGTCCGGCACGACCCAGCAGTTGACTGTGCCCAACATGACGCAGCCACCGGCCTTCATCACCGTCAAGTCGGCGCGTGGTGGCGAGGACACCGAAGCGGTGGTCGTGGTCGGCACGGCGCCCAATACCGGACCCAACCAGCCGCCTGTGGCCGTCAACGACAGCGGCAGTACCGGCTTTGGTGTCCCAGTGACGCTGAACGTGCTCGCCAATGACAGCGACCCTGACAACGATGTACCGCTGAGCGTCAGCGACCTGACCCAACCGGCCACAGGCCAAGGCACCGTCGCGCTGAACGGCAGCGCATCGATCGTCTACACACCGCCTGCCGTGGTCAACGCGCCGCTCACTGCCACCTTCACCTACAAGGCGGTGGACAGCAAAGGGCTCAAATCCCTGGCCCCGGCGACCGTGAGCGTGACCGTGACGCCTAACCGTCCACCGGTTGCCGGTGCCGATACAGGCGCCACCCTGGCGGGCAGCCCGCTGGTGGTCAACGTGCTGGCCAACGACACCGACCCTGAAGGCAACGTGCCGCTGACCGTCAACAACCTGACCCAGCCTGCTGTCGGACGCGGCACCGTGACCACCAACGGCACCACCGTGACCTACACGCCGCCGGCCACCATTACCGCGCCGTTCACCGCGACGTTCACCTACCAGGCCGCTGACTCCTTCGGAGCCCTGTCGACACCTGCCACGGTCAACATCTCGGTCACTGCGCCACCGGCTGGCAACGAGACCCTGACCATCACCTCGGCCGCAGTCCAGGTGCGTGGCGGTGGCGCCCTGTTCAGCTGGGATATCTCGGGCACCAGTTCCGTGACCACGGGCAACACCATCGTGATCACGGTCACCACCCCGACTGGCGTGCAGGAGCTGGATCGCGTGACGGTCCCCGTGACCGGGCGCTGGAGAAGTTCGGTGGTCAACACCATCGCACCACGGGCCACCAACCCGACTGCGACCGCCACCTCGTCCAAGGGCACGGTCCGGACACTGCCGATCACCGTTCGTTGATGAAGTACGGCCCGTCTGCGTGAAGACGCAGGCGGGCCAGGCGTCCCGGGTCGCCAGCCGGTGACCGGGGACAGGAGAACAGCATGTCACTGATATGTGCGGGTTCGCGGTTCGCTCGTCCGGCCGTCCTGTACCAGGCGCTGATGGCGCTGGTGCTGGTAGCGCCGTGGCTGTCGGTGCAGGCCGACGAGCTGAGCGGTGACGAGCTGGGCGGCGGTTCAGAACTCGGTGCGCCGGTCAGCTTTCCGGGCGGCACCTTCGTCGGTGGCCAGCAGGCCAGCATCCTGCAACAGGGCAACGCCAACGTCGCCAACCTGTCGCAGAACGGTACTTCGCTGGTGGGCAACATCGTGCAGGTCGGCAGTGCCCAGGAGGCGTTCATCCTGCAACAGGGCAGCGACCTGACGGCGTACATCAGCCAGCAGGGTTCGGGCAACCAGGCGCGGATCACCCAGACCGGCTCGGACAATCAGGCAGCAATTTCGCAACGGGGCGCCAACAACAGCGCCAGCATCGAACAGGCAGGCAGCGGGCTGCAGAGCAGCATCAGTCAGTCTGGAAATGGCCAGAGCGTAGAAGTTCGTCAAGTTCGTTGACGCGCTCGACACCTCGGCAACTTACCATCAGGAGGTCTACATCATGTTCAAACTCACCCCTGTCGCTGCTGCGGTTCTGGTCATGGTCGCAGGCCATGCGATGGCTGCCAACAGCCTCTCGAGTCAGTACCAGCAAGGAAGCGGCAACACTGCCGATGTGCAACAGGTCAACGCAGCCTACGCCTCTGTACAGCAAGTACAGATCGGTGATGGCAACGACACTGCGGCCTATCAGACGCAAACCAACTCGCAGATCGACCAGCGCCAGGAAGGCAACCAGAACGGCGCCTACGGCGAACAGCTGTACGAGACCGACAGCAAGATCACCCAGCGCCAGAACGACCAGCGCAACTCCACACAGGCCAGCCAGTCGCTGGGTACCGGCAACCAGACCACCACCCGGCAGTCGGGCAACGGCAACTTTGCCTTCGCCTACCAGGAGAACCAGCTGGGCAGCATCATCAACATCGAGCAGAGCGGCAGCAACAACCAGGCCTGGTCCGAGCAGCTGTCCGGCGGCGCCGGCAACAATGCGCAAGTCTTCCAGAACGGCGATCGCAACCAGGCGTCCACCGAACAGGTCGAGCACTTCAACGGGCAGATCCAGCTCAACCAGAACGGCAACGACAACTACATCTACTCCGATCAGCGTTATGGCAATGGCGGTTCGATCACTGCCGAGCAGAACGGCAATTTCAACACCGGCCAGCTGTTCCAGGACACCCAGACCGACAGCCACGTCAGCCTGACCCAGACCGGCACCTTCAACGAAGGTGTGCTCGATCAGATCCAGGGCACGCTGAACAACATCAACATGGTTCAGTGGGGTGACCGCAACGCCGCCAGCGTGACGCAGTACAACGTCACCAACAGCACCAGCAACGTGTACCAGAACGGCCAGGACAACCTGCACTTCAGCTCGCAGGCGGGCACCGGTCACAACCTCACCTCCTCCGCCACCGGCTCCGGCAACAAGGTCCAGGCCAGCGAACGCGAGGGGGCACGCCTGGGTGGGCAATTCGGTATCGGCCAGACCGCCTTCCTCAACCAGAATGGCAACGACAACGTCATCAACATGACCCAGAAAGGCGTTGGCAACCTGACCAACCTGAAGCAGGACGGCAATCGCAACGATGCCAAGACCACCCAGGATGACAACTACAACGAGCTGTATTTCGAACAGAACGGCAGCGACAACATTCTGATCGCCGATCAGCGTGGCGAAGGCAACTACGCCCAGGGCTCGAGCTTCGGCAATGGCAACAGCACCGACCTGACTCAATCGGGCAGCGACAACCAGTCGTTCACCTCGCAGAACGGCAATGGCAACGAGATTGTCGTCAAGCAGGCTGACAGCTACAACGTCGCCTACGTGAGCCAGACCGGCAACCTCAACCAGGCCAACGTGAACCAGAGCGCGACCAACCAGGCAGCGAGCATTACCCAGGTGGGTAACTCGAACCAGGCGACCGTGCATCAGCAGTAGATTGCAGTGCAGTACCAAGAGCCGCCGAAAGGCGGCTTTTTTGTGGTCGCCGCAGCCACGCCCTGTTGCTGGTGGAGGATAACCTTCCCCTGCGGGAGCGGGCTTGCCAGCGAAGGCGCAGGCTCTGTGACCCTTGACTTGCATCACACAACCATTCGCGGGCAAGCCCGCTCCCACAGGGAGAAGTTGCTCCAACTACCGGCGCGGCAATCTTGAGACCGCTCCCGCCGGCAAGCCGTGCTGCTACGGGGCGTGGGGTGAGCGCGAGTGATGGGTACACCCATTCATCCGTAGCAGTCCGGCTTGCCGGCGACAGCGATCTTGAGTACGCCGACGCCGGCAAGCCGGACTGCTACGGGTTGCTCGAGTCGCCACAAACTGTAGGAGCGCGCTTGCCCGCGACGGCGGCGGTACATCCGACACGGCACTGTCGCCTGTCATGGCCTGTCGCGGGCAAGCGCGCTCCTACAGCACCCGAGACCGCTCCCGCCGGCAAGCCGTGCTGCTACAGGGCGTGGGGTGGGTGCGAGTGATGGGTGCACACGCCCCCGTAGCAGCCGGGCTTGCCCGCGGGGCGGTTTTGGATGGGGCGCAGGGCCTGAGGATTCATGGGACAAAAAAAGGGGCCATCAAGGCCCCCTTCGACACATCAGGATACCTACTGCCCTTCATCCGCCGGTTTGTTCTGGCTCAGGTACCGGTCCAGCGTCTCGTTCGGCGCGCTGTTGTCGCCCGCTGCCTGCCACATGTGCCGCTCGATCCCCTGGGCGACCAGGTGCCCCACGGCAGCCTCGATGGCCGACAACACACACAACTGCGCCGGCTCGTTGGTGGTGTAGCCCGCCTCCAGTTCAAGCAGTTTCTTGAACTCCACGAACTTGAACACACCGGCGTTGTAACTCGTCGAATAGATCGTCTTGCTGGTCATCACGTTCGCCAGCACCTGCCCGGAGCGCACATCCACCGCCCGCAGGTTGATGGTCACCTGATCCACGCGATATTCCTGCGAGCCGCCAATCCCCAGATACCGCGCACCCTCCCCGCCGCTCCTGACGTTGGTGTCATAGGCGACGATGCCGCCTTCGAGCATCAGGTTGGCCGACTGCAACGGTGGCAGCTCATTGGGTGTCGGTGGCGTCACCGGAGCACCGTTGGGGCCCATCACTGCTGGCGGTTTCTTCTGCCCGGCGCGAATGATCTTGCGCTCGGTCAGCAGATTCTGCAGCCCTTCACGTTCCAGCACCACGAACCAGCCGCTGGCCTGCATCGCGTCCATCAGCATGCTCGCCGCGCCCTGAGTCACGCTGGTCGAGAAGGAGCTGGCCGGGGTCGGCTTGTACTGCCCGGTCTGATCGCGGAAACCATAGACCACCGCCACCAGTCGCCCCTTGGGCCGCGGCATGTTGAGCAAGTCGTAATACGTCGATGCACGCGGCGTCAGGGTCGGGACGTCCTTGGGTTGTTCGGCCGGCATCGGCGCACGAACACCACAGCCTTGCAGTGCAGCCACCAGCATCAACAACGAGATGCATTTTTTCATGGTCCTTCGCTCCTCTGGAACTTCAGTAACCGTCAGTTGGAGGTGAGTCCGTTGACGTTCACTTCCGATACTTCGCCGGTGGCACGGTCGGTGATCTGGATACTCAGGGCACCCGAATCGTCGACGACGTTGATGATGAACGCGTCAGTGGTGAGACTGCCGGTATTGCCGTTGCGGATGTTGGTGAGCACCTGGGACAGCAGGCTGGACTGCAACTGCTGACTGAACCGCTCCAGCGCCGTGGTGGCGGTGGTGGTCGAGCGTTTCAGGTCCGGATCCTTGAAATCGTTCTGGGCCTGGGCCTCGTTAAGGAGCGTCGGGCCATTGAGCGGGTTGCCGCCGAAATTCGGGTTGACCGGCGTATAGACCAGCTCCGTGGCCTGGCTCAGAAGGCTGAAACTGCTCAGACACAGGCAGGTCGAAACGGCGATTATTGTTCTGTTCATAATTCGTCCTTCCCCAGATCAGTGTTGTCCTGCAATTGAACTTGCAATTTGCGTTGAACGACTGCCGCGCGAACCTGGTCGGCGGCTTCTTCTGCCAGCGCGCGGGTTTCGGTGGCGTTGGGTGCCAGAAAACGGCGGTACACGATGCGTTGGTCATACTCGACCCAGATCAGGCTGCCCCACCGTGGGTCGGGCCGTTCACGCACCACCAGGTTGAAATCCAGACGGCTGGTGGCGCGCAGGCGGTCGGTAAAGGCGTTGTAGAAGTTGTGGCCGACCAGCGAGATGCAGTCGTCGACGATGAAACCCATCATTTCGTCTTCGTCGTCGGCCAGGCACGCGCCGGCGTGCAGCCCGGCCAGCAGCATGGCGGCGCCCAGGCACACGGCCTTGAGGTTGGCGTTCAGGCTTTTCATTGGCTGGCACCTCCTATCGGCGTGCCCAGCGAGGTGCCCAGGGTCGCCCCGGGACCTGTGGCCGGCGGCGCGGTCAGGGTGGCGGGCGTGCCCGGTGCACCGGGACGGTTATTGGTGGATTCCTGGAACGCGTTCTCGGCCACGAAGCGCCAGTCGGCGTAACTGGTCATGTTCTCGAACTCCTGCCACTGCGTCGGAAAGTTCGCGACCTTCAACGGCGTCAGGGTCGAGCGGCTGTAGACGCCGGTGATGCGCCCGTCGATGGATTTGGTCAGGCCCCAGTTGTCGGTGCCGGTCATGGGATCGGGGTACAGGCGACGGATGTGGCGCTGGATCGACGGGAAGCGATGGTCTTCCAGCAGTTCGTCCAAAGACTCGGGGTACTGGGCCACGCCGGTGCCGCTTCTGTAGTAGCTGCGCAGGGCCTGGGCGTACTGGGTGCCGACCCAGATCAGTTGCAGCTCGCGCTCACGCTTGCCGATGGTCGACCAGACCTGCCCTACCGCCGCCAGCGCGGTGCCCATCATCAGGATCAGCAGCAAAGCGCTCATGTAGGTGAAACCCTGCTCGCGGGGCATGCCGCCGCCGAAGCTACCATTGACCGAAAAGACTGCCATCACGCGCCCTCCCGGTAGAACCGCTCTTGATATCCGCCACCGAGCCCTGCACGCCTTCAGGTGGCGCGACGATGACCCACATGTCGTTGCGGCCGGTGACCGGGTCCTCCGGCAGGCTGCGCAGGTAGCGCTGGGTGACCATGTCTTCCAGGGATTCGGGGTAATGGCCGGTGTCGCCGTAGTAGTGGTCCAGCGCCTCGCGCATCACCGACAGGCTCTGGCGCAGCGCGGTTTCCCGCGAGTTCTCAAGGCTTGAGAAATAACGCGGCACGGCAATGGTCATCAAGGTGGCGATGATCGCCATGACCACCAGCAATTCGATGAGTGTGAAGCCGTTCTGTCTGCGCATGATGTCACCACTGCGAATAGGCGATGCCGTTGAGGCCAACGCCCTTGGCTTTGGAATACACGTCGAACACGTCTTCGCCGTCCCGCGGGTTCTGCGCCGGGCTGTCGTAGGACCGCAGGCCCCAGTCGTCCGCCGCATCGTGCTTGTTCTTGCTGTTGCCCAGGCTCTTGCTGGCCGCCATCGGGTCATTGGGAATGCGCCGCAGGAAGAAGATCTTCGCGCCCTTGGGGCTCTTCAGGTCGCGGGCGCCGTCCACCAGCACCTTGAGGCTGGCTGGGTAGCCGTTACTGGTCACCGACTTCTCGATGCGCCCCGAGTCGGCGGCGCGCTTGTAGGCGTCCAGCGCATCGCGAATCTGATACAGCGCGGTGCGCAGCTCCTGCTCCTTGCCACGGCGGATGATCGTTTCGGTCAAAGGCGCGGCGATGCTCGCCAGCAGACCGACGATGGCCAGGGTCACGACCATCTCGATCAGGGTGAAGCCGCGCGTGGCGTGCCGGGCGTTCATGTCAAGGCTTCTCGACAGCAGGCACGACGGCCAGCGGCTGCGACTTGCCGCCCACTTCCACCGTCACGGGCATGTCCGGATTGACCGAGTCGATGTGCATGCTGGTCTCGGTGCCGGTGCCGAATTCCATGTCGCTCGGCGCCTGGTACGGCAGGTTGCGCACGATGCGCGGGGTGATCGAGAGCACCAGCTCCGATTTGCCCACGGTGTCCTTGTTGCTGCCGAACAGCCGGCCCAGACCCGGCAGGTCGCCGAGGCCGGGGATCTTGTTGCCGGTGGACTGGGTGTCGTTGCGCACCAGGCCCGCCAGGATCTGGGTTTCGCCGTCGTGCAGACGCAGGGTGGTCTGGGCGTTGCGGGTGTCGACCTGAACCGGGATGGTTCCGTTGCGGGTGGCTTCCAGCGGTGTGGCGTTACTCACTTCCAGGGCAATCTTGATCGCCACTTCATTATCGAGGTGAACGATCGGGGTCACCTCCAGCTTCAGACCGACGTCCAGGTAGGTGATGCTTTCGGTGATGACCGGGCCCTGGGTCGAGGGCACGGAGGTGGCGCTGATGATCGGCACCCGCTGACCGATGTGGATGCGCGCCTGTTCACGGTTGCTGACGCGAATCGTGGGGCTCGCCAGGGTGTTGACGTCGTTGTCCTGGGCGTTGATTTTCAGCTGTGGCGAAGGCGAGATCGAAATCCGGCTGGAGTTGATGCCGCGCAGCTGGTTCAGCACGTTCACCGCGGTGCCGTCGCTGTTGATGATGCCGAAGGTGCTCGGCCATTGCAGGCCCAGATCGAGGATGCGCTGACGGGCCACTTCCATCACTTCCACCTCCAGCACCACTTCAGGGTTGGACTGGTCCTGGGAGAAGAACAGCTTCTCGGCCATGCGAATGGCGTCCGGGGTGTCGCGCATGGTCAGGGTGTTCAGGCGCTCGTCGATGAACACATCGCGGGTCTTGAGCATGGTCTTGACCATGTTCAGCGCGGTGTTGGCATCGGTATTGGTCAGGTAGAAGGTGCGCATCACCAGCTCCTGGTAATCCTTGAGCTTCTGCGGCGAATCCGGGTAGATCAGCAAGGTGTTGTCGTTCACCACCTTCTGGTGCAGCTGGTTCTGTTGCAGCAGCAACTGGATGGCGTCCTCGATGCGTACTTCGCGCACGAAGATGGTGGCCTTGAGGTCAGCGCGCATGTCCTTGTCGAAGATGAAGTTCAAGCCCGCCACCTGGGACAGCACCTCGAAGATCACCTTGAGGTTGGCGTCGCGAAACTCCAGGGTCACCGGCCGGTCCAGGCGGGTCTTGAGCTGTGGATAGGGAACGGCATTGCGCGAGCGCAGCAGGTCGACGTCTTTCTGCAACTGCTGGGCGCCCTCGTGGCGCGGGTCCAGGGCGAGCACGGCACGGGCCTGTTTCTCGGCACCGGTCACGTCGCCGCGGCGCAGGCTGGTCTGGCCCTGAACCAGCATGTTGTTGATGTTGCGCATCTGCTCCAGCAGGTACAGCGCGTCACGGGCCCGGCCATTGTTGGGCTCGATGGCGACCACTCGCGAGTAGTCGATGGCGGCGCTGTTGAAGTCCCGTTGCGAGCGCTCCGAATCGGCCTTGGTCAGCAGGGTCTTGACCGCACGGGCCTTGGCCGAGGTCAGCTGAATGCGCAGGGTGGCATCGCGAGGTTTGGCATTGACCGCTTCCTGCAACTTGGCAATGCCCTCTTCGTATTTGCCCTCCTCGATCAGGTCCTGGCCAATCGCCCGGTTAATGTCCGACGCACAGGAAGACAACAGCACTCCCAGCACAATGATGAAGCCCAGCAACAACGCGTTCGACGACAACCGCAGCGGACTCATGGCGCACTCCCTACAGACAAGGTCTGAGCAAACTTCAAGGGCAGATAGACGAGGCTCATTTCAGTGGCCGAGATGCGATCGATCTTGTAGGTTTCGTCGATCACATCACCGGCCCTGACCACATAGAGCCGTTCTCCGTTTTGCAGAAACACCTGCAACTGCTGGCTGTCTTCCAGCTTGCCAATGAACTGGAACGGAAGCGGTGGTGCTGTGGGCACCGATGGGGCTACAACGGCGTTGTCCAGAGCGGCCTGCTGTTCGGCGCTGATCACCGGGGCGACGTACCAGCTCTGGGTGGCGAACAGGTCGACCTGGGGCACCACCACTTTTTCCGATTTCTCTGCATCGCTGGCAACGATGGCCCGGGCCCTGGCGATGGCTGCCTGCTGCCTGGCGGCGACCGGTTGCACGCTGCTGGCAGCGTCCTGGGTCGACTCGCCGAAGAATTGCTCGGGCATCCAGGCGATCAGCCCGCAGATGCCGAAAAACGCGATCCAGCCTGTTACGCGACGATTGTTCATCACGACCTCGACAGGTAAAGGGTCATGCGGATGCGCCCGGACAGCTCGGTATCAGCGATCCGTTTGCGTTGGAAATCCACGTCCTCGACCACCACGGCGGGCAGTTCGGTCAGCAGCGCGTGCAGGAAGCGCCGCAGTTGCGGGTAGTTGCCGCGCACGGGCAGCAGGATCTGGTAACGGGCCAGTTGGGTCTTGGGGTCGATGCCCAGCGCGTATTCGCCGCGGGCCAGGTTGATCTTTTCCTTGCTGGCCATCGCGTAGATGCGGTCGATGACCGTGGTCGCATCCAGTTGGGTCGGCAGGGCCTTGTGGAACTCGTCCAGTTGCTGGGAGGGCACGACCGGCAAGGTGGCCGTGCCATTGGCGACCTTCTCCAGAAACTCGTTGGCCTTGTGACTGTTCTGGCGCAGGGTGTCCAGGGACTGCCAGTCCGGCAGCAGGCCGAACATCCCGTAACCCAGCACCAGCGCCAGCAGCGCCGCGCCTCCCAGGCCAGGCAGGCCTGCCCGTTGAACGTGTTCGCGCAGAATCAGGCTAGGGACGGACATCGCTCACCTCCCAGGTGGCCAGCAGGTTGAACAGGATCGGTTTCTGCGGCGAGTTGGCGACAATCTCGTGGTTGACCAGCGACACGTCACGCAGCTCGGGGCTGTCTTGCAGTTGCCGGTGGAAGGTCAGCATGGCCTCCAGATCCCGCGCCTCGGCGGTGATCCGCACCTGGCCCTTGCGCGCATCGGGGGTCAGGGTGAGCAAGGCGATGTCCTTGCCGCGCAGGGTTTCCAGCGCGGCGAACAGACGGTCCCAGGGGCGGCGCAACTGGGCCGACACCTGCTTCATCTCCAACAGGCGCAGTTCCTGCTCACGCTGCTGGGCCGGTGTCAGGCTGCTGACCGTGCCGCCGGTGTGCACTTGCAGCTTGCGCTGGGCGTGGCCGAGCAGGTTCTGTTCGTCCTGAATGTCTTGCCCGACGATGCGGGCGCCGGTGGCCACCGTCACACCGAGCACCAGACCCAGTACCAGCACGCTCCAGCCAAGCCGGCTGCCGCTGCGTTGCGGTTGGAATTCCAGATTGAGATCGCGCATGTCAGTTCACCGCCGCTGCCATGATGTGCAACGGGTCCTGGATGTCGCTCTCGCCTGACGGCAATTCCAGGGTATGTACGCCGAGAATCTGTGGCGCGTCGTGATGACGGGCCGGGGCGTGGACGAACAGGTCCACCGGCTTGTCGCCGTTGAGCCCGTGCAGCTCGCTCTCCCGGGCGATCATCGAGCCCAGGGCGGCGTCGCTGTCGGCAATGCGCAGCGAGCGCACCGCCGACCAGCGCCCTTCCCTGGCCAGCAGCAAGGTGCTGCGGCCGGGCTCTGCGACCACGAACAGGAAATCGCGATTGCCGAAACTCTTCTGGAAGCGGTTGAAGGCGCTCATCAGGTACGGCTGGACTGACACCAGGCGCAGGCTGCGGGCCTTGACCATCTCCCGCAGTTGGGTCAGCAAGGCCTGTGGCAGGCCCACCGCGATACGCGGCATCCCGGCACTTTCCGGCGACAGGCTCAGGGCCCAGGGCTCGGCGGATTTGCCGAAGGTGTCCTCGAACACGGCGCTGGCGTAGGCCTGGAGTTCATCCGGGGTGTGGATGTGTTCGCTCCAGGGAATCAAGCCGAAACGGCTGTAGTGGCTGGACAGCAGAACGGTCAGCCGCGCGCGGCCCTTGACGTGTTCGCCCAGCAGGCGTTGCAGGGTGTCGAGGGCCAGTGTCGGGGTGCCCTGGCGATCGGCGATGAACCCGGCGCTGCCCAGCCATTTGCGGCCAAGGGCGTCGCAGCGGGAAAGACCGACGCCATTGGCGCCGATCACGGCCACGTAGTGATCACGAAATGAAAGTGACACGATTGATCTCCTCCAGCGTGGTCCGGCCATCGCGCACCAGTTCCAGAGCCGAGCCGCGCAAGAGGCGCAGGCCACGGCTGCAGGCGTAATGCTTGATCTGGGAAATGGGGCTGCGCTCGACGATCATCTGGCGAATCTCGTCGTCCAGGTGGAGCAGTTCGGCAATCGCGGTACGGCCGCGATACCCGGTGCCACGGCAGCGGCCGCAACCGGCGCCGTGAACGAAGTGGTAGTGGGCGCTGTTCTCGGCGGTCAGTCCCGAGGCGCGCAGTTCGTCCTCGCCCGGAGTGACCGGCACCGCGCAACCGCTGCACACCAGGCGGATCAGGCGCTGGGCCAGCACGGCGTTGAGTGCCGACACGAAGCTGTAGGGGTCGACTTCCATCTGGGTGAAGCGGCCGATCACGTCGAACACGTTGTTGGCGTGGATGGTGGTGAACACCAGGTGGCCGGTGAGCGCCGACTGCACGGCGATCTGCGCGGTGTCGGGGTCACGGATCTCGCCGACCATGATCTTGTCCGGGTCATGGCGCAGGATCGACCGCAGGCCGCGTGCGAAGGTCAGGCCCTTCTTCTCGTTGACCGGGATCTGCAAGACGCCGGGCAACTGATACTCCACCGGGTCTTCGATGGTGATGATCTTGTCCACGCCGTGGTTGATCTCGGTGATCATCGCGTACAGCGTGGTGGTCTTGCCCGAGCCGGTAGGCCCGGTCACCAGCACCATGCCGTAGGGTTCGGCGGCCAGGCGGCGCAGGCTGATGAGGGTGGCGTCTTCAAAACCCAGCGCTTCCAGACGCACGCCGCTGACGCGGTCGGCCAGGTCCTGTTTGTCCAGCACCCGCAGCACGGCGTCTTCGCCGAAGATGCTGGGCATGATCGAAATCCGGAAGTCGATCTGCCGGCCATTGATGCCGATCTTGAAGCGGCCGTCCTGGGGCACCCGTTTTTCGCCGATGTCCAGTTCGGCCATCACCTTGATCCGCGAGATCACCTGGTCGGCGAACTCGGCGCCCTGCACCTTGCTGATGTTGTTCAGCACGCCGTCGATGCGGTACTTGATGACCAGCCCGCTGCCGGTCACGCCCAGGTGGATGTCACTGGCGTGCATCTTCAGCGCGTCGTAGAGGGTGGAGTTGACCAGCTTGACCACGGCACTGGCGTCTTCGCTGATGCTGGTCAGGGACAGGGTTTCCAGGGCGGCGAACTCGTGCTGTTCGTCGCCGTGGGTATCCAGCGCGGCGACCGCGTGGAAGCCCTCTTCCTGGCGGGCCAGGTAGGCGGCCAGGTCCGCAGCGTGGCACAGGTACAGCGCAGCGCCTTGAAGGCATTCGTCGATCCAGGCCAGGCGGCCATCATCGAAGGGGTCGGCGAACACGCCGATCAGCGCGTCCTCGTGGCGCAGCATGACGAATTCGCGTTTCAGCGCCTGGGCCAGGCTGACCTGTTCGAATTCCGGGGTGCACTTGAACAGGCTCGACGCATCCAGCACGGGATAGTGCAAGGTGGCGCCCAGGGCGCGGGTGAAGGCGGCAGGCTCAAGTTCAGAAAGGCTTTCGAGCGCCTCGATCGGGCGTTCGCTTGCAGCGGCGGCGCGTTCCCTGGCGGCGGCCAGGAGGCTGCCGGGAAAACGGCTGGGTAACACGACTGGCAAAGCCAGCGGCGGTCTCTCGACTACGAGCGTAAGACTTTCCATCGAATGCACTCCCGGACCCCAAAAAAGGAACCACACATTCGACGCGCCTGACCTTCCCTGGCCGGTTTGCCGTTCCCGGAGGATCTATGTCCCCCGGACCCGGCTAGAGTTTGCCCTCCCCGTCAACGACCGCCTTGTCGCTGTCAGGCGACGGGGTCTGTCTGTTGCCACGACGATCCGAGTGAACCCAGGTACCGTCGTACAACTGCAACGGGAAAGTCTCTGCCGGGCTGTGCCGCCGCTCGATGAACCCGGCCGCCTGAGGCGCCTTGTTCGCCGACCGTCGCTCAGTACCCAACAAGTCACAGACAGCTCGGGCGAGTTCCGCCAGCGGAAACGGCTTGAACAGAATGTGGCTGACACCCAGATCGGTGGCTCGACCGCAGACTTCGCTGGTCGGATGTCCCGTGATCAGAATGAAAAAGCAGTCCTTCTGTTTGCGTACCGCATCGAGTACCTGAAACCCTTCCATATCGGGTAAGCGAAAATCGAGGACAACCACGTCCGGCCCGAAACCTTCTGCAAGGTCGATGGCGCCAGCGCCATCGTTCGCGACCCGTACATCCAGGCTCTTGGCCTCCAGATACGACTGGAGGTTCTGCGCCAGGATCTGTTCGTCCTCTACAACCATCACTTTGTTTAACAAGGTGGACTCCTGAATTCGGGACAGGTCCTGTGGCCCGGTCTGGGGAATGCCGCCTTGTAGTGGTACAAGAGCACTGTTCATGCCAGACCCTCCTCTGCAAAATGGAATCGCCCATGCCATTGATTTTCATCGACAAAAAACAAAGCGCACAGGCACAACCGCAACCCCACTACCGGGGGCATCAACCAGCGCTTACCGGATTTGCCCCCACTTTCGGGGAAAACCCGGGTCATCGCTCTGCCACCCGTTCTATCTTGCTCGCCGCTCGCAGCCGTTGCAGCGCCGACCGGGTCGCCTCGCCCTGTCGTTGCTGCTCCAGGGCATGGCGCGCCATGGCCAGGCCCTGAGTATCGCTGATCACGCTATCTTCGACTGTGTTCTCAACTTTTATCAAATGCCAGCCATAAATGGTGCGCACCGGCTCGCTGACCGCTCCTGTCTTGAGACCGAACGCTGCGTCTGCAAATTCCGCCACCATGCTTTCACGAGAAAAATAGCCCAGATCTCCGTCGTCGGCTGCCCGGGTGTCTTGGGAGTACTGCCGGGCCAGTTGGGCGAAGTCCTCACCCTTGAGAATCCGCGCCCGCAGTTGCAGCGCCTGGCGATGGACGTCCTCGGCCTTTTCGACATCGGCGTTGGGTTCGACCAGCAGCAGGATGTGCCGGGCATGGATGCGCGGCGACGCCTGGCGATAGAAGGCCTGCACATCGGCCTGGGGCACCGCGGCCATCTGGCTCAGATCGGCGAGCATGCGCTGGCTGGTCAGTTCGCGGCGCAGGTATTCCTTGAAGGTGACGCTGTTGAAGCCTGCGTCTTCCAGGCGTCGATTGAAGATTTCATCGGAGGTGAATTCATTGCGCAGCGCCGTGTAGTTGTCCTGAACGCTCTGGTCGTCAACGTGAATGCCGCGCTTGCTGGCTTCCTGCCACAGCAGTTCCTTGTCGATCAGGTCGTCCAGCGCCGCACTGCGCAGGCGGTTGTAGGCGATCGGGTTGCGGATCGAACCGACCATGCGCCCCTGGGCCTGCAAGTAATCGACGAAGTAATGCTCAAGCTGCATCTGTCCGATCTCCACGCCGTTGACCCGCGCCACGGCCATTTCCCCAAATGTGGGGTCTGCCACGGCCTCGGTGCGTCCCACCGTCAGCAGCAGACTGGGTAACACCAACGCCAACATCATTAACAACAGCTTGAGCTTCATGGCGAAATCTCACTTCAATTGGCAGCGTTGACCCTGACATAGGGGCTTATCAGTTCGAATCGCTGCTGCTGCAAATCAACGGTCACCACGTGGGCACCCGACATGCCCAACCGTTGCCCCGGCCCGAACCCCAACAGTGGAGTCAATCCGGTCTTCACATCGTGCAACCCCTCCAGCGCCTTGATCAGCGGCTCGCGGGCGGGATTGCGACCGATCTGTCGCAATGCCTCGGCCACCAGCAGCACTGAGCACCAGGCGTCCACCTGCAACACCGCGTACTGGCCCTTGAGGCCACTGCGCTCGCGCACCGAAGCGAGCGCGGCCTTGCCTTCGGCGGTCCAGTCACTGGGCACGAACGGGTACGCCAGGAACAGCCGACGGGAAAACACCCCGGGCAAGTTCCAGACATCCCCCGGCGCTTGCGCGGAGGTCGCGAACAGGTACGGCGCCTGCCCGGCTTGCTGCAACGCTTCGGCCATGGCGCGCAGGTCATCGGGGCGGCCGAGGAAGAACACGCCCTGGGCAGGGTCGCTCGTCACGTCTCCCGCCAGCCCGCCACCCGCCACGTAGACCCGCAGATTGACGTCGCTCCAGCCCTGTTCATTAAGGCGCTGCTTGAGCCCTTCGGCCTGGGTGCGCTCCAGAGGGCTGTCTTCGTAGACCACCATGACTTTCTGGCGGGTCAGGTTCAGATGGCTGGCGGCGTAGTCGGCCAGCGCCTGCAACTGCCCGCTCATGCCCGGCAGCGGCTCGAAAATCATCGGACTGTCCTGTTGCAGTCCCAGCAAGGACACCGAGCCCACCAGCGGTAGATGGGCCTGTTCCAGCAACCCGGCCAGGCGGCTGTCCAGCGCCGGAGCCAGCGGTGAGATCAGGGCGAACACGCCTTTTTCGCCGCTCAGGCGCTTGAGGGCGAGTTCGGCGCTGGCGGCATCGGGGCCTGGGTCGACGATTTCCAGTTCCAGCCGGCGGCCGTGTATGCCGCCTGCGTCGTTGATCGCGGTGAGCGCGCCGACCAACACCGCCGCCACGGTGTCGCCCAGCGGCGCCAGCGCCCCTTCGGACGGCAGCAAGGTGCCCAGGCGCAGGGCCTTGGGCTGCACGCCGGGGTCTGCGTCGTCTTCCAGGCGTTTGAGATAGGCCAGCAGATTGGATTGATCCTGGCTGGACATGACGAAGCGCGGCATGGCCGGGTCCAGGCCCTGGCCTGCGGGATCGATGCCTTCGATGATCGCGTGGGAGAAGCCGCTTTCGCTGTACGGCGGTCGGCTGCGCCCTGCCCTGACCTGCTGCGCATAGGGTGCACTGAGCCTGCGCCAGGTGATGTCCGGCGGACGCACGCCGCCTTCCGGTCGCCCGCGCCCGTCGCTGCCATGGCAACCGGCGCAGGGCACGGTGGCTGCCGGGATCGGGGTGCCCGACAGGCCGATCCGCGCCGACACTTCTGCCCCGCTCGCCGACACACCCTCGCGGTACAGGCGCTTTCCTGCGGCCTCGGACGGGCTCAGCTCCAGGGCATGGGCTGTTCCGGTCAGGCACCACAGCAGGCTGAACAGCGCCAGCGAGGTCTTCATGGTCTGCTCCTCAACGCCCGGCCACGGGCAGGGTCAGAAACTGCAAGCGTTGCGCGATGGCATCGACTGGTGCGTCCGGGCGGATCTTCGCCCAGCGCTTGGTCGCCACATCGCCCACGATCAACTGCGTCGAATGCTGCTCGGGGGTTGGAATGATGTGCCCCAGCCTGCCGAGCACCAGGTCCATCTGCTCCTGGGTGCCGGTCAGGAATCGCCAGTTGGGGCCGTCCACCCCGTGTTTGGCCGCGAAAGCCTTGAGCACCTGGGGCGTGTCACGTTTCGGATCGCTGGTCAGGGTGATGAAATACACCTTGCTCGCCAGCGGCTCGCCCATGGCCTGGCGCACGTCCTTGAGCTTGCGCGTGATCAATGGGCAGGCCTCGTCGCAGTGGGTGAACACCACGTTGAGCAGGACCAGCCTGTCCTTGAGTTCGTCGCTGTAGAAACGCACGGTGTTGCCGTCCTGGTCCTGAAGCGGCGTGTCGGTGAAATAGGTCAGCGCGTCATGGGTGCCGCTGGACGGCGGCGCGACCTGCACCGGTGTAGCCTTGGCCAGCGTCGGCTCCACATGGCCATCGTGGGCCCAGGCCAGCGGCATCGCCACGGACAGCGCCATCGCCCAGAGCCATCGCCCCAATCCATCGGCGCCGGACCTGACGCTATCGCGAGCAAGCTCACTCCTACAGGGTTGGTGGTGGGATTGAGGCATTGCGACACAGGCACAAAGAACCTGTAGGAGTGAGCTTGCTCGCGATGGCGGTGCAACATTCAACACATCGGTGTCTGACACGACGCCTTCGCGGGCAAGCGCGCTCCTACGGGGGTGGCGGTGTGGCTGGGAGCGGGTCATGGCTGATCCCCCATCACATAGGTCCCGTGGCGCACGGGCTTGGACACGCGGTCGGCGCGCAGTTGTTCGACCCGCTCGACCAGCAGCGCCGGGTCGGCAAAGCCGTAATAGCGGGTCCAGTGGCTGCTGCGGCCATCGCCGACCATGATCAGCGGCGGATGGTTGGCAGGGTCCGCAGTCCAGGTGCCCAGGCCCTTGAGGGTTTCGTTGACCGCCTGCGGGGTTCCGGTCAGCCAGGCCCAGCCCGGGCCGTTCTGGAAGCGGTTGGCGTAACTGAGCAGGCGCGCCGGGGTGTCGCGCAGCGGATCGACGGTAATCGACACGATCTGCACTTCATTGCCTACCTTGGCACCCAGTTGCTTCTGCACCTTGGCCATGATCGACGACACCACCGGGCACACCGTCGTGCACGTGGTGTAGACAAAGCCCATCACCACGATCTTGTCGCTGACCAGATCGCGTTTGAGGTTCACCGGCTCACCGTTCTGGTTGGTCAGCGACACATCGGCAAAGCGCACGACCGCGTTTTCCTGGGTGACCTGCTTGTGCTGCTGCGCATGGTCGGCGCCGCCATGGGCGTACACCTGGGAGGAGCATGGGGCGATCAACAAGGCCAACAGCGAAAAACTCAACAGTGTTTTCATGGCGTCATCCTGTCGGAAACAGATGGGCTTTGGTTATTCAGGTGCACCGGCGACTGATCCACCGGCATCACCCGCAGACTGGCGTAGGACTGCTCGCTGGCCTTGATGCCCAGCGACTCGGAGCGCACGTGCAGGTAATAGGCGCCAGTTTCGGAGAGGTCAGCCTTGGCCTCGTAGATACCGTCGCCGATCTCGGTGGCAAGCACCTCCCGAGGCCGTGAGCTTGGGGCCAGGAAGTAGCGCAAGTAGACGTCCTTGGCACCGGTCATGGGCTGGTCGCCACGGCCATGAACCAGGCGAATACGGATCGGCACCAGTTGCCCGACCGGCTCGAAGCGCCGCTCCAGCAGGAACGCCACCCGAGGCACGGCCAGGCGTTTTTCCAGCGCCGGATTGACTTCCACTTGGGCGGTGAAGCAGTGGATCAGCTGCGGCTGGTTGAGCATGAACGCCACGTCGAAATTCCCGGCGCTGGGCAGGCGCACCCGCGAGCTGTAGACCCCAGGCTCGACCTCGCGCAGGCTGCGGTCGATGACCCGTACGGCGCGGGCCGCGTTACCCCGGTTGAGGTAGCCGGACATCGGCGCGTTCATGCCTTCTGCGTAGAAATAGGTGGTGTTGTCCACCGGGTTGACCACGAACACCGCGTCGTTGTCCCGCGCCTGGGTCAGGCCCGTGGCCAGCGGCAGATCCCCGGCAAGCCTGGGCGCCGACGGGCCGGCTTCGAAGGATTGGAGGATCGGCTGGCGGTCCTTGCCCAGGCTTGCGAGGTTGATCATGGTTACCCGTGGCGAGGCCAGGCCGCGGATGTAGGCGTATTTCTGGGTCAGGGTCAGTTGGAACGGCTCGGGTGAGACTTCCAGGTTATGGATGACGGTGTCGCTGGCCGCGTCGATCACCACGGCGTGGTTGTTGAAGGTGTTGAGCACGAAGCCGTACCGCCCGTCGCCACTGAAGTCCATCGGGCCCAGGCCCTGCTGCGCCGTGATCACCTTGCGCACTTCCAGGCTGTTGGCATCGATCACTGTGACCGTGCCTTGTTGCCCGTCGGCCACATAGACCGCATCCGACAACGGCGAATAGGCCACGGCGAGCGGGTGCGTGCCGGTTTTCAGGGTTTTCGCAAGGCTCAGGCTGGCGATGTCGATCACACTGACGGTGCCTGCGTCGCGGCTACTGACGAAGGCGTAGCGTGAATCCTTGCTGAAGGCGATCTCGTGATGCCCCAGGCCGGTCGGCAGGAAGGTCACGACTTTCAGGGTCTGGGTGTCGATCACCGTCACGCCGCTGGCCGCTTCGCTCGATGCGTTGTTGCCGACCCACAGATAGCGTTCGTCCGGCTGCAGGGCCACGCGCAGCGGATGGGTGCCGGCAGGAATGCTGAGCAGTACCTGGAATTTCTCGGCGTCGATGATCGCCACTTCATCGGCGCCTGGCATCGACACGAACACCCGTTTGTCGTCGTTGGTCGAGGTCCAGTCCATGCCCGGTTGTTTCAGGGCAATGCGGCTCATGGTGCTGGTGATGCCGCCCACCGACACGGTCGGGTCGATCACCGTGGCGCTGGCGTCCTTGTTCAGCACCATCAGGAAGTAGCTGTTGAGGTCCAGCAGCGGCCGCGCGCCAATGGTGCTTTTCAGGTACAGCCCCACCCGCGACTTGCATTGCTGGTCATGATTGGCGCCCGCATCGTTGGCCACGCTGGGGTCCAGCCAGGCGCCGGGGGCGATGCCCGGCAACGGCTGGCCGGTGGCGGTATCGGTCACGCTGAAGCGCACGTCGGCGAACATGCCTTCGGTCAGCGGACCGTTGTTCAGCGGTCGCGCCTCGAACTTGACGGTGACCCCGTTTCTGCTCACTTCCCGCTGGTTGGCGACCACGGGCATGCTGGGCGGTGTATCACCGGTACTGGCCGTCACGTCGGCACTCTTGGGGGTGTCACCCGAATGCCCCATCAACGACAGCGTCACCGCCAGCGCGCCTCCTGCAAAAGCCCCTCTGATCCATCCGTTCACGCTGCACCCCCTTGAGGAACGGTGCGCCATCGCGCAGGTTCCGATGAGTTGTGTCGGGCAGGCCCTGATTCTTGTTTTTGGGCCTGCCGCTACATCCGGTCGCTTCGTTCAGCCATCGCGCCTAGGGCGCTGCGGCAGGTTCTGGATCATTGGTCACACGCAGGATGCCCCACAGTCCCGACACGTTGCCGAAGCCGGCGTAGTCGCGGAACAGGTAGTCACCCGGTACGGCATTGGCGCCCCCGGCACTGGGGAACATCAGGCTGAAATGCGCCGCTGGCAGCAGGCTTTCCTGGGCGCCGATGTACATCGACATCGGGTTGTAGGCGAAGCGCACCGAACCCACGCCCGACGGCCCCATGGGGTAGCCACCGGCATCGGATTTCTCGGGCTGGAACGGGTGCATCGGCCAGACGTGCCCGTCGAGCTGGAAGGTGGTTCCGCGGCTGCCACCACCCGGCACGGTCAGGTGGGTACGGAACGGTTGCCCCGGTTTGGCATATAGCACCGGCGTCTGCGGATCGCCACCCACCAGGGCGTTGCTGTAGGCCATGTGCGCGTTGGGCACATCGGCAAAGCCCTGGCCGTCGGCGTGCCCGAACGGTGCGTCCGGCGCCTTGCCGAAGCGATACCACAAAGGCTCTGAGCGGTAGTTCATGGCCATGCCGGAGTTGTCCTGCGGGTCGGCCGGCACGCCATTGCCTTCGGCGGCCAGGTTCTCCACGGGACGTCCGTTGGCCCAGCGCATGTTCAGCGACTTCTGCATCACCAGCATGAAGTCCCGATAGGCGGTCTGCCCGGTCACGGTGACCGTGGCGTTGGCCCGCGACCTGCTGTCTTCGGTCCAGGTCGCGCCCAGCGGCATCACGGTCATGGCACCGGCCAGGCCTTTCTGCGGCTGCTTGATCATGTCCGCCGAGGTCAGGTTGAAACCGCCGAACTCGATGGGCGTGGTGTTGATGTTGTCCACCGCCCGGCCCAGTTGCGAGACCGGCTTGCCTTCACGTTCAAGGTGGCCCGCGTAGTACTGATAGGCGCGAGTCGGCCAGGCGCCTGAGCTACCGGCACGCGGGGCAACGGTCTGCACGGGGTTCAGGCCCACGTTCCAGCCGTCGGATTTGCTGATGTCATAGGCCAGCAACTGGGTGTGCATGCCCACGTGGCTGGATGGCCGGATCAGGTTGTTGTTGAAGGTGGTCGAGCCCTGGGCACCGTTGCGGTCGCGCTTGACGGTACCGGCCATCACGGCGTAGTTCGGCAGGTCAGGCATGGCCGCAGGCAGGCGGTTTTCCAGGGTCACGTTGATGCAGTCGCCAGCGGCGGCGCGCAGCATGAGTGGCTCGATCGGCACCCCGGCCTTGAGTTTGCCGGTGACCGGATCAAGGTCGGCCTTGCGCACGTACAGGATTGCGGTCGGGTCATGCAGCGGTCCGGATTGCCCGCCCAAGGTCAGGGTCAGGCCGGTTTCCTCGTCCACCACGGTGGCCTGAGGAATGGTCACCGCACGCTTGTTGTACACCAGCGTGCCGCCCGCCGGATTGAGCGGCGCACCCACGTGCTGGCCCTGCCCTGCCGCATCGCCAATGGTCAGGTTCAGCGGGTTGCCGAGGATATCGTTGGCCAGGGCCACCACCACCTCGAAGTTGCGCTGCACCGTCGGCCGGGTGCCGACGCCATTGATATTGGCGGTGTAGCGCGGACAGATGCCGTCGAAGGCCACGGTGTTGCGCGCGATCACCGGTTTGGGGTTGTTGGGCAGCGCGAACAGATCGTTCCGTTGCGAGCCGTAGTTGCGCATGATCCCCCAGATACCGTTCCAGTAGCCTTCAAGCGACGCGTCCATTGAGTACAGGTAGTCGCCGGTGTCACTGGCCGCACTGGAGAGGGTGGTGATCGGCGCGTTGAAGCCCATCTGCTCGGAGATGCCCACCATCTGCGAGGACTTCCACCCCGAATTGGAGCTGTTGCCGAAGCCGGTGCCCGATTGCAGCCACTTCACGCCGTGCAGGGTCACGTTGTGTTCTTCCTCATGGCCGCCGGCATGCAGGCGCAGACGCACGTTGTCGCCGGTGTAGGTACGCAGCATCGGGGTGAAGGGGTCGCCCGGCATGTCGCCGCCACGGTTGATGTGCGGCGGGAACTGGGTCACGCCGCCGGTGGGCCCGGTGGCCGAGGTGATCGCGCTCGGTGCCAGGTTCAGCGCCGGGATGGCACGGTCGGTACGGGTTTGCAGCGCATAGGCCAGGTCGCCCGCAAGCCCTGCGGCCTGCATTCCCGGTTTGCCGTCGGGCGCGGTGCGGTTCGGGTCGTAGACGCGAAGGCCGACCGGCTCATGGCGGTAGTTGACGACGAAGATGCCCGGGTCATCCACCGAGATCGCTTGCGGGCAAGGCCGCAGCGGGCAACCTTCCAGCTCGCCACTGCCGGCTTCGAGCACCGAATCGAGCAGGTTCGACGCCGCCTTGCGCCCCGGCGGATTGATGGCGTAGCGGAAGCTGTTGACACTGGCCGGATAGGCACGGCCGTTCGGCACGCCGTTGGGCCCAGCCCCGATGTAGACGCCTGCCTCGTAGGCGTGCACGAAGTCGCTGTACTCCATGAAGAACTCACGGTAGCTGTCGTTCTTGCCGTCGCCGTCCAGGTCACCGGTGTTGATGACCGCCTGCCACGAAGTCGGGCCGCCGTCCTGCCGTGCGCCGCTGTACAGCTGTTCGCCGGTTTCGGAGTGGAACCAGGTGGAACCGGCCGGCTCAGCCAGCACGGTGGCGTACAGGCCCAGTTGCTGGTGGGTCGATGGGCCCAGGTGGTCGTGGGTAAAGATGGTGCCCAGGCCACGGTCCACGCCACGGGTGTTGATGACCGGGTCGGCGAACCAGCGCTGCATGGCCGTGCGCGCGCCCATCCAGTCGGCGCGGCCGAACTGGCCGAAGTACGGGTGGGATTTGGCTTTCGGACACGCCTGAGTGCCGTCGCGAGGGTCGGCCTCCGAGCACTGGTTGAACAGGCGAATGGCGTGAATGCGCTCCACCACCGTGGCGGGCGAAAGCAGGCCGTCTTCGTAGTTCCAGCCGTTGGCCGAACCGTCGGCAGCGGTCAGGTCCCATTTTGGCAGGTGGATGTGCTGGCCGATGACGTCGGTCGGCGTGCGCACCTGGTAGTCGTCCAGCTCGTAGACGTTGGGAATCAGGTTGGTCTGCTGATACATCACGCAGTCAAAGGTGTTCATGCGCATGACCAGCGGCTCTGGCGGGCGCTGCTTGTTGACCACCGGCCACACGTCTTCCCACAGCGCCAGGATGCGCGCCTGGGGGAAGTGATAGCCGACCTTGTTATAGACCGCATCGAACTGCAGGTTGGCGGCCTTGTAGACCCGTGGCTTGTCGGCGGTGTACTGGGATGAGCCGGTGAACGACATGCTGTTCAGGGTTTCGCCGCTGTTGAACATCCCCGCGCCGGCCATGCTGGTCAGGCGCTTGCCCTGGTCGTCCATGCACGGCTCATAGAATGGCGCACCGGCCACCGGCAACGCGCCGTTGGTGCGGAAGGCCTTGGCCACGAACTGCTTGCCGGGGAGCAACGCAAAGCTTGGGTGATCGGCCTTGGCGTGGAAGCGCATGGCCGCCTGTTCGACGTCGGTGCCCTCTTCCGGCATGAAGACGGCCTTGGCCTTATGCACGATCTTGGACAGGTCGGTGGCCGTGGTTACCACCTCGGCTTCGCCGCCCGCCGCGACGCCGTCCAGCGCATGGCGCGGCAGACCGCCGTCCCAGCCACCGGATTGCAGCGGGTCGAGGTTGGCCCACAGGGCATTGCCGCTGTTGCGCAAGGCCGTGGCCTTGGCCGCATCGAGCATGTCCAGAGGCGGCGTCGGCGGACGCTGGCCGACGGTGCTCTCCATGCCACCGATCCAGAACGGATAGCCGGGGTTCTTCAGCGAACCGTCCGCGTTGCGGTTGGCTTCGCTGCGGTCCACCAGCACCACCGAGCCTATGACTTTCTGCCCGCCCTCATGCCCGGCGTCGTCATCGTCATCGTCGTCATCATTGGCTGCCACCAGCTCGCCCAGCTTGGGCACCACGGCAACCTTGCCAGGCATCGGCGCCATGGCCTTGCCCGGCAGCGGCACGATGGCCGGAATTGGTGTGCCCGCAACGATTTCACCGTCCGGCAAAGCGCGGGCACCCGCCGCCGGTTTACCGCTGCGCAAGGCAAACGGAGTGGTGTGGAACCCGTCGTTGCTGGCCTGAGACACCTCAAGCCGGGTCCCTTCCTCGAATACGTCATGCACCCGCCACATGGTCCACATGCCCTGGGCGAAGTGCGGATAGAAGTGGCAGTGATAGATGGCATCGCCCGACACCCGGTTGCGGTTGCCCGAACCGCCGTTGGCGATTTCATAGGTGTAGCCGACACCCGGCCCGATGCCCTGGGCGTCCATGTAGTCGGAGTTGTCGTCATTGGGGTTGAACAGCCACTGGTGTCCATGCAGGTGGAAGATGTGCTGTTCCTTGCCGTTGTGGGTGTTGCGGATCTTGACCAGGTCACCGATGTAGCTGTGGTTGACGTTGGAGGGCTCCGATGGATACAGCGCCATGCTGGCCTTGATTCCGGTGGCGTCCCTGGGCGGCACCTGGCCCGGCAGGATCTGCTCCAGACCGACGTTGGCCGGCACGTCCACCAGCATGCCGATATCGCCCACGGTGTGGGAGCTGAGGAAGAACTCTTCATAGGCGCAGGACAGGCAGTCGTGCATCGGCCCCACGCCCAGCCGGTTGGCGATCACTTCGGCACCGATACCGCCCGAGCCGTAGTTGATCATGAAGGCGTCGCGGGTCGGCTCCAGCATGTGGCCAAAGACCGGGTCGGCGAAGTAACCGGGGAAGGCCTGGGTGACCGCCGATTCGTCGTTGAACACCGCGGCGAAATCGCGGAACGGCTCCAGCCGGTTGGGATAGGCCGGGTTGCGCTTGCCGATGCTTTCCAGGGGATAGGTCGAGGGCGGGAAGCTGCCGTCGGTGTTCGGGCCCATCACCAGGGCGTCGGTTTCGCTGTTGACGATCTCGTTGCCGTTGATCATGTTGATGATCGGCTTGCCTGCCTTGCCTTCGGTGATCCACGGCTGGCGCTGCGGGTAGCGCGCCTCGTAATCGACGATGGGCTGGCCGGTGGGTGCGCGGCCGACGCTGGCCAGGCGCATCTCTTCTTCATTGAGCACATTGCGATAGGACCGCGCGCCCTTGGGCAACACCACGACCTGGGCAAAAAGCCCGTTGGCCATGTTGCCGGAGGTGCCTTCGCCGCCGAAGGTCGCTGCCTGGCTGTTGGCGTTGAACGCCCCTTCGCGCTCGGCATACAGGGTGTAGGAACGGGTGCCGCCCGGCGCGACCAGGAAGTTGCCGTTGCGCCCGACGTTGGAAGACATGTCGGCGATGCTGTTGACCGCCTGCATGCCGTTGACCGAGAAGCCCACGAAACGCTCGGACACCTGGTCGTTGACCACGAATTCGGCCGGCATCCCGCTGCCCGCATGGGGCGCTTCGTTCTCATCCTCACCCTCGGCGCCTTCCGGCTCTTCGGGGACGAAGCCATCGCTGTTGGGGTTGGCCTGGGGGGCCAGCAGGTTTTGCAGGGTGATGGTCAGGCAATCTCCGGCCGCTACGCGCAATACCATCGGCCGCGGACGCTTGTCCGGCCGCAACGTCACCTTGCCCGGCACCGCGACGCCACCCTGGGTCAGCAGCACGTTGTTCTCGTCCACCACGTCGCCGCGCAGGGCGTAGATCATGCCGTTGGCATTCTGCGCACCGAGGCGGTTGTACATCAGAGGCTGATCCAGGGCCACGACATTGGCCACCAGATTACGCTCGCAGCGCACGGCTGCCTCGACGGTGTCCTCGACGGCAAACAGCGCGCCGGCAGACAGGATGAAGTTGAGCAAGCGGGATGAGTTGAGCCGGTTCATCGTGACGGGTCCTCCGTAACGGATCGGGTACAAAACTGCACTTGGAGAGCTCTGAGCAACGACCGTGCCACAACTGCGAGCCAATGAAATCAAGCACTTGACTGCGTATTTCGTTCAATTTCTGGGGAATGACCAGCGTTCAACAGACCCATTCCCCGGAAGTGGGGGCAACCCCCAGCGTCGTTTGTCGTCCCTCATCGCACCCCGGTCCTGTGGGAGCGGGCTTGCCCGCGAAGGCTGCATGCCTGTCAAAACACATGTACCGGATGTACCGACCTCTTCGCGGGCGAGCCCGCTCCCACAGGATTTGGTGCTGCATGGACTGCGTATGCATCCCGGCTCAATTCGCCAGCGCCGTGCCGGCATCGCCCAGCAACCGGTGGTAATCACGCAATACACTGGGCACGTAGCGCTGGGTTTCGGCGAACGGCGGGATGACGTTGCCGCGTTTGCTCACCGCCGCAGGGCCTGCGTTGTAGGCCGCCACGGCCAGGGACACGTCGTTGCCGAACATCACCATCAGCTGCTTGAGGTATTTGGCGCCGCCCTGGATGTTCGAGCCCGGATCCCAGACGTTGGTCACGCCCATCTCCCGCGCCGTGTCCGGCATCAGTTGCATCAGCCCGGCAGCGCCCTTCACCGAGACTGCCGAGGGGTTGTAGCCGGACTCCATGCGAATCACCGCGTGGAGCAACGCCTCAGGCAAATCGTTGCTGGCCGCCGCCTGGGAAACCTCCTGGGCATAGGGCCGCTGGCTGGCCGTCATGCTCTTTTCATCGCTGCCGTCGGCGGCGGCCACGTCATTGGCAATCGGCGCCTGGATGCCCTGGCCGGCATACACAGGCTCGTGAAAGACCCGCTGCACGTCACGGCCGGGGCGTTTGACGTTGGAAATAATGAACCCGCCATTGGGGCTCTTGGAGATGTACACGTCGGCCTGGGCGGGTGCCACTACCAACAACGGCGCTATCAACAACGGCGTGCACATCGTCAGCATCACGCCTCTGAACCTACGCTCAAGATCCATCGTGCCTCCCGGGGCACGTTCGCTAAAACTGGGGGTTATTCCCCACTCGCGGTGCCACGGCAGGGCTGAACGCAAAGGCTGTGCCGAACTGCCATCACCCGGCAAATGCCCGGTCCAGCAGGCCCGCGAAAAAAGCTCAAGGCCGGGGCTGTCAGCGCGCACGGCAATTGCATGACCCTCACAGACAACCCAGTCTGCGGAGGTTTCCATGGGGAATTTCACCCGTTGTGCGCAGTACCAAAGTCCACTGTCCAAAGGTCATCGCCAGGCCGGCTTCACCCTCCTCGAATTGCTCGTGGTGCTGGTGGTGCTCGGACTGCTGGCCGGCATCGTGGCCCCCAAATACTTCAGTCAGCTGGGTCGCTCCCAAACCAAAGTGGCCAGAGCACAGATCGAAGGGCTGTCCAAGGCCCTGGACCTGTATCGGCTGGAAGTCGGCCACTACCCTTCTTCCGAACAGGGCTTGCAGGCGCTGGTCGCCGCGCCGCCCGAGGAAACCCGCTGGACCGGGCCTTACCTGCAAAAAGCCGTGCCCCAGGATCCGTGGGGCCGCAACTACATCTACCGCTACCCCGGCGAAAACAGCGAATACGACCTGCTGTCGATGGGCAAGGACGGGCAGCCCGGTGGCGAGGGCGAAGACGCTGAAGTCACCAACTGGCAGTGACGACCATGAAATATCTGATCAAGGCCGTGGGTAAGCGCGGCGAAGTCTTGTCTCTGGCGATGGATGCGGACAGCTCTGTCGATGCGCAGGGTCTGGTGGAAGCTCAGGGGATGCACGTGCTCAATGTACGCGCCGAATCGCGCTGGGTGATCCGCGGCATTCGCAAACCGGAAACCTTCAATCTGGTGCTGTTCAGCCAGGAACTGACCACCCTGCTCAACGCAGGCCTGCCGTTGATCGACGCGCTGGAAAGCCTGGCGGAAAAAGAAACCGCTCCCGGAGCACGCAAGACCCTTGGCGGGCTGGTTCGGCTGCTCTATGAAGGCAAATCCTTCTCCCAGGCGCTGACCCAGTTTCCGGCGGTGTTCCCCACCCTATATGTGGCGCTGGTGCAATCGAGCGAGAAGACCGGCGCAGTCGGCGAAGCCCTGGGGCGCTACGTGGCCTACCGCAAACGCATGGACGAAGTACGCCAGCGCATCGTCAGCGCATCGGTCTACCCGATGCTGCTGTTGATCGTCGGCGGCGCGGTGGTGCTGTTCCTGATGGGGTACGTGGTGCCGCGCTTCAGCCTGGTGTTCGAGGGGCTGGGCTCGAACCTGCCGTGGCTGTCGCGCATCCTGATGGAAACCGGGATGTTCCTGCATGCCCACCAGATGGACTTCGCCATCGGTATGGCGGCATTCGTGCTGGGTTCGGTGATGCTGGTGCGCCAGCGCAGGTTTCGCCTGGCCTTCAACCGCACGATAGAAAAGGTGCCCACCGTGCATCAGCGGGTGTTCATGTACGAGCTGGCGCGCTTCTATCGTTCACTGGGGATTCTGCTGCAAGGCGGGATTCCTATCCTCACGGCCATGGGCATGGTGCGCAACCTTTTGGGCAGCGCGTCGCAGATGCGGCTCGACCAGGCCAGCGAACGCATTCGCGAAGGCCAGGCGCTGTCGGTGGCGCTGGAGGCGAACAACCTCTCGACGCCGGTATCGCTGCGCATGCTGCGCGCCGGTGAACAGTCGGGCAACCTGGGCCAGATGATGGAACGCACCGCCGACTTCTACGACGAGGAAATCAGCCGCTGGATCGAATGGTTCGTGCGCCTGTTCGAGCCGTTGTTGATGACCTTCATCGGATTGCTGATCGGGATGATCGTGATCCTGATGTACATCCCGATCTTCGAACTGGCGTCAAGTATTCATTGAGGCTTGGCGGTGGGTGCTCGCGAGATTTGTGATCCGCCCCCTATCCCGTAGCAGCACGGCTTGCCGGCGGGGGCGTCCTCAAGCCTGCTGTTATGCCGGTGAATGAATCACTAATGAGCCCGCCGCACCCGCACGGGAACGGATTTATACGACGGCGTGCCGCTGTCCTTGTCCAGGTAATCCAGCGGCACCAGGCTGTTCGCCTCGGGGTAATACGCGCCGATGGTGCCCTGGGCGATCTTGAACTCGATCGCGGTGATCCTTTCGTAGCGCAACGGCGTACCGTCGGACACCGTTTCGATGTCCACCAGATCCCCGTGCTCAAGCCCTCTGGCGTCAAGGTCCGCCTGGCTCATGAACAGCACATCGCGACGCCCGAACACCCCGCGATAGCGGTCATCCAGGCCGTAGATCGTGGTGTTGTACTGGTCATGACTGCGCAACGTGACCAGCCGCAGAACATCGTCGCCCTCCACCACCAGATCTTCGTGCAACCCCTCGAAGACGTAGAACTCGGCCTTGCCCGAGGGCGTATTCCAGGTGCGATCAACCGCCGGCAGCGGCATGCGGAAACCGCCGGGTACCCGAATGCGGGCGTTGAAATCCTCGAAGCCCGGTATCGTCTTCTCGATCAGATCGCGAATCTTGTCGTAATCGGCTACCAGCTCAAACCAGGGCACCGTGCTGCCAGGCAGGGTCGCGTGGGCGATGCCAGCGACGATGGCAGGCTCCGAGCGCAGAAACTCCGACGCCGGTTTGAGCTTGCCCGCCGACGCGTGAATCATCGACATCGAGTCCTCCACCGTCACCGATTGCGGCACGCCTTGCTGCACGTCCAGCTCGGTGCGGCCCAGACACGGAAGAATGAAGGTTTCCTTCGATACCAACAGGTGCGAGCGGTTGAGCTTGGTGCCGATGTGCACCCCAAGGTCCAGCGAGGCCATGGCCGGGAAACACTGAGCGGGGTCCGGCATCGCCACCGCGAAATTGCCGCCCAGACAGATCAGCGCCCTGGCCGTGCCATCGATCATCGCCTGAGCCGTCTGCACCGCGTCATGGCCATGACCGGCCGGGGGCTTGAAGCCCAGCACTTGTTCAAGTTTGGCGAGAAAGGCGGCAGACGGTTTTTCAGTGATGCCCACCGTGCGGTTACCCTGCACGTTGGAGTGGCCGCGCAGCGGGCAGATACCCGCGCCCGGTTTGCCGATGTTGCCGCGCAGCATCAACAGGTCGCAGATCAGGCGAACGTTGGCCGTCCCCTCGTTGTGCTGGGTGATGCCCATGCCGTAGGCCAGGATCGTCGCGTTGGATTTGGCATAGGCGGCGGCGACCATTTCCAGGTCTGCCTGGTGCAGCCCGCTGGCCTTTTCGATGTCAGCCCACGCCGTCGCTTCAAGGTCAGCGGCCATGGCCTCGAAGCCATTGGTGTGCTCGGCGATGAAGGCATAATCCAGCACCTGACCGACGTTTTTCTCCAGCTCCAGCAGTGCCTTCATGATGCCCTTGATCGCCGCTGCGTCACCGCCGCCCTTGACCATGAAGTAAGACGAGGCGATGGGCGTCGAGCCGAAGGTGGCCATCTCGATCATGTCCTGGGGGTCGGCAAAGCGTTCCAGCGCCCGCTCGCGCAGCGGGTTGAAGACCATGATCGGCACCTTGCGCCGGGCCGCTTCGTGCAACGTGCCCATCATGCGCGGGTGGTTGGTGCCGGGGTTGTGCCCCATCGAGATGATCAGTTCGCACTTGTCGAAGTCTTCCAGGGACACCGTGCCCTTGCCGATGCCGATCGAACGCGGCAGGCCGACGCTGGTGGCTTCGTGGCACATGTTGGAACAGTCGGGAAAGTTGTTGGTCCCGTAGGCGCGAACGAACAATTGATACAAATACGCCGCTTCATTGGAAGCGCGTCCGGAGGTGTAAAACTCCACGTCATCGGGTTTTAACGAGCGCAGTATTTCGCCAATTCGGGCGAAGGCTGCCTCCCATTCAATGGCTTTGAAAGTGTCTGAAGTGCGGTCATACACCAGAGGGTGGGTCAGCCTGCCCAGATCCTCAAGTTCATAGTCCGAACGCTTCAACAGATCCGCCACCGGGTGCGCCGCGAAGTACTCCGGCGTCACCCGTTTATGAGTGGCTTCCCAGGTCACCGCCTTGGCGCCGTTCTCACAGAACTGAAAGGTCGACTTGTGTTCGCTGTCAGGCCAGGCGCAACCGGGGCAATCGAAGCCGTCCGGCTGGTTGGTGCGCAGCAGGGTGACCGGCGCCTTGAACGCATCCATCTGCTCTCGCACCGCTGTGGCCGTGGCCTTCAGGGCACCCCACCCGCCTGCGGGGCCGTCGTAGTCGCGTATTCCGGGGACTTTGCGTTTGGTCGCCATGATCGTTCCTCACCGGGTCGAGGTGCACCTTGATGCAGAGGTTTTACGCTAGCAGTGCGCCCTTCCCTGTCAAGACAACCGTCGCCGGGCGGCAATCGCACAATGACTGTTCGCGCCATTTTCTGAGGCCATAAAAAAACGCGCCACGACGAATCGTGGCGCGTTTCTTTCAAGGCCGGCTCAACCCATCAACAGCACTTGGGTCCCGCCTTGCCGCCGTACCGGGCGTCCTGGCGTTCGCGGAAGAACACCTCGTAGGACATCACCGGCTGGTCGGGGTGAGTCTTTTGCATGTGCTCGACGTAGTTGTCGTAGTCAGGCATGCCCACCATCAGGCGGGCGGCCTGCCCGAGGTATTTGCCGAGGCGACTCAGGTCATTGAACATCAGTTGGCTTCCGGCATGGCCTGGAATGGCGATTCCTTGTCACTGCGCTCTTTCTTGACCCATGCCGCGCGGCCGACTTTCACCGCGTAGAACAGGATGCTCAGGACCACGAACAGGAACAGGCCGGTCAACGCCGCGTTGGTGTAGGCGTTGAAGATCACGTGCTGCATCTGCTCGACGGTCTTGGCCGGGGCCAGGATCTGGCCGGCGTCGGCGGCAGTGCTGTACTTCTTCGCCAGGGCCAGGAAACCGACGGCCGGGCTTGGGTCGAACAGCTTGATGAAGCCTGCGGTCACGGTGCAGATCAGCAGCCAGGAGGCCGGCAGAATGGTGACCCAGACGTATTGCTGGCGCTTCATCTTGATCAGCACAACGGTCGCCAGCATCAGCGCGATACCCGCCAGCATCTGGTTGGAGATACCGAACAGCGGCCACAGCGTGTTGATGCCGCCCAGCGGATCGATCACGCCTTGGTACAGCAGGTAGCCCCACAGCGCCACGCAACCACCGGTGCCAATCACGTTGGCGGTCCAGGATTCGGTGCGTTTGAGGGCCGGCACGAAGCTGCCCAGCAGGTCTTGCAGCATGAAGCGACCGGCACGGGTACCGGCGTCAACCGCAGTCAGAATGAACAGCGCTTCGAACAGGATCGCGAAGTGGTACCAGAACGCCATGGTGTTCTGGCCCGGCAGCACCTGGTGCAAGATCTGCGCGATACCTACAGCCAGGGTCGGTGCACCACCGGCACGGGCCAGGATGGTGTTCTCGCCGATGTCCTTGGCGGTAGCGACCAGGGTGTCAGGGCTGATGGTGAAACCCCAGCTGCTGATGGTCTGAGCCACGGCAACCACGTCGCCGCCGACCACAGCCGCAGGGCTGTTCATGGCGAAGTAGACGCCCGGATCGATGACCGAAGCCGCAACCATGGCCATGATTGCCACGAAGGATTCCATCAGCATGCCGCCGTAACCGATGTAACGAGCGTTCTTCTCGTTATCCAGCAGTTTCGGGGTGGTGCCCGACGCGATCAGCGAGTGGAAACCCGACACCGCGCCGCAGGCGATGGTGATGAACAGGAACGGGAAGAGTGCGCCTTTCCAGACGGGACCGGTGCCATCGGTGAACTGGGTCAGGGCCGGCATTTTCAGCTCGGGCGCCAGAATCAGGATGCCGATCGCCAGGGCGACGATGGTGCCGATTTTCAGGAAGGTCGACAGGTAGTCACGTGGCGCCAGCAGCAGCCAGACCGGCAGCATGGCGGCAACGAAGCCGTAACCCACCAGCATCCAGGTGATCTGCACGCCTGTGAAGGTGAACACGTGGGCCCACTCAGGGCTCGCGGCAACCTGGCCACCGGCCCAGATCGACAGCAGCAACAGCACGACGCCGATGATGGAGATTTCACCGATGCGGCCCGGACGCACATAGCGCATGTACACGCCCATGAACATCGCAATCGGGATAGTCGCCAGCACCGTGAACATGCCCCATGGGCTTTCGGCCAGGGCCTTGACCACGATCAGCGCCAGCACCGCGAGGATGATGATCATGATCAGGAAGCAGCCGAACAGGGCGATGGTGCCCGGTACGCGGCCCATTTCCTCGCGAACCATGTCGCCCAGGGAACGGCCGTTACGGCGGGTCGACAGGAACAGGATCATGAAGTCCTGTACCGCACCGGCCAGTACCACACCGGCGATCAGCCAGAGGGTGCCGGGCAGGTAGCCCATTTGCGCGGCGAGCACGGGACCGACCAGGGGACCGGCGCCGGCGATGGCGGCGAAGTGGTGGCCGAACAGGATGTGTTTGTTGGTAGGAACGTAGTCCAGGCCGTCATTGTTGATCACCGCAGGGGTGGCCCGGGTCGGGTCCAGCTGCATGACGTGATTGGCGATGAACAGGCTGTAGTAGCGGTACGCAACCAGATAGATCGCAACGGCTGCGACGACGATCCAGAGTGCGTTGATGGCCTCACCGCGGCGCAGCGCGACGACACCCAAGGCGCATGCCCCGAGGGCAGCGACGGCGAACCAACCCAGATGTTTGGTCAGTCGGGTCATTGTGGGTCTCCTGCCCAAGCTCATGGCTTGTGGCGTAATTGTTATTGTGTGATCCGGGGTAACGGAGCGTCGCCACTATCCACGCGTCTGTCAGCAAGAGAAATTCGCATTACTACGTTGCCGACTGCGTAGTACTACGTAGATATCGATGACGTAGCAGCACGGCTTGCCGGCGGGGCGTTTTCAAGATTGCCCCCGCCGGCAAGCCGTGCTGCTACGGGTCGGTGAATCAACAAAGGTGCATCCGGCCACCGTAAACGTGTCTAATACTCCCCACAACAACACCCCGCCCCGCCGGACACCTGCCGCCATGCAACTCAAACACAAGATCGTCGCTTTGGGCATCCTGCCGCTGATCCTCGCGGTTTCGGTCATCTGCGCGCTGGTCATCGTGCAGAACCAGCGCCTGGGCGAACAACAGGCGCAGTTGATCGAAGACAGCATCCTGGCCAGCAAACGCGCCGAGCTTAAAAACTACGTAGAGATGGCCATGAGCGCATTGGCGCCGACCTACGACAGCGGGCGCGATGACGAGCAGACCAAGCGCCAGGTGCTCGATGAACTGTCGCGGTTGAGCTTTGGCATCGATGGCTATTTCTTCGTCTATGACCAGAACGGCCGCAGCCTGATGCACCCGCGCCAGGCCGCACTGGTGGGCAAGGATCTGTGGAACATGACCGATCCCCAAGGCCTGCTGGTGATACGCGCACTGCTGCAGAGCGCCGAGTCCGGCGATGGTTTCCAGCATTACGCCTGGGAAAAACCGTCCACCGGGCAAGTCACCGACAAGCTGGCCCACGTGGTCATGCTCAAGCGCTGGGGCTGGATGCTCGGCACCGGCATCTACCTGGAAGACGTCGAACGCGCCACCCAGCAGGCGCGCCAGGAAGTGGCCCGCGGCATCTACGCGACCATGCTCGACATCGGCGCCGTGGCGTTGATCGCGGTGCTGCTGGTGTTCGTCTGCGGCGTCACGCTCAACGCCAGCGAACACCGCCTGGCCGACCGCAAGCTGCAGATGCTCAACCAGCGCATCATGAACTTGCAGGAGGAAGAACGCTCCCGGCTGTCCCGCGAGTTGCACGACGGCATCAGCCAGGTGCTGGTGTCGATCAAGTTCCAGTTCGAACTGGCCGGCCTGCAACTGGAAGGCAACGATCAGCGCGGGCTCGACACCCTGCGCCAGGGCACCGAGCGCCTGGGCGAGGCGATCGGCGAAATCCGCACCATTTCCCACGACCTGCGCCCTTCCCTGCTCGACACCCTGGGCCTGGCCGCCGCCGTCACGCAACTGGTGACCGAGTTCGAACAACAGACCGGCCTCGCCATCCACTACACCCACAACCTGGGCCAGTTGAAACTGGCCGAGGGCGCACCGGTGGCCTTGTTCCGTATACTTCAGGAAGCGCTGACCAACATCGAGCGCCATGCCCACGCACAGAACGTCTACATCGACCTGCAAGGCAACAAGAAGCAGGTGCAACTGACGGTGCGCGACGACGGCATCGGCTTTCGGGTGGACGTCGCCCATCTGCCGGAAGTCCAGGGCGGGATTGGCCTGCGCAATATTCGCGAGCGCGTCGAGCATTTCCACGGCCAGCTCAACCTTTATTCGGCACCGGGCCACAGCGAACTGACGGTGACCATGCCCGTCAACGTTGCCGCATGACGGCCCTTCATCAGACAGGAAAACCGCCCCGATCATGAGCGCCAGCCAGACCATCCGCATTGCCCTGGTCGACGACCATTCACTGGTTCGCGACGGCGTGCGCGCCCTGCTCTCGACACGCCCGCTGTTCGAAGTGGTGGGCGAAGCGGAAAACGCCCGCGAGGCGCTGACCCTGTGCGAAGAGGTCAAGCCCGACATCCTGCTGGTGGACATCGGCCTGCAGGACATGAACGGCCTGGAACTGACGCAACTGATCCGCCAGCGCTGCCCGGCGATCAAGATTCTGATCCTGAGCATGTACGACAATCAGGAGTACGTCGCCACCTCCATCCGCGCAGGCGCCAGCGGCTACGTGCTGAAAAACGCACCCTCGCGGGAGATCGTCGCCGCCATCGAGGCCATCGCCACCGGCGGGACCTTCTACAGCGCCGAGGTGACGCTCAAGCTGGTGTCGAAAAAGCCCGAGGAAAACGAACTGACCCCACGCGAGGTGCAGGTGCTGGTGGGCCTGGCCAAGGGGCTGGACAACAAGACCATCGCCCGGGACCTGGCCATCAGCGTCCGGACCGTGGAAACCCACCGCTTGAGCATCCGCCGCAAACTCAACATCGACAAGCCGGCGGGGCTGGTGAAATACGCGATGGAGCATGGGTTGTTGGTGCCGTGAGGCGCCATTGACCACGCAACATCGCCCCCGTAGCAGCACGGCTTGCCGGCGGGAGCGGTGTGTCAGCGGATACATCTCTCACAGATACACCGCTCCCGCCGGCAAGCCGCGCTGCTACGGGTCAGCTGGAGGCATCGGGCAAGCCGCGCTCTGCCGTCTCCTGATCCACCGGCAAGGCAAAGCGGAACGTCGCGCCCTGCCCCGGTACGTCGATCAGGGCGATCCTGATCCCGTGCAATTGCAAGATCTGATGCACGATGCGCAAGCCCAGTCCGCCGTCACGCCGCGCTCCGCCGATGTTGAACGGGCGCAGGAACAACCCTTCGCGCAACTCGGCGGCGATCCCCGGGCCGCTGTCGCTGACCGTCACTTCCACGTATTTGCCCTGGGGCTGCAAGGCAATCCTGATGTCGCCGCCCGTCGGTGTGTGGCGCAAGGCGTTGTCGAACAGATTGGTCAGCACCCGCTCGATCAGCCCCAGGTCGGCATGCACCCCTGGCACGGTCGGCGGGAAGTTCGGGGTCAAGGTGACCGCCTTGGCCTCGGCGCCCAGTTCGAATTTCTGGAAGATGTCCTGCACCAGGTCGGTCAGCGAGAAACGCTCGACCACCGGCACCACGAAGCCGTGTTCCAGGCGCACCAGTTCCAGCAGCGACTGCGCCAGCCCGCCGACCTTGCGGCTCTGATCCAGCGCAATGCCCAGGTAACGCCGGCGCTCCTCGGGGCTCAGGCTGGCGTCTTTGACCGACAGCACCTCCAGATAACCGTGCAGGGAGGCCAGCGGCGTGCGCAGGTCATGGGAGATGTTCGCCACCAGCTCGCGGCGATCCTGGCTCTGCCGGGTCAGGGTCTGCCACTGCTCGCTCAGGCGGTTCTGCATCTGCCTGAAGGTCGCGTCGAGCACAGCAATTTCATCGTCGCCATGGCGCGGATGCCCTGACGCCTCGGCGGGCAGCAGCACCGGCGCGGCATTGATATCGAAGTGGCTGACCGAATCCGTCAGACGCCGCAGTGGCCGGGTGATCCAGCCAAACGCGGCCAGACCCGCGAACAGGCAGAGCAAGGCGATCAGGCCGATGGACCACAGCGCCGTGTTCAACGCCTCACTGGTCGCGCCGCGCTCGGCGAAGCGGTCGTGGGCCTCGCCCAGCAGCACCACGTAAAGGAACCCGGCAGGCTTGCCCATGACCATCAAGGGCGCTGCGCTGAACACCTTGCGTGCGTCCATGCTGCGCGGGTCGTCGCCCAGGATCGGCAGCGGCTTGCCCGCCAGCAGTTCGCGCACCGGCGCCAGGTCCACGCGATCACGCAGCACCCGGTCCTTGGGCGCGGCATCGCCGACGATGCGCCCGTCGCCGTCGAGCAGGTACACCTCGACGCTGGGGTTGACCAGCATCAACTGGCTGAACAGTTCACGCACGGCGTCGGGTTTGAGGCCGTTGGCGTCCATCAACTGAGTATCGCGGGCGATGTGCTGGGCCAGGTCACGGGACAGGCCCTGAACCACTTCCAGCTCATGCATCTTGTTCGAACGCACCTGCAACCACACCGAGGTGCCGCAGCAGATCAGCAGCAACAGCGCGAACACCAGGGACAGGCGCTGGGTCAGGGTCATTTTCACGAGGCGTCCCCCGGATCGACGAACTTGTAGCCGCGCCCCCACACCGTGAGGATGCGCAGCGGCTGGGCCGGGTCCGCCTCGATCTTGGCCCGCAGGCGATTGATATGGGTGTTGACCGTGTGCTCGTAGCCCTCGTGGTTGTAGCCCCACACCGAATTGAGCAGGTCCAGCCGGGAAAACACCTTGCCTGGCTGGCGGACGAAGAAATACAGCAGATCGAACTCCCGGGGCGTCAGGTCCAGCGCCCGGCCTTCCAGCGAGGCTTCACGGGTCAGCGGATCGATGAACAGCCCGGCGCTGGACAGGCTGCCCGCCTCCATCTTGAGGTTGCGGGCCATGGCATCGACCCTGCGCAGCAGCGCCTTGACCCGCGCCACCAGTTCCATCATCGAGAAAGGCTTGGCCAGGTAATCGTCGGCACCCAGCTCAAGGCCCAGGATGCGGTGCATTTCGCTGGAGCGGGCGCTGGTGATGATGATCGGCGTGTAGCGCGTCATGGCCCGGGCACGGCGGCAGATCTCCAGGCCGTCGACGCCGGGCAGCATCAGGTCCAGGATCAGCGCATCCCAGCCGCCCTGCTCCAGCAGGCGCAGGCCCTTTTCGCCGTCGGCGCTGTGCACCACCTCGAAGTGTTCGTCCCGCAGATGCAGGCAAATCAGGTCGGCGATATGGCTATCGTCCTCGACCACCAGAATGCGTTTGGGCTGATCCATGAAAGGCAAACCTTGCGGGCGCTTGAATGCGCAATGGGGCCATTGTGCCGATTTTGGCGGCGGGCAGTTATCACGAATTGTTTAACTCTCGGTGAGGATTTTGGGAACAGCCCCCGCGCAGGATGGCCCCATCGCACCCTCCACCTGTCCCGACCACGGCAGGCAGCCGGTGCCAAGGAGACCCTCATGCTTTCAAGACGACAGTTCATGGTACTGAGCAGCAGCGCCGGCGTGGCCGCCATCGCCCTGGGCGTGCTGCCCAAGTTCGCCGACGGTGAAAGCCTCACCCCGGCCGACTCCCCGGTGGGCACCTTCGAGGTCAGCCTCAGCGACGCCGAATGGCACGCCCTGCTCACTGACGAGCAGTTCCAGGTGCTGCGCCGCGAAGCCACCGAGCGCCCCTACAGCAGCGCGCTGAACGACGAACACCGCAACGGCACCTTCGCCTGCGCCGGTTGCCAGTTGCCGCTGTTCGCGTCGAGCACCAAGTTCGACAGCCACACCGGCTGGCCGAGCTTCTGGCAACCGCTGGACAACGCCACGGCGATCCGCACCGACACCTCGTTCGGCGTGCTGCGCAAGGAAGTCCACTGCCGTCGCTGCGGCGGGCATCTGGGCCATGTGTTCACCGACGGACCGAAACCCACGGGCTTGCGCTATTGCATGAACGGGTTGGCGATGACGTTTGCCCAACAGACATAACCGCGCCCCGTCGGGCCATGCGACGACACTCTGTCAATCAGACTCAATTTTGAACGGACCAAAACCATGCTACTGATCATCCTTGCCTACCTCGGCGGCGTGCTGACCATCGTCAGCCCCTGCATTCTGCCGGTGCTGCCCTTTGTCTTCGCCCGCACCGGTCAACCCTTCGTGCGCAGTGGCCTGCCGTTGCTGGTGGGCATGGCCGTGACCTTCGCCCTGGTGGCGACTCTGGCAGCCGTCGGCGGAGGCTGGGTGGTCCAGCTCAACCAGTATGGCCGTGGCCTGGCGCTGATCTTCGTGGCGCTGTTCGGCCTGACCCTGCTGCTGCCCAGGCTGGCCGAGCGCCTGACCCGTCCGTTGGTGGCTGCCGGCAGTCGCCTGTCGGAAAACGCAGGCGTGGATGCCAGGCCGAGCCCCTGGGCGTCCTTCCTGATCGGCGTGGCCACGGGCCTGTTGTGGGCGCCGTGCGCCGGGCCGATCCTGGGCCTGGTACTGACCGGCGCCGCCCTGCAAGGCGCCAGCGTCGGCACTACCCTGCTGTTGCTGGCCTATGCAGCGGGCGCTGCGACGTCGTTGGCCCTGGCCCTGCTGCTGGGCGGCAAGGTGTTCAGCGCGATGAAGCGTTCGCTGGGCGCCGGTGAGTGGATTCGTCGCGGCCTGGGCGCGGCCATGCTGGCAGGCGTCGCCGCCATTGCCCTGGGGCTGGACACCGGCCTTCTCACCCGTATTTCCACGGCCTCCACTGGCAGCCTGGAACAATCGCTTGTGGGGCGTCTCACAGGAAATTCCAAAGACAGCAACCTGATGCAAGGCGGCGCGATGATGGCCCAGAACATTCCTGGCCGTGACGACGCCGGCGCCAGCATGCAAGCCTCGGGCGCCATGATGGCGGCGAAGAACACCAGCACCAGCCTGCCGGTCGAAGGCCAGTTGCCCTCGCTCAATGGCGCCGTGCAATGGCTGAACTCCGCGCCGCTGACCGCCGAACAGCTCAAGGGCAAGGTGGTGCTGGTCGATTTCTGGACCTACTCCTGCATCAACTGCCTGCGCAGCCTGCCTTACGTCAAGGCCTGGGCCGACAAGTACCGCGACCAGGGGCTGGTGGTGATCGGCGTGCATGCACCCGAATTTGCCTTCGAGCGCGATGTGAAAAACGTGACCAAGGCCATGACCGACCTGGGCATCAACTACCCGGTGGCAATCGACAACGACTACAAGATCTGGCGCGCCTTCGACAACCAGTACTGGCCCGCCCACTACTTCGCCGACGCCCAGGGCCGCATCCGTTATCACCACTTCGGTGAAGGCGCCTACGATGAATCCGAGCGGGTGATTCAGGAACTGCTGCGCGAAGCCGGCAACGGCCAGATCACCAGTGACCTGATCGACGCCAGCGGCAAAGGCGTGCAACAGGCGGCGCAGATGAGCGAGGTGAAATCCCCGGAAACCTACCTGGGCTTCGAGCGCGCTGAGAACTTCGTCTCCCCGGGCGGCGCAAAGAGTGACCGCGCGGCCAGTTACAGCGCGCCACATAGCCTTGCGCTGAACAACTGGGGCCTGGACGGCCAGTGGAACATCGGCGCCGAGCGCGCGAGCCTGACGGCGGCCAACGGCAAGATCGTCTACCGCTTCCATGCCCGCGACCTGCATCTGGTGCTGGGCCCTGGCAGCGACGGCAAGCCGGTGCGCTTCACCGTAAAGATCGACGGCAAGGCACCGGGCGACGCCCACGGCACCGACGTCGCACCCGATGGCAGCGGCACCGTCACCGAGCAGCGCCTGTATCAGTTGGTGCGCCAGCCCGGCGATGTCGCCGACCACACCTTCAGCATCGAATTCAGCGATCCGGGCGTGTCGGCCTACGCCTTCACCTTCGGTTGATCCAGCCCGTTTCAGGAGTAGCAGAGATGAAAGACTTCAATCCCGTGACCTCGACCTTCGCCCACTGGAAACGCGCCGGCCTGCGTCTGTTCGCCGGGGCCGTGTTGCTGCAGACCGCCGCCTGTTCGTTTGCCGGTGAAGATGCGGTGAGCATCGCGCCGCCGCAGAAAGACGAAGTCGTCAGCACCGCCGGCAGCGAAACCGCGGTGTTGGCCGGTGGCTGTTTCTGGGGTGTGCAAGGGGTATTCCAGCATGTTCAGGGCGTGACGAAAGTGGTTTCCGGGTACGCCGGGGGCAAGGCCGACACCGCGCATTATGAACGTGTCAGCGATGGCGACACCGGGCATGCCGAGTCGGTGGAGATCACCTTCGACCCGTCGAAAGTGAGCTACGGCAAACTCTTGCAGATCTTCTTCTCGGTCGCCCACAACCCCACCGAACTCAACCGCCAGGGCCCGGACAGCGGCACTCAGTACCGTTCGGCGATCTTCCCCGAAAGCCCCGAGCAACAAGCGGTGGCCCAGGCCTACATCGCCCAGCTGGACGCTGCCAAATCCTTCAACGCGCCCATCGTGACCAAGATCGAGAAGTACAACGGTTTCTACCCGGCCGAGGACTACCACCAGAACTTCCTCACCACCCACCCGACCTATCCGTACATCGTCATCAACGACCTGCCCAAGGTCGGGCAACTCAAGCAGTTGTTTGCCGATCGGTACAGCGAACAGGCGGTGTTGTTCAAGACAGGGCAGTGATGACCCTCGGTGCGGGCCGTGGGCCCAATCCAGACGCGAACCTGTAGGAGTGAGCTTGCTCGCGATAGCGGTGGGCCAGCCATGACGATGCTGCCTGACACTCTGCCATCGCGAGCAAGCTCACTCCTACAGGTCATGTGCTCGTCAACGCAGAGCCACCACAAACCAAAGTATGCCCTGCCAACACCTGTGTATCGCCTCCCGGTACCAAGGTACAAGTGACGCGCTGCGCCGGCAGTAATACCTTGGAGCCATTCCTGTCATGCAGGCCAGACCTCTCTCAAAGCCGTGGGATGCACACCGTACCGGACAGGCCGTCGAAGCACACGTCGAGGAGATTCGCCATGTTTGCCGATGTCGATCCAAAGCCAGGACTCAACGCCGAGTTCGCCGCCGATGCCCACGGGCTGTACACCACCCTGCACGGCCAGGAGCGTAAGCTGTTTCTCCAGTTGCTGGACGCCCATCGCGAAACCGCCGAACAGGCCGGTGGCTTTGCCCGGGAAGTGCGCTGGCGTCTGCGCAGCCTGAACTATCAGGCGATCAAGGAGCTGTTCAAGGATCTGGATCAGTCGACCCGGGAATTCGTGACTTTCCTCGAAAGCCGCATGCAGATGCTCAACGGCACAGTGACCCAGGCCCGGTTGACCGCCGCGCCGCTGGCCGACGCCGAACAGGCCCCCGGCTTTCGTGAGTGCTTCAAGGAGATTCATCAGTTGGCGCAACACCTGACCACCCTCACCGCAAAGGCCCAGGGCTTCATGGACCGGGCCGTGGATGCAGGGGATTACGCCACCGCCAACCTGGTCAGCGAGCTGCTGTACCGCACCAATCAACTGGTGTGCAAGATCAAGCTGGACATCCCTTCCGGCGCCTCGTTCACCAGCGAGTGTCGCCAGCCGCCACGCCCCAACACCTGGTTCTCGACCATGGAGGTGTGGGCCCACAGCCCGGGCATTGCGGCGTTTACCACGGCCCAGAGTTACCGCTTCTGATTCAAATCGCGTGCTGTTCTCTCCTCCTTTAGCGCCCGGACAGGGCGCTTTTTTTATGAACGACTACGCTGCCTGAGTTTCGAAGCCCTCCAGCTGGCGGGTTCGGACACGAATGCGCCATCTGAAACAAGGAAAAAGACGCACACGCGTCCAATAAAAAGACAGTTGATCGAGCAAGACTAGCCGTCCCAAACCGGAGCCTGACAATGAATAAACTCACCACCGTGGCGGGTGCACCCGTCGTTGACAACCAGAACTCGCAATCGGCCGGCCCACGCGGCCCGCTGATGCTGCAAGACGTCTGGCTGCTGGAGAAACTGGCGCACTTCGACCGCGAAGTGATCCCGGAGCGTCGCATGCACGCCAAGGGTTCCGGCGCCTTCGGCACCTTTACCGTGACCCACGATATCAGCCGCTACACCAAGGCACGGTTGTTCTCGCAGATCGGCAAGCAGACCGACATCTTCATCCGTTTCTCGACCGTGGCCGGTGAGCGCGGCGCCGCCGATGCCGAGCGTGACATCCGCGGTTTTGCCGTGAAGTTCTACACCGAACAAGGCAACTGGGACCTGGTGGGCAACAACACCCCGGTGTTCTTCCTGCGCGACCCGCTGAAATTCCCTGACCTGAACCATGCGGTCAAACGCGACCCGCGCACCAACCTGCGCAGCGCCGAAAACAACTGGGATTTCTGGACCTCGCTGCCCGAAGCCCTGCATCAGGTGACCGTGGTCATGAGCGACCGTGGCATCCCGGCGTCGTACCGTCACATGCACGGTTTCGGCAGCCACACCTTCAGCTTCATCAGCCCGCAGAACGAGCGCTTCTGGGTCAAGTTCACCCTCAAGACCCAGCAAGGCATCAAGAACCTGACCGACGCCGAAGCCGCTGCCGCCGTGGCCGGCGACCGTGAAACCCACCAGCGCGACCTGTTCGACGCCATCGAGAACGGTGACTTCCCGCAGTGGAAACTGTTCGTGCAAGTGATGCCCGAACAGGAAGCCAACAGCTACAATGTCCACCCCTTCGACCTGACCAAGGTCTGGCCGCACGCCGACTACCCGCTGATCGAAGTCGGCACCCTGGAGTTGAACCGCAATCCGGACAACTACTTCCACGACGTCGAGCAGGCCGCGTTCAACCCGGCCAACGTGGTGCCCGGCATCAGCTTCTCGCCGGACAAGATGCTGCAAGGCCGGCTGTTCTCCTACGGCGACGCCCAGCGCTATCGCCTGGGGGTCAACCACCACCAGATTCCGGTCAACACGCCCAAATGCCCGGTCAACAGCTACCACCGCGACGGCCAGATGCGTGTCAACAGCAACGCTGGCGGCACCATCGGCTACGAGCCCAACACCAAGGGCGCGTGGGTCGAGCAGCCGGACTTCTCCGAACCGCCGCTTGAGCTGTACGGCGCCGCCGCGAACTGGGACTTCCGCAAGGACGACGATGACTACTATTCCCAGCCACGCGCGCTGTTCCGTCTGATGACGGCCGAGCAGCAACAGGTGCTGTTCGACAACACCGCGCGGGCGATCAGCGGTGCTTCGGCAGCGGTCCAGCAGCGCCACATCGACAACTGCAACAGGGCCGACCCGGCCTATGGCGCCGGTGTCGCGGCGGCCATCGAGCGCTTGCGCTGAACGGCCTCTTCGCTGAGCGATAAACAGCGTTGACACGAAGGGGTGTTCAGGCCACGGTACTGACACCCCTTTTTCCTGCCCGCGATCAACGCCCGGTGCCTGCCATGAACGAACTCCAGCAACTGAACGAAACCCACGGCCTGCTGCTGGTGTTCGTCAATGTGCTACTGGAGCAGATCGGGCTGCCGGTGCCGGCCTACCCGACGCTGATCGTCACCGGCGCCCTGGCGATGCAGAGCAAACCGTTGCTGGGCGCCGGCGTGCTGGTGGCGATGCTCGCCTGCCTGATCGCCGATACCCTCTGGTACTGGGCGGGCAAACGCTATGGCGGCGTCCTGCTGAAAACCATCTGCAAGATTTCCCTCTCCCAGGACACCTGCATTCGCCAGGGCCTGACTGTGTATGACCGGGTCGGGCCGCGGGCGATGCTGCTGTCCAAGTTCCTGCCCGGTGCCGGTGCGCTGGTGACCACGGTGGCCGGCATGAACGCCACACCGTTTGGGGTGTTCATGCGTTATTCGCTGGCAGGCTCGTTCATCTGGGCGGGCTCTGCGCTGTTGCTGGGGATGCTGTTTACCGACGCGCTGATCCCGATGCTGGACTGGCTCAGTGGCTACCTGCCGCTGGCCATCGGCGGTGCTGCGGTCGCGTTGCTGCTGTTCATCGCCTGGAAATACTGGAAGCGCCGCCGCTTGCTGGCCCGCACCTCCCAGGTGCCGCGCATCACCGTGCCGCAGTTGCTGGCCCTGCAAGACAGCGACCATGCGCCGGTGGTCATCGATGTGCGGCCAAAATTCCACAGTGCAATCGTCGAGGGCATTCCTGGCGCGGTGTCGATCAGCCTCGAAGAACCGCTGCAGCCCTGGGTCGAGCAACTGGGCGACGTCGACATGGTGTTCTACTGCGCCTGCCCCAACGAGCTGTCGGCGGCATTGCTGGCGCAAAAGCTGAGCGCCCACGGGCTGACGCGGGGCAAGGCGCTGGTCGGCGGGCTCGATGCCTGGCGTGACGCGCAGCCTGACCATGACGCACCAGGGCAGACTGCGACGGCCTGAGCCGCTCACGCGATATCGATCACCACCTTGCCCTTGGCACGTGCACTGCTCACGTGCTCGTAGGCTTCATGGGCCTGGACCAGCGTGAAGCGCTGATCGTCCAGCAGTACCCGAAGCTGGCCTGCTTCTGCCATCCGGGTGGCCTGGGCCATGATCTCGCCGTGGTGCTTGCGACCCTTGCCGGTGAGCAGCGGCAGCAGCGTGAACACGCCTGAATAAGTGGCGGCCCGGAACGACAGCGGCGCCAGTTTGTGCTCGCCCCAGCCCAGGCAACTGACCACATGGCCGGTGTAGGTACGAGCAGCGGCGAAGGAATCGTCCAGGGTCGCGCCGCCGACTGTGTCGTAAATGACGTCGAAGCCTTCGCCGGCGGTGTGCCGGGCCATGTATTGCTCGACGCTGCTGGCGCGGTAGTCGATGGCCGTGGCGCCAAAGCTTTCGATGGTCGCCAGGCTGTGGGCGGAACCGGTGGCGAAGACTTCGGCTCCGAGCGCTCTGGCGATCTGCACCGCCACATGCCCGACCCCACCGGCGCCGCCATGCACCAGCACCGTCTGACCGCTGCGCACATTGGCGCGGTCCACCAGCCCTTCCCACGCCGTGATGAACACCAGCGGCAAGGCAGCCGCTTCACGCATGCTCAGGTTGCGCGGCTTGCGGGCCAGCAGGTCGGCGTCCACGGCGATGTACTGCGCCAGCGCGCCCTGATTGCCACCAATGCCGCCGCCCATGCCGTACACCTCGTCGCCGACCGCAAAAGCGCTGACACCTGCACCGAGCTTTGCCACCACGCCGGCCAGGTCCATGCCCAGCACGGCGGGCAAGGGTTGCCGGGCATGGCCGCCCTTGCCTGCGTGAATCTTGGTGTCCAGCGGGTTGACTGCGCTGGCCATGACTTGCACCAGCACCTGGCCAGGACCGGGCTCGGGCATGTCCAGAGTGTGCAGTTCAAATGGGGCATTGTGTTCGACGGCGACGACGGCTTGCATGGTGCTCATGGCGGTTTTCCTGATTCGGCGGCCTCGATGTGAGGCGATGAACAGAGTGTGCAGCCCACGCTTGATGCCGATAAGACCATAAATGCCTATAGTATTTATTCCATAATCAGACTGAATGAGCCCGCGATGGACACTCTCGAAGCCATGGCCATATTCGTGCGGGTGGTCGAACGCGGCAGTTTTTCGGCCGTCGCAAGAGAGCTGGGCACGACTCAGCCGACCGTCAGCAAACAGATCAACGCACTGGAAAAACGCTTGGGCGGCCGCCTGATTGCCCGCAGCACCCGTCAGTTGTCGCTCACCGATGAAGGCACCCGCTATTACAAGCAATGTCGCGACATCCTCGCGGCGGTGGACAGCGCAGAGCACAGTTTCCAGACGGGTCGGGAGGCCGTGGCGGGGCCGTTGCGCATCGCCTCCTCGGTGAGCTTTGGCCGCTTGCAGATCGCCCCCAGGTTGCAGGGGTTTCTTGAGCGCTATCCCGAGGTCACGGTGGACTTGCTGCTCAGCGACCAGAACGTCGATCTGGTGAGCGAAGGCATGGACGTGGCGATCCGCATTGGCGAGTTGAAGGACAGCAGCCTGATCGCTCGGCAGATCGGCCTGACCCGGCGGTTACTGGTCGCGGCGCCCGATTATCTTGAGCGTCATGGAACGCCACAGACGGCTGAGGAGCTAAGCCTGCACAACTGCATCCTGTTCAACCTGCTGGCCGATTTCGACACCTGGGTGTTCGATGCGGGGCAGTATCACGTGCAGGTAAAAGGCAATGTGCGCAGCAACAACAGCGAGGCAATCCGGCAGATGGTGCTCAGCGGGTTGGGGATTTCGTTGTCGCCGACCTGGCTGTATCGCCGGGACATTGCCCAAGGCCGGGTGGTGCAAGTGCTGCCGGACCTCATACCGTCAGCCCTGCCCATTCACGCCCTGCTCCCGGCCAACCGCAGGCAGTCGGCGCGGGTACGGGCGTTCGTGGATTATTTGGCCGAGGGCTTCAGGGCCGACGCCGACCTCTCGGTCTGAACACCGACCTGTAGGAGTGAGCTTGCTCGCGATGGGGGCATTTCAGAAACGGATTTGTCGCAGACACACCGCTATCGCGAGCAAGCTCACTCCTACAGGATTTGTGGGGTGAGTATCAATGCAGCACGCTCTGCAAGAACTGCCGCGTGCGTGGATGTTCTGGTGCCGAGAACACCTGCGCTGGCGGGCCCATTTCGACGATCTTGCCACCATCGAAAAACACCACGCGATCCGCCACCTCCCGGGCAAACCCCATTTCATGGGTCACCACGATCATGGTCATACCCTCTGCGGCCAGGCCCTTCATCACGCTGAGTACCTCACCCACTGTCTCCGGGTCCAGGGCAGAGGTTGGCTCATCGAACAGCAGCAGGCGCGGTTTCATCGCCAGCGCACGAACAATCGCCACCCGCTGTTGCTGCCCGCCGGACAACTCGCCCGGATAGCCATCGGCCTTGTGCTTCAAACCCACGCGATCAAGCAAAGCCAGCGCGCTGGCCCGGGCGTCGGTCTTGCTCACGCCCTTGACCTTGACCGGCGCCAGGATCATGTTGGCCATCACCGTCATGTGCGGAAACAGCGTGTAATCCTGAAACACCATGCCGATGTCTTCACGCAGTCGCGCCATGGCCTTGCGGTCGTCGGCGCGAACCGAGTCGCCACCATCGACCACCGCGCTGCCTGCCGACGGCTCTTCCAGGCTATTGAGGCAGCGAATGAAGGTCGACTTGCCCGAACCACTGGGCCCGATGATCACCACCACCTCGCCCTGCGCCACGTCCAGGTCGACACCCTTGACCACCTCCACCGAGCCGAAATGCTTGTGCAGCCCGCGCACTGTCAGCATCGGTTTCATAGGCCGGCCTGCGCGCGGGTAGCCGCCTGAAGCTTGTCCTGGGCCGCCAGCAGCCGATCACGACGGGCCTGATTGGCCTGGCGCTCCTGGTGCAGACGCGCATTGGCACGAGCCAGGCTGGGCAGCAACGAGGACAACGCCGGCCCGCCAGCCGAGTTGCGCGACTGCACGTTGGCGGTCGGGTCCAGGCACTCGCGCACCTTGTCGGCAGGCAGATTCAGGGCGTGGCCCAGCTGCTCGCGGGCACACAGGTCAACCATTGCGGTATCGATGCGATGGGCTGGCAAGCCTGCGTCCATCGCCATGCGTACTGCAGCGCCGACGATATGATGCGCTTCGCGGAATGACAGATCGGCTTCTCGCACGATCAGGTCGGCAAGACCTGTGGCCGTGGAGAAATCTTCCCCTGCCCGGCGGCTTGCCAGTTCGGCATTCGGAGTTGCGGTACGCAGCACCAACTCCAGCAGTTTCAGGCAACGCAGGCTTTCTTCGGCGGCCTCCCAGAACCCCCGCGTGCCCTCGCGATTGGCGTCCCCGGTGTGGGAGAAGTTGCTGCCCTTGACCGTCACGCTCGCGGCCATCAACAGGCCCACGATATGCCCGGTGCGACCCTTGAGATACTCGAGCACCGTCGGGTTTTTCTTCTGCGGCATGATGCTCGACGTCGCCGCGACACTGTCCGGGAAGTCGATCAGGCTGAATTCGTGGGTGCTCCAGACAAAGTAGTCCTGCGCCACCCGGCTCCAGAACACCGACAGCAGGCTCAAGTGCGACAGACTTTCCAGAATGAAATCACGGGAGCCCACGGCATCCAGTGCGTTGTCGAGAAAACCGTCGAAGCCCAGCAGTTCTGCGGTGCGTGCCCGGTCGATGTCGAACGGCGTACCGGCGAAGGCAGCAGCCCCCAGCGGGCTCTGGTTCATCGATTCGAGGGTCTGGCTCAGGCGTTTACAGTCACGCTCAAGCGCCTGTTCCACCGCCGACAGGTAATAACCGTAGGTGATCGGCTGCGCCGGTTGCAGGTGGGTGTAACCGGGCATCACCACCTCGGCGAACACCTCGGCGTTGTTCAGCGCAGTCTGGCGGGCCTGGATCAGCGCATCGATCAGGGCCATGAGCACTTCACGGCAGCGCATGCGGTCCAGGGTGGCGAGGATGTCATTACGGCTGCGCCCGGTGTGCAGGCGGCCGCCGACATCGGTGCCGATCTGCTCGATCAGGTGCGCTTCATAGTTGAAATAAGCGTCCTCCCGGGACGGGTCCAGCGTGACCACCGCCGGCCCCGCCGCTTCCATGTCCAGCACCCCTTTGGCCAGGGCAGTGGCATGTTCTCCGCGAATCAGGCCTTGCTCGGCGAGCATCACGATGTGCGCCTTGTTGACGTTGCCCAGGTTGAGAAAACCATCGGCGAAACCTTCCAGACGAGGCCGGTAGATGAACTCGTTGACCTCGGGGGCGGTGGTTTCTTTCAAACGACGACTGACTTTGGATTCTTGCATGTTCAAACCCCTTCACGAGTAACGCGCATCGCCGGACGACCCAGGCGACGCTCGAGATAACGGCTGAGCCAGCTCAGCAGCGAACAGATAACGAAATACACCACCAGCACCAGGCCATAGACCGCGAACGCGGGGCTCACCCCCGTCATCACGGTGGAGCGCTCGACGATGATCTGGCCAACTTTGAGAAACTCGCCCACTCCAACCAGCGCTCCCAGCGAGGTGGCCTGCACCAGCATGGTCAGCAAGCCCGTGTAGGCCGGCAGGATCGCCTTCATCGATTGCGGGGCAATCACGTGCAGATAGATCTGCCAGGGGCGCAGGCCCAGGGTCCATGCGCTTTTCCACTGGTGGCGGTTCACCGACTCAAGCCCACCGCGCACGATCTCGATGCCGTTGGCGCTTCCCCACAACGTGAGCCCTGTGACCACCGCGGCAAAGGGGCTCAGATCAAGGCCGAACATCGGCGCGCCGAAGAAGATGAAGAACACGTTGACGATCAGCGGAATCGAACGAAACAGCTCCACGTAGCCATGAATCGTCCACCACAGCAGGCGATTCCTAAGGGTCGCCAGCACGCCGAACACCGTCGAGATGATCGTGGTGAACAGCAGGATCACCAGCGCCAGGCGTACGGTCATCCACAGTCCCTTGAGCACGAAACCCCAGTTTTCGATCAGAAAATTCATACTGGCCTCAGTGCCTGAAAGGACGTTGCAGGTGGGCCGACAGGCGTCCGGTCGCAAGCGACAGGATCGCCACCAGAATCAGGTACATCACGCAGATCGCGCTGAACATCTCGATGGCCCGAAAGTCGGTGGCGATCCGGTCGACCGCCACGAACGTCAACTCCGCAAGACCAATGGCTTGCAGGTAGGACGAGTTTTTCAGCAGCGAGATCGCCGTGTTGAGCACCGCTGGCAAGCTGGTGCGAAAGGCAATCGGCAAGGCCACCAGATAGAAGTACTGGTGCGGCTTGAGGCTCAACGCCATGCTCGCTTCGCGCATCTTGTTCTCCACCGTCGCCAGACCACCGCGCATGTTCTCCACCTGATAGGCGCCGGCCCACAGCGACAGACACAGCACACCGGACCAGAACAGCGATAACTCGAGGCCGACGGCCGGGAGGCCATAGAAAATGAAGAACAGTTGCACCAGGATCGGCGTGTTGCGGATCAGCTCCACGTACAGCATCACGGCCTGGGCCAGAAACGGAATCCGGAAGGCCCGCACCGCGCCACCGAAAACGCCGATCAGCAGCGAGCAACCGATGGCCAGCAGCGACACTCGTAGCGTCATCAGCACGCCGTCGAGCAAGGCTGGCCACTGGGCCAACAGATAATTGAAATCAAAATCCATGACGGCGCCCGATCAGAGTTTTTCAGCAGGCTTGGCCTGCTCGAATACGCTCAGGTAGTAGCTCTGGATGTTCTGCGGCACGTACTGACGCACCCAACCGCCGAACAGCTTCTCTTCGTGCATCTTCGCCACCGCAGCGCTCAGGTAGTCGCGCAATGGTTCATCGTTCTTGCGCACCCCGATGGCGGCGTCGGAAATCTGGAACGGCTCGTTGATAAGGCGGGCGTCGCCGTCGTTGGCAGCCACTACCACAAGGGTTGCAGCATCGTGGGTGTAGGCGTCGGCCCGACCCTGGCGAAAGGTCTGCAGGGCATCGGCGGCGCTGTTCATGCGCAGTGTCTTGACCTCGGGCATGTGATCTTCGAACCACTTGGCCTGCACCGAGCCTTTGAGGGTGGCCAGGGTCTTGCCGTTGAGGTCCTTGATGGACCTGATCGGGCTGTCCTTCTTCACTACCACGTCGCTCGCCCCCCAGCGATAAGGCGTGGTGAAGTCGATCACCCGCTGCCGTTCAGGGGTCACGCCCAGGGTCGCGATGAGAAAGTCGACCTTGCGTCCGATCAGCTGTGGCACGCGGTTTTCGGCGGTGACGCAGGTGAAGCTTACCTTGTCCCTGGAGCCCAGCGCCCACAGCGCGATCTGTTTGGACATTTCGACTTCGACGCCCGCGTAGTCGCCGCTGCTGTCCTGGAAGCCATAGGGAGGCTGGTCGCAGCGCACACCGGCGCGCAATTGCCCGGCCTCCTTGATTTCGTCGGGTACCGGCGGCAGATCGGCCGCATGAACCTGCGCCATCCCTGCCAGGGAAACAGATGAGAAAGCCAGAGCACGAACGAGGAAACTTAACGAAAACGACATAATGCCTCCTGGTAGACGATCAGCGAGGTGCCCCGCAACGCGGCGCCACGCAAAGATTTCAAGGGCAGACTTCAAGGAAGAGCTCAGCGGGGTTTGCCACGCCATGCCGGGTAGACACAGATGCCGGGCCACCGTGTTCGTCTGCGCGAACTATCGATGTCGAAAACAGTTATAAAGCCTCTGGCTCATGCCAACAAATGACAATACATTGGTCACCCATACCGAATTGATATGGCCTGCCATGAACTTCAAACAAGTCGAAGCTTTCCGCGCCGTGATGTTGAGCGGCTCGATGACCGCAGCAGCCGAGTCGCTGCACACCTCGCAACCCAACGTCAGCCGGTTGATCGCTCAGCTTGAACGCGGCAGCGGCTTCAAATTGTTCGAGCGCGTGGGTGGGCGGCTGTTGCCTACGGATGAAGGTGCGGCGCTGTTCGCCGACGTTGAGCGTGCGTTCATCGGTTTGCAGAGCCTGGAACGGTCGGCGCAGAACATTCGCCGTGGCGGGACGGGCCAACTGCGCATCGCTGCAGTGCCGTCGCTGTCACTGACGGTCTTGCCCAGGGTCATCCAGCGCTTTCGCCAGGAAAATCCCGAAGCCGCGATTTCGATCCACACCAGCGACTCGCCGATGGTCGCTCACTGGGCAGCTTCGCAGTTCTGCCATGTGGGGCTGGCGTCCTATGTGGGCGAGGACATGCCGGGGGTGAGCACCCAGAAGATCTGCGATGTACCGGGGGTATGCGTGTTTCCCAAGGGGCATCGGCTGAGCGAACTGTCGTCGATCAAGCCGGAGGATCTACACGGCGAGGAGTTCATTTCCCTGTCGCTCAACGACGGTTCGCGTACACGGGTCGACCGGGTGTTCGCCGAAGATCGGGAATACCGCAAACTGAATGTCGAAACGCCCTACGCCGCGACCGTTTGCTCGCTGGTGGCGCTGGGGCTGGGGGTGAGTATCGTCAGCCCCATGGTGGCGCGGGAATACCTGCACATGGGGATCGAGACCCGTCCATTCCTGCCGCAGATCCGCTTCTCGACCTATCTGATGCTGCCCGAAGACAGGCCGCAAAGCTTGCTGAGCCAGCGGTTCAGCGTGCTGATCCAGGAAATGCTCGGCGAGGCGAGCAAGGGCTGGCAGTTGTAGAAACCGCGATACGACCTTGAGACCGCCTACGCCGGCAAGCCGGACTGCTACGGGATCAGATCCCTTCCAGCGCCAGGTCCATCGCGAAGTAGGTGAAGATCAGGTCCGCGCCTGCGCGTTTGATCGCGCCCAGGCTCTCGCGGACCACGCGGCCTTCGTCGATGGCACCGGCCTGGGCACCGAATTTGATCATCGCGTATTCGCCGCTGACCTGGTATGCCGCCAGCGGCAGGTTCGAGGCTTCACGGATGTCTCGGATGATGTCCAGGTACGCCCCTGCCGGCTTGACCATCAGCGCGTCGGCGCCTTCGGCCTCGTCCAGCAGCGACTCGCGCAGGGCTTCGCGGCGGTTCATCGGGTTCATCTGATAGCTTTTGCGGTCGCCCTTGAGCGCCGAACCACCGGCTTCACGAAACGGCCCGTACAGCGAGGACGCGAATTTGGTCGAATAAGCCATGATCGGCGTCTGATGAAAGCCCGCCGCGTCCAGCGCCGCACGAATGGCGCGAACCTGGCCGTCCATCGCCGCCGAGGGCGCGATCACGTCGGCACCGGCACGGGCCGCAATGACGGCCTGCTTGCCGAGGTTCTCGATGGTGGCGTCGTTATCGACGTGGGCACCGTGCATCACACCGCAGTGGCCGTGGTCGGTGTATTCGCAGAAGCAGGTGTCCGACATCACGATCATCTCCGGCACCGCGTCCTTGATGGTCCGCGACATGCGCGAGACCAGGCCGTTCTCCTGCCAGGTGTCGCTGCCGCTGGCGTCCAGATGGTGCGACACACCGAAGGTCATCACCGACTTGATCCCGGCGCGGGCATAGCGCTCGATTTCCTCGGCCAGTTTCTTCTCCGGGATGCGGCGCACGCCAGGCATGCTGGTGATTGGCACGAAGTCATCGATTTCTTCTTCGACGAAGATCGGCAGCACCAGATCGTTCAGGGTGAATTCGGTTTCCTGGAACAACGCGCGGAAGTTGGCATTGCTGCGCAGGCGACGTGGACGAGCGGCGGGAAACAGACTGGACATGGCAGTTCCTGAAAAAAGTGTACGAAAACGACCGCAGCACCTGAAGGTGCGCAGGTTCAATGGCGCGAAGCTTATGCCTGCCCCGGCGCCGATTCAAATGGCAGGTGAATAAAGTCCCTTACCAAAGCTGCAACAGTGCATCAGACAAACTCTTGCAACGCCAGCGAACGAAGCATGCGCCGCCGGGTCATTAGCCAAGAGCGGCAGCCGATCCGGCAACGCGCCCCACTGGCAGAGACCGACCTTGAACAGCCCGTCCGACGTGCGCAACAACCGTTCACTGGACGGTCTGAACTTCTTCCTGGCCGATGTTCGCGACGGGCTCGGGCCCTACCTTGCGATCTACCTGCTGGCCGTTCACAAATGGGACCCTGCCAGCATTGGCCTGGTCATGACCCTGGCAGGTATAGCCGCTCTGGTCACCCAGACGCCAGCGGGTGCGCTGATTGACCGCACCCGCAGCAAGCGCCTGGTGGTGATCGTCGCCGCGCTGCTGGTGACGGCCGGTTGCCTGGTCCTGCCGTTCATCCACAGTTTCACCTGGGTGCTGGTTACCCAGGCATTGAGCGCCATCGCAGGGTCTGTTTTCGCCCCGGCCATCGCGGCGATTTCCCTGGGGATCACCGGTCCCAAGGCATTCACCCGCCGCACCGGGCGCAACGAGACGTGGAACCATGCCGGCAACGCCTGCGCAGCATTGCTGGCTGGGGGATTTTCCTGGCTGTTCGGGCCGATTGCGGTGTTTTACCTGATGGCCTTCATGGCGCTGGCGAGCATCGTTGCCGTGGCCCTGGTGGACGCCAGCGCCATCGATCACGACGTGGCCCGGGGCTTCAACCCGGACCATGAACAGTCCCACGAGCAGCCTTCCGGGCTGGTCCTGCTGCTCAGCCATCGACCGCTGCTGACCTTCGCCATCTGCTGCGGTCTGTTCCATCTGGCCAACGCCGCCATGCTGCCACTGGTCAGCCAGAAGCTGTCGCAGATCGACGTGCACCTGGCGACCCCGCTTACCTCCGCCTGCATCGTCGCCGCGCAACTGGTGATGGTGCCGGTGGCATGGCTGGTGGGCGCCAAAGCCGACGACTGGGGGCGAAAGCCGCTGCTGCTGGCAGGCTTCATCATCCTGCCGCTGCGCGGGGTGTTGTACGTGCTGTCGGACAACCCGTACTGGCTGGTGGGGGTGCAGTTGCTCGACGGCATCGGCGCCGGCGCCTTTGGCGCGCTGTTGCCGCTGGTGGTCAAGGACCTGACCCAGGGCACCGGCCGTTTCAATGTCAGCCTAGGGGCGATTTCAACGGTCTTCGGGCTGGGCGCTGCGCTGAGTAACGGGCTCGCAGGCTGGGTGGTCGAAGCCGCTGGTTACAGCGCCGCCTTCCTGACCCTGGCCGCCATTGCTGCGGCGGCTTTCCTGCTGCTGTGGCTGGCCGTGCCCGAGACCCTGAGTGCGGACAATGTGCCCGAGCAGCAGCGCCGTGAGCAGGCTGACGACACCGATGGACAAGGCCAGCCCGAGCACGGCCCGATCCCCTGAGTGGTCACGCACGGCGGCAAAACACCAGGGCGCGAAGGCGGCCAGAATGAACCCCGGCGCGACCAGCCGCCCTTGCAGTCGCGCGTACTGGCGGTGGTCGAACAATTCGAACGGCAAGCTGGCGCGCAGTAAGGTGGCCAGGCCATTCAGCGCGCCGTAACCGAACACGAACAGGCAGGCCAGCGCTGTTCGACCCTGAGCCACGAGGCCCAGCGCAAAGCACAGCGGCAGCCCGATGCCCACCCACAGATTGAGCGACAGCGCTGGCGTCCTGCGGCCGAACAGGCTTTGGGTCAGGCGGGCGCAGGTCTGGCCGATGCCCCACAACGCCACCAGACCGACGGGCACACCCATGCCGCCGAGCAATGCGGGTAACTGCGCCGCCAGTCCGGCAGACAACACGCCTGTGAGCGTCACGCCCAAACCGTACAAGCATTGCCGTGACCATGGTGTGGATATCTCGCCCTCCTCGACCTGCCCTTGGGGCCTGATCGCTACCGCATGCGGACGGGTGGGCAGCGCGCCGACCAGCGCCAGGCTGACCAGCATGAACCCGACGTACACCCACAATCCGCCCTGCCAGCCCCAGCGTTCCTGCAACTCATGCCCCAGAGGCCAGAACACCGCCGAGGCGAGGCCGCCCAGCAGCGTGATCCGCACCATGGCCGGGCGCGCACGTTCGCCGTCCAGGCCCGCCATGGCGGCGAACAATGCGTCGTACAACGACAGCCGCATCCCGACGCCCAGCAATGCCCAAAGCCCATAGAAACCCGCCAGCGACAGGGGCGCACAAGCCAATGCGGCACAGCTTGAGGCGTTGATCAGCGTGCCGGCACGCAGTACCCGCCGCCCGCCAAACCGCTCGATCAGCCCGCCGCTCAAGGGCGAGACCAACCCCATCACCACCATCGCTACCGACAGGCCGGCAGACACCTGCTGGCCGCTGAACCCCAGGTCCCTCGCCATTGCCTCGCCGAATGCGCCAAGCAGATAAAACGAAGTGCCCCAGTTGATGAGTTGCGCGATGCCCAGCCGCCAGACCACCCACGCCCTGAGCGCGGGTTTATCCGCGGGGCACACAGCTGTCGCCTTCGCCCAGGGTGCGCTGCATCAGCACCGTGTCCAGCCAGCGGCCATGCTTGAAACCGACCGACTCGAATACCCCGACCACCCGAAAGCCCAGGCGCTGGTGAAGGCGGATCGATGCGGTGTTTTCGCTGTTGCCGATCACCGCCACCATTTGCCGCCGGCCGTCGTCGATGCAACGCTGGACGATCAACTTCAGCAGCGCCTGGCCGATACCCAGCCCCGCCATGCCGTCGCGCACGTAGACCGAATCCTCGACCGTGAAACGATATGCAGGACGCGGCCGATACAATGTCGCGTAGCCGTAACCGACGACTTCACCTTCGCGTTCGGCGACCACGTAAGGCAGGCCCTGGCCGACCACATCCCCCCGGCGTTGCAGCATCTGCGCGAGGGTGGGCGGCTCCAGTTCGAAGCTGGCGGTGCCGTGGATCACGTGATGGGCGTAGATCTCACGTACCGTGGGCATGTCGTCTTCACGGGCGTCGCGCAGGATGAGGTCGTGGGGCATGGAGAGGTCTTCCAGTACAAGAAACAGGTTGTGAAGCAATGATGAGGCGCGCCCTACTCAAAACAAAGCTATGATTCGTCATCGTCAGCATAAGTAAATCTTTGCCATGCAACGGCTCAACCTTACCCATCTGCACAGCTTCGCCATGGTTATCCGCCACGGCAGCTTTTCCGCCGCCGCCGAGCGCCTGAACCTGACCCAACCCGCCGTCAGCCTGCACATCCGCCAGTTGGAGGAGCGTCTGAACCTGCGCCTGATCGAGCGCGTGGCCAAACGCATCAAGCCCACCTCTGCCGGCAGCACATTGCTGACGCACATTGGCCGCATCGATGCGGTGGTCGAAGACGCGTTGCTTGACCTGTCCAGCCATGCTCAGGGTGTCGCCGGTCAGGTCGCCATCGGCACCGGTGCCACGGCCTGCATCCATCTGCTGCCACCGATCCTGCAGCAACTGCGGCGCCAGTTTCCGGCGCTCGACGTGCGCGTCAGCACCGGCAATACCGATGGCATCCTGCGTGCGGTGGAGGAAAACCGCCTGGACCTGGCGCTGGTCACCCTCCCCGCATCGGGCCGCAGCCTGTCGATCTCGCCGCTGCTGGATGACGAGTTCGTCGCCATATTCAGCGCCGAACACCACGCGGTGCCTGACGTCATCACGCCTCAAGCGCTGATCGAACTGCCGCTGGTGGTATTCGAGGCTGGCAGCAGCACGCGGCTGCTGATCGATGAGTGGTATCTGCACGCCGGTTTACGGATCAAACCGGTGATGGAGCTGGGCAGCATCGAGGCCATCAAGGAAATGGTCGGCGCAGGCCTGGGCTACAGCATCGTGCCGCGCATGTCGGTGGCCGGGGAACATCATCGCCGGGGGCTGCGTGTCATGCCGCTGCAGCCGCCGCTGCGGCGCACGCTGGGAATCGTGTTGCGCCAGGACAAGCCGCTGGGCAAGGCACTGCGTCAGGTTCTCGAAGCCTTGCAGACGCTAAAGGGCTGATTGGGTTTAGAATGCCGCCCCTTCTTCACAGCCGACCTGCCGCCACCCGATGAATGCCGACGCCCTGAACACCCTCAATCAGCACCTGCTGACTGCCCTCGCCGCCGCCCCCGCTGAAACCCGTCGCCTGTTTCACGGCCGTGGCCGCCGCTGGCCGGGGCTGGAACAACTGACCGTAGACTGGATGCAGGGCGTGGTGCTGGTGTCGCTGTTCAAGGAACCGGCAGCCGATGAGCTGGCGGCCTTGAAGCGGTTGCTCGATGAGCTGTGCCAGTCGCCGCAGTGGATCGGCAGCCAGGCCCATACCTTGTTGCTGCAACATCGCTACCTGCCCGACAGCCTCACCGAAGCGCTGCGGGGCGAGATGCCGGACGAATGGGCGCTGACCGAAGGCGGCCTGCGGTACTGGGTGGATTTCGGCCGCAAGCAGAACACCGGGCTGTTTCTGGACATGCGCTATGGCCGCGACTGGGTGCGAGCCAATGCCTCCGGCAAGCGCATCCTCAACCTGTTCGCCTATACCTGCGGTTTCTCCGTGGCGGCGGTCGAAGGCGGCGCGGATTTCGTGGTCAACCTGGACATGTCCCGCGCGGCCTTGAGTCGCGGTCGGGACAACCACCGCCTGAACGGCCATGACCTGGGCAAGGTGAGCTTTCTCGGCCATGAGCTGTTCAAGTCATGGGGCAAGGTCAAGAGCGGCGGGCCTTACGATCTGGTGATCATCGACCCGCCGTCGTTTCAGAAAGGCAGTTTTTTGCTGACCAAGGATTACCAGCGTGTACTGAGAAAGCTGCCGGAGTTGCTGACCGCAGACGGTTGCGTGCTCGCCTGCATGAACGATCCGGCATTGGGTGCCGATTTTCTGGTTGAAAGCATGGGGCGTGAGGCGCCGGGTCTGCGCTTTGAACAACGCCTGGAGAACCCTCCTGAGTTTGCCGATGCCGAACCCGGCGGCGGCCTCAAGGCCCTGGTTTTCCGCCAGGCACCAGACCTGTAGGAGCGCGCTTGCCCGCGACCGCGCCAGACCTGGCACCGAGGGCATCGAGGTTGTCTGACCTGACGCTGTCGCGGGCAAGCGCGCTCATATAGGGTCGATGCGGACCGTAGCAGCACGGCTTGCCGGCGGGGGCGGCCTCAGGATCGATCCCGCCGGCAAGCCGTGCTGCTACGTTATGATCGCCTCTGTAAACTCAGGCGCTGAGCCGCGAGATCACGTCGTTCAACCCCACTGACAATTCATGCAGGTCTTTGCTCGCGGTCTGCGTGCGCTGCACGTTGTTCTGGTTGGTGGTGGCGATCGCGGTGATTTCCGTCAGGTTGCGCGAGATGTCTTCGGCCACCGAGGTCTGTTCCTCGGCTGCGGTGGCGATCTGGCGGTTCATGTCACGGATGGCTTCGACCGCCGTGGTGATGCGTTGCAGGGACGAGCCCGCCAGGGTCACCTGCTCCACGCTTTCCTGGCTGCGTGCCTGGCCGTTTTCGATGGCCTGGGCAGCATCGATGGCGCCGGTCTGCACCGAGTTGATGATCTGGTTGATCTCCGCCGTGGACGCCGCGGTGCGCTGGGCCAGGGTGCGTACTTCGTCGGCCACGACAGCAAAGCCACGCCCGGCATCACCGGCACGGGCCGCTTCGATGGCCGCGTTGAGGGCCAGCAGGTTGGTCTGCTCGGCAATCCCGTGAATCACTTCCAGCACTTTGCCGATACGGCCGCTGTCACTTTCCAGACGGCGAATGACCTCAGCAGTGTTGCTGATTTCAGTGCGCATGCGGGTGATCGAGGTGATGGTCGCGCTCATTACCTTGCCGCCGTCCTGGGAGCTGCGGTCCGCTTCATCGGCGGCATTGGCCGCCTGGGCTGCATGGCGGGCGACTTCCTGGGCGGTGGCCGACATCTCGGTCATGGCGGTGGCCACCTGGTCGGTACGCTCGAACTGCTCGTGGGTGCCCTGGGCCATCAACGCTGCAATGGCCTTGAGCTCGCCGCCGGCGCTGTCCAGATCAGTGGTGCTGCGCTTGAGACGCGTGAAGGTGTCGGCGAGGAAATCACGCAACACGTTGGCGGCGACCGCCAGACGCCCCAGTTCATCCTGACGCGTGACGTTGACCCGATCACTGAAGCGGCCCTGGCTCAATTGCGCGACGTATTCGATCAGCATGCTGATGGGGCCGACGATATTGCGGTTGACCATCCACAGGGTCAGCCAGCCCACCAGCAACGCTGAAGCCAACATCACCAGCGTGCCGATGAGAATGGTCTGGTCGGCGGTGCTGCTGATAACCGCAGACTGCTGATCGCTCTGCTTGCGCAGGCTGGTCACCAGCTCGCTCATTTGCTCGCTGGCGGCGCGGTCTACACCCTTGACCGCCTGATCCCCTGCCACCGGATCGCCGCTGGCAGCGACGAACGCATCGCGGCCTTTTCGGTAGGCCACGCCCAACGCGCGGTGTTCGTCGCGCAGTTTGTCTACCTGGGATCTGGTCGCCGAATCCAGGCCTTTCATGGCGCTCAGGCTGCCCAGCGCATCCTGCACCAGACGCTCCTGATCCTCGAACTGGCCCCAGAACTTGTCGCGGTCAGCCGCCTGCTTGCCGCGCAGCAAGACGTTCTTCCACTCCTGGACCTGAATCTTGAATTGAAGGTTGGCCTGATCGACCAGTTGCGACGCACGCAGCGGACCTTCCAGCAACCCGCGATAAGCCTGGACGTTGCTGGACAGGAACTGGAAGCACGCCAGCGCGATCAGCAGCACCAGCACCAGGCTGCCGCTGAGCAGCGCCAGAATCTGCAATTTGAGGGATTTGGACATACGGAGAATCTCGTCAGGGAGGACAGCCTCGGGAATGGCCCGAAGGTTTGCATGCGTGTCACTTCCCTGTGCCTGGGTCTGACATCACGTCAAACCACAGGGCTTACGCACAAGCATCGGCTCTGGGACGGGGTTCTTGAGTGTGTATCGAACAGATCCGACAGGTGGTCGCAACCCTGTAGGAGTGAGCTTGCTCGCGATCCCGTCATGTCGGCTACATCAATGCGAACTGACGAACTGCAATCGCGAGCAAGCTCACTCCTACAGGTCCTCATCGACAGCTCTATTCGCTCCACGCCACCTGACACTCTTTCAGATAATCGATGAACGCCCGCAAGCGCAGCGGCACGTGCCGGTTGCTGGGATAGAGCAAGGTGAACGGCCGTGAGCGCCCGGCATTGGCCTTGAGCACTTCAACCAGCGTGCCGTCGCGCAACTCTTTCTCCACCACGAACCGATAGGCCTGAAACAAGCCTGCCCCGCTTTTGGCGAGGGTCACGCCTCCCAGCACGTCGTCGGAACAGCAATAACCGCCTTCGGCCAGGATGTCCCGCAGTTGGCCGTTCTCCTGAAACAGCCAGGGGATGCGTCGGCCATTGCTCGGCAGTTCGTACTGGATGCAGTCATGGCTGGCCAGATCGTCCAGCGTCTGCGGGGTGCCTGCGCGTTTCAGGTAGTCGGGCGTGGCCACCAGCACCAGCGCGCCATCTTCCAGTTTACGAGCGATCAGGGTCGAGTCCGGCTGGGTACGCACGCGGATCGCCATGTCGTAACCCTCGGCCACGAAGTCGATGTTGCGATTGCTCAGGTTGATATCGACCGTCACCTCGGGGTAACGGCGCCGAAATTCAGGCAGCAGCGGCAGGATGCGGTGATGGCCGTAGGTGGTGGGAATGCTCATGCGCAGGGTCCCGGAGGGCTTGAGTTGCTGACCCGAGACCTGACGCTCGGCCTCGATCAGCTGCGCGAGCGCCTGGGTGCACTGTTCGAAATACAGCCGGCCACTGTCGGTCAGGCGAATGCTGCGGGTGGTGCGCACGAACATCCGGACACCCAGGCGCTCTTCCAGCCGGGAGATCGAGCGGCTGACGGCCGCAGGCGTGACGCCAGCAGCCAGGGCGGCCGCAGTGAAGCTCCCCGCCTCCGCGGCCAGGCAGAACAGCTCGATGCTGCCCAGTTGAATATCATCGAAGTGGCGTTTCACGATTAGTTACACCAGGTATCAATTGGTCAGAATATAGATGATCGTGCCCACGGGCATCACCGCTACTCCCTTTGCCCGAACACCTGCGAAGGCCGGCGCAGCACGGGGTCGAAGGGATTGATCTTCGGGCTGATGCCGCTGGCTTCGCGCTTGAGCATGTCCACTACGGTGGGCATGCGTTCGGCGTTGAGGCGGTCGCTGATGGTCGCCACGCTGAGTGCGGCCACGGCCCGACCTTCGCGGTCGAGGATCGGCACCGCAAGACCCGCCATGCCCTCCAGCACGCCGGTGTTGCGCGCGGCGTAACCCAGGCGGCGCACGTTATCGATCTCCGAGCGCAGCATCACCTCGTCATAGAGGTGAAAGTCCCGCAGCCGCGGCAGGTTGTAACGAATGACCGTTTCGCGCTCTTCCTCGGGCAGGAACGCCAGAATCGCCAGGCTGCCCTGCCCTACGCCCAAGGCCACGCGGCCCCCGATGTCACCGGTGAAGGTGCGGATCGGATACGGGCCTTCGCTGCGGTCGAGGCACACCGCATCGAAACCGCTGCGCGCCAGCAGGAACAGCGAATCCCCCAGTGACGCCGACAGCCGCAACAGGCTGGGTCGCACCACGTCCCGCAGGTTGCCGGTCTGCCCGGCCTTGGCCGCCAGGGCGAAGAATTCAAGGCTCAAGCGATAACGCTTGCTGCGGGCGTCCTGCTCGACCATGCCCTCGTCCACCAGGCTGCGCAGCAGGCGATGGGTCGTGGGTTGCGACAGGCCAACCTGCTGCGCCAGTTGCGTGACCCGCTCGCCACCTTCCGGACACTCGCCCAGGCAACGTAAAACCGCGAAGAGCCGAGACACCGCACCGACGCCCGTTTCTTTTTCGGCATTATTCCGCTCAATGGAATCCATATTGCTCTTTTACCTTTATCAATCCACTGAACGCATAAACCTGAAAATACTACTCGCTCAATGAAATTCATCGTTGAGCCCATCCTATTCCCAGGCATAGGATCAGTCCACAGGGCGATTTGAATAACAGCGGCAGCCGACCCCGATCGAGCGCCAGCGTCCATGCAACAGCACGCACGTTTTTCTTTTCGCATCTGCCCACACAAAACGCACGCCCCGGGTGTGCACGACAAAAAAGGTGGAAGCAGTCATGGCTTTTCTACAACTCCAGGCACTGTGCAAGCGCTATGGCGCGGTCGATGCGGTGGTCGCCACTGATCTGTCGGTGGCCAAAGGCGAGTTCGTTTCCCTGCTCGGCCCCTCCGGCTGCGGCAAGACCACCACCCTGCAAATGATCGCCGGCTTCGTCGATGTCAGCGCCGGGCGCATCCTGCTCGATGGACGTGACATCACCCACGCCAAACCCGCCAGCCGTGGCCTGGGCGTGGTGTTCCAGTCCTACGCGCTGTTCCCCCACATGACGGTTCGCGACAACGTCGCCTTTGGCCTGAAGATGCGCAAGGTTGCGGGCGCCGATATCCAGCGCCGGGTGTCGCGGGTGCTGGAACTGGTGCGCCTGGACAAGCACGCCGAGCGCTACCCTCGCGAACTGTCCGGCGGCCAGCGTCAGCGCGTGGCCCTGGCCCGGGCGCTGGTGATCGAGCCTCCGGTGCTGCTGCTCGACGAGCCGCTGTCGAACCTGGACGCCAACCTGCGCGAAGAGATGCAGTTCGAGATTCGCCGCATCCAGCGTGAAGTCGGTATCACCACGCTGATGGTTACCCACGACCAGGCCGAAGCGCTGTCGATCAGCGACCGCGTGGTGGTGATGCAGGCCGGGCGCATCACCCAGATCGACGAGCCGTACAAACTCTACGAACATCCGCGCACCCGCTTCATTTCCGGCTTCGTCGGCAAGGCCAACCTGCTGCGCGGCGACCGCGATCACAGCGGCGCGGCGCAGGTACGCGAAGCCCATGGCGACGGTGAACTGACCCTGAGCCTGCGCCCGGAGAAGATCGATCTGGTGGACGCCGACAAAGGCCGCCTGCAAGGCCGGATCGTCACCCGCTATTTCCTCGGCAGCCAGTGGCTGTATCGCGTCGAGACCTCGATTGGCGAGCTGACCGTGGTACGCCGCAACAACGGTGACGCGCCGTTCAACGAAGGCATGGTGGTGGGGCTGGACTGGTCCGCCGAGCTGCTGCGGGTGCTGACCTCCGACGAGGTGCCGGCATGAGTGGCGCAGGCGTGTTGCGCGACACGGGTCGCGGTTATCTGTTGTCCACTCCGGCGCTCGCCCTGTTCGTCGGCCTGCTGGTGCTGCCGTTGCTGCTGACCCTGGTGCTGTCGTTCAACGTGTTCGACTACGAGGTCGGGGTCAAGGGCGACGCCTGGACCCTGGCGCAATACCTGAACCTGGTCACCGATTCCTACTTCTACGAGATCTTTTTCCGCACCTTCTGGATCAGCGCGCTGGTCACCCTGCTGTGCGTGGTGATCGGCGTGCCCGAGGCGTACATCCTCAGCCGCATGGGCGCGCCCTGGCGGTCGATCTTCCTGATCCTGATCCTCACCCCGCTGCTCATTTCGGTAGTGGTGCGGGCCTTTGGCTGGAGTCTGTTGCTGGGCGCCGACGGCCTGGTCAACCAGGCGATCCAGGCGCTCGGCGGGCGGCCGGTGAAACTGCTGTACACCCCGTTCGCGGTGATCCTGGCGCTGGTTCACGTGATGCTGCCGTTCATGATCATCCCGGTATGGACCTCGCTGCAGAAGCTCGACAGGTCGGCCGAACAGGCGGCGCTGTCCCTGGGCGCGACCCAGGCCAAGGTGATGCGCCTGGTGGTGCTGCCGCAAGTGATGCCCGGCGTGCTCTCCGGCACGCTGATCGTGTTCGGCCTGTCGGCCAGCTCCTTCGCCATTCCGGGCCTGCTGGGCGGCCGGCGCTTGAAGATGGTCGCCACGGTGGTCTACGACCAGTACCTGTCGGAGCTGAACTGGCCCATGGGCGCGACCATCGCGGTGGCCCTGCTGCTGGTCAACCTGTTGGTGATGCTGTCGTGGAACCGGCTGGTGGAAAGCCGCTACAAAAAATCCCTGGGGGAATGACCGATGTCCAAGAACGGCCCTCTGGCCCTGTCCTTTCACGCCCTGGTGGTGGTCTTCATGCTGGCGCCGCTGGTGGTGGTCTGCCTGGTGGCCTTCACCCCGGAAAACACACTGAGCCTGCCGTGGGACGGTTTTTCCCTGCGCTGGTTCGAAGCGGTGTTCGAGCGCGCCGACTTCATTCAGGCCTTCTATAACAGCCTGATCCTGGCGGTGGTGGCGGCAACCCTGGCGACCCTGATTGCGGTGCCTGCGGCGTTGGCGATCACCCGTTACCAGTTTCCCGGCCGCGACTTTCTCAACGGCCTGTTTCTATCGCCGATCATCATCCCGCACCTGGTGCTGGGGGTGGCGATGCTGCGCCTGTTCGCGCTGATGGGGGTCAACGGCAGTTTCGTCTGGCTGATGTTCGCCCACGTGGTGGTCATCACGCCCTACGTGCTGCGCCTGGTGATCGCCGCCGCCATCGGTGTCGACCGCAGTGCCGAGCAAGCCGCCGAATCTCTGGGTGCGAACCGCTTCACCCTGTTCCGGCAAATCACCCTGCCGATGATTCTGCCCGGCGTGGCCGGGGGCTGGCTGCTGGCGTTCATCAACAGCTTCGACGAAGTGACCCTGTCGATCTTCGTCACCTCGCCCTCGACCCAGACCCTGCCGGTGCGCATGTACGTCTACGCCACCGAATCCATCGACCCGATGATGGCGGCGGTGTCTGCGCTGGTCATCGCCCTCACCGCCGCCACCATGATCGTTCTTGACCGGGTCTACGGCCTGGACCGCGTGCTGGTGGGCAAACACTGATGAACACCCTCGTATTGCGTTTTTGCCTGACAGAGAGAGCGCCATGGCATTGCTGAAACGACTGGCAGAAACCGACCGCGATGTCCTGCCGTTTACCCTCGACGGCCAGCCGGCCACCGGTCTTCTGGGCGACACGCTGCTGACCGCCGTACTGACGGCCGGCGAGCATCTGCGCGGCAGCGATTTCAGCGCCAGCCCACGGGCCGGGTTCTGCCTGATGGGCGCCTGCCAGGACTGCTGGGTCCGGCTTGGCGACGGTCGCCGGGTGCGCGCCTGTTCGACCCTGCTTGAGGCAGACCACTGCGTTATTCGCGAGCCGGGGCGCAGCCTATGAAAACCAGCGATATCGTGATCGTGGGCGCCGGGCCTGCCGGCATCCGGGCAGCGCAGACGCTGGTCGCCTATGGCCTGCAACCTTGCCTGATCGATGAGGGGCTGCGCGGTGGCGGGCAGATCTATCGCCGCCAGCCGGCGAACTTCAAACGCCCCGCCAAAGCCTTGTATGGCTTCGAAGCGGCCAAGGCGCAGGCGGTGCATTCAACCCTCGACCGCCTGCAGGCGGATATCGACTATCGCCCGCAAACCCTGGTGTGGAATGCCGAGGACCGCACACTCGACACCCTGACCTTCAATGACGGTCCCAACGGCGTTTCGGCTCAGGTCCCGTACAAACAACTGATCGTCGCCACCGGCGCCACCGACCGCATATTGCCGGTGCCAGGCTGGACGCTGCCCGGTGTCTACAGCCTGGGGGCGGCGCAGATCGCCCTCAAATTCCAGGGCTGTGCGATTGGCGAGCGGGTGGTCTTTGCCGGGAGCGGGCCGCTGCTGTATCTGGTGGCCTATCAATACGCCAAGGCCGGCGCCAAGATCGTGGCTGTGCTCGACAGCTCGCCGCTGTTGGCCCAGGCCCACGCCCTGCCCGCGCTGCTCGGCCAACCCCTGACACTGGCCAAGGGCGTCTACTACCGCACCTGGCTCACCACGCGCGGCATCCCGGTGCATCAGGGCGTGCAGCTACAGAGTATCGAAGGCGAGCAGCGCGTCAGCGGCGTGAAGTGGCAGCGCGGCGCGGACATCGTTGAACTCGATTGCGACGCCGTAGGCTTTGCCCATGCACTGCGCAGCGAAACTCAACTGGCTGACCTGCTGGGCTGCGAATTCGTCTGGAGCGGGCTCAACCGCGCATGGCTACCCCAACGCGATGCCAGCGGGCGCAGCAGCGTCGAGGGGGTTTATCTGGCCGGTGACGGCGCGGGCATCATGGGCGCCGATGCCGCCGAGATGGCTGGCGAACTGGCGGCGCTGACGCTTCTGGCCGACAGCGGGCATCAGATCGATCAGGCCCGCAGCGCCGGGTTGCAACGCAAACTTGGAGCCATCGAGCGTTTCCGTCACGGGCTGGAAACTGCCTTCCCGTTCCCCGAAGACTGGGCAACAAAAGCCCCTGATGAGCTGACCGTGTGTCGCTGCGAGGAAGTCAGCGCCGGCGACATCCGCCACACCGTCGAGCAGGGTCACTGGGAGATCAACCGGGTCAAGGCCATGTGCAGGGTCGGCATGGGCCGCTGTCAGGGGCGCATGTGCGGATTGGCCGCGACCGAGATCGTCGCCCAGGCCTCGGGCCGGGACATTGCCAGCGTCGGACGTCTGCGTGGACAGGCGCCGATCAAGCCACTGCCCTTCGGCGTGGAGGTGGAGCAATGAGCCTGCCGATCGAGGTGGATGCGGTGGTCATCGGCGGCGGCATCGTCGGCAGCTCGGCGGCGTTGTTTCTCGCCCGGGCCGGCCAGCGCGTCGCGTTGCTGGAACGGGATTTCTTCGGCTCGCACTCCAGTGGCGTCAACTATGGCGGCGTGCGTCGTCAGGGGCGGCCATTGTCCCAGTTACCGCTTTCCCAGCGGGCCCACGGGATCTGGGCCAATCTGCAGGCGCTGATCGGCATCGACGGCGAATACCTGCGCTCCGGCCACCTGAAGCTGGCCCGCAGCGACAAGGACATGGCCGCACTGGTGAGTTACGAGCAGGCCTCTCGAGGCTTCGGGCTGGATTTGCAGTTGCTTGATCGCAGCCAGCTGCGAGCGCGCTTTGCCTGGGCCGGTGACGTGGCGGTGGGTGCCTCGCTGTGCGCCGACGACGGTCATGCCAACCCGCGCATCGTCTCCCCGGCCTTCGCTCACGCAGCGCGGCGCGCCGGGGCTCAAGTGTTCGAACAGGCCAAGGTCATCGACGTCAGCCATGACGGCAACGCCTTTAACGTGAGGACCGCCGACGGCCAGGCGTTTCGTGCGCCATGGCTGCTCAACTGCGCAGGCGCCTGGGCGGCGGCACTGGCTGAACAGTTCGGCGAGCCGGTGCCGATGCGCGCAGGCCATCCGGCGATGCTGGTGACCGAGCCGCTGCCGATGTTCATGGACGTCAGCACCGGGGTCGAGGGCGGTGGCATCTATGCCCGCCAGGTCGCCCGGGGCAACTGCGTGCTGGGTGGCGGTCAGGGCTTTCCGCTGGACCCGACCAAGGCCCGTCCGGGTCAGGCAGCGATTCTGGAAATCCTGCGCAATGCCGTCGAACTCTATCCGCCACTGGCCGGCGCCCAGGCCATTCGCACCTGGAGCGGCACCGAAGGTTACCTGCCCGACCGCGAGCCGGTGCTAGGCGCCAGCACAACCCAAACGGGCCTGCTTCACGGTTTCGGCTTCGCAGGTTCCGGCTTTCAGATCGGCCCCGCTGCCGGGGAAGCTCTGGCGCAGATCGTCTGCAAGGGCGCGCCGGACATCGACCTGGCAGCGTTTTCCATCAAGCGTTTCGTACCTGCTGCACCACCCGTCACCGCCGTGTCTGCCGTGGACACGAGCAACGTCATCCCATTGCTCAGAGGAAGGTCGTCGTCATGAACACCCTGCACACTGTGAAACGTTTCGCCCTGGCCTGCGCGTCCTGCCTGCCCGCGGCACTAGTCACGCTGCCCGCCCACGCCGAGCCGACCCTCTACCTGGGGATGAACGGCGGCACCATGGAACGCCTGTATGCCGATCAGGTGCTGCCGGCCTTCGAGAAGGCCAACAACGTCAAGGTGGTGATCGTGCCGGGCACCTCGTCTGACATCCTGGCCAAGGTCCAGGCCAGCAAGGACAACCCGCAGATGCACGTCATGTTCCTCGACGACGGCATCATGTACCGGGCGATCTCCATGGGCCTGTGCGGCAAGCTGCAACCGAGCGCGACCCTGGACGACATCCCGGCCAAGGGCAAGATCAAGGATGAGGCGGTGGCCGTGAGCCTGGGCGTGACCGGTCTTGCGTACAACACCAAAATGTTCCAGGAAAACGGCTGGAGCGCGCCGACCTCCTGGGCTGACATGGCGGACAAGCGCTACAAGGACAAACTGGTGTTTCAGTCGCTGGCCTCCTCCACGTTCGGCCTGCACGGGTTCCTGATGTTCAACCGCCTGCAGGGCGGGGACGAAACCAATGTCGAGCCGGGGTTCAAGGCCTGGCCAAAAACCGTGGGGCCTAACGTACTGGAGTACATTGCAAGCTCGGCGAAGATTTCCGAGATGGTGCAGACCGGCGAAGCGGCGCTGTTCCCGCTCACGCCGACCCAGGTCACCGCGCTCAAGCTCAAGGGCGTGCCGGTGGAGTACGCGCCGCCCAAGGAAGGCGCCGTGGTGTTGAACGTGGCCGAGTGCACCATCGCCAATAACGATCAGCCTGAACTAGCGCAGAAACTGGCCGAATTCCTGCTGACCCCGCAAGCCCAGGCGCCAGCCCTGGAGTTGGGTGACCAGATCCCGTCCAACCCGAAAACCCCGACCAGCGACCGCACCCGGGGCCAGGTCGAGGCGATGAACAAATACCTGGAGACGGCGGTGACCATCGACTGGGACCAGGTGAACCAGATCCGGCCGGAGTGGAATGCGCGCTGGAGCCGCAGCATCGAGCGCTAGTCCCGGCGCAACCCCATCCGTAGCAGTCCGGCTCGCCGGCGTAGGCGCCCTCGGGATCGCCCCCCGCCGGCAAGCCGTGCTGCTACGAGGGCATTGGGTGTTCCCGGGATTCAGGCCCGACTACAAATCCGTAGCAGCACGGCTTGCCGGCGGGGACTTACTCAAGTGCGCCGACGTCGCCAAACCGGACAGCTACGGGTCGGATCAGGCCGCTTTGGCCTTGCCGCGCATATCAGACACGCAGCGTTTGAGCAGATCGCGGATCGGCTCGCGCACGCTGCGCTTGTTCAATTTCTTGGTGCTCAACCACCGGCAATCGTCGATTTCATTAAGTGGACGCGGTTTCTTGGGGTGGGTGCGTTGCGCCTCGAACAGGTAGTGCACCACGTTGTCCTGCTTGTACTCGGAGACATAAACCAGCCTGCTGAAGTGCAAACCCGTCTCCTCGGCCATTTCCCGCTTGGCCGCCTGCAGCGGCGTTTCACCACGTTCCACCCGCCCGCCTGGCAGATTCCATTTCGAGCGCCGCTTGCGCACGAAGAGGATCTCCCCGTCGCGGCGATAAATCACCGTGGCCCGCTGTTTCAAACCTTTGTATTTCGCTGTACTCGCTTCCATGGCACCCATTGTTCGTCCCATCTGGCCGTGACATTACATCGTGAGGAAACGCGCAGAGTCCTGACGACGCTCGCATCACCATGCGCCCCAAAAGTGTCGGTCTTATGACACCTCGACGGGATAGACACCCAGAGCCAGGCCGTCGTTCAGCACAAACACCCGCCAATTGCTTTGAACTAAGCGCGTCCCAGAGCGATCCCTGTTAACGCGCACCGTTGACGCGAACCCGATGGAACCGTGCATCCAGGGCTGCCTGCCAGCCCCTGAGCGACGAACGATAAGGAGCCGACGTGACCGATACCCCCTACCCTCTGTACCGCAGCACGCCCGGGCCGCTGCATGGCATGCTGCTGGGCGGCACCGTGGCGTTGTTCCTGGGCGCCTTGCTCAGTGACATCGCCTACTTCAAGACCTTCCTGATCCAGTGGAGCAACTTCGCCTCCTGGCTGATTGCCGGCGGCATGCTGTTGTGCGGGCTGACGTTGCTGTTTGCCCTGGTCAACCTGATCCGCGCCAGGCCAAGGTCCGGCCGGCCGACGGTGTATTTCCTGCTGCTGCTGGTCACCTGGGCGCTGGGCTGGATCAACGCATTCGAACACGCCAAGGACGCCTGGGCGGTGATGCCCAACGGGCTGATCCTGTCTGTCGTCGTGACCCTGCTGGCCTGTGTATCGGCCTGGACCGGCTTCACCAACCTTCGTGCAGGAGACGCCCGATGAGACCGACCTACGCACTGAGCGCGCTGGCCATGGCGCTGCTGTTGAGCGCTTGCGGAGGCGAGAAGGATACGCCTCAGACCCACGGCCCCGACCCGCAGATGCCCCAGGCCGAACGCGGGCTGCTGCCCAGCATGAAGATCGCCGAACCGGTTGCCTGGGGCGACCAGAAACCGAGCGTGCCCGAGGGCTACAGCATTTCGGCCATTGCGAGCGATCTGCTGGTGCCGCGGCAAACGCTGGTCCTGCCCAATGGCGATATTCTGGTCGCCGAAGGCAAAGGCGGCACCGAGGCGCCCAAGCTCAAGCCCAAGGATGTGATCGCCAGCGTGATCAAGGCCCAGGGCAATACCAAGGTCAAGGGTGGTAACCGCCTGACCCTGCTGCGCGATGCCGACGGGGACGGCAAATACGAACTCAAGACCGTGTTCGCCGAAAACCTCAACGCACCGTACGGATTGGCGTTCGCCAACGGCAAGATCTACGTGGCCAACCAGGATGCGCTGGTGAGCTTCGATTACGCCGACGGCCAGACCAAGGCCAGCGGCGCGCCGACCACCCTCACCGAGCTGCCCTCGAAGATCAACCACCACTGGACCAAGTCCCTGGCGGTAAGCCCCGACGGCAGCCAGCTGTATGTGGGCATCGGCTCCAACAGCAACGTCACCGAACGCGGCATGGAGGTCGAACTGGACCGCGCGCAGATCTGGCAGATCGATGCAAGAAGCGGCGCCCACAAACCCTACGCCACCGGTGTTCGCAACCCTACGGCGCTGAAGATACAGCCCGGGACCGGCACCCTGTGGGCCGTGGCCAACGAGCGGGATGAACTGGGGCCGGATCTGGTGCCCGATTACCTGACCTCGGTGCGTGAAGGCGGTTTCTACGGCTGGCCCTACAGCTACTGGGGCCAGCATGTCGACACCCGTGCCCAGCCGCAGGATCCGGCCAAGGTCGCCTCGGCGATCAAGCCCGATTACAGCCTGGGCTCACACGTCGCGGCGCTTGGCCTGGATTTCTCGATCCCGGCCATGGGCGAGAAGTTCGCGGACGGGGTGTTCGTCGGCGAGCACGGCAGTTGGAACCGCGACAACCCGGTGGGCTACAAAGTGGTATTCGTACCCTTCAGCAACGGCCACGCCAGTGGTGAGCCGGTGGACTTCGCGACCGGCTTTCGCGGCACCGACGGCAAGACTCGAGGCCGCCCGGTGGGCGTCACGGTCGACCCCAAGGGCGCCCTCATCATCGCGGACGACCTTTCCAACACCGTCTGGCGCGTGACGCGCAACAAGTGAGGTGCAACCGGGCGGTAGGTGCATGCACCGCCCGGTTGAAGGTTTAGCATTGGGTATCGTTCATCAACTTTCGCACACCGAGGCCGAATGAGTTTCATTCTTTGCATGACGGTACTCGGTGTCCTGCTGATGCTGCTGGCACTGACATCTTCGTACTTGCGCTGGCTGCCGGTCACCACCTCTGCGGTGTGCCTGGCCTTTGGCGCAGGGATAGGCCCCTGGGGGCTGGCGCTGGTCGAACTGGACATCCACGACGCCCGGCACTGGCTGGAACGCCTCACCGAAGTGGCGGTGCTGTTTTCGCTGTTCAATACCGGGATCAAACTGCGCCTGCCGCTCAATCGCAAGGCCTGGCACTCGGCGTATCTGCTGGCGGTGCCGGTCATGCTCGCCAGTATTGTCGGGGTGGCCCTGGTCGCCCATTACCTGCTCGATGTGCCGTGGGCCATTGCGCTGCTGCTGGGGGCGATGCTGTCGCCCACCGATCCGGTGCTGGCCGGCATGGTGCAGGTCAACCATGCTCAGGACTTCGACCGCGTGCGTTTTGGCCTGTCGGGTGAGGCCGGGCTCAACGACGGGACGGCCTTTCCGTTCGTGATCTTTGCGCTGCTCTGCGTCAGCCACGGCGCCGGGGATTTTTCCTGGGTGCAGGGCTGGCTGCTGAAGAACATCCTCTGGGGCGTGCCGGTCGGGCTGTTGATCGGCTATGGCCTGGGCCGTGGCGTGGGGCACCTGATGATCTACCTGCGCATCCGCAATGCCGACAGCACCACCTCGCCCAACGATTTTCTGGCCCTTGCGCTGATTGCCATGGCCTATGTCGTCGCCCAGGGTCTGGGGGCCTTCGGTTTTCTCTCGGTGTTCGCTGCGGGCCTGGGGCTGCGCCATGCCGAGGTGCGAACCACCGGCTCCGACGTTCCCGCCGAACAGGTGGCCCGGCCCGTGCTGGGTCACATGGACAGCGAACCCCAGGCCGGCACGGTCACCCGCCACGACGAACTGAGCCAGTCGCAACTGGCCGCCGGGGTGATGATGGGCGACATGCTGGCGTTCGGCAGCCTGGTGGAACGGGCCATGGAAGTGTTGCTGATCACCCTGCTAGGCGCGGTGGTGGCGTCCTATTGGGACTGGCATGCGGTGGGGTTGGGGCTCGCGCTGTTCTGTGTGATCCGCCCACTGAGCGTCTGGCTGATCATCCGGGGCAGCCTGCTGACACGGCCGCAAAAGGCGCTGGTGGGCTGGTTCGGCATCCGCGGCATCGGCACTCTGTTCTACCTGTGTTACGCGTTGGCACACGGCTTGCCGGAGGAAAGCGTCAAAACCACCGTCAGCCTGACGTTATCGGTAGTGGCATTGAGCATCCTTTTGCATGGCATCAGCATCCAGCCGCTGCTGGAGCGCTATGAGCGCAGCATGACCAAAGCCCCGCGCTAGACGCCTGCCGGGCAGGCGATAGACAGCGTCGATCAGCCCATCAGAACTAGCGATTTGCACAAGCTGCAAATGCTGCGATGATCGTCACAAGGCTCTGTACGAAAAGTTTTGAGACGAAGGTAAGGCAAGGCGAAAACAGCCGAGGAACGGCCGGGGTCGCGCCCGACTTTACGGGTTGTAAATGAGCATTCCGAGGCTGTTTTCAACGCAGCATGACCGAGTATCAAGACTTTTCGTACAGAGCCTAGCCCAAGCCACGCAGCACTCTCGAGCACACCATGTCGGATCGAGTCCTCATAGACGGCTATTCACGCAAAGTCGATTACGTTCGCCTCTCGGTGACTGATCGCTGCGATTTTCGCTGCGTGTACTGCATGGCCGAGGACATGACCTTCCTGCCCCGCCAGCAGGTGCTGTCGCTGGAAGAGATCCAGCAGATCGCCGAGCGCTTCGTGGCACTGGGCACCAAGAAGATTCGCCTGACCGGCGGCGAGCCCCTGGTGCGCGCGGGGATCGTCGGCCTGTGCAAGAACATCGCCGCCCTGCCCGGCCTGCGCGAGCTGTGCATGACCACCAACGGCTCGCAGCTGGAAAAACTTGCGGCGCCCCTGTTCGAGGCCGGTCTCAAGCGCCTGAACATCAGCCTGGACAGCCTTGATCCCGTGCGTTTCAAGGAATTGACCCGCACCGGTGACCTGAGCAAGGTCATTGCCGGTATCGATGCGGCCAATGCTGCCGGGTTCACCCACACCAAGCTCAACTGCGTGGTGATGCAGGGCCGTAACGACCACGAGATCAACGACCTGGTGGCCTTCGCCATCGATCGCGGCCTGGACATCACCTTCATCGAAGAAATGCCGCTGGGTGTCATCAGCGAACACAGCCGCGCCGAGTCGTTTTTCTCCAGCGATCAGGTGCGCGAGCGCATCGCCGAACGCTACACGCTCATCAATTCGACCGAATCGACCCAGGGCCCGTCGCGCTACTGGCGCCTGGCCGAAGCCCCGGACATCCGCATCGGCTTCATCTCGCCCCACAGCCATAACTTCTGCGCCACCTGCAACCGCGTCCGCGTCACCGTGGAAGGACGGCTGCTGCTGTGCCTGGGGAACGAGCACTCCGCCGACCTCAAAGCCGTCCTGCGCGCCAACCCCGGCCAACCGCAGAAGCTTGAAAACGCAATCATCCAGGCCATGAAGCTGAAACCGTACAAGCACAATTTCGAGATCAACGACGATGTGCAGGTGGTGCGGTTCATGAACATGACCGGCGGCTGAATCCCGCAGCCTCCACCCGCTTCAAAATCGCTCCCGCGGGCAAGCCCGGCTGCTACGGGGGCGTGGATGTTACCGAGATGGGTGGTCAACCGCGTACCGTAGCAGCACGGCTTGCCGGCGGGGGCGTCTTCGAAATCGCCGACGCCGGCAAGCGGAGCGCCGCCCGGCCGTGCTGCTACGGTTTGTTGATCCTGGTATCACCCCAACAACTGACTCACCACCGCCCGCAACTTGCCAGGTTTCACCGGTTTGTTGAGCAGCGGCGCGTTGAGTTTCTGCAATGAGCGGCGGCACAGGTCGGTGCGGTCGGCGGTGATCATCACGCAGGGAATTTCGCAGGCAAAATGCTTGCGGATATGGGCCACCACGTCGCAGCCCAACACCCCGTGGTCCAGATGAAAGTCGAACAGGATCAGCTCCGGTGCACGGCCCTGCAGGACGCTGTAGCACGATGCCTTGTCCGTGGCGGTCAGGACCTCGCAGCCCCACTGCCCCAGTAACGCCGCCATGCTTTCCAGGATGCTGGTTTCATTGTCGAGCACCAGCAAGCGCCGCCCCGGCAAGGGGTTGCCTGCGCCTGGCAACTGCTGCACCGCGACGCTGATCGGCGCTGGCATCTCTTCGGAAAGTGGCACGTCGATGGCGAACACCGAGCCCACGCCAGGTTGCGAGCGAACCAGAATCGGACTGCCAAGAATCCGCCCGATGCGTTCGACGATTGCCAGCCCCAACCCGACGCCCTTGCGATCGGCCGCACGCCCGACGTCCAGCTGGTTGAACTCCAGAAAGATCGACCCCAGCCGGTCGGCGGCAATCCCCCTGCCGGTATCCCACACCTCGATCCGCAACCGGTCCCCGCGCTTGCGCGCCGCCAGCAGGATGCTGCCATGGTCAGTGTAGCGACAGGCGTTGCTGAGAAAGTTGCGCAAGATGCGCGTCAGCAGGCGCAGGTCGGTGCGCACGGCGAACTGGCCGATGCGAGCGCGCAACGTCAACCCGGCCGCCGAGGCCACCGATTCGAATTCCGACACCAGCGGCGCCAGCACCTCGTCCAGCCGGTACAGGTCGATATCAGGCTGTACCGCAGCGCGGTCCAGCTTGGAGATGTCCAGCAGGTCGGTGAGCAGATCCTCCGCGCCCTCCAGTGCCTGATGCGTACGCTCCACCAGCAGGTGCTCGGCGCCGGGCAGGGTCCGCTCGCGCAGTGTGGCGATCAGCAGCCGCGCGGCATTCAACGGCTGCAACAGGTCATGGCTGGCCGCCGCGAGGTATTTGTCCTTGCTGCGGTTGGCTGCTTCGGCGGCATCCCGAGCCTCGCGCAGGTCGCGTTCGATGCGCTCGCGCCGGGCGATCTGTTTCTGCAGCTTGCGGTTGGTTTCCAGCAGCTCATCGGTGCGCGCTGCGACGCGCAATTCCAGCTGGTCGTTGAGTTCCTGCAAGCGCTGCTGGGCCTGCTTGCGCTCGGTGATGTCGGCGACGAAGCCTTCGAACAGGCCGTCTTCGTCAGGCTTGAGCAGCAGGTTCATCAGCACCTCGACGTAAGTGCCGTCCTTGCGCCGCAGGCGCGTTTCGTAACCTTGCAGGCTACGCTCGCGTTGCAGGACATGGGCGATTGCGTTCAGCTCGACCTGGGCCCCGATGAACAGCGTGCCAGCCAAGTCATGCAGGAACAGCAGCATTTCCTGCTCGTCGCGGTAGCCGAGCATGCGCGCCAGTGCCGGGTTGGCCGCGCGCAAGCCTTCGTGCAGGCTGGCCTGGAAGATGCCGTGCACGGCATGGTCGAACAACCACTTATAACGGTTGCGCTCGGTTTCAAGCTCACCGAGGCGCAGGGTCAGCTCGGGGTAATGGCTTTTGCGCGTCGAATGGTTGCCCAGCCCGAGCAACGCATTGAGCGCACCCTGGCCGTCAGAGAGCTTCGCCATACACCACTTCGACGTCCCGCAGGCTGGAAACGCGGGGGTTGGTCAGGATGCACGGATCGTCCATGGCATGGCGCGACAGAAACGGAATGTCACTGGTACGCACGCCTTGCAGGCCCAGGGTTTCATGGAATCCGACCTGGTGCTTCAGCGTAATCAGATGTTCCACCAGGCGCTTGCTGATGGCGGCGTGGCTCAGTCCCCGACAGTCGATGCCCAGGGTTTCGGCGATCACCTTGAAGCGATCCGGCGCCGAGTTGTAGTTGAACGCCACCACGTGCTCGACCAGCACCGCATTGCACAAGCCATGGGGCAGGTCGAGAAAGCCGCCCAGGCTGTGGGACATGGCGTGCACCGCGCCGAGGATCGCGTTGGAGAACGCAAGCCCCGCCTGCATGCTGCCCAGCATGACCTTCTCGCGCAAGGCGATATCCGCCGGGGTGGCGATCATCTGCACCAGGTTGCCGTTGATCAGGCGCATGGCTTCCAGCGCGTGGGGGTCGGTCAGCGGGCCGTGGCCGGTGGACACGAAGGCCTCGATGGCATGCACCAGCGCATCGATGCCGGTACAGGCCGACAGAAACGGGTCCATGCTCAGGGTGGTTTCAGGATCGATCAGCGACACATCGGGCACCACCGCCTTGCTGACGATGGAAAACTTCATGCGCTCCTGCTGATCGGAAATGATCACGAACTGCGAAACGTCCGCGGAGGTGCCTGCGGTGGTCGGGATCAGGATCAGCGGCGGGCTGGGCACACGAATGGTGTCCACGCCTTCGAACTCCAGGATGTTGCGACCGTGGGCCACGGCGATGCCGATGCCCTTGCCGCAATCCATGGGGCTGCCACCGCCCACGGCGACAATCACGTCGCAATGGTGCTCGCGGTACAGCTCGGCGCCGAGCATGACCTCCTCAACCCGGGGGTTGGGCGATACGCCGCTGTAGATCACGTAGTCGATGCCCTGGGCCTGCAGGCTGGCTTCGACATCAGCGACCCAGCCGGCGGCGATCACGCCGGGGTCGCTGACCAGAAGGACCTTGCGCGCACCGAAAGTCTTGGCGTAGTTGCCGACGCTGTGCCGGCTGCCCGCACCAAAGATGATTTCCGGGGACACGAATTTGCGAAGCTGGTTGAGGCTCTGGCTCATATCAGGCGCATTCTTGTTGTTATCAGCGAATGAGCGCCAGCCTAGAGCATCTGCGGGGTAATGCAATAGGACCAATGACTGACGGTGTCGGCTCATGGCAGAGGTCCTGGGGCGAGGGGAAAACCCGGCCAACACGGCGATTGACCGGGAATGCCGATCAGCGGCTGGCGAAGTACATGGTCACTTCAAAACCAATGCGCAAATCGGTGAACGCAGGTTTTTTCCACATGGGCCTTTCCTCTTGTTGGACCGGGTTGATCCGGCAGGTTCATTAGCGCATGGGTGCGCATTTGGGCGAATAGTACTTTGGCACTGATTGGGGTGGGGATTGGTAGCGGGAAGCCTCCACCGCCAAACCTGTAGGAGCGCGCTTGCCCGCGACCGCGCCAGCTCAGCGACTCTTTTGCAACTGATAGATCGCAGTCGCAGGCAAGCGCGCTCCTACAAGGGATCCGGGTGTCCCGAAGCTCACCCCCGAAACCGTAGCAGTCCGGCTTGCCGGCGTCGGCGTCTTCAGAATCGCCCCGCGGGCAAGCCCGGCTGCTACGGGGCGTGGGTGTTACCGAGATGGGGGATCAACCGCGTACCGTAGCAGCACGGCTTGCCGGCGTCGGCGTCTTCAGAATCGCCCCGCGGGCAAGCCCGGCTGCTACGGGGGGTGGGTGTTACCGAGATGGGGGGTCAACCGCGTACCGTAGCAGCACGGCTTGCCGGCGGGGGCGTCCTCGAGAACGATCCCGCCGGCAAGCCGTGCTGCTACGGGGCTTTATTAGCGTTAGCGTTTGGTCACCAATTCCTTGGGCAACTTGAACGTCCAGAGCATGCCGCCCTGGTTGAAGTCCTTGACCCGCTTGGCCACCTCGCCGCCCCACAGCGGCACCGCGCCGCCCCAGCCGGAGAGCACCGAGACGTATTGCTCGCCGTCCATCTCCCAGGTCACGGGTGAGCCCAGCACGCCGGAGCCGGTCTGGAATTCCCAGACTTTCTCCCCGGTCTTGGCGTTGAACGCCTGCAGGAAGCCCTCCGGTGTACCGGTGAACACCAGGTTGCCCTTGGTCGCGAGCACCCCGCCCCACAGCGGCGCATAGTTCTTGTGGCGCCAGACTTCCTTGCCGGTCTTCGGATCGATGGCGCGCAGCACGCCGATGTAGTCCTCGTTCAGCGGCTTGATGGTGAAGCCTGCCCCCAGGAACGCCGCGCCTTTCTTGTAGGCGATGCCTTCGTTCCAGATGTCCATGCCCCACTCGTTGCCCGGCACGTAGAACAGCCCGGTGTCGGGGCTGTAGGCCATCGGCATCCAGTTCTTCGCCCCCAGGAACGCTGGCGCCACGAATGCCGCCGTGCCCTTGGCTTCACCGTCCGGCGCACCCGGACGGCTTTCGTCGATGTAGATCGGCCGGCCGTCCTTGTCCAGGCCCTTGGCCCAAGTGATCTTGTCGGCGAACGGGAAGCCCCGGATAAACTTGCCGTCCTTGCGGTTGAGCACATAGAAGAAGCCGTTGCGGTCGGCGGTGGCGGCGGCCTGCACGGTCTTGCCGTTTTCCTGATAGTCGAAGGAGATCAGCTCGTTGACGCCGTCGAAGTCCCAGCCATCGTGGGGCGTGCTCTGGAAGTGCCACTTGATGGTGCCGTCATCGGGATTGAGCGACAGCCTTGAGGAGGAATACAGGTTGTCCCCCGGGCGCATGTGCGAGTTCCACGGCGAAGGGTTGCCGGTGCCGATCAGGATCTGGTTGTTGCTGGGGTCGTAGTAACCACCCAGCCACGGCGCGGCGCCGCCGGTCTTCCACAGATCGCCCGGCCAGGTCTTGTTCGCCTCGCCGCCCGAGATGCCGTTTTCCACGGCCTGACCGTCCTTGTAGACGTAGCCCATGTTGCCCTCGACCGTCGGCCTAGACCACAGCAGCGTGCCGTTTTTCGGATCGTAGGCCTCGACCTTGCCCACCACGCCGAACTCGCCACCGGCCACGCCGGTAATCAGCTTGCCGTTGACGATCATCGGCGCCGCACTGATCGAATAGCCGGCCTTGTGATCGGCCACCTGCTTGCTCCAGACCACCTTGCCGGTGTCCTTGTTCAGCGCCACGAGCTTGGCGTCCAGGGTGCCGAAATACACGAGGTCGCCGTACAGCGCCACGCCACGGTTGATCACGTCACAGCAGGGACGGATGTCGTCGGGCAGCCGCGCATCGTACTGCCAGAGTTTCTTGCCGGTGCGCGCATCCACGGCGAACACCCGCGAGTAGGAGCCGGTGAGGTACATCACCCCGTCCTTGACCAGCGGCTGCGCCTGCTGGCCGCGCTGTTTTTCCCCGCCGAAGGAGAACGCCCAGACCGGCCGCAGTTCCTTGACGTTCTGCGTGTTGATGATGTCTAGCGGGCTGAAGCGCTGGCCCTGGACGCCCAGGCCGTTGGTGACGATCTGCTCGGGATTCTTGGGATCCTGGAGAATCTCTTCATCGGTCACGGCAGCCATGACGCTGCCAGACGACAGGATGGCGCTGACCAACAGGCCAAGAGCGAAGGAATGGCGACGTGCGGGTTGGATCATGACGGCTGCCTCTGCGGATTATTGTTCTGGTCTTCCCTTCGGGAATGTTTCCCGATCAGGTGGATTGTTCGCCCGCGGGTACAGCCCAACAATTGCCCGCAGTGTGGAGGTTTCTAGTTCTTTGGTAGGGGCAATGGCGATATGCGGGCCTTATCGCCCGTCCACCCGCGCCATGCGCACCCGCTCATACGCCGGGTACAGGTGGCTGACGCTGCGGATCAACTCGTAACGGGTCAGGCTGATGCTGCCAAAACGGTCGGGGATCGGGCTGGCGATCAGCTCGGTCATGTCCTGCCCTTGTACGGCGCCTTCACGCAGCAGAGCGTCCAGCCAGGTCAGGTAGTCGCGGGTCTGTTCGAAGGGGCTCGCATCACTGGCAAGCGGACCGTGCCCCGGCACCAAGAGTTTCCAGGGCAAGGCCTGCAGCCGCTCAAGATCGCCCAACCACACCTGCAATCCCGGGCTGTCCGGCGTAGTGAGCGCACGCTGATAGAACAGCAGGTCACCGGCGAACAGCACGCCGGTCCGCTCATCGAGAATCGCCAGGTCGGAACCGGTATGCCCGGCCAGTGCCAACAACCGCAGCGGATGCCCGCCAATCTCCAGTACGCCGCTTTGCAGCACCTGGGTTGGCAAGACGGTTTCGGTCCCGCGCATCCAGTCGCCGACCATGCGGTACAGATTCTCAGCAAGCGCATCGCCGTGGGCGCGCATCTGCGCGGTGGTCCCGGCCAGGGCGCCGATGGGCACGTCGGCAAACGCCTGGTTGCCCAGCACATGGTCGGGATGATGATGGGTCAGCAGCACCTGGATCACCGGCTTGTCGGTGACCGTCGCAATAGCCTTGCGCAGCGCTTCGCCGTAACGGTGGGAAGGTCCGGTGTCGATCACCACCACACCGCTGTCGGTGATGATGAACCCGGTATTGACGATCTTGCCGCCGTTGCTTCGGGCGAAATTCTCGGTGCTGCCCTCCAGCAGGTAGGTGCCCTCGGCGATCTGCCGGGGTTGCAGCCGATAGTCCATGTCGGCGAAGGCCGTCACCGCCAGCAGCAGGAGCCAGAGCATCAACAGCCCCGCAAGCGTTGGACGCCTCAAGGGATCACCGCACTGAACGGATTGCCGCTGATGTCACGCAGGGACAGCCGCGTCTCGCCCGCCCCTTGAATATCCAGGCTCAGGGTCGGGTTCTCGCTGACCGCCGGGAACAATTGCAGCCTGGCGAGCAGCGTGCCGCTGGCGTCGGTCAGTTGCGCCTGATCCAGATAGAACTCGGGAATGCCGCTGACCATGCCGTTGTCCATCGGGTGCGACACCTGCACCCGTAGACGGCTGTAATCGCCTCGGGGAAACCGCGCCCCGAGCACTTCGCCCAGGTGCTCTTCCCAACCCGGCTGGGTGCGTACCACGCTGGGCGCCGTGCAACCGCCGCCTGCGGCTTCGATGGTGGTCGAGCCGATGTGCCAGATGCCGTCGCGGGTCAGCGCAGCGGCACGCAAGGGTGTCGCCTGTTCGATGCGAATGCGGATCGACAGCCACGGCAGCACCCGATCCAGCGGCTCGAAATCGACAATCTGCGGCAACGGATTAAGCTCCGCCCACGCCAGGATTCGCACCACCTGGCCTTGATAAGCCCGAGCGTCGATCTCGATGGGCACCTGGCGAGCGTCCTCGGCAAACGGCGGCGCCCGCACCAGGACCTTGTCGTCAAACACGTAGGGCTGACCGTCGAGAAATTTCTGCTGGAAGAAACTCCACATCACCGACGGCACTGGATCCTTGCCGGGGTCAATGGCGCAGGCATCGAAGCACACCAGAAGCACCAGCCAGGCCGTGATCCTGCAGCGCTTCACTGGTACATCTCCGGCACTTCATAGCGCATGCCATAGGCGGCATAGATACGCTGCACGCTGCCCTCACGAATCAGCGTCTCCAGCGCCTCCTCCACCGCATAGGCCAACTGGCGGTTGCTCTCATGCACCGCCATGCCGATGTCCCAGGTCTGACGGCCCATGTTCGGGTAGGCATTTTCCGCCAGTTGCCAATGGGCATCGGCGGCCTGGTGCAGTTGCCAGTCGACCTCTCCGCGCATGGCCATCACCGCATCGACCTTGCCCTCGTGCATGGCCGCGAATGCGTCCTGCACGGAGGGAAAGTGATGGGTGCTGTGGGTGAACTGGCCGTTGAAAATCGTCGTCAGGTAGAACGACGGCACGCTGTCGGTTTCCACCCCTACCGGGTGCTCGTTGAACACCGCGACACTGGGCACGGACTCAAGCCGCTGGGTGTCGAACGCCACCTGCCAACGCTCGGTCTGATAGGGCGCGAACATCACCACATGATCATTCTCCAGCTCGCCGACGTCATTGCGCTTCTGGGTGTAATCCTTGTCATAAGGCACGCGCATCATCATGTCCGCCAGTTGCTGGCCGCGCAGCTGGCTGCCGCGCCAGATCAGGTCGCGCAGGTCGCCGTCGAGGTTCTCGCCCGGCGGCGCCCACATCAGCTCCAGCCGCACTCCCAGCGCCTTGGCCAACGCCTGGGCCAGCTCTACGTCCACGCCCCGGTCCTGGCCGTCCACCTGAAAGCTGTAGGGGGCGAAGTTCTGGTACACCGCCACCTTGATGACCCCGGCGGCCATGATGCTGTCGTAGTTGCGAACCTGGGCGCTGGCAGGCTGAAACATCAGGCCCAGCAGGCAGCACAGCACAGCCAACCACCTTGTGAACGCACCCATGGCGATCAGTCCTCGGTGTGCACGCTGTCCAGGTAGGTCCGCACCGCCCACAAGGCTTCCTGACTCAGGTAATCGGCCATTTTCGGCATGTACACCCGGCCGTCCCGCACGGCGCCGTTGCGCACCCGCTCGACGAACCACTCGTCACCGCTGGCGCCGACGTCCAGATGCCGCAGGTCCGGGGCGATGCCGCCGGAAATCGCATCCAGGCCATGACACGCCGCGCAGTTCTGGGTGTAGGCGGACTTGCCGATTTCCAGCGCCTTGTCGTGGTCTTTCGAGTCGCGGTAGGGGTTCTCTGCCCGCCAGTCCTGCCCCAGTTGTTCCAGGCCGTCGGTGGCCACGGCGTGGGGGACGACGTCGCCGTGGGCCTGGACGAGATTACTCAGCAGCAGCCCGCCAATGACCACGGCCCCCAACAGCAACCTGCGTTTGCTGGAACGGGAAGCGACATCAGGCAGGTTCACGGAAATTGTTGTCATTGTTATGTCCTCAAGGTGCACGCAAAAGCCATGCGTCCATCTTAAGAACCGCTGCCACCGCACCGAATGCTGCTTTGGTGGCCGCGCCCTACTACCTTGGTACTGGCAGACTCGTACCATCTGCATATTTGCCGCCGAGGCGCGCGTTCCTATGCTGGCACCACCTGTATGGAGTGCCCTATGCGCCTGTCTCTATCCCTATGGCTGCCGTACCCTCGCCTGCTGTGCCTGGCGCTTGCCGCCCTGTCGTTCTCGGCCATGGCCGATGACCAGCCGCTTGCCGTGCGCATCGGCTACCTTTCGTACATTCCCGACACCGGCCCGATCCTCTCCAACGTCACCCCTGAACCCAAGGATGCCGGGCTGCGCGGGGCTGAGCTGGCGATTGTCGACAGCAACAGCACCGGGCGTTTTCTCAAGCACAGCTACAGCCTGAGCAGCGCCAGCGCCGAGAGCCCCGAGGCGCTGCTTGAGCAGGCCCGCGCGCAACACGATCAGGGCCTGCGCCTGTTCGTGGTCAACGCCCCGGCCGAAACCCTGCGCCAGCTCAGCGCCGCGCTGCCGGACAGCCTGCTGTTCAACGCCGGCAGCGCCGACGACAGCTTGCGCAGCACCAGTTGCCTGCACAACGTGCTGCACACCTTGCCGAGCCGGGCGATGCTGGCCGACGCGCTGGCGCAGTTCCTCACCGTACGGCGCTGGCAGCGCTGGTTGTTGATCGTCGGCCAGACACCCGATGACCAGGCCTACGCCGCCGCCCTGCGCCGCGCCGCCAAGCGCTTCGGGCACAAGATCGTCGCCGAGAAAGCCTGGAGTTTCGACAACGACCAGCGCCGCAGCGCCCAGGCCGATATGCCGCTGTTCACCCAGACCGCCGAATACGACGTGGTGCTGGTGGCCGACGAGCGCGGCGACTTTGGCGAATACGTGCCCTATCAGACCTGGTACCCGCGCCCGGTGGCCGGCACCCAGGGCCTGACGCCCACCGGCTGGCACCGCACCGTTGAAACCTACGGCGCCGCGCAATTGCAAAAGCGCTTCGAGGCGCTCGCCGGGCGCTGGATGAACGACCGCGACTTCGCCGCCTGGATGGCCGTGCGCAGCGTCGCCAGCGCCGTCACCCGGCTGCGCGGCACCGACCCCATGCAGATTCGTGAGCTGGAGCTGAGCGAAACCCTGCCGCTGGACGGTTTCAAGGGCAGCAAGCTCAGCTACCGGCCCTGGAACGGCGAGCTGCGCCAGCCCATTCCAGTGGTTCAACCCCAGGCTCTGGTCACCACTTCACCCCAGGAAGGCTTTCTGCACCCCGGCACCGAACTCGACAGCCTGGGCTACGACAAGCCGGAGGTCAGTTGCACCTATTGACCCGCGCACGCCCCCGACAATACCCATAACAAGGACTCCAACATGCGCCATACACTTCTCTGCGCTGCCCTGCTGCTTGCCGCCGCGCCTGCGTTTGCCGCCACCGCGTTCGTCTCCAACGAGAAGGACAACAGCCTGAGCCTGATCGACATGGACACGCTGCAAGTGACCAAGACCCTGCCGGTGGGCATGCGTCCGCGCGGCCTGCTGCTGTCCCACGACAGCAAGCTGCTGTACATCTGCGCCAGCGACTCGGATCGGGTGCAGGTGATGGACGTGGCGACTCTGAAGATCATCAAGGAACTGCCCTCCGGCAAAGACCCCGAACAATTCGCCCTTCACCCCAACGACCGCTGGCTGTACGTCTCCAACGAGGACGATTCGCTGGTCACGGTGATCGACACCCAGACCTCCAAGGTGCTGGCCCAGGTCGACGTCGGCGTGGAGCCCGAGGGCATGGCGGTCAGCCCCGACGGCAAGTGGGCGATCAACACCAGTGAAACCACCAACATGCTGCACTGGATCGACACCTCGACCCAGAAGCTGGTGGACAACACCCTGGTGGATCAGCGCCCGCGTTTCGTCGAGTTCAGCAAGGACGGCAGCCAGCTGTGGGCCTCGGCTGAAATCGGCGGAACCCTGACCGTACTAGACGTGGCCAGCCGCAAGATTCTCAAGACCCTGAAATTCGAGATCAAGGGCGTACACCCCGACAAGGTGCAACCGGTGGGCATCCGCATCACCGATGACGGCAAATACGGCTTCGTTGCCCTGGGACCGGCCAACCACGTGGCGGTGATCGACGTGAAGACCCTGGAAGTGATCGACTACCTGCTGGTGGGCCGGCGCGTCTGGCAACTGGCGTTCACCCCGGACCAGACCCGCCTGCTGGCCACCAACGGGGTGAGTGGCGATGTCTCGGTGATCGACGTTGCCAGCCGCAAGGTGCTCAAGTCGGTCAAGGTCGGGCGCTACCCGTGGGGCGTGGCGGTGGCGCCATGAGCGCGCTGCAGGTCAGCGAGCTGAGCTTTGCCTACGGCGAACGCGAGGCACTGCGCGGGGTGTCATTCAACCTCGCGCCGGGGCGCTTTGCCGCGCTGCTGGGCCCCAACGGCGCGGGTAAATCCACGCTGATCGCGCTGCTCACCCGGCTCTACGATCTGCAGAAAGGCGAGGTGCGCATGGGTGAGCATTCGTTGCGCCAGTCGCCCCGACCTGCCCTGCGCCAGATGGGTGTGGTGTTCCAGCAGAGCACCCTGGACCTTGACCTGAGCGTGGAGCAGAACCTGCGTTATCACGCGGCGTTGCACGGGCTGGCGCGGCGTGACGTGAGCGAACGGGTCGCGCTGGAACTGGATCGCCAAGGGCTCACCGAGCGCCGCCGCGAGCGGGTGCGCGCCCTCAACGGGGGCCATCGGCGGCGGGTGGAAATCGCCCGCGCCCTGCTGCACCAGCCGCGCCTGTTGTTGCTGGACGAGGCCAGCGTCGGCCTCGACCCTGCCAGCCGCCTGGCGCTCAACGCCCATGTGCGCAGCCTGTGCCACGACCAGGGGATCAGCGTGCTGTGGACCACTCACCTGCTCGACGAAGTGCATCCCGACGACGATCTGCTGATCCTGCATCAGGGCCGTCTTGTAGCCAGCGGTCAGGCAGGCGATGTCAGCGCCGAACACGGCGGAGGGCTGGACGCCGCCTTCAGGCAGCTCACCACCAGCGGAGTATCGCGATGAACGCCTACTGGCAGTGCCTGAGCGGCATCGTGTTGCGCGAGTGGCTGCGGTTCGTGATGCAGCGCACGCGGTTTCTCAGCGCCTTGGTCCGCCCGCTGCTGTGGCTGCTGGTGTTCGCAGCGGGATTTCGTGCGGCGCTGGGCATTGCGATCATCCAGCCCTATGACACCTACATCCCCTACGAGGTGTACATCATTCCGGGGCTGGCGTGCATGATCCTGCTGTTCAACGGCATGCAGGGCTCGCTGTCGATGGTCTATGACCGCGAGATGGGCAGCATGCGCGTGCTGCTCACCAGCCCCTTGCCGCGCACCTTCCTCTTGCTGTGCAAGCTGCTGGCAACCTCGCTGATTTCGCTGTTGCAGGTGTATGCCTTTCTCGGCGTGGCCTGGGTGTATGGCGTGCAACCGCCCGCCGGGGGCCTGCTCCTGGCCCTGCCTGCACTGCTGCTGGTGGCGCTGATGTTGAGTGCCCTGGGGTTGCTGCTGTCCAACGCCATTCGCCAACTGGAAAACTTCGCCGGGGTGATGAATTTCGTGATCTTCCCGTTGTTCTTCATGTCGTCGGCGCTGTACCCGCTGTGGAAAATGCGCGAGGCCAGCGAGTGGCTGTACTGGCTGTGCGCGTTCAACCCGTTCAGCCATGCGGTGGAGTTGGTGCGATTTGCCTTGCATGAACGCTTCAACCCCCTGGCCCTCGCCGTCTGTGCGACTCTCACGGCAGTCTTCGCCAGCCTCGCGGTACTGACCTTCAACCCCCAGCATGCAGCGGTGCGCAAAGCGTCATGACGTTTCCCCGGTTTCACTCGCGCCTTACAACCTGTGGGAGTGGGCTTGCCCACGAAGACGACGGACCAGACGCCACACATCCAGGGTCAGCAACACCGCTTTCGCGGGCAAGCCCGCTCCCACAGAATTGAGTGATCGTGAGCGCAAGATTACGACTTTAGTACTGGTTTTCCACGCTATTGGTCGCATTCACAAAGCACCGGGACTGGCTTGTAATGCAGGCACAAGAAAAAGGAAAAACCTGCCATGCCCCGTGCGCTGTTGTCTGCCTGTCTGCTGATCCTTCTGGGTACGAACGCCTTGTGCCAGGCCCAGGACGCGGCGCTGTTCAACGCCCACGGCTATCGCATTTCCCTCTACCGCAGCCCCACCCCGGACCAGATCCCTGGCGCGCAGGTCATCGACACCGGGCAATTGCAAACCCTGCTCAAGCAATCCGACAAACCGCTGCTGATCGACGTCTACCGCCGCCAATGGCTGCAAGGTCGGTTCATCGAAGACGAACCCCACGCCAACCTGCCGGGCAGCCACTGGCTGGCCAATCCCGGGGATGGCGAGTTATCGCCGGTGTGGATGGAGTACTTCACCCTCAACCTGCGCCGGTTGAGCGACGGTCGGCAGGACCGGCCGCTTGTGTTCTACTGCCGCTCAGACTGCTGGCTGAGCTGGAACGCTATCAAACGGGCAAGCGGTCTGGGCTACAGTCATCTGTATTGGTACCGCGATGGCCTGGACGCCTGGCTGGCCGCCGGGCTTGCGGTCGAACCGGCTCAACCCGAACCCTTGCGCTGAAGCGTTGCGACAATAATAAAGGTGGAAAACCATGTACAAGATCCTGATCGCCGATGACCACCCGCTGTTTCGCGAGGCCATTGCCAACGTCATCAGCGACGGCTTTCCCGGCAGCGAAGTGATGGAAACCCAGGACCTGGACAGCGCCCTGGCCCTGACCCGCGACCACGACGACCTGGACCTGATCCTGCTGGACCTGAACATGCCGGGCATGCACGGGCTCAATGGCCTGATCAACCTGCGCAACGAGGCGCCGACGATTCCGGTGGTGATCGTGTCCGCCGAGCAGGACAAACAGGTGGTGCTGCAAGCGATTACCTACGGCGCGGTGGGCTTCATCACCAAATCCTCGCCGCGCAAGCAGATGACCGATGCCATCGAGCAGATCCTCGACGGCAACGTCTACCTGCCATCGGACATCATCCGCAGCCAGAAACCCGCTTCCCGCCGCAGCGCCAGCGAAGCGCCGCACTTCCCGCCTGAATTGCTGCAGGCCTTGACGCGCAAACAACTGCTGGTGCTGGAACGCATGACCAAGGGCGACTCCAACAAGCAGATCGCCTTCAGCCTGGCGATCGCCGAAACCACGGTCAAGGCCCATGTCTCGGCGATCCTGCGCAAGCTCAACGTGCACAATCGGGTGCAGGCGATCCTCAGCGCCGGGGATATCGATTTCGCAGCCTACCTGCGGCGTTAGGCTGCGTGAGGCGAGGCCTGCACGGCGCTTGCCGACACAGCCACGGCGTCCTGCAGAATCAGATCCGCGCCCTTCTCCGCCACCATCAGCACCGCCGCGTGGGTGTTACCCGAGGTCACGTTGGGGAAGATCGACGCATCGACGATGCGCAGCCCATCGATGCCATGCACTTTCAAGCGCTTGTCCACCACCGAGGTCTGCTCGTCGGCACCCATGGCGCATGAGCCGCACAGGTGATAAATCGAACCTGAGTTGTGGCGGAAGTATTCCAGCATCTGCTCGTCGGTCTCGACCACCGGCCCAGGCAGCACTTCGTCCACCGTAATGTCCTTGAGCGCAGGCGCCGACATGATCTTGCGCATCAGGCGACTGCCCTGGATCACCTCGTCGATGTCCTTCTGGGTGCTCAGGTAATTGGGGTCGATCAACGCCGCATCACGGGGGTTGCTCGAAGCGATTTCGATGTGCCCGCGACTGGTGGGACGGCACGGGTTGAAGCACAGCAGGAAACCGGAATACGGCTCGGGCTTGAGGCTGGCCTTGTTGTTCTTCGGAATCTGGTAGGACAGCGGGTTGAAATACAGCTGCAGGTTCGGGTGGCTCTGCTCGTCGTTGCCCCGGAAGAAACCACCGGCCTGATTGACGCTCATCGCCAGCGCGCCCTTGCGGGTGAACAGGTACTTGAGGCCCAGCAGCGCCTGGCCGAACAGCGAGCTGAGCTGATCGTTCAGGGTCGGGATATTGGCCTTGTAGTAGTAGCTGACGCACAGGTGATCCTGCAGGTTCTGCCCCACCGCTGGCAGGTGCTTGACCGGCTTGATGCCATGCTTGGCCAGCAGCGCTTTATCCGCGACGCCGGACAGTTGCAGAATCTTTGGCGTGTCGACGGCGCCTGCGCAGAGAATCACTTCCTTGCGCGCGGCAAAGGTGCGCTTGACCCCGTTCTGGCTGATCTCGACACCCACTGCCCGCTTGCCCTGGTCATCGAACAACACCTTGTCCACCAGCGCGTAATGCTCGAGCGTCAGGTTCTTGCGCCCCAGCGCCGGGTGCAGGTGAGCGAAGCTGCTGGAGCAGCGCTCGCCATTGCGGGTGTTGACGTCATACAGCCCGGCGCCTTCGAATTTCGGGCCGTTGAAGTCATCGCTGCGCGAGTAGCCCAGTTGCTCGCAACCTTCGAGGAACACGTCGCAGATCGGGTGCGTCTGGCCCTTCATCGGGGTGATGCTGATCGGCCCGCTGGCGCCGTGGTACTCGGTGTCGCCGAGCGGGTGGTTTTCCAGCTTGCGGAAGTACGGCAGTACGTCCTTGAAGCCCCAACCGTCGTTGCCGTTGGCGGCCCAGTCGTCGAAGTCATGGGCCTGGCCGCGCACGTAGATCATCGCGTTGATCGAGCCGGAACCACCCTGCACCTTGCCGCGCGGGGCGTAGATGGCGCGATTGCCCAGCTGCTTCTGTGGCTGGCTGTAGTACATCCAGTTGAAGGTGGGGTTGTAATACATTTTGGCGAAGCCCACCGGGATCTTGAACCACAGCGAGCTGTCCTTGCCGCCCGCTTCGAGCAGCAGCACGGTGTATTGGCCCGATGCCGAGAGCCGGTTGGCCAGAACGCAACCTGCGGCGCCAGCGCCAGCGATGATGTAGTCGTATGTCATGCACGGTTACCGCGTAAGTCGTTATTCATAAAAAGCTCTTTGCCCACCACCCGCCACTGCCGGGTTGGCTTGACACCGCCCCTGTAGGAGTGAGCTTGCTCGCGATTGCGTCGTGTCATTCAACTTTGATGTTGTGTGCAAGACCCTTATCGCGAGCAAGCTCACTCCTACAGGTTCGGGGTTAGCCCTTGGCCGGTGAAAAATCCTTCACATCTGCCGGGGTCGCAGCCATCTGCAAATGCAAGCGCGACCCGGTATACGGCGTGTGCGCGCGCACCACCTCCATGTTCAGCTCGACACCCAGGCCAGGCTCGCTGGACGGGATGATGTAGCCGTCTTCCCACTGCAGCGGTTTGGTCAGGACCTCGGCGTGGAAACCACCCCAGGTCTCGATGCTTTCCTGGATCAGGAAGTTGGGCGTGCAGGCTGCCAGCTGGAAACTGGCCGCAGCGCCAATCGGGCCGTTGTACAGGTGCGGAGCGATCTGCGCGTAGTGCGCCTCGGCCATGCTGGCGATCTTTTTGCCTTCGAGCAGGCCGCCACAGCGGGCCACGTTCATTTGCAGGATCGACGCGCCGCCGGCCTGCAGCAACTTGTGGAACTCGTACTTGGTGGTCAGGCGCTCGCCGGTTGCAATCGGGATGCTGGTCTTGCCCGCCACTTGCGCCATGGCTTCTTCCTGCCCAGGCGGCACCGGCTCTTCAAACCACAGCGGGTCGTATTTCTCCAGACGCTTGGCCAGGCGAATCGCCGAAGACGGCACCATCTGCCCGTGAGTGCCGAACAGCAGGTCGCACTTGTTGCCGACCGCTTCGCGGATCTTGCGGCAGAAGGTTTCGCAACGTTCCAGCACTTCCAGCGAGATCTGATGGCCGGAGTACGCGGTGTACGGGCCTGCCGGGTCGAACTTCACCGCGGTGAAGCCCTTGTTCATGTTTTCGATGGCGCACTCGGCAGCCAGGTCCGGGTCGTCGTAGTCGTACTCGCCCTGGCTGTTGACCGGGTACAGGTAGGTATACGAACGCAGGCGCTCATGCACCTTGCCGCCCAGCAGTTCATAGACCGGCTTGTTCGCCGCCTTGCCGATAATGTCCCAGCAGGCCATTTCCAGGCCGCTGACCACGCCCATCATGGTCAGGTCCGGGCGCTGGGTGAAGCCGCTCGAATAGGCCTGGCGGAAGAAGCGCTCGATGTGATGCGGGTCGTGGTTGAGCAGGTGGCGCTCGAACACGTCCTCGATGATCGGCAGCATGGCCTTGGGGCCGAAGGTGGCGGCGTAGATCTCACCGACGCCTTCAATGCCGCAGTCGGTCTTGAGTTTGACGAAGATCCAGTACATGCCACCGATGTGCGGGGGTGGAACGGCGACGATATGGGTTTCCAGGGCGATGACTTTCATCTCGGGCACCTTAGACGTTGGAAAGCTTGGATAGGGAAGAGCGACGGATCCGCGCCCGCAGCGTCAGCGCTGCCAGGGTGCCGATCAGGCCGACGAAAGCGATGTAGCTGAAATACAGCTGGTAACCGGCGGCTCCCGGGTAGTGCTCGGTGAGGTAGCCGTTGATCAGCGGAATGAAGGTGTCAGGCAGGTAACCGACCACCGAGACGATGCCGATGGCCAGGCCCGTGATACGCAGCGGAATGTTGCAGGTGTCGAGAATCGCCCAGTACAGGCCGCGGATGGCGTAGGTCATAAGGCCGATGAAAATCACCGTCACCACCAAAAGGCCCAGGTTGTTGAAGGCCGGGAACAGCACAAGGCCCGCCATCGCCAGGGTGGCCAGGGCCAGCGCGACGATCAGCACCGAGATATTCGAATACTTGTCGCCCAGCCAGCCGCCGCCGATGCCGCCCACCGGGCGCATCCACAATTTGATGGTGGTGATGGTGCCGGCCATGACTGCGGTCATGCCGCTGCCTTGCAGGTAGTCTGAGAAGCTGTAGGTGGCCCAGAAGATGTGGTAACCGCAGAACACGATGGCCGTGACCAGCCACAATTCAGGGATCTTCACCAGAGTGGCGAGATCCTTGAACAGGTTGTGCTTTTCATCGGTGGCCGAGGCTTCGGCGGCGACTGATTTCGGGTCCTTGACCAGCACCAGCAGGCAACCCAGGCCGATGCAGATGAACGAATACAGGTACACGACATGGCGGAAACCTTCGGCTGCCGTCTGACCGCCGGTGCCGATGGCGTAGGCGAAGAGGCCCAGCGCGACGGTCGCCAGCAAGGCTTCCACCAGACCGCGACCGCCATCGAGAATGCCAAAGAAACGACCCTGCTCGGAATGCTGCGCGATCATCTTCACCCGCTTGAGCACCGAGGCCCAGAAGGTCAGGCCGGTGGTCAGGCCCCAGCAGCCGAAGATAATCATCAGGCCCGTCATCGACGGCACGGTGGAGTACCACAGGCCCAGGGCGCCGGTGGCCACCAGCGAGAAGAAAATCAGGAAACGTGGCGCGATGCGGTCAGCCAGCCAACCGCTTGGCAGGTAGCTGATGAGGAAAATCGTGCCCAGCATCGAGTACAGGTAACCCAGCTCGCTGTGGTTGATCTGGAACACTTCGAGCATGGTGGTCTGGTAGACCTGGCGCAGGTAGAGGATCGGATAGATCGCTCCGGCGGCCAGCACCAGCAGCATCAGTTGCAGGTAACGGGTGGCTTTGTCGCTCTTGGCGACAGAGGCGGCAGGATTCTGAACAGCGGCCGCGACAGAAGCAGGCTTGGACATTTGAAGAACCTCAGCACCCCTCGGCGTACGAGGGGCAATTTTAGTTTTTGTTATGGGGTGCTGCGGCAAGCTTCAAGCGGCAAGCTACAAGTTAAAGCAGTCTGTGGTGTGCTTTTGCCTTGTACTTTGCAGGTTGTCACTTACCGCTGCTTAAACGCGATGCGCTTTTTCTTGCAGCTTGAAGCTTGAGGCTTGCGGCTCGCGTCTAGTACTTCATGACCACCAGGCGGGTCTGGGTGAATTCGAGCATGCCGTGCTTGCCGTCATCGCCACCCAGACCCGAGCGTTTCCAGCCGGCGTGAAAGCCCTGGTACGGATCGGCCGGCGTGCGATTGACGTACAGCTCGCCGGCTTCGATGGCATTGCCGACTTTCATCGCCGTGCGGTAATTCTCGGTATAGAGCACCGACGACAGGCCGAACTGATGATCGTTGGCAAACGCCAGCGCCTGGTCGATGTCGCGGTACTTGAGCACCGGCAGCACCGGGCCAAAGATTTCTTCCTGGACGATTTCCATGTCCTGGCGGCAGTTGCTCAGCAGCGTCGGCGGATAGAAATGGCCCTTGCCGACCGGTAGCACGCCGCCCGCCTCCAGCACCGCGCCTTCGCCGATGGCACGCTCGACCATGGCGTGAATGTTCTGTTGCGCGCTGGCACTGACCAGCGGGCCCATGCGCGAGGCATCCTCGGCGCGGTCACCGTAGGCGACGGCAGAGATTTTGGCCTTGAGCAGGGCGAGGAATTGGTCGTGCACGCTTTCATGAACGTAGACACGCTCCACCGCTGTGCACAACTGGCCGCAGTGGGTGGTCTTGGAGGCGATGATGTCGCTGGCGGCCTTTTCCAGATCAGCGTCCGGCTCGATGATCGCCGGGGTCTTGCCGCCCAGTTCCAGCGACGGCTTGGCGATGTTTTCCTTGCAGTAGTCGAGCACGATGCGCCCGGCCTTGACGCTGCCGGTCAGGGTAATCATGCCCACGGCCTTGTGTGTGCAAAGGCTGGCCGCAGTGGCGTGGTCCATGGTCAGGATGTTGATGACGCCAGCCGGGATGCCCGATTGCTCGACGGCCCTGGCGATTTCAAAGGCCGAAATCGGCGTGTTGTTGCTCGGGCGCACCACCACGGTGTTGCCTGCGATCAGCGCCGGGGCGATCTTGCGCAGCAGGGTGTAGACCGGGTAGTTGAACGGAATCAGCGCCGCCACCACGCCAATGGGCTGGCGTTGCAGGAGCAGGTTCTCGTTGGGGGTGTCGCTGGGAATGATCTCGCCTTCGATGCGGCGTGCCCATTCGGCGTGGTAGCGGGTGATCTGCGCGGCATAGCGCGCTTCGTTACTGGCGTCGGCGACGCTCTTGCCGGATTCGGCGGCCAGCGCTGCACCAATGTTTTCTGCGCAGGCATCCAGGGCATCGGCCAGGGCACGCAGGTGTTCACCGCGCTCGATGCTGGTCAGGCCGCCCCAGGTTTTCTGCGCAGCGGCAGCGGCATCCACCGCAGCCAGTGCCTGCCCGGAGGTGGCCGCCGGGACGTGACCGACCAGCGCTTCGGTGGCCGGGTTGTACACGGCGATCTGCGCGCTGTCGGCAGGCTCGACAAACTGGCCGTTGATGAAATTTCGTTCGAGTCGCATGTGGGGCGTCCACCGTTGTTTTTATCCGAATGACGATCAGTCTTGTCATCCGCAACGGCGGCCACAAACGATTTATTACACCGGCAAACATTCATAAAACGCAGGTTACTGCCCGACACCCTCCCCGTTCGGTCACGGAATCGATGTAAGGGCCGCCGTAGACGGTTCGAGCTGGCGCTGGCTGAGCCAGATTTCTTCCTGCAGCCACTGCCCGAACGCCTGCAATTGCGGCAGATCCTGCTCGGGGCGGGTCACCAGCCAGTACGACTGATGCCCCTCGACATGCACGTTGAGCACCTGGGTCAACTCGCCGGCGGCCAGTTCCGGCACCACCATGTGCCAGTCGGCGATAGTAATGCCCAGTCCCTCGGTGGCCGCGCGGATCGCCAGGTCCAGCAGGTCGAACTCGTAGCCGCCCTGGGTATCGACGCCGTGGATGCGCGCGGCATCGAGCCAGTGTTTCCAGGTCAGGTAGCGCTGGTCCTCGCTGGCCAGTACGTGGAGCAAGGTCATGCGGTTGAAATCCACACCCTCCTCGCTGGATTCACGAGCGAGTAATGACGGCGCGCAGACCGCCACATGCCGCTCCTGAAACAGCAGCGAGCTGTCCAGCCCGTCCCACTCGCCATTGCCGAAACGGATCGCGCAGTCGAGCACGCTGGTTTCCGCCAGGCTGTCCTGCAAGCGGGTGCTGATGCTCAGTTCCAGCTCCGGGTGCTGCTCGCGCAAGCGGCCCAGGCGCGGCATCAGCCAGCGGCTGGTGAAGGTGGGCGGCGCGTTGATGCGCAGGCGATTGGAGTGGGATTTCTGTTGCAGGCTGCGCACGGTCATCTCGATCTTGTCGAAGGACTGGTGCAAGGCACGCAACAGCACCCGACCGGCGCTGGTCAGGTCCAGATGATGGTGTCGGCGCTCCAGCAGGGTTTCGCCCAACTGCTCTTCCAGTTGGCGAACCTGCCGGCTGACCGCGCTCTGGGTCACGTTCAACAGCTCGGCGGCGCGGGTAAAACTGCCGGTGCTGCCGGCCACTTCAAAAGCCTTCAGGGCGTTGAGGCCGGGCATTTTGCGCTTCATGTGTCGCTCTCGGTCGGGCAGAAAACGCGGCGAATATCCCACGGCGCCACCCGGCTCCGCCAGAGCCCTGCGCCACTTTCCGCCCAGTAACATGCATTTGATGAAGGTTTGCCCGGACAATTTATCGTTTGTCGATTGCAGGCAGGATCACAAGACTGCGCGCCATCTAATAAAAACAAGCGAGAGCGTTCCATGCCTTCCTGCACTTCCCTGCGGCTGTCTGCTTCGTGCTTCACCCTTCTGTGTGTCTGCTGTTCGCCGGCGATGGCCGTGCAGGTCACCGACCATCTGGACCTTGGCGGCGCCATCCGTGCGCGCTGGGATTACGACCCGGACCGCGACATCCAGAAGTTCAACTTCGACACGGTCTTCCTCACCGCCAAGTACACCTCCGACAGCTGGATCGGTGCGGCCAAGTACCGTTTCTATGGTCACTCCTATCCGTACAAATACACCAAGCACGTGGGCGATGTGTCGTTCCCGGAATACGCCTGGGTAGGCTACAAGTTCAACCCCGAGCAGCAGATTCAGGTGGGGCTCAATCAGGTACCGTTCGGCTTGCAGCCGTATTTTGGCAGCACGTTTTTCGAGACCCTCGGCAACGTGGTGGGCCTGGAAGACGTCGAGGAAATGGGGGCCAAGTACATCCAGCAGCACGGCGACTGGAACATTCAGGCCGGCTACTACGTACGTCCCGCGTGGCAAGGCAAGGGCACCAGCCATGGCCGCACTTACTCCAGCGTCGTTTCCCAGGCCGACAGTTATGTGGCGGATGGCAGCGACAACCAGGAACGCAATACCGTCGTGCTGCGGGTGGCCAAGGCGCTGGATGTCGGGCCCTGGACCTCTGAAGTCGGCGTGTCGGGCCTGACCTCGACACTGGAAAACAACGACACCGACCGCGACGGCCGACGCAACGCGGTGGCCGTGCACTACATCGGCAAGAACGGCCCGTGGGGCGTGCAATTGCAGGCGGCGCGCCAGCAGATGTCGCCGCGCAACCCCGGCACTGACCAGGTGGTGACGTTTGGCGGCTACGACGGCACCTACAACGTCGCCAGCCGCGCCAACCTGTACGTCGCCGACCTGAGCTATGACGTGAGTGGCAAGTACCTGTTCGACCAGATCAGTGGGGTCAAGCTGTACGCCAACTACAGCGCCTATCAGAAGTCCGCTTCAGGTTTCGAGGATTCCCAGCGGGTCATCCTCGGCAGCTCGTTCTCGGTGAGCAAACTGTGGGTTGCCACCGAATGGCTGATCGGCAAGAACGATCCCTACATCGGCGGCAGCGACTACGCCCAGAGCCTGGGCGCCGGCGGCAGCAACCAGTGGGAAAACCAGGTGTACGTGAACGTGGGGTATTACTTCTAGACCCCATCTCCGGCAAGCCAGGCCGCTACGGGGTTTGCGGTGTGATTCTGGCCAAAGGCCGTAGGAGCGCGCTTGCCCGCGACCGCGGTGGGTCATTCGGCATCGTGGTGTCTGACCTGACGCTGTCGCGGGCAAGCGCGCTCCTACGGGGGATCGAGGTTGGCGTGAAATTGGCGTTCACACAGGACCCGTAGCAGCCGGGCTTGCCGGCGGGGGCGGTCTCAAGATC
>NZ_JANHKS010000029.1 GCF_028682175.1 Pseudomonas putida | reverse complement strand
CCCGCCGGCAAGCCGCGCTGCTACGGAAATTCGAAACCCGCCTCACGCGCCTGGCGCTGATAGTCCAGAAGCACCTGATAATCCGCCTCGCTCGCTGGCAACACTTCCCGGATCGCCAACACCGCCGCCACCTCAGGCAAATCCCTGAGCGCCTGGTTCATTGCCCGGCGAATCCCTTCCCCATCCGCCTCCAGCCGGGTGATGTATGGCAGGCAGGGCCCCGCCGCCGTGCGGCCTATCACCTTCAACCCCGCGACTTCGTCACTGGCATCCCGCGCCAGATAGTCGAAGGTCACGCTGTCGATGGCCGCCAGATCGCCCTGCCCTTGCTTGATCGCCGCAAGGCTGTTGCGATGCCCGCCGGTGACCGACACCGTTCCGAAAAACCGGCCGCTCTGCTGTAACGGTGCCAAGGCATGGCGCAACAGGTTCATCCCGGAGTTGGAGTCGGTTGAATTGATGAGTCCCCGGCTGCCGCGAAAATCCGCCAGTTGCTCGCGCGGATCATCGGCGCGGGCCACCAGCAGGCTGCAGTGAAAACCTTCGCTGGCGTGGGGCAGCTCGTACACCGGCCGTCCCACCACCTGCACCTGCCCGCGCAGTGCCGTCATCAGCGGATAGCCGCAGGTCTGGGTCAGCAGCAATTGCGGCGAGAGCCAGAGCGCGTGAAGGTCCAGACCAGCAGCATCCAGGCGCTCAACTCTGAGAATTTCAAGCACGCGCGCCAGCCAGCGACCTTGGGCCTGCTCCACCCGCTCAGGGCTGACGTACATCAATAATTCGGCGAAACCCTGGGCCATGTTCGACTCTAGACGTGAGGATGTTGGGGGCTGTCCACAGGGTTGAAACTGTGGCGTCGAAAGAGTTCAGCATACCCCGGCAGCAGAAAACCACCGCTGCGCGCCAGCCACTGCTCGCGACGGGCGCGGTACACAGTGGGAATGTGATACCAGGCCAACCCCGGCAAGTCGTGGTGCACCAGATGCAGGTTGAGGTTCAGGAACAGCCAGCGCCACGGCCAGCCGGCCTCGTTGATCACCGTGCGTTGCTGCGGCTGCTCGTCGGGGCGGTGCTCGTAGTAGGAGCGCACCATGGAAATCGCCAGCGCAGGAATCGTGATGAACACCAGGTAGTGCCAGCCGGACATAATGCTGACGCGCTCGATGAAACTGAACATCAACAACAGAAAGAAGCCGTGGGTCGACCACATGAACCAGGCCTTGTCCTCGCCACGCACCAGTCGTTCGGATTGCTCGACGACCAGACTGCCCAGCGCCAGGGGAACACCGAACACCAGACGTCCGGGCGGGGTCTTGTCGAGCCAGCGCAGCAGGCGCATCACCTGGCCCGTGCGCTGCCAGCCCGACTGGCTGAGGTAGCGGCTTTCCGGATCCAGCCCCGGCACGGTCAGGTCCTCGTCCCGGTGGTGCTGCATGTGGGTGTCGCGATACAGCGTGTAGGGGTACCAGACCGCGAACGGCGCGTAGCCCAGCACCTTGTTCAGCCATAGCCAGCGCGTCGGGTGGCCGTGGAGCAATTCGTGCTGCAACGACATCCACAGCACCAGCAGAGGAATCAGCAGCAGGGTGGTCGGCCAGAGACCCAGTTGCGGGCTGAGCAGCAGCAACCCAGGCCAGGCGCTGTAGACGCCGATCAACAGCAACCAGGTCGGCCACTCGGTCCGGCCGGTAAAGGACGCGCGCAGACGGGTGATGTCGTCACGCTGGGCGTCGTCGAGATAATTGGGCATTTTCACTCCTGCACCTGAGTCATATCACTAGGTGCAACGAGCGATGAAAATCCTGTAGATCAATTGGTTATCTCGACCAAACCAAATGTGCCATCCGCTGCCCGGTGGCGCGTGCTAGCCTCGCCCATCACCTCATGCAGTTGAACGGGACGCACATGAAACCGACGCTTCTGGCTTTCTCTCTTGCGGCGCTTTTTGCCGCGACACATGCCTCTGCCGCAACCCCCGCCCCCACGTCCAACGTCAGCCACGAACAGTTCGCCCAAGTGCTCAAGGGCGACTGGCGCGTGCCGCAAAACGCGGCCCGCGATCAGTACCGTCATCCCGAGCAAACGCTGCAATTCTTTGGTTTGCGCAGCGACCAGACCGTCATCGAAATCACCCCTGGCAACGGCTGGTACAGCGAGTTGCTGGCGCCGTTGCTCAAGGACAAGGGGCACTATGTTGCGGCGATTGTCGACCCGACCGTGAGCGACTACGCGAAGAAATCCGCTGAGAGCCTCAAGCAGAAATACGCAGCCGACCCTGCGCATTACGGCAAGGTCGAGGTGGTCCAGTACCTGCCCAAGGCGCCGGTGTTCGGCAAGCCGGGCTCGGCCGATACCGTGCTGACATTCCGCAACGTGCACAACTGGGTAGATGCCGGCAACGAAGCAGCGACCTTCAAGGCTTTCTACACAGTGCTCAAACCGGGCGGCACCCTGGGCGTGGTCGATCACCGCGCCAAGCCAGGCACCACCGCCAGGGACAACGAGAAGAACGGTTACCTGCCCACTGACTACGTGATCAGCCTGGCCAAGGCCGCAGGTTTCACCCTGGCCGGCGAAAGCGAAGTCAACGCCAACCCAAAGGACACCAAAGACTATCCAGACGGCGTCTGGACACTGCCACCGGCGCTGGTCAAGGGTGACGTGGACAAGGACAAATACCTGGCCATCGGCGAGTCGGATCGCATGACCTTGCGATTCATCAAGCCGGGCAAATGAGCCTGTCGTAACCCTCGCGGCATGCACATAACCCCTGTGGGAGCGAGCTTGCTCGCGAATGCGGTGTGCCAGTCAGCGAGTCTGCTCCTGACGCGCCGCTTTCGCGAGCAAGCTCGCTCCCACAGGAATTCGCCGTCGTATCGGAAACCTGAGATCAGGTACGTACACCTGGGGCGATCAACGATCAATCATCCGCATTCGGGTCCATGTCCGGGAACAGCACTTCGGTGAACCCGAAGCGGCTGAAGTCGGTAATGCGTGACGGGTACAGACGGCCAATCAGGTGGTCGCATTCGTGCTGCACCACCCGCGCGTGAAAGCCCCGGGCGACGCGCTGGATCGCCTTGCCATCGGGGTCGAAGCCTTCGTAGCGAATGTGCTCGTAACGGTCGACCACGCCGCGCAGCCCCGGCACCGAAAGGCAACCCTCCCAGCCTTCTTCAAGGGTCTGTTCCAGCGGCGTGATGAGGGGATTGAGCAGAATGGTCTGGGGCACCGCTTCGGCATCCGGATAGCGCTCGCTGCGCTCGAAACCGAAGATCACCAGCTGCAGATCGACGCCGATCTGCGGCGCCGCCAGCCCGACTCCGCCGACGCTGCGCATGGTTTCGAACATGTCGTCGATCAGCGTCTTCAGCTCTTTGGAGCCGAACATCGATTGGGGTACGGGCGGGGCGATGCGCAGCAGACGCTCATCGCCCATCTTCAGAATTTCATGGATCATGAGAGAACCTTGTCAGTGGGCGGATGCGCCGTTCAGACACATCCTGCCACAAAACCGGTCAGTGCTTGTCGGTCCGCAACACCGGGTCAGGCTGCAGATCGTCGTGATCAAGGGAGTGATCACGGCCAAGGCCCGAGACATGCTGCTTGGTGTAGGTCGAATCGACGCCGCCGTCACCGGCGACCTTCTCGCCCTTGTCCTTGCCTTCCGCGGACATATGCTCGATCACCGCATTCATCTCCGCGCCCAGCAGCAACACCGAGGCCGAGATGTAGAAATACAGCAACAGCACGATGATCGCTCCGATGCTGCCGTACATGGCGTCATAGTTGGCGAACGTCTTCACGTAGTAGGCAAAGCCCAGAGACGCAAGAATCCACACCACCACCGCCAGCACCGACCCGGGGGAAATGAAGCGGAACTCCTGCTCCACGTCGGGCATGACGTAATACATGGTCGCCACCGAAATCATCAGCAGCAGAATGATCACCGGCCAGCGCAGGATGGTCCACAAGGTGACGATGAAATCTTCCATGCCGATCTGCGCAGCCAGCCAGTTCATGACCACAGGGCCTGTAACCATCAGCGCAGCAGCCGCCAGCAACATCCCGGCAAAGCCCACGGTGTACAGCACCGACAGTGGAATGCGCTTCCACACCGGACGCTCTTCGACCACGTCATACGCCGCGTTCATGGCGCTCATCATCAGGCGCACGCCCGCCGAGGCACTCCACAACGCGATGACGATACCGATCGACAGCAATCCACCCTTGGACTGCTGCAACTGGTCAATCACCGGATTGACCTGCTCCAGGGCCATGGGCGGCAGCACCAGCTCGGACTGCAAGCGCAGCCAGCTGAAAAAATCAGGGAGGTGGAGGAAACCGATCAGGGCGATCAGGAACAGCAGGAACGGAAACAGCGAGAACAGCATCTGGTAGGCCAGCGCCGAGGCGTAGGTCGACATCTCGTCGTCGAGAAACTCTTTGACCGTTCTGACCAGCACCGTCGACAGACGTAACTGGCGCAAATCCGGGAATATCATGGCGTCTCCTTTCGCGACGTAGACGTATCTGAAACACATTCACCTATACGAGCGGGCAAACGCTCTGAAATTCCGTGCGGCCGCCTGTACGGACCGGGTTTTTACATAGAGTTAAGCACTTTTGCCATGTCTGATTGGTTTCAGAACATCTTTCACCGGATGCGATGACGGCCATCAAGGGATGGCCGTCATCGTTCATTCACTTGTTCCGCTTGAGGTCATGACCCTGCAAGCGCGATGGCCGTCAGGCCTTGTCGACGCCTTTTTTCACGGCGTCCTTGGTCTTGCCAACCGCTTGTTGCGCTTCGCCCTTGAGTTCTTGCGCCTTGCCTTCTGCGCGCAGTTTGTCGTTGTCGGTCGCCTTGCCTACACCCTGCTTGACGTTACCGGCTGCTTCGTTGGCCATGCCTTTTACTTTATCGGTAGTGCTGCTCATGGGAATTTCTCCTGGGCTTGAAAGGTGTCATCACCTCGACGCAACGGTTGACTGGCCTGTGTCGCGCAGAGTTTCAATTATTTTTCCCAGCGGTTCGCGAGCAGATGTAACGGCGCTTTTCACGACGCGAGATGAGTTTTGACTTTATGTTTGCCCCGCAACCCCGGAGAATGCGCGGCCGAGCCGACCTGCGCCTATCATGCAGCGTCAGGTTCACGAAACATCAGATCCCGGGAACATTATGAAACTCGACAAACAGCAGGCCATCGCGCGCCGCAATGAGCAACTGGGCGGTGCCGTGCTGGGCACCAACAACACCCACTTCGCGGTACTGGACCACAAGCGCAACATCTGGTGGTTCGACCTCCCAGTGAGCCGCCTGGCGGTGGGTCAGTACGAATGGCTGCACCTGCTGCTGCACACCCCCAGCACCGATGAGCTGATCCACCTGAAAGTGACCACCAGATTCCTGCGCGAGCACAAGGAAGGCGTGGTGATTCGCAACGAAGGCAAGCGCAAGTCCACGGTGAGCCTGGAGTTGTCGGCGGACAAGGACTCGTACCTCAAGGACATGCGGCCCAATGGCGCGAACCTGAGTTTTGCGGGGTTTGTGCAGAAGTAACGCTTCAGGGACGCCCGGTTATATCGGGATTGCGCGTAGACCACGTTCCTGTAGGAGTGAGCTTGCTCGCGATGACGGTATGTCAGTTATTGCATGAGTGCCTGACAAGCCGCCATCGCGAGCAAGCTCACTCCTACAGAGAACCAAATCGGCGTACCACCAGGTAGCCCGCCGCGCCTGCCACGCCCGAAGCAAAGGTGCCCCAGGCCCAGTCGATCAGCGCCAGTTGCGCGGGCCAGCCGCTAAGCGTTGCCCAGTTGGTCAGGTCATAGGTGCCGTAGGCCATCAACCCCAGCAGCGCACTGTGGCCCGCTGCATGCCCAAGGCTCGACGCGCGCACCCCGGGCAACACGCCAAACACCACGATACCGGCGACGTAGATCAGATAGAACAGCACCGCCGGCAATATCACCGGCTGCGCCAGCATCAAGGGTCCGAGCCAGTCGCGGTAGGTCGGCCCCATCAACAGCCCAAGCCAGAGCCCGTCGAGCAGCAGGAACGCTGCGAGAGTGGACAGGTACGCGCCGAGCAGTCGTTTCATGGGACCATCCTCTGGTGAACCGCGTGGTCAGACCAGCTCGATGCGGTCTGGGTGAATCACGATCTGGCCCTGTTTGTACAACGCGCCAATGGCCTTCTTGAAGTTGCCCTTGCTCACGCCGAACAGGTCACTGATGACCGCCGGATCGCTCTTGTCGCTCACCGGCAACACACCGTTGTTTTCACGCAACTTGCCGATGATCTTGGCATTCAGGCCCGTGGCCAGTTGTTCGCCCACCGGTTGCAGGCTCAGGCTGATCTTGCCGTCACTGCGCACTTCCTTGATGAAGCCTTTCTCCTGTTTGCCCGAACGCAGGAACTTGAACACTTCGTTCTTGTGGATCAGGCCCCAGTGCCGGTTGTTGATGATGGCCTTGAAACCCATCGCGGTTTCTTCCACCACCAGCAGGTCCACTTCCTGGCCTGCACTGTAGTTGGCAGGCGTCTTGTCCAGGTAGCGGTCAAGGCGCGTGGTGGCAGTGATGCGGCGGGTGTGCTTGTCGAGGTAGACGTGCACCACGCAGTAGTCACCGGCCTTGAGCGGGCGTTTTTCCTCGGAATACGGCAGCAGCAGATCCTTGGGCAGGCCCCAGTCCAGGAAGATACCGATGCTGTTGACTTCAACCACTTTGAGGCTGGCGAATTCACCGACTTGCACTTTCGGCTTTTCGGTCGTTGCGATTAATTTGTCATCGCTGTCCATGTAAATGAACACATTAAGCCAGTCTTCATCTTCACTGGGCGTATCCTTGGGAATATATCGATTGGGCAGCAATATCTCGCCATCTTGTGCCCCATCAAGATACAGACCGAAGTTTGTATGTTTAACCACTTGCAAACTGTTGTAACGCCCGATTAAAGCCATGTGCAGATACCCTCATAACGTGGGCGGCATTCTACCCGAGTTTGGCAGCACATTCGCGGTCCTGCGAACGAGCCGCCTCGAAGCCTTCGCCACGCCTTGAAAATCAAGGTATTGGCAGCACCGGACAGCTTGACCGGTTCGGCAAGCGGGCCGCTCGTCAGGTTGCGGCGAACATATCGCAGCCCAATGAGCTCGCAAAAATCCGGCAAGCTGGCAATTAAAACAGGCAGTTAGACGATTGTTCCGAGGAATGAATAGCCTCGTGAAATTCGGGCCACTGGCTGTCAAGGCTATATTTACCGGGCTATTTTGCGGCCAGTGAGATAAGATGGCCGGCCGTATTAATTTTTTATAGGTTAATTACAGCCATGCGCGTAAAAGCATCCCAGTCGAAAGCCAAGCCTGCTCCCGCCGTTGAAACCAGCGACTCGATCAACGCTCAGATCGCAGCTTTCCTGAAATCCGGCGGTGAAATCCAGCAGATTGCCAAAGGCGTCAGCGGCCAGACCTACACCACCTCGAAGCAGATCTCCCTGGGTAAAAAGTAAATTTTTCCCCGCCTGCGCGGTCGACATCCAGGCGCCTTGATTCCAGGGCGCCAGGTCCATCGCCCTGCTGTTCCGAAAAAGCTCTGCTTTACTGTCACGTCATGATGCGTTCGTCCTGAACGACCCAGGCGTACAGGCTGGACGATGCCCTGATCACCAGACATCTCTGCGGAACCCCTACATGAAAAAATGGATGTTTCTCGGCGCACTGCTATGCGTTGGCCTGGGTGGATGTGCGACACACGGTTGTGACACCGCCACCGTAGGCAGCAACTGCCGCACGGACTACCTCCTTTTCCAGAATGACATGCTCCAGGCGAAGTGGATCATCAACGAACGCCGCCAGGAGAGCTACGAGCTGGCCAATGCGCTGCTGGCCCGCGCGGCTCGCCAGGACAAGACCGGCGAGGCCGAGTTTTATCAGGCCGTGCTGCTACTGCGCCTGAACGCCTCGGGCCCTCAGGTCCACGACATGCTCCAGGAATCGGCCGATCGCAAGTACCCGCTGTCCATCGCATTGCTGGCGCAGCTGTCGGGATCGGTGGATCAGGAAAAGGCTCACATGTACCGCCTCAAATACGATGAACTGGACGTCGCCAAAAGCGGCTATCCGTCATTTGCCCAGGCGCTGGTGGTGGTCAACAAGCTGATTTCCCAGAACAACTGATCGCGAAGTTCGGATTTTCTGCGACGAATCGACCAGCGGTCGAAACATCGCGGCATTCGCCGGTATGCTTGCGAGGCTCTAGCTCGCGGTTCCTGTCGTATCATCGGGGTTTTGCCACAACGCCGACAGGACATTTTCGATCCACTCCTCGCAATCCCAAGGAGTGAAGCATGCCTCATGCTCGCCTTTTCAACCGGCAGGCCACTGCCCTGCTCGTCTGTGCCCTGCTGGTGCACACGCACGCCAGCGCCCAGGTGATGGAGCGCGATCTGGGCGACTTCAGCCTCAAGCTCGGCACCACGCCCAGCCGCAGCATGGCCCAGGGGCTGGTGACGCCCAGCGCGGGGGATTCGGCGTTTCATGGCGGCCTGGACCTGACCCACGAGAGCGGCTTCTACTTCGGTCAATGGTCCCCCAGCGCGGGCTTGACGCCGGACACCACGCTGGAAGTCGATTCGTACATGGGCTTCAAGAAGCCGTTCGACAAGACCCTGGGCTACGAGCTGGGCGTCATCCGCTACAGCTACCCCAACACCGACCAGATCGACAGCCACGAGCTGTACGCCGGGTTTCGCATCTTCGACAGCCGCATCGGCACCGCTTTCAGCACCGACGCCGGGCGCCAGGACAGCACCCTGTTCCTGGACCTTGGCGGGATCGTGCCGCTGGGCCTGGACATGCGCATGCAATACGGCAATCACCAGCTCGACTCTCCGGCCATCATCGACGGTGGTGGCATGGTCAGCGCTTACAACGACTGGTCGTTCAACGTCTCCCGTCCCTGGCTCGGCATGGACATGAACCTGATGTACAGCGGTTCGAGCCTGAGCGGCGCGAGCTGCACTGCCTACAGCGGGCACAACAGCCAGTGCGAAAGCACGGTGACCCTCAAAGTGGTGCGCTCATTCTTCTGATGGGCTGAACCGCCACGGCCCGGCTTGCTCTATAACTGGGAGACGAAACGGCAAGGAGCTGTCATGCGTACCCTGTTCAAGACCTGCATTGCGTTGTGGCTGAGCCTGATGCTGCTGGCAGGCTGCAGTCAGATCGGTCTGACGTACCGGCATCTGGACCTCATCATTCCCTGGTCCCTCAACGACTACCTGGACATGAATGCCACGCAAAAGGACTGGCTCGACGAGCGTCTCAAAGAGCACTTGAGCTGGCACTGCACCACGCAGATTCCCGACTACCTGGCCTGGCTTGATCGCCTCGAAGGGATGGTCCAGAGCAATCAGGTCAACGAAGCCCAACTCAAGGCGCGCACCGCCGAAGCGCGCCAGGCCATTGCCACCGTTTCGCGGGAGATCACGCCGTCGGCGGTCGAACTGTTGCGTCAGCTCAATGACCAGCAAGTGGCGGAGATGGAAGCGGCCTTTGCCAAGGACATGCGCAAGCACGAATCCGAATACGTGGACCAGCCACTGGACCACCAGATTGCCGACCGCGCACAGCGCATGGAAAAACGCCTGAACCCGTGGATCGGCAAACTCAGCCCGGTGCAACGCGAGCGCGTGATGCAGTGGTCGACTTCGCTGGGCGAGCAGAACCGCCTGTGGATCGACAATCGCGCCCACTGGCAGTCATTGCTGGTGACAGCGGTCAAACAGCGTCAGGCGCCGGATTTCGATCAGAAGATTGCCAAACTGCTGCAGGATCGCGAAACGTTCTGGACGCCCGAATATCGCGCGGCCTACGACCATACCGAGCAGGCGGCGATAGCGTTGATCAGCGACCTGATGGCGCAAAGCTCACCGGAGCAGCGTCAGAAGTTGATGGAGAAGATCGCGGACGTGCGGCATGATTTCAATAATCTGAGTTGCTTGAAGGCCGCGAATAAAGCCTCCTGAAATCACTTCACCCCGTAGCAGCACGGCTTGCCGGCGGGGGCGGTGTGTCTGTGACGCATTTATCGTCTGACACACCGCTCCCGCCGGCAAGCCGTGCTGCTACGGGTCGGAGGTGATGCGCAAAATGGGTTACGCCACCTGCGCCTTGGACGACACCTCGTCAAAGGTGTCCGGGTCCAGCGCATCGGCCTGCTCATCGAGCACCTGACGCGGGTGGTCGTTGCCCGGGATGCTGCTGTCGATCATCGCCAGCAGGCTCGCACCGCGCGGAGTCAGGACGAAATTCTCGCCGTTGCCGCCCTCTTCTTCCGGACGAGATTCGATGAATCCGCGTTTGAACAGCAACGCCTCAAAGTCGGCAGCGCGCATTTTCAGGGCGTCCAGGTCACCGGTGCTTTCACCCTCGGCGGCCTTGGCGGCGGCGTGTTCCTCGGCGTATTTGCGGGGAGCAAACGGCTTGTCGGCGCTGTTTTGCACCTCATGCAGCAGACGTTCGATCAGATCCCAGTCGTATTTGTCAGACATATCCAACCTCCAGGAGCAGGGATGAAAACCCGTGACGTCCGGCCAGCGGGCTTGGTGCTCAGAGTTGTGACCGGGCGTAGCGGTAGCCGTTCAGCCGGCTGGCCCAGCGGTCAATGCCTGAACTTTCCCCTCCCCTTGCGCCTCCATTCAAGTAAGCCCGCACTGGATACAGAGGCCACCCATGAAAACCCTGACAAGCATTACCGCTGCGCTCATGCTGCTGGCGGCCACGCCCCTCTGGGCCTGCACGCCCGAGGAGGCACAAGCCAAGCGCGAACAACTGGCGCAGGAAGTCGAGAAACTGACTCAGCAGAACCCGGCCAAGGCCAAGGAGCTGAATCAGGAGATCAAGGACATGCAACTGGAAACCGCGTCCAAGGACGTACCGGACAAATGCCAGTTGATCGATCAGCGGTTGAAGGAGATGGATGAAGCCGCAAAAAAAGCCGACGGCTAACACATACCCGTAGCAGCACGGCTTGCCGGCGGGAGCGGTGTGTCTGTGACGCATTGATCGTCTGACACACCGCTCCCGCCGGCAAGCCGTGCTGCTACGGGAACGGGGTATTTAGCGAGAGATGGAGTTACTCGCTGACCGCCGGGCGGGTCACGCGCTTTTTCAGGGGCGCCATGCCGTCCTGGCTGACCAGCGACTCGGCCTTCGGACGGTTCACCGTCTTGCGCTTGGTCGGGCCCTTGGCGACGGCTTTTTTCTTGTCGCCCTTCTTGTCACCCTTGCCGTCGGTCTTTTTCTTCTTCACGCCCACGGCCTTGCCCGACGCCTTGACCTTTTTCGGCCCGGTGTAAGTGCCTTTGACTTCCTTGATGGTGCGGCGCTCGAACTTCTGCTTCAGGTAACGCTCGATGCTGGACATCAGGTTCCAGTCACCGTGGGTGATCAGCGAGATCGCCAGACCCTCGGCGCCCGCGCGGCCAGTACGGCCGATGCGGTGCACGTAGTCGTCGCCGGTGCGCGGCATGTCGAAGTTGATGACCATGTCCAGGCCCTCGACGTCCAGGCCACGGGCCGCGACGTCAGTGGCCACCAGGATCTTCACCCCGCCTTGCTTGAGGCGGTCGATCGCCAGCTTGCGGTCTTTCTGGTCCTTCTCGCCGTGCAACACGAAGGTCTTGTACTCCAGCGCGACCAGACGGCCATAGATGCGGTCAGCCATGGCGCGGGTGTTGGTGAAGATGATCGCCTTCTTGTACGTCTCGTTGGCCAGCAGCCAGTGCAGGACCTGTTCCTTGTGCACGTTGTGGTCAGCGGTAATGATCTGCTGGCGGGTGCCTTCGGCCAGTTCGCTGACGTTGTTGACCTGCAGGTGCTGTGGATCCTTGAGCACCTTGGCGATCATCTCGCGCAGGCCCGAACCACCGGTGGTGGCAGAGAACAGCATGGTCTGCTGGCGGTTGGCGCACTCGCCGGCCAGGCGCTCGACGTCTTCGGCAAAGCCCATGTCAAGCATGCGGTCGGCTTCGTCCAGCACCAGCAGCTCAACGTGCTTGAGGTCCAGGTTGCCCGCGTTCAGTTGCTCCAGCAGACGGCCAGGGGTGCCGATCAGGATGTCCGGGACCTTGCGCAGCATGGCGGCCTGGACCTTGAAGTCCTCGCCGCCGGTGATCAGGCCGGCCTTGATGAAAGTGAACTGGGAAAAACGCTCGACTTCCTTGAGGGTCTGCTGCGCAAGCTCGCGGGTCGGCAGCAGGATCAGTGCGCGAATGTCGACGCGCACCTTGGCCGGGCCGATCAGGCGGTTGAGCATCGGCAGCACGAACGCGGCGGTCTTGCCGCTGCCGGTTTGCGCCGTCACCCGCAGGTCGCGTCCTTCCAGCGCCAGCGGAATGGCCGCTGTTTGCACAGGCGTAGGCTCGACGAAATTGAGTTCGGCCACGGCTTTGAGCAGGCGTTCGTGCAGGGCGAATTGGGAGAACACGGGTGTTACCTCGGCGGAATGCGAAAAAACAGTCGCATAGGTTACCGGTTTAAGGCGCCTTAGCCGAGCCTCTTTAGCGCCAACGGCCGATTTTGTTACAGGATTTCGCCTGTGCACTGGCTTGTGGCGGTTCCCTTCTACACTCAAGGGGTGGTCGCAGAGAGAACCGAACAGGTCGCTTTGGTGCGCGATCGGCCAAAGCGCCATGGCAAGCTGCCCTTTAGCCCTTGATGAGGTGTGGCGCAGACCGCACCGGGCAAAACAAGACGCCCGACAAGGGTGCCCTGGCCAACGGCCTGAACTGCCACGAAGCCGTGACGTGGCGCGGCCGCAGCCGACACTTTCGGACAACCGACTACCCCTGGTATGTCCGTGACCGTGAGGAATGCTGTATGCCTGATGAGATGTCGTACCTGCCGATGGTCAACCACGTGCTGGAGCGCCACAAAGGCTCCCCCGGCGCGCTGCTGCCCATTCTCCATGAGATTCAGGAGGGCATCGGCTACATCCCCGATGTCACCGTCCCCGAAATTGCCCACGCCCTCAACCTGAGCCAGGCCGAAGTGCGCGGGGTGATCAGCTTCTACCATGACTTTCGCACCGCGCCGCCTGCGCGCCACATCCTGCGCCTGTGCCGTGCCGAATCCTGCAAGAGCCGCGGCGCCGAGCAACTGGCCGCGCAATTGCGCGAACGCCTGCATCTGGACGACCACGGCAGCAGCGCCGACGGCAACATCAGCCTGCGCCCCGTCTATTGCCTGGGGGCCTGCGCCTGCTCGCCGGCGCTGGAACTGGACGGCAAGATCCATGCGCGCCTGAGCGCCGAGCGTCTGAACAGGCTGATCGACGCGTGTCAGGAGGGTGCGTGATGACCCATCTCTACCTGCCTGTCGATTCACTGGCCCGCGCCGTGGGCTCCGATGAGGTGGCCGTGGCCCTGGCCAGCGAGGCGCGCAAACGCAACCTGCCGCTGGACCTGCACCACACCAGCTCCCGGGGCCTGTACTGGCTCGAACCGCTGCTGGAAATGGACTCCCCGCAAGGCCGCATCGGCTTCGGCCCGCTGACCGCCGAGGACGTGCCCGGCGTGCTCGACGCCCTGCAAGGTGAACCTTCAAGCCATCCGCTGGCCCTGGGCCTGGTGGAAGAGCTGCCCTATCTCAAATCCCAGCAACGCCTGCTGTTTGCCCGCGCGGGCATTACCCAGCCGCTGTCGCTGGATGACTACCGCAGCCACGGCGGCTTCGAGGGCCTGACCCGGGCCATCGCCGTCGGCGGCGAACAGACCGCCACCGAAGTGTTCGATTCGGGCCTGCGCGGACGTGGCGGCGCGGCGTTCCCCGCCGGGATCAAATGGCGCACGGTGCGCGGCACCCAGGCTGCGCAGAAATACATTGTGTGCAACGCCGACGAAGGCGACTCCGGCACCTTCGCCGACCGCATGCTGATGGAAGGCGACCCCTTCCTGCTGATCGAAGGCATGGCCATCGCCGGCATTACAGTGGGTGCGAATTACGGCTACATCTACGTGCGCTCGGAATACCCGCAGGCCATCGCCACCCTGCGCGAAGCACTGGGCATCGCCCGCGCCGCTGGCTACCTGGGCGCCAATGTCGGCGGCAGTGGCCTGGCCTTCGACATGGAAGTACGAGTCGGTGCCGGCGCCTACATCTGCGGCGAGGAAACTGCGCTGCTGGACTCCCTGGAAGGCAAGCGCGGCATCGTTCGCGCCAAGCCACCGATCCCCGCATTGCAAGGCCTGTTCGGCCAGCCAACCCTGGTGCACAACGTGCTGACCCTCGCTTCGGTGCCCATCATCCTGGCCAAGGGCGCGCAGTTCTATCGCGACTACGGCATGGGCCGCTCCACCGGCACCATGCCCTTCCAGCTGGCCGGCAACATTCGCCATGGCGGGCTGGTGGAGCGAGCGTTCGGCCTGACCCTGCGCGAGCTGGTGGAAGACTACGGCGGCGGCACGGCCAGTGGCCGACCCTTGAAAGCCGCTCAGGTCGGCGGCCCGCTGGGCACCTGGGTGCCGCCTGAACATTTCGACACCCCGCTGGATTACGAAGCCTTCGCCGCCATCGGCGCGATGCTCGGCCACGGCGGTGTGGTGGTCGCCGACGACACGCTGGACATGGCCCACATGGCGCGCTTCGCCATGCAGTTCTGCGCCGAGGAATCCTGCGGCAAGTGCACGCCCTGCCGCATTGGCTCGACCCGTGGCATGGAGGTCATCGACCGTATCCTCGCCGCGCCCGACCAGGGCAAGCGCACGGAACAGGCCATCGTCCTCAAGGATCTGTGCGACACCTTGCAGTACGGCTCGCTTTGCGCGTTGGGCGGCATGAGCGCCTTCCCGGTCGCCAGCGCACTCAAATACTTCCCCGCCGACTTCGGTCTGCAAGCCTCGGAGGCCGAACAATGATCACTATTTTCGATCCGAAAACCGACATCGATCTGGGCACGCCGGCGCGGGAAAGTCAGGTGCAGGTCACCCTCAACATCGACGGGCGCAGCATCACCGTGCCCGAAGGCACCTCGGTCATGCGTGCCGCGGCGCTGATGGGCACCACCATCCCCAAACTCTGCGCCACCGACAGCCTGGAAGCGTTCGGCTCGTGCCGCATGTGCCTGGTGGAAATCGACGGCATGCGCGGCTATCCCGCATCCTGCACCACGCCGGTCAGCGAAGGCATGAGCGTGCACACCCAGACGCCCAAGCTCGCCACCCTGCGCCGCAACGTCATGGAGCTGTACATCTCCGACCACCCGCTGGACTGCCTGACCTGCTCGGCCAACGGCAACTGCGAGCTGCAGACCGTGGCCGGCCAGGTGGGCCTGCGCGAGGTGCGCTACGGCTATGAAGGCGAGAACCATCTGAGCGATGCCAAAGACACCTCCAACCCCTACTTCGATTACGACCCCAGCAAGTGCATCGTCTGCAACCGCTGCGTGCGTGCCTGTGAAGAAACCCAGGGCACCTTCGCCCTGACCGTGTCCGGTCGCGGTTTCGAATCCCGTATTTCGGCCGCCGGTGGCGAGGACTTCCTGGACTCCGAGTGCGTGTCCTGCGGCGCCTGCGTGCAGGCCTGCCCGACCGCCACGCTGATGGAAAAAAGCGTGGTGCAGATGGGCCAGCCCGAGCGCAGCGTGATCACCACCTGCGCCTATTGCGGGGTGGGCTGCTCGTTCCGCGCCGAGATGAAGGGCGACCAACTGGTGCGCATGGTTCCGGACAAGAACGGCCAGGCCAACCACGGCCACTCCTGCGTCAAGGGTCGCTTCGCCTGGGGTTACGCCACCCATCCGGATCGCATCACCAAGCCGATGATCCGCAAGCACATCAACGACCCGTGGCAGGAAGTCAGCTGGGATGAGGCCGTCACCTACGCCGCCAGCGAATTCCGCCGCCTGCAACAGCAATACGGTCGCGACTCCATCGGCGGCATTACTTCCAGCCGCTGCACCAACGAGGAAACCTATCTGGTGCAGAAACTGGTGCGCACCGCGTTCGGCAACAACAACGTCGACACCTGCGCCCGCGTCTGCCACTCGCCCACCGGTTATGGCCTGAAACAGACCCTGGGCGAATCCGCCGGGACCCAGAGCTTTGATTCGGTGATGAAAGCCGACGTGATCCTGGTCATGGGCGCCAACCCCAGCGACGCCCACCCGGTGTTCGGCTCCCAGCTCAAGCGTCGTCTGCGTGAAGGCGCGCGGCTGATCGTCATCGACCCACGGCGCATCGATCTGGTGGACTCGGTCCATGCCCGCGCCGAGCTGCACCTGGCCCTGCGTCCGGGCACCAACGTGGCTATGCTCAACGCCCTGGCCCACGTCATCGTGACCGAAGGCCTGCTGGACCAGGCGTTCATCGACGAGCGCTGCGAAACCGTCGATTTCGCCCGCTGGAGTGCCTTCGTCAGCCAGCCTGAAAACGCCCCTGAAGTGCTGGGCCTGATCTGCGGCGTACCGGCCGAGGACATCCGCGCAGCAGCGCGCCTCTACGCCACCGGCGGCAACGCGGCGATCTACTACGGCCTGGGCGTCACGGAACACAGCCAGGGCAGCACCTCGGTCATGGGCATCGCCAACCTTGCGATGGCCACCGGCAACATCGGCCGTGAAGGCGTGGGCGTGAACCCCTTGCGCGGACAGAACAACGTCCAGGGCTCGTGCGACATGGGCTCCTTCCCCCACGAATTGCCCGGCTACCGGCACATTTCCAACGAAGTGGTGCGCGCGCAGTTCGAGCAGGCGTGGAACGTCACCCTGCAACCCGACCCGGGCCTGCGCATCCCGAACATGTTCGAATCGGCGCTGGCGGGCAGTTTCAAGGGCCTGTATTGCCAGGGTGAGGACATCGCCCAGAGCGATCCGAACACCCAGCACGTGACCGCAGCGCTGTCAGCGATGGAGTGCGTGGTGGTCCAGGACATCTTCCTCAACGAAACCGCGAAGTTCGCCCACGTGTTCCTGCCGGGCAGCTCGTTTCTGGAGAAAGACGGCACCTTCACCAACGCCGAGCGCCGCATTTCCCGTGTGCGCAAAGTCATGGACCCGCTGGGCGGCAAGGCCGACTGGGAAGGCACGGTGGCGCTGGCAAACGCCTTGGGCTACCCGATGAACTACAGCCATCCGTCGCAGATCATGGATGAAATCGCCAGCCTGACGCCGACCTTCACCAACGTCAGCTACGCAAGCCTGGACCAGCACGGCAGCCTGCAATGGCCATGCAACGAAGCAGCGCCCGACGGCACGCCGACCATGCACATCGATGCATTCGTACGCGGCAAGGGGCGCTTCATGCTCACCGGCTACGTGCCCACCGAGGAGAAGGTCAACACCCGTTATCCACTGTTGCTGACCACTGGCCGCATCCTCAGCCAGTACAACGTCGGCGCCCAGACACGGCGCACGGAAAACGTCGCCTGGCACGAGGAAGACCGGCTGGAAATCCACCCGACCGACGCCGAAAGCCGTGGCATCAACGAGGGCGACTGGGTCGGCATCGGCAGCCGCTCGGGGCAAACCGTGTTGCGTGCACGGGTGACTGAACGGGTTGCACCGGGCGTGGTGTACACCACCTTCCACTTCCCGGAATCAGGCGCCAACGTGATCACCACCGACAACTCCGACTGGGCCACCAACTGCCCGGAATACAAGGTCACCGCCGTGCAGGTCAGCCGCGTCTACCACCCTTCCGAATGGCAGAAACGCTACCAGGCCTTCAGCGACGAGCAACAACGCCTGCTCGATGAACGCCGCCAGGCACGCGCTGACGCGAAAGTCGAGGTGCGCCGATGAGCAATGAAAGCCTGATCAAGATGGCCAACCAGATCGCCCAGTACTTCAGCACCGAACCTGATGAGGAAGTGGCGGTAAAGGGCGTTCGCAATCACATGCAGATGTTCTGGACGCCAGGCATGCGCAAGGAGTTGCTGGCCTTGCAGAGCGGACATGAAGGCGCGCAACTGCACCCGCTGGCGCAGGTGGCGGTCAGCGGTGCGGGTTGGGGGTCATAGCGCCGCAGATCCCCACGTACCTGTAGGAGTGAGCTTGCTCGCGATGGCGTCAGGTCAGATACATCAATATGACCAACGTTACGCTATCGCGAGCAAGCTCACTCCTACAGGGGTGGCGTGATTTCAGATTTTGCGCACAAACAAAAAGCCCGGCATCCGCCGGGCTTTTGATATGGGGTCGGTTCGATCTGAACCCGCCTGTTACTCGTAACGCTGATAGTGCGAGCCGAATTCCTTGCGGTTCTCAGCGACGATCACAGTGCTGCTCGACTGGCTGGCGAAGGGCTTGGCGACTTGTTTGCCGTCAGCGGTGGCGTGGATGTAGGTGGGTTCCAGTACGACAGTCTGGCGGGCAGCCTGAGGCGTGGCGAAGGCAGAGCCGGCGGCCAGGAAGGAAAGTGCGAAGCCCAGGGCGATTGATTTTTTCATGATGGTATCTCCGGTAAGTGGGGGTGAATCGTTTTGTTGAAGCCAATTTAGACCCGTCACCGAAAGATTAAAAACCACCGCTATTTATTTCAGACATCAGGAGCGCTGATAATAGTGTTTACACTATCGGACCGATAGACGATGCACATCGGCAAACCACAAACAACAAAAAGCCCGGCATCAGCCGGGCTTTTTCATGTGCGTTCAGGTTGGACTGAACTTGCACCCTTACTCGTAACGCTGGTAGCTCGAACCGAACTCTTTGCGGTTTTCAGCGACGATTACAGTGCTGGTCGATTTGCTGTCGAAAGGCCTGACCGCATCTTTGCTGGCCACTTTGCTATCCAGGACAGTAGCGCTGGATGCATCGACGATGGCGCGTTGGTAAGTTTTTTCTGGAGCGGCGAATGCAGAACCTGCTGCCAGAACCGAAAGTGCAAAGCCGATAGCGATGGATTTTTTCATGGTCTTGATCTCCGCAGAACTGTTGGTAAGTTGGGTAATTCGTTTCGTTGGAGCTAAGTTAATCGAACGGCCTGTCATTGAAAAACCAAGCGTCGGCATACTGAACATCATTGGCCGTGATGGGTGCGTAGAAGGGCTCTAACTCAATGATTACGGCCCTTGCACGGCCCTGTAGGAGCGAGCTTGCTCGCGATGGCGGAGTATCTGAGGCGAATACGTTGCCTGACACACCGCCATCGCGAGCAAGCTCACTCCTACAGGAAGCGGGTAACTTTCGACTGTTTTACGCAAACAAAAAGCCCGGCATCTGCCGGGCTTTTTACTGTGCGTTCAGGTCGGACTGAACTTGCACCCTTACTCGTAACGCTGGTAGCTCGAACCAAACTCTTTGCGGTTTTCAGCGACGATTACAGTGCTGGTCGATTTGCTGTCGAAAGGCTTGACCGCATCTTTGCTGGCCACTTTGCTGTCCAGAACAGTAGCACTGGAAGCATCGACGATAGCGCGCTGGTAAGTCTTTTGTGGGGCGGCGAATGCAGAACCTGCTGCCAGAACCGAAAGTGCAAAGCCGATAGCGATGGATTTTTTCATGGTCTTGATCTCCGCAGAACTGTTGGTAAGTTGGGTAATTCGTTTCGTTGGAGCCAATCTATTGGATCGGCCCCAACATGAAAAACCACTCATGCAGATATCAAACATCACCTTCGATGATGCAGAGGAGCAGCGCGTCTAGCGCCGGTGTTTCAGCGAATCGGGCGCTGCTGCGCGGCACCGCGTCGGCTGATCCAGACTGAGAAAACGATCACCAGGCCACCGAAAAACAGCTTGCCCAGGTCTTCGTTGCGGCCCCAGATCAGCAGGTTGATCAACAGCCCCACCGGCACATGCAGGTTGTTCATCACCGCCAGGGTGCCGCCGTTGACCAGGCACGCGCCCTTGTTCCACCAGTACATGCCCAGCGCGGTGGAGACCAGCCCCAGAAACAGCAACACACCCCACTGCTGCGGGCCCTCGGGCAGGTGCTGGGGATTGCCGAACAGCAGGAAGGCCGGGAGTGCCACGGCCAGTGCGCCGAGGTAGAAGTAGCCGAAGCGGCGGTAGTGCGGCAGGTCGCTGGGGTGGCGGGCCACGAGGTGTTTGTACAGCACCTGTCCTGCTGCGTAGGTGAAGTTGGCCAGTTGCAGCAACAGGAAACCGCCGAGGAAGTTCGAATCGACACGGTCATAACGGATGATGACCGCCCCCAGTACCGCGACGATGGCCGCCAGCAGGCCCCAGGGGTTGAAGCGGCGATTGAGCGCATCCTCGATCAAGGTCACGTGCAAGGGCGTGAGGATGGTGAACAGCAGCACTTCCGGCACCGTCAGCACCCGGAAACTCAGGTACAGGCAGACGTAGGTCACGCCGAACTGCAATGCGCCGATCAGCAGCATCCCGCGCATGAAGCGCGGCTCGACCTGGCGCCAGCGGGTCAACGGAATGAACACAAGCCCGGCCAGTACGACGCGGATGAGCACGGCCAGGTAACTGTCGACGTGACCTGCCAGATAAACGCCGATCAGGCTGAAGGAAAACGCCTGGATCAGCGTCACAAAGAGTAGATAACCCATGATTGCCCCTTTTTCGAAGGCGGCGACCTTAGCGGGTTCAGCCAGAGCAGTTCAAGCACCACCTCGCCCCTGTAGGAGTGAGCTTGCTCGCGATGCGGTGGCTGGCGCGCCGATGGTGTGCTGGATGTACCGGCCTCTCGCGAGCAAGCTCACTCCTACAGGGGCCGTGGCGAATATTGCAGGCAATAAAAAACCCGATGACCCGGCGCAATCAGGCGGGTCTATCGGGCAATGCACTCAGGAGCGGTTCGAGTGCCAAAGGAGTGTCGATGAACGTGAAGATAATCGCTGGCCAGGATTAACCGACCGTTAAGTCCTTCCCATCAAGCCACCTGGGCCAGTTTGGCGATGGCCTGGTTCAGGCCTTTCTGCGAGAAGTCGCCGCCCATGTTCAGGCCTTCGGCATGAATGAAGGTGACGTCGTGGATGCCGACAAAGCCCAGCACCTGACGCAGGTAGGGTTCCTGGTGGTCCAGCGAACTGCCAGCGTAGATACCGCCGCGAGCGGTCAGTACGTAAGCGCGCTTGCCGGTCAGCAGGCCTTGAGGGCCAGTGTCGCCGTACTTGAAGGTCACACCGGCGCGCAGCACGTGGTCGAACCAGGATTTGAGCGTGCTCGGAATCGCGAAGTTGTACATCGGCGCTGCCAGCACCACCACGTCGGCGGCCACCAGTTCGTCGGTCAGCTCGTTGGAGCGCTCCAGCGCAGCCTGTTCAACGGCGCTGCGCTGATCCTGCGGCTTCATCCAGCCGCCCAGCAGCTCGCTGTCCAGGTGCGGAACCTGTTTCACCGCCAGATCGCGCACGGTGATCTCGTCGGCCGGGTGCGCGCCGCGCCATTGGCTGATGAACTGCTGGGTCAACTGACGGGATACCGAGTCTTGCTGACGGGCGCTGCTTTCGATGACGAGTACGCGGGACATGGGTTTGGCCTCTGGCGAATGAGTGTGTGGATTCGATGGAGGCCAGAGTAACGAGCAACAATTCGATAAAAAAGCGCAAAAAACTGCTACTAAATATCTATTAATTTGTTTTAACAGCGAGAGCGATTTACTCTCTCGCCATGACGCTGACGTCTACTGCGGCTCGCAACTGAGCTTGACCCGCAGCTTGATGATCTCGCGGCTGAATTTGACCGTGACGTTGCTGCTGCTCTTTGCCGCGATCTGCACCCTGCGCGTGCGAGGGGCTTCGGGCCCGTTGTTGAACACCGCAGTGCACTTGGCAGGCACGTCGCCGTAGTTGTTAATCGTGATGTTGCCGATGTCGTAGGCCGTGTCGTGGCTGTTGTAGTCGATCTGCATGCCGTTGAGGTGTTTTTCCACATCGATCGGGTAGGCAAAGGCGCTCAGGGGCAACATCGTCAGCAGCACACAACAGAATCTTTTCATGCGGCAGTCTCCAATTATGAGGCTGCCAGCTTAGGACAGAAGGATCCACACATGAAAGCGCCCCGCGTAACCCTTGATCAATGGCGCACCCTGCAGGCCGTTGTCGATCATGGCGGCTTTGCCCAGGCGGCCGAGGCGCTGCACCGGTCCCAGTCTTCGGTGAGCTACACGGTAGCTCGGATGCAGGACCAGCTCGGCGTGCCCCTGCTGCGCATCGACGGGCGCAAGGCGGTGCTGACCGAGGCCGGTGAAGTACTGCTGCGTCGCTCACGGCAACTGGTGAAGAACGCCAGCCAGCTCGAAGACCTCGCCCACCACATGGAACAGGGCTGGGAGGCCGAAGTGCGACTGGTGGTCGACGCCGCCTACCCCAATGCACGGTTAGTGCGCGCACTGACCGCCTTCATGCCGCAGAGCCGTGGCTGCCGGGTGCGGCTGCGCGAGGAGGTGCTGTCAGGCGTCGAGGAAGCGTTGCTTCAAGGCGTGGCCGATCTGGCGATCAGCGGCTTCACTATTCCAGGCTATCTGGGTGCCGAAATGAGCAGCGTCGAGTTCGTCGCCGTGGCTCATCCCGAGCACCCTTTGCATCTGGTGCAGCGTGATTTGACCTTCCAGGACCTGGAAAGCCAACTGCAGGTGGTGATCCGCGACTCCGGCCGCAATCAACCCCGCGACGTGGGCTGGCTGGGTGCCGAACAGCGCTGGACCGTGGGCAGCCTTGCCACCGCCGCGACCTTCGTCAGCAGCGGGCTGGGCTTCGCCTGGCTGCCGCGGCACATGATCGAGCGAGAACTGCGCGAAGGCGTGCTGAAAATTCTGCCGCTGGACAAAGGTGGCAGCCGCAGCCCGACCTTCTATCTTTATTCCAGCAAGGACAAGCCGCTGGGGCCTGCAACGCAGATCCTCATCGAGCTGATCCAGACCTTCGACACCGCGCCGCTGGATGCGCCCTTCGCGGCGCCGCAGCAGGCGGTGTGACACTGACACACACGGACGTAACCCATGCCCTGGTTCGAACACGACGGCTGTTCCCTGCATTACGAAGAATATGGCCACGGCAGCCCGGTGCTACTGGTCCACGGTCTGGGCTCGAGCTGCCAGGACTGGGAATACCAGATCCCGGCCCTGGCCGCGCATTATCGGGTGATTGCCATTGACGTGCGCGGCCACGGGCGCTCCGACAAACCCCGCGAGCGCTACAGCATCCCCGGTTTCAGCGCCGACATCGAAGCCCTGATCGATCACCTGCACCTGGGCCCGGTGCACCTGGTGGGGCTTTCCATGGGCGGGATGATCGGCTTTCAACTGGCAGTCGATCAGCCGCAATTGCTCAAGAGCCTGACCATCGTCAACAGCGCCCCTGAGGTGAAGATCAAACGCCTGGACGACTTCAAACAGTTCGCCAAACGCTGGTTGCTGGCACGGCTGCTTCCCATGGAAACCATTGGCAAGGGGCTGGGCAAGAACCTGTTTCCCAAGCCCGAACAAACCGACCTGCGGCACAAGATCGCCAAACGCTGGGCGCAGAACGAGAAACGCGCCTATCTTGCGAGCTTCAGCGCGATTGTCGGGTGGGGGGTGCAGGAGAAGTTATCGCGAATCAGTTGCCCGACGCTGATCGTTACAGCGGATCGGGACTACACACCGGTTGAGCTCAAGCGCAATTACGCCGCGTTGATAAAAGGTGCGCGGGTCGAAGTGATCGAGGACTCGAGGCATGCAACGCCGCTGGATCGCCCCGAGGCATTCAACCGGTTGTTACTGGCGTTCATCGAGGCTCAGGAAACCGCAGTAGCGTAGCAGCACGGCTTGCCGGCGGGAGCGGTGTGTCAGGCAGTAAATCTGCATCTGACACACCGCCCCCGCGGGCAAGCCCGGCTGCTACAGGATCGAGGCGCTCGTGGGATCGCGCCACATGCCTCTGTCCAAACCTGCGCAAACGTGCTTCCCTTGCCAACTGTTTGCAGTCGAACAATCAATTCAGGACTTGTGCCCCATGCTGAAAAAAATCGCCCTCTCTGCCGCCGCCGTGCTGTTCGCTTCCAACCTGATGGCCGCTCCTGCGCCACACGTCGTGCTGGACACCAGCTTCGGCCAGGTCGAGATCGAGCTGAACCAGGACAAGGCGCCGGTCAGCACTGCCAACTTCCTCAAGTACGTGGACAGCAACTTCTACTCCAACACTATTTTCCACCGTGTGATCCCGGGCTTCATGGTCCAGGGCGGCGGTTTCACCGCGCAGATGGTGCAGAAGCCGACCAACGATCCGATCAAGAACGAAGCCGACAACGGCCTGCATAACGTACGCGGCACCATCGCCATGGCCCGCACCTCGGACGTGAACTCGGCCACCAGCCAGTTCTTCATCAACGTGGTCGACAACGCCATGCTCGACCACGGCGCCCGCGACTACGGCTACGCGGTGTTCGGCAAGGTGGTCAAGGGCATGGACGTGGTCGACCAGATCGTCAACGTCCAGACCGGCAACAAGCAAGGTATGCAAAACGTGCCGCTGGACCCGATCATGATCAAGTCGGCCAAGCGCGTGAACTAAGCTACCTGAGTGCGCAAAAGCCGGGCGCCCTGCCCGGCTTTTGCATTTCTGGGACACAGTCACGGGAAAGAGTCCGAGCATTCGTGATTTCATGCGGTCAGAACCCATGCGATTGAAAAAACGCACTGCCCGACCCGCCCCTCAGAATGGAGAGCCCGCTCAAGCGTGGGCGTCATAGCCAATGCTCTATCGTCGTTTTGAAAAGCTGATCGACATCTTCCGCGACGCCCCGACCGCCGCGCCTCCCAACCAGGTCGTCGCGTTCTACGTGTATTACCTCAAGCAGGTCTGGCCCAGCTTCCTCGCGTTGCTGGTGGTGGGCCTGATCGGTGCGCTGATCGAGGTGTCACTGTTCAGCTACCTGAGCCGCATCATCGACCTGGCCCAGGGTGCGCCCAACCCGAACTTCTTCAGCGACCACGCTTTCGAGCTGGCGTGGATGGTCATCGTCGCGCTGATCCTGCGGCCGATCTTCGTTGGCCTGCACGACCTGCTGGTGCATCAGACCATCAGCCCCGGCATGACCAGCATGATCAACTGGCAGAACCACAGTTACGTGCTCAAGCAGAGCGTCAATTTCTTCCAGAACGACTTCGCCGGCCGCATCGCCCAGCGCATCGTGCAGACCGGTAACGCCCTGCGCGACTCCGCCGTGCAGACGGTCGATGCCATGTGGCACGTGCTGATCTACTCGATTGGCGCACTGGTGCTGTTTGCCGAGGCTGACTGGCGGCTGATGATCCCGTTGCTGAGCTGGATCGGCGGTTTCATTCTGGCGCTCTGGTACTTCGTGCCACGGGTCAAGGCGCGCTCGGTGGTGTCGTCCGATGCCCGCTCCAAACTGATGGGGCGAATTGTCGACGGCTACACCAACATCACCACTCTCAAGCTGTTCGCCCACACCAGCTCCGAGCAGCAGTATGCCCGCGAGGCAATCAGCGAACAGACCGAGAAAACCCAGCTGGCGGGCCGCGTCATTACCGAAATGGACACGGTGATCACCACCCTCAACGGCATTCTGATCGTCTGGACCACCGGCCTTGCGCTGTGGCTGTGGACCCAGTCGATGATCTCGGTCGGTGCGATTGCGCTGGCCACGGGCCTGGTGATCCGCATCGTCAACATGTCCGGCTGGATCATGTGGGTAGTCAATGGCATCTTCGAGAACATCGGCATGGTGCAGGACGGCCTGCAGAGCATTTCCCAGCCGGTCGGCGTCACCGATCGCGAGGCCGCGCCGAAACTGAACGTCAGCCGTGGCGAAGTGCGCTTCGAACACCTCAAGTTCCAGTACGGTAAAGGCAAGGGTGTGATCCATGACCTGAACCTGGACATCAAGCCTGGGGAGAAGATCGGCCTGATCGGACCGTCGGGGGCAGGCAAATCGACGTTGGTGAACCTGCTGCTGCGCTTGTATGACGTGCAGGGCGGGCGAATTCTGATCGACGATCAGGACATCTCCCACGTCGCTCAGGAAAGCCTGCGCTCGCACATCGGCATGATCACCCAGGATACGTCGCTGCTGCACCGCTCGATCCGCGACAACCTGCAGTACGGCAAGCCCAACGCCACCGATGCAGAATTGTGGGAAGCGATGCGCAAGGCCCGGGCCGACGAGTTCATTCCGCTGTTGTCCGATTCCGAAGGCCGCACCGGGCTCGACGCCCATGTGGGCGAACGCGGGGTGAAACTTTCAGGCGGGCAACGCCAGCGCATTGCGATCACTCGCGTGCTGCTCAAGGACGCGCCCATCCTGATCATGGACGAAGCGACCTCGGCGCTGGACTCGGAAGTGGAAGCGGCGATTCAGGAAAGCCTTGAAACCCTGATGCAGGGCAAGACGGTCATCGCCATTGCCCACCGTCTCTCGACGATTGCCCGGATGGACCGGCTGATCGTGCTGGAGAACGGCCGCATCGCCGAGAGCGGCACCCATGCCGAGCTGCTGGCGCAAAAAGGGCTGTATGCGCGGTTGTGGGCGCACCAGACCGGTGGGTTTGTGGGCGTGGAGGACTTTCCTCTCGCTCCTCAATCCTTGTAACAACACTTGCCTGTGGGGGGCTTTTGAAATCGCCCCCGCCGGCAAGCCGTGCTGCTACGGGATCCGTGGTCAAACAAAGGTTCCGCAAACACCCCTATCCCCGTAGCAGCCGGGCTTGCCCGCGGGGGCGTCGGTCAGGCTTGCCGATACGGCAAGGCCAAACGCGCTTCCTCGGCGTACGCCAGAATCCCCGCCCGCTCCTGCTCCAGAAACCCGGCCACCGCTTCGCGCAATCCGGGGTGGGCCAGGTAGTGCCATGAGTGGGTAATCACCGGTTCAAACCCGCGAATCAACTTGTGCTCGCCCTGCGCCCCGGCATCGAAACGCTTGAAGCCATGGGCGATGGCGTAGTCCATGCCCTGATAGAAACAGGTCTCGAAATGCAGCCGGTCGAATTCGGCCAGGCAGCCCCAGTAGCGCCCGTAAAAGCTGTCGCCACCGATCAGGCTGAACGCCATCGCCACCGGTCGCCCGCCTTGCCTGGCCAGCACCACGCGAATCGCCTGGGGCATGCGCTCAGCCAGCAGGCTGAAGAATTCCCTCGTCAAATAAGGCGCCTGCCTACGGACTTCGTAGGTATTGGAATAGCACGCGTAGACGAAATCCCAGTGGGCCTCGCTCAGCTCATGCCCTTCCAGCCACTGGAAATCAAACCCCTGCCCCGCCACCTGTTCACGTTCCTTGCGCATCTGTTTGCGCTTGCGTGAACTCAAGGCGTCGAGAAAATCCTGAAAGTCGCGATAGTCGCGGTTCTGCCAGTGGTACTGACAGCCGATGCGCTGCAGCCAGTCCGGCTGGCCGGCGAGCATCGTATCGATCACCGGGTCGTTGAAGTTGACGTGAACGCTGGAGAGCTCCTCGGCCTGGGCATAACCGGGCAGGCAAGCCAGCAGTTCGCGCCCGTCCTCAGGCGTTTTTGCCAGCAACCTCGGCCCGCTGACCGGACTGAACGGCACGGCCACCAGCAGCTTGGGATAATAGGTGATCCCTGCCCGGCGACAGGCGTCGGCCCAGGCGTGGTCGAACACGTACTCGCCATAGGAATGCCACTTGCGATAGGTCGGCATCGCGGCAATCAGGCGTTCATCTTCGTAATGTAGAAGATGCTCGGCACGCCATCCCGAACGCGGCCCCAGGCTGCCGCTGTCTTCCAGCGAACTGAGAAAACCGTGGCGCAGGAACGGTGAGTCGCCGGGGATCAGCGCATCCCACTCCTGGGGTGCCAGATCCGACAGCCTGTCCAAACGGTGTAACGACATCGCCCCCTCCAGAACCGCGCCAACGTTTGCGCATTATCACTTATTGAAACCCATTGCACATGAAATTTGCGATGACAGCGCTCTAGCTCGCGGGTTCCACGAAATTTTCACATGTCATCGACATGCCATCACATAGCCATCGTTTCGTAATAATCCGTCGCAATACTGGCGCCTGTTTTTAGAGCCCCCGGTTCTTAAAACCTGACTTTTTTCCGCCCACTCCGGGTCGGTTGTTCCCTGGATGGCCTTTGTCATCCCTTCTCATCTACGGAGATTGATATGCGTCTTGCTTCCACGAAAACTGCGGCAGCCCTGTGTGGCGGTATGCTGCTGGCCCTGAGTGTTCCGGCCAGCGCCGCAGTCGACGCGAAACTGCTCGACATGCTCAAGGCCAACGGTTCGATTTCGCAGGCTCAGTACAGCGAACTGCAAACCGAACTTGCCAAGGATCAGCAGGCTCAAGCTCAAGCACAAAAGGCACAAGCCGACCAGATCGCCGCCGCCACCGCCAAGTCTTCCGACCTGTCGGCTTTCGAACAGAAAGTGGCATGGGCTGCCAAGACCCAGTTCAAGGGTGACGTACGTGTCCGCCAAGAGACCGTCAAGATCGACGATCAAAACAACAGCCAGGACAAGAACCGTCAGCGTATCCGTGTTCGTCTGGGCGCCTACACCGACATCAACCCACAAGTCAGCACTGGTATTCGTATCGCCACTGGCGGCGACAACAAGGCCAACTCCACCAACGTTGACCAGAACGATTACTTCACCAAGAAAGACCTGTGGCTGGATCAGGGCTATATCGACTACCACCCGACTGCCATCCAGAACCTGCACGTGATCGGCGGCAAGATGGCCCAGCCATGGGTCAGCGAAGGCGACGTGATCTGGGATAGCGACATCAACCCGGAAGGTCTGGCAGCCACTTACAGCGTGCCAGTCACCAAGGGCTTCGAGCTGTTCGGTAGTGCCGGTACTTACACCCTCAAGGACAACATCAGCGGCGACGGCACGCAGTTCAAGAACGACCTGCGTCTGAACGCTGGCCAGTTGGGTACACGTATCGCGGTCACCGACAACGTCAAGATGACCCTGGGCGGTTCCGTTTACCAGTACCAGCACTCCAACGACTGCAACCCGGCTGCGGCCAGCACCAGCACCACGTTCTGTGGCCTGGGCATCAACGGCAACAACACCAACGACTTCCGTCTGTATGAAGGCTTCGGTCAACTCGACCTGACCGGCCTGGTCGTTCCAGTGGGTCTGTACGGCCAATACGTGGTCAACAGCGCCACCGACAGCGACCAGGACACTGCATGGCTGGCTGGCGTGAAGACCAAGGTGTTCGGTTTCGGCCTGGACTACAACTATCGCGATACTCAGCGTAACGCAGTGGTTGGCGCCTTCACCGACTCGGACTTCGCCAACGGCACCACCGGTTCGCGCGGTCACAAGCTGAGCGTTTCCTACGATGTTGACAAGAACTTCACCCTGGGCGCCACGTACTTCCTGACCAAGGCAGACTTCGCGTTCGCAGGTGCTGCGCGTGACCAGGATGCCAACACCCTGCAACTGGATGTGATTGCCAAGTTCTAAGAGGAGCAGCCGTAAGCTTCAAGCGGCAAGCTTCAAGCTAAAAGCATCAAGCCTTGAGCGCTCCCTCCAGGCTTGATGTGAGTCTCACAGCCCGCCGTTGCCCTGTCGGATCCCCATCATCCGTTCCGACAGGTCAGTGCCGGGCTGTTTTTGTTTGGGCTGCGAACACATTTTTCTGAACGCAAAAAAAACCTGTAGCAGCACGGCTTGCCGGCGGGAGCGGTGTGTCTGTGACTGATGTGCTGTCTGACACAACGCCCCGCCGGCAAGCCGTGCTGCTACGGGAACGCAGGCGGCTTTACTTCTTGCGCAAGATCACGCTGCCGATCGAATACCCCGCGCCGAACGAGCTGAGCACGCCCAGCGCGCCGCTTGGCAGGTCGGCCTGGTATTTGTGGAAGGCGATGACCGAGCCCGCCGAGCTTGTATTGGCGTAGGTGTCGAGGATCACCGGCGCTTCTTCGACCGCGGCGTCGCGGCCCAGCAGTTTCTTGACGATCAGGTGGTTCATGCTCAGGTTGGCCTGGTGCAGCCAGAAGCGTTTCACGTCGCTGACGTTCAGGTTGTTTTCTTCAAGGTGAGCGCCCACGAGCTCCGCGACCATCGGGCAGACGTCACGGAACACCTTGCGGCCTTCCTGCACGAACAGCTTGTCCGCCTTGCCTTCGCCTTCTTCGGCGGTGCGGTTGAGGAAGCCGAAGTTGTTGCGAATGTTGTTGGAGAAGGTGGTCAGCAGCTTGGTGCTGACGATGTCGAACTGTTCAGCCGACGTCGCAAGATCTGCGCGCTCAACCACTACGGCCGTGGCAGCGTCACCGAAAATGAAGTGGCTGTCGCGGTCACGGAAGTTCAGGTGCGCCGAGCAGATCTCGGGGCTGATCACCAGCAATGCCCGCGCCTGGCCCAGCTTGATGCTGTTGCAGGCGGTCTGAATGCCGAAAGTGGCCGAGGAGCAGGCAACGTTCATGTCAAAACCGAACCCCTGCACACCCAATGCCGCCTGGATTTCGATGGAAATCGCAGGGTAGGCGCGTTGCAGGTTGGAGCACGCGACGATCACGCCGTCGATATCGGCGGCGGTCTTGCCCGCGCGCTGCAAGGCCTGTTCGGCGGCTGCCGTACCCATCTGGCAGAGGATCGACCATTCGTCGTTGGAGCGCTCGGGCAGGCGTGGCTTCATGCGCTGCGGATCAAGAATGCCGTCCTTGTCCATGACGAAACGGCTCTTGATGCCACTGGCTTTCTCGATGAAGGCCGCGCTGGATTCGGTCAGCGCCTGCACCTGGCCCGCCTCGATGGCGGCGGCGTTGTCGGCGTTGAATTGCGCGACGTAGGTGTTGAAGGAATGAACCAGTTCTTCATTGGAAATGCTGTTGGAGGGGGTATAGAGCCCGGTGCCACTGATCACGACGTCGTACACGGTCGTTCCTCTCTTTTTGGATGGCAGCAGACAAAGCGCCTGCGCAAGCATGGTGCTGGCCATTTCTGGAACGACAGTACCAATGCAACGGTAAAATCCCCCGTTATACGGAGGATTGATATTAGTAACACTTGAGGTTTTAGCCGTGAAGTTTGCCATAACGGCCGGGATTTGGCGCTATCGGGCGAGCGAATGGCAGCACATCAATCTCACCGGGAGCGCAAACCCTGTGGGAGTGAGCTTGCTCACGAAGAGGCCAGTACATTCACAGCAGATGCTGAGGCTGAACGTCCGCCTTCGCGAGCAAGCTCGCTCCCACAGGCCATGCATCGTCCATGGGATAGGAGTAAAGAAAGCCTACCCCTCCACCTGACTCCACTGCTTGCTCAGGCGCTTGTCGGAAATCGGCACCTTGGTCCCCAGTTGCTGGCCGAACAGCGACACGCGGTATTCCTCCAGCCACCAGCGGTAGACCGCCAGTTCCGGGTCGCGCTTGCCTTCCTGGGCGTGTTTGTCGGCGCGGGTCTGGTACTGCGCCCAGAGGTTGCCCAGCTCGATGCTCCACACCCGGTCCTTCTGCACCTGCGAGCCGAGTTTCTCAAGGCGCAGTTCAATGGCCTTCAAATAGCGCGGCAGCTCCTTGAGCCACTGCGCCGGCGTCTCGCGCACGAAACCCGGGTACACCAGTTTGCCAAGCTGCGCCTTGATGTCGTTCAAGGCCACCGCCTGTGCCAGGTCGATCTTGCCCTTGAAGCGCTTTTGCAGGCCATGCCAGAGCTTGAGAATCTCCAGCGTCAGCCGCGCCAGGCGCTCGGCGTGTTCGGTGAGGCTGCCGCGCTTGCGTTCGGCCAGCGACATCAGCCCCGCACCATCCCGCGGCAAGGTGGCTTCGCCTTCGAGAATGCAGGTGTCCAGGCTTGCCAGCAGAATGTCTTCGATCAAGGCATCGACCCGGCCCATGTCGCGGTACAACAGAGCAAGCTCGGTCTGCCCCGGCAGTTTGCTGCGCAGGAATTTCGCAGGTTCGGCCAACTGTTGCAGCAACAGGCGCTGCAAGGCGCGGCGGTGTTGGTACTCGGCTTCGGCCGCGGTCGAGAAACGCCCTTCCTTGACCGCGCCGCCCTCTTCCACCAGCGCCGGGTAGACCGTCATGGAAAGCCCGGCGATCTTCTGCTGGGTCTTCTCGGCCACCGCCGCGAAGCCCTTGGCCTCTACCGGCTGCTGGCTTTTCGCCGTTTGCGGCACGGCCAGCGCGGCCTGCCCGGCTTCGGCGAAGCGTGCGGTCAGCTCGTCCAGATCGCGGCCTTCGCCGAGGAACTTGCCGTTGGCGTCGACCACTTCCAGGTTCATCTTCAGGTGGCTTTCCACCTGCTGGGCGGCTTCGGCCCAGGCCTCGTCCGGCACGCGGGCGCCGGTCATGCGCAGCAGTTCACGGCCCAGCGCCTGGGGCAGCGAGCCTTCGGCAAAGACCATGCGTTGCAGCGCCGCCTTGACGAAATCCGGCACCGGCACGAAGTTCTTGCGCAGCGCCTTGGGCAGGTTGCGCACCAGCGCCACGCACTTGGTTTCCAGCAAGCCTGGCACCAGCCACTCCAGGCGCTCGGCCGGCAGCGACAACAACAGCGGCGCCGGTACGCGCAGGGTAACCCCGTCACGCGGGTGATTGGGCTCGAAGTGGTAGCTCAGCGGCAGGGTCAAATCGCCCAGGCGCAGGGTGTCCGGGTACAGGTTGGCGGTGACTTCACTGGCTTCGCGGGCCAGCACGTCCTCTTCGCGCATGATGAGCAGTTGCGGATTTTTCTGGCTCTCCATCCGGTACCAGGCATCGAACGTCGCGGTCTGGTGGATTTCGGGCGGCAGGCGCTCGTCATAGAAGGCGAACAGGGTTTCCTCATCCGCCAGAATGTCGCGCCGACGGGCCTTGGCTTCCAGTTCGTCGAGCTGTTCCAGCAGCTTGGTGTTGGCGCTCAGGCACTTGGCTTTGGACTGGATCTCGCCGCGCACCAGGCCTTCGCGAATGAAGAACTCGCGGGACACCACCGGATCGATCGGCCCGAAGTGCACAGGCCGGCGCCCGACCACGATCAGGCCAAACAAGGTGATCTGCTCGAAGGCCACGACCTGGCCGCGCTTCTTCTCCCAGTGCGGTTCGAAGTGATTCTTCTTGAGCAGATGGCCCGCCAGCGGCTCAATCCAGTCCGGCTCGATCTTGGCCACCATTCGCGCGTACAGCTTGGTGGTTTCCACAAGTTCTGCGGCCATGATCCATTGCGGGCGTTTTCTGCCCAGCCCAGAAGACGGGTGCACCCAGAAGCGGCGCTGACGGGCACCAAGGTAGTCGCCTTCTTCGGTTTTCTGGCCGATCTGGCTCAGCAAGCCCGAAAGCACCGCCTTGTGGAATTTGGGGAAGTCAGCCGGCTCCTTGTTGACCGTCAATTGCAGCTCACGACAGATCAGGCTGAGCTGGCGATGGGAATCACGCCATTCGCGCAGACGCAGGTAATTGAGGAAGTTGCGCCGGCACCAGTTGCGCAGCGGGCTTGCGGTCAACGCCTGGCGTTGTTCCTCGAAGCCACGCCAGAGATTGACCAGCCCGGCGAAGTCCGAATCCTGATCCTTCCACTGTGCGTGGGCCTGGTCGGCGGCCTGCTGACGCTCCGGCGGACGCTCGCGCGGGTCCTGGATCGACATGGCGCTCGCGACGATCAGCACTTCCTGCAAGCTGCCCTGTTTTGCGGCTTCCAGCAGCATGCGGCCCATGCGCGGGTCGACCGGCAGGCGCGCCAGTTGACGGCCCAGAGGCGTCAACTGGTTCTCGCGGGAGACCGCCGACAGCTCCTGCAACAGGTTGAAACCGTCGCTGATGGCCTTGCCGTCTGGCGGCTCGATGAACGGGAAATCGGTGATCTGCCCCAGGCGCAGGTGCAGCATCTGCAGGATAACCGCCGCCAGGTTGGTGCGCAGGATCTCAGGATCGGTGAATTCAGGGCGCGAGAGGAAATCCTCTTCACTGTACAGCCGCACGCACAACCCCGGCTCGACCCGGCCGCAACGGCCCTTGCGCTGATTGGCGCTGGCCTGGGAAATCGCCTCGATGGGCAGGCGCTGAACCTTGGCCCGATAGCTGTAGCGGCTGATGCGCGCGGTGCCGGTGTCGATCACGTAGCGAATGCCCGGCACCGTCAGCGAGGTTTCCGCGACGTTGGTCGCCAGCACCACACGGCGCCCGGGATGGGACTGGAAGATCTTCTGCTGCTCGGCCGGAGTTAGACGCGCATAGAGCGGCAGGATTTCGGTGTGTTTGAGCTGGGCCTTGCGCAGCACCTCGGCGGCATCGCGAATCTCCCGCTCGCCCGGCAGGAACACCAGCACGTCACCCGGGGATTTGCGCTCGCTGCGTTCGAATGCAGCCAACTCGTCCAGTGTGGCGAGGATCGCCTGATCGACGGTCAGGTCTTCCTCGACGCTGTTGCCCTCTTCGTCCTGCTCGGCGGTCATCGGGCGATACCAGGTTTCCACAGGAAAGGTCCGGCCCGAGACTTCGATGATCGGCGCCTTGTCGAAATGCTCCGAGAAGCGCTCAAGGTCGATAGTCGCCGAGGTGATGATGACTTTCAGGTCCGGGCGGCGAGGCAGCAAGGTCTTCAGGAAGCCCAGCAGGAAGTCGATGTTCAGGCTGCGTTCGTGGGCTTCGTCGACGATGATCGTGTCGTAGCGTTCCAGGAAACGGTCGTGCTGGGTTTCGGCCAGCAGGATGCCGTCGGTCATCAGCTTGATCAGGGTGTTGCTGTCGCTCTGGTCCTCGAACCGCACCTGATAGCCGACCAGCGCGCCCAGCGGGGTGCCGATCTCTTCGGCGACACGGCTGGCGACACTGCGCGCGGCGATCCGTCGAGGCTGGGTGTGGCCGATCAGGCCGTGCTGACCGCGGCCGATTTCCAGGCAGATCTTCGGCAACTGGGTGGTTTTGCCCGAGCCGGTTTCGCCGGCGATGATCAACACCTGGTGCTTGAGCAGCGCAGCCTTGATCTCGTCGCGCTTGGCGGCGATGGGCAGGTTGTCGTCATAGCGGATCGCCGGCACGCTCTGCTGACGGCTGACCACTTGCGCGCACGACGCCTGGACACGCTCGACCCACTGCGCAAGCTTCGCCTCGTCTGGCTTCTTGCGCAGTTCGTGCAACTGGCGACGCAGGCGATGACGGTCACTGGTCATCGCGTGGTCGAGGTTCTTGAACAGTTGGTCGATGGAGGTCGATTCGTCGGTCATCAGGGCGCGAAGTCTTTTCTGTCTGAATTCAGGGCGCGGATTGTCGCAGATTTGCTCGCGGACGACACATTGCCGGTGAAGAGCCATCGATGTTTGGCGCGACACGAACCCTGTAGGAGCGCGCTTGCCCGCGACGGCGGCGTGTCAGTCGGCAAATGTGTATCAGGGACACCGCGGTCGCGGGCAAGCGCGCTCCTACAATTGCGCGGAATACACATCGCATTGGTCACGCCATGAATCCTGTAGGAGTGAGCTTGCTCGCGATGGCGGTGCACCTGACACTCCGCCTCGCGAGCAAGCTCACTCCTACAGGACCGTGTCGGGTTCTAAACAACAAACCCCGCACGAAGGCGGGGTTTGTGGGTGTTGCGATGAATCAAGCCGGTTTTTTCAGCGCCAGCTTCTTCAGCTCTTCATCACGCAACTCGCGGCGCAGGATCTTGCCGACGTTGGTGGTCGGCAATGCATCGCGGAATTCCACGCTGCGTGGCACCTTGTAGGCGGTGACGTTGGCGCGCATGTGCTCCATCACCTGTTCCTTGGTCAGGGTCGCGCCCGGCTTGACCACCACGAAGATCTTGATCGCCTCGCCCGATTTTTCATCCGGCACGCCAATGGCTGCGCATTGCAGCACGCCCGGCAGGGTCGCGAGTACGTCTTCCAGTTCATTGGGGTAGACGTTGAAGCCGGACACCAGAATCATGTCCTTCTTGCGGTCGACGATACGCATGTAGCCATCGGGCTGAATCACCGCGATGTCGCCGGTCTTGAGCCAGCCTTCGGCGTCGAGCATTTCGTCGGTGGCTTCCTGGCGCTGCCAGTAGCCTTTCATCACTTGCGGGCCCTTGACGCACAGCTCGCCCACTTCGCCCAGCGGCAGTTCTTCGCCGGCGTCGTTGACGGTCTTGCACAGAGTCGACGGCACCGGAATGCCGATGGTGCCCATCTGGATCTTCTGGATCGGGTTGACCGTGGCCACGGGGCTGGTTTCGGTCATGCCGTAACCTTCACAGATCGAACAGCCGGTGACTTCCTTCCAGCGCTCGGCAGCCGCCTGTTGCAGGGCCATGCCGCCGGACAGGGTGACTTTCAGCGCCGAGAAATCCAGGTTACGGAAATCGGCGTTGTTGCACAGCGCCACGAACAGCGTGTTGAGGCCGACGAAACCGCTGAACTTCCACTTCGACAACTCTTTGACCATTGCCGACAGGTCGCGCGGGTTGCTGATCAGGATATTGTGGTTGCCGATCAGCATCATCGACATGCAGTGAAAGGTGAACGCGTAGATGTGGTACAGCGGCAGCGGGGTGATAAGGATCTCGCAGCCTTCATTGAGGTTGGAGCCCATCAACGCCTTGCATTGCAGCATGTTGGCGATCAGGTTGCGGTGGGTCAGCATCGCGCCCTTGGCAACGCCCGTGGTGCCGCCGGTGTATTGCAGCACGGCAACGTCGCTGCTTTTCGGCGAGACGTCCTGCACCGCCTTGCCCTGCCCCATGGCCAGCACGTCGTTGAACTTGACGGCCCGCGGCAGATGAAACGGCGGCACCATCTTCTTCACGTACTTGATGACGCTGTTGACCAGCAGGCGCTTGAGCGGCGGCAACAGGTCTGCGACTTCGGTGACGATGACGTGCTTGACGCCCGTTTTAGGCACGACCTTCTCGGCCAGGTGGGCCATGTTCGCCAGGCACACCAGCGCCTTGGCACCGGAGTCATTGAACTGGTGTTCCATTTCCCGCGCGGTGTACAGCGGGTTGGTGTTGACCACGATCAGGCCGGCGCGAATGGCACCGAACACGGCAATCGGGTATTGCAGCACGTTGGGCAGCTGCACGGCGATGCGGTCGCCCGGCTGCAGGTCGGTGTGCTGCTGCAGGTAAGCGGCAAACGCCCCGGACAACTCGTACATCTCACCATAGGTGAGTGTCTTGCCCAGGTTGCTGAACGCAGGTTTGTTGGCGAAACGCTCGCAGGACTGTTTCAATACCGCCTGAACGTTTGGATATTCGTCCGGGTCGATATCGGCAGCGATACCAGACGGATATTTATCCTTCCAGAAGTTTTCTATCATGGAAGCCGACTCCTCAGCGACGACGTTTCTACACACCGCTTTGTGCGATGATTTCTTGTGTTTGGAATTCGTAGCAACTGCTTTTTGCTTATCGACTGAACAAAAAGCGGGCCGAGCGTAGCAGCTTTGTCTGAGGCCGACTAGAGCCAATAGTGGCCCCTACAGTCATAAACATGACTCTTGAATATGTTTAAGTCACGTTTAGAGCAATGAACCTAAACACCAGAATTCCACAAATCTTGTAGGAGTGAGCTTGCTCGCGATGACGGCGTGTCTGTGCCATCGATGTTGAATTTGGCGACGTAATCGCGAGCAAGCTCACTCCTACAGGTACTGCCAGCCTCAATAAAAAACGGCGTGTTTTTCAACACGCCGCTTCTTTATATAGCTGGCTCAGGCGATATCGCGTAGCTCTCGCCTCAGGATCTTGCCCACCGGCGTCATGGGCAACGATTCGCGCAACACAATCTGCTTGGGAATCTTGTAGCCGGTGAAGTTCTCCTTGCAGTACGCCTTGAGCTCCTCAACGGTGAGACTGGCCTCCCGAGGCACGACGAACAGCTTGACCGCTTCACCGGAACGCTCGTCCGGCACGCCGATCACCGCGCAATTGGCGACCTTCGGATGGCGCGACACCACGTCTTCCACCTCGTTGGGGTACACGTTGAAGCCGGAGACGATGATCATGTCTTTCTTGCGGTCGACGATGCGGATGAAACCGTCCGGGTCGATCACCGCGATATCACCGGTCTTGAGCCAACCCTCGCTGTCCAGCACTTCAGCGGTGGCCTCCGGGCGGTGCCAGTAGCCGAGCATGATCTGCGGCCCTTTCAGGCACAGCTCGCCCCGCTCGCCCAATGGCAATTCGGCGCCGTCGTCACTGATGACTTTGGCTGTGGTCCCCGGTACCGGCATGCCGACGGTGCCCAGTTTCGACTTGTCACCATAGGGGTTGGCCGTGGCCACCGGCGCGGTTTCAGTCAGGCCGTAGCCCTCGACGATGGGGCAGCCGGTCAGCTTGAGCCAGCGCTCGGCGGTGGATTTGACCAGCGCCGTGCCACCCGAGTTGGTCAGGCGCAGGCTGGAGAAGTCCAGGCTTTTGAACTCCGGATGATCCATCAGCGCCACGAACAGGGTGTTGAGCCCGACCATCGCCGAGAACTTCCACTTCTTCAGCTCCTTGATGAAGCCGCCGATGTCCCGAGGGTTTGTGATGAGCAGGTTGTGGTTGCCGCTGACCATCATGCACATGCAGTTACAGGTGAAAGCGTAGATGTGATACATCGGCAGCGGCGCGACCATGATCTCGCCGCCCTGCTTGAAGATCGGGCTACCGTCCGGCCCGTGCTGCAACATGCAGGCGTAAACCTGCTGCATGTTCGCCACCAGGTTGCCGTGGGTCAGCATCGCACCCTTGGGCGAGCCGGTGGTGCCGCCGGTGTATTGCAGCACCGCGATGTCTTCCAGATCCAGCGCCACCGGCTGCAACTGCACGCCGCGCCCCTGCTTGAGGACGCTCTTGAACGGCACCGCCTGGGGCAGGTGATATTCCGGGACGAGTTTCTTGACCTTTTCCACGACCGTGTTGACCAGCCAGCCCTTGGCCGGGGACTGCATGTCACCCATTTTCACTTCGATCAGGTACTGGATGTCGGTGTCGGGCAGCACTTCCTGGACGTTCTTGCCGAACACATTCAGGTAAACCAGCGCGCGGGCACCGGAATCCTTGAACTGGTGACGCATCTCGCGGGCGGTGTACAGCGGGTTGGTGTTGACCACGATCAACCCGGCGCGCATGGCGCCGAACACGGCGATGGGGTACTGGATCAGGTTGGGCATCTGCACGGCGATGCGATCACCGGGCTTGAGATCGGTGCGCTGCTGCAGGTAACCGGCGAACGCCGCCGACTGGCGCTCGAGCTCGGCATAGCTGAGGGTCACGCCCATGTTGCTGTAGGCCGGGCGATCGGCGAACTTCCTGCAACTGAGCTCGAAGACCTCCACCACAGATTTGTATGCCGCAAGGTCCACATCGGGGAGAACCCCGGCCGGGCGTTTGTCGTTCCAGAAATCAGGTTGCATGTTGTTTTTATCCTCTTACCTGAGAATGCCGTTGCTGCCGGACGTTAGCAGTTGGCGCACAGAAGGCAAATCGTCATCAGCGTCGTGAATCTTGTGGGTGAACGGCATGCCATCTGGCAAGAGCTATACACTGGTTCTAGATGAGTGTCAGCGCGCTAATTCGAGACAATTTTTTACAAGGTCATTCGATACCACGTAAGGAAACGCCATGAAACACGATGCCTTTTGGCTGGACACCAGTGATCACAATCGCCTGTACGTCAACGCCTGGCTGCCAATGACAGGCCCCAGGGCGGTGGTGGTGCTGTCACACGGGATGGCCGAACACAGTGGGCGCTATGAGCGCCTGGGCGCAGCGCTGGCCGAAGTCGGCTTTGCCCTGTATGCCCACGACCAGCGCGGCCATGGCCGCACCGCAGCCAATGGCGTCCTGGGCCACTACGCCGACCAGGATGGCTGGAACAAGGTGGTGGGTGACCTGGCGATCCTGCAGGCCTGCGCGACCCAGCGTCATCCCGGGGCGCCGGTTTTCGTGCTGGGCCACAGCATGGGCAGCTACATTGCCCAGGCCTATCTGCTGCACCACAGCGCCAGCGTGCAGGGCGCGGTGCTCAGCGGTTCGAATTTCCAGCCGGTTTCACTTTATCGAAGCGCCGCCGTGGTGGCGCGCATGGAGCGCTGGCGTCAAGGGGCTACCGGGCGCAGTGCGCTGATCGAATACCTGTCATTTGGCTCGTTCAACAACAGGTTCAAGCCGGTTCGCACGCCATTCGACTGGCTCAGCCGCGATCCCGAAGAAGTCGACAAGTACGTCAAGGACCCGCTCTGCGGGTTTCGCTGCACCAACCAGTTCTGGCTGGACATGCTCGGTGGCTTGCAGCAGATCAGCAAGACCTCCAACCTCTCGCAGATCGACAAGAGCCTGCCGATCCTGATTATGGGCGGCGAATGTGATCCGGTGAGTGAAGGCAAGCGTCTCAAGGATCTGGCAGACGCCTTGACCGGCACCGATCATCAGTCCGTCACGCTGAAGATCTATCCGCAAGCGCGGCATGAAGTCTTCAATGAGACCCACCGTGAGGAAGTCACTCGTGATTTACTCGCCTGGCTCGAGGACGCGCTGGCACGGCCAAGACCCCGGCGCAGCGAATGACCGCTCAGGTTAAAGCCGCTTATTTCCCTATAACGTCACAGGACCGCAACATGTCTCAAGTCACCAATACGCCCTACGAAGCCCTTGAAGTCGGCCAGAAAGCCGAATACACCAAGACCGTCGAAGAGCGCCACATCCAGCTATTCGCCGAAATGTCCGGCGACCGCAACCCGGTGCATCTGGACCAGGAGTTTGCGTCAAAGACCATGTTCAAGGATCGCATCGCCCACGGCATGTTCAGTGGCGCGCTGATCAGCGCAGCGGTCGCTTGCGAGTTGCCTGGGCCGGGTACCATCTACCTGGGTCAGCAGATGAGCTTCCAGAAGCCGGTAAAAATCGGTGACACCCTGACCGTACGCCTGGAAATCCTCGAAAAACTGCCGAAATTCAAGGTGCGCATCGCCACCAACGTGTTCAATCAGAACGGTGATCTGGTGGTGGAAGGCGAAGCGGAGATTCTGGCGCCGCGCAAAGAGCAGACGGTGAGTCTGGCTGAACTGCCAACCATTACCGTGGGCTGACCAGCCGACATGGCAGGGGCCGGCATGCCGGCTTCTGCAAACCTGGCGTTGACCAAATCGCAGGCACAAAAAAAGCGACCCTAAGGTCGCTTTCTCTGTCGTTACGAGGAGTTCAAGGGCCTCGTAACTCAATATGGCGCAGCGGACGGGACTCGAACCCGCGACCCCCGGCGTGACAGGCCGGTATTCTAACCGACTGAACTACCGCTGCGCGTAACACCTTTCAACGAGTGGTGGGTGATGACGGGATCGAACCGCCGACCCTCTGCTTGTAAGGCAGATGCTCTCCCGGCTGAGCTAATCACCCTTGTCTCTCGGTGTGGCGCGCATTCTACGGAGCGATCCAACCTCTGGCAAGCACTTTTTTAAAAAATTTTTATAATCCAACCAAAGGGTTACATCAGGGTTGGCCGCGAGGGCCCGGCAGCGAATAATGCCCCCCTTTGTATAAAGGAGAGATGTACCCCATGTGGTTCAAAAACCTGCTTGTGTACCGCCTGACCCAGGACCTGCCATTTGACGCAGAGGCGCTGGAAACCGCATTGGCGACCAAGCCTGCACGTGCTTGTGCCAGCCAGGAGTTGACCACTTACGGTTTCATCGCCCCGTTCGGCAAGGGCGAAGACGCGCCACTGGTGCACGTCAGTGGCGATTTCATGCTGATCAGCGCGCGCAAGGAAGAACGCATCCTGCCGGGCAGCGTGGTCAACGATGCACTTAAAGAGAAAGTCGAAGAGATCGAGACCGAGCAGATGCGCAAGGTCTACAAGAAGGAACGCGACCAGCTCAAGGATGAAATCATCCAGGCCTTCCTGCCGCGCGCGTTCATCCGTCGCTCGATGACCTTCGCCGCCATCGCCCCTAAACAAGGCGTCATTCTGGTCAACGCCTCCAGCCCGAAACGCGCCGAAGACCTGCTCTCGACCCTGCGTGAAGTGGTTGGCTCGCTGCCGGTTCGTCCGGTGACCGTGAAGACCGCACCGACCGCCGTCATGACCGACTGGGTCAAGAGCGGCGAGACTGCCGAGAACTTCTTTGTGCTGGACGAGTGCGAACTGCGCGACACCCACGAAGACGGCGGCATCGTCAAATGCAAGCGTCAGGACCTGACCAGCGACGAAATCCAGCTGCACCTGAGCACCGGCAAGGTCGTGACTCAACTGTCGCTGGCCTGGCAGGACAAGCTGTCCTTCGTGCTGGACGACAAACTGGGCGTCAAGCGCCTGAAGTTCGAAGACCTGTTGCAGGATCAGGCCGAACAGGACGGCGGCGACGATGCCCTGGGCCAGCAGGACGCCAGCTTCACCCTGATGATGCTGACCTTCGGCGACTTCCTGCCGGACCTGTTCAACGCCCTGGGCGGTGAAGAGATTCCGCAGGGGATCTGATTCACCCCTCCGCTCCCGTAGCAGCACGGCTTGCCGGCGGGGCGGTGTGTCAGACGGTATATTCGTCACAGACACGCCGCCCCCGCCGGCAAGCCGTGCTGCTACGGGTCCGTGTCTTCCCTCAGGAAAACAATAAAAGGAGCAAGCCATGCGTGCCCTGGCTGCATTGAGTCGTTTTGTCGGTAATACCTTTGCATACTGGGTGCTGTTGTTCGCCGTGCTGGCGTTTCTGTTCCCCAGCTGGTTCATCAGCCTCAAGACCCTGATCGTGCCTTTGTTGGGCCTGGTCATGTTCGGCATGGGCCTGACGCTCAAGCTTGAAGATTTTTCCGAGGTCGTGCGCCATCCGTGGCGTGTGGCCCTGGGTGTGGTCGCGCATTTCGTGATCATGCCGGGTGTGGCGTGGCTGTTGTGCCAGGTGTTTCACCTGCCGGCGGAAATCGCCGTGGGTGTGATCCTGGTCGGCTGCTGCCCAAGCGGCACTTCGTCCAACGTCATGACCTGGCTGGCCAAGGGTGATCTGGCGCTGTCGGTGGCCATCGCCGCCGTCACCACCCTCCTCGCCCCGCTGCTGACCCCTGCGCTGATCTGGCTGCTGGCCTCTGCCTGGCTGCCGGTGTCCTTCATGGAAATGTTCTGGTCGATCCTGCAACTGGTGATGCTGCCGATCGTGCTCGGGGTCGTTGCCCAACGCCTGCTCGGCGCCAGGGTGCAGTTCGCCGTCGAGGTGCTGCCGCTGATTTCGGTGGTGAGTATCGTGATGATCGTCTGTGCGGTGGTCGCGGCCAGCCAGGCGAAGATCGCAGAATCGGGCCTGTTGATCATGGCCGTGGTGATCCTGCACAACAGCTTCGGCTTCCTGCTGGGTTACTTCACCGGCAAGCTGTTCAAACTGCCACTGGCGCAGCGCAAGTCGCTGTCGCTGGAGGTCGGCATGCAGAACTCGGGGCTGGGCGCCGCCCTGGCCAGCGCGCACTTCTCGCCACTTGCGGCCGTGCTGAGTGCGCTGTTCAGCGTGTGGCACAACATCAGCGGCGCGTTGCTTTCGACGTATTTCCGCAAGATGGAGCCGGAGCCTGCCGGCGAAACCGCCACCGAATAACGCTTTCGTAGCAGCACGGCTTGCCGGCGGGGGCGGTGTGTCAAACGATACATTCGTCACTGATACTCCGCCCCCGCCGGCAAGCCGTGCTGCTACGGAAGGGGGGGGGTTAGCGCATCTCCCCACGCAACTGCGCCACCCGCTCGCGCACCAGCGCGGGCTCTGATTGATCGCCCGCCAATGCAGGTCCCGCCACCAGGGTCACCCGCGACCACAAGCGGCGAAACACGCCCTTGTCCGGATCGCGGCTGAAAAAGCTGCCCCACAACCCCTGCAACGCCAGCGGAATCACTGGCACATTCGTCTCCTCCAGCACGCGGGTCATGCCGCCCTTGAACTCGTCGATCTCGCCGTTGGTGGTCAATTTCCCTTCTGGGAAGATGCACACCAGCTCACCTTCCTTTAAATACTCGGCAATGCGCTTGAATGCCTGGTCGTAGATCAGCAGATCCTCGCCACGCCCGGCAATCGGGATCGCACCGGCGGTGCGGAAAATGAAGTTGAGCACCGGGATGTTGAAGATCTTGTAATACATGACGAACCGGATCGGCCGACGCACCGAGCCTGCAATCAGCAGCGCATCGACGAACGACACATGGTTGCACACCAGCAGCGCCGCGCCCTCCTCTGGGATCTGCTCCAGATCACGGTGCTCGACGCGGTACATGGAATGGCTGAGCAGCCAGATCATGAAACGCATGGTGAATTCCGGGACGATCTTGAAGATGTAGGTGTTGACCGCGATGTTCATCAGCGACACCACGAGAAACAGTTGCGGGATCGACAGCTTGACGACGCTCAGGAAAATGATCGACACAATCGCCGACACCACCATGAACAGCGCGTTAAGGATGTTGTTCGAGGCAATGACCCGCGAGCGCTCTTTCTCCGGCGTGCGGGACTGGATCAACGCATACAGCGGCACGATGTAAAAGCCGCCAAAGATCCCGATGCCCAGAATGTCCAGCAACACCCACCACGCCTGGCCGTAGCCCAGAATCGCCAGCCAGTCGTTGACCTGGACGTTCTGCGGGAAGTTTCCGGAATGCCACCACAGCAACAGGCCGAACACTGTCAGGCCCATCGAACCGAATGGCACCAGGCCGATTTCCACCTTGCGCCCCGACAACCGCTCGCACAGCATCGAACCTGCGGCGATGCCGATGGAAAACACGGTGAGAATCAGCGTGACGACGGTTTCATCGCCGTAGAGGAATTCCTTGGCGTAGGCCGGGATCTGGGTCAGGTAAATCGCACCGACGAACCAGAACCACGAGTTGCCGACGATGGAGCGCGACACCGCCTTGGTCTGCCCCAGGCCGAGTTTGAGCGTGGCCCAGGACTCGCTGAAGATGTTCCAGTTCAGGCGCATCTCCGGGCTCGCCGCAGGCGCCGGAGGAATGCCGCGACTGGCCAGGTAACCCAGACAGGCGATGCTGACCATGGCCACCGACACCACGGGCGCGTAGTGGGTCGTGGACATCATGATCCCGGCGCCGATGGTGCCGGCCAGGATCGCCAGAAAGGTGCCCATCTCCACCAGGCCGTTGCCACCCACCAGCTCATTCTCATGCAGGTGCTGCGGCAGGATCGAGTATTTGACCGGCCCGAACAGCGCCGAGTGGGTGCCCATGGCGAACAACGCCGCCAGCATCAGCGACAGGTGATCGAACAGAAAGCCCACGGCGCCGACCACCATGATGGCGATCTCCAGTACCTTGATCATGCGGATCAGGCGATCCTTGGGGTATTTTTCGCCGAACTGCCCGGCCAGCGCCGAAAACAGGAAAAATGGCAGGATGAACAGCAAGGCGCAGAGGTTGACGTAGATCGACCGGTCGCCGTCGATGGCCAGCTTGTAGAGGATGGCGAGGATCAGCGACTGCTTGAAGATGTTGTCGTTGAAGGCCCCGAGGGACTGCGTCACGAAAAACGGCAGGAAGCGCCGCTTACCCAACAGACTGAACTGCGACTGACTCATCGATCTCGATCCTGAGTGGCGCCGGAATCGGCTTACAGGATTGGAACGCCAGCGAACCAATCCGAGCCACATTGAAGACGTTCAACCGTTAATTGTCGATAGCGTCAGGGATCATGGTTTCAAGCCTGCGATACAGGGCGAAACGAACAGCTCGCCACGATAGGCACCGATCACCGTGCGCCGCATGATGATCAGCCACAGCGCCGCAAGACCCGCCACCAGCAGCGTACCGAATGCCGAGAAAAATCCCAGGTGCAGCAAGGCGCCCAGCTTGAGGGTGGTCAGGGCGAAGACCCCGATGGGAAAGGTGAACCCCCACCACCCCAGGTTGAACGGCATGCCGTTGCGCAGGTAGCGCGCGGTGATCAGCGTCGCCATCAACAGCCACCACACCCCCACGCCCCACAGGATGATCCCGGCCAGCAGCCCCAGGCCCGCGGCAATCTCGCCCACACCCGGCAGGCCATTGGCCGCAAAGATGGCGGGCGAGTCGGCGCCCAGCACGATCAGGCCATAGGCGCCGGTGCTGATCGGCCCCAGCGCCAGCCAGCTCGACGACGCCATGCTTTCGTGGGGCAATTTGTGCAGGGCCATGCGCAACAGCAGGATGGTCAGGATGCTGAACGCCACCGGCACCGACAGCGCCCACAGCACATAGCTGGTAATCAGCACGCTGAACTGGCTGTGGCTGCTCGCCAGATGCGGCGCCAGCAGCGCGCCACTGACCGCCGCAACCTCCGCCGCCACCACCGGCAACAGCCAGACTGCGGTCATCTGATCGATGCGGTGTTCCTGGCGGGTGAACATCATGAACGGGATCAGCGCGCCACAGGCCAGCGACATCGCCACATCCAGCCACCACAGCGCTTCAGCCAGCGGCAGCACGCCATCGCCCCAACGCGGCAGGCCAAAGGTGAACAGGCCATTGATGATGGTCGCCATGCCCATGGGAATGGTGCCGAAGAACATCGACACCGTGGAATGCCCGAACACCCTGCGCGCCTGCTCGAAAAACATCACCCAGCGCGCGATGTAGAGCAGCGCAAAGGTCACGAACATCACGATGTTGAGCATCCACAGCGCTTCGGCCAGCTGGAACAGGCCGGGAATCTGCACCGGGAGTTGCGTCAGGACGGCCGAGAGAATCCCGGTGCCCATGGTGGCGGCGAACCAGTCCGGGGTGAACTGGCGAATGACTTCCCGGGGGTGGCTCAGTTGGCTGAAAGGCTTGCCGGGGGTGAAAGTGGCGTAGGTCATGAAGGTCTCCTGTCCTCGTGTGAGGTGGGATTCATGGTACGTCCGGGGTGCATATCTACTAAGCGGGTAATTTCTCTATGCCCAATAGATTTTATAGATATACAGATAACTCTCGATCACCGCGGACCTGTAGGAGTGAGCTTGCTCGCGATTGCGCTGTGTCAGGTATGAAGATGTATTAGACAAACCGCCATCGCGAGCAAGCTCACTCCTACAGGGCCGATGTATCCGCCTGCGACACCCTGCCGCTCAGACCTTGGTCGAGACAGACGAACGCCAGCGGGCGTGCGAGACTGTCCGGGCGGGGATGGATCGCCGCTGAAACGTTATTTGCTTGAGTCTGGAGTTCCCCATGTCGCTGTCCAGCGGACTGATCGCCGCCGTCGCCCTGGCCTATATGGCCATCATGTTCGCCATCGCCTTCTACGGCGACCGGCGCAGCGCCGCCCTGCCCCCTCGGCTGCGTGCCTGGGTGTACAGCCTGTCGCTGGCGGTGTACTGCACCAGTTGGACTTTCTTTGGCGCCGTCGGCCAGGCCGCAGAACAGTTGTGGTCATTCCTGCCGATCTACCTGGGGCCGATCCTGCTGCTGTTGCTGGCGCCCTGGGTGCTGCAGAAAATGGTGCTCATCAGCAAGCAGGAAAACATCACCTCGATTGCCGACTTCATCGCCGCCCGCTACGGCAAATCCCAGACGCTGGCGGTGGTGGTCGCGCTGATCTGCCTGATTGGCGTCTTGCCCTACATCGCCCTGCAACTCAAGGGTATCGTGTTGGGCGTGAACATCCTGATCGGCGCCGGGGCCGACGCCACCGGCACCCGCGCCCAGGACACGGCGCTGATCGTGTCCCTGGTGCTGGCGCTGTTCACCATCGTGTTCGGCACGCGCAACCTGGACGCCACCGAGCACCACCGCGGCATGGTGCTGGCGATTGCCTTCGAGTCACTGGTCAAGCTGTTCGCCTTCATGGCGGTGGGCATCTTCGTGACCTTCGGCCTGTATGACGGCGTGGACGATCTGTTCAATCAGGCGATGCTGGCGCCGCGCCTTGAGGAGTACTGGAAAGAGACGGTCAACTGGCCGTCGATGGTGGTGCAGACCGGCGTGGCGATGATGGCCATCGTTTGCCTGCCGCGGCAGTTTCATGTGACGGTGGTCGAGAACATCGAGCCCCAGGACCTGCGTCTGGCCAAGTGGGTGTTCCCGATGTACCTGCTGCTGGCCGGGCTGTTCGTGGTGCCCATCGCACTGGCCGGGCAGATGCTGCTGCCAAGCTCGGTACTGCCCGACTCCTTCGTCATCAGCGTGCCGCTGGCCCACGCCCACCCGGCGCTGGCGATGCTGGCGTTCATCGGTGGCGCCTCGGCGGCCACCGGCATGGTGATCGTCGCCAGTGTGGCGCTGTCGACCATGGTCTCCAACGACATGCTGCTGCCATGGCTCTTGCGCCGCAAGACCGCCGAGCGCCCGTTCGAGGTGTTCCGTTACTGGATGCTTTCAGTGCGCCGGGTCAGCATCGTGGCCATTCTGCTGCTGGCCTACGTCAGCTATCGGCTGCTGGGTTCGACGGCGAGCCTGGCGACCATCGGCCAGGTGGCATTCGCCGCCATCACGCAACTGGCGCCGGCCATGATCGGCGCGCTGTACTGGAAGCAGGCCAACCGCCGCGGGGTGTTCGCGGGCCTGGCGGCTGGCGTGTTCATCTGGTTCTACACCCTGGTACTGCCCATGACCGCCCACAGCATGGGCTGGTCGCTGAACAGCTTTCCGCTGCTGGCCTGGCTGCACAGCAACCCGTTCAACCTGCCGATCAGCCCGCTGACCCAAGGCGTGCTGCTGTCGATGGCGGGCAACTTCATCCTGTTCGCGTGGGTGTCGTTGCTGTCCCGCACGCGGGTGTCGGAGCATTGGCAGGCCGGGCGATTCATCGGCCAGGAACTGCAAGCCAGGTCCAATAGCCGCTCGCTGCTGGCGGTGCAGATCGAGGACTTGCTCAAGCTCTCGGCGCGTTTTGTCGGTGAAGAGCGGGCGCAGCAGAGTTTCATCCGTTTCGCCTATCGCCAGGGCAAGGGCTTCAACCCCAACCAGAACGCCAACGGCGAATGGATCGCCCACACCGAACGGCTATTGGCGGGCGTGCTCGGTGCCTCGTCGACCCGGGCAGTGGTCAAGGCCGCCATCGAAGGCCGCGACATGCAGCTTGAAGATGTGGTGCGCATCGCCGACGAAGCGTCCGAAGTCTTGCAGTTCAACCGGGCGCTGCTGCAAGGCGCCATCGAGAACATCACCCAGGGCATCAGTGTGGTGGATCAGTCCCTGCGGCTGGTGGCCTGGAACGACCGCTATCTGGAACTGTTCAACTACCCGGATGGCCTCATCAGCGTCGGGCGGCCCATCGCCGACATCATCCGCTACAACGCCGAGCGCGGTTTGCTGGGGCCCGGCGAGGCACAGGTGCATGTGGCCCGGCGCCTGCACTGGATGCGCCAGGGCCGTGCCCACACCTCCGAACGGTTGTTCCCCAACGGCCGGGTGATCGAGCTGATCGGCAACCCGATGCCCGGCGGCGGCTTCGTCATGAGTTTCACTGACATCACCGCGTTCCGTGAAGCCGAGCAGGCACTCAAGGGCGTCAACGAAAGCCTTGAGCAGCGGGTCGCCGAGCGCACCCGCGAGCTGTCGCAACTGAACCTGGCGCTGACCGAAGCCAAGGCCCATGCCGAAGCGGCGAGCCAGTCGAAAACCCGCTTTCTCGCTGCCGTCAGCCATGACCTGATGCAGCCGATGAACGCCGCGCGGTTGTTTTCCGCGGCCCTGCTGCACACCGACGACAACGTGCCGGATGAAGCGCGCAAGCTGATTCACCATCTGGACAGTTCGCTGCGTTCGGCCGAAGACCTCATCAGCGACCTGCTGGATATTTCCCGCCTGGAAAACGGCAAGTTCGCACCGACCATTGCGCCCTTTCCCCTCAGCAACCTGTTCGACACCCTGGGGGCCGAGTTCAAGGCGCTGGCCCAGGAGCAGGGTTTGAGCTTCCGGGTGCGCGGCAGCAACCTGCGCATCGCCAGTGACGTGAAGCTGCTGCGCCGGGTGCTGCAAAACTTCCTGACCAACGCCTTCCGCTACGCCAAGGGGCCGATCCTGCTGGGCGTACGACGCAAGGGCCAGCATCTGAGCCTGGAAGTGTGGGACCGTGGTCCGGGCATTCCCGAAGACAAGCGCCAGGTGATTTTCGAAGAGTTCAAGCGCCTGGACAGCCACCAGACCCGCGCCGAGAAGGGCCTGGGCCTGGGGCTGGCGATTGCCGATGGCCTGTGTCGCGTCCTGGGTCACAGCCTTGAAGTGCGTTCATGGCCGGGCAAGGGCAGTGTGTTCAGCGTCACCGTGCCGCTGGCGCGAACCCCGACACTCGCCCCGCAACCCAGCGCCGAGCCCAAACGTGCAGCCCTCAACGGTACGCAGGTGCTGTGCATCGACAACGAAGACAGCATCCTGATAGGCATGAACAGCCTGTTGAGCCGCTGGGGCTGTCAGGTCTGGACCGCGCGCAACCGCGAGGAATGCCAGGCCCTGCTGGACGACGGCATCCGCCCGCACCTGGCGCTGGTGGACTATCACCTGGACCACGGCGAAACCGGCACGGAGGTCATGGCCTGGCTGCGCACGCAACTGGGCGAGCCGGTGCCCGGCGTGCTCATCAGCGCCGATGGCCGCCCGGAACTGCTGGCCCAGGTCCATGCGGCGGGGCTGGAATATCTGGCAAAACCGGTGAAGCCAGCGGCGTTGCGGGCGTTGTTGAGCCGGCATGTGAGCCTGAATTGATACACTAGAAGCAACGCAGCCCCTGTAGGAGTGAGCTTGCTCGCGATAGCGCCCTGTCTGACACGTCTATGTATCTGTCAGCCCCCCATCGCGAGCAAGCTCACTCCTACAGGTCACGATTATGTTTCCACACATTTATTTTAACTCGGCCGTTTAGTCAGAATCAGAACGGCCGTTCGGTCAACATTTAACAAAAACCAACACTTCACCTTCCCGCGATTGCTGGGGCCGGCTGCGTGTCTCAGATTTGTTACAGATCTGCATCCGCGAATTTCAGCCCCTCCTCCCCCTTCAAAACCCACTCCCACGCGAAAAAACCCGCCTTTATCAATGTGATAGCTATTTGATATACAGGCTGGAGAGCCCTCGCACAAAACTACAAAAAAAGGCTTGGAGAACCTCAAATTCGAATGCCAAAGGAGTTGTAGATGTTCATCAGAAACATGCGTATCGGGATCAGGGCGGGATTGGGTTTTGGAGTCGTGGGCCTGCTGTTGGCAGTGGTCGGCGTGTTCTGCCTGGCCAAGATGTCGTGGTTGCGCGCCAGTGCCGAAGTCCTGGAGCAGAACTGGATGCCCAAGATCGAAGCCATCCACGACGCCGCCGACAACGTCATGACCATTCGCATTGAGGCACTGCGCCTGATCGCCAACAATGATCCGGGCAGCCATCGCAAGAGCCAGGGCGTGATCGCCGAAGAGCGCAGCGCCTGGAACGGTCACCTCAGCGCCTACAAGGCCCTGACCAACGAGCCGCAGGATCTGGCGCAGCTCTCCGAAGTGCAGAATCTGTTCACTGACTATCAGCGGGTGCTGGACGCCGTCATCGTCAGCATCGATGCCGGGCAAGTCGAACAGGCCGGCGCCCGCATCAACAGCGAACTGGCCGGCATCGGCAGAAAGCTGGACGCAGCGCTGGAAGGCCTCATCACTTTGAACCAGCAAGGCGCGGACACTGCGGCCCGCGACGCCACCGAGCTGTATGAGCGATCGTGGACGATCGTCGCGTCGATCATCGTGTCGTCCTTGATCCTGACCCTGATTCTGGCCTGGCTGCTGACCCGCAGTATCGTCCAGCCCATCCGCCAGGCACTGGAGGTGGCGCAGACCATCGCCGGTGGCAACCTCACCGCGCGCATCACCCAGGAAGGTCAGGATGAGCCGGCACAACTGCTGGCGGCGCTGTCGACCATGCAACAGAACCTGCGCTCGACCATTCAGGGCATCAGCGAATCGTCGCAACAACTGGCTTCGGCCGCCGAAGAAATGAGTTCGGTGATGGAGCAAAGCACCCGAAGCCTGCAGGCACAGAACGACGAGATCGAACTGGCCGCCACGGCGGTCACGCAAATGAGCGCGGCGGTGGATGAGGTGGCGAGTAATGCGGTGTCCACCTCCGAGGCCTCACGGGCGTCCGATGCCGACAGCCAGCACGGCCATCTGCAGGTCGCCCAGACCATCGAGTCGATTCAGGGGCTGGTGGGAGAAGTCATGAGCGCATCGGCGCAGGCCCAGGGCCTGGCCACTCAGGCGCAGGACATCAGCAAGGTGCTGGAGGTGATTCGTGGCATCGCCGGGCAGACCAACCTGCTGGCGCTCAACGCTGCAATCGAGGCGGCGCGGGCTGGCGAGGCGGGACGCGGGTTTGCGGTGGTCGCCGATGAGGTTCGCTCACTGGCGCAGCGCACCCAGGATTCGACCCAGGAAATCGAGCAGATGATCAGCAGCATCCAGACTGGCACTCAGGACACGGTCGGGGCCATGCAGAACAGTGCGAACCAAGCCGAGCAGACCCTGCAACGGGCGAGCGGCGCCGGTCAGGCACTGGAGAAGATCACGGCGGCGATCTCGCAGATCAACCAGCGCAACCTGGTGATCGCCAGCGCGGCGGAGCAGCAGTCTCTGGTGGCGCGGGAAGTGGATCGCAGCCTGGTGAGCATTCGCGACCTCTCGACGCAAACCGCAGCGGGCGCGACCCAGACCTCGGCAGCCAGCCAGGAATTGTCGCGACTGGCCGTGGATTTGAATGGGTTGGTGACGAGGTTTGTGTTGTAACACACCGCTCTCGAATCACTCGTAGCAGCACGGCTTGCCGGCGGGAGCGGTGTGTCAGACAGAACATTCGTCACAGACACACCGCCCCCGCCGGCAAGCCGTGCTGCTACGGGGTCAGCGGCGCTTGATCGTGAGGCTACTTCACCTTACGAAACACAAAAATCAGCCCCACCACGATCAACACCATCCCCAACAGGCTCAACAAGGCCAGGCGATTACCGAAGATCAGGTAATCCATGATCGCCGTCACCGCCGGCACCAGGTAGAACAGGCTGGTGACGTTCACCAGGTTGCCCTGGGCAATCAGCCGGTACAGCAGGAAGGTCGCCAGCACCGACACCACAAGCCCCATGTACAACACCGGCACGTAGAAGCCGAAACTGTGCTCGAAGTGAAACGGCTGGAACGGCACGAATGCCGCACACACCAGGGTCCCGGCGAAGTATTGGACCGGCAGCGTACCCAGCGGGTTATCGGTGATGCGCTTCTGCATGATCGAGCCTCCGGTCATGGCCAGCATGCCCAACACACCAAAGGCCATCCCGGCCAGCGAGCCACCGTCGCCAATGCCCTGGAACACCACCAGCACCAGGCCGGCCAGCCCCAGGCACAAACCGAACATCCGCGACCAGGCACGGCTGCGCTCGACCAGCACCGCCGTGAGGATCGGCTGCACGCCCATGATGGTCGCCATCACCCCAGGCGCCACCTTCATGTCCAGCGCCAGCAGGTAGCAGATTTGATAGGCGCCCAGCAGAATCGCGCCGGTCGCCAGGGCGTAGCGCATCGACTGCCGGGTTGCGGGCAACTTGTAGCCCAGAGTGGGGATCAGAATCGCCAGCGCCACCAGCGCCAGCAGAAAACGAAACAGCAGGAAGGCAAAGGGAGAAGCGTGGGTCAAACCCCACTTGGAAACGATGGCCCCGCTACTCCAGAGCAGGACGAACAGCGTAGTCGTGGCCATCGAGGCCAGGGCTTTGTTGGCAAACATGAAGTCACCTGTGATTCAGACAAAAACGGACCCGGCGAGAACCGGATTCACAAACGTTTTGTTGGGCTTTGCAGCGTGATTCGACGGCGCGGGGGCAGTCGATCAGCCAAGCACAACCACGGCTGGCGGTGCGACAACGGCGCACACAACAGGAGTGGTCACAGGGGATGGAGGTGGATAGCGCGTGATGTAGAACGCTTGCTGGTCGCCACACGGTTTCTCCACAGCGAAGGCTGCGGCATCAAACGCGAACAGTGGACGGGAAGCAGGCATGGCGCTGATCTTCTTCGGAATGGGGGTTGGGTGTTTCGACTTGATTCAAGACACCGGCGCTGAATATAACCAGCGCGCGGTGGATGATGCAACAGTTTGTGTCAGCCGAACAGCCAGTAGCCCAGGAGGGTCAGCACGATCACCGCCAGCACCGGGCGCAGCACGCGGTAAGCCTTGGGATTGGCCCGCTTGAACTGCTTGACCTTGCCACTGAAGGCATTGCTGAAACGCTTGCTGAAGGCATAGGCCTGGTTGATCCCGCCGACGCGCTCGTCATCGGTGTTCTGCGGCGCGGTGGCGCGGCCCAGAAATGCACTGACGCTGCGGTTGACGCGGGTCATGAAACGATTGGAGAGCGGCCGCTCGATGTCGCAGAACAGAATCACGCGGGTCACGTCGGTCTCGTTCTTGACCCAGTGCACGTAGGTTTCATCGAACATCACGTCTTCGCCGTCGCGCCAGGCGTAGACCTTGCCATCGACGAAAATCCGGCAGTCGTCGGAGTTGGGCGTCGAAAGCCCCAGGTGATAACGCAGGGAGCCGGCAAAGGGATCGCGGTGCGGGTTGAGGTGACTGCCACCTGGCAGCAAGGCGAACATAGCGCCTTTCACATTGGGGATACGGCTGACCAGCTCGACGGTTTTCGGGCACAGGGTTTCGGCCGAAGGCAGCGGCTTGTCATACCACTTGAGATAGAAACGCTTCCAGCCCTTCTTGAAGAACGAGCCGAAACCGGCGTCGTTGTCCTTGGCAGCGGCACGAATGTAACCCTCGTCGAACAGGTGCATCGCTTCGTCGCGAATGACTTCCCAGTTGTCCTTGAGCACATCGAGCTCAGGGAACTTGCTGCGGTCCAGATAGGGTTTGGACGGCACGCTGGAGAACAGGTACATCAAGGCGTTGTACGGCGCGAACAGTGCAGAGTGGTTCACGAACTGGCGCAATACCGGCAAACGCGCCTTGCCACGCAAATGCACATACAGCGTGCTGCCCAGGAACAGCAGCAGGATCGCCGCCTTGGCAGCGAATGAAAGGGTCATGAATCTCTCCTTGGAACAGCCGGGTGACCGTTTTTCCTGCAGAAGCGAACGCAATCGCTCCTGCAGTGTTTTGCGCGGCCACTATAAGCCTTCGCAAGCCCGGTAAAAAGCCAGGTTGCCTGTCCGGGCGACTATTGGGTCAGCTCCTGTTCAGTAAACAGGTCGCTGAACAGCATGCTCGACAGGTAACGCTCGCCCGAATCCGGCAGAATCACCACGATGGTCTTGCCCTGCATCTCCGGCTTTTCGGCCAGGCGAACGGCGGCCTGCATCGCGGCGCCACAGGAGATGCCGCACAGGATCCCCTCCTCCTGCATCAGCCGCAGCGCCATGGCCTTGGCTTCGTCCTCGCTCACCAGCTCGACGCGGTCGACGATGTCCAGATCAAGGTTCTTGGGGATGAAACCTGCGCCAATGCCCTGAATCTTGTGGGGGCTTGGGGTGATTTCCTGGCCGGCCTTGGCCTGTGTGATGATCGGCGAAGACATCGGCTCCACCGCCACCGACAGGATCGGCTTGCCCATGGTGTGCTTGATGTAGCGCGAAACACCGGTGATGGTGCCGCCCGTACCCACGCCCGCCACAAGCACGTCGATGGCGCCATCGGTGTCGTTCCAGATTTCCGGGCCGGTGGTCTTCTCGTGGATGGCCGGGTTGGCCGGGTTCTCGAATTGCGCCGGCATGAAGTATTTCGCCGGATCGCTGGCCACCAGTTCCTCGGCCTTGGCGATAGCGCCTTTCATGCCCTTGGCAGGCTCGGTCAGCACCAGTTCCGCGCCGAGGGCCTTGAGCACCTTGCGCCGCTCTATGCTCATGGAAGCCGGCATCGTCAGCACCAGTTTGTAACCGCGCGCTGCGGCAACGAACGCAAGGCCGATCCCGGTGTTGCCCGAGGTCGGTTCGACAATAGTCATGCCCGGCTTGAGTTTGCCACGGCTTTCAGCGTCCCAGATCATGCTTGCGCCGATCCGGCATTTGACCGAATACCCCGGATTACGCCCCTCGATCTTGGCCACGATGGTGACCCCGCGTGGCGCGATGCGGTTGATCTGCACCAATGGCGTATTGCCGATGGAGTGGGCGTTGTCTGCGTAAATACGGCTCATGACCGGGTCCTTGTGCAGGTGGGGAAAAACCCAAAGCGTATGCCGTGGGCACATATTGCGTCCAGTCACAGCGAACCTGTGACGTGGCCTACAGTCAACAAATCAGGCAGTCATCAGTCGGCAACCGGAGAGCCTTGCCATGAAACGTCGCTATAGCTGGCCACTGTGGACAGTCGTGGGCCTCGTCGTCGTGTTGATCGCCATCCACATCGCGCTGCCCTACGTGGTGCGCAACTACCTCAACGACAAGCTGGCCGACATGGGCGACTACCGCGGCCACATCGCCGATGTGGACCTTGCCCTGTGGCGCGGGGCATACAAGATCAACGGCCTGAGCATCGTCAAGACGGACGGCAAGGTCCCGGTGCCCCTGCTCAAGGCGCCGGTCATCGATCTGGCCGTTAGCTGGCACTCACTCTGGTACGACCACGCCGTCGTGGCACAGGTTGCGTTTATCAGCCCGGAACTCAACTTCGTCGACGGCGGCACCGACAAACAGCAGTCCCAGACCGGTGCCGGCACCGACTGGCGCGCCCAGTTGAACAAACTCCTGCCCATCACCCTGGACGAGGTGCGGGTGCAGGACGGCAAGATCACCTTCAGCAACTTCAATTCCACGCCACGGGTGAAAATCCAGGCCGACGACGTCAACGCCAGCGTCTACAACCTGACCAACGTGGTCGATGCTGCCGGCAAGCGCGACGCCCGCTTCGAGGGCAAGGCGCTGCTCGAAGGCCACGCACCGCTTGAAAGCAGCGCCACCTTCGACCCTCTCAGCAACTTCGAAAACTTCGACTTCAAGCTGCGCGCCACCGGCCTGCAACTCAAGCGCCTGAACGATTTCGCCTCGGCCTACGGCAAGTTCGACTTTAACGCCGGCAGCGGCGACATCGTCATCGAAGCCCAGGCCAACAAGGGCCAACTGTCCGGCTACATCAAACCCCTGCTGCGCGACGTCGACATCTTCAACTGGCAGCAAGACGTCGAGAACAAGAACAAGGGCTTCTTCCGCTCGATCTGGGAAGCCATGGTCGGCGCCAGCGAAACCGTGCTCAAGAACCAGCGCAAAAACCAGTTCGCCACCCGCGTCGAACTCAGCGGCAGTGTGCACAAACAGGACGTCAGCGCCTTCCAGGCGTTCCTGCAGATCCTGCGCAACGCCTTCGTGCAGGCGTTCAATACGCGGTATGACAGTGGCAAGAGTGAGGCGCAGTGACTCCTGGCATCCACGATCCCCTGTAGGATCTTGCGCGGCGCCGATCAAACCTCGACCCACCATTCAGCAACTGAATAAAGGGTCTGCGTTCACAGCCAAGTGGGGGCCGCGTTATAGTCGCTGCATTCTTTATGCTGAATCAGCGCCGTTCGGGTCTGTTGCCCGCACTTTACGTTCGAGGATTTTCCGATGAAGTTCGAAGGCACCCGCGCCTATGTCGCCACCGACGACCTCAAGCTTGCCGTCAACGCCGCCATCACGCTGGAGCGTCCGCTGCTGGTCAAGGGCGAACCCGGCACCGGCAAGACCATGCTGGCCGAGCAACTGGCCGAGTCCTTTGGCGCAAAGCTGATCACCTGGCACATCAAGTCGACCACCAAGGCTCATCAGGGTCTGTACGAGTACGACGCAGTCAGCCGCCTGCGCGACTCGCAACTGGGCGTCGACAAGGTCCACGACGTGCGCAATTACCTGAAGAAAGGCAAGTTGTGGGAGGCGTTCGAGTCCGAGGAACGAGTGATTCTGCTGATCGACGAGATCGACAAGGCGGACATCGAGTTCCCCAACGACCTGCTGCAAGAACTCGACAAGATGGAGTTCTACGTCTACGAGATCGACGAGACGATCAAGGCGAAGAAACGCCCGATCATCATCATCACCTCCAACAACGAAAAAGAACTGCCGGACGCCTTCCTGCGCCGCTGTTTCTTCCATTACATCGCCTTCCCCGATCGCAACACCCTGCAGCAGATCGTTGACGTGCACTATCCCGACATCAAGAAAGACCTGGTCAGCGAAGCGCTGGACGTGTTCTTCGACGTGCGCAAAGTGCCGGGTCTGAAGAAAAAGCCTTCGACCTCCGAGCTGGTGGACTGGCTCAAGCTGCTGATGGCCGACAACATCGGCGAGGCGGTGCTGCGCGAACGCGATCCAACCAAGGCCATTCCGCCGCTGGCAGGCGCCCTGGTCAAGAACGAGCAGGACGTTCAGTTGCTCGAGCGTCTGGCGTTCATGAGCCGTCGTGGCAATCGCTGAGTTCTTCCGGATAAGTGCGGGGCCCTGTTCATGCTGCTCAACCTGTTCAACGAAATGCGCGCAGCGAAGGTGCCGGTCTCGGTACGTGAACTGCTGGACCTGATCAACGCCCTGAAACAGCGGGTGACCTTCGCCGATATGGACGAGTTCTACTACTTGTCCCGGGCGATTCTGGTCAAGGACGAGCGCCACTACGACAAGTTCGACCGGGCCTTCGGTGCCTACTTCAACGGGCTGGAAAAGCTCGACGACCACTTGCAGGCGTTGATCCCCGAAGACTGGCTACGCAAGGAGTTCGAGCGCTCGCTGACCGATGAGGAACGTGCGCAGATTCAGTCGCTGGGCGGCCTGGACAAACTCATCGAGGAATTCAAGAAGCGCCTGGAGGAACAGAAGGAACGCCACGCAGGCGGCAACAAATGGATCGGCACCGGCGGCACCAGCCCGTTCGGCTCCGGCGGCTACAACCCGGAAGGCATTCGCGTCGGCGATGCGGGCAAGCGCCAAGGCAAGGCAGCCAAGGTCTGGGATCAGCGCGAGTACAAGAACCTCGACGACCAGGTGGAACTGGGCACGCGCAACATCAAGGTGGCCCTGCGCCGCCTGCGCAAGTTCGCCCGCCAGGGTGCGGCGGACGAACTGGACATCGACGGCACCATCGACCACACCGCACGCGATGCAGGCCTGCTGAACATCCAGATGCGCCCGGAACGGCGCAACACCATCAAGCTGTTGCTGCTGTTCGACATCGGCGGCTCGATGGACGCCCACGTGAAGATCTGCGAAGAACTGTTCTCGGCCTGCAAGACCGAGTTCAAGCACATGGAGTATTTCTACTTCCATAACTTCATCTATGAATCGGTGTGGAAGAACAACCTGGGCCGCACTTCCGAGCGCACTTCAACCCAGGACTTGCTGCACAAATACGGCGCCGACTACAAAGTGATCTTCATCGGCGACGCCGCCATGGCCCCCTACGAAATCACCCAGCCGGGCGGCAGCGTCGAACACTGGAACGAAGAAGCCGGCTACGTCTGGATGCAACGCTTCCAGGCCAAGTTCAAGAAAATCATCTGGATCAACCCCTACCCCAAGGACGCCTGGGGTTACACCACCTCCACCAACATCGTGCGGGACCTGATCGAAGATCAGATGTACCCGCTGACGTTGAGGGGGCTGGAGGAAGGGATGCGGTATTTGGCGAAGTAGCTTTCCATCCCCCTCCTCCGTAGCAGCACGGCTTGCCGGCGGTGGCGTCGGCATGGTCGCTGCCGCCGGTAAGCGGAACGCCGCCCTCCCCACAGGGTTTACACTTTCTTACGTCTTCAACATTGACACCATCAAATCCCATCTGATTACTTCATTTTATCGGCTGAAAGTACAACTGATTAAAAACACATTATTACATCTGTGCTATCCGCCAGATATCCGTCACGTGCAACAAAGAAACCTAAAAGGGACTTACAATGAACAGTCACGCCTATAAGAAAACCGCTATAGCTGCATCACTCCTTTTAACGTTAACAGGCTTATTCAGCACAATGGCGTGCGCCGACCCCGCGTGCGACCCAGACGAAACACGGGCGTCAAATACAAGCGAAAGCACCCCAACCCAAGTATCCAGTGATGAATTCGTTGAACCCACCGACGCTCAATTGACCGAACTGCCTGACAAAATTAACCGTATCTTCGACAAACTGGAAACCGCAGGCGACGTCAAATATTATAGTTTTACGGCTTTGCGCGGACAGAAAGTAATGGTCAATCATGTCCAGCAAGGGGATGAACGCTCACATTGGAAAGTTGAATACAACATCGGAGACAAATGGCAGCCCGCGCCTACGTTCGACTCACTTATCACACCCTCCCTGACTGTCGGTCAGAAAGTGAAACTCCGAATCTCACACCAAAAGGGCCTATCCTTTAAACCGAACAATTTTTTCCATATCGATTTTGGATCCGCCCCGTACGCCCATAACATCAGAATCGAAACACGGGGCCCCAGGACGGGAACTTATTTTTCCACCACCACATTCAGGGACCAAATCGAGTGGGCAACCAACATTAGAGACTCAACGGATGAGTATCTAGAAGGGGCAACTGTCGATTTTATTCTGCAGCCAGACAACCAAAACCCCTCAACCACTATCAGGTCTCAACGAGTAACCATCGGAGGAGGGGGAATTGTCCAATATATTGATTTTCCAAGCTGCGTCGGCCGCCATTCCACTGCTCCTTTTACTGGGGTCTACGACAACATCAGAAAGTGGCGCGCTGGCTATAACACCGGCCACTGGTATGTCACCGTCCGAGGCAATCCAAACACCGGCATCAGCCCTGTGCCTATCACACAAATCTGTACGATTGGCATCATAGGCTAACACCTGACGGCTAACCGCAATCAACGCGGTTAGCCACTCACAGTCAGGATCCTGCAAAATACCTGGCATACTTAGCTGACAAGCCTTCCGTCGTATAAGCCAACAGCCCTGAAACCATCAGAGCATACGCCTTGGCCGTTTTTCTTAATTCTGAGTGGTTATCGAGCATTTCAAAGAGGCGCTTTTCATCCTCAGGATCCGAAACCAGTCCGCTACACTCCGGCCTTACATCTCCCTTCTCATCAATCAGAAAGCCTGCTTTATCGAGATACTCAGGCTGAATATCGACAGCCTTCTCTTTTAAATCCTGCCACATCTCATCCATTTGAACAGCCAGTTGTTCTGTCGCAACCCGACGGGAGTTCAATTTAATACTTTCATAAAAATCACGTGAACTCAAAGTTCGAAATGACACGCAGCCATCCTCATGCACCCTCAAACTACCATCGAGCTTGCTTTCATGATAAACATAATCAGGTTCCGGCTCACTCAGCACCCTTTCGCATTCTTGCGCAGTCACTTCATCGACTCCGCCGTCTCTTATTGCCTTTTCATAAGCAATTTTTACAGCCTGCTTATAGGAGTGAGTCTGATCAACTATCAAAGTCAGGTTCATACGTGCACCTCATGTCGTGAATACATGAAGTGCTTAACGACCCTCACTAAAAAATGATGACCTCAACACCCTGCCCGGCAATTCCGACAACTACGTAGGATAACGGCTACAAGTCTATTTAGCGCGTGAGCAACCGCAAATACCCCACCTGCTCCTTATGCGCCATCTCCTGCACCACCGCTCGCAAGCGCACCACACTCCCCGGCAGCTTCTGCGCCAATCGCGCCAGTGACAACGGAGTCAGTGCCCCGAGGCGTGGGTAGCCGCCGATGGTCTGGCGGTCGTTGAGCAGGATGATGGGCTGGCCGTCCGGCGGGACCTGGATGGCGCCCAGGGGGATGCCTTCGGAGATCATGGGTTTGCCCTGATACACGAGTTCCGGGCCGAGCAGGCGGATGCCCATGCGGTCGGCGCGGCTGTCCAGGGTCCAGTCGCTGTTGAAGGCGTCGAACAGGCTCAGGCCGCTGAACTGGCCGATCTGTGCGCCGAGCACGACGTCCAGCGGGCGTGGGTCGGCCAGGTTCGGGATCAGGTGTTCAGGCAGGGTTTGCAGCGCGATGGAGCGATTGCGGCAAGTCAGGCGGTCGCCTTCGGCCAATGCCTTGCCGGTGCCGTCCAGGCCGCCCAGCCCTTCCCGAACCACCGTGGCGCTACTGCCGAGCAGGTCTGCCGCTTCAAAGCCGCCGGGCGCGGCGAGGTAGGCTCGTGCGCCGCTGACCGGTTGTGTGAAGCGCAGTTGCTGGCCCTTGTTGAGGAAAAAACTGCGCCAGGGGGCGACCGGGCGATCATCGAGCATGGCGCCCAGGTCGGCACCGGCCAAAGCCAGGCAGCAATCCTCAAGAGCGACCAGCGTCAGTCCCCCCAGCGTGATCTCGATAACCGCGGCGTCCAGCGGATTGTTCAGCAGCTTGTTGGCCCACGACATGGAAACCCAGTCCAGCGCGCCGCCCTGGGTCACGCCCAGATGACGAACGCCAAACCGTCCTGCGTCTTGCAGCATGCACAGTGGGGTGCTGCTTTTGACCGTCAGCACGCTCATGCCAGCGCCTCCAACGGAGAATCGTCGCCGCCCAGGCGAATGAATTCGGCGCGATAGACCGGCTCGAAGCGCACGGTGTCGCCAGGCTGCAGCAGGCTATAGCCGTCGATTTCACGATCAAAGAGTTTGGCCGGGGTGCGGCCAAGGATGTTCCAGCCGCCTGGCGATTGCAGCGGGTACACCGCCGTTTGACGTTCGGCAATGCCGACGCTGCCCGCGGGGACGCGTTTGCGCGGGGTCTTGATGCGCGGCGCGGCGAGAATTTCTTCTACCAGCCCCATGAAACCGAAGCCCGGTGCGAAGCCCAGCGCGAACACCTGGTACTCGCGCTGACTGTGGCGTTCGATCACTTCAGCCACCGCCAAGCCGCTGCGTTCGGCCAGCAATGCCAGTTCAGGCCCGACCCTGGGGTCATACCACACGGGCAGCACGTGCTGTCGACCGGCGCTCGCCGCATCCGGCGAGAGATCGACCATCGCCTCTACAATCAACGCCCGCGCCTGCTGTGGGCTCAGTGCCAGCAAGTCATAGTGCACCATCAAAGTGGTGTAGGACGGCACCAGATCAACCAAATGCGCCCCGAATCCGTCCCGCAGACGCTGGCTGGCCGCAAGCATCCACGGCATGTTCGCCTCGTCGATGGCATCGAACAGGCGCACCATCAGGCAATCGATCGCAACGACTTCGATGCGCAACTTCATGAGGCAGACGTCTGGCCCAGTGCTTCACGGATGCGCCTCACCGCCGCGATGGAGCTGGCGTTGTCACCATGCACGCACAGGGTGTCGGCGTTGAGCAGTAACGAACTGCCGTCGCTGGCGGTCAAGGCCTCCCCGCGGGAAAGAGTCAGCGCCTGGGCGATGATCAACTCCGGATCATGGTGAACGGCGCCCGTCAGATTGCGCGAAACCAGTCGCCCTACACGGTCGTAGGCACGGTCGGCGAAGGCTTCGAACCACAAAGTCACGCCGAACTCATCGGCCATGGTTTGGGCTGCGCTGTTGTCGCGCATGGCCAGCAGCATCAACGGCAGCTCGGGGTTGTAGCGGGCGATGGCTTCGATGACGGCGCGCAATTGGGTCGGATTGGCCATCATGTCGTTGTACATCGCGCCGTGGGGTTTGACGTAGCTGACCCGGCCGCCCTGGGCACGGCACACGCCGTCCAGCGCGCCGATCTGGTAATGCAGCATGTCCTGGATTTCCTGCGGGGAGCAGGCCATGGAGCGGCGACCGAATCCCACGAGGTCCGGGTAGGCCGGGTGCGCGCCGATGGTCACGCCGTGGGTCAGCGCCAGGGCGACGGTCTTGCGCATGACGCTGGGGTCACCGGCATGAAAGCCACAGGCGATGTTGGCGCAATCGATGTACGGCATGACCTCGGCGTCCAGACCCATGGTCCAGGCACCGAAGCTTTCACCGATGTCACAGTTCAATAACAGGCGGCCCACGGGGTATCTCCTGTGTGAATGGAGGGAAGACACGTTGAATCTACGCGCCGCACGCGATCCGTAGCAGCCCGGCCGGGCGGCGCTCCGCTTGCCGGCGGGAGCGGTCGTTCAGTTGATGATGCGTCGCCTGATACACCGCTCCCGCCGGCAAGCCGTGCTGCTACGGGAGCGCAGTCCTTGAGGGCTCACTGCCAGTCGCGATTGACCCGCTTCTTGTAGACCCTTCCAACAAACAACCAGTCGATGAACACCACAAAGCTTTCGATCACCAGCGAGAACAGCAGCGCGCAGGCCAGGCCCCAGCCGATGACTTCCGGTGACAGCAGCACCTGCCAGGTGTAGCCATTCCAGGTCTCGGTGCGGATGGCCGGGTCTGCGGCGGTCAGCACGTGAAACGCGCGGCTGTACCACGGCCCCTGCAACGCCATCCATTCGCGGTCCAGGATCTGGTTGCGGCTCAACAGGTTGGCGATGTTGTTGGCGTCAGTACGGAACACCGGGTCTTCGCTGCTGCGATAGTGCTGGATCAGCGCCTGCACGTCGCCATTGAAGAAGCGCTGCGCTGTCTCGTTGTAGCCGCGCAGGTTCTGCTGGGCTTCCATCAGGTGCGCTTCGACACGCTTGCTGTAATCACTGATGAATCCGGGAATCTGCACGCCGATCAACAGGCCTGCCGTGAACAATACCAGTCGTACATAGCTGCGCAGCATAGATCCCTCTCAGTCAGTCCGGCCTTCGGCCACGCATTCACCACGACGCCACAGACTCCAGTGGCCGGGTTCGTAGCGATTCCAGGTTTCGTTCTCGGTCAGCGGCTCGGTGGCGATCACCGTGACCACATCGTTTGGCGTGGTTTCGGCCTGAAAATCGACGATCACGTCGACATCTTTCAGGCGAGCCGGACCAAACGGTGCGCGGCGTGTGATGTGCACAAGCTTGGTCGAGCAGAAACAGAACAGCCAGTCGCCATCGCTGAGCAGGCCGTTGAACACGCCCTTGGCGCGATATTCGTTACAGGCTTTGACCAGCGTCGGCAGCAGGCCTTCGACCTCGACCGGCTCCGGAAAGGCCTCGCGCACGCGGTTGAGCAAGTCGCAAAATGCCGCTTCGCTGTCGGTATCGCCCACCGGGCGGTAGAAGGTCGCGCTCGGCTGGAAATCCGCCAGCTGGCCGTTGTGGGCAAAGCACCAGTTGCGGCCCCACAGCTCGCGCACGAACGGGTGGGTGTTGGACAGGCAGACCTTGCCGACGTTGGCCTGGCGAATATGGCCGATGACCACTTCGCTCTTGATCGGATAACGCTGCACCAGTTGCGCCACTTCCGACTCGCTGCTGGCAGCCGGATCCTGGAACAGGCGCAGGCCGCGCCCTTCATAGAAACCGATGCCCCAGCCATCACGGTGGGGACCGGTGCGGCCGCCCCGCTGCATCAGCCCGGTAAAGCTGAAGACGATGTCGGTCGGTACATTGGCACTCATGCCCAGAAGTTCACACATGCTCAGCTCTCGGTACACTCAACGACACATCAGCTTGTAGGAGCGCGCTTGCCCGCGATAGCAGAAGATCAGGCAACTGCTGTAGTACAGATACACTTCAATCGCGGGCAAGCGCGCTCCTACAGTGTTCGGCAAGGGTTAAAGCTTGGGTTCGACCCGATAACGACCGCTCGCACCGCCCTTGTCAATACCCGCCGGGGCTGCCGGCTGGCTTGCGTAACGAGGGGTACCCTGGGCGGCGAAGGGTTCGTCGTCCGCTTTCAGCTCGGCGGCAGCCTGGGCGGCAGCGGCCTCGGCGTGGGCCTGACGGGCTTTCTTGCGGCGCAGGAATGGCAGGCGGATCAGCGCGAAGATGACGTACAGGCCCAGGGCGATGGCGCCGTAGGTGGCCAGGTCCAGCACCGCGCGCCAGACGTTGTTGCCCACCTTGAAGGCAAGGTCCAGGGCGCTGATGGCCAGCGCCGGGGCGTAGGTGTCCTTGACCGGGTCGATGACCGTCGGGCAGAACAGCAGCACCGCGCCGATCACCCGCAGTGGCTCGCGCAGGTAGCGCCACATCCAGCCCGTCAGCTTGAACCACACCAGCAGACAACCCAACGCAGCGAATGCGTACAGGCCCCAGGCAATCAGATAGTCGTTGTCGGTCATGACGTCCGTGGTAAGGCAGGTAAAGAGGCGCTTATGATAACGACTTTTCGCAAGCCTGGCTTACCCGGCTTCAGTTATCGGTCCGCCGCCCCTTTGAGAGAGCCCAGCATGCCTTCTTCCGCCACCTCCCCAAGCGCCCCGCTCGCCCGCAAGGCCGACGGCGCCGACCCGTATGCCTGGCTGCAGAATCGCGACAGCGATGAGGTGCTCGACTACCTCAAGGCCGAAAACCATTACCAGGAAAGTCAGCTGGCCGATCAGCAGGCCCTGCGCGAAACGCTGTTTCAGGAGATCAAGGGTCGGATTCTGGAAACCGACCTGTCGCTGCCTTCGCCCTGGGGGCCCTGGCTTTATTACACCCGCACCACCGAAGGCGACGAATACGCTCGCCACTACCGCTGCCCGCGCCCGGCCGACGACTCGCAAACGGTCGACGAAAGCGCCGAACAACTGCTGCTCGACCCCAATGTGCTGGCCGGCGGCGGCTTCTTTTCGCTGGGCGCATTCAGTATCAGCCCGGACCACCAGCGCCTGGCCTACAGCCTGGACACCAGCGGCGAGGAGGTCTACCAACTGTACGTCAAGGAACTGGCCACTGGCCTTGTGACCAGCCTGCCGTTCGAAGACTGCGACGGCAGCATGACCTGGGCCAACGACAGCCAGACGCTGTTTTTCGGCGAACTGGACGACACCCACCGCCCGCACAAGCTGTATCGCCACACACTCGGCAACGATTCTGCGGACCTGGTATTCAACGAACCGGACGGGCGGTTCTTCCTGCATTGCTACCGCTCAAGCTCCGAGCGCCAACTGGTGCTGGCACTGGACAGCAAGACCACCGGCGAGAGCTGGGTGCTGGACGCCGACAAGCCCGAGCAGGCCTTCGTCTGCATGGCCCCGCGCAGCGAAGGCCACGAATATTCGGTGGACCATGGCCTGATCGACGGCACCTGGAGCTGGGTGATTCGCAGCAACCAGGCCGGGATCAACTTCGCGCTGTACCATGCGCCGGAAAAAACCAGTGGCGTGCCTGAGCGCAAGGACTGGCAAACCCTGATCGGCCACAGCGACATCATCATGCTCGACGGTTTCAGCCTCAACGCCCGGGGCCTGACCCTGAGCCTGCGTGAAGGCGGCCTGCCCATCGTCGAAGTCCACCCACAGGGTTTGCCGGCGTATCGGGTGCAATTGCCGGACGCGGCCTACAACCTGTATGTGCAAGACACCCTTGAATTCGAAAGCGACAAGATTCGCCTGCGCTATCAGTCGCTCAATCGCCCGCCACAGGTGCGTCAATTGGCGCTGGCAACCGGTGAGCAGGTCGTGCTCAAAGAAACCCCGGTGCTCGGCGTATTCGACGCCGATGCCTATGTCAGCCAGCGCCTGTGGGCGACAGCGGCCGATGGCACCCAGGTGCCTATCAGCCTGGTAGTCAAGCGCGAACTGGCAGGCACCCCCGTGCCGCTTTACCTGTACGGCTACGGCGCCTATGGCGAGAGCCTCGACCCCTGGTTCTCCCATGCCCGCCTGAGCTTGCTCGATCGCGGCATCGCCTTTGCCATCGCCCATGTGCGCGGCGGCGGCGAGCTGGGTGAAAACTGGTATCGCACCGGCAAGCAGGAACACAAGCAGAACACCTTCCACGACTTCATCAGCTGCGCCGAACATCTGATTGCACAGAACCTGACAACGGCCGACACACTGGTCATCAGCGGCGGCAGCGCGGGAGGGCTGTTGATCGGAGCGGTGGTCAACCAGCGCCCCGACCTGTTCAAGGCCGCCATTGCCGAGGTGCCGTTCGTCGACGTGCTCAACACCATGCTTGATCCCGAGCTGCCGTTGACCGTCACTGAGTACGACGAGTGGGGCAACCCGCAGGAGCCTGAGGTGTACGCGCGGATCAAGGCCTACGCGCCTTACGAAAACGTTGCGGCCCAGGCCTATCCGGCGATGCTGGTCATCGCCGGCTACAACGACAGTCGGGTGCAATACTGGGAGGCGGCCAAATGGGTGGCAAAGTTGCGCGCCAGCAAAACGGACGACAACCTGCTGTTGCTCAAGACCGAACTGGGTGCCGGCCACGGCGGCATGAGCGGTCGCTATCAGGGATTGCGTGACGTGGCGCTCGAATACGGATTTGTGTTCAAGGTATTGCAACTGGCCTGAGGAACTCTTCAAAGCCCGTTGGTCATATCAGACGGCTCCGTACCGCTTGTAGGACGGAGCTGTTTTTGTGGTCAGTTTTCATTCTTCATCTCATTCAACAAGAACATGCCATGCCGACACCTTCATCTCTGAACAATGAAATCCGCGAAATGCTGATGGACTGTGGGCTGTTCCTGGCCCTGACCCCTGCCGACTTTTCTGCGGCGGCGGGTTACTTCAGCATCAGCAATATCGAAAAAGGCGAGGCGATCTTCAACGAAGGCGATGCGGGCACCTTCATGTGCATCATTCATTCGGGCACGGTGTCGGTGCAGAAGGTCAATGGCGAAGGCAAGCTGGTGGAAACTGCGATCCTGCGGGCTGGTCGGGCGTTCGGCGAAATGGCCGTGCTGGACGGAGAACGCCGCTCGGCCAGTTGCATCGCCGCTTCCAGTTGCTACCTGCTGAACCTGGGCCGTGACTCGCTGGACAAGATGCTCAACGACGCCCCCAAGGTCGCCGCCAAGATCATCCGCGCCATTGCCATCGCCATGTCCAAGCGCTTGCGCATGATGGATGGACAGGTGTTGGCGCAGCAGGAATAGCGCACTGCAATGAATCTGTCTTTGATCGTTCCCATGCTCTGCGTGGGCACGCCCCTGTAGGAGTGAGCTTGCTCGCGATGACAGTGTGTCAGGCGGTGCATCTGCATCTGCTGCACCGCCATCGCGAGCAAGCTCACTCCTACAGGTTCGGTGCGTTTCAGGGATTACCCGGTTTTGCCGGTGGCGGCTGCAACCCCGGCAACGGCTCATCCTCTTTCGGCGGGCCGGGCTGGGGGATTTTCGGCAACAGTGGCGGATTACCCTGCCCGCCCACGTGAGGAACGCTGGGTGGGGAAATCTGCGGATAGGGGGTCGGCGTTGCAGTGCCCGGTGACCCCGAGGTGGCCGCCACAGGCTCCGGCGTGTTGAGTACAGGTTGCAGGCTTTCGGCAAAAACCGGCGATACGCCAAGCATCAGCGCAGCAATCGCCGCTAGAATGGACCGCTTCATCGTTGGCCTCCACTGCCAATCTTCTGCTGTGACGCTCAGGCTACTCCTGCGCAGCGCTTCGTGCGCTGACAAATTGCCCTGTGCCCCGACCGCGCCCCTCGACGAGTTCCCCATGAAACGTTTCGTTCTGCTCGACACCACCCCGATTCCCGATAACGGCGGCGCCCTGTGCCTGTTCGAGTACGGCGAAGATTTCGTGATCAAGATCCAGGGCGGCGACGGCGGCCAGTTGATGAACACCCGCATGCATGGGTCCGAAGATGCGCTGGCAGAAATTCCCTGCAAGAAAGTCGCCTCGCGCACGCAACCGCGGGTATTGATTGGCGGGCTGGGCATGGGCTTTACCCTGGCGTCCGCCCTCAAGCACCTGGGCAAGAACGGCGAGGTGGTGGTGGCCGAACTGGTGCCTGGGGTGGTTGAGTGGAACCGCGGCCCGCTGGGTGAGAAATCAGGCAACCCGTTGCAGGATCCGCGCGCCAAGGTGGTCATCCAGGACGTCGCCAAGGTGCTGAAAAGCGAGCCTCAAGGCTTCGACGCGATCATGCTCGATGTCGATAACGGCCCCGAAGGCCTGACCCAAAAGGCCAACAGCTGGCTGTATTCGGCCGGCGGTCTGGCCGCCTGCGCCACGGCCCTGCGGCCCAAGGGCGTGCTGGCGGTGTGGTCTGCCAGCGCCGACGCCGCCTTCAGCGACAAACTGCGCAAGGCCGGCTTCAAGGCCGAAGAGGTCAAGGTGTACGCCCACGGCAACAAAGGCACGCGCCATACCATCTGGATCGCCGAGAAACTCAAGGGCTGATCCCCCTGTCGCCCTGCCTAAAAAAACCGCGGCCAATGGCGCCCGAAACGCTAGAATCGGACCATTGCCAACCGTACACGAACCAGGTGACACCATGAGCTCCACCAATACCTCCAAGCTCGACCGCATCCTTGCCGATGCCAAGCGCGACAAGGAAATGGGCTACCGCGACAAAGCGCTGAAGATGTACCCCCACGTCTGCGGCCGCTGCGCCCGGGAGTTTTCCGGCAAGCGCCTGAGCGAGCTGACCGTTCACCACCGTGACCACAACCACGACAACAACCCGCAAGACGGCTCGAACTGGGAACTGCTCTGCCTGTTCTGCCATGACAACGAACACTCGCGCTACACCGACCAGCAGTACTTCTCGGACTCGTCCCTGGGCACGCCGAAAACGGCCAAGGCCACGCACAATCCGTTTGCAGCCCTTGCCGGTCTCATGAAAAAAGAAGATTGACGTCCGTAGCAGCACGG
>NZ_JANHKS010000028.1 GCF_028682175.1 Pseudomonas putida | reverse complement strand
TGGGGGGGGCGGTGGGTCAGTTACAGATGTATTGCTGACACACCGCCCCCGCCGGCAAGCCGTGCTGCTACGGGTTAGTGTGTTATTCAAATTGGATCTATAAGAATTATTTTTAGGTATTTTTAGCGCATAAGCGTCCCTTGCTAGGATGGCCTCACCGGAACACCGGACAGAACCATCATCCATGCCAGGGGAAGTCCCATGTCCGGCGCCGAATTCGCCCATCGCCACACGCTTGGCGAGCTGTTCCAGTCGCATTACCGCTGGTTGTGCGAGCGTCTGAGCCGTCTCGACGGCCATGACAGCGCCCAAGACATTGCCAGCGAAACCTTTGCCCAGTTGCTGGCCTCGCCCAGCGTGGTGCCGATCCGCGAGCCCCGTGCACTGCTGATTACCATCGCCCGGCGCCTGGTCTGGCAGCGCTGGCGGCGGCGCGATCTGGAGCGCGATTTCCTGCAAGGGCTGGCGATAGACGACCTGCAACCGGGCGATTCTCCGGAAGAACTCGCCGCCACCCTGCAAGGCCTGGCGCTGATCGAGCGGCGCCTCAATCGCCTGCCCGCCAAGGTCAGGACCACCTTCATGCTCGCCCGCGGCGATGGCCTGACCTACCCCGAAATCGCACGGCACCTGGGCATTTCCATGCGTTCGGTCAGCAGCTACATGCAGAAAGCTGAAACCTGTTGCCTGCGCGCAGGTCTGGAATGAAACGGGTGCTGTGCTAAACCCAACGCAACCCTTCCTTATCAAGAGCCTCACCACGAGAGACAACAATGACATCGATCAAACAATGGCTGGGCGGTTCGCTGCTGGCGCTCTCTGTGCTGGCGCACTCGGCGTACGGGGCGGACAAGGCCGCGCCGATCCACTTCGGGGACATCACCTGGGAAAGCGGCAGCCTGATCACCGAGATCCTGCGCACCATCGTCGAGAAGGGCTACGGCTACCCCACCGACAAACTGCCGGGCAGCACCGTGAGCCTTGAGGCCGCGCTGGCCAAGAACGATATTCAGGTGATCGGCGAAGAGTGGGCCGGACGCAGCCCCGCGTGGGTCAAGGCCGAGGCCGAAGGCAAGGTGCATGGCCTGGGCGACATCGTCAAAGGGGCGACCGAAGGCTGGTGGGTGCCGGAATACGTCATCAAGGGCGACCCTGAGCGCGGCATCAAGCCGCTGGCGCCGGACCTGAAATCGGTGGCGGACCTGCCGCGCTACAAGGACGTGTTCAAAGACCCGGAATCCCCGGACAAAGGCCGCTTCCTCAACAGCCCGACCGGCTGGACCTCGGAAATCGTCAACACCCAGAAGCTCAAGGCCTACAAGCTCAACGACAGCTTCGTGAACTTCCGCACCGGCTCCGGTGCTGCGCTGGACGCCGAGGTGGCCGCGTCGATCCGCCGTGGCAAGCCGGTGCTTTTCTATTACTGGTCGCCGACGCCGCTGCTGGGCCGCTTCAAGCTGATCAAGCTGGAAGAGCCGCCGTTCAACGAGGCTGCATGGAAAACCCTGTCCGATGCCAGCAACCCCAACCCCATCGGCTCAAGCTCCCTGGCGGCGCACCTGGCAATCGGCGTTTCCGAGCCTTTCGCCAAGCAGTACCCGGATTTGGTGACCTTCTTCAAGAAAGTCGACCTGCCCATCGATCAGCTCAACAAGACCTTGGGCGAGATGAGCGAAAAGCGCCTGGAACCGGACGCCGTGGCCAAGTCCTTCCTTAAGGATCACCCGGAGATCTGGACACCGTGGGTGCCTGGGGACGTCGCGAAGAAAGTGACCGCCGGGTTGTAATGGCGATTAACGCGGGTTTGAATTTCAAACTGGCGACCCCAGCAACCATGCGCCATGCTCATGGGTGGTCATCGATCCACCCGTGAGACCCGCCATCATGAACACTCCACGATCCCCCCTCGATACCCCACGTCTGATCCTGCGCGAACTCACCCCCGACGACACACCGGCACTGGCGAGGATTCTGGGCGATGCCCAGGTCATGCGCCATTCGGTGCGCGGCGTGATGAGCGAGCAGGCCACCGGCGAGTTCATCGACTGGTGCCGCCGGTCCTATCGCGTCCACGGTTTTGGCCCGTGGGCGGTGCAAGACAAATCCTCCTCAACCTTGGCCGGATTCTGCGGTCTGAATGCCGAGCGCGTAGATGATGCCGATGAAATCGAGCTCGGCTACCGCCTTGCGCCTTCGTTCTGGGGCAAGGGACTGGGTACGGAGGCGGCACGCCGTGCGCTGAGCCACGGTTTTGACAAACTCAGGATTGACTCGCTGATCGCTATTGTCGAGCCGGCCAACGTCGCCTCGGTCAAGGTCATTCAGAAGCTTGGCTTCAGCGGCTTCATCCATAGCCAGTATCACCGCCACGGCGTGCGGATCTACCGCATGAACGCCCGGCAATGGTCATCGCGACCCACGCACGAGGAGTGACTGGAAAACCGTTGTTCAGCTGCTAGCGTCACCGTGCAGTCAATGCGTTGATCACATCGATAAAAGTCGCCGGGGAGAGGACATGGGATATAGCAGATCGACTGCGTTGACGACTGTTCATGGGCTGCTGTTGGGGATGTTGCTCATCGCGCCGGGCATGGCGCTGGCGGCCGAGGCTGCGCCGGTGCCGCCCAGCGCCCTGGCGTTCGTCCAGGACCGGCATCTGGGGGAAAGCCTGGGCTGGCTGGGGTACCAGGTGGCCTCGCGCACGCCGACCTTCGCCACCATTGTCGAGACCGTGGGGCGCACCAAGGCCCAGGAGATCGTCCAGGACGAGTTGCAGTACCTGCAGCCGCAATACCAGCAGGAATGGGACCGCAACCTGGCGGCCGCCTACGCGGCGTCTTTTACCGCCGAAGAGCTCACGGCGCTGGATGTGGGCGATCCGCCGCCGGACGTCGCCAAGAAATTCCGCGACAAACAGCGCGACGTCGGCACCGACATGAAAGCCCGCTCCAGCAAGCTGCTTGAAGTCTATGTCTCCACGTCACTGGACAACGCGCTGAAAAAAGCCAAGCCTTAGCATTCGTTTTCAATCAGGGGGAAACCATGGACCCATTCATGCAGGCGGCCATCGATGAAGCGCAAAAGGGCCTGGCCGAGGGCGGCATTCCGATTGGCTCGGTGATCGTGCACGACGGCAAGATCATCGGCCGCGGCCACAACCGCAGGGTTCAGGAAGGCAGCGCGATCAAGCACGGCGAAATGGATGCCTTCGAGAACGCCGGACGCCAGCCGGCCCGTGTCTACCGGGAGGCGACGCTGTACACCACGCTGTCACCCTGCGCCATGTGCAGCGGGGCGATCCTGCTGTACGGCATTCGCAAGGTGATCGTCGGCGAGAACCAGACGTTCATGGGCGAGGAAGAATTGCTGCGCGGTCGCGGCGTGCAGGTGGACGTGGTGCACAACCCGACCTGCATCGGCCTGATGAAGCAATTCATCGCCGACAAGCCCGAGTTGTGGAATGAGGATATCGGCGAGTAACACTCTGCCCCCGTAGCAGCACGGCTTGCCGGCGGGGGCGGTGTGTCAGTTACAGATGAATTGCCTGACACGACGCCCCCGCCGGCAAGCCGTGCTGCTACGGGGTGTGGGCTATTCCAATTGCAACGTCGAACTGAACTGGCTGATCGCATCCACCACATGCCGTGAACCCTGCTGAATCTCCAGGATCACCTCGCCCGCTTCATTGGCCAGCTCGACCCCGGTGCCGGTGCGGCTCAGGCTCGACTGCATGCTCGACACCGCGCTCCTGGCCAGCTCGTTGTTCTGCCGCACCACGTCGACGATTTCCACCGTCGCCTTGCTGGTGCGCGCCGCCAGCCCTCGCACCTCATCGGCCACCACCGCAAACCCCCGGCCGTGTTCCCCTGCGCGGGCCGCTTCGATGGCGGCGTTGAGCGCCAGCAGGTTGGTCTGGTCGGCGATGCCGCGAATGGTCTGGACGATGGTGGCGATGATTTCCGACTGCTTGTTCACTGCGTCGATGCTGCGCGCGGCCTCGTTCAGGTCGCAGGAAATCTGCTCGATCACCTCGACCGTCTGCTGCACCACGCTCGAACCCTTCTGGGCGCAGGCGTCGGTGCGCACCGAGGTGTCGTGGGCGGTGGTGGCGGCGCTGCGCTGGATGGTGACTTGGCCTGTGATGTCGCTGGCGAACTTGACCACCTTGTACAGCCGGCCCTTGGCGTCGAACAGCGGGTTGTAAGTGGCCTCCAGATACACCGACTGGCCGTGCTTGTTCACCCGTTCGAAACGATGGGAATGGTACTCGCCGCGATTGAGCGACGCCCAGAATGCCTTGTACTGCGGCGAATCGACTTCGGCGCGGGTGCAGAACATGCTGTGGTGCTGGCCGACTACCTCGCCCAGCGAATAATGCATGGTGGTGAGGAAGTTATCGTTGGCGGTAATCACCCGCCCGTCCGGGGAGAACTCGATCACCGCCATGGAGCGGCCGATGGCGTTGATCATGCTCTGGTTTTCATGGTCCTTGTAGGCACGCGCGGTGATGTCCGACGCCACCTTGATCACGCTCTGCACATTGCCGTCGTTGTCGTGCACCGGCATGTAGCTAGCTTCCAGCCAGATCTCGCGGCCGGATTTATCCAGGCGCATGAAGGTGCCGCACAACGGTTCGCCGCGAGCCAGGTCGCGCCACAGTTTGCGATAGGCGTCGCTGTCGCAGAACGCTTTCTCACAGAAGATGCGGTGATGTTTGCCCACCAGCTCGCCAGGCTCGTAGCCCATGGTCCGGCAGAAGTTTTCGTTGGCTTCGAGAATGATGCCATCGGGGGTGAACTCGATCATCGCCATGGAACGGCCAATCGCGGCGAGCTTGGCCCGGGACTGGCACAGTGCGGCGGTGGATACCTGCAACTCGCCTTCGACGGCCTTGCGGTGTGAATTGAACATCTGCCACCTACCTCGATAATGACGAAACGGCGGCCTGAATGACCGTCTTCCTTGATGGGCTACACGGGAATCGACACCGGAGATGCCGGCTTGAGTCATGGCGGGATGACATCAGTAATCAGGGAGCATTGCAGCAGACGGCTGAAAGCCGCGGGCCAGAGCATCAGGTGGGGGATTGGACAGAGGGATGCCGACCGTCTGATCGCGGTCGAAGCGATCAGTGGTCGTCGAGCGGGGGAGAATTTTGCCGGATGCGACGGACAATCCATATGCGCGACCCACTTCCTGTGCCGGAAACCGCTGCAACCCTTGCCAGGCCGTTCATGGGGTGGTCAGCGGCGGTTGCTCGAAGCATAGACAAGGGCTCAGCGGATGCAATCCGGATGGTGGCATTTTCGTATCCGATTGCGTGGGCGTTCGCATTACTCGCTGCGCTCAGCGTTGCAAGTGCGCGGCCCCGAACAATTGCATTTGCTGCAGCGCGCCTTCCTGTTCGATCAGGCGCACCGGCGCCGTGCCGCCGGGCATCACCACCTCGACCATCCCGGCATTGACCCAGCCCGCCAGCCAGGCGGCCGAAGCCACGGCGCTGGCGCTAGTGCCGGAAGAGGCCGTCGGGCCTTCGCCACGCTCGAACACCCGCGCCATGATGCGGTTTTCTCCTTCTTTCGCCGCCCATTGCAGGTTGACCCCGGCAGGGCACGGATCGCCCTTGCCAAACTCGCCCGCCGCGAAGGCAATCCGCGTGAGTGCCGGATTGAGCGGCGCCTGGTGCAGTTGTTCGAAGCCGGGCAGGGCGTCGATGGCTGGCACCAGCGTCACGCAGTGAGGATTGCCGACGCGCACGAACACGCTGGCGTGCCAGTCGGGGTGCAATTCGGCCAGGCGTTCGACGCGGCTGACGCGCACCTCCTCAAGCAACGCACCACGCACGCCCGGCCCTCTGGCGCCCACCGCTTCGGGGCCGAAACCTGGGGTGCCGATGTCCAGCCAGAAGCCTGGGGTGCCATCGATCTCGGCGGGAACGACTTGGGTGGGCACGGGGCTTTCGCTGTCGTGGTTGTCGTGATGCACGCGCAGGGTGAAGCCTTCGCCATCGGGTGCGCGACCGGTGTCGGTCAGGGACTGGGCAAAGATGGTCAGGCCATTACCGCTGCGTTCGGCCAGGGTGCCGTCGGTGTTAACGATCAGCACGTCGAAGGGCGCCGCGTCCTGAAACGGCCCCACCAGCAGGCCGTCCGAACGGTGGGACTTGCTGCCGACCGGGCGCTGGCCCTCGGGCCAGTCACAGATAGCGCTGACCGCGTGTGCGCTCCAGCTCTGTCGGGTCAGCGCTGCCTGGGCGGCAGCATCAGGAAGGTCAACGCCCAGCGCTCGCAGCGCCTGGGGGGAAATCACGGCGTAGATGTTGCCGCGTGCATCGTAGAAAGGGGCCATGGCGGGTCCGCAGGCAGGATCGGGAGCTGCATTAAATCATGGCCGCCGTGGGACCTCACACCACCAGCGTGCCCCAGGCCGAGAGCAGCAACAGGATCGCCATCGCCTGGTTGAAACGCTGCATGCTGCGGGCGGTGCGAAAGACTTTCCCCGCGCTCACCCCCAGATAGGCCCAGGCGCACATGCAAGGAATCGCCACCAGAAAGAACACCAGCGACAGCCACGCCACCCGCGTCAGCCGGTCGCTTTCGTGCCCGGCGAAGACGCTGACCACCGCCAGCGCCATCATCCAGGTCTTGGGGTTGACCAGTTGCAGCGTGGCCGCGCCCCACAGGCCGAGCCTGGGCCCGCTGGTTTCGGCTGCCGGGTCGATGGCCTGCGCAGGCGCGCTGAAAATCTGCCACGCCAGCCAAGTGAGCCAGCCGATACCGGCCCACGCCATCACAGTCTGGACCTGCATGTGCCGCGCCAGTGCATCGCCGAGCCCGGTGCCCACCAGCAGCACCAGCAAAGCCGCCCCAGCGCAGGCGCCGACGACGATGGGCGCGGTGCGCAGCATGCCGTAGCGCGAGCTGTTGGTCAGCACCAGAATATTGGTCGGCCCCGGGGTGATGGAGGCGACGAAGGCGAACAGCAGAAACGGCAGGAAGCTTTGCAGGGTTTGCATGGGAAGACTCGGCAGCAGTGGATCATGGGGCGATGATCGCTGCCGGGGCGGGGGTCAGTCTGGAAGATTTGAGCAGCGGCGGCGGTAGTCCGCAGGCGTCATCCGGTAAGCCCGCTGGAACCAGCGGCCCAGATGGCTCTGGTCGGCGAAACCCAGCGCTGCGGCGACGTTCACTGGCAGTTCGCCGCGGGCCAGCAGATGGCGGGCACGGGTCAGGCGCAGTTGAATCAGGTAGGCGTGGGGCGCAAGCCCAAAGGCGCTCTTGAAGGCACGGCTCAGGCGAAAACGGTCGACGCCGGTGGCCAGCGCCAGATCGTCCAGGCCGATGTCCTGATGCAAGTGGCTGTGTAGAAAGTCCCGTGCCCGTTGCGCCACCAAGGGCAGGCGAGGGTCGGGGCTGATCCGCGCGCGCCAGTGCAAGTGACCGGTAAGGTTGGCCAGCAGGTTGTCCAGCGCGGTCTGACGCACGATGCGCAATTCGTTGCTGTGCATGGCCTCGAAGGCATTGGCCGTGGCAATCGCCAAGCGCGGGTCATCGGCCAGGGTCGCGGCGAAACTCAATTGCGCGTTGTCCGGCGCCTCCTCGAACTGCGCGCGCAACTCGCGCTCCAGCCAGTGTGGGTCCAGGTACAGGGTGCGGTAGGTGAAGCCGTCCACTTCCGGGGCGTTGCCGTCGTGGATGTCCCCCGGCTCCAGCAGGAATACGTGGCCGGGCGTGCTGTTGTACTGCTGGCGCCGGCAGTTGAACTGCTGCACCCCTTGCTCGGTGATGCCGACCAGGTAGCTGTCGTGCCAGTGCGGATCGTAGGCATGCCCCTCGAAATGCGCGCGCATCGTCTCGATGCCGGACGTAGCGTCCTGCTTGAGATCGATCCAGTTGCGCTCGGGCATGGGGGTTCCTTTCACGTTTGAACGTATGACACCCCACCCGTAGCAGCACGGCTTGCCGGCGGGGGCGTCTGACCTGCCAGCATCGAATACGGGCCGATCACTGCCTAGCTTATCGGCATGGGGGCGTTGGGTCTGGAAGATTTGTGCATGCGGCGACCGAATGCAATTTCCAACTCAAGAACATCGGCGCTCGTTCGGCCGTTCCCGCTGGCAAGCCATGCTGCTACACGGACGTGAACCCCCGTTGCGGACTATTCTTGTTACAAACCCAACCCCCCTGCGCATTGCTCCGTCATGCGCTTGGGGCGAACCTACGCCTTCGATCGCCATCAAACACCGCATGTGTCACCCAATCGACAGCAGGTAAATGATGAACAGTTTTCTGCGAGGCTTCGCGATCTTCCTGCTCGGCGGCTTCCTGAGCGTCGGGCTGTTGAGCATCGGGCTGGTCCAGGCCGGTGAGTTCGCGCCGTTCCAGTTGGCCGCAAGCTCCAACAATCAGCCGGACAACGGCGCCATCCGCCGCGCCAACCCCAACAGCCGTCAAGGCACCGAATCCATTTCACCGACGATGCGTGGTCCCAACCTTGGGCCTTCCCAGGCGCGCCCGCCAACCCTTGAGAACGGCGGCATCCGCAACGGCTACCCGACCCGGGAGCAGTCTCCCCGGCCCACGAACGGCGGGACCCAGCGGCCCTCCAACTGAATCGGCAACACCCTTTTTTCGACAGCCAGAGTCAATTTTCCAGCCAAAAGGAATCGCCCATGTTGCGTAAGAACTTCTCCCCGGGGACCCTGCTTGCCAGCGTTTGCGCATCAGCGTTGCTGAGCCTTTCGCTCAACGCCACTGCCGCCACCTATCAGAGCGAGGAAGGCACGCTGACCGTCGATGAGGTAGTCGGCGGCCTGCAACATCCCTGGGCCGTGGCCTTTCTGCCGGGCAACAACGGCATGCTGGTGACCGAACGCACCGGCGCCCTGCGGCGGGTGACGCCCGAGGGCAAGCTATCGGCGCCGATTTCTGGCGTGCCCAAGGTCTGGGTGCAGGGGCAGGGCGGATTGCTGGATGTCGAACTGTCGCCGGATTTTGCCAAGGACTGCATGGTCTATCTGACCTACGCCGAGGCGGCCAGCGATGGCAAGACCGGCGGTACGGCGGCCGGCCGCGGACGCCTGTCGGATGACATGACCAGGCTCGAAGGCTTCACCCGCATCTTCCAGCAGCAGCCAAAACTGTCGGTGGGTAACCACTTCGGCTCGCGCATCGTCTTCGACCGTGACGGCTACCTGTTCATCGCCCTGGGCGAAAACAACAACCGGCCCACGTCTCAGGATCTGGACAAGTTGCAGGGCAAGGTCGTGCGTCTCTACCCTGATGGCTCGGTGCCCAAGGACAACCCCTTCGTCGGCCAGAAAAACGTGCGCCCGGAAATCTGGAGCTACGGCCACCGCAACCAGCAAGGCGCCGCGCTCAACCCCTGGACCGGCACCCTGTGGACCAACGAACACGGCCCCATGGGCGGCGATGAAATAAATATCATCGAACGCGGCGCCAACTACGGCTGGCCCATTTCCACCTTCGGCATCGACTACAACGGCCAGCCTATTCCCGAGTCCAAAGGCAAGATTGTCGAAGGCGTGAAAAACCCTTTCCATGTGTGGGAGAAATCCCCGGCCATCAGCGGCATGGCTTTCTACAACTCGGACACCTTCAAGCAGTGGGACCACAACGTGTTTATCGGCGCGCTGGCCGCCGAGGTGCTGATCCGCCTGGAACTCAAGGATGACAAGGTGGTGCACGAAGAGCGCCTGCTGGGCGAGCTCAAGGCCCGCATCCGCGACGTGCGTCAAGGGCCGGATGGCTACCTGTACGTGCTGACCGATGATGACAGCGGCAAGCTGTTGAAGGTCGGGTTGGCGAAGTAGCACCCAGGCCCGAATGATGTCAGTCGGCGCACGCCTGCGCCGACGCTGGCACATCGAACACCCGGTCAAAACCCCACTGAAACACCAGCGCGTAGAAAAAGAAGAACACGAACAGCCCAAGGTCGGTCACCAGTGCGGCCCACCAGGAAATGTCCAGCCACCAGGCCACCAGTGGCACCAGCAGCACCACCAGTCCGCCTTCGAATCCGAACGAGTGCAGCAAGCGCCGCGAGAGGGTGCGGGTGCGGCTTTGCTGCCGGGCTTCCCAGAATTCGAACAGGTAGTTGTACAGCACATTCCAGATCAGCGCGCTGGCCGACAGCATCACTGACAGGGCGCCGGCGTGGGCGAGCCCGTCGTCGTAGATCAGCGAAAGGGTCGGCGACAGCACCGCAATCGCGATGGCTTCGTACAGCACCGCCTGGACCAGCTTTCGGGTGGGGCCTTGCATGGTGAACTCCTGAGGGGTGAGGGTTTGCATGTCGGCCACGCTACCGATCGGAGCGGTGTTCGAAAAATGAGATAAATTGAACCCGCTTCAATTCATTTCATGCAGGGAGCTTGCTGTGTTTTCCAACCTTCCGCTCAACGCGCTGCGCACCTTCGAGGCGGCCGCGCGGCTGGGCAGTTTCAAGGCGGCTGCCGAGGAGTTGTCAGTCACGCCGGCGGCCATTTCCCATCAGGTCAAAACCCTTGAGGCGTGGCTGGGCGCGATGCTGTTCGAGCGTTCCGGCCAGGGCGTGGCGCTGACGGAGGAGGGCGAGCAGCTGTACCGCCAGACCCACCGTGCGCTGCTGGAAATCAGCCGCAGCCTGGAAAGTTTCTGCCCGGAAACCGCCTCGCAGACCCTGACGATATCGACCACGCCGGGCCTGGCGGCGCTGTGGCTGATCCCTCGGCTGAGCCGCTTTTACCGGGCGTTTCCACAGTTCAATGTGCGGATCGACACCCGTAATGAACTGGTGGACTTGCTGCGTGATTCCAGCATCGACCTGGCGATCCGCGCGGTCAGCCGCGACGACCCGAACCTGTATCGCCTTGAACTGATGAGCGAACGTTTCGCCGTCTATGCAGCGCCCGATCTTCTGGCCTCGCTCAACGGCGCCGAAGTCGAGTTGATCGACCTGCGCTGGCAGATTCCCGGCGCCTACGGGGTGAACTGGCAAAGCTGGTGCGCGGCGGCCGGTTGCGAGCAATGGCTTGCAACGGCGCGAATGCGTGAGTTCGACGACGAGCACTATGCCCTGAGCGCGGCAGTCGCCGGGCATGGGCTGGTGCTGGCGAGCAACGTGCTGGTGGCGGACAGCTTGCAACGGGGCGAGCTGGTGGGGTATCGACCTGACATCAGCCTGCCAGGCCCGCGCTACATTGCCGTATGCGTGCCGGGGCGCGAGCGCGATCCGCAGGTCAAGGCGTTTCTGGCTTGGCTGGGCGAAGAAGCGGCCGCCACCCCCCTCAACACCTAGGACCTGTAGGAGTGAGCTTGCTCGCGATGGCGTTGTGTCTGGTTCAAATAGGCTGGCTGACAAATCGCTATCGCGAGCAAGCTCACTCCTACAGGTTAAGTGCTATTCAGGGCCTGCGCGGCAGCAGGCTCGGCACCGCATGCATCAGCGCATTGATCGCAAACCCGATGAACATCACCCCGCACAACCGCGTGATCGTCAATTCATGCCGTTGATACACCGCACGCACATGGCGAGCGCCGACCACACCGACGATGATCCCGTACGCGACGATCCCGCCCAGGGTGCTGATGAGAATAAGCAGCGGCAGCATCGACCAGTTGAGCAGGTCGGCACGGCTTGAGAGCAGGGCGGTGAAGGTCGCCACGGCCACCGGATACGCCTTGGGGTTGGTCAGGCCGAACATGATCCCGTGCCAGAAGGGATGCCGCGACGGCGTCTTTTCCTCCGTCTCGCTGCTGCGCTTGGCGCGAATGGCACGCCAGCCGAGCCAGAACAGAAACAGCCCGCTGATGATCCCCAGCACATCAAATGCCGTGGTGCCGATCACTCGCGCACCGATGATCGCGGCCAGCGCCGTACTGCACCAGATCACATCCCCCAGCAGATGCCCGCAGAGAAACGCAGCGCCCGCGCGCCGGCCTCTGGACGCGCCGATGCCGAACACCGCCAGCACACCGGGGCCCGGCGAGATGGCATAGATGAAACCAGAAGCGAGTACGGCAAGCAGCAGCGACGGGGTCATGGCAGGCGTTCCTGATGGCGGGCATGCGAGGTCAATTCCCGAGTGTAGATGAGCGGATGACTAATTTTCGAGATGTTTCATACGTTTATGAAGGTTGTATCGCAGTTGTAAAAAGTCGGTGCAGAACGTAAAACATGCGCCCACAAAAATCCTGCCGGAGCTTCACCTCAGATGACCACCCCACACCGACCTGCCGCAGGCTTCACGCGCCGCTTGCTGCCCTTGAGCATCGCCTTCGCCTCGCCGTGGCTCGCCGCTCAGGAGGCCGAGCCGCTGACGCTGGAGGCGGTCAAGGTGTCGGGGGAACAGGCGTCGGTCTATCAGTCCGAAAATGCCTCGGTGGGAGGGTTCGCTCCGGCGCCATTACTCGACACGCCGGCGTCGATTTCGGTGTTTACCGAGCAGCGCCTGAAGGATCAGCAGGCCAAATTGTTGAGCGAAGTGTTGCGCAACGACGCCTCGGTGGGCGACAGCTATGCGCCGATTGGCTACTACGAGAATTTCGTGGTGCGCGGGTTCTCGCTCAATGCCGCCAACAGCTACCGCATCAACGGCCGCAGCATCACCGGCGAGCAGAACGTGGCGCTGGAAAACAAGGAACAGGTCGAACTGCTCAAAGGCTTGTCCGGCCTTTCCAGCGGCGTGTCGGAGCCTGCGGGCGTGGTCAACTACCAGACCAAGCGCCCGGCCGATGTGCGCTCGGTGACGGTGTCCACCAACGAGCACGGCGAGCGCTACCTCGCCACCGACGTGGGCGGCTGGTTCGGCAGCGAGAAACAGTTCGGCCTGCGCGCCAACGTCGCCCATGAGGACATCCGCTCCTACGTCGAGCACGCCGACGGCAAGCGGGATTTCGCCTCCCTGGCCTTCGACTGGAACATCAACGAGCAGTCGACCCTGCAACTGGACGCTGAATACCAGACCCGTGAGCAGCGCTCGGTCCCGGGCTATCAACTGCTGGGCGGCAGCGAACTGCCCCACGACGCCTCGCCGCGCAAGCTGCTGGGCTACCAGAGCTGGTCGAACCCGGTGGGCATCGACTCGCTGAATCTGAACGGCCGCTATGAATACCGCTTCAGTGATGCCTGGAAAGCCAGCCTCAGCGCCTCGCGCAGCCGCGTGGTGATCGACGACTACAGCGCGTTCGCCTACGGCTGCTATTTCCAGGACAACTGCCCGACGACCCCCGTCACCGGGCATTTCACCCCGGACGGCGGTTACGACATCTATGACTTCCGCAGCCCTGACGACACACGCCGCAACGATGAAGTCGAGGCGTCGATGACGGGGCTGTTCAACACCGGCTGGCTCAAGCACGAGCTGACGTTCGGCACCAGCGCGTTCCGTCGCACGGTGGATACGCGACCGTATTTCAGTGAGTTTGTCGGCACCGGCAATATCCATGAAACGCCGCCGGCCTTCGCCCCGTCGGATTTGCCGGTGGGCCATACCGAGCGGCGTCTGGATAGCCGCCAGTACGGCCTGTTCGCCACCGACCGGATCAGCTTCAACGAGCATTGGCAGACGGTAGTGGGCGGTCGTCAGGTGCGCCTCGATGAAAAGGCCTACAACGAAGACGGCAGCGACAATCGCCACACCCAGCGCTCGATCTTCCTGCCCCAGGCCGCGCTGATCTACAAACCGGTGGACAATGTTTCGCTCTACACCAGCTACAGCAAAGGCCTGTCGCTGGGCGGCACGGCGTCGGTGTTCGACACCAATATCGGTGAAATCCTCGCGCCGACGATCTCCCGTCAACTGGAGGCCGGGGTCAAGTACGACTGGCAGCGCATGAGCTTCACGGCGGCGCTGTTCCAGACTCGCCAGGCCTATCAGTACTCCAGACCCAACGACGACGGCAGCCTGACCTTCGTGCAGCAGGGCGAGCAGAAGAACACCGGGCTTGAGTTGAGCGCCAACGGCTGGCTGACCTCGCAATTGCAGGTGTCGGCCAGCGTCGCCGCCATCCGCGCGCGGGTTGAAGGCAGTGGCACCGCAGCCTATGAAGACCATCAGGCGATCAACGTGCCCAAGTACCGGGCCAGCCTGTCGGCGGACTACAGCCTGCCGATCCCGGGCCTCGCACTGCTGGGCGGCATGCAGTACAGCTCCAGCAAATACGCTAACCGCGAGGGATCGGTGAAGGTCGACGACTACGCCGTGTTCAACGCCGGAAGCCGCTACAGCACCAAGCTCGATGGCTACGACACGGTGTTCCGGCTGACTGTCGACAACCTGTTCGACAAACGCTACTGGCGCGACGCAGGCGAGTACCTGGGCGACGACTACCTGTTCCTCGGCGCACCGCGCACGGCGAGGCTTTCAGCGACTGTGAGTTTTTGACCTCCCCGGATGCATCACCGCCTGACACGACGCCCCCGCCGGCAAGCCGTGCTGCTACGGACTTCGGGCGTACCCATTATCCGGGTTCACCTTGGACCCGTAGCAGCACGGCTTGCCGGCGGGGGCGTTGGCCCAGACGATACATTTCCACCCCTTCCCACCGCCCCATCCGGAGAGCATCATTTCCAGACGCTCGAAGGCTGTGCAGGGACAGGCCGTCCCTGGTGTTCTTTCTGATGGAGCAGCAAGATGATCGAACTCAAACCCGCGCAAATCCCCGACATTCCCCTGTTATGGTCCTTGCGCACCCGCGCCGTGCGGCAGGTTTGCGCCAGCCATTATTCCCCCGAACAGATCGAAGTCTGGAGCGATTCACCGCCCCCTGAATCCTACCTGCGCCTGCTCGCCACCGGCTGCGGCCTGGTGGCGCAAGAAGACGGCCAGTTGCTCGGCTACGCCATCCTTGACCGGCAAAGCGGCGAAGTCATGGCGCTCTTCGTGGAGCCCGACCAGCTAGGGCGGGGCATCGGGAAGCGCCTGATGCAAGGGCTGGAAGCGATTGCCGCAGAGGAGCATTTCAACCGGCTCTACCTCTATTCCTCCCTCAACGCCGCCGACTTCTACCGCGCCATGGGCTTCGTCGCCGTGCGCGACGAGCCTTACGCACACCCCAGCGGCATCACCTTGCGTAGTTTGTATATGGAGCGGGCGCGAACTACTGGCTAACGCAAGCCTCGTAGCAGCACGGCTTGCCGGCGGGAGCGGTTTGTCAGCAAGTGATGAGTCGCCTGATACGACGCCCCCGCCGGCAAGCCGTGCTGCTACGAGGGGTTATGAATTCAACCAGATGGCATCCCAGAGTGGATATTGCCGCACGCTGGCAACCAATCCTGCCCTCACGGGATTCATCACGATATAGCGCGAGTGGCTTTGAAGATCTTCCTCCTCGCGCAAGGCGTGTTCATGGAATCCCTTCTGCCAAAATTGCCCGCTTCGTCCCATTCGGCGATTGATGCCCAAGGTTGACCTCGACTTGAAACGCGCCACCGCCGATGACAAATCGCCTCTCTGCAATTCCATAAGCCAATGGATGTGATCGGGCATCACCACCCAGCACAAGGACCGCGCGGTGCCTTCCTCCTCGGTTTGCCGCAATGCTTGAACCACGGGGCGGCCGCTGGGCCAATCCTTGAATACTGGTTGCCGGTCGTTTACCACGACGGTGACCATGTAAATCCGCCCCGGCTCCGAATATCGGTTCGTACGAAGAAAATGGCGCCGTCTCGTTGGTGTCTGCATCCCTTTGCCCCTGAAACGCAAAAAGTCACCCTATCCACCCCTGCAACTGACTGCACGCCTGACTATTTCACAACATATGTCCCCCGTAGCAGCACGGCTTGCCGGCGGGAGCGGTGTGTCAGCAAGTGATGAGTCGCCTGACACGACGCCCCCGCCGGCAAGCCGTGCTGCTACGTTATTCGGTGCTATACGCATGCGTGCTGGCTTGCTACCGTCGGCAGGTCTCTTCGCAGGGAAATCGGGCCATGCCAGTCGAGTACCCGTTGCACCGCTTCATCCAGGATGGACGACCGCTGCAGATCAACGCCCAGCCGTTGCAGGCGAGCACTGATGACGTGCTGCACCGGTATCGCGAAGGGCAGTTGTGGGCGGTGAAGCAGGGGGTGATCACTGCTGAGCTGGACACCGGCAGTTGGGTGGTGCCCGCCCGGCGTATCGGCTGGATCCCGCCCGGCGTCGCCCATGCGGCGCGGGTTCACGAGGCCGCCAGGGGCTGGATGATCTACCTGCGCCCTGACCTGTGCCCGCTGTTCCCGAGCACGCCGACGGTGTTCGACATGACCCCGCTGGCCGCCGCGCTGCTGGAACGCATCGACGGCTGGCAGAAAGGCCCGGCCGAGCTCGCGCCGCCACAGCACCGGCTGCTCGATGTGCTGTTCGATGAACTTAAGATTTCCCCTGCCAACCCGCTGTTCCTGCCCATGCCCAGCAGTCCGCATCTGGTGGGCATGACCCTGACCATCGTTGCCGACCCCGCCAACAAGCTTGGCCTGGATGACTGGGCCCGGCGAACGGGCATGTCCCGTCGTGGCCTGACCCGGCACTTTCGGGCCGAAACCGGTATGTCACTGGTGCAATGGCGCATCGTCGCGCGGATGAAACGGGCGCTGGAACTGCTGGCCCAGGGCGACACCGTCAGTCGCGTCGCCCAGCGCCTGGGCTACGACAGCGTCAGCACCTTTATCAGTGCGTTCAGTGCGCAGTTCGGCATGACACCCGGCGCTTATGCCCTGTGATGTGACGCAAGTCCGGTTGTCTGCCAGCCGCCCGTAGGACGCAAGCTTTGTTATCCTGCGCGCCTTTGTCGCACCTAACTGCCGATTCAACCTGCCAAATGGGGTCTTTCATGACAGCCATTCTTCGACCACGTCCACAACCGATCAGCCGGGGCGACTATAAGACCCTGGGCCTGGCGGCGCTGGGCGGGGCGCTGGAAATCTACGATTTCATCATCTTCGTGTTTTTCGCGCTGACGCTGAGCCAGCTGTTCTTCCCGCCGGAAATGCCCGAGTGGCTGCGCCTGCTGCAAAGTTTCGGGATTTTCGTCACCGGCTATCTGGCGCGCCCGCTGGGCGGCATCCTGATGGCGCACTTTGCCGACAAACTGGGGCGCAAGCGCGTCTTCAGCCTGAGCATCATGATGATGGCGCTGCCGTGCCTGCTGATCGGCGTGATGCCGACCTACGCCGACATCGGTTACTGGGCGCCGCTGATCCTGCTGGCACTGCGCATCCTCCAGGGCGCAGCGGTGGGTGGCGAAGTGCCCAGTGCCTGGGTGTTCGTCGCCGAGCACGCGCCCAAGGGCCATCGCGGCTATGCGCTGGGCGTGCTTCAGGCCGGGCTGACGTTCGGCTACCTGATCGGCGCACTGACCGCGACCTGGCTGGCCAAGGTCTACAGCCACGCGGAGATCCTCGATTTCGCCTGGCGCATCCCGTTCCTGCTGGGCGGGGTGTTCGGCGTGATCGGCGTCTGGCTGCGTCGCTGGCTGAGCGAAACCCCGGTGTTCATGGCCTTGCACGCCCAGCGCGAAGGCATGACCGAGCTGCCACTGCGCTCGGTGCTGCGTGAACACCGCCAGTCCCTGCTGCCTGCGGCGCTGCTGACCTGCGTGCTGACGTCCGCCGTGGTGACCCTGGTGGTCATCACGCCCACCGTGATGCAGCAGCGTTTCGGCATGAGCCCCAGCGACACCTTCGGTCTGAGCAGCGTCGGTATCGTGTTCCTGAACATCGGCTGCGTGCTGGCCGGCATGCTGGTGGACCGCATCGGCGCCTGGCGCGGGGTGGTGGTCTACAGTCTGTTGCTGCCGGTTGGCGTTGGGCTGCTGTACGCAAGCCTGGTCATTCAGTGGCTGCCGGTAGGCCTGGCCTATGCGGTGGCGGGGCTGGCCTGCGGCATCGTCGGCGTGGTGCCGTCGGTCATGGTCGGACTGTTCCCGGCGAATATTCGGGTGTCCGGCATTTCCCTGACCTACAACATCAGCTACGCGCTCTGGGCCAGCACCACGCCACTGGCGTTGATCGCGCTCATGCCGTGGAGCCCGTGGGTGTGCGTCGGCTACTGCGTCATCATGGGCGCCGTTGGCCTGTTGACCGCGATGTTCTTCGGCATGCGCCGTGGCATGCAGGTGGATGACGTACTGGCTGTCTGCCCGGACAACTGACCGTCGGGGCGTCATGGAGCGACGCCCGATCCACAACTACGCTTGGCCGACCGCTACCTCAATAGTCGTCGGCGAGTGTGGGAATGAGCGATAACTCCAATAAGAAAGATCTCGACACCGCGTCAGCCCCACGCCAGGTGGTCGAAACCCTCTACCGCCAGGAATCCCGTCGGGTGCTGGCGACACTGATACGTCTGCTGGGCAATTTCGAACTGGCCGAAGAAGCCCTGCAAGACGCCTTCATCGCGGCGGTCGAGCAGTGGCCGCGTTCCGGTATCCCCGACAGCCCGCGCGCCTGGCTGGTGTCGGCCGGGCGCTTCAAGGCCATCGACAGCCTGCGCCGCCGAGCGCGCTTCGACGCCTCGCTCAATGAAATGGCCCGCCAACTGGAGCAGCGTTTCGGCGAAGATCGCAGCGAAGTCGACGAGGTCGAGGATGATCGGCTGCGGCTGATTTTCGTCTGTTGTCACCCGGCCTTGAGCCCCGACGCCCAGGTTGCGCTGACGCTGCGTGAGGTCTGCAACCTGACCACCGAAGAAATCGCCAAGGCGTTCCTCATCACCGCCACCACCGTGGCCCAGCGCATCGTGCGCGCCAAGAACAAGATTCGCGATGCCCATATTCCCTATGAAGTCCCGGCGCTGAAAGAGTTGCCCGAGCGGCTCGATGCGGTATTGCGGGTGATCTATCTGGTGTTCAACGAGGGCTATTTCGCATCGAGCGGTGAACAACTGACCCGCAGCGACCTGTCGGCCGAAGCCATCCGTCTGGGGCGCCTGTTACTCGATCTGCTGCCGGAGCCTGAAGTCGCGGGTTTGCTGGCGTTGATGCTGCTGAGCGAGTCCCGCCGTGGGGCGCGGCTTTCCGCGCAGGGCGAGCCGATCATGCTCGACCAGCAGGATCGCAGCCTGTGGCTCCGGTCCTTGATCGAGGAAGGCGAGATGCTGGTGGAACAGGCCCTACGCTCAGGCAGGACAGGGCCCTACAGCGTTCAAGCGGCCATCGCAGCCGTGCACGCCGAAGCCGCACGGCCAGAGGACACCGACTGGCGGCAGATTCTCGGGCTCTATGACGTGCTGCTACGCCTGGATGATTCCCCGGTGGTGCGGCTCAACCGGGCGATGGCGCTGGCCATGGTGGAAGGGGAGGCGGCGGGGCTGGCGCTGGTCGATCAGTTGTTGGCTGATGGAGAACTGCGGGACTACCACCTCGCTTGGGCGGCGCGTGCTGATTTGTGCCGCCGCCTGGAGCGTTACGAAGATGCGCGCAGCGCTTACGGCAGGGCCATCGACCAGGCGAACCAGGCGGTTGACCGAGCCTTCTTGCAGCGGCGGCTTGATGAATTGCCGGAGCGTGAATGACCGTTCGTCCGTTCGCTTGCAGGGCTGTCGATCTCAAGCCGCGGCGTTCGACTACTTCACAAATGCCCCCGCCGGCAAGCCGTGCTGCTACGGGGTGGAGTAGACCACGGCCCCCGTAGCAGCACGGCTTGCCGGCGGGAGCGGTCTATCAGGCAACGCACGACCATCAGCCCAAGGAGATCACCATGAAATACCTGTGTCTGATCTACAGCAACGAGCAAACCCTGCATTCACACCCCGACAGCCCCCGGGACGATGAATGCCTGGCCTACGCGCAATCAGTACAGGCCAGCGGGCGGATGCTGGCGGCCGAGCCGCTGGAGTCGGTGGAAACCGCCACCACGGTCAGAATGCGCAACGGCAAGGTGTCGATTACCGATGGTCCGTTCGCGGAAACCAAAGAGCAACTGGCAGGTTTCTACCTCATAGAGGCGCGGGATCTGAACGATGCCCTACAAGTTGCGGCGCACATTCCTGCAGCGCGGGTCGGCAGCGTGGAAGTACGACCCGTCCGCGAACTGAACCTGCAACAGGGCCAGTCCCAGGACTACCAACACCGGCCCGTCGCCTCGGGAGCCGCATCATGACCACTGCATCCAACGTCCACGCCGAAATCAAGACCCTGCTCGAAGGCTGGTGCACGGGCGTGCGTGAGAAAAATCTCGACGCGATCATGGCCTACTACGATCCAGAGATTGTCGCCTACGACGCCATCATCCAGTTGCAGTTTCGCGGCATCGACGCCTACCGCCAGCACTGGCAGTTCTGCCTGGGGATGTGCGAGGGCGCGATGCTGTTCGAAACCCATCAGTTGGTGGTTCACGGCAACGACGACGTCGCCTTCGCCCACTGGCTCAACAAATGCGGCGGCACCGACGACAAAGGCGAGGAAAAGTCCTCGTGGATGCGCGCCAGCGCGGGCTACCGCAAGACCGCCGATGGCTGGAAAGCGGTTCACGAGCACTTTTCCGCACCCTTCGACATGGCCAGCGGCAAGGCGCTCTTCGAACTGCAGCCCTGATTTTTCCTACAACAAGAACCCCTGAGGAGAATTCCCATGAGCGTCAAACCCATTCCCGAGGGCCAGCACAGCCTCACCGTGTACATGGGCGTTTCGCCCGCAGACCAGGCCATCGAGTTCTACAAGAAGGCCTTCGGTGCCAAGGAAATGTTTCGTCTGGATGCGCCCGGTGGCCGGGTTGGCCATGCCGAGCTGCAAATCGGCGATTCACGCATGATGCTGTCCGAGCCCTGTGACCAGGGCGGTTTCGGTAGCCCCGAGCCGGGCAGCAAAACCTCGTTCGCCATGCACCTCTACGTGCCTGACGTCGATGAACAATTCAAGCGCGCCGTCGACGCTGGGGCCACCGTAGTCTCCGAAGTTCAAGACATGTTCTACGGCGATCGCAGCGGCAGTGTGCGTGATCCATTCGGTCACCTGTGGTTCATCGGCACCCACAAGGAAGATCTCACTCCCGATGAAATCCGCGAACGCGCGATGAAGATGTTCGGACAGGCGCCGTCCTGATCGCCGGTAGTCCAACTCCATTCTCTTCGCAGGGCGATCGGCGTTGCCATGACACCGATTGCCCCGCAACGTGACAGACCATTGCCCGGCGCCTGCCGAGCCCATCAGGTCATTTGTAACCGATGATTGTAATTCGCATTTGCAGCGTTTATTGTCGCGGGCACTAACACTTTCCCCCAATGAAACGTGCATACGGAGTTTGCACGGGCGTTCCGTTATTTCCAATTTACAACCTTGTAAGACCGTGACAGAGAAATGTCGCCTGCCCTTGTAGGAATATTTACCTTTATTGCTTTGCGGGCCCCAGCGCAGTCGCTTGAAAATAACCTCAATAAAAGTCGGTTCAAGCCGATGGAATGTTTGACGCCACGGATGGCAATTGATTTAAGGATAATGCCAGCGTATGACGGAACGAAAACGTAAATACAAACGCCCCAATCGCACCACCCCCAGAGAACAGGAAGTGCTGCAGCTGCTGCTGGCCGGCTACACCAACAAGGGCATCGCCCAGGCGCTGGGGATCAGTGATTACACGGCCCGGGACCACGTCTCGGCGCTGCTCAAGAAGAATGAAGTCCACAACCGCGCACAACTGATGGCCCTGCACGTGAGTCCCAAGGCCCGTAAACAGTTCGAATACCCCCTACATCTGACGGATTGTATTGGTGAGCCGGCTGCGCATAATGAGGGCTCTTGAAAGTTTGAATTCGAGTCAAGGTGCCGGGGCAATCGGGCTGTTGGTTTTGCGTGCACGTTTATTTTTTCGGGAGCGTAAAGATAGCTGACGTGCAAGTTTCATCTGCCTTGTATATACACAATGCCTAAAGTCAAAGTGTCGGGTGGTATTTGTTAGCGTTGTCTGTTTTGGGGAATCGCAGATTTCAAAAAATAATATTGATAACAATAAAGGAAGCAGTCGATGACTACATGTAACTCCGTTCATGGCGCGATGACCAGCGCGCGCGTGCAGCCTGAACTTCAGGCCTCGATACACGACAACGTCATGGTGCACTTCAACCGGTTGGTCGAGCGGCAGGGGGCCATGTGCACAGAGATGCTTGGCGAACTGCACAGGGAATGGCTCGGTCCTCGGGGCCTGTTTGCCACGTTTGGACGGGAGATCGAACAGCTGGGACGACAGGCGCCCTCACTCGACGAACTGGACGACATCCTCGATGACCTGCGTCTGCAGCAGGCTGAGTCGGCGGTGGCTTTCGTCCTGGGGCAGAGCCATCGGCGTGTGGCTGCGAAAAACCCGTTTGCTGGCCGACGCCGTGAAGCGCTCTGCTGCGTGGCATTCGATGACTGTGCAGGGCTCACGCTGGTGGAGCGATACGCCGCCTATGAGGCACTACGCCAGAATGATTCGACCTTCTTCATCAAACTCATCGCCACTACCCGGGGCGTGTCCGAGCGCCGAATCGTGTTTCGCGGCTTGCTCGAACACTACGACAGCCTGATGCCGCTGGAGAGGTGTATCTACCCCGAAGGCTATCGAAGCATTCAACAGGGGCATCTGGATCGGGAGGAAGCGCTCCATGGTCCGCTGTCCCTCGACGGGAGCCTGATGAAGCTGCTGGAAAAGATGACGCCGTTGAGCTTGCTCAAACAGGTTCAGCCTCCCTCCGAATCGCTGCTATGAATACCAGGTCAAGCCGGCCGGACAACCTTGGAACCCGGGCCGCTTACCGCACCATCAACGCCGTCTTCACCCCGGGTTGCGCCGACGTCACGCGGTTGCGCCCGGTGCTTTTGGCGTCGTACAGCGCCATGTCGGCTTCGTGCAGCCACATGCCAGCGTCGGTGAGGTGCGGGCCGTAGGCGGCGATGCCGATGCTCAGGCTCAATTTCAGGTTGGGCAGGGCGCTGTGGGTGTGTTCGTGGACGGTGCGGCGCAGGCGTTCGAGGATTTCGCCGGCCTGGGCCAGTGTGGTGTCGGGCAGGATCACGCAGAATTCGTCACCGCCGTAGCGGCCGGCCAGGTCGGTCTCGCGCAGGCTCGCGGTCAGGGCGCCGCCCAGTTGCTTGAGCACGTTGTCGCCGATGATGTGACCGTAGGTGTCGTTAATGGACTTGAAGTGATCGATGTCGATCAATGCAACACTGTTCTGCCGGTTCAGGGTCTGGCAATTGTTGAACTCGACTGTCAGCAGATCTTTCCAGGCGCCGTGATTCATCAGGCCCGTCAGGCTGTCGGTGGTGCTGAGTTTCTCCAGCGCCTTCTTGCTCCGTGACAGCTGCACCGCCACCCGATAGCACACCAGGCCAATGGCCAGCGGGTAGATGACCAGCATTGGCAGGCAGGCGTAGATCTGAATCTGGGTGACGTCCGGAAACAGCACAGGCGTGAGAATCCAATACCCCACCGCAGAGCCGGCCAACTGCGCGATACAGCCGAGAACAAAAAGGCGCGGGCCGCCGGCCGCGATGTTGTTCATGGCCATCATCGACAGCGCCGTCACGGTCGGCAGCGGATTGAACCCCATGGCGCCGGCCCAGAAGCCGCCTGCCAGCGAGTCATAAATCAGCGTGCGCCGCTCGGCCTGATACGGCTGGCTCGAAAAACGCGCCAGTTGGTAGGCGACATGGGGCCAGGCGTAGCCATGAAACAGCATCAACGCCCATACCCACGCGGGCGGATGCGAGGGGTAAACAGCGGCCGCGACGGAAAAGAACCCGATGCCCAGACCGACCGTGCGCGGCAGGTACATGCGTCGGGCGTAGGAAAGACCCTTGTGGATGGAGTTGTTCATAGCTCTTCACCGGGTTGTGTAATGCAGCATCCCGACTGAAACATCAGCCACGACGAACACCCATGAGTGTCGCCTGCCTGTCAGGGGCTGGGAAGAGCAAAATGCCACTATTCGTCCGAATCACACCGCCGACTGTCGGCCAGGCTTTGCAGCGTAGCACCTGGCGTCTGTATGGCCTGACTTGACCCCGATCTGTGTATTTACCGCACCCTGCGATTGGGCTGGAATGCAGGTGCTGCGTCGAGCTGTTTTCGACATCCCACCTCAACCCGTTGGCGGAAGTCGTCATGCCTGAACTTTCAAACCTGTTGGCTTTTTCTCTCATCGCGCTGGGCATGGTTCTGACGCCTGGGCCGAACATGATCTACGTGATTTCCCGATCCATCTCACAGGGTCGCAAGGCAGGACTGATCTCTCTGGGCGGCGTGGGCATCGGTTTTCTGTTCTACATGCTATGCGCGGCCTTCGGCATCACCGGCCTGCTCATGGCAGTGCCCTACGCCTATGACGCCCTGCGTCTGGCGGGGGCTGCATACCTGGCCTACCTGGCCTGGCAAGCCGTCCGGCCGGGCGGGCGCTCGCCGTTCCAGATCAAGGACCTGCCCCAGGACAGCAACCGCCAGCTGTTTTTCATGGGCATGATCACCAACCTGTTCAACCCCAAGGTCGCCATGATCTACCTCTCGCTGCTGCCGCAATTCATCAGCGTCGACAACGGCACCAGCGTGCTGGGCCAGTCCCTGGTGCTGGGCAGCGTGCAGATCGGCATCAGCCTGATGGTCAACGCCACCATCGCCATGGCAGCCGGCTCCATCGCCTTCTTCCTCACCCAACGCCCGAGCTGGGCGATGGTGCAGCGCTGGCTGATGGGCACGGTGTTGTTCGGGTTTGCGGTGCGGATGGCGGTGGAGAGCAAGAGATAATACTGTTGCGGGCATTAGTGACTTGAAAAGTGCTGCTTTTAAGGCTTCAATTGCTGCCTTTAAAGCAGCAATATGGTTGCGTTATGTCGCTCGCTTCTTTTTTGTTCTCCGAGTACCGCAGAAAGGTGCTGGTTCTGATGCTTTTGAATCCGGACCGGCAATACCATCAAAGGGAAATCGCTCGCTTGACCCAGACGATTTCCGGCACGTTGAGCCGGGAGCTGAGCAAGATGGTAGAGGCGGGAGTGCTGCTCAAGGTGCCTGTCGGCAACCTGATGCAGTATCGGGCAAATCGTCAATGCCCCATTTTTTCCGAGCTCGTCAGTATCCTGCACAAGACAGATGGTCTGGCTGACAGCATTGCCTTGGCACTCGAACCACTGTCGGATCGGATAAGGACCGCTTTTGTCTTCGGCTCCATCGCCAGCGGCAAAGCCTCCTCACATAGCGACGTAGATCTGATGGTGATTGGCAGCGTCAGCTTCAGTGAGCTGATTGAGCACTTGTATCCGTTGCAGGAAATACTCGGTCGGGAGATCAATGCCAAGCAGTATCCTGAGAAAGAGTGGTTCCAATTGTTAACCGCACAGGGTGGGTTCGTGCGGGATTTAATGGCCAAGCCTAAGCTGTTCGTCATTGGGTCGGAGGAGGGTCTGGCCAAGCATCAGGAGTGACGAATGACGCTGGATAATCTTTTAGGCAGAGCACTGGAGGCCGTCCCCAAGGATGCGGTGAATGTGGAGCGGTTGATGGCTGCGGCGCGTAGAAGTCTTGAGGACGCGCAGTTGCCAGGAATGAGTAGCGAAGGCCGGTTCGACATGGCTTACAAGTCGATCATGCAAGCGGCCAACGCGGTACTGCAGGCTAACGGATTTCGTACCTTGACCAGCACACCCGGTCACCATCAGACGATGATTCAGACACTCCCGCTGACGATGGGGCTGGACCGGATTCGAATGATCACGCTGGACGGTCTTCGCAAACAGCGCAATCTGAGCGATTACTCAGGAGATCCTGTTAGCGAAGCGATGGCACAGGATGCGGTGAATCAGGCGGTCGATCTGCTCCTGGATATCGATAACTGGTTTATCGATCGTCTACGTCATGGATAGCCCGTAGCAGCACGGCTTGCCGGCGGGAGCGGTGTGTCAGACAACTTATTTCAATCTGACCCACCGCTCCCGCCGGCAAGCCGCGCTGCTACGAGGCCTGTGTCTGAAAGCCTGTCCTTATTTCGACCCCGTCACACCCTTGACCACTGCCGTATGGGCCTTGGCATCCTTGGCCAACGAGATCACGTTGACCATCGCCGTGCGGGTGCCGGAGGCGGCGGTGATGGTGGTGCTCAGCACGTTGCCGCCATCGACACTGCCCGACGCATCCAACTGACGCAGGCCGAGGCCTTTTCGCACGATCTTCTTCTCACCGAGCTTCTTGAAGTCCTTGTAGCTGGACTGCTGCTGCACCAGGGTTTCGGCAATGATGTTGTCCAGGGTCTTGGCGTCGTTGGGCGTGACCTTCTGGCCATCGGGCAGCGGCGTTTCGGTGATGATCACCACACGCCGCGCCGGTTTATTCATGTACAGCGCCCCGGTCACGCCTGCCGCCTTGGCCTTGTCGTCGATCTCTTCCATCGGCCCTTTCACGTAGCCCTTGGGCAGGGTGAAGACAAACTTGCCGCTGAGCATCGAGACCTTCTGGCCAACGGGTTTGGCGGGCGCAGCTTTTGAGGGTTTGGCTGTGTGGGTGGTCTTGGACGACTTGGCAGGGTGCTTTGTCTCGGTTGCAGCCTGCGCGCCGCAAGCCACCAGGCCGAAGGCCAGTGCGGAGCAGAGCAGGGCGGATCTCAAGGTGAACAGACGCATTCCTACCTCTTTAAAAGCTGATACTTACAGAGGGTTGGCATTTTGCCTGACGTGTACCGGGCATTGGTAGGAAAGCGATGGGGTGACGTGCGGGGGCTTATCCGCAGCCAAAAAAGCCGCTAGAGGCAGCGGCTGAAATTTTGGAGCTTGGGGCATCGCGCCACGAGCAATGACGCGAACAAACACAATGAAAAAAACTGCAGGCTTGGTCCGGGTTGTAACCTCCTTGCTGGTGCAAGTCCGATCAGGTGCCCCCACTGTAAAAAGCTGACGCCCCGGGATCAAATGAAACCCGGGTAACTATTTTTTAGAGAAATTGTTATGTGAAAGGCCGGGAATTTTTCGCAGCAGAGGTTTGCGGCAGCTTGAACCGACCTTAAACCTTCATCGCCGGAAAAATCGCCCTGATCCCCCGGCACTTCGGATAATCCGTACAGCCCCAGAAATTGCCCCCGGCATTGGCACCGGTGCGCGCCACCCGCATCACCATCGTCTTGCGGCAATGGGGGCACGCCGGTGCTGGCGGCGGGACTGGCTCGGCCGGCGGCTCTGGCACCGGATCCTTTACAACAGGCGGCACCACCTTCGGCACTTCAACCACCGGCTCAACCCGCTCCCGTAATACCTCGGTAGTGGGCCCTGGCATCGGCTTCTTCGCCTCGGCAATCCACTGCTTCAACACCGCGCCATCGATCAGCTGCAGATTGCGCCCCGACGCAAATTCCCGCGCCGGTTTACTGAACTTCCCACTGGTAATCACGAAACCGCCGACAGCCCCCTCGGCCGCCATCGCGCCATACAGCTCCCGCACCACCGGCACCCCCACCTGCACCGCACGCCATTGCTTGCACTGCACCAGATAGATTTCTCCATCCTTGCGGGCAATCAGATCGACGCCACCGTCCGGGCCCTTGCCGCCGGTTTCCTGCACCGCATAACCCCGACGTCGCAAGGCTTCGCCTACCAGCAACTCGAAATCCTGCCAGGTGATGCCGAGAAGGGAGTTGCCCTTGGTGTTGGCGGCTGAATCGAGCAGATTGCGGCGCTTGCGTCGGCCAACGATCGAGGCGATTGCGCCCAAGGTAAAAATCAGCGGCAAGAGATACTGGCAAAAACTCGCCGCCATATGCGCCATGTTGGTCAATACCGTGGCTTGCAGATGATGAATATCCGACGCACTCGCCAACGGCTGACTGGCAACTGAATGCAGAAAAAGCCACGAGCCCAGCGCAATAGCGAGGCTGAGCCACCACGGCAGTCTTGAGGCGATATAAAAGAGATCGTCAAACAGTGAAGTTTTCCTGGCCATATCCCTGGTCCATTTCAAAAAAGCCAATTCTACAGAGAAAAGCCTCTGTAATGGCTCAATGATGTCATGGTAAAAAGCTATCCGGAATATTCATCCGTACCGCTAGGGAATGGCCATGAACAAGGTAGGAACCAGCTTCATCGCAATACTCGCATTGCTGTGCGCCTTCAATGCATTCGCCAGGGAAGCGATGCCCGCCGACGCCGTCATTGTCCAGCGCATCATCGAAAACTCCATCGCCGGCTACCCCGGCAACTGCCCATGCCCCTACAACACCGCCCGCAACGGCAGCCGCTGCGGCAAACGCAGCGCCTATAACCGTGCGGGTGGCTACGCGCCGCTGTGCTTCAAGGAAGACGTGTCCCGCGACATGGTCCAGGAATACCGCCAACGCAACAAAGGCTAACGCCCCGCTCAATCACAAACTCCGCCCCCGTAGGAGCGCGCTTGCCCGCGACGGTGCCAGGACATTCAATACAGCGCCACCCGCCCGTCAAAAACAGCAAAACACCGGGCATCGTCATCATGCCCGGCTATGCGACAGATCACTGACTCATGTCGCCCTTCTTCATGCTGTCCTTGGACATGGCGTCTTTCTTCATGCCGTCGTTAGACATAGCATCTTTCTTCATCGAATCCTTCTTCATCGCGTCACCCTTGGTGGCAGGCTTCGCCATCTTGTCCTTGCTCATCGCGTCATGAGACATCCCGCTCTGATTGCTCATGCTGTCATTGCTCATGGCATCCTTGGACATGGTGTCTGCCGCATAGGCGCCAGAAACCGCCAACAGCAAAGCACCGGAAAAAACAGTTGCGATCATCTTGTTCATTTTGAATTCCTTCGGAAGTGTCCGGAAATGATTGTTTTGACTTCAAACTGCACAACCACTGTGCAAGAAACCCGGTCACCAAATCCTCCCGGAAGGTTAAACAATTCGTGATGTTTGCCCGCGGATACCCCCCAATCCTGTAGGAGTGAGCTTGCTCGCGATCAGGCCCGCCCAGTCACCCCAATCTCAACCCCCGAACCACCGACCGCCACCACGGCACCCGCATCTCACCCCGAACCTCATCCACCGCCAGCACCCGCGGCATATCCCGCAACCGAATCCAAGCCTCACTGCGCCAATGCAGCATGCTCACCGACAACCCCGGCCATTGAAGAAAACTCAAACAAGGACTGCACGGCGCCACCCACTCATCCCGCAAACACGGCACCACCTCATGAGTGATCCACTGCCGCAAACCCCGGTTCTCAACGTGGTAGTGATGCACCAACAGCACATACACCGCGGACTCGCTCACCATCAGCTCATCCTCCTCACCGCACGAATCCACCAACCGCATCACCCGCCGCTGATCCGCATCCAGCTTGCGCGTTGTGCGTTCGTTCAAAGGCCAGCCTACGAGACGGCCAAGGTCCTTGGCGCAGAACCAGACCTGGGATTCGAGGAGGAGGGTGCGCAGGGGGCGGTTGTGGCGGTGGAAGGTGGTGGGGGCGTGGGTTATAGGCATTTCCATATCTCTGCGAAGTTTGCCATCCATGGCTGAATTGGGTGTCGGGAGCTAAGAAACTCTCAGCAGAGAAAAGAGCCGGGCATATTTCCCTTACGGGTCTTGTATTCGCCCACTCCCGACATAGCAGAGATTTATGGCGCGCAGGCAGAGGCCGTAGGCGCACATAAGCCGCATCTATCGGGAGCGGACGGGCCGCTCTGCTGGGGTATTTCTACTGCGTTTCTTAGGCGCTGAGGCAGGGTAGGTGGCTGGGCCTGCCTCGGCAAGATTCGATGTTGTAGGAAAATTCTGAAAATCATCACGGTTGGTCAGGTATCGCTACTTCAAAGCTGCTACTAGCACTTGGTGTTCCTGGGCGATCTCAAACGGAATGGCGTCATCAGGAGCGTTTAACGATCCTGACGGCTGTGGATTGCCGCGTGAGCCAGCGAACAGTTGCAAGGTATTGAATTGCAACTTCAGCGCTTTGACGCTAGGCCAATCTTTCGAGCTTTCAGGGACGGATAGGGCTTTATCCGCCCATTCCTCGTACTCGCTTCCGATCAGCGGTTCAGTTAATTTTACCGTTCGATTCTCAGGGTCGATCCACAAAAGCCCCAAGTCGAAAAGGGTATGAATATCAGCGCGAAGCAACAAACCATTGCTGACGACGTTGGTTTCATCACCCAGGTAAGGGACGATGTGAGCTGCCTCTAGGAGAGCCTCAATGGTGCACCCGGTGACGGCGCATCTGCCTTTGTAGGCTTTGAGCAGCGCGGCTCTGAACTTGCCTTGGCCTTTGCGACGAACTACCGATGCAATGACCTTCTTGCGAGCGTCGATGATGTTTTGAGGATCGAATTCACCTGAATCTGCCAGTTCCTCTTCGACGACAGATGCGTTGAGGTGAGGGCTGCTTTCATGGCGGAGAACAAATTTGGTTGGTTTCGAACCTGACTGGCTTTGATAGAGGAAACGCCCTTTGTAGGTAAAGCCATATCCGGGATGCTGATTTTTCTTTGTCCTGTAGAAAAGCAGCAGTTCTAGCCCGCGCTCGACGTGGTTCTCAAGAAGGTAATCGGTCCGTCCTTCGGTCTGTCCTTCCATCCGTAACACATCGCCGATAAGTACGTCCTCGTATTGAGTTTTATCTGCTGTCTTGGTTTCTGTGACGAAGATCCATACGGAATCGAAAGCCGCGGGTTTGAAGATGCCGTTCTTGATATTGGCGTCGATGATCTGGAACTGGGTACGCAAATCCTTGCGGCTATACACGTGACCTTCGTTGAGCGAGCTAGACGTGTTGGTACCAGTGAGAACCTGTTGTGAGTTTTTCTTCGCCACGTTGTAGTCCTTTTCCACAGAACATGTAGGAAAAGGAATGTTGCGCCACGCTGGGACTACGTTACAACCTGTTTCGGGTCAATGTGATATCACAGGACTATCAACCTTTCAGGCCTCATACATGATCGTCCCCACGCTCCGCGTGGGAACGCATTCCCTGACGCTCCGCGTCAGCTAGACCCACCGCTGCACCTCAATCAAACCCGGCTTCCCCTGATAATCCCGTGCACTCGAATACCTCCAGTGTTCACCAACATCCACATACCCCCGCTTCACCGGATTGTGATGAATGTAATCGAGCTTCTGTCGCATCACGTTTTCGCTCTACACCAACTCCGCGTGCACGCCTTCCTGCCAGACCTGATACACACGGTCGACCTTATGTGCTCGCTTGGCGAATCGTAGCCGCTGCAAAGTGTTTTCGGCATGTATGGTTTCGAGGTGATCGATGATGTTTCGGGCGGTGAAGGATTTGAAGCTTGCGACTGATCTAGCGAGGTTGGGAGATTGGGCGAGGTAGTGCAGGTGGTTCTCCATGATCACGTAGCCGTAGAGTTCGAGGCCTTGGTTGTCCTGCTGAAATCGCCACGCGTTCAAGACGATATCCACCAGGGCAGGGCGGGTGAATAGTGGGAGCCATTCAACGATGGTGCAGGTGAGGAAGTGGGGTTTATCGATTTCGGTGATGGTGTAGCGGCTGCGGGCCACGGCTCTTCCTTGAGTTTGGTATTGGGCGCGGAGCGTTGGAGGCTACTTCAGACGACGATTGAGTTTGAGAGGATTGGTGTTTCTGGGTGCTTCGGGTTGTTGGGGTTAGGGGGCGACGCGGAGCGTCTTGGGCTGCGTTCCCACGCGGAGCGTGGGAACGATCATGTACAAAAAAGGGCTGCCATCTCTGGCAGCCCCTTTGCATTCCAACCGGTGAAAGCAGGATCAAATCAATCCCAGCTCAACGCCCCACCCGTCTGATACTCAATCACTCGCGTCTCAAAGAAATTCTTCTCTTTCTTCAAGTCCATGATTTCGCTCATCCATGGGAACGGGTTGGTGGTCCCTGGATACTCTTCTTTCAAACCAATCTGCGACAGGCGACGGTTGGCGATGAATTTGAGGTAGTCCTCCATCATCGCGGCGTTCATGCCCAGTACGCCGCGTGGCATGGTGTCGCGGGCGTATTCGATTTCCAGTTGGGTGCCTTGCAGAATCATCTGGCTGGCTTCTTCCTTCAGTTCGGCGTCCCACAGGTGTGGGTTTTCGATCTTGATCTGGTTGATCACGTCGATGCCGAAGTTCAGGTGCATGGATTCGTCGCGCAGGATGTATTGGAACTGTTCTGCGACGCCGGTCATTTTGTTGCGGCGGCCCATGGAGAGGATCTGGGTGAAGCCGCAGTAGAAGAAGATGCCTTCCAGGACGCAGTAGTAGGCGATCAGGTTGCGCAGCAGCTCTTTGTCGGTTTCGACGGTGCCGGTGTTGAATTCCGGGTCGGAGATGGCGCGGGTGTATTTGAGGCCCCAGGCGGCTTTTTTCGCGACCGACGGGATCTCGTGGTACATGTTGAAGATTTCGCCTTCGTCCATGCCCAGCGATTCGATGCAGTACTGGTAGGCGTGAGTGTGGATCGCTTCCTCGAAGGCCTGGCGCAGGATGTACTGGCGGCATTCAGGGTTGGTGATCAGGCGATACACGGCCAGCGCGAGGTTGTTGGCAACCAGGGAGTCGGCAGTGGAGAAGAAGCCCAGGTTGCGCATGACGATGCGGCGTTCGTCGTCGGTCAGGCCTTCCGGGTTTTTCCAGAGGGCGATGTCGGCGGTCATGTTGACTTCTTGCGGCATCCAGTGGTTTGCGCAGCCGTCCAAGTACTTCTGCCAGGCCCAGTCGTACTTGAAAGGTACGAGTTGGTTGAGGTCGGCGCGGCAGTTGATCATGCGCTTTTCGTCGACGGCAACGCGTGCGGCGGAGCCTTCGAGTTCGGCCAGGCCTTCGGCGATGTCGAGTTTGTCCAGCGCGGCTTTGGCGCGGGCGACGGCGGCGGAGTCACTGGTGTTGACGGCGCGTGCTTCTCGAGCGGCGGCACCACCGGCGCTGTCGAGTTTGTCCATGGCGGCTTCCGAAGCGTGGCCGGCGTTGGCGCCTTTCACGGGTTCAGCGACGGCGTCTTCTTTGTCGAATTCGTCCCAGCTCAGCATGACGTTGAGTCTCCTGCTTGAGGGTCAGTGGTAATGACTGACCGGATGGATCTTGAGTGTTGGTTGCGTATCAGGCGTTGCACGCAAAGAACATGAAGTCTTGGGGACGGTGCCCCTGATTTTGCTTTGTATGACTGGCGCCGCATGAAGAGCGCGAATCTGGGCGAGTGGCCGCTAGGCGCCGAGTTTTTCGGACCCCGGAGCGTACATTAGTACGTGAGGAGGCCGGAAAACTCGGCAACAACGCGGACGCCGTTCAGAAACGTGCGGCGTCCAGCGTGATTATTGGCAAGCCTCGCAATCCGGCTCGTCAATGGCGCAGGCTTTCGGCACGGGTGCCGGACCTGCCGGCGCTGCTTCGGCTGGACGTGGGGCGGTGATCGCCGAGTCGTCCGGGCCGTGGCCGCCGCTGGATACTGCGTTGAGCTTGCCGGTGTTGATGGTCGATTTCTCGGTGCTGGTCGCGGCCAGGGCACGGAGGTAGTAGGTGGTTTTCAGACCACGGTACCAGGCCATGCGGTAGGTCACGTCCAGCTTCTTGCCCGAGGCGCCAGCGATGTACAGGTTCAGGGACTGAGCCTGGTCGATCCACTTCTGGCGACGGCTTGCTGCGTCGACGATCCAGCGGGCATCGACTTCGAACGCGGTGGCGTAGAGGTCTTTGAGCTCCTGCGGGATGCGCTCGATCTGTTGTACCGAACCGTCGTAGTACTTGAGGTCGTTGATCATGACCGAGTCCCACAGGTCGCGCGCCTTGAGGTCGCGAACCAGGTACGGGTTGATCACGGTGAATTCGCCCGAGAGGTTCGATTTCACGTACAGGTTCTGGTAGGTCGGTTCGATCGACTGCGATACGCCAGTGATGTTGGCGATGGTGGCGGTCGGTGCGATGGCCATGATGTTCGAGTTACGAATGCCTTTCCGAACGCGGGCACGGACAGGCGCCCAGTCCAGGGTTTCATTCAGGTCGACGTCGATGTACTTCTGGCCACGAGCCTCGATCAGGATCTGTTGCGAATCCAGCGGCAGGATGCCTTTGGACCACAGCGAGCCCTGGAACGTCTCGTAGGCGCCGCGCTCGTCGGCCAGGTCGCAGGAAGCCTGGATGGCGTAGTAGCTGACGGCTTCCATGGAGCGGTCGGCGAACTCGACGGCAGCGTCGGAGCCGTAGGCGATGTGCTGCAGGTACAGAGCGTCCTGGAAGCCCATGATGCCCAGGCCGACCGGACGGTGACGGAAGTTGGAGTTCTTCGCCTGTGGCACGGAGTAGTAGTTGATGTCGATGACGTTATCGAGCATGCGAACGGCTACGTCGACGGTGCGCTTGAGCTTGTCGGTGTCCAGTTTGCCGTTGACGATGTGGTTCGGCAGGTTGATCGAGCCCAGGTTGCAGACCGCGATCTCGTCCTTGTTGGTGTTGAGGGTGATCTCGGTGCACAGGTTCGAGCTGTGGACCACGCCCACGTGCTGCTGCGGCGAGCGCAGGTTGCACGGATCCTTGAAGGTCAGCCATGGGTGGCCGGTTTCGAACAGCATGGACAGCATCTTGCGCCACAGGTCTTTGGCCTGGATGGTCTTGAACAGCTTGACCTTGCCTGGGTACTCGGTCAGCGCTTCGTAGTACTCGTAGCGCTCTTCGAAGGCTTTACCGGTCAGGTCGTGCAGGTCCGGGACTTCGGATGGCGAGAACAGGGTCCACTTGCCGTCGTCGAAGACGCGCTTCATGAACAGGTCAGGGATCCAGTTGGCGGTGTTCATGTCGTGGGTACGACGACGATCGTCACCGGTGTTCTTGCGCAGCTCGATGAACTCTTCGATGTCCATGTGCCAGGTTTCCAGGTAGGCACAGACAGCGCCCTTGCGCTTGCCGCCCTGGTTCACTGCAACAGCGGTGTCGTTGACCACTTTCAGGAAGGGTACGACGCCCTGGGATTTGCCGTTGGTGCCCTTGATGTACGAGCCCAGCGCGCGAACCGGAGTCCAGTCGTTGCCCAGGCCGCCTGCGAATTTGGACAGCATGGCGTTGTCGTGGATGGCGTGGTAAATGCCCGACAGGTCATCCGGAACGGTGGTCAGGTAGCAGCTCGACAGTTGTGGACGCAGGGTACCGGCGTTGAACAGGGTCGGGGTCGAGGCCATGTAGTCGAAGGACGACAGCAGGTTGTAGAACTCGATGGCGCGGTCTTCACGGGCTTTCTCTTCGATTGCCAGGCCCATGGCCACACGCATGAAGAAGATCTGCGGCAGTTCGAAACGCACGCCATCCTTGTGGATGAAGTAACGGTCGTACAGGGTTTGCAGGCCCAGGTAGGTGAATTGCTGGTCGCGCTCGTGGTTGATCGCCTTGCCCAGTTTTTCCAGGTCGAATTCGGCCAGCACAGGGTTCAGCAGTTCGAACTCGATACCCTTGGCAACGTACGCAGGCAGCGCCTTGGCATACAGGTCGGCCATTTCGTGGTGGGTAGCGCTTTCGGCTACGCCCAGGAAGCCCAGGCCTTCGGCACGCAGGGTGTCCATCAGCAGGCGCGCGGTCACGAACGAGTAGTTCGGCTCGCGTTCAACGAGGGTACGCGCGGTCATCACCAGGGCGGTGTTGACGTCAGTCAGCGCTACGCCGTCGTAGAGGTTCTTCAGGGTTTCGTTCTGGATCAGGTTGGCGTCGACTTCGGCCAGGCCTTCGCACGCTTCGGTGACGATGGTGTTCAGACGGCCCATGTCCAGTGGCACCAGGCTGCCGTCTTTGGCAGTGATGCGGATCGACGGGTGAGCCTGGACCGGCGCTTCGCCGCCACGACCGGCACGCTCTTTGGAGCGGTCGTTACGGTAGATCACGTAGTCGCGAGCCACTTTTTGCTCGCCAGCGCGCATCAGCGCCAGTTCTACCTGATCCTGGATTTCTTCGATGTGGATGGTGCCGCCCGAAGGCATGCGACGCTTGAAGGTCGCGGTGACCTGCTCGGTCAGGCGCGCAACGGTGTCGTGGATGCGCGAAGACGCAGCGGCAGTGCCGCCTTCAACTGCGAGGAAAGCCTTGGTGATGGCGACGGTGATCTTGTCATCGGTGTACGCAACGACGGTGCCGTTACGCTTGATCACGCGAAGCTGACCCGGAGCGGTGGCGGACAGGTCCTGCTGGGTCGCACCTGTCTGCGGCGCAATGGCCTGCGGATTCTCGCGAGTTGTGTCTGTTTGCATGGGTGTCTCCACGTTCTCTATGTTTATTTGGGCACGGGTTGCGTACCCACCGTTCCGTCTTGAAGCAGTTGACCGACGAGTGTCGATCCAATGACTTCAAAACGGATGGGAAGGCTGAAGGATTGCCGACCCTGGCTTTGAAGTCCAAAAGGGCGCGGCTCTGTGGCTGGCACCCTGTAAAAGCTTGTTCAATATGCAGTTTTTATGTTGCAACACTTGTACCGTAACGCGCAGATCATGAAGCGTGGTGTCTGCCATTCGCGTGTGAGCGGTCAGGCGGTGAAACAGAGGGTAAGTCAACCCGTTTGGCGCGAGAAAAAGGCTTGAAATCTCTCGGTCATTTGTGTTTGGTTTTTCGGCCTAAACCCTACATGTAGGGGCTGGCTGAGCAACGAGGTACTAGATTATGTGCTCGTGACACTAAATGCAATGTACGAGCTGTGGATAAGTCTGTGTGTAATTTGTGTGGGAATTGGGGAAATCCCACGTAGGCCGCGTAACCACTGGGATGGGCCGCCGGTCACTGTTTTTTCAGCCTGCAAAAAGAGTTGCCCGGTTTTTTGCGGGCGCGAACCCTATCACAGAAAGTGGGGTTGGCAAGGCTGGTTGTGGGGCGTTTTGAATGAGGTGTGTCATGTTGGGGCAGTGGGTAGAATGACCCGCAGTGTCGGGTATCGATAAGAACAACATCAGGAGACACGGATCGTGCAGCAAGAGCCCTGGCAGGTGCTGATCGTCGAGGACGACCTTCGGCTGGCCGAACTGACCCGCGATTACCTGGAGAGCAACGGCCTGCGCGTGAGCCTTGAGGGCAACGGTGCGCGGGCGGTGCAGCGGATCGTCGACGAGCAGCCGGCACTGGTGATTCTCGACCTGATGCTGCCCGGTGAGGATGGCCTGAGCATCTGCCGCAAGGTGCGCGGGCGCTATGACGGCCCCATCCTGATGCTCACCGCGCGCACCGACGACAGCGATCAGATTCAGGGCCTGGACACCGGCGCCGACGATTACGTCTGCAAACCGGTGCATCCGCGAGTGTTGCTGGCGCGGGTACACGCCCTGCTGCGCCGCAGCGACACCCCCGACGAACCAGCCCGAGAGGAGCGGCGCCTGACCTTCGGCCCGTTGATCGTCGACAACGCCCTGCGCGAGGCCTGGCTCAGCGGGCGCAGCATCGACCTGACCAGCGCCGAATTTGACCTGTTGTGGCTCTTGGTGGCGAATGCCGGGCGTATCCTGTCCCGCGAGGAAATCTTCACCGCCCTGCGTGGCGTGGGCTACGACGGGCAGGACCGCTCCATCGACGTGCGCATCTCGAAGATTCGCCCGCGCATCGGCGACGACCCCGTCCACCCGCGTCTGATAAAGACCGTGCGCAACAAGGGCTACCTGTTCGTGCCCGAAGCGGCCCGGGACGTGACCAACTTCATGCTGAACGGTTGAGTCAGGTGACTACGGCATGAACTCCATTTTCCTGCGTATATATGGCGGCATGCTGGGCGTACTGGTGCTGGTCGCGCTGCTGGGCGTGTTGACGCTGCACCTGGTCAACAAGGTGCGCGCCGAGCAATACCGCGAACAACTGGCCCACGGCACCTTCGCCTTGATGGGCGACAACCTTGCGCCGATGAACGATATCGAACGCATCCGGGCCTTGGCGGTGTGGGAGCGCCTGATGGGCATTCCGCTGTCGCTGCAGACCGCCGAGCAGGCGCATCTGGACGGCGGCGCGCGCAATCGCCTGAGCCGCGGCCAGGTGGTGGTCGAGAAGACCGGCCCCCATGCCGCGCGGGTGTTTCGCGAGGTGATACCGGCGACCGCTGGCAAGCCCGGCAGCGCGTTACTGTTGACCGGCGAGGTGCAGCAGATCAGCGAGCAACTGGCACGGGCGACGATTTTCCTGCTGCTGGACGAGCTGGTGCGATTTCCCGTGGATGAGCAGCCGATTCGTCTGGAAACCCTGCGCCTGAGCAAAGGTTTCGGCTTTGACATGCACCTGATCCGGCTCGAACAGGCAGACGTCGACGATGACCAGCGCCGGCGCATCGACGAAGGCGACACGGTGATGGCGCTGGGCAAGGGCGGCGACTCGATCCGGGTGCTGTCGGGCGTCGGCGAGACGCAGTGGGTGCTCGAAATCGGTCCGCTGTACCAGATGAACCCGTACCCGCCTGAGCTGCTGGTGCTGATCGCCTTTCTCGGCCTGTGCCTGATCGGGCTGGTGGTGTATCTGCTGGTGCGGCGGCTGGAACATCGCCTGCGCGGACTGGAAGCGGCCGCCACGCAGATCGCTCAGGGCAGTCTGGAAACCCGCGTGCCTGAGTCAGGCGCGGACTCGGTGGGCCGGCTGGCCTCGGCGTTCAACGGCATGGCCGAGCACCTGCAGCGTTCGTTGACCATCCAGCGCGAGCTGGTGCGGGCGGTGTCCCACGAGCTGCGCACCCCGGTGGCGCGCCTGCGCTTCGGGCTTGAGATGATCGGCGATGCCAGCACCCCGGAGGCGCGCCACAAGTACATGATCGGCATGGACAACGACATCCAGGACCTGGACAAGCTGGTGGACGAGATGCTGACCTACGCGCGGCTTGAGCAGGGCTCGCCGACGCTCAATTACCAGCGCATCGATCTGGCGGCGCTGATCGACCAGGTGGTCGCTGAACTGGCGCCATTGCGGGCCAATGTGCGGGTCAGTCGCGGGCAATCGGTGGCGGTGGGCGATGATGCCCAGGCCTGGGTCGAGGCTGAGCCGCGTTATCTGCACCGGGCTTTGCAGAATCTGGTGAGCAATGCGATGCGTCACGCCGAATCCCAGGTGCGGGTCGGTTTTCAGTTGAGTCAGGAGCGCTGCCGGATCGATGTCGAGGACGATGGCCCCGGTGTGCCGGAAAGCGCCTGGGAGCGAATCTTCACGCCCTTCATGCGCCTGGACGACAGCCGCACCCGAGCCTCTGGCGGCCACGGGTTGGGCTTGTCGATTGTGCGGCGGATCATCTACTGGCACGGCGGCCGGGCGCTGATCGGTCGCAGCCAGGGGCTGGGCGGGGCGTGCTTCAGCCTGACCTGGCCGCGCCAGCAGGGTGAACCGTGAATTCCGGATTGTTCGCGGGGGCGCTCGCACCTTTTGCCGAGACGTTGGTAGTCGATGAACAGTGGGCGGTCGTTGCGGTGCCTGAACTGTTGCAGCCTGTGACGCTGGATCGGCTGTTGCTGCGCGTCTATGGCCCGGAGTTGATGCCCGAGAAGCGCCCGGTACTGGTGTCGCAGTTTGCCAAGTATTACTTCATGCAGCTTATTCCACCTGTCGTGGTGGCAAGCCTGGTGGATGACGTCAGTTGGCCGCTGGGGCTCGATGAGGTGGCGTTTGCGGTGAACGAGCGCGGGTTGCTCGACGGGGTGAGGTTTTTCGGGGACCGAGTTTCGCTGTCACCGTCATCTGACCCATTCACGCGATTCGGACCGTTGTTGGTCCATTTGCGCAAGGTGATCGATGCATTGAGCGCCTACGCTGGCGTGGGAGCGTCGGTGTTCTGGAGCAGCGCCGGGGATTATCTGGAGACCTGCCTGCGGCGGCTGGCGTTGGTTAGTGACGTTTCGCTGGAGCCGGCTCATCGACTGCTGCGTGAGCGTTTGCAGACCGATGGGCAGCCCAATCCGCTGTTCAATACCATCACCTATATAGAACGACCTCCCCGCAGGCAGCGGCGAAGTTGCTGTTTGAGTTATCAGGTGGAGTGGGTGGGACGGTGTGAGCATTGCCCATCAAAAAACACGGACCTGTAGGAGTGAGCTTGCTCGCGATTGCGGTATGTCAGATCCGTAGGTGTATTGGATAGATGGCAATCGCGAGCAAGCTCACTCCTACAGGGGAGGTGGTGAAGCTGGGATTGCTACAAGGCTCAACAACTGCCCATCCTGCACGCTGAACTGCGCGTCGAGCTCCTTGCCGCTGTGCCATTCCTCAGACAGGTCGATCTTCAGCCGCAAGCGGGCGCTGCCGTCCTCTGACCACTGCAATAACTCGGCATCTTCAAAATAGAAGCGCTTGAGCACGATGGGGTAGAGCGCCTTGAACAGCGCTTCTTTGAGCGAGAAGGTCAGGGTGACCCGTAGCGCGACCTGATGCTCAGGCCCTTGGGCCATGCGTTGCAGTTCGTAGGCGGTGAGGATTTCTCCGGCCAGGCGGGCGGCGCGCTCGCTGCTCATTACCTGCTCGACATCCAGCCCCAAGCCGCGCCAGTGGTGTTTATGGGCCACCAGCGCCGCAGCCCAGCCGGTGCTGTGGGTGATCGAGCCGCACAGATCGGCGGGCCAGGTCGGTGCACGGTCATCGCCAATCGGTGGCACGTGAAGGCGACCGTCCAGCTGACGCATCGCCTCCCGCGCGCACAGCCGCCCGGCGAGAAACTCCGCCTGACGCTTGGCCACCGAGCGCTGGATGCTCGCGGGCGGCTCGATCAGGCAGCGCGAAAAATCGCCGTCGGTGAGTTGCTGTGGATCGAACCGGCCGCTGACCAGCACCACATTGGCCAGCGGGTGGGGCAGGGGCCAGTGGGTGGTGAGGATGGGGCAGCAGGGGGGGAGTGTCTGGGTCATGGGTCGGCATTTTGCCGGAAAGCAAATGGCATTGAATACACCCCCTGTAGCAGCCCGGCCGGGCGGCGCTCCGCTTGCCGGCGGGAGCGTAGTGTCAGACGACTCATCACTCACTGACACTACGCTCCCGCCGGCAAGCCGTGCTGCTACGGGAGATGTGGTGGGCTTCAGAGCGTCGAGTTCTTCGCGAACTGCTCCTTGAGGAACGCCTTCATGTCGGCCCACGAGCTCATGTCCGCAGCCTGGTTGTAGCCGATGTCCGGGCCGCCGTGGTCGCCGTGGCTGAGCTTGTCGGCGTCGGGGTTGGTGAAGCCGTGCTTGGCGCCGTCGATGCCGACGAACTTGTAGTCAGCCTTGGCCGCATCCATTTCCTTTTTGAAGTCCGCGACGTTCTGCGCGGTGACCATGGTGTCGCCGTTGCCGTGTTCGACCAGCATCGGCGTTTTGGTCACGCCTGCCTTGGCCGGGGTCTTGGTCGCCAGCGCGCCGTGGAAGCTCACCACCGCCGCCAGTGGCTCGCCGCGACGGGCTGCATCCAGCACGACGCCGCCGCCAAAGCAGTAGCCGATGGCGGCGATTTTCTGCGGGTTGGTCTCGGGCTGCTTCTTCAATTGCTCAAGGCCTGCATCGAAGCGCTTGGCCGAGGCGGCAGCGTCCTTGGTCGCGGCGGTCATGAAGGCCATGGCGTCCTTGGGATGCTCGGTGTTCTTGCCTTCGCCATACATATCGATGGCCATGGCGCTGTAGCCCAGCGCGGCCAGATCACGAGCCCGGCGCTTGGCGTAATCATTCAGGCCCCACCATTCGTGAACCACCACGACACCCGGGCGCGGGCCCTTGATCGCGTCGTCGTAGGCGTAATAGCCCACGAGCCTGGTGCCATCGGCGGCCTGGTAGTCGAGGGTGCGGGTCTTGATCTCGGCCTGGGCCAGGCCTGCAAGGCACATGAGGGTCAGGGCAATCAGCAATCGCATGGTCATCTCTCCTGGGGTCTTAGAGGGGTACGGGGCGACAGTGCACAAGCAATGGACTGATCAGGCGCCGGATCGATCCATTGGCGAACGTTCAGCGCAGGTTCAGTGCACGTTCAGTGGGAGTTCAGCGATGGCGCATTACCTTGAGTCCCGTATTCACAGCAAGCGCCAAGCGCTTATAAGGACATAACCATGCTCAAGATCAATCAGCTCATCATGGCCCTGGCATTCGTAGGCGGCAGCGCAGTCGCTCAAGCCTCTGAGGGTAGCAGCACATTCGGCGGTGTCACCTACGGCAACACCAGCGACAAGATTTCCAAATCCAACGGCATCAACCGCAACCTGAACGCTCCCCACGCGGACCACATCATCCACAAGAACAGCACCTGGGGTGTCCGGCTGGGCCAGCAGAACGCTGACAGCCGCTACTACGCCACCTACGACAACGTTTCCGCCAGCCACAACGGCCTGAAACTGCGTCAGGAAAACCTGCTGGGCAGCTATGACCTGTTCTCTCCGATCGGCGCCAGCACCAAGCTGTTCGGCGGCGCCACCCTGGGCGTCACCAAGCTGTCCCAGGAAAGCAGCGGCATGAGCCGTGATACCGGCATGGGCTATGCCGCAGGCCTGCAGGCAGGTGTGTTGCAGCAAGTTGCACAGAACGCGTCGGTAGAGTTGGGTTATCGTTACCTGCGCAGCAATGCCAGCGTCGAGGTCGCGCCGCACCACGCGGCCAAGGTTGGCTCGCTGAAGCTCGACAGCAGCGCCCAGACTTACCTGGCCGCCAACTACAATTTCTGAAGCGCGGATGGCTGGAACACTGCCGGGTTCATGCGATGCGTGACCCCGGCAGCACTATTTTCAGGTTTTGCCGGGTTCGGCAGGACATTGAGGGGAGATATGCATGAAGTTGCTGGTTGTCGAAGATGAAGCCCTGTTGCGCCACCACCTGCAGACCCGCCTGACCGAAAGCGGCCACGTGGTCGAAGCGGTGGGCAATGCCGACGAGGCGCTGTACCAGGCCGCCCAGTTCAATCACGACCTGGCGGTGATCGACCTCGGCCTGCCGGGCATGGGCGGCCTCGATCTGATCCGTCAACTGCGCGCCCAGAACAAGGCGTTTCCGATCCTGATCCTCACCGCCCGCGGCAACTGGCAGGACAAGGTCGAAGGCCTCGCCGCCGGTGCCGACGACTATGTGGTCAAGCCGTTCCAGTTCGAAGAGCTGGAAGCGCGGATGAACGCACTGCTGCGCCGCTCCAGCGGTTTCACCCAGTCCACCATCACCGCTGGCCCCTTGCTGCTTGACCTGAACCGCAAGCAGGCGTCGCTGGATGAGCAGCCGCTGGCACTCACCGCCTACGAATACCGGATCCTGGAATACCTCATGCGCCACCATCAGCAGGTGGTGCCCAAGGAACGCCTGATGGAGCAGTTGTACCCCGATGACGACGAGCGCGATCCGAACGTGATCGAAGTGCTGGTCGGGCGTCTGCGTCGCAAGCTCGAAGGGCCGGCAGGGTTCAAGCCGATCGATACTGTGCGCGGCCTGGGTTACCTCTTCACCGAGCGCTGCCGATGATTCGATCGCTTCGCGTTCGCCTGATGCTGGCCGCCGCCACCCTGGCGGTCATTTTCATGTTGCTGATGTTGCCGGCGTTGCAGAGCGCTTTCAGCCTGGCGCTGGAAAGCTCCATCGAGAAACGCCTGGCGTCCGATGTCACCACGCTGATTTCTGCCGCACGGGTCGAGGATGACCGGCTATTGATGCCTACCTTGCTGCCCGGCGAGCAGTTCAGCCTGCCTGACAGCCGCCTGCTGGGCTACATCTATAACCGCTCCGGCAAGCTGGTGTGGCGCTCCCGTGCCACCGAAGACGAAGAGATCGACTACCAGCCGCGCTATGACGGGCGCGGAACCGAGTTCGCGAAGATTCGCCAGCCCAATGGCGAAGAGTTTTTCGTCTATGACGTCGAGATCAAGCTGTTGGGTGGGCGCAACGCGGCGTTCAGCATCGTGGCGCTGCAACCGGTGCGCGAATATCAGGAAACCATTTCCGGCCTGCGCGAGAAGCTTTACCTGGGCTTCGGCGCGGCCTTGCTGGTGCTGCTGACGCTGCTGTGGGGCGGCCTGACCTGGGGCCTGCGGGCACTCAAAGGCATGAGCCAGGAGCTCGATCAGGTCGAGACTGGCTCCAGGGAAAGCCTCAGCGAGGAGCACCCCAGCGAACTGCTGCGCCTGACCGGCTCGCTTAACCGCCTGCTGCGCAGCGAGCGTGAGCAGCGCATTCGTTATCGTGACTCGCTGGGCGACCTGGCCCACAGCCTGAAAACCCCGCTGGCGGTGTTGCAGGGTGTGAGTGAAACCATCGCCAAACGCCCCGAGGATCTGGAGCAGGCGCGCATCCTGCAATCGCAGATCGAGCGCATGAGCCAGCAGATCGGCTATCAGTTGCAGCGCGCCAGCCTGCGCAAGAGCGGGCTGGTGCGGCATCACGTCAGCCTCAAGCCCGTGGTCGAGAGCCTGTGCAACACGCTGGAGAAGGTCTATCGCGACAAGCGGGTGCAGGTGGTACTCGACCTGCCCGACGACTGCCAGGTGCAGATGGAGGAGGGCGCCTTGCTGGAAATGCTCGGCAACCTGCTGGAAAACGCCTATCGCCTGTGCATCGGCCAGGTGCGGGTGAGCTGGCGGCCGTCGATGATGGGCGATGAGTTGTGCATCGAGGATGACGGGCCTGGCGTGCCCCAGAGCCAGCGGGCGCGAATTCTCGAACGTGGCGAACGCCTGGACCGGCAGAACCCGGGGCAGGGGATCGGGCTTGCGGTGGTCAAGGACATCATCGAAAGCTACGGCGCGCAGTTGACCCTGGGTGATTCGGACCTGGGCGGCGCGGCGTTCAGGATCAAGTTCGCGATTTGAAGGGGGCCCGTCAGGCTTCCTTCTCGCGATACGCGCCCGGCGTCAGTCCGGTCCATTTCTTGAACGCCCGGTGGAACGCCGAAGGCTCCGAAAACCCCAGTTGCTCGGCGATCTGCTGCAACGACAGGTCCGCCTGGCCCAGATGAAAAATCGCCATGTCCCGCCGCAGTTCGTCCTTCAACCCCTGAAAACTCGTGCCTTCGTCGCGCAGATGCCGGCGCAGGGTCTGGGGGCTGATATGCAGGTGATCGGCCACGGTTTCCAGGTCCGGCCACTGGGTGCAGTCACGGCTGAGCAGGCGGCGCAACTGGCTGGTGAGACTGTCACCCTCGTCCGGGCGCGCCAGCAGGTCGGCGGGCGAGCGTTCCAGAAAGCGCTTCAACGTACGTTCGTCCTGCAGCAGCGGCATGCTCAGGTAGCGGGCGTGAAAGGTCAGTGCGGTCTGGCCGGCGTCGAAGGTCATCGGGCAATAGAACAGCAGGTCGTACTCGGCGCTGTGGGCAGGTTTCGGATACGCGAAGGTGGCGTGATCCAGGCGGATGCGCTGGCCAATCAGCCAACTGGCCAGGCGATGCCAGATCACCAGCAGCGATTCGCTTAAAAAGTGCTCCGGATCGCGCAGGCTGCTTTCATCCAGGCATAAACGCACCCAGTCGCCCTCCCGTTCAAGGCTCAGGCGTGGCGAATCGGCAAACAGCCCGTAGAACCTGAAGCCGCGCTGCAGGGCCTTGTCCAGCGTGCGGCAGTGGATCAGCGCGTGGCACATCATGGCAAAGGTGCCGCGTTTGCTGGGCGCCAGGCCAAACCCCATGTATTCGTCGTCCAGCGCCCGCCACACCAGCTGGATCAGCAGCGCGAACTGTTCCGGCGCGATGCGTGCGCGGGGCTCGTTGAGCAATTCAGGGGTGATGCCGGCCTGCGCGAGGATCGGCTGGCAGTCCAGATCATAGCGGCGGGCGCCCTGCAGCACGGCGCGGGCAAAGTGGCTGGCAATGGTTCGATGGCGCATGGCGGGGCAGGTCGTCGCACCGAGAATGAAAGTGACTGATGGTAGGCAGGCATGCAGGCCCCGGACAAGGCGGATACCCGCCAATACCAGCGCTTATTTTTCGAGAGTTGGCGGAAATCCGCCATCGCGATGGGGCTTTTTTAGCTAGGGTTAACCAGACAGTCCATGCCGCACGGGGCTTTCGGGGAATTTTCCAATAGTGGCACGGGGCTTGCGATACAACGAGCAGAGACCTGCCTCGCGCAGCTCGACAAAAACAAATCCCTCCGAGCAGGAGGGTTCGTACTTTAGGTGTCGGTGTATCAGGAATGATTCAGCCCGATGCTCTTGAGGAAACTGCAATGACGACTCGTCAGCCACTCTACAAATCCCTGTATTTCCAGGTAATCGTTGCAATCATCATCGGTATTGCAATCGGTCACTGGTACCCCGATGCCGGCAAGGCCCTCAAGCCGCTGGGTGACGGGTTCATCAAACTGATCAAAATGGTCATCGCCCCCATCATCTTCTGCACCGTGGTCAGCGGCATCGCTGGCATGCAGAGCATGAAATCCGTGGGCAAGACCGGCGGCTACGCGCTGCTGTACTTCGAAATCGTCTCCACCATCTCGCTGATCATCGGCCTGGTCGTGGTCAACGTGGTTCAGCCGGGTGCCGGCATGAACGTCGACGTCTCGACCCTCGACGCTTCCAAGATCGCTGCCTACGTCACCGCAGGCCAGGATCAGAGCGTGATCGGCTTCATCCTGAACGTGATCCCGAACACCATCGTCGGCGCCTTCGCCAACGGTGACATCCTGCAAGTGCTGATGTTCTCGGTGATCTTCGGTTTCGCCCTGCACCGCCTGGGTGCCTACGGCAAGCCGGTTCTGGACTTCATCGATCGCTTCGCCCACGTGATGTTCAACATCATCAACATGATCATGAAGCTGGCGCCACTGGGTGCGCTGGGTGCCATGGCCTTCACCATCGGCGCCTACGGCGTGAGCACCCTGGTGCAACTGGGCCAGCTGATGCTGTGCTTCTACATCACCTGCCTGCTGTTCGTGCTGGTGGTACTGGGCGGTATCGCTCGCGCCCACGGTTTCAGCGTCATCAAGCTCATCAAGTACATCCGTGAAGAACTGCTGATCGTGCTGGGTACTTCCTCTTCGGAATCGGCCCTGCCACGCATGCTGATCAAGATGGAGCGCCTGGGCGCGAAGAAATCCGTCGTGGGTCTGGTGATCCCGACCGGTTACTCGTTCAACCTGGACGGCACTTCGATCTACCTGACCATGGCGGCCGTGTTCATCGCTCAGGCGACCAACACCCACATGGACATCACCCACCAGATCACCCTGCTGCTGGTGCTCTTGCTGTCCTCCAAGGGCGCGGCTGGCGTGACCGGTTCCGGCTTCATCGTGCTGGCAGCCACCCTGTCGGCTGTAGGTCATCTGCCGGTAGCGGGCCTTGCGCTGATCCTGGGTATCGACCGCTTCATGTCCGAAGCCCGCGCCCTGACCAACCTGGTCGGTAACGCTGTTGCCACCCTGGTTGTCGCCAAGTGGGTCAAGGAACTGGATGTGCCGCAAATGCAGGCCGAACTGGCCTCGGGCGGCCGTGCCATCGAAGACATGCGTCCGCAGGACGACCTGGGCGTTGCCGAAGGCACTCCTCAGGCAACCCGTTCGTAATACGCCTGGCGTGTTGAAAAAAAGCCTGTCTTCGGACAGGCTTTTTTGTGGCCAATAGAAAACCCTGTGTTTGGCCAACACAAAACCCTGTGTGTGGCCATAGAAAACCCAGTGTGTAGCCAACACAAAACCCTGTGGGAGCGGGCTTGCCCGCGAATGCGGTGGGCCAGTCAAAGACGTGTTGCCAGGCCTGACGCCTTCGCGGGCGAGCCCGCTCCCACAGAGAATGCGTCAGCCCTGATGTCGGCTTGGGTCATTGCCGACATCCAACGCCCTGCCTACTCTGACCTCAGCCACCATTCAGGGAAGCCCACGCATGCAAGGTCCGCTGTCGTCGCTCAAGGTTCTCGATTTCTCCACGTTGTTGCCCGGGCCCTTCGCTTCGCTGTTGCTGGCGGACATGGGGGCGCAGGTGCTGCGGATCGAGTCGCCTACCCGGCTGGACCTTTTGCGTGAGCTGCCGCCCTTCGATCAGGGTGTTTCGGCAAGCCACGCGTATCTCAATCGTAACAAGCGCAGTCTGGCGCTGGACCTCAAGCAGCCCCAGGCGGTGGAGGTCATCAAGCGGCTGGTGGCTGATTACGACATCGTGCTGGAGCAGTTCAGGCCCGGAGTGATGGACCGGCTGGGAATCGGCTATGAGGCGCTCAAGGCGATCAACCCGCGGCTGATCTACGTCGCCATCACCGGTTACGGCCAGACAGGGCCGTATCGCGAGCGTGCAGGCCACGACATCAACTACCTGGCCCTGGCCGGGGTCACCAGCCATACCGGACGCAAGGACTCAGGCCCTTCGCCTTCGGGTGTACAGGTGGCAGACGTGGCGGGCGGTTCGCTGCATGGCGTGGTCGGCCTGCTCGCGGCCGTGGTTGCACGCCAGCAGACCGGGCAGGGGCAGTATGTGGACGTGAGCATGACCGACTGCGCCTTCAGCCTGAATGCGCTGGCGGGGGCGGGGTATCTGGCGGCCGGTGTCGAACCCCAGCCTGAAGGTCAGATACTCAATGGCGGCAGTTACTACGACTATTACCGCAGCCGCGACGGGCGCTGGTTTTCCGTGGGCAGCCTGGAGCCGGTGTTCATGCAGGCGCTGTGCACCGCCCTGGAACGGCCGGAGCTGGCGGCGAAAGGGTTATCCGCCGAGGCAGCTGACCAGGCCTTCATCAAGCAAGCGCTGCAAATGGAATTCGAACGCCGCAGTTTCGATGAACTTCAAGGGCTGTTCTCAACGATAGACGCCTGTGTCGAACCGGTGCTGAGCCTGTCAGAGGCCGTCGGCCATCCTCAGTTGCAGGCCCGCAGAGTGGTAACCCAGGTTCCAAGGCCCGATGGCAGCCTGCAAGCGCAGATGGCCTGCCCGCTGAAGTTCTCGCAAGGGTTGCCCGCGCAACGATTCATCGGTGCGGCGGCAGGCGCGCACAGCGAGCAGGTGCTGCTGGAGGCGGGGTTCGATCAGCAGCAGATCGACGCGATGCGCGATGCGGGTGTCATTCCACCCGCGTCTCACCGCTGAACACCAGGATCTCCCGGCACCTACGGCACAGGTAACGCCGCCCTTTGTGCACCAGCTTGTGCCTTTGCGTGGAAAACGCAAAATCGCTCTCGGGGCACGGGCAGCGGTAGATGTAGCGGGTCACGCGGCGACGCTGGATTTCGTAGGTGTGGCAGCGGTTGGGCGGCAGTTCGTACACGCCGCGCATGATCAGTTGCCACTCTTCGCCGTGGGGCGCGATGCTGTCGCCGAACAGTTGATGGGCGACCAGGTGCGCGACTTCGTGGGCCACAGTCTGGCGCAGGAAGTCTTCGCTGTTTTCGCGGTACAGTTGCGGATTGAAGCGCAGCAGGTTTTCGTGCAGGTGCGCGACACCGGCCTTCTGGCCGCGCAGCTTGAGGCTCACGACCGGGCGTTTGAAAGGGCGTTTGAAAAAGTCTTCAGCGAGTTGGTAACAGGATTCGACGCGGGAATTGAGTTGCTCGAGCATGCTTCATCGGTCTCCAGAGGAGGCGAGTATGCCGCAAAGCGAGTGCTGGCCGAAAACTCAAGCTGCCGAATGGTCGAGAATCCACCGCAATACAACCGTAGCAGCATGGCTTGCCAGCGGGGGCGTCCTTGAAATTGCCCCCGCCGGCAAGCCGTGCTGCTACGAGGAATATGTCATTCCATCAGGTCAGTTGGTGTACTCAGGCCCCACGCCGATGCCCCAGAGCACCACGGTGAACGCCATGATCGCCACCAGCACCACCAGGCCCACCGCCAACACCGAGCTTGAGAACATGAAGCCTTCGTCCGGGTGAATGTTCATGAACACCGGCAAGCCCACATACAGCAGGTAAACCGTGTAGCAGACCGCCGCCAGGCCCACCATCATCCCCAGCCACATGTGCGGGTACAGCGCCGCCAGCCCGCCAAGGAACAACGGCGTGGCGGTGTAGGTCGCGAACGCCACACAGCGGGCAAGGCTGGGTGAGGCGTCGTAGGTGCGCGCCATCCAGTGAATGAAGCCGCCCATGACGCCGACGCCTGCGAGCATGGCGATGTAGGACATGATCGTCATCCAGATCGCGCTTTCGCTGGTCAGCATGACCGGCGCGCGGCTGCCGATGACCCAGCCGACCTGCGTGGTGCCGATGTAGGCTGAAATGGCCGGTATCGCCGCTAGAACCAGCGTGTGGGTGAGGTACATGTGGCCGATGGTTTCTTCCTTATCGCCACGTATCTGTTGCCATTCCTGATCGGGGTGGGTGAACAACCCCCAAACGTGATGGATCATGCCCGTTACTCCTCGTGGTGGACGCCGTCGCACCTGACCGGCCATATGCCGCCAGGGCAAGGCCACAATCTCAACAAGGAAAACGGCTGCGACCTCATTTGCCAGTATAGAAAGCTGCAAGCCACGGAAACCGTGGGCTTTAGAGTAATTGGGTCATTCAAGAGGGTTATTAATAGCTGTTGGCGATCAAGAAACCATTACAGGGGGATGAACGGTACATTTCCAGCACCGCCCCCTGTAGGAGTGAGCTTGCTCGCGATAGCGGAGTGTCAGATACGCAAATGTTCCTGACACACCGCTATCGCGAGCAAGCTCACTCCTACAGGGTCGATGGTGCTCCTGAATTGCGCGATCAGCAGGCATTACCAGCTCTGGCGTTTATGCGTAAAATACCGCCCCTTTCCTCAAGTTACAGCGAGCGGACATCAGCGCCATGGGCACCCTTTCAGTCAATCAGAACAAACTGCAGAAGCGTCTGCGCAGGCTCGCAGGCGAAGCGGTGGCCGATTTCAACATGATTGAAGAGGGCGACAAGGTCATGGTCTGCCTGTCCGGCGGCAAGGACAGCTACACCATGCTCGACGTGCTGATGCACCTGCAGAAGGTCGCGCCGATCAAGTTCGACATCGTCGCCGTGAATATGGACCAGAAACAACCTGGCTTCCCCGAGCACGTGCTGCCGGCCTACCTCAAAGAGCTGGGCGTGGAATACCACATCGTCGAGAAAGACACCTATTCGGTGGTCAAGGAGCTGATTCCGGAAGGCAAGACCACCTGTTCGCTGTGCTCGCGCCTGCGTCGCGGCACGCTGTACACCTTCGCAGATGAAATCGGCGCGACCAAGATGGCGCTCGGTCACCACCGCGACGACATCGTCGAGACCTTCTTCCTGAACATGTTCTTCAACGGCACCATCAAGGCCATGCCGCCCAAGCTGCGTGCCGACGACGGCCGCAACGTGGTGATCCGCCCGCTGGCGTACTGCGCCGAGAAGGACATCCAGGCCTATTCGGACATGAAGCAGTTCCCGATCATCCCCTGCAACCTCTGCGGTTCTCAGGAGAACCTGCAGCGCCAGGTGGTCAAGGACATGCTCCAGGAGTGGGACCGCAAGACGCCAGGCCGCTCGGAAATGATCTTCCGCAGTTTGCAGAACGTCGTACCGTCGCAATTGGCCGACCGCAACCTGTTCGACTTCGCCAGCCTGACCATCGACGAAACCGCCGCTTCGCGGTTCGTCAATGTGGTGAATCTCTAACTCGTAGGCACACACAACCCCGTAGCAGCACGGCTTGCCGGCGGGAGCGATCTTGAGGACCCCCCCGCCGGCAAGCCGTGCTGCTACGGGTGGGGTGTGTCAGATATGTAGATGTGTCTGACCCACCGCCATCGCGGGCAAGCGCGCTCCTACAGTTGCAACCCGATCGGCCAGGTGTCGGTCAGCTTATAGCCTTCAGGCCACGGGTCGCTGGGGTCGAGCATGTGCTGGTGGGTGCCGGTGATCCAGGCGCGGCCCGACAGGCTCGGCACGATGGCCTTGCGCCCGGCGATTTCGGTTTCGCTCTGGATCTTGCAATGGAATTCGGAGCCGATGATCGAGCGCCCGATAAACCGATCGCCCACCTTCAACTGCCCTTTGGCATGCAACACCGCCAAACGCGCCGAGCAGCCGGTGCCGCAGGGTGAGCGGTCGATCTTGCCGGGGCGGATCACCACCGCGTTCGCCGCGTTGGCCACGCCGCCGTCGTAATTGACCGGTGCGGCGATCTGGCAGAAGGAAATGTGGTTCCAGTCCTTGTTCTGCGGATGGGTGAAGCCCAGTTGCTCGTTGGCCGCCTTGGTGATCTTGAGACCGGTCTCGACCAGATCCTTCGCCTCGTCGGCCTTCAGAGAAAAGCCCAGTTTCGTCGAATCGACGATGGCAAAGCTGTCGCCGCCATAGGCCGTGTCGACCTGAATCGAACCCAGGCCCGGCACTTCGATCCACACATCCAGCTGGTCGGCGAAGGAGGGGTGGTTGTGCACTTCCACGCTCTGCACCTTGCCGTCGCGGCACTGGGCGATGGCCTCGATCAGGCCGCCCGGCGCTTCGAGAATCAGGCGGGTTTCCGGTTCGGTCATGGGCAGGATGCCGCTGTCGAGCAGCACCGTGGCCACGCACAGGGAGTTGGAACCGGACATGGGCGGTACGTCGGCGGGCTCCATGATGATCCAGCCCATCTGCGCCTTGGGGTTCTTGGGTGGCACCAGCAGGTTGACGTGACGGAACACACCGCCGCGCGGTTCGTTGAGCACGAAGTTGCGCAGCACGTTGTCCTTCTCGATCCAGCGCGACTGCTCCCAGATCGTATCGCCCGGCGGCGGCGCGACCCCGCCGACGATGACATCGCCGACTTCGCCTTCGGCATGACAACTGACCACATGAATCACTTTCGATGAGCGCATTGCCAGGAACCCTCCAGTAAAAGGTGATACCGCACCCCCCGTAGCAGCACGGCTTGCCGGCGGGAGCGGTCTTGAGGTGGACGGCGACCTTAAGGACGCCCCCGCCGGCAAGCCGTGCTGCTACGGTTGGACTTTGGGTGCTACTTGATCGACTTGAGGAAATCCGCCGTCTCCGGACGTTGCGGGTTGCCTATCACCTGGTCCGGCGAGCCGATTTCATGCACCAGGCCGTTGCGGAAGAACGCCACGCGGTCGGACACATCGCGGGCGAAGCGGATTTCGTGGGTCACCAGGATCATGGTCATGCCGTCCTCGGCCAGCATGCGCATGGTGTCCAGCACTTCGCCCACCAGTTGCGGGTCCAGCGCCGAGGTGGCTTCGTCGAACAGCATGTAGTTGGGTGACATCGCCAGCGCCCGGGCAATCGCCATGCGTTGCTGCTGGCCGCCGGAGAGCTTGCCGGGGAACACCTTGAGCTTGTCGCCCAGGCCCACGTGGGTCAGTTGCTTGACGGCAATCGCCTCGGCTTCCTGCTTGCTCTTGCCCAGCACGGTGCGTGGCGCCAGCATCACGTTTTCCAGCACTGTGAGGTGCGGAAAGGCGTTCCACTGCTGGAACACGATGCCGATCTTCTGCCGCAGCTTGTTGATGTCGGTGCTCTTGGCGTGCACCTCGGTGCCGTCCACGCGGATGCTGCCGCTCTTGATCGACTCAAGGCCGTTGATGCACATCAGCAGCGTCGACTTGCCCGAGCCCGAACCGCCGATGATCGACACCACTTCGCCTTTCTCGACCTGCAGGCTGACGCCCTTGATGACTTCAAGCTCGCCGAATGATTTGTGTACGTTGTCGATCTCAATCATTTTCTTGCCACCTTGTTTCCAGCCGGGCGCCGATACGGGCGATTACCAGACTCATGACGTAGTAGATGAGGCCTGCGATGCACAGCACCAGCAGCGGTTCTTGAATGCGCGTGACGATGGTCTGCGAGGCGCGCAGCAGCTCGACGATGCCGATCCACATCACCAGCGCCGTGTCCTTCATCACCGACAACAGCAGGTTGACCCAGCCGGGGAAGGCGACGCGGGTGGCCATCGGCATGACGATCTGGCGCAGATCCTGCCAGTAGCTCAGGCCCAGCGAGCGGCTGGCGCGGCGCAGGTTCAGCGGCACCGAGAGCACGCCGCTGCGCACGATTTCCGTGCCGTAGGCGGTCACGTACAGGCCCAGCACGATGCAGGCCACGGTGAAGGCGCTCCAGTCCAGGCCCGCGATGCTCTTGAGGGCGTTGAACAGCACGAATTGAATCAGCAGCGGCACACTGCGAAACACATCCAGCACCCAGGCCAGCGGGATGGTGCTGCGGGGCAGGAGGGCCCGGGCCATGCCGCAGATCACGCCGGCAATGGTGCCGATAATCATCGAAATGACAGTTAAAAGGATGGTGACCCAGGCCCCTTGAAGCATGTACTGCAGATCGCCCCAACTGAAAGTGGTCTCGAACATGGTCAACTCCTCAGTACCGGAACAGGCGCCAGGACAGCAGGCGCGCAAGGCCCACGATCAGCTTGGCGATCAGGTAATAGAGCACCGCCGCAATGGCAAAGAACTCGAAGGTACGGAAGGTCATGACGTTGTAGTTCTGCGTCACGCCGGTGAGGTCGTTGTTCAGGCCCACGACCACGCCCATGGAAGTCATCAGCACCGCCCAGACCATCTGGTTGGTCATCGGGTAGAAGACGATGCGCAGCAATTGCGGGATGACGATCAGCCGATAGGCCTGCGGTGCGCTCATGCCCAGGGAGCGGGCTGCGCGCAACTGGGTGTCGGGCACGGCCTTGAGGCCGCCACGGAAGTTTTCTGCCAGGTACCCTGCGTTGTTGATGGTGATCCCGGCCAGCAACGCCACCCAGGAGTTGATGTGGATACCGAAGGAGCCCAGGCCGAAGTACAGGATGTACACCTGGAACAGTGACGGTGTGTTGCGCGCGATGGAAATCCAGGTGGCGGCGAAGCCCTTGAGGATCAGGTTCTTGCCCTGGCGCATGAACACCAGGCACAGCGCGATGATGACCCCCAGGATCATCGACAGCGCAGCGGTTTCGAACGTCACCCAGGCGCCCTGCAGCATGTCCGGCAACGCCTTGAACGCGGCGCGCCATTGGAAGGTGTAATCAAACATGAACGAGCGCCTCTTTTTGTTCTGCAGCGTGTAACCAGACCGGCAGGCGACCGCTGGCAAGGCCGGTGCAGGCACTGTCGACGCATTCGGCAAGGCTTGCGAAATGCACGTTGCGCCCCACCAGGCCCGGTGCGTAGTGGGCGTATTTGCCGGAATTGGTCATCAGCGTTTTCGCCGCGGGCGGAATCACCGGTTCCGCGAGCATGCACCAGCACGTGTCGGTGACGAACTGCACGCCAAAGGCTTCCAGCGTCGCGACATAGCCGGCCCGTTGCGCACTTTCCAGCGTGGCCCGGCCGCAGGTGATCACCACCGCCACCTTCGAGTGCTTGCGCAGGCCGTGGCATAGCTGGGCGAGGGTTGCGCATTCGCTCACTGAAAAGTGCGGATTGCCCAGGGTCACGGCATCCACTTGCGGGGTTTGCGCGCTGTTGAGTTCACGCCAGCTGTGCAGCAGGTCGATCTCTTCAATGCGCAACGTCTTGGCTGGCGGATGTCCGCCAAGGGCCAGTTCGGCGTTGGTGGCTTCCGGAGTCACGCCTGCGATATGAAACATTGGCGCGGCCGAGGTAGTGGCAAATGCCGCACCGAAGGCCTTCAAGTCATCGAGGGTCGGCGCCCTGTGTTCCAGGCCGCAGACCACCGGGATCTCGGCGCCGCACAGCAGGCCGATGTGGTAGCCCAGCAGCGGGTAGAAACTGTCGTCCAGCTCGGCCATGTAAGGCACGTCGATGCGCAAGGTCGCGTGACGCTGGGGCGCCAGGTGGCAGCCGATTTTCGGTGCGCGGCCGGTGAGGGCGATGCAGATGTCCAGGTAGTCGGGGTACTTCAGCGTCCGCGCGCCGATCACGCTGTTGGCATAGACCACGGCGTTGGATTCGGCCCAGACGATCTGCTCGCCCAGTTGCGGCGCGCTGTCGAGCAGGTAAGGCGCGCAGGTGAAACTGACCTTCGCGCCCATGTCCAGATAGGCATCGCCCAACTGGCTGGCGGGTTCGCCCAGGGCCGGGTCCACGCCCAGTTCACGCCAGCGGCGTTTGTCCACGGAGATCGAGTTCAGCGTGGTCGGCACCCGTACCCGGGCGCCCCAGTCCACCAGTTGCCGGGCGAAGCGCAGGCTCGCGGGGCCGGTGTAGATGCAGCCGTCGATGTGCGCCTGGGTGATGTCCAGCAACTCGGTCGCTCCTTGCAGCTCGGCCATGCGCAGGATGATGCCCATGGCGACCTGCGCGGCCTTGCCGTAGGCGCCATCGAGAAAACCGCGGTCCATCTCGGTCAGGGTGATCCGGCTCTGGATGGCGGTGTTCGAGCGGGTGGGGCTGACGGTGGCGTGCAATTGCGGCGGCAGGCTGTCGAAACAGGTGACGCGGCCGTCTTCGACCCGGGCGAACTGCACATTGCGCAGCGCGGCAAAACCGGCTTCGCCGAGGCTGACGACAGGGATCGAATGGCCAAACATCTGTTCGGCGATCAGTACACCGAGGGTCAGGATGTCTTCGACCCGCTCGAACACCAGCGCCGCCGGGGCGTGGCCGTTGAGGATCAGTTCCAGCAGCACGCTGCTGCCGGTGCATGAGCCGCGCCCGCTGGGAATCGCGAGGACGCAGCCGGTAATGATTTGCCCGCTCAGGGGGTGGTGGCGGTCGATGACCTCACCGGTGAACGGCTCGACCCCGCCCCAGAAGCTGAGGCCGATATCGGCGTAGAGCAATGAGCCTTGGGCACTGCCTGCAACCAGGCAACGCCCGTTCAACGAAATTTCAGACATCAAAGGCTCCTGAAAAAGAGGGCCAGGTCAGAATCCGATCGTTGTAGGAGTGAGCTTGCTCGCGATCGCGGTCCATGAGCAACAGATGCATTGCCTGACACACCGTCATCGCGAGCAAGCTCACTCCTACAGGAGAGGCGGCCTCAACTCAGTAGTAGACGCCCGGTACGGTCAGGCTTGCTGGTGGAATCTCGTCGCCGACCCATTTTTTCCACAGTTCGTCGTAGCGGCCGGAGCGCACTTGCTGGTTCACGAACAGGTTCAGGTAGTGGATCAGGCCGTATTCGTTGCGCTTGGCGGCCAGCGACACGTAGTCGATGACATACGGAGCGTTGCCGGCGACTTTCAGGCCTTTGTACTTGCCGGACTTGATCGATGCGGCGGCCACGGTGTTGGTCACCACGGACGCTTCAATCTGGCCCTGGGCGACGGCCAGGATGGTGTCGTTCTGGGTCTGGTAGGCGCGGAAGCTGCCGCTGCCCCATTTCTTCTGGTCCTTCTCCAGGGCGATGGCTTCATAGGTGCCGCTGGTGTTGCCGACGTTCTTGCCCTTGAGGTCTTCGTACTTGCTGATGCCGGTCTTGTCGGTGGTCAGTACCACCATCTGGAAGGCGAAGTAGGGGATGGTCATCGCCACGGTCTTGGCGCGTTCCAGGGTGTCGGAGGTAGAGGCGACGATCACGTCGGCGCGGCCCGACATCAGAGCGGGAATACGATCAGGGAACGGGGTTTCCACTACCTCGGCGGTCACGCCGAGCACTTTTGCCAGGTCGTTGCAGTAATCGACGTCGAATCCGACCGGGTTGTTCTTGTCATCGCGCGAGCCCATCGGCGGGAAGTCCAGGGTGACCGCACAACGCAGCTTGCCGGAGCCAATGATGTCATCGAGCTTGTCGGCAAATGCCGTACTGATGAAAGAAGTACTCATTACAGCGAGGAGGGCTACAGCAATGCCATGCTTTTTCATAAGAGCCTCTAATGGTGCAAGTAATGGAACACAGTCGGATAAGTAATTTCGTATACGATATTTTCTAAGCACAGTTTGTGCCTGCTTTGCCACTATAGCTGTAGGACGACGACTCGGCGGGTTTCAAGGTTTTCCCGGGCGGCTGGCGACCGGGCGGTGTTACATAAAGGAGCAAAATGGTGTGCGGTGCTTCATACATGCACGTCTTCTAGTTAGGTGTGCGCCGTGGATGGCGCTGCGTCAGAGTGGCAGTAAAGCAGGGGGCGGGTCTTGACCGATTTCGCCCTCACGGATGACGAAATCGGCACAGTGTCCGGATTCAGATTTCGCTGGTGGACGCGTTGGGCAGGTGGGTGTACAGCGAGCGGCAGACGCTCATGATGTGATGCTCGATCAATTCGCAGGCTTTCTCGACGTCGCGTTCGGCACAGGCTTTGAGGATGCCGCGGTGTTCCTGGTCGGCGCGCTCCTTGCCTTCCTCGAAGCTCATCTGCACCCGCAGGTAGCGCTCGATCTTGTCGTGGATGGAGCGAATCATGTTCAGCAGGAATGGCCGTTGCGCCGCCTCGTACAGGCAGGTGTGAAAGGCCCAGTTCAACTCGGCCCAGCGGCCGATGTCATCGTCGGCAACGAACTCGTCACAGATGGCCGTGGCCCGGCGGATGTGGGCTGCCGTCAACCTCGGCACGGCCAGGCGAATGGCCTGGACCTCCAGCAACACCCGCACTTCGAAGATCTGCGCCAGCTCAGGCTCCGAGATCCGCGTGACCACCGCGCCCTTGTTGCGATGAAACTGCACCAGGCCCTCGGCCTCCAGGCGCTTGAGCGCCTCGCGCACGGGAATTTTGCTGACGTTGAAAATGCGCGCGATGTCGTCCTGGCGAATCGGCTCATCTTCGGCGAACTGGCCGGAAATGATCGACTCGCGCAGGTACCTGGAGATCACCTCGGACGCGGACGGCGCGACGCCGAGGTTGGGGGCGTCGGATAGGAGAAGAGGCACGCGCAAGACTCAGGCAATGAGTGGGTGACGGATATTGTATACGACCTTCGATTTGTTACATCTGATGTCATAAGACTTCGTACGAAAAAAGATCAGTGGTTCACGGTATAGGACAGCATCATCGAGATCTGGCACAGCGGACGGCCGCTTTCGGCGTGCCACTGGTTGAACGCCGCTTGTACCGCCGCCTGGTCACGCTGGCTGCTGGGCACCTTGTCGACGATGTTCTGGGCGTTGAGCGCGGCGACCACGTCTTGGGAGGGAATGAAGGTGTCCTTGCCGACCATGCGCAGGAAGCGCGGTGCAGAAAGGCCGCCCATCTGGTTGCCGTGTTTGGCCATGTAGCGCCAGAGGCCGACGATGTCGGTCACCGGCCACTGGGCGATGAAGTTGCCGAAGCTGCCGTGTTCGTGGGCGATGTCGAGGATCAACTGGGCGTTGCGCGGCACGCTCTTGAGCTTGCCCAGATGGCGGATGATGCGGGCGTCCTGCATCAGGCGCTCCAGGTGATCGGCGCCCATGAGCACCACCTTTTCCGGATCGAAGCCGAAGAACACTTGCTCGAACGCCGGCCACTTGGCATCGACCAGGCTGTGCTTCAAACCGGCACGAAACACCCGCAGGGCCAGGGTCGACAGGTAGCGGTCGTCACTGATGGCCTTGAGTTGTTTCGGGGTGGCGGGAGTCGGCAGGTGCGCTTCGAGCGCGGCGGCGGAGCCAAAGCGGTTGAGGCAGTATTCATTGAGCCATTTGTAGTCTTGCATGCCCTCTCCAGAACATTGTTACGTCGTTTAACCGCACTCCCGTAGCAGCACGGCTTGCCGGCGGGAGCGGCAGATCAGGCAGTGATATGTCGTCTGACACACCGCCCCGCCGGCAAGCCGTGCTGCTACGAGGATGCGCGGGTTAGATCAGGAAGATTCACCTGCGAGCTTGCGGTTGTACTGAAACCGCCAGCGCACATACAGCAACGCGCTGGTGAACACCGCCAGGCTCGCCAGCATTTCCAGCACGCCGAACAGCGAGCGGCTCGGGTCATAGGCGGCCAGAGCGCCTTTGATGAAATACAGGTTCACCACAAAGCAGGTCCAGGCATGCCCGCGAGCGCTGCCGGTCAGCATGCCGGGCGCCAGCAGCAGCAACGGCACCAGCTCGATCGACAGGATCACCCAAGGCCGTGCGCCGTGCACGTCGGCGAAGATCAGGTAATAGATCGCCAACAGCGCGATCAGGCCCAGAAAACACAGCAAGGCGCCAACCCGGCTCCAGCGAACCCGAGGTTCCAGCCATTGCAGCGCGGGCAGCACCTTGGGTTTTCTAGCCACGGGAAGGTTCCAGCGCCCGTGCGGTTTTTGCCAGGCGCTGGCCCAGTGCGCGGCACAGCTTGGTTTCGTGCGGGTCCAGCGGGCGCTTGCCGTCTGCGCCGGCGTGGTGGCTGGCGCCGTAGGGCGTGCCGCCGCCGCTGGTCTCGATCAGCGCCGCTTCGCTGTAGGGCAGGCCGGTGATCAGCATGCCGTGGTGCAGCAACGGCAGCAGCATCGACATCAGCGTGGTTTCCTGGCCGCCGTGCAGGCTGGCGGTGGAGGTGAAGACTGCGGCCGGTTTGTCCACCAGCGCGCCGGTCAGCCACAGGCTGCTGGTGCCGTCGAGGAAGTACTTGAGCGGCGCGGCCATGTTGCCGAAGCGGGTCGGGCTGCCCAGCGCAAGGCCGGCGCAGTTCTTCAGGTCGTCGAGGGTGGCGTAGAGAGCACCGGTTTCCGGGATGCTCGGGGCAACGGCTTCGCATTCGGTGGAAATCGCCGGCACCGTGCGCAGGCGCGCTTCCATGCCGCCCATCTCGATACCGCGGGCGATCTGCCGGGCCATTTCGCTGGTCGAGCCGTTGCGGCTGTAGAACAGCACCAGGATGTACGGCGCGCTCACGGCAGGATCTCCAGGATTTTTTCCGGCGGACGACCAATCATGGCCCTGTCGCCGGCGATCAGGATCGGGCGCTCGATCAGCTTGGGATGGGCGGTCATGGCGGCGATCAGTTGCTCATCGGTGAGGCTCGCATCGGCCAGGTTCAGCGTCTTGTATTCGTCTTCGCCGGTACGCAGCAGGTCGCGGGCGCCGATGCCCAGCTTGCCCAGCAGCTCACGCAACTGGCCGGCGTCAGGCGGGGTTTCGAGGTAGCGCACGATGGTCGGGGTCAGGCCGCGCGCTTCAAGCAGTTCCAGCGCGCCACGGGATTTTGAGCAGCGAGGGTTGTGATAAAGCGTCAGATCGGTCATTTGCGGTCGCATCTTTCATGAGGTGGCGGCTATTCTACAGCTGTGACGACAAAGGCCAAGATGGGGCCCGGTTACGTTTTCTCTTAAAGGAACAGGCATCATGGCAAGGCGGTTGGCAGCAGCAGTAGCACTTATCGGCAGCATGTTGCTCAGCGGGTGCGGGGTGGATCTGGGCACCGATCAGAACGGCCAGAAAGTGGCCAGTGAACGGGTCGACAAACATTGGCTGGTGGTCAATTACTGGGCCGAATGGTGTGGCCCGTGTCGCACCGAGATTCCCGAGCTGAACAAGCTGTCCGAGCAGATGAACGGGCAGAAGGTCAGCGTGTTCGGGGTCAACTTCGATAATTTGCAGGGCGACGAGCTGAAAAACGCCAGCAATGCGCTGGGCATAAAGTTCACGGTGCTGGCGAACGATCCAGCCGACCAGTACGACCTGCCCAAGAGCGAAGCGTTGCCGGTGACCTACATCATCGACGACAAGGGCAAGGTGCGCGAGCAGTTGATGGGCGAACAGACCGCAGCCGGCGTGGCGCAGAAGCTGGCGGAGTTGAAGGGCAAGGGTTGAGCGAAACCGGCCCGTAGCAGTCCGGCTTGCCGGCGTCGGCGGATTCGGAATCGACCCGCGGGCAAGCCCGGCTGCTACTTCGATCTGTGTCGCTCACGCGGTCCGTAGCAGCACGGCTTGCCGGCGGGGCGGTCTTGAGGTCGCCATCGCGAGCAAGCTCACTCCTACAGGATTGTGGGCGACCCTCAGCCTTCCTCGGGCCAGAAGCGCAGCGGCAGGCCCTGCGCGGGCCATAGCTCCAGTTGCTGCACGTCTGATACATCCCAATGCTCGACCTTGCCCATGGCTTCCAGGAAGCGGTGTTCCTGGTCCATCAGCGCCGGGGCGCACATTTTTCGGGTGCTGCCCACGGGGCCGAAGCTGATCGAGTCGCCGTCCAGCCGGTAGGACGCAAACCAGTGGTTGCAGCCCGCATTGCCATAGGCGCGGCCATCCTCGCCCAAGGTCATGGTCAGGTGACTGTTGTCGATCAGCGGGCGTTCCCCGATCCACTCCAGCACATAGCCATGGTCACGCTGGAGCGCACCAGTATCGCTGGCACAGCCGGTCAGCAGGGCAGTGGCTAGCAAGGGCAGAGCGAGGCATTTCATGCGGCGTTCTTCGCGCAGGCCGGGCACAGGTGGTTCTCGCCGACGGTTTTCCAGCCCAGTTCGGCGATGCGCGCGGTGGCAGCCGGTTTCAGGGCCTTTTTGCCTTCCTTGCCATCGACCATGAATTCGATGTCCTGCTCCTTGCCGCAGCCGTTGCAGTTGACCTTCCACTGATGGATCGCCAGCTCCGTGAACGCCGGGCCATTGGCGACCGCGACCCATTGGCCGGGCGGGTTGATCAGGTGACGGACCTTTTCCACGTTCAGGCGCATGTAGAGGTCTTTGCTGCCTTTGACGGTGACGAGCAGCACGTCGTCGTGCTTGATCGAGCCGCCGTTGCCGGTCACTTGATAGCGGCCCAGCGCCAGGCTGCGGCATTCGATCAGGGTGTGGTGCGGGGTGAGCATGCTGTAGCGAAAATCGTGTTCGGCCATGGGGGTCTCCAAATAGGCGCGCATGCTAACACTTTAGAATACGGATGCCCGCTCCAGGGCGACGGCCTGGCACCTGGCACCTGACACCTGTAGGAGCGCGCTTGCCCGCGATGGCGGTGTGTCAGGCGCATCCCGGGTATCTGACCCACCGCGGTCGCGGGCAAGCGCGCTCCTACAGGGCGGTACGCTACCCCGTAGCAGCACGGCTTGCCGGCGGGGGCGATCTTGAGTACGCCCCCGCCGGCAAGCGGAGCGCCGCCCGGCCGGGCTGCTACGGGACTGCATCAAGCGCTCACCCGCGCCTCGACTTCCAGCCGGGCGATGGCGGTTTCCAGGTCGTCCAGGGCCTTGTCGCTGTCCGGGGAATCCTGCTTGAGCAGGGTCTCGCTGCGTTGGCAGGCGGCGCGCAGTTGCGGCACGCCGCAGTAGCGGGTGGCACCGTGAAGGCGGTGGACCCGCTCGATCAGGGCCACCTGATCATCGGCCTCGCGTGCGGCGCGGATGGCCTCGCGGTCAGTCTCAAGGGAGGCCAGCAGCATCGCCAGCATGTCGGCCGCCAGATCGACCTTGCCTGCCGCCAGTCGCAGGCCTTCCTCATGATCGAGCACCTGCAGGCTGACGCCGCCATGACTGATTTCCGGGTGTCGCTCCGGCGCCTGGTTGCGCAGCGCAAGGCCGGTCCACTTGAGCACCACCTGCGCCAGTTGCCGTTCGCTGATCGGCTTGGTCAGGTAGTCGTCCATGCCGCTTTGCAGCAGCGCGCGTTTTTCGTTGGCCATGGCGTGGGCCGTGAGGGCGACGATGGGCAGGGACGTCGACTGGCGTTCGGTCTCCCAGCTGCGGATCGCCTCGGTGGCCTGGCGCCCGTCCATGCCCGGCATCTGCACGTCCATCAGCACCAGGTCGAAGGGTTCGTCCTGCACGGCCTGAACCGCCGCGTAGCCGCTGTCGACGGCCAGCACCTTGGCACCCATGTCTTCGAGCAGCGTTTGCACCAGCAACAGGTTGGCCGGGTTGTCGTCGACGCAGAGGATGCGCGGCGGGCGGCTGGACACCGGTTCCGGCAGCTCGTTGCGCAATTGCTTGGGGTTGATCAGCTCCGACAGGCTGCGCCGCAGTTTGCGGGTGCACGCAGGCTTGGCCTGCAACTGGGTGTAGGCGTCAGGCACCGAAGCCTGGTACAGCGCCTGCTCGGTGGTCGGGCACAGCACCAGGACCTTGCAGTCGAGGTTTTCCAGATCCCAGATCTGCTGGCGCAGGCGTTCGGGCGGCAACTGGTGGGCGGTCACGCCGAGCACCGCCATGTCGATGGCGTGGGGCGTCTGGTGCACCACGGTGACGCCGTTGATGAGGTTCTCCAGATTGTTGAACACCATCGGCTGCAGACCACAGTCTTCCAGTTGATGCTCCAGCGCCTGGCGCGCCAGGTCGTGATGTTCCAGCACCGCTACCCGGCGGCCCATGAGCGGTGGGGCGGGGAGGTCTTCCAGATCGTCGCGGGTCTTGGGCAGGGTCAGGCTGATCCAGAACACGGAGCCTTCGCCGGGGTTGCTCTCGACGCCGATTTCCCCGCCCATCTGCTCGATCAGCCGCTTGGAGATCACCAACCCCAGGCCCGTGCCGCCTGAGTGCCGCGACAGCGAGTTATCGGCCTGGCTGAACGCCTGGAACAGCGCGCGCACGTCCTGGCTGGACAGGCCGATGCCGGTGTCCTGGACGCTGATGCGCAATTGCACCTGGTCGTCGGCTTCTTCTTCGAGCATGGCCCGGGCGACGATGGTGCCTTCGCGGGTGAACTTGATCGCGTTGCTCACAAGGTTGGTCAGGATCTGCTTGAGCCGCAGCGGATCACCCACCAGCGACAGCGGCGTGTCGCGGTAGACCAGGCTCACCAGCTCCAGCTGCTTGGCGTGGGCGGCGGGGGCGAGGATGGTCAGGGTGTCCTGCAGCAGGTCGCGCAGGTTGAAGGGGATGGCGTCGAGCACCAGCTTGCCGGCCTCGATCTTCGAGAAGTCGAGGATCTCATTGATGATGCTCAGCAGGTTGTCGGCGGATTTCTCGATGGTGCCCAGGTAATCGTACTGGCGCGGGGTCAGTTCGCTCTTCTGCAACAGGTGGGTGAAGCCCAGGATGCCGTTGAGCGGGGTGCGGATCTCGTGGCTCATGTTGGCCAGGAATTCGGACTTGATGCGGCTGGCCTCCAGCGCCTCCTTGCGCGCCAGATCCAGCTCGATGTTCTGGATCTCGATGGTTTCAAGGTTCTGGCGCACGTCTTCGGTGGCCTGCTCGATGCTGTGCTGCAATTCTTCCTGGGCGTTCTGCAGGGTCGCGGCCATGCGGTTGATGCCCGAGCCCAGTTCGTCCAGCTCGTGGCTGCCCATGGGCGGCAGTCGCGCTTCGAGATTGCCGTCCTTGAGTTGCGCCACCACCTGCTTGATCTGGGAGATCGGGCCGTTGATGGTGCGGCTCATGCGCAGCGCGAGCATGGCGGTCAGGCCCAGGCCCACGGCGATCAGCAGCAGGCTGGCGAACAGGCTGCGATACCCGCGCAGCAGCGTGCCGCTGTGGGACAGTTCCAGTTCCACCCAGCCCAGCAGGCGGTCGGCCTCGGCGGGAATCACTTCGCCGGTCAGGTGCCGGTTACGCCCGAAAACGGGCATCAGGTAGCGGGTGGCGTCGTTTTCCGAGCGCTGCAGCATGTGCGTGCTGTTGCCGACCGGCGCCTGGTTGATCATGCTCGGCCCGGCGTGTGCCAGGGGATTGCGGTTGGCATCCAGGAACGACACCGCGCGTACGTCGGCCTGTTCCAGCACCTGGCCGGCGATGCGGTCCAGTTGGCCCTTGTCGTTGTTGGCCAGGGCGGTGGCCGACAGCGGGGCCAGTTCGTTGGCGATCATTTCGCCACGCTTGAGCAACTGGGTCTGCAACTCCGAAAGCTGCATCCAGGTGAAATAACCGCCCAGGAGCGCCGCCATCAGGCAGGTCGGCAGCAGGGTCAGCAGCAATACGCGGCCTTTGATGCCCAGTTTGTTCAGCACACTTGTTCTCCGGCAATCCTGTTCACGTCGTCATGCCGGTTCATGAAGGCAAGACGCGGACCATGGTTGCCTGTGATTGGGACGTACAGCACCTTTGGTAGTTTGCGCAGTGTAGCCAGTTGCGTGCGGGGAATCTCGGCTGATTGGCGATCACCTCAGGCTCCTACAGAACGTTCGGATCAATCGCCATTGCCGATACTCAAGCAATCTTGAATAATCGCCGCCTTGAGAATCACTCGCAGACGCCAATGAATCCCGCCATCATTCATCGCCCCAGCATACTCGCCATCGAGGACGATCCGATGCTGGGCGCCTTCGTGCACGACCAACTGGACCGTTGCGGCTTCCACGTCACCTGGTGCCAGAACGGCAGCGAGGGGCTGGCCCGGGCGCAACAGCAACCGTTCGACGTGGTGCTGATGGACATCCTGCTGCCCGGCATGAACGGCCTGGACGTGCTGATCCACCTGCGGCGCCAGCATTCGATGCCGATCATCCTGATGTCGGCGCTGGGAGCCGAGGCCGACCGCATCACTGGTTTTCGCAATGGCGCGGACGATTACCTGCCCAAGCCGTTCAGCGTCGATGAACTGAAGGTGCGTATCGAGGCGATCCTGCGCCGGGTGGAACTGGAGCGGCGGTTCAACATGGCGGTGCCGGCGCCTGCGATGCCCGCCCAGGACGAACTGACCTTCGATGAAGGCCTGTGCGACGTCGGCTTCGCCGGCAAATCGGCGCAACTGACCCGCAGCGAATACCGCCTGCTGGAAACCCTGTGGCGCAGCCCCGAGGACGTGCTGAGCAAGCCCTTCCTTTATCAGCATGTGCTGCAGCGGGGCTATTCCCAGCATGATCGCAGCCTGGACATGCACATCAGCCAGATCCGTCGCAAGCTCAAGGCCATCGGCTACGAGGCGCGGCAGGTGCGTACCGTGTGGGGCAAGGGCTACGTGCTGACGGCGGCTGACCTGGATGGCTGAACAACGCTTTCGACTGCCGGGAAGGCACTCGCTGTTCTGGCGGCTGGCCATTTTGCTGGTGGGTTTCTGCCTGCTGATGATCTGGCTCAGTTGGTACTGGGGCCGCTATATCGAAACCCAGAATGCCTTTCTTTCGCCTGATGCGCGGCGGGTCCTCAACAGCTACGCGGCCGAGGCCGAGCAGGCCTGGGAAGTGGGCAAGGAGCAGGGCGTCGATGACTGGCTCAGGGAGGTGCGCCAGCACGAATCCGGCTGGGTCGGAGTGATCGGCAGCGACCTGCAATCGTTGGGCAGTCTGCCCCTCAGCGACGCCCAGGTGCAGCGCCTGACCTTCATGCGCGGGGTCGACTGGCCCATGAGCCGCCGGCAGAAGACCGCGCCCTGGCTGAAAATCCCGTTCCCCCGGGACGCCAGCGTGGGCAGCCTGATTATCGAGCTGCCCGAGCGCTTCAAGCCGGGGCGGCATGCCCTGATCTGGCAGATGCTGACCAACGTCATCATCCCGGCGCTGTTCACACTCTTGTTGTGTGTGGGTTTGTACCGGCTGCTGATTCGCCCGCTCAACCAGTTGCGTGAACACGCCAATGCCTGGCGTGCCGACCGCTTGTCCAGCGGGTTGTCGTCGCAGATGACTTCGCGTCAGGACGAGCTGGGCGAACTCAACCGCGCCTTCGATCACATGGCCACGCGCTTGCAATCCACGGTGCAGATCCAGCAACAGTTGTTGCGCGATCTGTCCCATGAGCTGCGCACGCCGCTGAGCCGCCTGCGGGTGGCCTGCGACACCGAGCAGAGCCTGCCCGAACTGCGTGAGCGCCTGGGGCGCGAAGTGGAAGGCATGCGCCGGCTGGTGGACGACACCCTGCATCTGGCCTGGCTCGACGCCGAGCGCGAGAAACTCCCCGATGAAGACATTCAGGTGCAGGCGCTGTGGGACATGCTGGTGGACAACGCCTGTTTCGAAAGCTGCTGGCCGTCGCGGCAACTGGTCTGCGACCTGGGCAGCGAATGCTGGGTGCGCGGGCATCTGAATACCCTGGCCCAGGCGCTGGAGAACATCCTGCGCAACGCGATCCGGCATTCGCCCCCTGAAGGCATCGTGCGCCTGGGCGGGCGTCTGGATGGCGATGACTGGCTGCTGTGGCTGGAGGATCAAGGCGGCGGCGTTGATGACAGCGATCTGGAGCGCATCTTCGCCCCGTTCATTCGCCTGGACGGCGCCCGGCCGGGGGACGGCGGTTTCGGTCTGGGCCTGAGCATCGCGCGTAATTCGCTGCGTTTGCAGGGTGGTGACATGTGGGCGGAAAACACCGCGCAGGGGTTGCGGATGATCATGCGCCTTCCCGCCGCAGAAATTCTAACCGTCACATGATCCCGTAGCAGCACGGCTTGCCGGCGGGGGCGTCGTGTCAGGCAATGAATCTTTGTCTGATCCACCGCTCCCGCCGGCAAGCCGTGCTGCTACGGGGATAAGTGGTGTCAGTCGCTTCCTTTTACACCCTTATTCCTTTTCGAAATATCCAACTCACTTTGCGTGATATGGGGTTGAGGCGATTGCCGGTATGATAGGCGACCCCCGCACGTCTGGACCGCGAAACGCCATGACCCTGCAGTATCCAACCATCGCCGATTGCATCGGCAACACCCCGCTGGTGCGTCTGCAACGCATGGCCGGGAATACCAGCAATACGTTGCTGCTCAAGCTCGAAGGCAACAACCCGGCCGGTTCCGTGAAGGATCGCCCGGCGCTGTCGATGATTACCCGCGCAGAGTTGCGCGGGCAGATCCATCAGGGCGACACCCTGATCGAAGCGACCTCCGGCAACACCGGCATCGCCCTGGCCATGGCCGCGGCGATCAAGGGTTACCGCATGATTCTCATCATGCCGGACAACTCCAGCGCCGAACGCAAGGCCGCGATGACCGCCTATGGCGCCGAGCTGATCCTGGTCAGCAAGGAAGAAGGCATGGAAGGCGCTCGTGACCTGGCCGAGCGCATGCAGGCCGAAGGCCGCGGCAAGGTGCTGGACCAGTTCGCCAATGGCGACAACCCCGAAGCTCACTACCTTGGCACCGGCCCGGAAATCTGGCGGCAGACCGAAGGCACCATCACTCACTTCGTCAGCTCCATGGGCACCACCGGCACCATCATGGGCACCTCGCGCTTCCTCAAGGAGCAGAACCCCGAGATTCAGATCGTCGGCCTGCAACCCATGGACGGCGCCTCGATTCCCGGCATTCGTCGCTGGCCGCAGGAATACCTGCCAAAGATCTACCAGGCCGACCGCGTCGATCGCATCGTCGACATGGCCCAGGCCGAAGCCGAGGACGTCATGCGTCGCCTGGCCCGCGAGGAAGGCATCTTCTGTGGCGTCTCCTCGGGCGGTGCCGTCGCCGGGATGCTGCGTATTTCGAAAGAAGTCGAGAACGCGGTGATCGTCGCGATCATCTGTGACCGGGGCGACCGTTACCTGTCGACCGGCATCTACGATGCACCCAACTGATGGCCAAGCGTGATTCAGGACTGCGCTTCCAGCCCAGTGGCGGCACACGGACCGCGCAGGTGCCTACGGGCAAGAAACAGCGTCTGACCATCGAGCGCCTGGCCAATGACGGCCGTGGCGTCGGTTTTGTCGACGGTCGTACCTGGTTCGTCGCGGGCAGCCTGGCCGGCGAGGAGGTCGAAGCGCGGGTGCTCGGCGCCCACGGCAAGGTGGTCGAAGCGCGCACCGAACGGGTGTTTCAGGCAAGCGACCTGCGTCGCCCGGCGCCGTGCCCGCATTTCGGTCGATGCGGCGGTTGCAGCGTGCAGCAGATGCCCCATGCCGAACAGCTTGCCCTCAAACAGCACATGCTCGCCGAGCAGTTGAGCCGCGTGGCCGGTGTCGAGCCTGAAGAGTGGGCCGCGCCGCTGACCGGTAACGAATACGCCTACCGCCGCCGCGCCCGCATCGCCGTGCGCTGGGACGCCAGGGCCAAGCGCCTGGACGTGGGTTTTCGCGCAGCCTCCAGCCAGGACATCATCGCCATCGACCAATGCCCGGTGCTGGTACAGGCCTTGCAGCCGATTATGACGGCACTGCCGGCCATGCTTGCAAGCTTGAGCAAGCCGCAGGCGCTGGGGCATGTCGAGTTGTTCAGTGGTTCGGCCAATGCCGTGCTTTTGCGCCATACCGCGCCGCTGGCCGAGCAGGATTTGGCGACACTCAAGGCATTTTGTGAAACCCACGACGCGCAGCTCTGGTTGCACGGTGAGGGGGAGCCACAGCCGGTGGACCCTTCGGCGCAGTTGGGTTACGAGCTTGCGCCGTGGAATCTGCAACTGGCGTATCGTCCTGGTGACTTTGTGCAGGTCAATGCGCAGGTCAACGTCGCGATGATTCAACAGGCGCTGGCCTGGCTTGCGCCACGTCCGGACGAACGAGTACTGGACTTGTTCTGCGGGCTTGGTAACTTCGCTCTACCGCTGGCGCAGAATGTGCGCGAAGTGGTGGCGGTGGAGGGCGTTGATACCATGGTTCAACGTGCAACCGACAACGCATTGAGCAATGATTTGCAGAATGTGAAATTTTACCGGGCGGATCTGTCGCAGCCGCTGGACAAGGCGGCCTGGGTGGCGGAAGGTTTCAGCGCGGTCCTGCTCGATCCTCCCCGTGACGGGGCGTTCGAGGTGGTCGGCAAGCTCAAGTCACTGGGCGCCGAACGGTTGGTGTATGTGTCGTGCAACCCGGCAACTCTGGCGCGCGACACGGTCGAATTGAAGAAGCAGGGCTACCGTTTAAGACGTGCCGGAATTCTCGACATGTTTCCGCAGACAGCGCATGTCGAGGCGATGGCGTTATTTGAAGCGAGTAAGTGAAGCGCCGACTTAAGGACACAAGTCAGCGCCTCACACGGAGTCTCGTTTAATCCGACTGGCCCGCGCACGTGAACCTTGCAAGGCCCGCAAGGCAGGTGCGCTGTAGAAGGCTGGCGACTGATGGCGCATTTCATCGCGCCGTAGGGAAGGTAAGCAACATGGTACAGGTGAGAGCACACCAGCCGATAAACACAGACGGCAGTATCAATCTCGACGCTTGGCTTGATCACGTGGTCAGCGTCGACCTGGCGGTAGACCGGCAGGCATTGAAAGAAGCCTGCGAATTTGCCCGACAGGCCGAGCAACAGGACAACGCCGCCAAGAACCTCTGGGCCGAAGGCACGTCGAGTTTTCAGACGGGTCTTGAAATCGCTGAAATCCTGGCCGACCTCAAGCTCGACCAGGACTCGCTCATTGCCGCCGTGATTTATCGCGCGGTGCGTGAAGGCAAGATCCCGCTGCCGGATGTCAGCCAGCGGTTCGGCCCCACGGTGGCCAAGCTGATCGACGGCGTGCTGCGCATGGCGGCCATCAGCGCCAGTCTCAGCCCGCGCCAGTCGCTGGTGCTGGGCACTCAGGCGCAGGTGGAAAACCTGCGCAAGATGCTGGTGGCCATGGTCGATGACGTGCGCGTCGCGCTGATCAAGCTGGCCGAACGGACCTGCGCCATCCGCGCGGTCAAGAACACCACCGACGAGAAGCGCAACCGGGTTGCCCGGGAAGTCTTCGACATCTACGCGCCGCTGGCCCACCGCCTCGGCATCGGCCATATCAAGTGGGAGCTGGAGGACCTGTCCTTCCGCTATCTGGAGCCTGAGCAGTACAAACAGATCGCCAAGCTGTTGCACGAGCGCCGGCTGGATCGCGAGCGTTTCATCACCGACGTGATGTCGCAGCTGGAAAACGAACTGCTGGCCACCGGCGTCACCGCCGACATCAGTGGCCGGGCGAAACACATCTATTCGATCTGGCGCAAGATGCAGCGCAAGGGTCTGGAGTTCAGCCAGATTTACGACGTGCGCGCCGTGCGCGTGCTGGTGCCGGAGATGCGCGACTGCTACACCGCGCTCGGTATCGTCCACACCCTGTGGCGGCACATTCCCAAGGAGTTCGACGACTACATCGCCAACCCCAAGGAAAACGGCTATCGCTCGCTGCACACTGCGGTGATCGGCCCCGAAGGCAAGGTGCTGGAGGTGCAGATCCGCACCCACGCCATGCACGAAGAGGCCGAGCTTGGCGTCTGCGCCCACTGGAAATACAAGGGCACCGACGTCAAATCCAGCTCCAACCATTACGAAGAGAAAATCTCCTGGCTGCGTCAGGTGCTGGAATGGCATGAAGAACTGGGTGACATTGGCGGCCTGGCCGAACAATTGCGCGTGGATATCGAGCCAGACCGGGTCTACGTGTTCACCCCGGACGGTCACGCCATCGACCTGCCCAAGGGCGCGACGCCGCTGGACTTCGCCTACCGCGTGCACACCGAGATCGGCCACAACTGCCGTGGCGCCAAGATCAACGGCCGCATCGTGCCGCTCAACTACAGCCTGCAGACCGGCGAGCAGGTCGAGATCATCACCAGCAAGCACGGCACGCCGAGCCGCGACTGGCTGAACTCGAACCTGGGCTACATCACCACCTCCCGGGCGCGGGCCAAGATCGTGCACTGGTTCAAGCTCCAGGCCCGGGATCAGAACGTCGCGGCGGGCAAGGTCCAGCTCGAACGCGAGCTGCTGCGCCTGGCCCTGCCGCAGGTGGACTTCGACAAGTTGGCGGACAAGGCCAACATGAAGACCGCCGAAGACATGTTCGCGTCCCTGGGTGCCGGTGATCTGCGCCTGGCGCAACTGGTCAACCTGGCGCAGCAACTGGTCGAGCCCGAGCGTGGCAACGAACAGCTGGAACTGATTCCGCGCAAAGCCTCCGGTTACAAGCCGGGCAAGCGTGGCGACATCCAGATCCAGGGCGTGGGCAACCTGATGACGCAGATGGCCGGCTGCTGCCAGCCGCTGCCGGGGGATGCCATCGTCGGCTATATCACCCAGGGCCGTGGCGTGAGCATTCACCGCCAGGACTGCGCCTCGGTGCTGCAACTGGGCGGGCGCGAGCCGGAGCGGATCATCCAGGTCAGTTGGGGGCCGGTGCCGGTGCTCACCTATCCTGTGGACATCATCATTCGTGCCTACGACCGTTCAGGATTGTTGCGTGACGTGTCCCAGGTGCTGCTCAACGAGCGCATCAACGTGCTGGCGGTCAACACCCGCTCGAACAAGGAAGACAACACCGCGCTGATGTCCCTGACCATCGAGATTCCGGGGCTGGATGCACTGGGCCGGTTGCTGGGGCGCATCTCGCAGTTGCCGAACATCATCGAGACGCGGCGTAACCGTACGCCTTGAGGTTTGCAGCGTTTGTGATGACGTCTTCGCGGGCGAGCCCGCTCCCACAGGGTTCAACGGGTTCATCTGTGGGAGCGGGCTTGCCCGCGAAGGCGTCGGGTCAGGCGCGCGATGCCTTGAGTTGAAATGCCAACAGGATTTCCATGTACACACTCCAAGACCTCATCAACCTCATGGCCCGGCTGCGCGATCCGCAGTACGGTTGCCCGTGGGACGTGAAGCAGAACTACGCGACCATCGTGCCGCACACCCTCGAAGAGGCCTATGAAGTCGCCGACGCCATCGAGCGCGGGGATTTCGATGACCTGCGGGGCGAGCTGGGCGATCTGTTGTTCCAGGTGGTGTACTACTGCCAACTGGCGCGCGAGGAGGGCCGGTTCGAGTTCGACGGCGTGGTCGATGGCATCACCCGCAAGCTGATCCGTCGTCACCCCCACGTGTTCCCCACGGGCGATCTGTACGCACCGCTGGAGACGCCACGCCTGAGCGAAGACCAGGTCAAGCATCGCTGGGAAGAGATCAAGGCCGAAGAGCGCGCCGAGAAGGCCCATGTGCCCGAGCAGTTGTCGCTGCTCGACGACGTGCCGACGGTACTTCCGGCCTTGTCCCGCGCCGCCAAGTTGCAGAAACGTGCCGCCCAGGTCGGTTTCGACTGGCCCGAGGCGCTACCGGTGATCGACAAGGTGCGCGAGGAGCTCGATGAAGTCCTCGAAGCCATGGCCGACAACGACCGTGAAGGCATCAACGAAGAAATCGGCGACCTGCTGTTTGTCGTGGTCAATCTGGCCCGGCATCTGAAGGTCGATCCGGAGAACGCATTGCGCGCCGCCAACGGCAAGTTCGAGCGGCGCTTCCGATTTATCGAACAGGCCTTGCGCGAAGCCCGGCGCCCCATCGAAGATTGCAGCCTCGAAGAGATGGATGCGCTCTGGGGTGAAGCCAAGCGCCAGGAAAAGAACTCGCCAGACTGCGGTTGAGCTGACGATTTAGGAATAGAAGGCAGAGAGAGAAGACAGATGGCGGGTATTTCCCTTCGTGACCAGTTGCTCAAGGCAGGTCTGGTCAACGAGAAGCAGGCCAAGCAGGTCACCAAGAGCAAACAGAAAGAACAGCGTCTGGTGCACAAGGGCCAGGCTGTCGCCGACGATGCCGCCCAGCGTGCCGCTCAGGAAGCCATGGCCGAAAAAGCCAAGCGCGACCAGGAGCTGAACCGCCAGCAGCAGGAGAAAGCCGAGCAGAAAGCCCGTGCCGCGCAGGTCAAGCAGTTGATCGAGGCTACGCGCCTGCCGAAGCTGACCACCGAGGATTACTACAACTTCGTCGACGACAAGAAGGTCAAGCGTCTGTCGGTCAACTCGCTGATGCGCAGCAAGCTGAGCAACGGCTCGCTGGCCATCGTGCACCATGGCGGCGGTTACGAGGTGATTCCCCGTGAGGCCGCGCTCAAGGTCCAGGAACGTGACCCGCGTCGTATCGTGCTGCTCAGCGAGCCGACCGAAGAGCCGGATGGCGACGATCCGTATGCGGCGTACAAGATCCCTGACGATCTGATGTGGTAAGCCCATGACGACAAAACCCGCCTGGGCGGGTTTTGTCTTGCTGCGATCCTGTAATCACGTACGGCTCGCTGCCGCCTTCCTGGCTTCCAGTTCCGCGAGCTCTGCTGCGTAACGCTGAGCGTCCGATTCGTGGTGGAACATCCCTACCAATTGATCTTGTTGGCGTACATCCCAGATCTGAATGCCATCCGCGATGCTCTCATGGGATTTGTGCGCTTCGTCGCGTTCAGTAACCGTTACCGTCATATTGAAAACTCCTGACTCTTTGATATCTGCGGCAGGACGTCGCAGTAGGTTCTTTATAGAATTTGGTAGCTTGCTAAGTAAACCGACGATTCTGGAAAGAGTTTTTTACCAATCAGGCAAGAGTACGGAAGTGCTTGTTTTTGCAGGGTATGTGGCGTTTTGTCGCACCCTGGGGCAGGCAATGAAGAAAGTTTCATGTAGCCGTGGGGAACAACAGACGCCACGAATCTGGCGCGTGCCTGCCTGATTGGCGGCTCGCCACCCACCCCGTAGCAGCACGGC
>NZ_JANHKS010000027.1 GCF_028682175.1 Pseudomonas putida | reverse complement strand
TGCTCTTCCGATCTGCCGGCGGGGGCGTCCTTGAGATCGCCCCCGCCGGCAAGCCGTGCTGCTACGGTCGGAGTTTCAAATCACGTTACCGTAGGTGGATCACTCCGCCAACGACGGCCTGGCCCACAGGTTGATCCCGCCTTCCTGCGCGAACCGGTCGATCTCGGCCAGTTCTTCCTGGCTAAACACCAGGTTATCCAGCGCGCCCACGTTCTCGATGATCTGCTCCGGACGGCTCGCGCCGATCAGCGCCGAGGTGACGCGAGGGTCGCGCAGGGTCCAGGCCAGGGCCATCTGCGCCAGGCTCTGGCCGCGACGCTTGGCAATCTCGTTCAGCGCACGCACATGTTCGATGTTCTGCTCCGACAAGTGCGAAGCCTGCAGCGAACCTCCGCCCGGACGATTGACCCGCGCATCCTTCGGAATGCCGTTCAGGTACTTGTCCGACAGCAGCCCCTGCGCCAGCGCCGTGAACGCAATCACCCCCGAGCCCAGCTCTTCGGTGGTGTCCAGCAAGTCCTTCTCCACCCAGCGGTTGAGCATGTTGTACGCCGGTTGGTGAATCAGCAGCGGCACTTTCCACTCTTTCAGAAGCCCTGCGATTTCCCGCGTCTTGGCGCCCGAGTAGGAAGAGATACCGATGTACAGCGCCTTGCCCTGCTGCACGGCGGTGGCCAGCGCGCCTGCGGTTTCTTCCAGCGGGGTGTCCGGGTCGAAGCGATGCGAATAGAAGATATCCACATAGTCCAGGCCCATGCGCGCAAGGCTCTGATCCAGGCTTGCCAGCACGTATTTGCGCGAGCCGCCGCCCTGGCCGTACGGGCCAGGCCACATGTCCCAGCCGGCCTTGGTGGAGATAATCAGCTCGTCGCGGTACTGCTTGAAGTCTTCCTTGAGCAGACGCCCGAAGTTGATTTCGGCGCTGCCATAGGGCGGGCCGTAGTTGTTGGCGAGGTCGAAGTGGTTGATGCCCAGATCGAACGCCGTACGCAGCATGGCGCGCTGGGTGTCCAGCGGCGTGCTGTCGCCGAAGTTGTGCCACAGGCCCATGGACAGCGCCGGCAGTACCAGGCCGCTGCGGCCTACGCGGCGATAGGGCACGCGCTCATAGCGGTTTTCGGCAGCGATATAGGTCATACGGTCCTCTCTTCTGTATCTGAACGGATCAGCGATAAGAAACGCCAATGGATAAGCAGTGAAGCGAGTATATTCAGCCCTCGCTTACGCTGAAAAATGCTTTATTCCTCTGGCTGACATCGGTTCTTGATATGGATATTCGCCAACTCAACGCGTTCATTGCGGTGTTCGAAGAACGCAACATCACTTCGGCCGCCCAACGCCTGTTCACCAGCCAGCCCACGCTGTCGGTCACCATTCGCCAGCTGGAAGAGGCACTGGGCACGACGCTGTTCGAGCGCATGCCTCGGGGTGTGGAAGTCACCGACGACGCGCGCACGCTGTACCCGCAGGCCCGTCGATTGCTGGCTGAAGCCCAGGCGCTGAGCAATCAATTTCGTCAGCGCAATGACCGGTTGCTGCTAGGGATCGGGGTCGAGGGCGATATCGCCGCCAGTCATCTGGAAGCGTTTCTGGAGATGGCCTACCGGGTGGTGCCCAATCTGCAACTGACCCTGCAGGACGGTTGCGGCGGCGATGCGCGGCTGTCAGTGGAAGAAGATTGCTGCGAAGACGAGCTGTTCCTGCCGCTCTGGGAAGAGACTTTCGTGCTGGCGCTGCCCGCCGACCATGCCCTTGCTGGACGCGCCGAATTGAGCGAGGCCGATCTGCTGGATGTGCAGTGGATTACCTGCCCCTCGCATCCGTCTCATCAGCGCTTGATGGAGTTCTACACCCGCAGCGCCATACCGGTGGCTGCGGTGGCAGGTTCGTTGACTCTGGCGTTGCGGCTGGTCGCAGCGGGTGCGGGCCTGGCGATGCTGCCGGCGTCCATGCTCGGCCTGCATCAGGGGGTCGTCACCCTCCCCGCGCCGATCCCCAACCTCATTCGCCGGGTCGGGCTGTGCTACGCGGCACAAGCCCTCGACACCCCGGCGTTGACGTTGCTGCATGGGCATTTGCAGGGCATTACATCTCAGCAACACCTTGCCCCGTAGCAGCACGGCTTGCCGGCGGGAGCGTCGTGTCAGGCGATACAGCATTCACTGACCCACCGCTCCCGCCGGCAAGCCGTGCTGCTACGGATCGTGGGTGTTGGCCGGATGTCATTCCAGCCAGGGCCCACGCCTATCGCACCAAATGCAAAAACTGCATATGCCGTTCGTACTGATCGAGGATGTCGTTGATGACCTGCTCTCTGGTGTAACCCACCAAGTCGTAATCCTGACTGCCCTCGCTCAGGTGCACCTCGGCGCGGTAGTAGCGGCGGTTGTTCAGTTGTTTCGAGCCCATCCCAGCGCGGGCGAACGACGGCGTGAAATACCCGCGCATCGCCACCTGGTAGATGAATGGCCGCTCTTCGCCGTGGCCGATTTCCAGGCTGACGGTGTGGGTGACCGGGTCGGGCTGGGCGATGACGCTCAGGCCTTTCTCGACGAACACTGCCGTCACCTCTTCGATGGCCGGGCGCACCGTCTGGTCGAGGAAGCGATAGACCTCGTCCCGGGAAGGGAAATGCACCGCCTGGCTCAACCGCTGACGCCAGCCGCCACGACGTGATCCGGACACCGGCGCCAGCGAGTACAACTGCGCGATCTGCCGTTGGGACTCCATGTAAAACGCCTTGTGCAGCCCCCACATCATCGTCAGCAGAATCAGCGAGAACGGCAGCGAGGTCAGCACCACCGCCGACTTCAACGCATCGATGCTGCCGGAGAACAACAAGCCACTGGTAATCAGCGCCGTCATCACGCCCCAGAACACCCGCAGCCATTTCGGCCCGTCTTCGTCCGGGCTGCCGCCTTTGGCCGACAACGTGGACAGCACCACCGTGCCGGAGTCTGCCGAGGTGACGAAGAACACGAAGCTGATGAACACCGTGACCGCGATAACGGTCTTGCTCCACGGGTAGTTTTGCAGCATCAGGTACAAGGCCATGGACGGGTCGTCGATGGCCGCCTGCCCCAGCGCTGTCATGCCGTGATTGAGAAACTGATCAATGGCGCTGTTGCCGAAGATCGACATCCACGCCAGGGTGAAACCGAGCGGGATCAGCAGCACGCCGAAGACGAATTCGCGAATCGTCCGCCCCCGGGAAATACGAGCGATGAACAAACCCACGAACGGCGACCAGGCAATCCACCAGGCCCAATAGAACACCGTCCAGTCACCCAGCCAGGCGCTGGGACCGTCATAGGCGTACACATCGAAACTCTTGACCGGCAACGCTCCGAGGTAATCACCGATGTTCTGCACAAGGGTGTTGAGCAGGTGCTGGGTGGGACCGGCGAACAATACGAACAGCAGCAGCGCGCAGGCCAGCAGCATGTTGATGTCGGACATGACGCGCACGCCCTTGTCGACACCGGCCACCGCCACCAGGATCGCCGCGCCCATCATCAGGGTAATGAGGCCAACTTGTATCCACTGGGTATGGGGCACGCCGAACAGGTAATCCAGCCCCGAATTCAGGTGCAGCACGCCAAAACCCATGTCGGCGCCCAGGCCGAAGATGGTGGCGATGATGCCGAAGCCGTCCACCGCGTAGCCGATTGGCCCGTTGATGCGCTTGCCGATCAGCGGGTACAGCGCCGAACGCAGCGCCAGCGGTAGGTTGTGGCGATAGGCGAAGTACGCCAGCGCCATGCCGACGAATGCAAACACACCCCAGCCGTGCAGGCCCCAGTGCAGAAACAGCAACTGCATGGCCTGACGTGCGGCCTCGGTGGTGCCGCCAGCGCCTTGTGGCGGTTGCTGCAAATGAGTCAGCGGCTCTGACACACAGAAGAAAAACAGCGTGATGCTGATCCCGGCGGCGAACAGCATGCCTGCCCATGACAAGTAGCTGAACTCCGGTTCGTCATGATCGGCCCCGAGCTTGATCTTCCCGTAACCGGAAAACGCCGTGACGATCACGAACAGCAGGTACAGGGTCATGGCTAGCATGTAGTACCAGCCGACGGTATTGGCCGCCCAGTTCTGCGCAGCGAGCAGCCACTGGCCTGAGGCCTCGGGGAAGCTGATGACCACCAACCCGAAGATCAGGATGAAGGACGCAGCGAAGTAGAAAACGGGGGCATTCATGCGGACCGGCGCGCTGTTCTGCGCGTTCGGAACGCTCATGCGGCCACCGTTGCGAAGGTGGAAGAAACGTTCATGCAAGGCTGATGCGGCAAGGGTAGGCCTCCTGTTGTGAGGGCAGCGAACCACCGGTTTAACTTGATTGAACGTTCAATTAAAGCACGGATAGGGGGTGGAGGACCAATCGCGGGGACTGACGGGTACACAACAAAGGCGTCGAACCATGGACCTGTAGGAGTGAGCTTGCTCGCGATGGCGGTGTGTCAGGCACCATCAATGTGACCGTTCTGACGCAATCGCGAGCAAGCTCACTCCTACAGGAAACGGGAGTCGTTACTTCTGCGTCCCGTCATCATGCTGCAGGTTCGCCTGGTTGACGTTGCTGCCCGACGGCACGCCGCGGGTCAGCCAGACGTTACCACCAATGGTCGAGCCCTGGCCGATGGTGATGCGTCCCAGAATGGTCGCCCCGGCATAGATCACCACGTCATCCTCAACGATCGGATGGCGCGCATGGCCTTTCTGCAACTGGCCGTCTTCATCGGCCGGGAACCGTTTGGCGCCCAGGGTCACGGCCTGATAAATCCGCACGCGCTCGCCGATGATCGCCGTCTCGCCGATCACCACACCGGTGCCGTGATCGATGAAGAAGCTCGGGCCGATCCTGGCCCCAGGGTGGATGTCGATACCGGTGGCCGAGTGCGCCAGCTCCGAGCTGATCCGCGCCAGCAGCGGCAGGCCGTTGAGGTACAGGTGGTGGGCCAGGCGGTGATGAATGATCGCCAGAATGCCCGGGTAGCACAGCAACACCTCATCGACACTGCGCGCCGCCGGGTCACCGTGATAGGCGGCCAGCACGTCGGTATCGAGAATCCGGCGGATGCCCGGCAGCGCACTGGCGAAATCCTGAATCAGCCGCTCGGCGTGCACGTCGGCGCAACTGGCGTCTTCGCCACGCTGGCGAGCGACATAACGCAGCTCAAGGCGCGCCTGGGCCAGCAGGGAATTGAGCGCCACGTCCAGGGTGTGGCCCACGTAGAAGTCTTCGCTTTCCTCGCGCAGATCAACCGGCCCCAGACGCATCGGGAACAACGCACCACACAAGGCTTCCAGGATGTCGCGCAGGGCTTCGCGCGAAGGCAGCTCGCGGCCGCCCTTCTCGCCACTGATGCGGCCGTTGCTGGTGCGCCAGTCATCACGTGCGGCGCGCAACTCACCAACGATCCGCTGCAATTGCCAATGGCCGGTCACGCCCTGGGCACAGTCTTGCGGGGACAGTTCAGGAATAGTGCTCACGCAGATTTCTCCTCAGTTCGACGGCTCGTCAGGCTGGACATGGCCGAAGGTTGGATCACTCTACGGCAATCATTCAGGGCAAAAAAATAACAATTTTCGTGAGGTCATAACCCGCAGTCATCAGCGATCGGTCAGGTTGCCCTGCAGGAAGGGTCTGCCTATAGTCCAGCGACTCACTCGCAAGACGTACCGACATCATCATGATCAAACAACAGCTCGACCGCTTCAATCGCCTGGAACTGCTGGGCGCGCCAACGCCACTTGAAAAGCTCGAGCGCCTGTCGGCCTGGGCCGGCCGCGACATCTATGTGAAGCGCGACGACATCACGCCGCTGGCGATGGGCGGCAACAAGCTGCGCAAGCTCGAATACCTGGCTGCCGATGCGCAGGCGTTAGGCGCCGACACACTGATTACCGCAGGCGCGATCCAGTCCAACCACGTTCGCCAGACCGCCGCGTTGGCCGCCAAACTGGGTCTGGGTTGCGTTGCGCTGCTGGAAAATCCGATCGCCACTGAAGACAGCAACTACCTGGGCAACGGCAACCGCCTGCTGCTGGATCTGTTCGACGCCAAGGTCGAGCTGGTGGAAAACCTGGACAACGCCGACGAGCTGCTCCAGGCCCTGGCCGCGCGCTTGCAGGCCAGCGGCAAGAAACCCTACCTGGTGCCCATCGGTGGCTCCAATGCGCTAGGGGCCTTGGGTTATGTGCGGGCAGGCTTTGAGCTGGCCGAGCAGATCAAGGCCACAGGCGTTGATTTCGCTGCCGTGGTGCTCGCCTCCGGCAGCGCAGGCACCCACAGCGGTCTGGCGCTGGCGCTGGCCGAAGCCTTGCCGCAGTTGCCAGTGATTGGCGTGACAGTCTCGCGCCCGGAAGAAACCCAGGCACCCAAGGTTCAGGGCCTGGCCGAGCGCACCGTCGAACTGCTGGGCACATCGTTGCCGCAGGCGTTCAAGGTGCAGCTATGGGACGAGTATTACGGCCCGCGTTATGGCGAGCCCAACGCCGGCACGCTGGCGGCGGTCAAGCTGCTGGCCAGCCAGGAAGGCCTGTTGCTGGACCCGGTATACACCGGCAAGGCCATGGCCGGGCTGCTGGATGGCATCGGTCGCCATCGCCTGGACGACGGCCCGGTGATCTTCCTGCACACCGGCGGCGCGCCTGCTCTGTTTGCGTACCCGGATGTGTTTTCAGGCTGATCAGCACCCCGTAGCAGCACGGCTTGCCGGCGGGCGCGGTGGGTCAATCGATACTGCATTGCCTGACACGACGCCCCCGCCGGCAAGCCGTGCTGCTACGGGAAGGTGTCGTGTCACCTGGTTGCGCAAAGTTCTATATTCAAAAAAAAGATAAGCGATTCATTTTTAATTATTTTTAATCCTAACCAACGCCTCATATGATTCACGCCAGCACCCGCCAAGCGCGCTAAAAAAGCTGGATAAACACGCGGTGCCACAGTAGTTTCGTCAGGTCTGACGCTAACCTGACATACCAATTAAAAACAGGGGACTCACATGAACATGTCTGCTATCCGTCGTACCTTCCTGCTATCGGCTCTGGGTCTGGTGCTGGGCACCGGCCTGGTGACTCAGGCCGTCGCTGGCGAGCAACTGGCGACCATCAAAAAGAACGGCACCCTCAACGTCGGCCTGGAAGGCACCTACCCGCCTTTCAGCTTCGTGGGTGAAGACGGCAAGCTGACCGGTTTCGAGGTCGAGTTCTCTGAAGCGCTGGCCAAGGAGCTGGGCGTCAAGGTCAAGCTGAGCGCTACCCCGTGGGCCGGCATCCTGGCAGCGCTGGAATCCAAGCGTCTGGACGTGGTGGTCAACCAGGTGACCATCTCCGACGAGCGCAAGAAGAAATACGACTTCTCCGAACCCTACACCGTCTCGGGTATCCAGGCGCTGGTGCAGAAGAAGGACGAAAACAAGTTCCCGACGCCAAAGGACCTGGACAACAAGAAGGTCGGCGTGGGCCTGGGCACCAACTATGAACAGTGGCTCAAGGAAAACGTGCCGGGCGCCATCGTCAAGACCTACGACGATGATCCGACCAAGTACCAGGACCTGAAAGTCGGCCGTATCGACGCCATTCTGGTTGACCGCCTGGCCGCACTGGACCTGATCACCAAGACCAAGGACAACCTGGCCATCTCCGGCCCCGCGTTCTCCCGTCAGGAAGCCGGTATCGCACTGCGCAAGGGCGAGCCTGAGCTGCTGGAAGCCCTGAACAAGGCCATCGACAAACTGCGCGCCGACGGCACCCTGGCCAAGCTGTCCGAGAAGTACTTCAAGGCTGACGTGACCAAATGATTTCAGAGAGCATTCAGCTCGCGCTGGACTCCGCGCCCTTTCTACTCAAGGGCGCGTACTACACCGTTGGCTTGAGCCTGGGCGGAATGTTTTTCGGATTGGTGCTGGGCTTCGGCCTGGCACTGATGCGTCTGTCCAAGGTCTGGATCATCAGCGCCATCGCGCGGGTCTACGTGTCGTTCTTTCGCGGCACGCCCCTGCTGGTGCAGCTATTCGTGATCTATTACGGCCTGCCTGACCTGGGCATCGAACTGGATGCCATCAGCGCAGCCCTGATCGGTCTGTCGTTGAACATGGCCGCCTACGCCTGCGAAATCCTGCGTTCGGCCATCGGCGCCGTGGACAAGGGCCAATGGGAAGCGGCCGCCAGTATCGGCATGACCCGTGCCCAGACCATGCGCCGGGCGATCCTGCCGCAAGCCGCACGCACGGCGTTGCCGCCGTTGGGCAATAGCTTCATTTCGCTGGTCAAGGACACGGCCATGGCCGCCACCATCCAGGTGCCGGAAGTGTTCCGCCAGGCGCAGTTGATCTCTTCCAGAACCCTGGAAGTCTTCACCATGTACATCACCGTTGCGTTGATCTACTGGGTACTGTGCAGTGTGCTCGCGCACTTCCAGAACCGTCTTGAATCGCGGGTCAACCGCCATGATCAGGAGTCCTGAGGCATGATCACGGTTGAGAAACTGACCAAGGAATTCAAGGGCAACCAGGTGCTCAAGGGCATCGATCTCAAGGTACAGCCGGGCGAGGTGGTGGCGATCATCGGCCCCAGCGGCTCGGGCAAGACCACCCTGCTGCGCTGCCTGAACCTGCTTGAGGAACCGAGCAGCGGCACCATCACTGTGGGTGACATCAGGATCGACGGCAGCAAGCCGCTGAGCCAGCAAACCGCACTGATCCGCCAGTTGCGCCAGCACGTGGGCTTCGTGTTCCAGAACTTCAACCTGTTCCCCCATCGCACCGCGCTGGAAAACGTCATCGAAGGCCCGACCGTGGTCAAGAAGGTGCCGCGTGAACAGGCCATCGAACTGGGCCGCAAGCTGCTGGCCAAGGTCGGCCTGGCAGGCAAGGAAGACGCCTACCCACGGCGCCTGTCCGGCGGGCAGCAACAGCGCGTGGCGATTGCCCGTGCGCTGGCGATGGAACCCGAGGTGATTCTGTTCGACGAACCCACCTCGGCCCTCGACCCGGAACTGGTGGGCGAGGTGCTCAGCGCCATTCGCGCCCTGGCCGAGGAAAACCGCACGATGGTCATCGTCACCCACGAGATGAAGTTCGCTCGCGACGTGGCCAACCGCGTGGTGTTCATCGACAAGGGCGTGATCGTCGAACAGGGCGACGCGAAGGAGTTGTTCGCCAATCCCAAAGAGGAACGTACCCGGCAGTTTCTGGAACGCAGCAGAAACTAGTCCTACACCTCTGCTACTTGAAACGGCGCCATCGAGCGCCGTTTTCTTTTTTCTAACATTTGGCAAACACCGAACAGGTCAGTTTTTTTGGGGCCTCAAGCGTTGGTGCTTGCGTCTCCTATCAGGTTTTTCTATCAAACCTGCCTGCATCTGCCTTTTCCCTTCCCCCCGACAATTGAGTCTCTACGCGCGGACAAATAACCGGTTCACAGCGCCCCCCCCTACTCGGTAGGCATCAGATAAATGGCAGCCGTGAGTAGGACACAAGGGCAGTCGCCCGCACCCCTGATAGAGAAAACTCTGTAGGAACATTCTGTTTCACTCACTAATAAAGCCTCATATCTTTTTGATTGTTGACTTAAATGCTGCAACACAATTAGCTCAGTGACGGCCTCGAAAATAATCTCGGAAAAATAGCAATCCTGAATATTGCACCGTTTGTAATGTTTGCCTTCGCTAGACATCAGGCATGTACTAGCGGCGCCGCTGTGAACTTGCACTTGCGTTGAACAACATCGGCAAACGCCTTTTCTGTCGTTTAATTCCAATGAGTATTCGAACATGATCAAGACCCCTGTCAGCCACACGCCCCTCCAGCTCCTGGCGCCTTGTCTGCCGCAGTCGAACAAGCACGGTATTGGTGCCCTGGCGGCCGCGAACCTGGTGGTTCACATCCCTGCCTACAGCGAAATGGAATGCGCAGACCTCATCGAACTGTTCTGGGGAGACTGTTACGTCGCATCAAAACTGTTATCCGAGTCCGACATAGGGAATGCATGCGTCCTACATGTTCCGGAAAGTTTTCTACAAAGTGGAAAGGTGAAGACTTACTACAAAGTAACCAAGATCGGCAGCGAACCCGTGCAATCACCGGCATGCAAACTTTGGGTCAAACTGGAGATGCCTGGCGGTCATTTGGTGAGTGCCGACGGAGAGGAAAACCAGGGATTGGCACCCGTGACCTTTGCAAGCGCGGTGATGCGTGATGGCCTGAGTACACAGCAACTCGAACGCGGCGTCGACATCACCATCGCCGGTTATCCCAACATGCAGGCTTACGACGAAATCACATTGCGCTGGGGGGATATCCGGATGGACCTGCCGGTACTCACCGAGCATCAGGTCGGCAAGGCTATCGACGTCCACGTCCCGGCTGAACTGATACGGGAAGCCGGGGAAGACCTGCATCAGGAAGTGACCTACTGCGTCATCGACCGGGTCGGCAACAACTCGCGCTGGGCGCCGGCCAGGTCGATCCGGGTGGGCGTCGATGGCATCCGGAATGACGATGCATGACAGGGCGGAAAGCGTCGATGCTCCCTTCTATGGTTATTCCGAAATGTTAGTTCTGTAATTTTTTATAAGCGATTAGGGTATATGCACCGGACCACCGGACCCCATTCAGTTTTCCTGCCGCTCAAGCGGTATCGAATTGAGGTTCCAATGGTCACGTACAACCACCAAAGTGCCCGCGCTCAGGGGGCTACCCGCCCATGAGCAAGAAAAAAATCCTGCTCAATGCGTTCAACATGAACTGCATCGGCCATATCAACCACGGGTTCTGGACCCATCCACGGGACACCTCGACCCAGTACAAGACGCTCGACTACTGGACGAATCTTGCACAACTGCTTGAGCGCGGACTCTTCGACGGCCTATTCATCGCGGATATCGTCGGCGTCTACGACGTCTACCAGAAATCCATCGACGTGCCGTTGAAGGAGTCGATCCAGCTACCCGTCAACGATCCGCTGCTGCTGGTCTCGGCCATGGCAGCGGTCACCAGGCACCTGGGGTTCGGCCTGACCGCCAACCTCACCTACGAGGCGCCCTATCTGTTCGCCCGGCGCATGTCGACGCTCGATCACCTGACGCGCGGCCGGGTGGGCTGGAACATCGTCACCGGCTACCTGGACAGCGCCGCCAAGGCCATGGGCCTGACGGAGCAAATCGAGCACGACCGCCGCTACGATCAGGCCGACGAGTACCTTGAGGTGCTCTACAAGCTCTGGGAAGGCAGCTGGGAAGACGATGCAGTGATCGAGGACCGTGCCAGGCGCGTGTATGCGCAGCCGGAAAAAGTGCACTACGTGCGCCACAGCGGCGAGTTCTACCAGGTCGAGGGCTACCACCTGTGCGAGCCCTCGCCACAACGCACGCCGGTGCTGTTTCAGGCTGGCAGCTCGGAGCGGGGCCTGGCGTTCGCCGGCAGCAATGCCGAGTGCGTGTTCATCAGTGGGCAGAACAAGGCCGCGACCCGCGAGCAGGTCGACAAGGTACGCGCCAGCGCCGTGGCAGCCGGCCGCAACCCGGACGACATCAAGGTGTTCATGGGGCTGAACGTGATCGTCGGCGCCACCGAGGAGGCGGCTCGGGCCAAGCACGCCGAATACCTGGGATACGCCAGCGCCGAGGCAGGGCTGGCGCATTTTTCGGCGTCCACTGCCATCGATTTCTCTGAATACGAACTCGACGAGCCGATCCAGCACGTCAAGAGCAACGCCATTCAATCGGCGACGAAGATCCTCAAGAACAACGACTGGACCCGCCGCAAGCTGCTGGACCAGCACGCGCTGGGCGGGCGCTACATCACGGTGATCGGCTCGCCGCAGCAGGTAGCCGACGAACTGGAATCCTGGATCGCCGAGACAGGCCTGGACGGCTTCAACCTGACCCGCATCGTCACCCCGGAGAGCTATGAGGATTTCATCGACCTGGTGATCCCTGAGCTGCAAAGGCGCGGCTCGTACAAGACCGCCTACGAACCCGGCACTTTGCGCCAGAAGCTGTTTGCCGAGGGTGACGGGCGTTTGCCGCAGCGCCATGCGGGTGCCGGGTATCGCGTTTCTAACCAATGATCCTTATCGACTGGCCTGACGTCATCGCGAGCAAGCTCACTCCTACAGGTACGGGGTTGATCGGAGGATTCGTGAACGACGCAGCTCCTGTAGGAGTGAGCTTGCTCGCGATCGGCGGCCAGAAAATTCAACAGATCTCATCAGACAATTGAATCGGAATACCGACAATGACAAAAACCCTCCTCACCCTCGCCCTCTCCCTTGGCCTGTTCACCGGCATCACCCACGCCGCCGAACAACCCTTGAAGGTCGGCACCACCGCCGCGTTCGCCATCCCGCTGGAAGCCGCGGTGGCCGAGGCCGACAAGCAGGGCCTGAAAGTCGAGCTGGTGGAATACACCGACTGGATCGCGCCCAACGTCAGCCTCAACGCCGGCGACATCGACGTGAACTACTTCCAGCACATACCTTTCCTCGAGAACGCCAAGGCTGCCTCCGGTTTCGACCTGGTCCCTTTCGCCCCCGGAATCATCAACAACGTGGGCCTGTATTCGAAGAAGTACAAAAGCTTCGACGAGCTGCCCACCGGCGCCAGCGTGGCCATCGCCAACGATCCGATCAACAGCGGGCGCGGCTTGCAACTGCTGGCCAAGGCCGGGCTGATCACCCTCAAGCCGGGCGTAGGCTACAAGGCCACCGAAGATGACATCACGGCCAACCCCAAGAAGCTCAAGATCATTCAGGTGGAGGCGGTGCAACTGGTGCGCGCCTATGACGACGCCGACCTGGTGCAGGGCTACCCGGCCTACATTCGCCTGGCGAAGACTTTCGACGCAGGCTCGGCGATTCTCTTCGACGGCCTCGATCACCCCGAGTACGTGATCCAGTTCGTCATCAAGCCGGACCACAAGAACGACCCGCGCCTGGCGAAGTTCATCGACATCTACCAACACTCCCCTGTGGTACGCGCCTCGCTGGATAAAGTGAATGGCTCGCTGTACCAGGTCGGCTGGAAGAACTGACCATGACCGCCACCGCGCAACGCTCACACTCGCTGCAAACGCCCGATAGCCATAGCGCCGTCCAGACCGAACTGCACCCGGAAAAAGCCAGTGCCCACGTGCGTTTCAGCCAGTTGGGCAAGATGTACGAGGGCCAGCAGGGACCGGTTGCGGCCCTGCAAGGCATCGACCTGGATATCCAGCGCGGCGAGGTGTTCGGCATCATTGGCCGCAGTGGCGCAGGCAAATCGTCGCTGATCCGCACCATCAACCGCCTTGAACAACCCAGCAGCGGCCGGGTGCTGATCGATCAGATCGACATCGCCGCCTTCAACGAAGACAAACTGGTGGAACTGCGTCGACGCATCGGCATGATCTTCCAGCACTTCAACCTGATGTCGGCCAAGACCGTGTGGCAGAACGTCGAGTTGCCATTGAAAGTGGCGAAGGTGCCCAAGGCGCAGCGCCAGCGCAAAGTCGCCGAGTTGCTGGAGCTGGTGGGCCTGCAGGACAAGCACCACGCCTACCCGGCGCAACTGTCGGGCGGCCAGAAACAGCGCGTCGGGATCGCCCGCGCCCTGGTGCATGACCCGGCCATCCTGCTGTGCGACGAAGCGACTTCGGCACTGGACCCGGAAACCACGCAGTCGATCCTGGGCCTGCTGCGCCAGATCAATCAGCGCCTGGGCCTGACGATCATTCTGATTACCCACGAGATGGCCGTGATCCGGGAAATCTGCGACCGCGTGGTGGTGCTCGAACAAGGCCGGATCGTCGAGCAAGGCCCGGTGTGGCAGGTGTTCGGCGACCCTCGCCACGAGGTCAGCAAGACCCTGCTCGCGCCGCTGCAACACGCGCTCCCGGATGACCTGCAGGCACGACTGCAACCCCAGCCGTCGGCCAGCCATGCCAGCGTGGTACTGGACCTGCAATTCACCGGCGGCAATGGCAGCGAGCCGGACCTGTCCGCGCTGTTCAATGCCTTCGGCGGGCGGGTCAGCCTGTTGCATGGCGGCGTCGAACGGATTCAGGGGCGGGCTTTGGGTCACCTGTTGCTCGCCGTCGCTCACTCGCCACTGTCGGTGGACGAACTGCTCATCCGCGCCCGCAAACAGGCGCAACACGCGAAGGTACTGGGTTATGTGGCTTGATCGTTTGTGGCAAGGCGTCATCGACACCTTTCTGATGGTGGGCGTGTCATCGCTGATCGCGCTGATTCTGGGGATTCCGCTGGCGGTGGTTCTGGTCACCAGCGGCAAGGGCGGTATCTTCGAAGCGCCGAACGTCAACCGCGTGCTCGGCGCCTTCGTGAACGTCTTTCGCTCGGTGCCCTTCCTGATCCTGATGGTCGCATTGATCCCCTTCACCCGGCTGATCGTCGGCACCACCTATGGCGTGTGGGCCGCCGTAGTGCCACTGACCATCGCCGCCACACCGTTCTTCGCCCGCATCGCCGAAGTCAGCCTGCGCGAAGTCGACCATGGCCTGATCGAAGCCGCCCAGGCCATGGGCTGCCGCCGCTGGCACATCGTCTGGCACGTCCTGCTGCCCGAAGCCCTGCCCGGCATCGTCGGAGGCTTCACCATCACCCTGGTCACCATGATCAACTCATCGGCCATGGCCGGCGCCATCGGAGCAGGCGGCCTGGGCGACATCGCCTACCGCTACGGTTACCAGCGTTTCGACACGCAGGTGATGCTTACCGTAATCGTGTTGCTGGTGATTCTGGTCGCCGTGATTCAACTGGGCGGTGACCGACTGGCGTTGCGGTTGAACAAGCGCTGACCTCGTAGCAGCACGGCTTGCCGGCGGGGCGGTGTGTCGGTCGGAAATTCTTTATCTGACACACCGCTCCCGCCGGCAAGCCGTGCTGCTACGGGGCAGGTTGCGGGAAGCGAGGGGCGGGGTATATTGGCCGCTTCCCCGCTCAGAATGTGTACCGATGAAACTCGATCCGCAGGACCTCGCCCAGATCACCGCCGTCACCCTTGGCAACTACAACGATGTTGCAGAGGATTTTCGTGAGGGTACGCGCGATCACGATGTCAGCCAGAACATCGACGCCTTGTTGCGCAATATTCAGGGCCAGGCACCGTTTCAGATTCTGGATTTCGGCTGCGGACCGGGGCGGGATCTGCGCACTTTTACCGCCATGGGGCATGTCGCTGTCGGTCTGGATGGCTCTGAGCGCTTCGCCGAGATGGCCCGGGCCGACAGTGGTTGCGAGGTTTTTCATCAGAACTTTCTGGAGCTGGACCTGCCTGACCAGCGTTTCGACGGGATTTTTGCCAATGCCTCGCTGTTTCACGTTCCCCGGCAGGAGTTGCCGCGTGTACTGAAGGAGTTGCGGGCGGCGTTGAAGCCCGGTGGTGTGCTGTTCAGTTCAAACCCGAGGGGGAGCAACCAGGAAGGCTGGAAGGGCGAGCGCTATGGCTCGTTCCATGATCTGGCATCCTGGAGTGGGTTGCTGACCGAGGCGGGGTTTGTCGAGGTCGAGCATTATTACCGTCCGGCGGGATTGCCGCGAGAGCAGCAGCCGTGGCTGGCGAGTGTCTGGCGCAGGGTTTGACGCATCCGCATCCCCGTAGCAGCACGGCTTGCCGGCGGGGGCGGTGTATCAGTCGAATAATGATTGGCTGACACACCGCTCCCGCCGGCAAGCCGTGCTGCTACGGAGTAAACTGAGGATCATTCCACTGCTGGATGTGCCCCTTCGTCGCTCTGTTCCTCCTTGCGCCGCTGCTTCTCGGCTTCGGCCTTCTCGCGCTGCTCTTTGGTTGGCTCCTTGATCTTGTACCAGGCCACATACAGCGCCGGCAAAAACAGCAGAGTCAGCAGCGTGGCGATGATGATCCCGCCGATCATCGCGTAGGCCATCGGCCCCCAGAACACTTCGCGGGCGATGGGGATCATGCCCAGGCTCGCGGCGGCGGCGGTCAGCAGGATCGGCCTGCGGCGGTGCTCGGTGGCTTCGGCCACGGCGTCCCACGGCAGGTAGCCGGCCACCTCGTACTCGTGAATCTGCGTCACCAGAATCACCGAGTTGCGGATGATGATGCCGATCAGCGCGAGAATCCCCAGGATCGCCACGAAGCCCATCGGCGTGCCCGTCGGCACCAGCGCCAGCACCACGCCGATCAGGCCCAGCGGCGCGACGCTGGCCACCAGAAACATCTTCTGCACGCTGTGCAGCTGGATCATCAGGAAGGTCGCCATCAAAAAGATCATCAACGGCACCACTTTGGCAATCGGCCCCTGGGCCTTGCCACTCTCCTCTACCGTACCGCCCGTGGCGATCTTGTAACCCACCGGCAGGTCGGCCGCGAACTTGTCGATATCGGGCTTGAGCTGCTTGACCAGATCGGTAGGCTGGATCTCGTCGCGCACCGCCGCCTTGAGGGTAATGGTCGGTTTGCGGTCGCGGCGCCAGACCAGCGGCTGCTCCAGCTCATACCGCACATTGGCGAACGCCAGCAACGGAATCGAGGTGCCGCCCTGGGTGACGATCTGCAGGTTCTGCAGGGTTTCCGGCGAGCCGCGCTCCGAATCCACCGCACGCCCGACCACGTTGATGAGGTAGATGTCGTCACGCACCTGGGTCACGTTGGCGCCCACCACGATGGTGTTCATCAGTTGCGCCACGTCCTCGGACGACAGCCCCAACTGGCGCGCCTTGTCCTGGTTGATGTCGATGCGCAGCACTTTGCCCGGCTCGTTCCAGTCGTAGATCATCTCGCCGATGTGCTGGTTCTTGTCCAGCAGGGTGGCCAGGTCGATGGCGTGCTGACGCACCTGATCGATGTTGTCGCCACTGACCCGGTACTGAATCGGCCGCCCCACCGGCGGGCCCATCTCCAGCGGCTGCACGTAGGTGCCGATGCCGACGAAGTCCTCGCGCAGGCGCTTTTTCAGCCGCTCCATCAGCGCGCCCCGCTCTTCCAGGCCCTTGCTGACGATCACCAGTTGCGCGTAGTACGGGTTCTCCAACTGCTGGTCCAGCGGCAGGTAGAACCGCACCGCGCCCTGGCCGATGTAGGTGCTCCAGCGCACGATGTCCGGGTCGTCCTTGATGATCGCTTCGAGCCTGTCGACCGCCTTGCGCGTCTCGTTGATTGAAACGTTCTGCGGCAGGTTGAGGTCCAGCAGGATCTCCGGACGGTCCGATGACGGGAAAAACTGGTTCTGCACGAAGCGCATGCAAAACAGTGCGGTGGCGAACAGCGCGATGGTGATGATGATCGCCAGCCAGCGATTGCGCATGGCCCAGAACATCGAAGCGTTGAAGCCCCGGGCGATGCGTCCCGGTGGTTTCTCGTCATGCTTCTTGATCTTGTCGCTGAGGATGTGAACCCCGATCACCGGCGCGAACAGCACCGCAACCACCCACGACACCAGCATCGCCACGGCAATCACCGCGAACAGGGTGAAGGTGTACTCGCCCGCCGAACTGGCGTTCAGGCCGATGGGCACGAACCCGGCCACGGTCACCAGGGTGCCGGTCAGCATCGGGAATGCCGTGGAGGTGTAGGCGAAGGTCGCGGCCTGTTCCTTGGAATCCCCAAGCTCCAGGCGGGTGACCATCATCTCCACGGTAATCATCGCGTCGTCCACCAACAGGCCCAGCGCGATGATCAGCGCGCCGAGGGAAATACGCTGCATGGTGATGCCGCTGTATTCCATGAACACGAAGACCATCGCCAGCACCAGCGGGATCGAGCACGCGACCACCAACCCTGCACGTACGCCAAGGCTGATGAAGCTGACCACCAACACGATGATGACCGCCTCGAACAGCGCGCTGGTAAAGCCGCCCACGGCCTTCTCGACCACCTGCGCCTGATCGGACACGACGTGCACACCCACGCCGATGGGCAGGTCGGCGGTGGCCTGGTCCATGCGCGCGTGCAGGTCCTTGCCGAACTCCTGGACGTTGCCGCCCTTCTTCATCGCGATGGCCAGGCCGATGGCAGGCTTGCCGTCGAAGCGGAACAGCGGCTTGGCTGGATCGACATAGCCGCGGCTGATTTCAGCGACGTCGCTCAACCGATAGAAACGGTCATTGAGCCGCAGGTTCACGTTCTCGAGGTCCTTCTCCGACTCGAACTGCCCGGAGGTGCGCACGGAAATCCGCTCGGGCCCGGCTTCGATCACCCCCGCAGGCGTCACGGCGTTCTGCGCTTGCAGGCTCTGCACGACCTGCCGCTGATCGAGGCCCAGGGCTGCCAGTTTGCGGGTGGAGAAATTCAGGTAAATCACTTCGTCCTGCTGGCCGATCATCTGGATCTTGCCCAGCCCCGGCACATCGCGAATTTGCACCCGCACCTGCTCCACGTAATCGCGCAACTGGCGCAGGGTCAGGCCGTCGGAAGTGAAAGCGTAGATGGAGCCGAACACGTCACCGAATTCGTCGTTGAACGCAGGCCCCTGAATGCCCTGGGGAAAGGTGCCGCGAATGTCGTCGATCTTCTTGCGCACCTGGTACCAGATTTCAGGAATCGCAGCGGCGCTGGTGGTGTCGCGCAGGTAGACGTAGACCGTCGATTCCCCTGGCCGGGTGTAGCTTTTCACGTAGTCGAGGGAGTCCAGCTCTTCGAGCTTCTTCTCGATGCGGTCGGTGACCTGTTCGAGGGTTTCGTCCACCGTCGCGCCGGGCCAGCGGGTCTGGATGACCATGGTCTTGATGGTGAACGACGGGTCTTCCTCGCGACCCAGGTTCATGTAGGAGAACACGCCCATCAGCAGGCCGACGAACATCAGGTACCAGACGAAGGACTGATGCTTGATCGCCCATTCGGAGAGGTTGAAGTTCCCTTTCATCGTGGGCTGTCCTTATCGACTTTGACTTTCTGACCGGGCTTGAGGCTGTTCACCCCGGCCGTGACCACGCGCTCGCCGCCCTTGACTCCACCGGCCAGCACCACGGTGTTGCCGTCACGGCTGACGACTTTTACCGGGTGCGGGGAAACGGTCTGGCTCTGCATGTCGACGATCCAGATCCGGGTCTGGCCGTCGGCTTCCTGCAGCACGTTGGCGGGCAACTCGATGCGCGGCTCGATGGCCGAACTCAGGGTGACGCTGATCGCCGTGCCCAGCCGGAATGCCGTTGGCGTGTCAGCCAGCGTCAGGCGTGCACGACGGGTGCGGGTCGAGCTTTCGGCCTGGGGTTCCAGTTCGCGAAGGGTCGCGGTGGTGTTGATATCCGGCTCAAGCTGACTGGCGACCTTGAACACCACATCCTGCGGCAACTGTTCGGCCAGCGGCGCGGGCAGGTCGATCACCGCTTCCTTGATGTCGGGGCGGGCCAGGGTCACCACCTGTTCACCGGCGCTGACCACTTGCCCGGCCTCGGCTTTCCATTGAGTCACGACGGCGGCGTGGTCGGTTCGCAATTCGCTGTAGCTCAATTGATCCTGCGCCTGCTGCACCGAGGCCTTGGCCTGATCGAAGGACGACTGGGTGGTTTTCAGGTCGGTCACCGCGACGTCCAGCGCCGCCTGGGCGCCCACGCCACGGTCGAACAGCTCCTGCTGGCGCCGGGCATTGGCCTGGGCATTGATGTACTGCGCCTGCACCCTGGCCAGGTCGCCCTGGCTGGCGCGTACCTGGTTTTGCAAGTCCGTGGGGTCGAGAGTGGCCAGCAGCTGGCCTTTTTCCACCTCGCTGCCCACATCGACGCTGCGCGACGCGATGCGTCCCGAGACACGAAAACCCAGGGTGCTTTCATAGCGCGCCGCGATGTTGCCGGCGAAGCGACCCAGGCTCTCTTCGGCCTGAGGCTTGACCTCCATGAACAGCACCGGGCGAACCGGCTCCGGCGCAGGCTCTTCCTTGCTACAGGCCGCCAACAAAAGCGCACCCATCACCACCAGCGGCAGACGCTTCATTGCGTTGCTCCCACCGGTTGTTTGTAGACCTGGGCCAGTTCGACCTGCATGTCCGGGTGCAGCAGCTGATTACCCGCGATCACCACCTTTTCGCCGTTTTTCAGGCCATCGACGATGATGACTTTGCCGGTCAGATAACGCCCCACCTTGACGCCACGCAAGCTGGCCTTGTTCTGGTCATCGACCACCCACACCGCAGGCTGGCCGAGCTGATCGCCCAGGCCCTTGGTCAGCGCCGACCACGGCAGCTCGACACTTTGCCTGGCGGGCACCGTGAGCGCGGCGCTGACCACCGAACCCAGGTCCATGCCTTCGGGCAACGAACTGAGGGCGATTTTTACCTGCAAAGTTCCGGTCTGCGCGGACACCGCCGGGGTGACTTCGCGCACCTTGCCGCTGGCCTTGATTTTCGGGTTATCGAGCAGCGTGACTTCCACCGGCTGATCGGTGGGCGGCTGAACGAACAGTGATTCGTAGACGTTGAACACCGCGTCACGTTCGCCATCGCGGGCCTGGCTGAAAATCGGCATCGTCGCCTGCACCACCTGGCCGACTTCCGCCTGACGAGCAGTGATGATCCCCGGCGCATCGGCGATCAGCGCGGTGTAACCCAGTTGCTCGCGGGCGTTGGCCAGTTGCGCCTGGGCGGCCTTGAGCGCGCTCTGGCTGCTGCGCAGTTGCGCCTGGGCGGAGTCATATTCGCTCTTGCTGGTGTAACCCTTGGGCAGGAGTTTCTGCTGGCGCACGAACGCCGCAGCGGTCTGTTTGACCCGCGCCTGCTCGGCGGCTTCGGCAGCCACGGCCGAATCGACGCTGGTTTGCAAATCCTTGGGGTCGAGCCTGGCCAGCACTTGCTTGGCGGTGATGCGATCGCCGACATCCACCGAACGCTGAATGATCTTGCCGCCCACGCGGAACGAGAGCTGGGTCTGCACCCGGGCCTGGATATCGCCCGTCAGGGTGACGGCGGCGGCGAATTCAGCGGTTTTGACTTCCTGAATCTGAACGCGCGGGCGCACCGGTTCGCTGGGTTTCTTGTCGCCACACCCGGCCATCAGCGCCAGGCAAAGGCACAGCCCAAGGATGGGCAGTCTGAATCCACGCGTCGAAGGTTGGGCGGGCATGCAAGCTCCTTTGCGGCGAGTCCGTTGTCCACAACGTGGCCAGAAAGACTGGCGCGACGTGACCATGCGACTCTGAGCGTAGATCAGGGTTCCTTTCAACGCTCATGGCATTGCCCAAACCGCAGGGCGAGGTGCTCTCGAAACGACTGCCCACCACAAAACCTGTAGGAGTGAGCTTGCTCGCGATGGCGTTATGTCAGACGGAATTCAAGCGTCAGGCATACCGCAATCGCGAGCAAGCTCACTCCTACAGGGGACGGGGGATCAGCTACCCGCGCCGCCGTGGGCTTCTTCGAAGAAGAAATCCTTCCAGCTGTCGGCCTTGTTCTTCAGCACGCCCAGCTCATGCAGCTTCTCGGCGTAGATGAAGGTACGTTGCGGCACGACGGTGAAGTCGATTTCCGGATCGGAGACGATCTTCTCCACCAGCGGCAACGGCAGCTTGGACTTCTCGACCTCGATGTAGGTCTTGGCCGCTGCGTTCTTGTCGGCCTTGATGATCTTCTCGGCCTCAGCCAGCGCGTCGTAGAACGCTTTGTAGGTCTTGGGGTTTTCGTCGTGGAATTTCTGGGTGGTGTAGAGCACGTTGAACGTCGCCTGGCCGCCCAGCACGTCGTAGGAGCTCAGCACCTTGTGCACCTTGTCGTTTTCCAGTTCCTGGTACTGGAACGGCGGGCTTGAGAAGTGCGCGCTGATTTCCGAGCCGCCTGCGATCAGCGCCGAAGTGGCGTCCGGGTGCGGCAGGCTGACGGAAATGTTGTCGAATTTCTTGAAGTTGTCGTTACCGAATAGCTTGGCGGTTTCGATCTGCAAGGTCCGCGACTGGAAGCCCACACCGGCCGCCGGCACGGCAATGCGGTCCTTGTCGGTGAAGTCGTTAAGGGTCTTTACGTTCGGGTTGTTGCTGAGCAGGTAGTTGGGCATCGAGCCCAGCGAGGCGATGGCTTTCACGTTCTGCTTGCCCTTGGTGCGGTCCCAGATGGTCAGCATCGGCGGCACGCCAGCCGATACCACATCCAGCGCGCCCGCCAGCAGCGCTTCGTTCATCGCGGTAGCGCCGGAGATGCTATTCCAGTCGACCTTGATGTCGATGCCCTGCTCCTTGCCGTGCTTCTCGATCAGCTTCTGTTGCTGCACCACGTCGAGAATCAGGTAACCGATACCGAATTGCTGGGCGATGCTGATCTTGCCTTCGGCCTGGGCACCGCTGCTCGACAGCACGCCCACCAGACCCAGAGTTGCCGCCAGCGCAGTCAGCAGCGGGCGTTTGATTGAATTCCCCATGAAGCCCTCACAAATAAAAAACCATTGAAGTGGATGAAGATTTCGTAGCAGCACGGCTTGCCGGCGGGAGCGATCTTGAGTACGTCCCCGCCGGCAAGCCGTGCTGCTACGGGAACAGTTAGCGCTGCATGCCCCAACGCTTCACGGTCAGGCGCTCTACATTGCTGAACAACAGGTTTTCCACCAGCAGGCCGATGATGATGACCGCCGCCAGCCCCGCGAATACCTTGTCGGTGTACAGCTCGTTGCGGTTCTGGAAGATGTACCAGCCAAGGCCGCCCTTGCCCGAAGAGGCGCCAAACACCAGCTCGGCGGCGATCAGCGTGCGCCAGGCGAAGGCCCAGCCGATCTTCAAGCCGGCCAGGATCGACGGCAGCGCGGCGGGAATCAGGATGTGCCAGACGAAGCGAATGCCCTTCAGGCCATAGTTGCGACCGGCCATGCGCTGGGTTTCCGAAACGCCGAGAAACCCTGCGTAGGTGTTCAGCGCCAGCGCCCACAGCACCGAATGCACCAGTACGAAAATCAGGCTGTTCTCGCCCAGGCCGAACCACAACAGCGACAGCGGCAACAGCGCGATGGCCGGCAGCGGGTTGAGCATCGAAGTCAGCGTGCCCAGCAGGTCGCGGCCCAGTTGGGTCGAGACGGCTAGGGTGGTCATGCCGAACGCCAGCACGATGCCGATCAGGTAACCCTTGACCAGTACGGTCAGGGAAATCCACACCTTGGCCAGCAACTCGCCAGTGACGACGCCATCGACAAAGGCCTTGGCGGTTTGCAGGAAGCTGGGCAGCAGCAGGTCGTTACCCTGGATGCGCGCCGCGATCTCCCAGATCACCGCCAGGGCAATCAGGATCACGGTCTTGCGCACCCAGCCCTGTTGCCAGATGCGTTGGGCCAGAGGAATCTCACGCGCAAGGTCAGCCTGGGTGAAAGGCTCCAGCGCGATTTCGTATTCCTCGCGGATCGGAGGGGAAAGGCTCATGGTGAAATCTCTATTGAAGTCAGCCCTATCCCCTGTAGGAGTGAGCTTGCTCGCGATGGCAGTTGGTCAGTGACACATTCGTCGAATGACACAGCGCTATCGCGAGCAAGCTCACTCCTACAGGGGGGAGGCGGTGTTAGTAGGCAATCCGGATATCCTGAAACCGCAGATCCTGCTCGACCACCGGCGCATCGCCCTCGTCGAACAACAGGTTGTGGATGCGTTGGGCCGAGCGCTGGAAATCCACGCCGCCCAGGCTTTTCAGGTCGTACTGGTGGCTGTTGATCTCCGCCCGTACACGCCCCGGATGGGGCGACAGCAGCAGGATGCGGTTGCCCACCACCAGCGCTTCCTCGATGGAGTGCGTGACGAACAGCAAGGTAAAGCGCACCTCTTCCCACAGCTCCAGCAACTCTTCCTGCATCTTGCGACGGGTCAGGGCATCGAGCGCCGCGAACGGCTCGTCCATCAGCAGGATCTTCGGCTGCATCGCCAGCGCACGGGCAATCGCCACGCGGGCCTTCATGCCGCCGGACAAGGTGTGCGGATACGCATTGGCAAACGCGCTAAGCCCGACCTTCTCCAGATAATGCCGCGCCCGCTCTTCGGCCTCGCGGCGCTTGAGAGTGCGCGACGCCAGCAACGGGAACATGACGTTCTCGATCACCGTTTTCCACGGCGGCAACTGGTCGAACTCCTGGAACACCACGATGCGATCCGGGCCCGGTTCCCTGACCTGCTGGCCAGCGAGACGAATCTGTCCTTCAACCGGGGCGATGAACCCCGCCACGGCCTTGAGCAGCGTCGACTTGCCGCAGCCCGAGGGGCCGAGCAGCACGAAGCGGTCGGCGGGGTCGATTTCAAAACTCACCTGGTGAGTGGCCCGCACCACGCGTTCCGGCGTGCGGTATTCAAGGCTTACGCCCTGGACTTGCAACAGCGCTTCAGCGGTAGGCTGGTTGGCCTGTTGCGCGTTCAAGCGATCGCTAGCCGTGTGGCTTTGCAGAACAGCATTCATGGAGCGGGCTCCCGGATTGGTGCATGAATCAGAACGGAGCATCGCCCTGGATGGTGGTGCGGTGCAGACGACGGCGCAGGTGATCCGGCGTGCCGCCCGCCAGGTGGATAAGCGAACGGTTGTCCCAGAAGACCATGTCGTTTTCCTGCCACTTGTGACGCAGCACGTTTTCCGGACGCACGCTGTGGGCGTAGATCTCTTCGAGGATTGCGCGGCTTTCGTCTTCAGGAATACCGACGATATGAGTGGTGAAGCCTTCGCTGACGAACAGCGCCTTGCGGCCGTTCTCAGGGTGCGTGCGCACGATCGGGTGGCTGACCACGGCGACCTGGGCCAGTTGCTCGGCGCTCAGGGTCGGGCGCCAGTTTTCGGCGTTGCGGCCATCGCGGTAGCGCGAGGTGTAGCTGTGCACGGCACTGCGGCCTTCGACGGCTTTGCGCAGGTGCTCAGGCAGGGTTTCCCAGGCCTGGTGCATGTCGGCGAACAGGGTGTCGCCCCCTTCGCTTGGCAGCTCCTGGGCGTAAAGCATCGAGCCCAGGCTCGGCAGTTCCTTGTAGGACAGGTCCGAGTGCCAGTATTTGCCGGCGTCACCCAGGCCCACCGGCTGACCGTTCTCGACGATGTTGGAGACGATCAGGATTTCCGGATGGTTGGCGAGCAAAAACTGCTTGAGCACGTGAATCTGCAGCACGCCAAAGCGGCGGCTGAAATCGATCTGCTGTTGCGGGGTGATCTGCTGGTCGCGGAAGACCACGACGTGGTGATCCAGGTGCGCGCGATGCACACGGGCGAAATCTGCGTCATTGAGCGGGCGGGACAGGTCCAGACCGACGATCTCGGCACCCACCTTCTCGGCGAATGGACGTACATCGAACTGCTGATCCGGCGCTTGTGCGGACGTAGAAGCTTGGGAGGCTGCTGGCATGAGTACTCCGACTCCAAAAAGGCATTGGCTTTGAAGTAGAGACTTTATAGATATAAGAAACGATATTTAAATACCGTTGGGGAATATGGTTAGCGCTGAACGTGCTAGCGCTATTGATATGCCATCTCCTGGTAACCACGGCGTTACCAAATTCTTATCTTCGGGTGCGAACCCAGGGAGCAAGATGAGTGTCTATCCCCGGTCTCGCAGCGAAGCAGCTGCGATCCACCGATGTCAGGGATAACACAAAGAGGACCGATCATGCCGGTACGTGGAAACGACAACGCGCTCGACAAGGCTCAGGAAGACAACGTCAAGCTGCTCATTGCCCTTGAGCGTGCGTTGGGCCGTGCCCTGGGCACGCACGCAAAAACGCCGACGCGGGTACAGGCCGTCGGCGTTGGAAATCTTACGAACTGATCGCCACCGGTCCGTAGCAGCACGGCTCGCCGGCGGGAGCGGTGTGTCAGACAAACATTATTCGACTGATACACCGCCCCCGCCGGCAAGCCGTGCTGCTACGGGATTAGTCTGCGAACGTTACATCATCAGAACGCCGGCAATACCGCGCCGTCGTACTTCTTGTTGATGAAGTCCTTGACCTGCTGGCTGGTCAGCGCCTTGGACAGCTTCTCGATAGCGTCAGCATGGGCGTTGTCGGTGCGGGTCACCAGGTAGTTCACGTATGGCGAGTCGGCACCTTCCAGGATCAGCGCGTCTTTTTTCGGGCTCAGCTTGGCTTCCAGCGCGTAGTTGGTGTTGATCATGTCCAGATCGACCTGATCCAGAACACGTGGCAGTACAGCCGATTCCAGCTCGCGGAACTTGAATTTCTTCGGGTTCTCGGCGATGTCTTTCGGCGTTGCCAGGGCGTCGGTCGGGTTTTTCAGCTTGATCAGGTCAGCCTTCTGCAGCAGCAGAAGTGCACGGCCGGCGTTGCTGCCTTCGTTTGGAATGGCGATGGTCGCGCCCACTGGCAGGTCAGCCAGGGACTTGTACTTCTTCGAGTAGCCGCCGAACGGTTCAACGTGTACGCCAACGCCGGTGACCAGGGTCGCACCCTTGCCCTTGTTGAAGCCGTCCAGGTAAGGCTTGGTCTGGAAGTAGTTGGCGTCCAGGCGTTTCTCGTTCAGTTGAACGTTTGGCTGTACGTAGTCGGTGAAGACCTTGATTTCCAGATCCACGCCTTCCTTGGCCAGCTCAGGCTTGATCAGCTCCAGGATCTCGGCGTGGGGAACCGGCGTCGCGCCGACAACCAGTTTCTCGCCGGCTTGAGCCGCGCCGATGGAAAGGGCAGCCGCGAGTGCGGTGAACAACAAGGTCTTTTTCATGCGAATTCCTTAGGATGAACCGGTCACCTTGTGGGCAACCCTTATTGAGAGTGCCGCGGAGTCGAACCGGTCGGGTTGGCGGCTGAGGCGGACATTACCGAGATTTTTTATTCCGAGACAATACTTTTTCATCTCGGATATATGCTTTTTAGTTCTCAGAAGGCTTTTGGCCAGTAGGGATGTGTCTAAACCGCACTTTTGATCACACCACTACCCCCCGTAGCAGCACGGCTTGCCGGCGGGAGCGGTGTGTCAGTCGAAAAATGTGTGGCTGACACACCGCTCCCGCCGGCAAGCCGTGCTGCTACGGACGGTGCAAGCCGCCGAACTGCGGAAGATTCAAATGCTCCGGCAGAATCTCCGCCCCGCTGCTGACCAGCAGCGCAAAGTGAATGACATTCTCAAGCTCCCGGGTATTACCCGGCCAGTAGTGCGCTTCGAGCACACTCTGGGCGGCTTCACTGATCAACGGCATCGCGAAATCCAGGCGCTGGCTGTAGATCCCCAGGAAATACTCGGCCAGCGGCAGGATGTTGCCCGGCTGTTCGCGCAGCGCCGGCAGATCCAGCCGCCCCTCGCTCAGGTAACGATACAACCTTTCGTGAAACTTCCCGGCGGCCACGGCCAGGCTCAGGTCGATGCTGGTGGCCGCAACAAGGCGTACGTCCACCGGGCTCGGCTGGGACGCGCCCACGCGGGTCACTTCGTGATTTTCCAGCGCCGCCAGCAGCTTGATCTGAATCGTCAGCGGCAGATCGGCGATTTCATCCAGGTACAGCGTGCCGCCCGTGGCCGAACCAAACCAGCCCGCCCGGCTGCTGGCCGAGCCGCTGTGGGCGCCTGCGGCGTAGCCGAACAACTCGGCATCGGCGTAAGTCGGGCTGATCGAGCCGCAGTTGACCGATACAAAAAGCCCAGAACGGTCACTGCCGCGATGAATGTGCCGCGCCAGCAGTTCCTTGCCCGTGCCCGGTTCGCCACGAATCAGCACCGGCAGGTCCAGCGGCGCCAGTTGCTCCATTTCTTCGCGCAGGCGGCGTGAGCGCGGGTCGAAAAACACCAGCGCCTTGGCGCGTATGCTCAGGGGGCTTTTTTCAGCTTCGGGGAATGTGAGGAGGGGCTGGGTGGGTACGTCGGTCTGGCTCATGGCAGTCTCCCGCCCAAGCCTTCCGTGGACTTGAGCGTTAAAAAAAAGGCCGCAGCGCCTGTCGAATCACTGCGGCGAAAAAGATCGTGTTATGCGCACTCATGCTCGGCGGCGAGCCTGTTGTTCGATGCGGCTCTGCAGGCGGTAGAGGTAGGCGAAACCCTGCTCCCAGCGCTGATGACCGGACTTCACGTTGATGTGCCCGGCGCCGCTCAGGATGCCGATCTCGGCGCCCCAGTTGCGGGCCATTTCCATCGCCCGCAAGGCGCTGACGGCAGAGTCGTTGTCGGAGCTGACCACTTGCGCCGGGAAGGGCAGCAGGTGTTCGGGAACAGGCGCAAAATTGCGGATGGCAGGCGGGCAGTTGGGCCGCTCGACGTCAGCCGGGGCGACCAGCAACGCACCGCGCACCTGACGCAAGGTTTCCAGCGGCGCCAGTTGCGCCCAGTGAGCCACGGTCACGCAGCCCAGGCTGTGGGCGATCAGGATCACCGGCGAGCTGTCGGCAGCGATGGCCCGTTGCAACTCACCGACCCAGTCTTCGCGCCGCGGCGTCAGCCAGTTGGCCTGCTCCACGCGCACACTGTTGGGCAAGCTGTTTTGCCAATGGGTCTGCCAATGGTCTTCGGCGGATCCTTGCCAGCCTGGCACGATCAGGTAACGGATCGATTCGTTATGCATGGCCTTCGCCTCCTGCATTTTTGCGTTCATGGCGGCGAGTATAGGGACGGGATATATATTCGAAAAAGAATAAGAAGATATTTATTAATAACTCGAATTCATATATCGCAAAAACAGGTGATTGCCGCCGGAAAAAAAAGAGGGCCACCCCCTGCCTTAAGGAGCGGCCCTGATAAATCACGCTGTCTGCCCCCAGCTCGCCGGGGATGAGCAGAGAATACGGTGGGGTTGTTACAGAAATTTTTATCCCGCCAGACTTTTCGCAAATCTGTTCGCCCGGGCGAAGGTGCCGAAGTCGTTGAACCTCACACCCATCTCGGCCATGACCCGGTGCGCGACCGGCGCGGTCAACTGGCGGATGTAGAACGGCTCCTTCACCACAAAGTGATGGATGCCATGGGTGCTGCCGAAATTGAAACAGAACGCCTGCATCGGCCACAGCCACCACGGGTTGAGCACCTGGGTCTGCTGCATGACGTTGCCACTCTCGATATCGCCGTAGTAATGCATGTTGGAACTGACGAAATGCAGGCAGAACGTGCGCAATACATTGGGGCCCACCAGCACTACCACGGCGATGTCGATCACCTGCATCACGGCCAGGGTGTCGCTGGACCAGGCCAGCGAAGTGCCCATCAGGCTCGCAACGCCGTTGGCCGCATGAAAGCCGAGGAACACATACCAGGCGCCCCAGTTGAGCAAGGCCAGCGGCGCATACACCCGCAAGGTGCGCTTGAGGATGCTCAACTTGTGCGTCCAGGTTCTGGCCCGCAGCATGCGGATCAGCGACGACATGACGTTGTCGCCCACCATCAGCAGCCGCGCGATGCCCCAGGGTTCGCCGTTGGTGATGGCCCGCTCTTCCATGTCCGCCTCGGTGCCGGACACCTTGTGGTGATTGAGGTGCAGGTGCCTGCGAATCCATGGGTTGATGGTGCTCGGGCGCGCCATCCACACCAGCGCCATCATCAGGTTGTGGGGCACGCGCTGCTTGCGAAAGTACATGCTGTGGATCAGGTCATGCTCCAGTTCGTGGGTCAGCGAGGCGAAGAAGGCATTGAGCAACAGGCACACCCACCAGGCCATGTAGCCCCCAAGGTAGAGCGCTGCGCAGCCAGTCATGCCCGCCAGCGCGAACAGCAGAATGCCGGCGCCGATTGCATCCTGATGCGCAAGGATCGGGTAGCGCTGGCGCAACTCGACACCGCGGGCCGTAACCACCGCGCGAATATGGGCTGATCGCTGTTGTGCATTCAGTCCGGCCGCACTTGCAGAAGTCTCGTGCATGCTTCCATTCTCCGGTTTTATGATGAAGAAAAACGAGGCTCCACTGTGCCGTGCAGGGCCCAAGACTGCCCGGCCGTGGACGCCAAGCTGTTGACCGCAGGCGCCAATCTTTATGTCTGACCCAAGTGTTCTCGCCAGCTGGACCCGTGCCCTGCGCAAGCAACTCGACGCGCTGGGCCTGGACAGTCTCGCGCTGAGCCAGGCGGCGGGGCTGGACCCGCACTTGATGGACGACCCCAACGCGCGCTATCCGGTGACCGTGACCACGCGTTTCTGGGAGTTGTCGGTGCAGGCCAGCGGCGATCCGGCGCTGGGTTTGCGGGTGTCGCGGTTCGTCAGCCCCACCACCTTCCACGCCCTGGGCTACGCGCTGGTGGCCAGCGGTTCGTTGCGTGAAGTGTTCGAGCGGATCGTGCGCTACCACCCGGTGGTCAGCGACGCGCTGGACCTGAGCTTCATCCGCGTGGGCGAGCGTTACGAGTTTCGCTTTCGCGTGCCCGAGGGCGGGCCGATGCCGGCCAATGAGGCCATGGATGCCTTCGCGGCGATTTACGTGAGGACGTGCCGCAACCGTCTGGGCCGGCATTACGCGCCGCTGGCGGTGCACCTGGTCAGGCCCGAACCTGCCGACGCCAAGCCCTGGCATGACGTGTTCCGTGCGCCGCTGCACTTCGGCGCCACGGAAAACCTGCTGGAGTTCGCCTGCGCCGATTTCGACAGCCATCTGGACGATGCCAACCCGGAACTGGCCGAGCACAACGAGGCCGTGCTCAATCGCACGCTGGAAAAACTCAGCCCCCTGACCTGGGAGCGCAAAGTGCGTGCTGCCATCGAAGCGCAACTGCCCGAAGGCGAACCCTCGGCGGAGCGCATCGCCCAGCACCTGCACCTGAGCCTGCGCAGCCTGCAACGGCACCTGGCCGATGAAGGCTGCAGCTACGACCTGCTGCTGAACCAGTGCCGGCAGAACCTGGCATTGCTGCACATGCGCGACCCAGGCAGTTCGCTCAGTGAAATCGCCTTTCTCCTGGGCTTTGCCGACACCAGCAGCTTCAGCCGGGCGTTCAAGCGCTGGACCGGCATGACGCCCAGCCAGTACCGCGACGGGATGCGCTGATCCCTAGCCCCCGGTCAGGCGGTGACGCGCAGCCTTGCGCAAGCGCTCGACGTCCAGCACGCTGATGAAATCGCCGTCGCGGTGCACGATGCCGCGCTCTGCGAAGTACCCAACCACCCGGTCGACGACTTCCGGCGTCAGCCCCAGCCCCCGCTCGCTCAGCACGTCGTTGATGGAAACGCTGCGGGTCGAGCGGTCGATTTCACCGTAGCCTTCGGTGAGCAGCAGCAGGCGATAGGCGACACGCTCATCGGTGGGTAACAAGGTCACCTGATCGTTCGGCGGCACCTCAAGGCCGAGCTTGCGCCCCAGAAGTCGTGCGAAGTAGCGCCAGTGGTGCGGATTGTCTTCGAGGATTCTGGTCAGGATGGCCTGGGGCAGATGCAGCACGATGATCTGGTCTTCGGCGAAGACATCGTGCAGTCGGGGCAACGCGTCGAACAGCGAAACCTCGCCGAACCAGTACGGCATGCGGGTTTTGGCAGGTGGCAGGTCCAGGCGTTGCTGCTTGATACCGTTAAAGCGGATCGACCCGGCCAGCAGGGCGTACAGGCCGCAGGATGGCTCGCCATGCTCGAAGACCAGTTTGCCGGGCGTGAACCGCCGCTGCCGCATCCCCACCAGCAGGCTATCCTGCAAGGAAGTGGGCAGATCGTTGAACCAGTTGTCGTTATCCAACCATGAGCGCCATTGGGTTCCATTCGTCACGTGAATCTCCTTTTTCTTGATGGCGTTTTATTGCAGGCTGGTTCCTCCGATGGATCCGCCAGATAGAAATGAGCGGGCATGATCCACGTATCCATAGAGGAATAACAATGAAAAACCTCGTCGATCATCTCAGTCAGTACGCGTCCTACCACCGTGACACCCGCAACATCGCCACGCATTTCGTCGGCGTGCCGCTGATCGTGCTGGCAGTTTCCGTGCTGCTGTCACGCCCCGGCTGGAGCAGTTGGGCACTGGGCGAACTGTGGCTTTCCCCGGCCCTGTTGGCGACCGTGGCGGCCACCTTGTTCTACCTGCGTCTGGACAGGCCGCTGGGCATAGCGCTGGGCATCGTGCTGGCGCTGTTCCTGTGGATCGGCGCACATCTGGCGCAGCAGAGCACCATGGTCTGGCTCGCCTCGGGCGTGGGCCTGTTCGTGGTGGGCTGGATCATCCAGTTCGTGGGGCATTATTACGAAGGTCGCAAACCGGCGTTTGTCGACGACCTCTCAGGCCTGATCATCGGCCCGCTGTTCGTCACGGCCGAAGCGGCGTTTCTGATGGGAATGAGGAAGAAGTTGCAGGGCAACATCGAGGGGAAAGTGGGCCGTACCCACAAGCGAAACCTGAAGAAAGCCGCGGTATAAAGATTCAACTCGATCCCGTAGCAGCACGGCTTGCCGGCGGGAGCGGTGTGTCAGCCAGACATTTGTCAATTGACACACCGCCCCCGCCGGCAAGCCGTGCTGCTACGGATCGTGTACGGGCTACAGGTTTGCGATCTTCTGCCAAACCTTCGGCTTGAAGAACAGCGTCTCCCCGCGCGCCAGGCCGATCAGGCTGTCGTGGTCCTTCACCACTTCGGCTTCGATCAGGTCCGGCTGGCCTTCAACCTTCAAGGTCACACGGGTGGTCGCACCCAGCGGGCGAATGTCGCGCACTTCGGCGACGTGGTGTCCTTCCACTTCATGCCGCGACAACGACACTTCATGGGGGCGGAACAACACATGGTTGTCTTCGCCCAGGTGCAGGCGGTTGGAGTCGCCGAGGAAGTGGTAGACGAAATCGCTGGCCGGATTTTCGTACACCTCGCCCGGTGAGCCGATCTGCTCGATCACACCCTTGTTCATCACCACGATGCGGTCGGCGACTTCCATGGCCTCTTCCTGGTCGTGGGTCACGAATACCGACGTCAGGTTGATGTCTTCATGCAGGCGCGCCAGCCAGCGGCGCAGCTCCTTGCGCACCTTGGCATCCAGGGCACCGAACGGCTCGTCGAGCAGCAGCACTTTCGGCTCCACCGCGAGGGCGCGAGCCAGGGCGATACGCTGGCGCTGGCCACCGGACAACTGCTCCGGGTAGCGATCGGCCAGCCAGTCCAGTTGCACCATGTTCAGCAGTTCGTGAACCTTGGCGGCGATCTGGGATTCGTTCGGGCGCTGGTTCTTCGGCTTCATGCGCAGGCCAAAGGCGACGTTGTCGAACACCGTCATGTGGCGGAACAGCGCGTAGTGCTGGAACACGAACCCGACGTTGCGATCACGCACATCGTGACCGGACACGTCCTCGCCATGGAACACGATGTTGCCCTGGTCCGGGGTTTCAAGCCCGGCAATGATGCGCAGTAGCGTGGTCTTGCCACACCCGGACGGACCCAGCAACGCCACCAGCTCGCCGCTCTGGATATCCAGATCGATGCTGTTGAGGGCCTTGAAGGCGTTGAAATTCTTGCTGACGTTACGGACTTCGATCGACATGAATTATTCCTCCGCCGCGCTTTGGCGCAGACGGCTAATGCGCGCTTCGCTCCACTGCTTGAGCAGCAGGATGAACAGCGCAAGGATCAATAACAGGCTCGCCACGGCAAATGCAGCCACGTGGTTGTACTCGTTGTAGAGAATCTCGACATGCAGCGGCAGGGTGTTGGTCACGCCGCGAATGTGGCCGGAAACCACCGACACCGCGCCGAACTCACCCATGGCCCGCGCGGTACAGAGCACCACGCCGTAGATCAGGCCCCATTTGATGTTCGGCACGGTGACGTGCCAGAACATCTGCCAGCCATTGGCGCCCAGCAGTCGCGCTGCCTCTTCTTCCTGCGTGCCCTGCTCCTGCATCAGCGGGATCAGCTCACGGGCCACGAACGGCACGGTGACGAAGATGGTCGCCAGCACGATGCCCGGCAGCGCGAAGACGATCTGGATGTCGTGATCCTGCAGCCAGGGGCCGAACACGCCACGGGCGCCGAACATCAGGATGTAGACCAGACCGGCGATCACCGGCGACACCGAAAACGGCAGGTCGATCAGCGTCACCAGGAGGGCCTTGCCACGGAACGAGTACTTGCTCACGCACCAGGCCGCCGCCACGCCGAACACCACGTTCAAGGGCACGGAAATCAGCACCGCGTAGATCGTCAGCTTCAGGGCCGACAGTGCGTCCGGCTCAAGGATCGCGGTGAAGAATCCGCCCAGGCCGTTCTTCAGGCCCTGGCTGACCACCACCACCAATGGCAACAACAGAAACAATGCAAAGACCAGCCAGCCAAGGCCGATCAGGATGCGCCGCGACACCGCACTGCCACGACGGGCAGCGTTGGCGGAGGAAGCGGCGATAAGCGATGGACCAGACATAACGTGCGCCTCCTCAGTTAGGGGTTTCGATGCGTCGCTGCAACAGGTTGATCAGCAGCAGCAGGATAAACGACACCACCAGCATCATCACACCGATGGCTGTTGCGCCGGCGTAGTCGTACTGATCGAGCTTGACCATGATCAGCAGCGGCAGGATCTCGGTTTTCATCGGCATGTTGCCGGCAATGAAAATCACCGAGCCGTACTCACCCACGCCCCGGGCGAAGGCCAGCGCAAAGCCGGTCAGCCAGGCGGGCAGCAGGGCCGGAACCAGGATGTAGCGGAACACCTGCAGCGGCCGGGCGCCCAGGCAGGCGGCAGCCTCTTCGACTTCACGGGGAATGTCCGCCAATACCGGCTGCACGGTACGCACCACGAACGGCATGGTGACAAAAGTCAGCGCCAGGGTGATGCCCAGGGGGGTGTAGGCGATCTTGATACCCAGGTCAGTCGCGAATTGCCCCACAAGGCCCGTCGGCGTGTACAGCGCGGTCAGCGCGATACCGGCAACGGCGGTGGGCAATGCGAACGGCAGGTCGATCATCGCGTCGATGATCTTGCGTCCCGGGAAGGTGTAGCGCACCAGCACCCAAGCCAGCAGCGTACCGATGATGCCGTTGATGATCGCCGCGAAGAACGCCGTGCCGAAGCTCAGCTTGAGCGCGGCCAGCACCCGTGGCGCGGTGACGATGTTCCAGAACTGGGCAGCGCTCAGCTGGGAGGCGTGGATGAACATGACCGCAAGCGGTATCAGCACAATCAGGCTGAGGTACACCAAGGTGTAACCCAGCGTCAGCCCGAAGCCGGGTATGACGGGGGATATGCGTCGAGACATAAGTGTCCTTGGTTGATACAGGTTACCCGGAGCGAGTCCGGGTAGGTTTTTTCAAGTTCCTGTAGGAGTGAGCTTGCTCGCGATGGCGTCGTGTCAGTCAAAACATTGGATACAGACAAATCACAATCGCGAGCAAGCTCACTCCTACAGGGGCCGCAGCGTATTACTGCGGTACGTAGATCTGATCGAACACGCCGCCGTCGTCGAAGAATTTAGGCTGCGCCGACTTCCAGCCGCCGAAATCCTTGTCGATGGTCACCAGGTCCAGTTTCGGGAACTGCTTCTCGTACTTGGCCGCCACTTCCTTGTCACGCGGACGGTAGAAGTTCTTCGCCGCGATCTCCTGGCCCTCCTTGCTGTACAGGTGCTTGAGGTATTCGGTGGCGATTTCGGTGTTGCCTTTCTTCTCGGCGTTCTTGTCGACGACCGCCACAGGTGGCTCGGCCAGGATAGACAGCGAAGGCACGACGATATCGAACTTGTCGGCGCCGCCGTCTTCTTTCAGCGACAGGAATGCTTCGTTTTCCCAGGCCAGCAGCACGTCGCCCAGGTTGTTCTGCACGAAGCTGATGGTAGCGCCGCGAGCACCGGTGTCCAGCACTGGAACGTGCTTGAACAGCTCGGTGATATAGGCCTTGGCCTTGGCTTCGTCACCGTTGTTGGCCTTCAGGCCGTAGGCGTAGGCGGCCAGGAAGTTCCAGCGGGCGCCACCCGAGGTTTTCGGGTTTGGCGTGATGACCGAAACGTCTTTCTTGACCAGGTCACCCCAGTCCTTGATGCCTTTCGGGTTGCCCTTGCGCACCAGGAACACGATGGTCGAGGTGTACGGGGTGCTGGCGTCCGGCAGGCGTTTTTGCCAGTCGGCGGGCAGCGATTTGCCCAGTTTGGAGATTTCGTCGATGTCGCCGGCCAGCGCCAGGGTCACCACGTCGGCAGGCGAGCCGTCGATCACCGAACGGCCCTGTTTGCCCGAACCGCCGTGGGACTGGTTGATCTTGACCGTGTCGCCTGGGTGGGCCTTGGTCCAGTAGTTGATGAATTCGGCGTTGTAGTCCTGGTACAGCTCACGCGTCGGGTCGTAGGACACGTTCAACAGCTGGTAATCCTTGGCAACGGCGGATCCGGCAAACACGGCACTGGCCAGAGCAGCCAGCGCGTAACGGCGAATGGACATGAATCAAGCTCCTGGAAATCGGTGTTGTTGGCGTTTTTCTAGTTTTTGGTGAAGCTTTTTTCCGTTAATCAGCCCTGCTGTTTGCCCGGGTTCTGCAAACGGAATTTTTCCTTGCGCTCGATCTGCACCACCTGTGCGTTGTGCACGGTGATTTCCACCGCGCCGAAGCGCAGATCGCGCAGCGCGCTTTGAATTTCACGCAGAATGCTTTGTTCGTCCTGACCGTCGACGCTGCGAAGAGATGCGCTCATTGTCGTGCTCCTGAAAATGAAGTGCCCGCAGCGTCGTGGGAAGGCAGCTGCTTGTGGCGTAGGAGCGATATTAGAGAGGAGCGGTTATTCTTAAAAATACTATTTAAGAATGCAGATATAACCAAAATGAATTTACGCAATATTCAATGCACTCACCCCCTGTGGGAGCGAGCTTGCTCGCGAAGGGGCCGGTACAGACATTGCAACTGTGACGACCGAAATATCGTCTTCGCGAGCAAGCTCGCTCCCACAGGTTGACCATCGCCGGTCAGGCGGTGGCGAATACCGGTGCATGCTCCCAGTCGATCTGCTCGGCTGGCACCGGGCGGGCGAACCAGTACCCCTGGCCCAACTCGCACTGGTTATGCAACAGGAACGCCGCCTGATCGGCCTGCTCGATGCCTTCGGCCAGCACCCGCATGCCCATGGCTTTGGCCAGCGCGATGATCGCGCGAACGATGGCGATGTCGTCATCGTCCCCCGGCAGGCCCGCCACGAACCCCTGGTCGATCTTGAGCTTCTGCACCGGCATGCGCTTGAGGCGCAGCATCGACGAATACCCGGTGCCGAAATCATCGATGGACAGCTTCAGCCCCAGCTCACGCAACCGGTGCATCTGCTCAATGGCCTGCTCGGGGTCGTCCATGACCGCGCTCTCGGTCACTTCAAGCTCCAGGAACTCAGGCGCCAGCCCCGTTTCGGCCAGCACCTGGGCAACGCGAGTGTCCAGGTCACCGCGCCCGAACAGCCGGCTCGACACGTTGACCGCCACGAACGACAGCCCGACTCCCGCCTCATGCCACAGGCACATCTGCCGACACGCCTGGGTCAGCACCCAGTTGTCGATGTCGGCGATCAGGCCGCTCTGCTCGGCCACCGGAATGAACTCCCCCGGCGATACCATCCCGCGCTGCGGATGGCACCAGCGCACAAGCGCCTCGACGCCTTCGATACGGCGGGTCTTGAGGTTATGGATCGGCTGGTAGAACACCCGCAACTCGTCCAGCTCGATGGCCCGCCGCAATTCAGCCGTCAGCTCCAGCCGGCGCTGGGCGTGCGCGGTGAGTTCTTCGGCGTACAGCGCGTAGCCTTCGCGGCCCTGACTCTTGGCCTGGAACAGCGCCGTGTCGGCATTGCGCAGCAGTTGCGCGGCGTTCATCGCATCGTTTGGAAACAGGCTGATGCCGATGCTGGCCGTCAGAAACAGCGTCTGTTCAGCGATGACAAACGGCTCACGCAGCCCGTCCAGCAGCGCCTGCGCCAGCTCCACCACATGCACGGACTGCCTCGGCCCCTCCACCAGCACTGCAAACTCATCGCCGCCAAGCCTGGCCAGCGTCGCGCCCTTGTCCACCAGCCGGACCAGCCGTTCGCTGACCGCCTTGAGCACCTCGTCGCCGGTGTTGTGGCCCAGGCTGTCGTTGATGTGTTTGAAGTGGTCCAGATCGATCAGCAGCAGCCCCAACGACTGCTTGCTGCGCCGGGCATGGGTGTGCGCCTGCTCGGCACGGTCCGAGAACAGCAGACGGTTGGGCAGGCCGGTCAGTGCGTCGTAATGCGCCGCATGGGCCAGTTCCTGCTGGGAATGCTTGATCGAGGAAATATCGGAAAAGACTGCAACGAAATGTGTGATCGCGCCCTGATCGTTCTTGACGGTGCGAATGCTCTGCCACTGCGGGTAGATTTCACCGCTCTTGCGCCGGTTCCAGATTTCGCCGCTCCATTGCCCTGCACTCAGCACAGTCTTGTACATGCGCTCGTAGAAATCGGGGCCGTGGCGCCCGGACTTGAACTTGCTGGGCCGCTGGCCGAGCACTTCGTCCTGCTGGTAGCCGGTGATTTCCATGAACGCCCGGTTGACGTGGACAATCACCCCGTCGGCGTCGGTGACCAGCACCCCTTCCAGCGTGCAGTCGAACACCGCCGCGGCCAGCCGCAGGCTTTGCATGTCCTTGTCCTGGCGGGCGCGGCTTCTTGCGCTCATCAGCCCCGACAACCGCGCGCGGGCGAGGAAAATGCACAGCGCACTGAGCGCCAGCCAGCCATAACCGCTCATCAGTTGGGCACGGGCGAGCTGAATCGAATCATCGATCAGAAGGGGGAGCAGGTAGTCGCTGAACGCTAGCCAGAAAATCGACAGCAGCCCATACAACAGTGCGGTTTTGAGCGCATCACGGGTAATAGTCGACATGGAAAAGCCAAAGCCATACGAAATAAACGGATTATAGAGGAAGAAACATCCTGCGACGCTTTACGAAATCGCCGACTGGTTTTCTCTGCTGGCTAAGTGATAATGCGCGCTGCCGCATCGGGTCGGTCCATCGCCGCCCGCCATCTGTTCGCGTTACAACCGAGGGCATTTCAGCCTATGTGGAACAACGGTCTGCTCGACCTTTCCGTCTGGCAATTGGTCGCAGTCATTCTGGCAATGACCCACGTCACCATCGTCGGCGTCACGGTCTATCTTCATCGCTATTCAGCTCACCGCTCGCTGGAACTCAACGCCGGCCTCAAGCACTTTTTCCGTTTCTGGCTGTGGCTGACCACGGCGCAGAATACCCGCGAGTGGACGGCCGTCCACCGCAAGCACCACGCCAAATGCGAAACCGCAGACGACCCCCACAGCCCGGTGGTCAAGGGCCTGTCGACCGTTCTGCGCAAGGGCGCGGAGCTGTATCGCAGCGAAGCCGAGAACCCTGAAACGCTGCGCATCTACGGCAAGAACTGCCCCGAAGACTGGATCGAACGCAACCTGTATTCGCGCTACCCGAAACTGGGCATCGCGATCATGGCGGTCCTGGACCTGGCGCTGTTCGGCGTCATCGGCATCACGGTCTGGGCGATCCAGATGATCTGGATCCCGCTGTGGGCCGCCGGCGTGGTCAACGGCCTGGGCCATGCCGTGGGGTATCGCAACTTCGAATGCCGTGACGCAGCGACCAACCTGCTGCCGTGGGGCATCCTGATCGGCGGTGAAGAACTGCACAACAACCACCACACCTACCCCAACTCCGCCAAGCTTTCGGTCAAGCGCTGGGAGTTCGACATGGGCTGGGCGTGGATCAAGCTGTTCTGCTGGCTGCGCCTGGCCAAGGTGCAGCGGGTCGCCCCAATCGCGCACCGCGTCGAGGGCAAGGGCCATGTGGACATGGACACCGCCATGGCGATCCTCAACAACCGGTTCCAGATCATGGCCCAGTACCGCAAGCTGGTGATCGCGCCGCTGGTCAAACAGGAACTGGCCAAGGCCGACGCCTCGGTTCGCCACCAGTTCCGCCGCGCCAAACGCCTGCTGTCCCGGGAAACCAGCCTGCTGGATGACAAGCATCAGTTGCACATCCAGACCATGCTCGAGCACAGCCAGGCGTTGAAGGTGATCTACGAAAAACGCCTGGCGCTGCAACAGATCTGGGCCCGCACCAGCAGCAACGGCCACGACATGCTGGCCGCCATCAAGGACTGGGTACACGAAGCCGAAGCCAGCGGCATCCAGTCCCTGCGCGACTTCGCCGATCAGCTCAAGACCTACTCGCTACGCCCTTCTCACGCCTAGGCCGTTAATCAGCGCGTGCTCCATGAGCACGCGCTCGTCGGAACTTAGTGCCACTATGCCCATCTCATTAGCACCTTCGCACTATGCTGTGTGACATGTTGTGGCTGTGCGCCGCACCTTATTCTGAGATGCAGTGCTCATGGACAACTCGACATCCTCGATCGAAACACCCGCAACAGCAGAAACCCTGCTGGCATTGATGCACGCCCAGGCCGAAGTGGCACGCCTGAGCGAGCGGGAACAGCTTTTCAGCTCTCTTCTGGTCAGCGTCAACGCCGTACTCTGGGCGTTCGACTGGCAAACTCAGCGCATGATCTACGTAAGCCCCGCGTACGAGCGTATTTTCGGTCGCTCCGCAGGGCTGCTGCTGGCCGACTTCGGCGAGTGGCGCGACAGTATCTACCCCGACGACCTGGACTACGCCGAGCGCAGCTTGAGTGAAGTGCTGGAAAAGGGCTCCATCGAAGATCGCGAGTACCGCATCATCCGCGCCGACGGCCAGGTGCGCTGGCTCAGTGACAAATGCTTCGTCAGCCATCAGGCCGGCCAGCGCCTGACCGTGGTCGGCATCGCCGAAGACATCACCGAGAAGAAACAGCTCGAAGACGAGCTTCAACGCCTGGCCACCACCGACGTCCTCACCCAGAGCAGCAACCGTCGTCACTTCTTCGAGTGCGCGCAACGCGAGTTCGAACAGGCCCGCCTGCAGGGCACGCCGATGGCGTTTCTGCTGCTGGACGTGGATGACTTCAAGCTGGTCAATGACACCTACGGGCATCAGGAAGGCGACGTGGTGCTGCAACGCATTGCCGAATGCGGTCGCAAGACGTTACGACGCGGCGACCTGTTCGGGCGGATTGGCGGCGAGGAGTTCGCGGCGGTGTTCCCTGGCTGCGCACCGGACATGGCCAAGCAGATCGCCGAGCGTCTGCAACGGGAAATCCAGCGCCTGGTGTTCACCCGTGACGACAAGAGCTTCGGCATCACGGCAAGCCAGGGCCTGACCAATCTCGGCAAACAGGACCAGAGCCTGGAAGCCCTGTTCGCCCGCTCCGATGCGGCGATGTACCAGGCCAAGCGTCAGGGCAAGAATCAGATTGTGTTGGTGTAATTCCCGGCGCACACCTGCCCGTAGCAGCACGGCTTGCCGGCGGGAGCGGCGTGTCAGTCACTACATCGATCACTGACACTCCGCCCCCGCCGGCAAGCCGTGCTGCTACGGATCGGATTTCACGCCACCAGCTTGTTCCGCACCCGCTCAAGATCCGTCGCATTGACCTTCAGCAGCCGCGCCGATTTGCTCTTGGCCAGCGCCTCCAGCGGATCTTCCAGCCCCAGCCGCCCCATTTGCCCAGCCAGGTTCATCGCCAACACCTCCCGGGTATAGACCCCGGTGTTGTACTGATAAACCGCCGCAATCAACTCACGCAGCTCCAGCGGCAAGCGCCAGCGGGTGCGCAAGGCCGAGCCGAACGCGGCGGAATACTGCTCAAGGGCACGGGCGATGGTGGTTTCGTCCAGCGTGCCGCCGGCCTGCAACCACTCCTGCAGACAACGCACCACGGACAAGTCCCCCAGGCTTCTGAGCAATCCGGCGCAATAACAACGCTCGTGGTTCAAATCCAGCGTGCGCGCCAGGATGCGCGCATAACCTGCGGTGCGCCGCGAGACATCCCAGATCTGGCTGGCCTGCAGGATGAGATTGGCGTCCGTGAGGATCGCGCCGCGCTTGAGTGCCAGCCCCTGAACCAGATTCGCGCTTTGGGTGGCGCCCAACGTGGTCAGCGCCTGGCCGAGGGTCTGCTGCGGTTTGCCCTGGTGCTGCGAAGCGCTGTTGGATGCAGCAATCAGCACAGCCGTGACATGCGGGTCCTCGATCAGCTCGTGTTCCAGCAGCTTGAGATCGACGCCGGCGGCATTACGGCTGCGCGTCAGCACTTCTCGCACATCGACGTACAACGGCCCGCCATCGGCCAACTCGCGACGCTTTTCCAGAAATGCATCCAGCCCCACGCCCGGTGCCAGTGCCGGCACTTCGCAGGCCACGTGGGCGCCATCGCGCAGCAACAGGTTTTCCAGCCGCTGACGCAGGTTGTCGATATTCAGGGGTTTGGTCAGGTACGCCGTGGGCGCCAGTTGCACGGCCTCGCGCACACTGGCGCTGTCATTGCGGCTGCTGAGCAGAATGAAGCGTACGGGCGTCTGGCGTTTGAGCATCCGCACGCCACGCAGCAGGCTCAGGCCATCCACGCCGGGCAGCTCGCGGGAGGCGATCACCAGGTCAGGAATGAACCCGCGCATGAGGTCCACAGCCTGCTTTCCATCCGGGCACACATCCAGTTGTGCATCGCAACGCACATTCAGCACCAACTCACTGAGCATCTCACGGGCCCAGGGATCGGCTTCGGCGATCAACACACGGGGAACGGAAGGCGCCTCTACAACGGTCATCATGACTCTCCGGCATCCAGTCTTCGTACATTAGTCAAAGACTGGCGTGGGAGACAGGCCGAAAGCAAAATTTCTGACGTCAATAAACGAAAAAACCTGCCGAAGCAGGTTTTTTCTGACGAACAGGTCACATTTTCAACAATGCGCCCTTCTGGCATCAGCCGATTTCAGCGAAGCACTCTTCGATGATTTTCAGGCCCTTATCCAGTTGCTCGTCTGGCGAGGTCAGCGGAACCAGCACGCGCAGCACGTTACCGTAGGTGCCGCACGACAGCAGGATCAGACCCTTCTCGCGCGCCTTGGCGACCACGGAAGCCACGGCAGCGGCGTTTGGCTTGTGGGTGTCACCGTTCTCGAAGCACTCGACGGCGATCATCGCGCCCAGGGCACGCACTTCACCGATCACGCCCGGGTGCTTGGCCTGAATGGCCTTCAGACCGGTCACCAGGTGCTCGCCGACAGCCTTGCAGCGGTCCAGCAGGTGTTCTTCTTCGAACACTTCCATCACCGCCAGGGCCGCCGCGCACGCGATCGGGCTACCGGCGTAGGTGCCGCCCAGGCCGCCTGGAGCGATGGCGTCCATGTATTCGGCCTTGCCGCAGACACCGGCCAGCGGGAAGCCGCCAGCGATGGACTTGGCGAAAGTGGTCAGGTCGGCGGCAACGCCCATCTGTTCCATGGCGAAGAACGTGCCGGTACGGCCAGCGCCAGTCTGCACTTCGTCAGCGATCAGCAGGATGCCGTGCTTGTCGCACAGTTCGCGCAGGCGAGCCATGAAGGCTTTCGGCGCGACGTAGAAACCACCTTCGCCCTGCACAGGCTCGATGATGATCGCAGCGATGTCTTTAGGCTCGGCGTCGTTCTTGAAGATGCGCTCGATACTGGCGATGGAGTCATCAACGCTTACACCGTGCAGCTCGTTCGGGTACAAGGCGCGGAAGATGCCGCCTGGCATCAGGCCCATGCCGGCCGAGTAAGGCACGACTTTACCGGTCAGACCCAGGGTCATCATGGTGCGGCCGTGGTAAGCGCCGGTGAACGCGATAACGCCAGCACGGCCAGTGGCAGCGCGAGCGATCTTGACGGCGTTTTCAACCGCTTCGGAACCGGTGGTGACCAGCAGGGTTTTCTTGTCGAAGTTGCCTGGAACCTTGGCGTTCACTTTTTCGCACAGCTCGACATACGGCTCGTACGCCAGCACCTGGAAGCAGGTGTGGGTCAGCTTGGTCAGTTGCTCTTGAACGGCCGCAACGATTTTCGGGTGCAGGTGACCGGTGTTCAGTACCGCGATACCGCCTGCGAAGTCGATGAACTCACGACCTTCAACGTCGGTAACGGTAGCGTTCTTCGCGGACTCGGCGAAGATCGGGTGAATTTGACCAACGCCACGTGGTACAGCGGCTTCGCGGCGTTTCATCAGGGATGCGTTGGTTTTGCTCATGATTTCCTCATTCACCGCTCATCGGGCGGCGTGGTTCAAGGATCAAGCGGCGGGGTCAACAGCGGCAGCATACGATGATCGACTGCCGCAGCCTCCCGGCCACCAAATGGGTGGGTGCTACAAATACCCGCGCAACGTCGCTCTCGCGCTGCGCGGGTTAGAACTTCTCATTGAAGCGTCGCGAGCGACGGTCAGGCAAGGCGGCAAGGTTCGAAAAAAACGGAGTTGGCTGTAGCCAATGAGTATTTTTTCGAACCTTGCCAACGCAGCCTCACCGAGCGCAGCAGCTTCAAACGCTAAGGCAGAGGTATTTGATTTCCAGATAGTCCTCAATGCCGTACTTGGAACCTTCACGGCCCAGGCCCGAAGCCTTCACGCCACCGAACGGCGCGACTTCGTTGGAGATCAGGCCGGTGTTGATACCCACCATGCCGTACTCCAGCGCCTCGGCCACGCGGAACACGCGGCTCATGTTCTGCGCGTAGAAGTACGACGCCAGACCGAACTCGGTGTCGTTGGCCATCGCGATCACTTCAGCTTCGTCTTTGAAGCGGAACAGCGGCGCCAGCGGGCCGAAGGTTTCTTCCTTGGCCACGGCCGCATCCTTGGACACGTTCACCAGAATAGTCGGTTCGAAGAAGTTGCCTTCCAGGCTGTTGCCGCCGCTCAGCACTTTCGCGCCTTTGCCCAGCGCATCAGCGATGTGTTCCTTGACCTTGGCGACCGCTTTTTCGTCGATCAGCGGGCCAGTAGTGGTGCCATCGGCCAGGCCGTCGCCGACCTTCAGCTTGGCGACCGCCGCCTGCAGTTTCTCGGCGAACGCGTCGTAGACCGAATCCTGAACATAGATGCGGTTGGCGCAGACGCACGTCTGGCCGTTGTTGCGGTACTTGGAGATGATCGCGCCTTCGACGGCCTTATCCAGGTCCGCGTCGTCGAACACGATGAACGGCGCGTTGCCGCCCAACTCCAGCGAGACCTTCTTGATGTCGTGGGCACATTCGGCCATCAGCTGACGACCAATCTCGGTCGAACCAGTGAACGACAGCTTGCGCACGATCGGGTTGCTGGTCAGCTCGGTGCCGATGTCGCCAGCGCTGCCGGTCACGACACTGAACACGCCAGCAGGGATGCCAGCGCGCTCGGCCAGTTCAGCCAGCGCCAGCGCGGAGTAAGGGGTTTGCGAAGCAGGTTTCAGAACCATGGTGCAACCGGCAGCCAGCGCAGGGCCGGCTTTACGGGTGATCATCGCAGCCGGGAAGTTCCACGGGGTGATCGCAGCGGTCACGCCGATTGGCTGCTTCAGCACGATCAGACGCTTGTCCGGCTGGTGGCCAGGAATCACGTCGCCATACACGCGCTTGGCTTCTTCGGAGAACCACTCGATGAACGACGCAGCGTAAGCAATCTCGCCCTTGGCTTCGGCCAGCGGCTTGCCCTGCTCCAGCGTCATCAGACGGCCCAGGTCATCCTGGTTTTCCAGCATCAGCTCGAACCAGCGACGCAGCTTGGCGCCACGTTCTTTGGCAGTCAGCGCACGCCAGGCCGGCAGCGCCTTGTCGGCAGCTTCGATCGCACGGCGGGTTTCGGCCGCGCCCATCTTCGGCACAGTACCCAGAATCTCGTTGTTCGACGGGTTGTTGACCTTGATGGTCTGGCCACTGTCGGCATCGGCCCAGGCGCCATTGATGTACGCCTGCTGGCGGAACAACTTCGAATCTTTGAGCTGCATGTCGGCCTCCTAAACAGCACCGCGCAGGGCGGGGCGAATTATTGATTGTTCAAAGGCGCCTCTATCAAGAGGCTGCCGTCAGGAAAACTGCCGCTGGCCCCTGCGCATCTCGCGGACAGCAGGGCGAGCGAATGGGAGCGTTTGAAATCTCAAACGAATCCTAGGTTCAACAGCAGCAAAGGACAATAGGGTGTTCGAAAAAAAGAACGCACGCCGTCGCATTGGCAAAAAACTCTGGTCGACGCTGCTTACAACATCCGGAAACGTACGAAATCGACAACAGTCACTCGCCAGCATGGACGCACGCAGGCCAGATGAGTATCATGGCGCCCGCATTGCACCTGTAGCTCAGCTGGATAGAGTACTGCCCTCCGAAGGCAGGGGTCGTGGGTTCGAATCCCGCCAGGTGCGCCATTTTTGATTCCAGTGCGTGCGAGATGTTCTGTGAATCCGCTGTGTATAAAAAGCCCGCCGATGTGCGGGCTTTTTTGTGGGTGGGGGTTTGGTGTGTACGCGGTTACATACTGAGTCTATCCGTAGAGGCAAATTACGGTTTTCATCCCTCCCGGTGATTCGCCACGCAGCGTCTCCTACTCCGCATCCCCCAACCCCAACAAAACCTGCGCCTGATCCAGCCACACCACCAGCGGCTTGCCGCCATTGCCCGCAACCTCCGCACGCACCCACCCGCCATTCGCTATAGACGTCACGCTGACCGGGGTGCCTTGGGCGATGAACTGGCGTTTGTCGCTGCACGTCGGGTTGGGCGCCTGATAGATCCACGCCCTGCCCCCAATGACTTTGCCCTGCAACGACGGCGTGTAGGTTTCTTCGTGCATGCCGACTTTCTGGTTCAGCAGTTCGCAGTCCACAGGCGCAGCCTTCATGCCGCTGACCAGTTGCACCTGCTGCATCAACACCTGGGTGTGGTGGAAGCCCGTCACGGCACCGAATAGCGTGCCGTTGAGCACCACCGGCTGGTCCAGATAGGGGCGCAGGTTGTCGTAGTCGGTGGCCTGGAGTACCAGTTGCACCAGTGTTTCGTTGTCTTCGACGCTGATGTCGGCCTCGTTCTGGTTGCCGGTCATGCACAGGGGCTCGGAGAGCGACAGGTAGAAACCAACTTGCGGTTCGTCACCAGTGACCACGTCTTCGAAACCTGGCGGGCCGGGGAAGACCTGGCGCGTCAGGGTGCCGCTCAAGGTTGCATCTGCGGGCTCGTATTGATTGCATTCGCTTGCATGCGCGAGGGCAAAAGGCCAGAAGCAAAGGGCGAGCATCAGCAGGTAATAAAGGCGGGAGATGACAGTCATGAGGGTGGTGTCCGGCAATAAGCGAGTATTCATGCTGGTAGGTTAGAGAACTCTTCGATGGCTGCCAGTTTTCATGATGAAGGTTGTCACGCTGAGACTGATCGGCTGGCTAATACAAACCCCGACAATGCACTCACAATTTGCTTCGCATCCCTTATGTGACGCGCCCTCCAGCCTTCTGGATGCACAGCGTTTTGGTGAGTGTGAATGGGGGAGGTCAAAAAACGCATATGGCACCATCGCCGACCAACCTGAAGCCAAAGCCGCATTGACCACCTGCACCATCACCGAACATCCACACTCGCAGCAAAACTCGCGAGCCCATGGCAACCACATTCCAGCCGATGCCCATCCAGTACCACCGGAATGCCGTTCCTTCGCCGCTTCGGGTGACCTTCGACGAACGCGTAGATACCTAAATGCAGCGGGCAGCTGGCCTTATCCCCAAGTACCGCAGGCGTCTTACCGTTGATGAAATGGATGCCGTCCAGTTGGCACTCGACGACCGTTCCACCGCTGCTGGTAGGGTCGCCGAAACACACGGGATGGCTCACGGTTTAGGCGCTCCTGAGCCAGGGGAGCCGTATTTGAAAGGGTCGGCGCCACGGTTCTCACAGTTTTTCTCTTTGCGGGCTTCGTTCGGTGGGCGAACCATTTGCACGGTCAGGCTGCCATCGGTCCCGGCATAAACCACCGCGCTGGTGCCGCCTTCCTTGTAGCTGGCGATGGTCGCCAAGTTGATTTCCACCAGCGCGCCGCTGACCCCGGTATTGCCCAGGCGACGGCCGATGTCATAACCCTCGTTCACATTGCCCAGTTCGATGCCGTGCCCGTCCTTGTTGAAATCGTGGAGTGCATTGGTCAGGGCGATGACGACGTCAATATTGCCGGTGCTGTCGTAGAAAACGCGCACAGGTTTTTCTCCATCAGGCAACGTATCCAGGGCCTGCAACCAAGCGGCTTGCAAGGCTTTGGTTTGCAGGGTGAGTTTGAGGCGATTGCCATTTTCGTCCTGCATCGTGGCCTTGATGGGCCGATGCAGATAACCCAGGACCGGCGCGGCGTCGAATTCCTTGATCTGATGACTCGCCCAGCGAATGGGCAGCCACGGCGTCGGCTCAAAATGACTAGCGCCACGGTTGCTGATGGTTTTCCAAAGCTCGGGGAGTTGAGACTGCCAGTAGGCAGTAGACATGGTGCCGGGGGATAGGGGGGCCTCAACCCCATTGGCCCGCTCTGCTTCCTCGTACACCGAATCGAATTTCGAATCACGATCCCAATAGAAGAACCATAACTTGCCCAGATCAGTGTTTTTGTTCTGGTTATCCTCCGGATCATAGGTCGCGTATTGACGGAGATATCCGTCGACACGATCCGAACGGCTGACCAGCAGACCAGTCATGCTTTCGTAGATAGTCGGCACAACTTGCTGCTGTTTTGGCAGGCTGGGGGTACCAGGTTTGCGATAAACATCTCGCGTCAGATCGCCGTCCCGACTTGCAATGAGTGCTTGCGGGACGTCGGGGTTATCGTCGAAGAACTGAAAGAGTCGCTCGATCATGCCTTGGGCGTGGCTAGTGCTTTCATCGTCTTGCCAAAGGAACTGGGTAACGCCCAAGGTCGCCTCGTTACGACCGGTGTTAATCAGGCCTGCGGCTCGATAGGGCTTTTCATAGGGGTTTGGCGGGCCAAGTGCAAATACAGGAATGGGCCAGTACGCCACTGCTTCGCCAGCGGAGTGTTGGAATGCCACGCTGACATTGATTTCTCTGGTGATTTCACGATCACTTAAGTAAGGACCATAAGCTTTGGCATCCGATGGATAGATGGACGTGAAGTTGTTGTTGGTTTTGACGATTTCTCGCCACACAGACGACTGGTGCCAATCGTTTACCGCCAGTCCCACACCGCGTATTTCCAACGAAAACGTCCGTTGCTGGACCTCCTGTTTTTCAGCTTGTTGAGCTTCTACTTTGGCTTTATGACTTCCAGCTCCCGTTAGTTCATGGGCGACGGCCTTGCTTATCCAGTGAGTGCTAAACACCAGCAGCACGGCGCCAAGGATCGCGGCGATACCGCAGCGCATGCCTTGGTGCAGATCAACAATTTGAAAATTTTTTTCCAATGCCCGCAGATAGCTAAACAGAACGAAGCCGAGCCAGAGCGCGAGCAAAGCGACAGCGCTCCAGATATAAGCCTTTAACTTCGGTCGAAGTGATTTTTTAGGTGGGTGATCGCTCATCGTGCAGCTCCTTTTTTCACATGGCTTGTAACGAGGGACGGTGGCGTGAGCGATACAAGATCAGAAGGTGGAAACTTGCCCTTTTTGTAATACAGATAACTTGCTCTCACTAACGCCTGCGCTTCAGCACTCAGCCGTGACCACCCTGTTGATTCGGTAAGGGTTAAAAGTTGCTTTTCATCTATCTTCCAATCCGCAATCGCCACCAGCACCTCACGCATGACCGGGTCGTCCAGGCAGTGCGCCTGCCCGATGGCAATGTCCATCGCCGTGACCCAGCGATGGTTTTCCGCGCTGCGCAGGATCGCCGAGTGGTACGAATTTTCGTCCCAGGTGCTTTGGTCTTGCTCCATGCGCGCCCGCGCTTCCCGAGGGGTTTCTTCTCGCTCATGGTGAGAGTGAGTGCCCGTTGCAGAACTCGCTTTTCTAACTTCTCGGGTATGGTCTTCAAGGTTTTCGGAGAGTCCATTGAAGCGCGCCAACGCCTCCTGCTGGGTCGTGTTTGGGGCGTCGTATTCAGAAGGCATTCTGATCCACAAGAATTTGGCCGCGTCTTTGCCGAGCGCGATGCTCTTGCCCACATCGTCGGGTTTGTCTTTACCGGCAGCGGCATGACTGCCGGGAATGGCTTCTCCTCCGAACATGTCCGGCGCGTGCTGCGGGTTCAAAGCCTCACCATTAATCAGGCGCTGCTGACCTTCGGGTATGCCCGTTCTGGCTATCGCTCCTACAACAGGATCCCCACCGGGATACCGATGTTCGCCACCGGCACGAAGAAATTGAGGCTGAGGCGTCATGCCCACGCAAACTGGCTCGCCGTCCCGATAGCGCTTGGTCCACATGCGCTGATAAAACCCAAGGTTCTGCAAATACATCATCGCCGGGCGGCCATCCGACAACACATCCGGCATGCCGTAAGTACCAATGCCTTGCACCTCGGAAAGCGCAACGGTGGTGTCGTCCGGGCAAAAATACAAATAGACCTTGCCGCGATTATCGCGCTCGGGGAACACGGTCAGGTTGCCGACTTTGTCCGTGCGTGTGCCTTGCACTGAGGACCATCGCGGCCCGCTTCGGCCACCGTACGTCGTAAGGTTGCGAAGGTCCGATAACGGCGGGTGAGCGTGGGGCAATTGCGTCACTTGCGTGACGATACGAATCAGCGTGGACAACGTGTCGTGGTCACTGGGCGTGACGTTGGGCAACACGCTGTAGGGCGAGTCCACCATGATGACGGTATCGGCACATCGCTCGCCCTTCTCCACTAACAAGGCCTGCGCCAGTAACGAGATCAGCGTGCCTTGGCTATGGCCCTTGATGGTGATGGTCTCGTTAGGCGAGACGCGCCGGATTTCACTGACCAGCATCGCCAAGCGGTGAGCGGCCAGGACAAAATAATGCCGCAACGGCGCAACGGCAAAGAGCAGGTAATTATTGGGATGGGCAATTTCCAGCGCCTTGGTTTTGAAAGTGCCTTTGAAGCCCTCGCCATACATTTCATGCAAGTTGTTGGTGGCATTGGCAAAAAAACCGCCACCCTTGGCAAAGTGCCGGTCGAGGCGATTGCCATGAACATCCTGATACTGGTTGCGCATCTTGAAGGGATCACCGGCGTCATCGCGTTTGATGTGTTCGGGTGCGGCTCGGTAGCCCCAATAGAACGGAATCATTAGGCTGCGGGTTTTTGGATCGTCTGAATCGCGCCGATAAAGATGATTGTCTGGATCATCAAGTAGCTTCTCTTCTTTGTCCGTCCATGTTTCGCGAGGCATTTCTTTAGCCTTTCGGTATGCTGCCCCATACCGCCCCGCTTTCAAATCCGGCCGATCCAGCCGCTCATTAACCCCTTGGCACAAGCCGGTTTCCACAGTCTCATAAGAGGCGCCGGGGTCGTTGACGCCGTGCAGGAAAATCACTACGCCGGGAAGGTCGCGCGGAATTTCGACCCGGACATTGCCGGGGCGATTGGGGATCAATCGCGTGTTTTTCTGGGCGATGACGCTTGGTTCTGTGTCGCTCATTTTTCCTCTCCCTGTTCAGCATCGGCTTGCTCATCGCTGTCCGGCGCAGTTGAAGCGTCAGCACCGGCGTGTAGCGCTGAAACCTGAGCCTTCTGCATCCATTCCTTTTCTACGAGCTGTGTCACCCCAGCGATGTCGGTCACGCCTTTAAGCAGCGTTCCGTCCTCCAGCTTCATCTGATAAGAGCGTCCGGTCGCCACATCGGGGAGGTCATCGTTGAGGCCTGCGTAATGAAACAGCACGCACTGACTGGCCGCATCGCGCCCAAACCCCGGCATCGCCACGCTGTCAGTCTTGGGCCCTACGCAGTCATGCTCACTGGCAAATATTGTGGCCTTGCCCGACGTCCCGATCTCGATCCCGCTACCAATCTTGATGTAGCTGCCGTCGTCGGCGACGAGCCGGATAGTGGGCGCGGTCATGACGATTTCGCCTTCGGCGGCCGAGGCGTGAAGGTTCTTTTGGGCGTTGAGGGCGATGTCATTGTCCTGCGCCTGAACCAGCACCTTGCCGCGATTGGCGATGGCACTGATGCCTTCGTCCTGGGCGAAGGCGGAAATGCCTTTGCCTGCGTGCAGACGCAGGGCCGCGCCGCTGGTCATTTGCAGGTGGTCTTGCGCAGTGGTGTCGAAGTTTTCCCCGGCGTAATGCGCTTGGGAAGCGGGCGTGGCGCTGACAATCCCGGCCTCGGCAGTCAGTGCGATCAGCGGCTCGCCTCTGGCTGAACTGTCCGGGGCAGGCCATTGCTTCAAGCTGTGTTGCAGCCTGTCGATCCCGGCGTGATCTAGCACTTGCGCGCCCTGCGCGGTGGCCGTTTCCCCCAGCGACTTGAACAGGTCGGCGCATTGCCCGAGCAAATCAAGCAGGGCTTCGCGGCCCAGTTGGTTGTCCTGGGCCTGATGCTTGGCGTAGGTGCTCAGCAGCAGACCCTGGGCGGCGCGCAAGGCAATGGCGGCATTGGTGCGCAGCTCTGCGCCGTTGCCCAGGGGGCGGGCTTTGCCCTGATCGCGAGGGGTGGTGAGTTTGCCCAGATTCAGGGCGCTGTCCTGATGGGCAGTGGCAAGCCGGGTGCGCAGTTCGCCGGGAGTGTCATCGAACATCAGTTCGTTGTAGCCCGCGCCTCTATGCTCTTTGGTCTTGATGCCGGACAAGGCGTTATTGCCGGGCAGCGGTTTGTAGTCGCCTGTGTTGCTGAAGCGTGGCGAGCGATGGCCGCTGTTGTAAACGGCACCGGTGATCAGTGGCCGGTTGATGTCCCCGGCCACGAAACTCACCACCACTTCCTGACCGATGCGCGGCGTGAACTGATGACCAAAACCTTCCCCGGCGCTAGGTTGCGCCACCCGCAGCCACGCCGTGTCCTGCGCGTGGCGCTTGTCGATGTTCGGTTCATCGGGTTGTTCGCGCTGCCAGTGAAAGCGCACCTTCACCCGCGCCCACTCATCGGTCTGCACCTCGCCCAGGGCTTGTCGACCGACCACGATGGCGGTCAACGGCCCGGCCACTACCGGCCGAGGCGTCTTGCAAACAGGGCGATATGGAACGTCTCGACGAATGCAACTGAAAGTGTTGCGGTAGACCGCTTCGTCATCATCGTTGAGGTAATTGTTGCGGCCGCTGTGCTGCACGCTCAGCAGTAGGAACTCCTTGAGGCTGTTGCGTGGTGCACGGTGTTGGCGATGGGCCGTCCATGGTTGGCCGTCATGTCGGGGATGCTGGGTCAGCTCAAAGGTGTAACCGGGGACCATCGCCCGACAATTGCTTGCGCCGCGAAAGGTTTTGCCGAGCGCATGCAGGGCCTGGGCGCGCCAGCCGGCACGGCGCCCGGTGTCCTCCCAACCGCCCGCGCTGTATTGATCGGCAAACACGTAGCGCTCAAGAGGTAGGCGTTCGTTCGCAGGGCTCAGCGAACGCGTATCGCTGCGCTCCCATGTCACCGCTTGCTTATAGTCGAAGGTCGGGATGCAGATGACATCGGACTGCCGTTGGCGATGGGCCGTCCATTCACTGATGGCGTCGACGCTGGCGGGCAATGCCTCCTGGTGAAAACGGATAACGGGTTGTTGTGCAAGCGGTTTGAGCGAACTGGAATAATCCGTCACGACCAGCGTATGACCCTGCGGCGAATGCTCGAAATAGAACAGCAGACCTTCTTCTTCCAGCAGTCGCCGCACAAACTGTTGGTCGGTTTCGTTGAACTGCGTGATGCAGCTGTGCGCCCGCAGCGCCGAAGGTTGCAAAATGTCGAACCTGTAATCAGCCAGTGCGCCGTAATGAGCAAAAACCGCGTACAGGACATCGCGCACGGTGCGGTCCTGAAAGATCCGTGAGTCGGTTCGCTGGCTCAAATACCAGAGCCACGGGCTTAACGTGGCCGAGTAATAACTCAAGCCGCCGTCACTTTTCAGGTGGTTGAAAGCGGTGATATGACCATGCAGGTTGCGGCGCGCGCCATCGGCCAGTTCGATCTCAAGCAATGTGGGCTGGTCAATCAGGGTTTTGAGCTCAAGAAACGGATCGCGACTGAGCAAAGCCAGTTCGAAGCTGAACGGTTCGGAGGTCGATTCGCTGCCGGTGAAACTGTCCAGCACCAGCTCGTAATCCGATTCGGTTTGGACGGTGAGCTTGATCAGGCGACGCTTTTGAGACGAGAGAAGTGCTGCTGGATTGATGTTCATGCTGGCCTCCGGATCCTGAGGACGGCGGCCATTTATCTACTCGATGTCTGGGTCGCCTATGGGCGCCGATTGGAGCATCAGGGAGAGAGGGGTGATATCGGAAAGCGCCTGTACTCAAGTAGGACGAATCCGAAGATTAATTTTTGTATTGAAAAGGCGCGGCCGACAGAATCCTTTTTTGAAGAAAGGGGGCGGGAGTAGGGTCTGCATACCGCGCATGCAGATATGACGCCTTGTTGCGGGTTTTTGGCAGGGCACTCATGAGAGCGGGCCTGACTGGATAATCAGGTTCTACGACCTGGATGTCGGGCAAATGAACGAAGAGTTTGCAGTCCATCGGTTTTGCGTAACGTCGCCCATCACGTATCTACCCCCGCATATGCAACGAACTCACCGCCTGCACATTCCGGGCCTCGTCGAGGGACAGCGCGAAGTGCGCGTGATGGCTGAGCAGGTTTGCACGGCTGACTTTCCGGCCTTCTTTTCCAACCGCCATGGCCAGCGTTTGCGCGGGGCCCTCGCCGAGGGTCGGCCGCACCTCGTATAGGGGTGAAAGACGCCATTGGCCCTCCAGCGATATGATTGCATGGCCGCCCCCTTCAGCGTCAGCCTCCCCAGCGTCAGCAACTCTTCAGTCTGCGGATGCTCCATGTAGATATAGGCACGAGACATCAGAAGTCCTCCGGCTTGGGTTTGACCAGTCTTACCCGCCGGGACGCGAGGCTTTGGTAGGTGTCGTCGTCCTGGACATATCGGCTGATCTGCGACGACTGCTCGATCCCGTCCAGCGAGGCGAAGACCTGTTCATTGAGGCCCAGGCGCCAGAGAACGAGCATGAAAGACCGTAGGTCTATGCGTTCGGAGCCGCCTTCGATCTTGCGAAGGGTATGGGCGGAGACGCCGATGGCTTGGGTGATGTCGGACTGACGCAAGCCCAGGGCCAGGCGCCTGGCCTTGACGAGAAGTCCGATTTTGCTGAGGCTATCGGCGCAGGCGACGGGGAAGAAGGCTTCCATAATGTTCACTGAATTGAGCGTTAGGTTAGATAATATCGACTTTAGCACGCTTTAAACGATGGACTATGGCTATTTAATGTTTGCCAGAATAGACATTATCTGACTTAACACTCACTAAAGTAGATATTAAGTTTGGCCGACATTGAGGGAGTTTGTGCAGCACGGCTACGTGGACAGGGCTCAGAACGCACCCCAATCTCAAGCCCACCCCCTCCCCGCCGATAACCTCTAATCACCACCCTGTCTTTTTCGTCTACCTGATACAGACACAGCAGTCCCGCAAGGAGCACGTTCGGCATGATCGTCGGTATAGATCTTGGTACCACCAACAGCCTGGTCGCCGTCTGGCGCGATGGCGCCACGCAACTGGTCAGCAATGCGCTGGGGGAGTTGTTGACGCCTAGTGTCGTCGGGCTGGATGACGAGGGGCATGTGCTGGTGGGCAAAGCCGCTCGCGAGCGTTTGCAGACGCATCCGGATACGACTACGGCGCTGTTCAAGCGGCACATGGGCAGTGCTCATGAGGTGAAGCTGGGTGCGCGCAGTTATCGGCCGGAGGAGTTGTCGGCGCTGGTGCTCAAGAGTCTGAAGGCAGACGTGGAGCGCGCCTTTGGCGAACCGGTGACGGAGGCGGTCATCAGTGTGCCGGCGTATTTCAGCGATGCGCAGCGCAAGGCGACGCGGGTAGCCGGTGAGCTGGCGGGGCTGAAGGTCGACAAGCTGATCAACGAACCCACGGCGGCGGCCCTGGCCTACGGGCTGCATCAGAAGGAAGGCGAGACGTCCTTTCTGGTGTTCGACCTGGGCGGCGGCACCTTCGACGTGTCGATTCTGGAGTTGTTCGAGGGTGTGATGGAGGTGCGCGCCAGCGCGGGGGATAACTTCCTGGGCGGCGAGGATTTCGATCAGTTGCTGATGGAGCATTTCGTTTCGCTGCACAAGGGCGAGACGGCGTTCCCGACCATTCACTCGGTCAAGCAGGCGCTGCGCCGCGAGGCGGAGCGGGTGCGCAAGGCGCTGGGCCAGGAGGCGAGCGTCGATTTCGTGCTGCGTCACGCTGACTGCGAATGGCGCCAGAGCATCACTCAGGATCAGTTGATCAAGCTCTACACGCCGCTGCTGGACCGCCTGCGCGCGCCCATCGAGCGTGCGCTGCGGGACGCGCGTATTCGCGTCGCGGATCTGGACGAAATCCTGCTGGTGGGCGGCACCACGCGCATGCCGCTGATTCGTAAGCTGACGGCCAGTCTGTTTGGCCGCTTCCCGTCCATCACCCTCAACCCCGACGAGGTGGTGGCCCAGGGCGCGGCGATTCAAGCGGCGCTCAAGGCTCGGGACTCGGCGCTGGAAGAAGTGGTGCTGACGGATGTCTGCCCTTACACGCTGGGCATCGAAGTGTCGCGCACCATGGGCAAGGTTCAGGAGGCAGGCCATTACCTGCCGATCATCGAGCGCAACAGCGTGGTGCCGGTGAGCCGGGTGAAAACGGTGAACACCCTGCAGGACAACCAGCGCCACGTGATCGTGAATATTTTCCAGGGTGAAAGCCGGCTGGTGAAGGACAACATCGCGCTGGGCGAACTGGAAATCCAGGTGCCGCCGCACAAAGCGGGCGAGGTCGAGATCGACGTGCGTTTCACCTACGACAGCAACGGCATCCTGGAAGCCGACGTGCGCATCCCCATGACCGGCGAGGCGCACACGCTGGTCATCGAGAACAACCCCGGCGTGCTGTCTGCCGCCGAGATACAGGAGCGGCTCAAGGTGCTGGAGTCCTTGAAGATCCATCCACGCGAGCAGCAGGTGAACACCCACATGGTGGCGCGTCTGGAGCGGCTGTATCAGGAATACCTGGGTGATGCCCGCGAGTTGATCGGCATGTGGGCCAGCCAGTTCCAGCAGGTGCTGGAAACTCAGGATGAACGCCAGATCGGCGAGGTGCGCAAGCGTCTGGTCGAGCAGGTGGACCGGTTCGAACGCGGGGAGTGGTAAGCCAGATGGATCATTGGAGCGTTCTTGAACTGGACCGCGATGCTGACGAGCGCAGCATCAAGCGTCAGTACGCCAGGCTGTTGAAGGTCAATCGTCCGGACGACGATCCGCAGGCGTTTCAGCGCCTGCGCGAAGCCTATGAACATGCGCTGAACTGGGCGCGGATGCGCGAGTACGAAGACGAGGAAGAGTACGTTGAGGTCGAGACTTCCTCGATCAGCGACGAGCCTGAAATCGCGCCGCAGCAGATGAGTGCCGAGCAGCCCGCGCTGACCGATTGGGGCCCGACGTCTTCGGAGCTCGCCGCCAAGCTGGCACTGGAGCTGGCCAGCCACACGACCGACAGCAACCTGCAGCAACAGTATCTGCAAGCCCAGGAGCAAGGCTGCGCGGCACCGTTCCAGCAGGCGTTGCTCAACCGTTGCCTGCAGGACCCCAAGGCCAATATTCCCCTGCTGCAGGCGGGTATTGCGCACCTGCACTGGCTGACGCCCTGGCAAACCACGCCCATCAACCCCGATCAGGAAGGCTGGCTGACCGAAGCCTTGCTGGACGACCAGCGCGAGGGCTTCGAGGCGTCGCTGGCCAAGGGCGACGAGCGTGGTCTGTTCGGTGCCATCGAAACCTTGAGCCGCCAGCCGTGGCTCAATGCCCTGGAGCGCCGCCAGCAGTTGTATCGCTGGATGCTGGTGTTTCTGCACAACACCCAGGGCTGGTCGCCATCGCTGTTCGACCGGATCTGCACCTTGTTTGGCTGGGACATCAACAGCCGCACGACACCGCAGCCCGATTTCATCTGGCACGGCCTGATCGAGCGTTGCGAGAAACAGGAGTACCTCAAGCAGCTTCAGCGCAGCCTGATCCGTGGCTCGACCCGCACCGATGAGCAGGCCGCCGTACTGGTGCTCGACCCACCCGCCAGCAATGCCGAGCGTGTGCACCTGGTGCGCAACGGCAATGCCGATCTGTGGGAAGCCTGCGAGCTGTTGTGCAGCAAGTTGAGCCATCGCTTCCCGGACCTGCTGGAGCATTTCCCCAATGCCGACCTGCAAGGCTGGCGTGAATTGCACACGCGCCCGGTTCACGTGCGCCGCTGGCTGTGGATTGGCTGGATACTCATGGCGCTGACCTGCACCCTGCCGCAGCACATGCTGTCGCGGCCGACCTCGTTTGCGGATGTCGCGGCACTCTTGGGTGTGTACCCGGTGCTGATGACTGCGGTGTGCATGTTCGTCATGCGCATCTGGGGGCCGGTCGCGACCGCCCTGCAACCTCAGGACGAGTGGCTGAGCAGCCGGTTGCTGCCGGATTGGCTGAGCTGGCCTGGGTGCCAGGCGCTGGTGATTCGTCACGGCGTGCCGCTGGCGCTTGCGAGCTACATCGGTTCGCAAGTGGGGGCGTGGGCATCGGGGTGCTTTGCAGTGCTTATGCTGCTGTGGATATTTGCCTCGCCCGGACGCTATCCGAAGGCATATGCGGCGCTGCGCGAGAAGATCGGTGAGCGGTTTGCCAGGGTGAAACGCGGGCCGCTGATATTTGCCGCGGTGGTGCTGGTGTTTACGGCGTACAAGGCGCTGACCTATCCGGAATTTCAGGTCTGGTTCACTCGGTAAGCCTGTAGGAGCGCGCTTGCCCGCGATTGCGTCGTGTCATTCAACACATTTGGCACAGGCAGATCGCGGTCGCGGGCAAGCGCGCTCCTACAAGGTGAGCGGTGATTCACAAAACAGATACTTTTTAACAGTAAGGAAAACAGCCAGTTAGTGCATGTTACAAAACCCAAAACAGGAACATGTAACAACAACCATACAAGCTATACATTCATCAGTTGAACTTCCCACTTACGTAAAGTATTTGCAAAGTTCGCCCCGCCCGTTATAACTGCCTGTAACCTGAAATTCGCTACATACCTCGTTACAGGTCACCTCTCATGAATCACCTACTCTGGAAGTTGTTTCCAAAGAGCCACCGCGAGTTTCTGCTGGAGCGGCTTTCTGTCGTCGACCGCCAGGTGGTCAACAAGACGCTGTCGCGCAAGGCCCGGTTTCCCGAGGCTTTCGACCATTTCGAATGCATTTTCATCCACGTCCCCAAGTGCGCTGGCAGCAGCGTGGCGATGTCGATATTTGGCGACACGCCCACCGGTCATCTGCCGTTGTACTGGTATGAGAAGCAGTTCAAAGACCGCTATGAGCAATACTTCAAGTTTGGCTTTGTACGCGATCCATTACATCGAGCACTGTCGGCTTATCGTTACTTACTGCAAAATCCGCAGCCCCGGGATAGAGCGGCTTACGAGTTGGTCAGCCGTTATTCGCGCTTCGACGCATTCGTGGATGGCTGGCTGCATCCGGAAAACGTATCGAAACAAATACATTTCGCGCCGCAATATCATTTTCTGCAAAACAGCATGGGCCAGATCGCCGTCGATTTCATTGGCCGCCAGGAACACCTGGAGTCGGATTTCGCCGCCCTCTGCGAGCACTTGGATATCAGCGCTCAACTGCGCCACCTCAACCGCTCGCCCGGCCCGCGCTATCAGACCGCCGGCCTGTGTTCCGACGCCTCGCGCAAGCGAATCCGCGAGGTCTACGCCCGAGACTACGAGTTGTTTTCCTATGATTGAGCCACGTCCGACCATCATCGCCTCGCCCCTGTCCGTGGGCCAGGACGAGCGTGAATCGCTCAAGCGCCAGCGCGCCTGCTGCATCTGGTTCACGGGGCTGTCCGGGGCCGGCAAGACCACCCTGGGAAACCGGCTGGACCAGACACTCGTCGCCCACGGCCTGCACAGTTACCTGCTTGACGGAGATCGCCTGCGTCGGGGCCTGTGCCAGGATCTGGGCATGTGCGAGCAGAGCCGTCGGGAAAATGTCCGGCGCATCGGCGAGGTCGCGAAGCTCATGGTGGACGCGGGGCTGATCGTGATCGTTTCGGCGATTTCGCCGTATCGCGAAGACCGCGATGCCTGTCGCCAGCATTTCGCCGAGGGGCAGTTCATCGAGGTGCACGTCAACACGCCGCTGAGCGAATGCATGCGCCGCGATGCGAAGGGGCTGTACAAGGCTGTGCGCGAAGGACGGATCCGCAACTTCACCGGCATCGACAGCCCTTACGAGCCGCCGATCGAGCCGGAGTACGTAGTCGATACCAGCGTGGAAAACGGCGACCAGTTCATCGACCAACTGCTTGCGCAACTGCTCGAAACCCGGCCGCCAAGTGCTTACCGCGCGTTCACCGGCTCACACGCGCTGGCAAGATAACGGTGGTTCATTGCCCGCCGTTGAGCATGACCACTTTACCCATCATCGCGGCGGCAAATTGCTGGGCGCTCATCTTCACGCCGTTGAAATCCACCACATCATCGGCGTAATGCAGATTGGAGACGATGTTGTCGCCTTCGACCTTGCCCACTTGCAGCATCACCGCCATGCCACCGACCGATTCGGCCGTGCCTTGGGCGTGCTGCGCGATGGCGGCGGGGTCGGTCTGGCCGGCAGATTTGGCCTGCAGCGCGGCCAGGTCCTGAATCATCGGCTTGGACAGCACCAGCCTGGCGTCCAGTTGGGTCAGCAGTTGCTTGAGCAGTTGCGCGCCAGGCTGGTCGAGGGAAGTCGGGTTGGCCAGGTCCATCGCCAGGCTGAAATGGCTTTCGCCGCTTGCGGTCTTGAGGGACAGCTTTTCCAGCTCGATATGGGGTTTGGCGGCCAGCAGCTTGCCGACTTCAGCCTGCACCAGCGCCTGGTCCGCTGCGCTCAAATGTGGCGTATAGGATTCGCCCATCGCCGCTGCGGCCTGGGCCTGCGGCTGGACTTTTTCCTGGTAGATCTTCAGCAGGGCCTTGGTTGAGTCGATGTCGAAGTTGGCGAATTTCCAGAGCATCCGCGCAGAGCCGATCTCCTTGCCATCGACGTTGATCGTGCCGATGTCGTAGCTCACCTGGGCGTTCAGGTTGCCTTCGACTTCCTGCAAGAGGCTGGTGTTGACGAAGTTCTTGAACTCGATCGGCGGGCGACCGGCAGCTTCGAACATCGCCGAGCTTGCCTTCGCATCGCTGTGGCCCAGATAGAAGCCGGACTTGCCTTTGGTGCCACCGGTGTTGAACGTCAGATCGCGCAGGCTCAGTTTGACCGGGCCCTCTTCGGAGGTGGCGGTCACGTCCAGGCTACCCAACAGGCCGTTGGCTTCAAGCTTCTCGCCATCGGCGCTGCCAGTGGCATTGAGGGTAAAGCCAGAGAAGCTGAACGAGCCTTGCTGGTTGCTGAACTGGAACGGTCGCACCTCGACGCGCCCTTTGGTGGCGCGGTCGTAGCCCATGCTGAAATGCCCGGTCAGCGGCGGCTGGTCGCCCGTCATGGCGAACCATTTTTCGGCGTAGAGGTTCTTCTCCAACTGCGTGTTGCTGGCGGCCATTGCCGGCACCAGTTGCAGGGATTTCACGCGGCTCCATGGAAACGGGCCGTGCTCGATGTTATCCACGAACAGCAACACGACCGGCTGGCCGTCGTTGAGTTTTGGCGTCTGGAAAGTAAGCTTGTAATGCGCGGTGCTGGTGAAGAAGTGGCGTTCCAGGGAAACCAGTTGCACGCTCCCGCTGCCCTGGTGGCCGACAAGCGCAGCCTGCATCTGCTGATTGGCCTGGGCAACCGCATCACCGAGCACGCCCTCAAGACGCGTCCCTGTGTACCAGGCGCCTGCGGTGATGACAGCGCCTGCAACCACGACGATGCCTACGGCAAATTTGGCTGATTTATTCATGTATTGGCTCGAAGATGTCCGTTCTTGAAAAGAAATCGTGTCTTCCCTGACCCCGAAGGGCGGCGAGACCTGCGCCGAGGTTAGCACCTGCCGAGGGTATTTTGCAGTCGTTGCGCCTAGCCATGGCCCTTGCACCAGCGTTAGGCTGGGTTTCAATCTGCGATAAGGGATCGATGAGATGAGCGACACGCGCAAGCCCAAGGGACCGATCAAGGCGGTGATCTTCGACATGGACGGCCTGCTGCTGGACACCGAGGGCATCTACACCGAAGTGACCAACACCATCGCCAACTGGCACGGCAAGACCTTCGACTGGTCCGTCAAACAGCACTCCATCGGCCGCGGCTCGCAGGACTTCGCCGAATACGTGATCGGCGCGCTTGAATTGCCGATGTCTGCAGACGAATTTCTCACCGTGCGCCAGCCCATGCTCGACGAGCGCTTCCCTCACGCCCAGCCGATGCACGGCGCCGAAGCGCTGGTGCGTCATCTGGCCGAGCACAACATTCCGATTGCCGTGGGCACCAGTTCCTCGCTGCACTACTTCCACGTGAAGACGAGCAACCACCGTTCCTGGTTCGAGCTGTTCAGGCACGTGGTGACGGCTGACCACCAGGACGTGACCGCCGCCAAGCCTGCGCCGGACATCTTCCTGGTCGCCGCGCGCAATCTGGGCGTAGATCCTGCCGATTGCCTGGTGTTCGAGGACTCGCCCTTTGGCGTGACAGCCGCCAAGACAGCCGGAATGTACGCCGTAGCCGTGCCGGGCTCGAACATGCCCGCCGAGCAGTACGCCCACGCCGACCTGATGCTGGGGTCGCTGGCTGAGTTTCCGCTGGAAGACTGGGGCTTGCCGGGGTATGGCCGCTGAGGGCGCCCACATTCCTGTAGCAGCACGGCTTGCCAGCGGGGCGTTTTCAAGATCGCTCCCGCTGGCAAGCCATGCTGCTACGGGCATAGGCAACCAAATTGCCACCACTAGGCTCTCGGTCATAGCGTCCGATCAATTCACATCTAGCGGGTAAACATGGGATGTACCAACCACCTCACCCAACGGAGAAAGCCATGACCAGATCACGTGATCACGACGATACAGTCATTGCGATGATTCGGGATGATCCACAATTCGCGGCGGAATATCTCCGGATCGCGTTCGAGGAGTTGGACCAGGAAGGCGGTGAGTCTGCCTTTCTGTCAGCCTTGAGGCATGTGGTTGAAGCACGCGGCGGCCTGGCCGTGATAGCAGAGAAAACCGGGCTCTCCCGTGAAAGCCTGCGTCGGGCACTCGCCCCAAGCGGCAATCCAACCTTGAAAACAATGCGCCGGGTTGTCCACGCAACCGGGCTGACATTTGCAGCTATCGCCTGATTGCCGACGCTTTGCAGGCAAGCTCCCGCACAGCGAGCGAACTCGACCGCGCCTACACCTCCCGCTTCAAATCCACCCCCAACGCCTGTGCGAACGCTTTGACCAGCGGGCTGCGTGGGGCGTTGTGGCGCAGGATGAGGTTGAAGGGGGTGCGCAGGTGGATGAGGTCCGGGCGCAGGGCGCGTAGTTGGCCGTCGCGAACCAGGTTTCGGGCGTAGTGCTCCGGGAGGAAGCCGATGAAGCGTCCTGTCAGGATCAGGATCGCCACGGCTTCGACCTGTGAAGCGGACGCTGACTGGCTGTCGTAGTTGACGAAACTGGCCTTGTCCCGGTGGATTGCGTAACGGTGGTTGATGACCTGATGGTGGCGCAGGCTGTCGACGTCTAGCGCCTGGTCGTCGGCGTCGAACAGCGGATGCCCCTCGGCGCAGTAGGCGTGGGCATGTTCTTCGTACAACTCGAAATAGTCGAACTCTTCGCGGCGCTGGTAGACCGGCACGATCCCGACGGTCAGCCGACCTTCGACCACCCCGCGTTCGATTTCATCAAGTTGCGAAGCATGCAGGCGCAGTCTTACTTTGGGCGCTTCATCGTGCATTGTTCGAAGCGATGTTATTAAGGGCGAACTTTTATCGGACATCGTGTTGTCGATAACGCCGATACTCAAGTCTCCGATCAGTTCGTTCTGCGCCGAACTTATGCGGTCGCGGAAAGTGTCCACCGAGGCAAATAGTTCGATGGCGGCCTGATAGACCAGCTTGCCTTCTTCGGTCAGATGAAACCCTTCCCGGCCCCGGGTACACAGCCGCATGCCGATGCGGATTTCAAGGTCCGAAATCTGTTTGCTGATCGCGGCGAGCCCCACGTTCAGCTCGTTCTGCGCGGCGCTGAAGCCGCCGGCCTCGACCACCGCCTGAAACACTCGCAGCAGTTTGAAGTCCATCCCGCTTAAGGAAATGGGTGGGCGATAGCCCGGTTGGGGTGGCACGTTTCCAGAAGTGGAAAGTGGAGTTTCCATAATGCTGATTTACCTCGCCCGTCATATTCAACAGGCTTTGACCCACAACAAAAACATGCCCGAATGACAATAATGACCACAGAAAATGGCGATTGGCAACCATCGACTCGACGCCCGGATCACTGACCCGGCCGCTGATCTAAGCCCCATGAAACCTGACACTTCGATCAGGACTTTTGACGCAAGACTGCCCCTCACTCTCAGCGAACACCCAGCCCCGAAAGCGTGCCCGAACACACTGACCGGCCCGACGATGACTCGCTGAAATCGAATACGCACGGCCAGCACACGCTTCGGAGACACACCATGAACCAGAACCAGGCAGAGCGTCTGCAAGCCGAACGCAAGAAGACCGAGAACGAGTTCGACATCACCCAGTACGAACACGTGCCGCGTCGCTACTACGGCCGGATCTTCTTCGCCACACTGATCGTCATCGCCCTGGCGGGCCTGGCCCGGGCATTTGCCAACGGGCAGATCGAGTGGGGCTACATCGGCCAGTTCCTGACTTCCGAAGCCATTCTGTGGGGCCTGGTGAACACCATCGTCATGTCGATTCTGGCGATGATCCTGGGCGTGGTGATCGGCGTGATCACCGCGATCATGCGCATGTCGGCCAACCCGATCCTGCGCTATGTGGCCATCACCTACACCTGGCTGTTTCGCGGCACGCCGCTGATCCTGCAACTGCTGCTGTGGTTCAACCTGGCGCTGATTTTCCCGGTGATCGGCATCCCCGGCGTGTTCCAGCTCGATACAGTGAGCCTGATGACGCCGTTCGTGGCCGCGCTGCTCGGCCTGTCGATCAACCAGGGCGCGTACACCGCCGAAGTGGTGCGAGCCGGGCTGCTGTCGGTGGACACCGGCCAGTATGAAGCGGCCAAATCCATCGGCATGCCGCGCCTGCAAGCGCTGCGCCGGGTGATCCTGCCCCAGGCCATGCGCGTGATCATTCCGCCGGTGGGCAACGAATTCATCAGCATGGTGAAGATGACCAGCCTGGCCAGCGTCATCCAGTACTCCGAACTGCTGCACAACGCGCAGAACATCTACTACGCCAACGCCCGCGTGATGGAGCTGCTGATCGTCGCCGGCATCTGGTACCTGGCCGTGGTCACGGTGTTGTCGTTCGGTCAAAGCCGCCTGGAGCTGCGTTTCGCTCGCGGCGCCGGCAAGCGTTCGTAAGTCAGGCCCTGGAGAACAAGCATGAGAAGCATCGTCAAAGCCGTCGGCCTGAACAAATACTACGACCAGTTCCACGCCCTCAAGGACGTCAGCATCGAGGTCGAACAGGGCGAAGTGCTGTGCATCATCGGGCCTTCGGGCTCGGGTAAGAGCACCCTGCTGCGCTGCGTGAACCAGTTGGAAAAGATTGACAAGGGCGGCCTGTGGGTCGATGGCGAGCTGGTGGGTTATCGCGTGGTCGGCAACAAGCTGCATGAACTGACTGACGCGCAAGTCGCCCGCCAGCGGCTGAGCACCGGCATGGTGTTCCAGCGTTTCAACCTGTTTCCGCACATGACGGCGCTGCAGAACGTCATCGAAGGCCCGATCCAGGTGCTCAAGCGCTCGCCCAAGGAAGCCAACGAGGAAGCAATCGAATTGCTCGCTCGCGTCGGGCTTGCGGACAAGCGCCATTCCTATCCCGTCGAACTGTCGGGCGGGCAGCAACAGCGCGTGGCGATTGCCCGCGCGCTGGCCATGCGGCCCAAGCTGATGCTGTTCGACGAGCCCACTTCCGCCCTCGACCCGGAGCTGGTTGGCGAAGTGTTGTCGGTGATGCGCGATCTGGCGCACAGCGGCATGACCATGATCGTCGTGACCCATGAGCTGGGCTTCGCTCGCGAAGTGTCCAACCGCATGGTGTTCATGGACGGCGGCCAGATTGTGGAGGCCGGTAGCCCCGAAGACATTCTAATAAGCCCACAAAACCCACGAACCCAAAGCTTCATTTCTGCCGTTCGCACCTAAACCAGAACAAACGAGAACGACCATGAAAAAACTGATCCTCCCTACTTTGCTCGCGGGCCTGATGGCTTCTGCGTCGGTCTTCGCCGCTGCGCCCACTGGCCTCAAGGAACCTGGCGTCATCACGGCGGCCATCGTGCCGAATTACCCGCCGATGGACTTCAAGGACACCACCACCAACACCCTGACGGGCCTCGATGTGGACCTGGGCAACGCGCTGTCCGAGCGTCTGGGCGTGAAGATCAACTGGCAGGAAACCGCGTTCGAGCAGATGGTCAGCGGCCTGGTGACCAAGCGCTTCGACATCATCCTGTCGGGCATGACCGACACCGCCGAGCGCCAGAAGTCGGTGACCTTCATCGATTACTTCACCAGCGGCCCGCAGCTGTACACGCTGACCAAGAATACCGAACTCAATCATCCTGAAGACCTGTGCGGCAAGAAAGTCGGCACCAGCCGGCGCACCACCTGGCCGGCTGAAATCGCTGCGTGGAGCAAGGAAAACTGCGAGGCCAAAGGCAAACCGGCCATCGTCGTCAGCGGCTCCGAAGGTTCGGCCGACGCTCGCGCTCAATTGCGCCAGGGCCGTCTGGACGCCGCCATGCAAGGCAGCGAAACCATTCCGTACCTGATGTCCCAGGAAAAGGACACCTACAAGCCGATCGGCCTGGCGATTTCCAAGCAGTTCACCGGGCTTGGCGTGAACAAGTCCAACCCTGAGCTGGCCCAGGCTATAGCCGAAGCGATGCAGGCGATGGTCGACGACGGCACCTACGGCAAGATCCTCAAGAAGTGGGAGCTTGAGCAGGGTGCGGTGAGCAAGGTGGGGATGAATCAGGGGCAGTAACTCCCCGGTTCCTACAGTGGTACGCGGACAACTGTAGGAGTGAGCTTGCTCGCGATGGCGGTGGATCAGGCGCCAAACATTGCACAGATAGATCGCAATCGCGAGCAAGCTCACTCCTACAGGATCGGCGTCATGTTCAAACAAGGACATAAGAACAACAGTGGCCACCTACTCCCTCGTCATCCGTCGCCTGATGGTCTGTTCGCTGACCATCGTCATGAGCCGGGCGATGACCAGTCCCTTGCTCACGCTGTTCCTGAGCACAAAGCTGGGCCTGAACCAGCAGGACGTCGGGCTGTTGATGGGCATCGCGGTGTTTCTCGCGACGCTGCTGGGGCTGTACGGCGGCTACATCATCGACCGCCTGGAGAAGCGCAAGCTGCTGATTCTGGCGATGCTCTCCAGCTCCATCGGCTTCACCCTGCTGACCTTTGCCAGCAACGTCTACCTGACCACCCTGACCCTGGTCATCACCGAAACCGCGTCGGCACTCTTTCTCATCGGCTCCAAAGCCATCATCAGTGAGAACCTGCCCATCGGCCAGCGCGCCAAGGTGTTTTCCCTGCGCTACACCCTGACCAACATCGGCTACGCCACTGGTCCCATGCTCGGCGTACTGATTGCCGGACAACTGCCCTTGGCGCCCTTTTTCATCGCTGCGGCCATCGCTTTCGGCAGCGTGTTCCTGATGATCGGCATTCCGCCGACCGTGGCGGACAACGAGAACCAGCCGCGCAGCTTTCTCGACACCCTCGCCACGTTGAAGAACGACCGCACGCTGATTCTATTCACCGGCGGCAGCCTGCTCAGCACCATCGTGCATGGGCGTTACACGCTGTACCTCTCGCAGTTCCTGTTGGTCACCCACACCTCGGAACAGGCACTGAAAATCCTCTCCGCCGTGCTGGCGTGCAACGCGATCACGGTGATTCTGATGCAGTACCAGATCGGCCGTTTTCTCAAGCGCGAGCAGTTGCCGTACTGGATCTGCCTGGGCACTGCGCTGTTCGCCCTCGGCCTGTTCGGCTTCAGTTTCGCCCAGACCACCCTGGCCTGGTGCGCGGCGATGTTCGTGTTCACCCTGGGCGAGATGATCATCTATCCGGCCGAGTACCTGTTCGTCGACACCATCGCCCCCGAGCATCTGCGCGGCAGCTACCTGGGCGCGCAGAACCTCGCGGCATTCGGCGGCGCCATGAGCCCGGTGATCTGCGGTTATTTATTGATCAATTCGCCAGCACCAACGATGTTTTATGTGTTGGCGGGGCTCACGGCGGTGGGAGGGACGCTGTGCTTTCTCGCGGGGCGGCGTGCAAAGCTCACGCATCCTGACCTCCCCATCTGATCCCCGCCGAAACCTTGTAGGAGTGAGCTTGCTCGCGATAGCAGTCTGTCTGTGCCATTTCATTTGCCTGACACACCGCAATCGCGAGCAAGCTCACTCCTACAGGTCCGGTGAAACCTGTTTGAATTTGTCACTTTTCAAATCCGTCTCGAACAGGCGAGTATGTCCGGTCTAGAGCTGTCCTGATTTCCACTTCCCTGACGAAAAGGATATCGAGCAATGATCTACCGTACGCTGGGCCAGTCCGGCCTGAAGGTTTCCACGCTGACCCTGGGCTCCATGATGTTCGGGGTGCAGACCAGCACCGAAGAATCCCTGCGCATCATCGACAAGGCCTGGGATGAAGGTGTGAATTTCATCGACACCGCCAACGTCTACAACGCCGGCCGTTCGGAAGAAATCGTCGGCGAAGCCATCGCCTCGCGCCGCAGCGAGTGGGTGCTGGCCACCAAGGTCGGCAGCAGCTCGGGCAACACCGCGCCCAATACCAGCGGCCTGAACCGCAAGCACATCTTCAACGAGATCGAGTCCAGCCTGCGTCGTCTGGACACCGATTACATCGACATCCATTACCTGCACAAGGAAGACCACAGCACGCCGCTGGAGGTGACGGTTTCGGCCATTGGCGATCTGATTCGCGAAGGCAAGATCCGCTACTGGGGCGTGTCGAACTTCCGTGGCTGGCGCATCGCTGAAGTGGTCAACGTCGCCCAGCGCCTAGGTGTGGACAAGCCGGTCATCAGCCAGCCGCTGTACAACATCGTCAACCGCCAGGCGGAGCTTGAGCAGATCACTGCGGCGAAGTTCTACGGGCTGGGTGTGGTGCCCTACAGCCCGCTGGCCCGGGGCGTGCTCAGCGGCAAGTACGCACCCGATGTCACCCCCGACAGCAGCACCCGCGCAGGGCGGCAGGACAAGCGGATTCTGGAAACCGAATGGCGAACCGAGTCGCTGCACATTGCGCAGAAACTGCAGCAGTACACCAAGGACAAGGGCGTCGGCCTGGTGGAATTCGCCATCGCCTGGGTGCTCAACAACCAGGCCGTGACCTCGGCCATCGTCGGCCCGCGCACCGAAGAGCAGTGGGACAGCTACACCAAGGCGCTGAGCGTGAAGATCACCGCCGAAGACGAGGCGTTCATCGATTCCCTGGTGACCCCGGGCCACGCCTCGACGCCGGGTTTCAATGATGTGCAGCATTTTGTGACAGGGCGCTATCTCTAAATAAACGCGCTGTAGGAGCGCGCTTGCCCGCGATTGCTATCTGTCTGTGCCATTTCATTTGGCTGACACACCGCCATCGCGGGCAAGCGCGCTCCTACAAGGTTTACTCCCACGGCGCGGGGTCGCCGAAGAGTTGCCCTTGAACCCCCGCAATCCCCATCTCCCGCAACACCACAAACTCCCCTTGCGTCTCCACCCGCTCGGCAATAAGCGGCAAATCAATGCTGTGCGCCGCGCGCTGGATGGCTTCGATGAACAGCCGCTTGTGCCGCTGCTGGTCGATGGCGCGGATGTAGCTGCCTTCGATCTTCAGGTACGCCAGGCCCAGGCTCGACAGGTTGCCGATCATGCTGAAGCGCCCGCCAAAATGCTGCAGGGCCAGTGAGTAACCCAGGTCCTTGAGGCGTCGGGTCAGGTCTTCGAGCTCCTGTTGATCCGGCACCTGCTCTTCGCCGATTTCCAGAATCAGCCGGTGGGCCAGATGTCCGTTGCGCTTCAACACCTCCATCACCTCGTTCAGCGCACCGGGATCGGAGAGGGTCGCCGCCGACAGGTTCAGCGCCAGCATCTGGTCGTGCCGGGGCAGTTGCTCGAAGACGGTTTCCAGCATCAGCAAATCATGCCGCGCCGACCAGCCGAAGCGCTCGATCCAGGGCAGGAAACGGCCAGCGGGCAGGGTTTGTGATTCCTCATCGATCACCCGTGACAGCACCTTGAAATGCAGCACCCGGCTTTCATCACGGGCATCCATGACCGGCTGGAAAAACAACTGAAAGCGGCGCTCGGTCAGGGCCTGGTCGAGCAATTCGTACCAGGCGTGATGATCGTCCTCAAGGCTGTTCACCGCGCCATGCTCGATGCAGTGCCAGATCTGCCCGGTCTGGGTTTCGGCCTGGGAAATCGCCTGGTCGGCCAGGCCCATGAGGGTTTGCGCCGAATCACCGGGGGTGTAGGGCGCAAGGCCGATATAGGCCGCCGGGCTGACGTCCGAAGCGCCGGTGCCGCGCAGGCTTTTCAGCGCTGTTTCCAGCTCGCGGGCCAGTTGCAGCGCTTCTTCCTTGACCAGCCCCGGCGCCAGCACCGCGAACTCGCCGCCGCGAATCCGGCTGATCAGGTGCCGCGCCTCGGCATGGTTGAAGCACTGGCGCACCAGCACATCGCTGACGGCCACCAGCAATGCGTCGGCTTTCTTTCCCCCCAGCCGCTCGTTCAGGCCGGTCAGGTCGTTGACCCTCATCAACAGCAGATACCCCGAGCGGGCGTCCTCGACCTGGCTGACGTGCTGATCCAGGCGCATGTCGAAGTAACGCCGGTTGGCAAGGCCGGTCAGGCTGTCTTCGTAGGATTCGATCCGCAGTTTTTCGGTGCGCTCGGCATGCTCATGAAACAGCGCCTTGAGCTTGTCGACCATCTGGTTCATGGCCTGTACCACCCGCCTCAGCTCGGGGGTGGCGGGAAGCTCCTGCAAGCTGAGAAATTCCCGTCGGCCAATCGCCTGGGACTGCTCGACCATGTAGTCCAGCGGCCTGAGCTGGCGCCGCAACAGCCAGGCGCCCAACAGGAAACTGATCGCCCCGCACAGCACCAGCCAGCCCAGATTGCCCAGCGCGCCTTGCCACAGCTTGCCGATGGCGAACATCGGGTGGCTGACGACTTCGACCCGCGCTGCCGGGCGCCAGCCGCGGCTGATGATCGCACTGGCCCCGGCCGGCTCCAGCGCGATCAGCTTGATGAACCAGTCCGGTGCCGTGGCGGCAGGCATGGCGCTGCGCTCGACCAGGACCTTGCCCGTTGCAGGGTTCACCACGCGAATGCGCGCGTAGTAGCCACTGTCGAAGATCGAACTGACCATCAGTTCCATCATGGTCGGGTCGTCCACCGAAGGCGTCAGCGACAGGGCTAGCGCGGTGGCCGCATCTTGGGCGTGGGAGCGCAGCTGATTAACGTACTGGTTACGCGAGCTCTCCAGGCTGACCATGAAGCCGCCGCTGAAGGCGACCAGCATGAACAGGCAAATGGCGATCAACAGCTGTTTGAACAGGGTCATGGGTCAATCCTTGTTCTGTCGGATGGGTCAGGGCGTATTGCCCTCGACCGGAAAACCTTCGGCTTTCATCTTGTTCAACACGTCCTGCCAGCGGGACAGCTGTTTGATATCCCCCGCAATGCTGTTACTGCCAATGGTGCTGTCCGTCGCATCCGGCAACCACACGCCCTCCCCGTTGAAGGCGTACACCGGCAACAGGTCCTTGCGCGCATCGGCAGGTTCAATGGTGTCGACCAGACTGTCGAGCACCAGCGGCTCGCCGTCTGCGTCGGGGTAGTACGTCAGGACCATGTGTGCCCGCTCCGGATTGAGCACCTTGACGTAGGTAATCAGCAGCTTGTCTGCGGGCATTCCCCATTGCCGCAGGCTGAAATACTTGGCGATGGCGAAATCTTCACAGTCGCCTGCGCCCTTCCACAGCGCCTGGACGGGCGTGGTCCAGTAATCGTCCATGTGCCACAGATCGATATCCTCCACATACCGCAGTTCGCCATTGAAGAACCGGTTCACGCGCTCCAGCATTTCCAGATCACCGGCCGGTTTGTGCCCGCCCAGCATCGCTTTCCATTCATCGACACGGTGCCGCCCCTCCACCGATGGCCCGTACAGTGCGCTGGCCCGCCGCACAATCAGGGAAAAGTCCCAATCGGCGTAGGCAAAACCAGCCAGCACGATGCCCGTCAGCAATAACTGACAGCACCTGCGTGCAAGCCGGTCGAAAGCGCAGCGGGTCGCCAAAGTTCTCTATCCATGGGATCGACCGGAGGTACTCGATAGCGAGCCTCCAACCGAGGACAATAATGGCATCTGGCGATCATTGGCTTGCAATTCAATGACTTCGAATGTCTGCCGGAGTGAACGTAAAAATGCCACGTCCAGGCGACCGTTTTCCGACGCCTTGTATCGTTCAAAGGATAGAACACGGTGCGCACATTCTCGCCACAAAGCCTTGTAGAATGCGGTCTGCCGCGACAGAACCGAGGATGTTACAAAGTTTGACAAGGTAAGCCGGGGCTTCTAGTGTTCCATTGGATCCAATATTTGAACAATGAAGAAGAAGTAATCGATGCGCAGGACTGAGAGAGAGCAATTTCTGCGGGAAATCCTGGGGGACGAACAGCCTCCTGCACATCTGGCACGCGCCGTGATCGAGGAAAAACTGCGCAGCGCAATCCTCGACGGCCGACTGTCGGCGGGCATGGCATTGCGTCAGCAGGAGCTGGCCACGCTGTTTGGCGTCAGCCGCATGCCCGTGCGCGAGGCCCTGCGCCAGCTCGAAGCCCAGTCGCTGTTGCGGGTCGAAACCCACAAGGGCGCGGTCGTCGCTCCCCTGATCAATGAAGACGCCACCGACGCCTATGCCCTGCGCATCCTGCTGGAATCCGAAGCCCTGCGTCAGTCGATCCCGCTGCTGACCGCCGAAGACATCGCCCGTGCCCGCGGCTACATCGAGCAACTGGAGATCGAAACCGACTACGCCAAGATGGGCACGCTCAACCGCCTGTTTCACATGGCGCTCTACAGCCGTGCGCCAAACAAGCGCCTGCTCAAGCTGGTCGAAGACGGTCTGAACGAAGAAGAGCGCTTCCTGCGCTTCAATCTCAAGCACATGGGCCTGGGCAAGCTCTCCCAGCACGACCACTACGAACTGCTGCAGATGGCCGAGGCCGGCGCCGCCGAATCAACGGTCAGCGCCCTCACCCACCACTTGAACCGCGGTGTGGAAGCCATCAACAACTATCTGAAAAGCCGTCCAGCGGAAGTCGCCAGACCCGCCTCGGCGTCAAGGAAGCGCGCCCTCGCTCAGTGAGGGTTCAACGACCGTGAACGGCGACTGTTCACGGTCCAGCATTCGCGCCTCTGCTCGCGGTCATCGACCGGATTGGGCATGGGGCTGATACGGCATCGCCTGTTGCGGTGCCAGCGCCGAAGGACCCGGCCCCACGGTAGTAGCTGGCTTGCCGTCGCAGGCCCGGGGATTGCGAGTGTACGCCGCGAAAAGCAAATGGCTGATGGTGGTCAGTTCCGGACAGCCTATCCGCACGCGCCTGATCTGTTTTCCGGATGCCGGGGCCGATCCCGAGCTGTTTCGTGACTGGTCACGTGGCCTGGCCGATCACATCGAGCTTGTGACACTGCGCCTGCCCGGGCATGGCAGCCGCCTCAAGGAAACGCCTTACGATCAGTGGGCGCCGCTGCTCGAGGACGCCTTTCCGGCCCTCGAACCCTACCTGAACGAACCCCACGCCTTTTACGGCCACAGTTTCGGCGGCCGGATCGCCTACGAGATGGCGCGCCTGGCGCAAGCCCACTCCCCGGGCCTGACCCGCCATCTGTTCATCTCCGGCTGCCGCAGCCCCGACAGCCAGCAAGCCCGGCCTTACCTGCACACGCTGCCCAAGGACGACTTCATCCAGGCGCTGACCAGGCTCGGCATCGTTCCCGAGTCGGTGCTGCATGACAGCAAGCTCATGCGCCTGTTCGAACCGGTCATGCGCAGCGACCTGAAACTCTCCGAGCTGTGGTCCCATCGCCCGGACGAAGGGCTGAACATTCCGTTGACCGCGCTCTACGGCAGCGACGACGCACGCGACACCGCCGCCAGCATGATGAATTGGCGCGAGTTCACCCGCCGCGAATTCGAGCTGATCGAAGTGCTCGGCAACCATGACTTCCTCACCTCGCAGCGCACTCGCCTGCTGCACATCATCAACACTCACCTGGGGCTGCTCGACGTCTGAGCCCCGGCGGTGAGCGCCCTCTGCCGATTCACCCCCTCCTGCGACCATCCCGCCCATTGCACCCCCTGTGATTTCTGCCAGCGTTAAGCCTGCGCATTCCTGTGTTTCAGGCACACTCGCCAAACGGACCCGCCTGCAGTCAGGCGCGCAACAGGTCACTTTCATGGAGCAATAAAAGGAGCAGTACAACGGGTGCGGTCGTATCGGGATGCCTAACAACGCCGCCCACACAAAATTCCTTCTTATTCGATTATTCAGTTAACGCGCAATGCTGAACGAGGCATTCGTTCATTGCTATCAATTCTGACTCCAGTGAGTTGGAAGGGTTGCGCTCATCTCAATAAAACTTATTTCAATAGTTTTATCAGCCCACTTCGCGCCGTGTTTTCATACACTTTAAAATAAGTAAAAAACTATTTGATAAGTTATTAAAAAGTGATTTAACGTTTTCTCGTCGCCAACTGCCAGGCGCCGGAATTTCAACGGCACCCAGAGCCTTGTAGCCACGCGAAGCCTATGCCACGGGCATTTGGCTGATCATCCAACTGACCATTTGACGAAGTATCTGTTCGCGGCCTGCGCTCGCCTGTCTTTAATGAAACTTGCGCAAGCACTCTATGAAGCAGGCCACACCGACGTCTGGACCGCACAGAACTTTCCCACATCAAGGACGCCATAACATGCAGACCCAACAACAACTATTGAACCGTAAGAAGTCTGAACTAAGCGCTCATCCGATCTTTTCCGAAATCGACTCTCTGGCGGTATTGCGGCGCTTCATGGAGGCCCATGTGTTTGCCGTCTGGGACTTCATGTCACTGACCAAGCGCCTGCAACAGGAGCTGACCTGCACCCGCTTGCCCTGGCTGCCGCCCAAGGACCCCAAGGCTGCGCGCCTGATCAATGAAATCGTGTTGGGGGAGGAGTCAGACGACCGCGTCGATCACGGCCACTACAGCCATTTCGAGTTGTACCTGGACGCCATGCGTGAAGTCGGCGCGAGCACCGCCAATATCGAACGCTTCATCGCGCTGCAGCAGGAGGGTGTGCATGTCGACACCGCGCTGGACAGCGTCGACGCCGACCGGGCGGCCATCCGCTTCGTTCGCGACACCCTCGCGACAGCGCTGGAGGCCCCGGCCCACAGCGTGGCGGCCGCGTTCCTGCATGGCCGCGAGAGCGTCATCCCGCTGATGTTCCAGAGCATTCTCGACGACTGGGGCATCACCGCCCACCAGGCACCGACCTTTCGCTACTACCTGCAACGCCACATCGAAGTCGATTCCGAGGATCACGGGCCGGCCGCCGAGTCGCTGCTGGCGCGCCTGGTCGACGGCGATGCGCAGCGCGAGCACGAGGTCTACGCCGCCGCCATCGCCGCCGTGGAGAGCCGCATCGCGTTGTGGGATGCCCTGCGCGTAAGCATGCGCAACCCCGCACTGCAAGTCAGCGCATGAGCCGCCCACCGGCGGCCCCCTCTTCCGCTCACCGCACAGGGACAAGACCATGAAAGCCGAAGACTATCTGTCTTTCGTCGACGCCTGGGAAGGCCGTGCCACGATCCGCACTCGCCCGCGCCGCATCGTCGAGAACGACGAAAAACTCATCTACCCCTTGAGTCGCCAACCGCTGGTGCTCAGCGAAACCTTCACCCGCGAATGCCCGCACCTGCGTGATTTCGCGCTGATCCAGAGCCTGTACAAGTTCATCAACGATGTGGTGATTTTCGAGACCGAGATCGTCGACAAGACCGCCCGCAGCATCGCCAAGGATAACTTCGCGATCCGCTTCCCCTTCGCTTGCCGCTACGACGCCATGACGGTGGTGGTGGACGAGGATTACCACGCGCTGGTGGCCATGGACTTCATGCAGCAGACCATTGCCCTGACAGGCATCGAGCCCATCCACCTGCCCCTCGAGATCGAACTCAGCCGCGCCATCCCTGCCGCACTGGCCCTGGCGCCCGAGCACCTGCGCAGCGCCGTCGAGCTGATCTGCGTGGCCATTGCCGAGAACACTGTTACCAACGATGTGGCGGCGTTTGCCAAGGACGACACGGTCAAGCAATCGATCAAGGGGCTGATGGCCGACCATTTGCTCGACGAAGGCCGGCACTCGGGCTTCTGGGCGCGGCTGGTGCGCATCTACTGGCACGCCGCGCCTGAAGCAGACCGCGCCACCATAGCGCAGATCATGCCGGTGTTCATTGCTCAATATTTGACCAATGACATTCAGAAGTCCTTCGACTTCGTGCTGATCGATCATCTCGCGGTCTCCGAGCCCGTCAGGCAGGCGCTTCGTGATGAAACCCAGGCGATGTGCTTCCCGATCAACCGCCATCACCCGCTGGTGGGCAACATCGTGCGCTTTTTCAAGACCAGCTCGATGCTCGAGTCCTCCTGTGTGCAACAGGCGCTGGCTGACTATCTGCCAGCAGGAGGCGCGCTATGAAACGCCTGGAGATCGTGCTCATCGGCCATAGCAGGGCCTTGAGCGAACTCAGCGCCGAGCTCGACAGCCACGGCCATTTGATACACCACCTTGCCGACGCGCAGGCACTTGATGACAGCGCGTTGCAAAGCCCTTCGATGCTGATCGAAGACGGCACGCTGGACCTCAACAGCACCCGCCTGCAGGCCTTCAGCAGCCGCGTGCATCTGGGTTTGCGGGTCGGCCTGACGCCCGATCTGGCGCAGGGCCTGCCACGGCTGGAATTGCTGTGCTGGTATGGCAGCGCGACGGCGCAGCGGTTGATACTGCGCGAAACGATGCCGGCCCAGCCTTCGGGCAATGGGCGCATGCTGCGTGACGCTGCGGTGGCCGCGCTGATCGACAGCGTCGCGCTGATGGTCAGCCGGTTCTCTCGTGACGGCGAGCATTTCACCCGGGCCGAATCGGCTCTGCCGCCGCAGAGCGAATGGCAGGAAGGGTTGCAGCAACTGGACCGCCTGGCCTTCGAACACCGCTTCAATCATACCGCGCAGCCCCATCTGCTGAGCATCGCCCAGGTGCCGCTGACGGCCCGACTCGACGCCAGCTTCAGCGCCTTCGGCGAACGGTGTGCGCTGAACATCGACGGGCAGCGCATCAGCTACGACGCATTGCGCGCGCACAGCGTGGCGATTAAGGCGCAGATCAGGCCGCTGCTGGGGGCGTCAAATGAACCGGTCGTGATCGGCATTTGCCTGCCCAAATCGACGGCTTTGTTCGCAGGGATTCTCGCCATCCTGGGTCTGGGAGCGGTGTACCTGCCTCTTGACCCCAGCCAGCCACTGCCACGTCAGCAGTACATCCTGGAAAACAGTGCAGCGGTGTTGTTGCTGCACGACGGTCAGCATCCACTGGCGGGGGGCTGTGTGCCGGGGCTGGACATCAGCGCCATCAAGGCCACGCCCGGCCCTGAACCGCTGATGACTCAGCGCCCCGACAGCCTCGCGCCGTGCATGGCGCTGTACACCTCAGGCACCACCGGGCATCCCAAGGGCGTGATGCTCAGCCAGCGCAACCTGAGCCACTTCACGGCCTGGTACGCCGAATATGTGGGGCTGTCGGAGCACAGCCGGGTGTTGCAGTTCTCGACCCTGAGTTTCGACTCTTCGGTGATCGACATCTTCCCGACCCTGCTCAGCGGTGCCGAGCTGGTGGTCGCCAGCGAAGATCAGCGTCGTGACCCGTTACAGCTGCGCGATCTGCTCGACGACAACCTGACTCACGCCTTCCTGCCGCCCGCCTTGCTCAGCATTCTGCCGATGGAGCAGCCGCTGCGTCTCGGGCATTTGATGACCGGTGGCGACGTCTGCGAGCCCTACGTCATCGAGCGCCTGGCCGCGCAATGCCGGTTCCACAACCTGTACGGCCCGACCGAGGCCACGGTGCTGATCACCGCCGGGCAATTCAAGCCCGGCAGTAGCAATCGCAACCTGGGCCGTCCGATTGCCAACAGCCAGCTGTTGATTCTCGACGAGCAGATGCAGCCGGTAGCCGAACAGACACCGGGCGAGCTGTACATCGCAGGGCCTGGGGTGTGCCTGGGGTATATCCATAACCCGACATTGACCGATGAGCGCTATGTGCACATTGCCCTGGGTGACGGCGAAACCCTGCGTGCCTACCGCACCGGTGATATCGGCAAGTGGACCGACGAGGGTGTCGAGCTGTCGGGACGGCGAGACAATCAGGTGAAGATCCGCGGCTTTCGCGTTGAACCCGAAGAGATCGAACACTGCCTGCGCGACAGCCAGTTGTACCGGCAGGTGGCGGTGGTGGTCGACGAGCATCGGCGCATCCTGGCGTTTCTGGCACAACCTCGCGGGGTCGAGCCGGATGCGGCGCGGCATCTGCTCAAGGCCCACGTCGAACGGCTACTGCCGGACTACATGCGCCCTGCCGCCTATACGGAACTGGCGAAGATGCCCTTCGCCCAGAACGGCAAGATCGATCGCAAGGCACTGCTGCAATTGCCAGTGAACATGATCGAGCAGGCACCGCGTCGTGAACCCGCCACCGACAACGAGCGGCAGCTGCTGGCCTTGTGGGCCGAACTGTTGGAGCTGCCGCCGGGGGATATCTCCACCGACGAAAGCTTCTTCAATCTGGGTGGCCACTCGATCCTGCTGTCGCAGATGCTGCTGGGGATTCGCGAGCAGTTCGGACGCAGCATTCCCATCAACCGCTTCATCGAAGCGCCGACGCTGATCAACCTGGCGTCGCTGATTGAAAGCGACGGGGCATCCAGCTGGACCGTCAGCCCACAGGCGATCAAGGACGCCACCAGGCCGCTCGATTTGCCGATCCTGCCAGTGGGCAAGCTGGGTGATGTGCACAAGGTGATTGTCACCGGCGCCAACGGATTTCTCGGCGTGCATATCGTCCAGGCGTTGCTGGCGTGGGGCGCAACCGAAGTGGCGTGTCTGGTGCGTGAAGGCGGCGGAATGACGGCCCGCGACCGCTTCATCGATGCGCTGCGCGAGAACCGCCTGGAACACCTGGACCTCAGCCGGGTGCGCGTGTACGCCGCTGACGTGACACGGCCTCAGCTGGGGCTTGCCGATGAGGTGTACGAGCGCCTGGATCGCGAGTTCGGTGCGCTGGTGCATAACGCAGCCAACGTCAATCACGTGCAGGACTACGAGACGCTCGCCAGGGACAACGTGGCGCCGATCTTCGAATGCCTGCGCCTGTGCGAGGGGCGCAGCAAGAAGGTCTTCAACTTTGTCTCGACGCTGTCGGCCTCGAGTGCGGTGGCCGCCGATGGCAGCGTGCTTGAAGCCCCTGCAGCCGAGACGCCGCCGATCTACATCAAGAACGGCTACAACCTGTCCAAGTGGGTCGCCGAGCGCATCCTGCAGCAGGCACGGGAGCTTGGGGCGTGGGTGAACATCTATCGGCCCGGCAACATCGCGTTCAACAGCGTCACAGGCGTCTGCCAGCCGCACAAGAACCGACTGATGCTGATGCTCAAGGGCTCGATGCAGCTGGGCCAGGTGCCGGACTTCTCAATGACCTTCGACCTGATGCCGGTGGACTTCCTGGCGCGCTTCATCGGCTTTCACAGCAGCCGCTATCACCCTGCCCGCGCGGTTTTCAACCTGCATAACCCAGAGCCTCTCAGCTGGAGCGGTTACGTCGATGCGTTCCGTGAAGCGGGGCGCGAGTTCGAGATGGTCAGCGTGGCGCACTGGCAGACCCAGCTCAACCGGGTCGACAGCCAGAACGCGTTGTTCGGCGTGCTCGGCTTCTACCTGGACGGCTTCGAGGAAGACATCGGCGACATCTCGATGATCGCCTACCAGAACGCCCTGGCCGGCGTTGAGCGCATGGGCGAGCGCTACCCGCAGAAAACCCCTGCGTTGCTGCGCAAGGGCTGCGACTACCTCCGGGAAATCGACTTCATCTGACTTTACCCAACGCAATACCCAACTACGTAATGGAGAACGACATGAACGCAATCAACCAGATCCAGCCGCTCAAACCCGACACCCTGGTGAGCAACCCTGCGGGTACGCCGGTGGTGTCATCGGTCAAGGTCGCGGCGCCGGCCAAGGACGTGTGGAAGGTGGTCGGCGATTTCGGTGGCTTTACCCGTTTCATCCCGGCGCTGGCCAGCATTGAAGTGATCGGCAATGGGGTGGGCTCGGTCCGTCACAAGAAATTCAAGGAAGGCGGGCTGGAGGTGGTCGAGCAATTGAACTCGCGTGACGACAGCGCCCTGTCGATGACCTGGACCACCATCCACAACAACCTGGGCGTCGGCAACCTCTGGGCCTCGATGACGGTGGTGCCTGCAGGGGATGCTGGCAGCATTGCCACCTGGACCATCATCGCTGAGCCTGCTGTGGGCAATACGATGAGCGCAGACGAGTTCGAGGCATTCCTGCAGGGGTTTGCCGATGACGCAATGAGTAACGTGCAGAAGCTGTTTGGCTGAGAGGTGTAGCCCTGGATCAAGCCAGCCATCGGAGACGGTGGCTGGCTTTTTTGTGGGCGAATAATAACTGCCTGCGTAGCGGCACGGCTTGCCGGCGGGGTGGGCGGCACGATCGCTGTAGGAGCGCGCTTGCCCGCGATGGCGGTGAGTCAGGCGCTGCGGTGGTGTCGGTAATGACGCCTTCGCGGGCGAGCCCGCTCCCACAGAAATCGGCGGCGCCTCGACCCTTGTGGGAGCGGGCTCGCCCGCGAAGGCGGTTGGGGATCTGAGCATTTTCCAGGCGCAAAAACAAAACCCCTGTCTGCGTCAGCAGACAGGGGTTTTGGGATTGAATCTTGACGATGACCTACTCTCACATGGGGAAACCCCACACTACCATCGGCGATACATCGTTTCACTTCTGAGTTCGGGATGGGATCAGGTGGTTCCAATGTTCTATGGTCGTCAAGAAATTCTGTGGCCGACTCGTTCAGGTGAACGCTTCAGCGAAAATTGTGTGACCTTCACTAAAAG